>CAIUMP010000021.1 GCA_903900335.1 uncultured Ignavibacteriota bacterium | reverse complement strand
GCCGCGCCAAGAGCAGGGTTGGCCGGTGCGGCTGCGATCACGTATGTTTTGCCGAGCGCACCGGTTTGGAAGGCAAGATACATACCACCGGAGTTGGGACCTGTTGAGTAATACGCGACGCTGATCGGATGGTCGGCGTGAATACGGCATGCCGTGTACATGGGCACTTCCCCATCGATGTTCATGCGGTTTCCGTTGGCATCCTTGGGGTCCATATAATTCATGTCCAGCTGGATGTTGGCGGAGTTCTTCGCGAGGATGTGTGTGGTAGTTCCCGTGACCTCAAGGCCACCCTGCGCGGGGTCGAAGTAGCTGAGTGTTACGCTGCAATCGTAATATGAGCTGACGATGGCAAAGACAGCCTGGAATGGCTTGATAGCTCCGCATTTAATGCTGGGGGCTACGTAAGCAATGTAGAAATCCCGACCGTCGGTGGGGATTCCCTTTTGGGTCTGTGCTTCCAGACGAGAGAATGTGGTGCAGCAAACCATCGAGAGAACCACCGAAAATAACACACGCTTGACAAAACGCATAAGAACCAAAGTTATGTTGTATTCCAATGTTAGCAGACTCGTGAGCGACCCCGTATGATGGGTAGCAATTCATCCATGCACATATACACAGACACCGTAAGACCCATTCGCATTTTAGGAACGCTAAGGGACGACGTTCGAGGGCACATCATACACCCTCTCTAAATAAGAACGCACCTGTTTTGACAATAATTTGATTGCTCCCGCGAAATATTGTGCTATTTTGGGAATCATGAAACAGCAAGGGCTTGCCAAATGAAATGCAACCGAATCCGAAGCTGGCGACGCAACATCGAATCGCATCTCCAAACCAGAGTAGTGCTGGCAGTACTGCTGTGTGGATTAGTTACGCTCTTGGGAAGCCGAAGTGCGCTATCCCAATCAGTCTGGACCCAAACGAATGGCCCGGAGGGTGGTGCAGTGGCAAGCGTGACGATCGACTCTTCTGGCCGACTCTTCATCGGCACCGAAGCCGGTGGGGTTTTTGAAAGTTCGAATAGAGGGGATTCCTGGTTTGCGAGGAACACCGGCTTGACGAGCTTCCATATTCGAGAATTGCAGAGCAGCCCGCGCGGGTATGTTTTTGCGGTCACACCGGACGCCGGAATCTTCCGTTTTTTCCGGGATGATGTTCCGCACTGGACTCCGCTTCCTGCGAGCATGGCATTCGGTGCAAGTTACGCGATGGCGGCGGCCCCTAACGGACAGGTCTTTCTAGGGACAGCGCAATTCGGCATCGTGACTTCGCTTGACAACGGCGACACCTGGAGCAACTCTCGGAATGGGTTTGATTCTACAGACCGCGACATCCGGGCTTTGACCGCGTCGGCGGGGCGCCTGCTCGCCTTGACCGTTTTTCGAAATAGCTACCACCTCTACATTTCGAGCAACAGCGGTGCATTCTGGTCCAAGCTATCGCTCGACCCGAGCGGGGGTGCACCGACATCCCTGCTCTCCTTGACGCCATCGACGGGGCATCCCCAAGGAGTGCTGTTTTATGGTGATGCGAAGGGCAACGTCTTTCGATCCATCACAGACGGCGCGACCTGGGAGCGGGTGTATAGTGAGCCTTCGAAATTCGGGATCTACAACATCGTAAATGAAAAAGGTAACGGACATCTATTTCTACGCACAAACTTTGGCGACCTTCTGCGCTCGGTTGACACAGGCAGTTCATGGCAGATCGTCGGTGCGGACTCCGTAGGTGGAAGTATCTTTTCGAGTGCGATCGGAAGTGATGGCACGTTCTATCTCGGCACGGACTTCGAAGGGGTGATGCGCTCTGTTGATGAAGGTGCTACATTCGTACCGATCAACCAGAACGTCCGTGCCAACCTGACCTATGAAGTTGCCGTGGACCGACGGAACAAGGTCTATGCGATCACGGAGGAGTTCCTTTGGCGTTCAGACGACCGTGGCGAAACCTGGCACCGATCGGGATTGCAGATGGGAGAAGTGTTCGTTGCGCCAGCACTCGCGATCGACAGCGCAAATGTCGTCTATCTCGGGAAGGATTCCGGCGTGTGGGTCTCGCAGGATTCGGGTGAACATTGGTCGCGCGGAATCAGCCCGACAAAGGGGCAACCAACCGATCTCTGCTTTGCGCTTGCCACAGGTCCGGGTGATACCGTATGGGCGGCAACTCAGAATGGTCTCGCCTTCTCGGCCAATCATGGAAGGAGCTGGTCAGAGGCGGAGGCACCGCTTGCTGGAACGGCGATGAAGGGGATCGTTGCCGGGAAGCATCGAGAGTTGTATGCAGAAACACAGGCTGGCAATTTGTATATCAGCGTTAACTCCGGGGCTTCGTGGTTACTAATGGGTGCATCCAGCGGGCTTGCGGATGTCGCTGCGGATGGGACGCTCTTCTCGCTCAGCGGGCCGATCGTTTCACGCTCGTTGGATAGCGCCGTAACGTGGCAGCAACTCTGGGTACCGGACTCGGTGCACAAGCGAACCGTCTTCTCGATCTTGCTTGATTCAAAAAATGATCTTATCGCAACAACGGACTCCGGAGTGTATCTTTCAAACGATCATGGAATAACATGGAGTGATGCCAGTTCTGGCTTGCAGGATATTACTGCGACGCGTTTGAGCGGAGTTACCAAAGTTGCGGAAGACCCAAGCAGCCACGTCTTTTATGCCGCCTCGCGCGGACAAGCGGTGTTCCGAAGTCTGCCATACTTGCGGTCGGACGTCGCACCGACTGAGCGTGTATCCCCTATTACTTCCCTTTTGCTTCAGAGTTACCCAAATCCATTTGCGACTGCGACAACCCTCAGCTATCGCCTTCGGAGCGAATCTGATGTGACAGTTGAGATGCGTGATGCACTGGGGAAGGTTGCGTATTCTACCGTGCTCCGGAACGTCGCTCCAGGAATCCATACGATTGATGTCGAGGGTGCCACGTTGCCGAATGGCGTGTATCGCTGCACTGTACGTTCAATTGCAGGCAGTGCTACGATCGGGATTTCGTTATTACACTAAACACATAGCAAGACAATGATTGAAGTCCCTTTTTCCACCAGACCTCCCAACGGAACTGTGAATGATAGCGCGCCTCCGACGTGCCCCAAAACAATGGGCTGCATCGTGAAGTATGAGGATTGCTTCACACCGAGCTATTACTACTGGTCCGCCCGACTTGGTATTCCACCCTACCCTTCTCGGAAACAATGGGAGGATGTCTATATCGCGCAGGCATTGTGGGAGCGAGGCTGCATCGCGCCAGGCAAGCACGGAATTGGATTCGGCGTTGGTAAGGAGCGCATGGTTGCGCTCTTCGCGGGGTTCGGTTGCAAAATATTAGCCACAGATCAATCCCTCTCTGTCGAGGCCAAGAAGGCATGGCAGGACACAGGGCAACTTTCGACGAACAAAGACGAACTGTTCTTTCCCGGACTATGTGACAAGACCAAGTTCGATGCGAATGTAGAATTTGAGAATTGCGATATGAACGCCATTCCAGAGCGGTACTTCGGACAATTCGACTTTGCCTACTCCGCGTGTTCGCTCGATCATCTTGGGACGATCACGCATGGGATGAAGTTCATCGAGAATTCTCTCAAGTGTGTCAAGCCGGGTGGATGGGTGGTGCATTCGACGGAGAACAATGTCGGATCTAACGAACGCACGATCCAGAAAGGCGACACGGTCTTCTGGAGAAACCGAGATATTGAAGCACTTATCGACGGGTTGCGCAACGCGGGCTACTACATCGAAAACACGGATTTTTCACGAGGGGCGCATCCGGAAAACTACGCGATCGACTATCACCCCTACAAGCGCGCGACGACACACACTGTGCTGGAAGTGGGCGGTCACACTATTTCATCCATCCTCCTGATCGCTCAGCGACCAGAGAGCATGGCAACGCTTCCTGCACGTGATATAGAATGGCCCTTCATCGGCGCAGAGACGCCGCATGTTCACACGCCATTCTTAACGCGGTTAAAACGGTCGATCCGCAAACGGCTGAGTGATAGTTGATCCTGCCGACATCTATTTTCGAGAGAACAATCGCTTGAGTTGCTGCCACAGCCGCTGCCGTCTACGCTTTGGCAGGTCGCTCCAATAGTTGAATCGGTAGTCCTCAGCACCTTCCTTATTGGGCTTATCCAAAAGAGTTGGGGCATCATGATCCCATACGGTTGGGAGCTGACCTCCCACGCTCTGGATGAGATTTCGATTGATGTAGGTCACTTCGATCACGTCCGGCACTGGGGCAGAGTAGCGGCTGATGTTTGTGATCGAAGAGTAATTGTTGCCATGAACATGAATGGGAAGCAAGTAGGCGTTCACCTTTTCCAACACAAGGCGAAACTCCTTCCAGCGATCGCGAAGGCTGAGATCGTGATACTCGATGATGAGAATCGAAGTCCGCTTCAGAATTTCATCGACAGAGGCAGCCAGAACTTCCCACTCGGCGCTTTCAATATCGAGCTTCAGAACAAGTGTGTCGGTAGTGGTTAGTCCGGCAAGGTCACAGGCGCGTCTGAGTGTTGCGAAGCCGGCCCTTGCTGTGCCGGAAAGTCCGAGGGAGTGCCATGTAGCAGCGGCTGGAATGTGCGTCGGTGCAGCGGCAATTGTGTGATCGAAGAGCGCCATTCGCATATTGGGCACTTTCGCGGCAACATCCGCTTCGAACCACAAATTATCACCGACACCTCCGGTAAGCAAGACAGAGCACTGCTTCATAATATCCGCAGGCAAAACATAACCGCCATCGGTCGTTGGTCCCCAGCGCTCCATGCGCAGTCCGGGGACTGTGTATGGTGTCAGGAGACGAAGTAGTGCTTTCGTGTCGTTCATTGCATGTACTCAGGCAAGCGCTCGTTCATACGCTTCGTGTGTTTTGCGCGCGACGTTCGCCCAGGAGAAGTCCTTCACACGAACAAGTCCGCTTTCGCGCAAGGTGGTTCTCAGGTCCGCTTCGGTAGCGAGGCGCAGGAGCCCGCTCGCGATGGCGGTGACGTCATAGGGATCAACGAGTAACGCCGCTTCTCCCGCGATCTCGGGCATGGAACTTATGTTGCCGGTCAAGACGGGACATCCGCAGGCCATCGCTTCTAGAATGGGAATTCCGAAGCCCTCGCTGAGGGATACAAACGTAAGTGCGAGCGCAGAGTTCATGAGCCGCGCCAGCTCCTCATCGCTGACACCTGGAATATGCACGATATTCGGATGCTGCAATATGCGCGCACGAAATTTGTCCAATTGCTTTCCGTCGCCATTTGCAACGAGTACCAGCTTTACGCTGCTTGTTACTTCATCCGGTAATTGGAGATATGCTTCGACCAATCGCTCAATGTTCTTTCTCGGATCTATGCGCCCAACGTGGAGGAAGAATTGGTCATCATCGTTCAACCCAAATCCCAACGGAGTTCGCTCGCTCTCCGTGAACCGACGAAAGTCTCGTCCTGCCGCTTCGTACGTCACGACAATGCGCGATGGATCGATATGAAATTGCTCCATCAGCTCATCACGCACAAAATTGCACGGTACGATGACGATTGATTTGGACTTTGCGATCTGCTTGAACGTGCGTGCAGATCTGCGAGCGTCTGCGGCCGGAACCCACTTCTCCGGATGGAACGCGATGAGGTCATGAATGGTCGTGACGACATTCTCCACGCCTCGCGGAAAGTAGTAGGGGTTGGTGCAATGCAGCAGATCGTACTTCACCGCCTCTTTCCGAAACTGTGATCCGAGTACAAGATCGACGATCGGCTTTCCTATGGTGCCAAGCGCCAACTCATGAAGGAATGGATTATTCCACGCGAACAGATCGCGATCCTCAGGAGGAAAACTCTCGCGGACACGGTGCATCTTTCGATACGTCGTCAGCAACGTATAGGTATCTGCTGAATAGAGCCTCGCGAGCTGCTCTACCAGATTCCGTGTATAGACATTGATGCCGGTAAAGCCGATCAGGCCACGCGCATCGTAAGCAACATTCATTCTGTAACAATATCTGAAGAAGGCGCAGCAACATCACACTCACTCAGGAGACGCTCCCTGTTCGAGTGCCGATACAGCGGGTGTTGCGGTCGCTCTGTGTCAAGATAGGTTTGGGTCGTGATCCACTTCCTATCCAAAAGCGAGACAGCGGCATCGAACACGTCCGCCACGGAAATTGTCGCAACGGGCTCCCCTGCGATTGGGGGCGCAAGAATGCGCGCTGGGATACCGAACGGCAGCCATTCCATCGGAATGCGATCGCGGTTTGACATCAGGACGAGGACAGAAGTGGGATGATCGGTCGTTGCGGTTGCGCTGGCAAAATGTGTGATCGAGGTTTCCGGAGTAATGACCAGCTCGGCACCGCGGATGAGAGCGGCGAGTTCGAGCAGGTCGGGTGAAGTTTCGAATGCCTGAATCCTTCCGGCGGACTCCAAGGGGATGTCCCCTACCGCCTTGCTCACCGCGGGAAACATCATCGGGGATGCTGTAAAAAGAATGAGCCGGTTTGGATACCGTGCAGAAAGTCTTTCGGCAAGCTGGATCGCATTCGCCCTCCCCCATTCGCGAAATGGCGTTCCTGCTTGCATGTGGATCAGGATGTAACTGGTGCAGGCCTCCGGCATGAGTGTGCGGAGGCGCTCGGCAACTGCTTTCTCCGCTTCAATCGAGATAGCAATGGAAGGGTATGCATCTCCAACGCGGAGCGGTGGGTCGAACTCCACTACCTCGGCTAACAGCTCAAGGCTAAGAAAAGAGAGGTGGACGCTGTGGCGTACTCTGCTTCCGATGTGGTTGAAGAACAGTTGGTACATCTCACGTCGTGGATGCGCACCAGTTAGCTTTATGGATTTAGGTCCAACATAATTCGCGATGAAACCGTAGTCCGTTTGATTGGTGAAATGCACATTCAACACGAGATCAAAGCCTTCCTTCCGAGCGCGTCGTAATTCGGAGCGGTGATCGAAATCGCGACGACCTTCAAAGCGGTACAGTGCGTCAACATCTGGATCAGCACGAAGTAGTGACTCATTACGGACCGATGTGAAGACGCCGATCCTGCAGTTCGGATTCTGCCTTTTTACGGCGCGCCATATCGGTGAGGCAACGATCATGTCGCCGATGGCATCTCCGTAGGGGATGATGAGCACACTGGAGAGCTTCGCGATCGGAAGCGTGCCCTTGAACGGTTTGTTACGAATGAAGAGACGGAGCAGACCATACAGCAGCCGACGATTGAGATCCGCCAGCACGCTCACTGTTCGCTTCGTTGGCGGAACAATATCCATTCGGCCGTCAGCGCGCGTCGCGGCGGTATAGCGCGCGATGGCTTCTGAGGAGAATGGGTCGTGGGATCTATCTGGTAGCTGAGTGGACACTGGGATCTATCTGGTAGCTGAGTGGACACGCTGCACTGGGCGACTATTGAAGCGGCACAGAACAAACGGCTCCCGCGATTCGTTAACTTGGGCCATTCCAACCGCATCTAATCTATTCATGTCTATCATAGCTCGCATTCTGGAAGCTCGGAAACGCCGAAGGAGCCATTCGCTCTTTGATTCGGCGGCGAGGGATCTTGTCCGGAGGTTGGAGCGGAAGATCAAATTCCTAATTTCGAATCCTCTCGGGGCGATGCTTCGCCCACGACGCACGAAGACTCCACTTTCGCTCAGCGAGGTTACGAGTGTACTCATCTTCCGGTATGATGCGCTCGGTGATGCTGTCCTAACAACTCCAGTGTGGCGCACGATCAAGAAGTACGCACCGCATATCAAAGTGGGCGTGGCGGGGAGTTTGCGCAATCAGCAGCTTCTGCGCGCCGACCCGGATATTGATGAAGTATATCTATTCTCCCGCGAACCCTCGCTTCTCACACTAAAAGAGTTATTCCGCGCACGGAAGACGCGTTGGGATGTGGTGATGAATCTCGTCTTTCATGATAAGACGCGCGGTGCGATCTATGCGAAGGTGATCTCGCCGCAAGGCATCAGTGCGACTAGTGTCATGAGCCATATGGAGAAGTACCAACGGATCTATTCGGTGGTTGGGCTTCGGCCACGTACCACGCCCGTCACAGCAATGGTGCGATTATGTCTGCTGGTGCTCAAGGACGTGCTGGATGTACCGATCGATGTGACGCAGGTGTTTCCATCACTACCGGAGTTCCGGGAAGTCGCGCCAGCGTTTTCGCAAGAGCTTGCCCGGCTCATGGAGAGCTACGATAAGGACGATTACATTATCATCAACACAGACTCGTCGCAATCCTATCGGGAATGGGGTATTGAGAATTCTATCGCACTGGGCAAGGAAATCGTGACGCTCAATCCACGGCGTCATGTCTTTTTTTCAAGCGCACCGCAGCGGTCGGCTCCGCTGAAAGAAGTATTGCAGGCTGGCAATGATATGTCGTATCTTGAAACGCCATCGGTTCTGCATCTTGCGGTCGCGATCCGCGGGGCGGTTGCAGTGGTAAGTCCGGACACGTCCGTTGTGCACTTTGCAACCGCGGAGAGAGTCCCTGTAGTCGGACTCTATGTCGGCGACAATGAATTCTGGCCGTATGGGTCAGCGTCGAAGGTAGTATTGCCCCCCGATGGTAAAACACTTTCGCTCATACCGGTAACGGAAGTGCTGGCTGCTTATCTCGAACTTGTCCCTTAGGTTTTTGCAAGACTGGAAACAACCATCGGCGTCGGCGTTCGTGGGCAGACGCTCTGATAGACCTGCTCCAGAGCTTGCAACGAACGATGCATGGCGTGTTCTCGATGCGCCCAAACTGCGGCAAGCGCCCCTTGTTTTTCAAGCAACGAGCGGTCGGTGACATAGCGGGTCACTGCTGCGGCGATAGAAGTTGGGTTGCGTGGTTCGACAAGCAAGCCCCGTTCGTTATCACCAATCTGTTCCGGAGTGCCCTCTGTGTTGGTGCCGATCACTGGACGGTGCATAGCCATAGCCTCAATGACCGAAAGTGAATACATCTCATTATAGCTTGCAAGCACGACAACATCCAGGGCATTTAGATACGGAGTTGTCTCCGTTGTCCACGGCAGTATGGTCAGCCGCCCGCGGATCCCTTCGCGCTCGCTGAACGCCTGCAGACAGGTGGAGTATTCTTTTCCTTCGTCCTCTTTGCGAGCGCCAACGATAAAGAACTTGACGCGGCTTCGGACGTCCTCGGACAAGTGTGAAAGAGACTCAGCAAACTCTCGTACACCTTTGCCCTCTTCCACCCGTCCGATCATACCGACGGCAAGTTCACCCTCGTTGATTCCAAGCTTCTGCCGCATGTCAGCACGCACATCCTCATTATTCCTAAATTTCTCCAGATGACGGCCGTAGCGGACGAGACGCACCTTCTCTGGTGCGATTGGGAACTGGCGCTTTATCTTTTCATTTGCCGCAAGCGATGAAGAGACAAGGGCATCGACGCGGCGGTAAATTATCGCATGAATGAAATCGCGTTTCTGACCGGGCGGCATATAGCTTGAGTGGACGTGCGAAACAGTCGTACCCATCGCAGCCAGGCTCGCAGGCCAAACATCCACATGCGTGTGGGAATGGACGATCTTTGCGTTGGAACTCTGGATAAGTTTGCGCAAGCGAAGGATGTCCGGAAGATGCAGATGGGACTCGCGTGCGGCATCCTGAACTGGAATACCAGCGGCAGTCAACGCATCGTGAACCGGAGTTTCGGGCAGGGAAAAAGCAACCACGGCCTTACCGGCAGCAGCTTGTTCCTTAATTATCGCGACGACATACATTTCGAGACCACCCCACGATGTGGATGTGATCACGTGGACAATTGGACGCATCGGGGTAAACGATTACGCATTGCGATGAAAGTTCATCTGGGGACCATCAGACATCCCAGTAACGATGAACACCAAGTAAGGGGGCTAACCTGCTTGAAGTGGTTGCCGTTCCGGGGTGGACAACTCACGCGCGCTCGCGGATTCTCTCTCGACTCGACTCCGCTAGTAATAGATGGTATACGAGCGCAGGATAGTTCTTCTCAAAAATGCGCGTCTGAGCCTCTCATCGAGAACAGCTAGCGTCCCCACTTCTTGACGATCCGGGTGGTGAAATCGGTCAGTGAAGTGCGTTACGACGGCCACATCCTGCGAGCTGTCCGGGACGTAGGAGGCAATGGCACGTTCGTAGGTGAGCGTGTCGCTAGATTTGTTGGGCAACCACCCAAGCGTCCAGCCAGCAGTGTAATAGGCGAATTGTGGGGCGAATTGCTCGTGGGGAAAATCGGGGTGAATGATGACCGCGCGCACCTTCCCAGTCTGCATCTGTAGTATCTGCGAGATCGGCCGCGCTCCGTTTGTGAATACGGCTTCTTGCTGAGTGAGTGGATGGAGTGCGGCGCCGGTAAGTATAAGAACCACGACACCATGCGCCCATGAACCGGAGTTGCTATTCGTTGCCTTAATTCTTCCGCCGAACGTAAGATAGATCGAGGTGATAGCTCCGGCGAAGATGAGCATCATGATGTATGCACTCGGCAGCACCACTTCGTCCCAGTGCATTCGGGCCGTGACAACCAATCGTAGTTGTTCGCTGGATGACCATCCGATCAGTACGAGTGCAAGCGAACCAATGATGACGCGTTGCGACCGAGATAGCAGAGTATACTTGTCCCAGGAGACCCCCGCAAGCATTGCGCCGGGAAGGATCAGCAGAAATGCGAAATGTGGCATACGGGTACCGACAAGTTGAAGGACCCCCAGAAGCAGGATAAGCCAGAGGACAAGAGAACGTGTGAGCCTTCGAGAGCTGATCTCTGCTTCGCTACTTCCGGCACTCCCCTCTCTGGTATTAGTTAAGAAGTACCCCAGAGCAAGAATAAGTAAGGGGATGGAAACGACCAGTTGATTCACATAGTACCACCATGCTGCGCTGGATCGTGCGTATGTCCCGGACTGCAAACCGCCGAGGGACTCTTGAATGTGCTGGAGAAAATCCGGGTGCTGGGACAACATGTACAGCAGCCAGGGAAGGCTGAGAGCACACCCAGCGAGAAGCGTGATTAACGGATACCACCACAGCGCATTTTTGCAACGGACGTACGGCAGCAGTAGCAGCAAAGGAGCGACATATAGAACTACGATAAACTTCGATAGCAGCCCAAGCGCAAGCGCCACCCCAGAGAGTCCGAGCATTGGTAAGGAGCGCTTGTCTAGCGCAAACAGCAAGAAGACAATAGTGGCAAGTCCAAAGCAGAGCACAAGCGACTCCAGCTGCGCTCGGTGGCTGTATAGCACGAACAGGCTTGAGGCTGCAAGCGATGCTGCGGAAACAAGCGCAGCCGCACGGCTCGCGAGCCGGTTCACAACGGCATACAGCATCAGCACTGAAGTACTGGCAGCGAGGGCCATCGGGAAGCGAACAGCGAAGGTGGAGTCTCCCAGAACGAGCTTGGAGAGAGCGATCAGCCACACCCCAAGCGGCGGGTGCGTGGCGGAGTAGAAATGGCCGATGGCATAGTGCGTTTGATCGAGCCATGCCCCAAATGCGAGACAGGCGTTTGCACGAATGGCATAGAGCGACTCGTCCCATGGTTGAATTTCGCCAATCCCAAGACGAAGAAACGGGAGCAGACTTGCAAGCAGAAGAATACCTGCATCCACAGGCCGCTGCTTCATTGCGGCAATCACGCTTCTCATCACTGCACGAGCAATGGAGATGGAGTGAAGCAGAGCACAAAGATCACCAGCGTGGCGTAACCGATCATCTTCCTTCGCAGATCGAGAGGGCTTTCATCGAGTGTTGGAGGATGGCGAAAACGGATGACGAGCGTTGTGAGTATCGCCCAGAGGAACCAGGTTTCGCCGCCGGGTACGGCGATCGCTTGAAGCCATGCGGGGCAATTATCTATGTAGCCAACCAGGATCGCTGGAACGGAGATTCCAAAAAGAACAAAGCCAGTAATGGGCCCGATGATACCGTGAAGTTTTTTTCCAAACAGTGTGTAGATCAGATGGCCACCGTCCAGCTGTCCTACCGGCAATAGATTTAGGGCAGTGACGAAGAGCCCGAACCATCCGGCACACAGCATCGGGTAATGATACACTTCTGTCATTGGTGGCATGTATCCGCTTGGATTCAGGAAGAGCGCCTTCATGCCACTGAAGAAGAGTGTATTGCCGAACGCCAATTCGATCGTGCCAGGCAGGTGTGGCTCGTTGGGGAAGCCGGGGTGAATTTGTTGAAGGTATTCGATTCCCGGCAATGTGGCAAATCCAATGGCGAGCATAATCACGCAGACAACAAAGCCAGCGATGGGCCCGGCCACACCGATGTCGAACATCACTTTGTTCGATGGTATTCGAGAGCGTGTGCGAATGACTGCTCCGAGCGTGCCGAAGTTGATGGCACTGTACACATATCCAGGAAACGGAATGTAAAACGGCAGTGTGGCGTCCACGTCATGAATTCGGGCGGCGATGAAGTGTCCGAACTCGTGGGCGGTAAGGAATCCGAGTATGAGGGTGGCATACTCCAAGCCGAAATGCAGATCGGCAAGGTCGGTCCAGTCGTGCGAGAGACCGCGCCAGGAGACACCGGAGACCGTCGTAGTGAAGAAGGCGAGCAGGAACAGCACGAGGTGCAGCGTGAGCCGTTGCTTGCCAAGAATACGATCCACTTTTGCGCGGAAGTTCTCTGGTTGAGGGAATTGCACAGCGGCGTTGTCCAAGTTAGAATCCACGGATGTCCATTTGCAGATTGATCATATTCGCCCGTGTTCCAGCATCTGTGCCGGCCCAGGAAGCGCCGTATTGATAATAGAGTTGGAGATCCATCTCCCCGAGTCCGTGCGCGATCCGCTCCATACGAAGGCCAACAGTGCCTGTTGGCCACACCGGACCATCTCCCGTGGAGATGAAGGCGTAGTAGCGATGATGCACTTCGCCGAAGGCTTGCGAAGTCGGCGTTCGGCCGGCTCCAGCGAATTGCCAGGTTAAGCAAGCGGGTACAGATATCCATGATTCCGAGTTGCTCACTTGATGGAAATATCCGCGAAGTCCGATGGTCCAGAGTAGGCTGCTGGAGGCATCGGGCGTGCTTCCACCGACAGCGACGGAGCGAGTCACTTCGACGAACTCTCCGCTGAAGTGACTGCTGGATCCACCCTTGACGGTGTCCTTGCCATCCACATCATGCGATGATATGTGGCTGAGTCTCAACTTCCAACCAATGTCATCCTTCTTCCAAGTGAAGAATGTACCAAAGAAGTAGTCAACGGTCTCGACGGGGAAGCGGAAACTCGAAAGGATGCGCAGCCTGCTCCATGCAAGTCCCTCCAACCCAGCTTGTACTGTACCCAAGAGCATGACGGGCTTCCCAAAGCCCATCTGAAGCCATAATGCCGAAGTTGAAAGTTCTTTTGCTATGCTGAATCTGTTGGGCGTAAGGAAGAAGCCTGGATCTTCCTTCCAGGTCGGCCATTGGTCCAGCGTGGAAACCTGCGGGGCGTGCGGATCAATACGCACTTGCGCATCGGTGTTTGAAACTAGCACGGATAAACACAGCGAGAGAGTTAGGAGAGAAATGCGGAAGAAATTGACTGCCGATCCATAGCCTCCAGCCCTGCTGACCAAGCAAGCGGCGGTGCCGCACCGCTTCAGGATGCGAGATGCTTTCAATGCCGATATACCCTTCCCTTCCATTTCACGTTCTTTTGCAAGATCATTACCGGCATGGAAAAGACAAAGAGCGCAAGATAGATTTCATAGATCGGGAAGAACTTGAGCAATTCCATCTTCCGCGTCCGCAAAAGAACGGGAATAATGACAAGCAGATCGGCAGCCCATTTGATAGCGATGACGAGCAGTGCTGTCATGAGTGGAAGAACAGGCAGCGCGGCGATCATCGCTGCCTGACCGAGCAAGCCGATGATGAAGATCAAATAGCCGAGACCTTTTAGCCCTTCACCACCTTTGACCCAGCGATGCTTCTGCCGCCACCATGTCCGGAAATCCGGACAGGGCTGGCTCATCACGGTGAGCTCGTGCTGGATCGGGTATTTTACTTTCCAGGGTTCGCGATGCCAAATGGCCTGAAAAAGTGCGAAATCCTCCGTGACACTGAACGGAATCTTGCGATAGCCACCGACGGACTCATAGGCAGCCCGCCGGATGGAGATGTTGTTACCGATCACACTCAGCGGCACCTTCAGATTTGCATTCGCCGCAGCGATGCCGAGAAGATAGGACCAGTCGATGGACTGCACACCGTCGAGGAAATACTTCCGATCCAGAAGTGTGAGGCTGGCCACCATTCCGGTATCCTCTTCGTAATACTTCAGGTATTCACGAACCCAATCCGGGTGGACATGTGAATCGGCATCGGTTATCATGATGAACTCGCCTTCGGCCACGTCCAATCCCTGCGTCAGCGCATTGACCTTCCCCCGCATGTGCTCGATCTCCGGTCCGGTGCGGAGGATAGTGAGATTTGGCATTTTGGATTTCCATGCGTGCAGGATCTCCGGCGTGCGATCGGTGGATTTGTCATCAACGATCAGAACCTGCAGCCGATCTTTAGGATAGTTAATCGCCGCAAGTGATGCGAGGCAACGCTCGATATTATTTTCCTCATCGCGGGCGCAGACCAGCACGGTGCAGAGCGGTGTTTGGTTCGTCGCGGATTTCGCACTGGAAGGCTCTTTGTGTGTGCGCAGTTTTTCCGGTCCGCGCATTCCGAGCACTACCCCCACCGTGTAGGCGAAGTGCTCGGCGAAATAGACGAGCGCGACAAGAACAAATATGAGAGAAGTTGTGGTGAACGTCACTGCCATTCGGTGACCTGGGCGTGAAAATCCAGCAGCACTTCATCCGTATCCTGGGTATGAAGTTGCATCACGATCTTATCTTCGATCTGAAGCGGACCAACGCCCTTGGGTGTGCCAGTAAAGAGCAAGTCGCCGGGTCTGATCGAGAAGAACCGCGACATATAAGGTACAAGCATTTCAGGTGAAAACACCATCTGATTGGTGGTAGCGCGCTGACGGAGTTCATCATTGACCCAGAGCGAGAACCCGAGCTCTTCAAACGGCGGAGCACTCTCGTATGGGATGAAATGGCTGACCTGTGCCGCTCCATCGAAACCCTTGGCAAGAGTCCAGGGAAGACCCTTGCGCTTGGCATCTGTCTGCACATCGCGCATCGTGAGATCCACACCAATGGCGTAGCCGGCGATGACATCCGCCGGACTGTACGCGCGGATGTTCCGTCCGCCGCCGCGAAGGAGGAGCACGAGTTCGCCTTCGAAATGAAGATCGCGCGTACCGGGTGGATACTCGATCACGGTGTAGGAGCCGTGGCGTAATGCGGAGATCGGCTTGTCGAAAATGATCGGATCCTGCGGCACCTCGTTGCCGAGTTCTTCTGCGTGCTCGACGTAATTGCGTCCGACGCAAAAGACGGTACCCGCTTCGTACTCTTCATCGCTCGCTCTGTCGAATATCAGCCGCATGTGGTCCTCGTTCTAAGGGTTCACACCATTCGGCCCCGCTCGGCTCCCCTCATAGAAGGGGCCCGCATTCGAAGGGAGCCGCGCCCGTTGGGTGGGCAGGTCAATTGTTCTGCAAAATAGCAGGCCCGCTTGAGGCGGGAAGGAACATCGGCGGAGCCGATGCAAAGCTACGAAGGGATATTGATCAAACGACATCCCTTCGTTACAACTTAGGAGTTACGCAGCAGCGGCCTCAACATTAGCTGCGGTGAACTGATCGAAAGCGTTGGTAAGCATGGCGGCGATATCCCACGGCCCACGGCCCTCGATCTGCCAGCGTTCGAGCATCCATACGAGCTCACCATCACGAAGCAATCCGAATGCAGGTGAGCTCGGCGCAACGCCCGTAAAGTAACTACGCGCACGGCTGACCGCCTCGACGTCATTGCCAGCGAAAGCGGTGACCATACGATCGGGCTTCGTAGCGTGTTTTGTCGCAAGCGCGAGCGCCGGACGGGCGCCGCCTGCTGCACAGCCACAGACAGAATTGATAAAGACAAGGGTCGTGCCCTCGGCTTTCACGGCAGCATCTACTTCCTGCGCGGTGCGCACTTCCTTTACCCCAAGTGCGGTGACTTCATCCCGCATCGGCTGCACTATGTTCGGATCGTACATCGTTTCGTTTCCTTATTCAAAGTTATCCTTCTTCGGTCAGGTTTCCAACCGAAGATCCTATTCATTTCGGCAAACAAGCAACGAAGAGAAATTCGTTGCACTCACTTTGGATGGGATAGACATCTTCGCTCACACGACGTCGCACAGGTTGATCCCGGCCTGGAACTCTCCCGCCAAGCGTGAAATTATCAATAGTGCCTTGATGGGCACCTATGCCGTCTGGACAATCCAACAAACGAACCAAAGGAGATCACGATGAAAGCAATTGAACGAACGACTCGCACCTTACAACTTGATGGCCTAAAGGCACTGCCAGCCGAAAAACCAACGCAGGTACTTTGCCAAATGAGAGCGGAGAACAGCGCGATCGAGGTGCTCAGCGAGACCATCACGATCGTACTTTCGAGGGACGTGCGAAAGAACACACGGCTGTCTGCCGACATTGCGGTTGCGATATCCCAGCAAGCGGCCGACCGGGATGTGTGGTATATCAATACGTTCGCCGGGGTGCGACTGCTGCAGGAGAGTTTTGCACACGCGATGGGCGGCACACCAGTCACACAATTTGACGAGGACGCCCTCCCCAATCTTCGTATCCTGGATTTTCCTTTGGGTGAGTGGAAAACCAGCGAGATCGCGGAGGACATCGAAAAGAATGGAAGAGAATCCGCAGCGCCCGTGCTGGTGCTGAACGCGTTCGAGTTCGCCTGGCTGACCCGCGGCGGACGTGAACGTGTAGCGCGGGAGTTGATAAAACTGCGGGAGCAGTTCGATCTAACGATTGTGGTTTTCTCTCAAGAAATGAAGCGCGACGTCGAGCCTGGTCTGGCAGCACGCGGGGCGCTCGGCATTCTCGCACCCTGTGCGCACACGGTTGTCCGGCTCCCCGATCCATTCGAGCATCTAATGGGCCATAAGCAGTCCGAAAAGGGCACAGTTCATGAAGAAGAAACGCGTTTGGAGAGAAGTGAAACGGAATCACAACCGGTGAGCTCGCGGGAGAAGAATCGTCTGGCAAGTGCCACAAAGAAGCACAATTATGTAGAAGATCCAATGACGTTCCGAACGTTCGACGATATTCTCCGAGCGGAACGCCGAAACGGACACGCCCCGATGCGGAATGGTACGAGGAAGGCCGTGGCGGCGTGATGGATCGGGCGTTAAAAGCCGCCAAATTCGCTACGAACCGAGTCGTCGGTAGGCGATGAATTTTCCTCCGATGGTATCGGCGATGCGATAGTCGGTATGCAGCAGATTGCGAAGCGGAGAGAAGAGGCTGTCGGATTGCAGCAGGGACTCGCTTGTTTCTGGTCTTCTGCGAAACCAGGTGGTGTCGAATCGCTCGACAATGATGAGCTTCGGCTTGGATTTAACGAGGGTATCATTCATCGCTGTGAGTTCGTCATTGGAGATGACGCCGCTTGTGAAGAGAAGAGCATAGATGAAGTGGCTCGCAGGCTGGCGATCGGCCTTCCAGTATGCGCCGGGTTCCTCCCCGAGAATGAAGATCCGATCTTCATGGCCAGTGTTGGATCGGAGGTATGCTGCCAACTGCTCTGTCGCTGCTGGATAATATAGTGACTGCAACGCGCCGAGAGACTGCAGATAGGATTGATGAGATTTCAATGAGAGATACGCATCTCGGATGTGATGCTGACGACGGCGAGCACTTGGCGTAATCAAAATGGTACTGAGGGCAAGCAAGCCAACAAGTGGTAAAGCAACAGATCGGACACGAGGTGATGAACTACCGGAAGACACCATGTGAAAAAGATACGTGGCCGAAATCGCACAGAGCCAAAGCAGCCCTGGAAGCACGATCACATAGTGGTAGCCCCAACCTTTGTTCTGCAGATAGACGGCAAGCATACCAGCTAAAAGATAGAACAATGGTAGGCGAAGCGTTCGTAGAAAAAGCAGATCACGTTTGATGAGAGAACAGACTATCGCGATGATCGATAGCAGACACCATAGATCGGCAAGCGTCCAAACGGAGCGGAACAAACCGCTGATGGTCAGCGTGGAGACTTCTCCGGGATGATGCTGGAATACACTTGATGTGATGCGAAGATACTCGGATAAGCTACCCTCCAGGGCAAGAACAGCGAGTTGCAGGGCACACCAGGCAGTCCACCCCGTCAGCAAAGTAGCTATGGGACGAATGGAGTGTTTGCGATTGGCGATAAGTAGTTCGATGACTATCGGTGCGAGGAAGATCGCATTCGTCGTTTTGAAGAATGTGGCGATACCAATAGCGGCACCTGCGAAGAGTAGTGCTGAAGGTCGGTACGATTTTCCAACAATGAGTGCTGCTGCGAGAAGCAGGAAGAAGATCGCGAAGGACTCGGTCTGTGCGGTATCAGCAAGACCGAGTGAGAGGAAAGTCAGAGAGAGCAGGAGGCTTGCTACCGGAGGTGCCAGTCGTATGGCAACGGCAGAAGTACTGAAAGAAGTGAGATGGCGCTTGACCAATAAGAATAGGACGGAGCATGAAGCAAGAGAGAACAGGTAGTCTGCAATACGGACCGTGATGTCGTGCGGTCCGAAGAGCCACTCGAAGAGTGCATTGATGTAGTAGATGTTCGGCGGCTTGACATCCCACATGTCGAGATAGGGCTTCTTGCCGGACAAGAGCAAGGAGCCGATCTCAGCAAAGATATTCTGATCTAATCCGAGCGCCCAGAAAAGCGACGGCAGATAGATGATCCCACATGCAGCAATGGTAAGCGCGAAAGCTGCCCCCCCCTCAAAGGGGTGCCACCGTGTTCGGAATTCCTCGGGAATCCTGAACCAGCCACGGGTAGAGGGTATGGACGAATCAGAGATAGGCATTGTTGTCACGGCTACCCATGGTGGGAGCCACGCGAAGATACACTTACTTTGATAGCAAGGTTCAAATCAGATTGAAGGATGCGCTAAAAACAAGAACTCCCCATGCCGCCGAGCATGAGGACGAAGAGAACCCGCTGGTAAAGAGCGAGCAGATCCGCCGCGCCCATGAAGACCGCAGCAGGGACCGACGTAAGCTTTCTCGGAAGCGAGAACGCCACTCCCCTCTTCCACAATCGGCCGAGCAAACAGATCTGGACACCGGCCGTGTAGTAGCTGCGGAAGGAGCTTACTTCGTGGCACGGCTTACGGATGGTCGCGAGTTTCGAACGAGGACCTACCGAGGGACGCGCACAGAAAATCCCGGTTCAACACTGGTGGCGATCGGAGACTTGATCAGGTTCCGCGTGGAGACGGAAGTTACAACGGATGAGAAGGACATCGCCGTGATCGAGGATGTGCTAAGACGCAGCACAAAGCTAGCGAGAAAAGCTGCGGGACGCGGCGATACCTTCGAGCAGGTAGTAGTGTCAAATGTTGATCTACTGGTCATCGTTGCAACGGCCACGGATCCACCGCTTCGCGCTGGTATTATAGATAGGTATATCGTGGCTGGGTTGGAAGGCGGTCTGCAGATCGCCATTGCGATCAACAAGATGGACTTAGCATTGGAGGCGGAGCGCGAAGAGGTTCTCTACTTCCGGGATGTGTATCGGGAGCTTGGATACGCGGTGCATTCGGTGTCTGCGACGTCAGGAGTGGGGATCGAAGAGCTACGTACTACGATCGAAGGGAAGACCAGCGTCTTTGCGGGGCACTCGGGTGTGGGGAAAAGCTCGCTGATAAATGCGCTATTCGGAAGTGAAGTCAACCGAACGGGCGAGTTATCGAAGAAGTACCGGCGAGGAGCGCATACGACGACATCGAGCTCACTAACGCCGCTTCCCGGAAGTGCGGATACATATATTGCAGACACCCCAGGCGTTCGAGAGTTCGCAAACTTTGAACTTGATTCCCATACTTTGAAGTTCTCATTTGTCGAGTTCCTGCGTTATCAGGATCAGTGCCGGATCGCGAACTGTTCGCATCTGCACGAACCTGGGTGCGCGGTACGACAAGCGGTTGAGGATGATGCTATCGCTCTCGAACGATATAGCAGTTACGAAAAACTTTTTGCAGAAGCACGGTCAGAAGAAACACGAAGGTTATACAATCCATGAACCCCAAAACCCTACTCATCGCGGCGCTTACTCTCGTAGCGATCGGATGCAAATCGAAATCAGATTCTACGATCACGTTTGATACGGCAACGTCGATGCCGAACGCGTCATCAGGTGCGACACAATCTGCCCCAGTACCGCAACCGGGACAGATCTTGCAACAGCAACAAGGCAATCCGCAGTTGGGACAGCCGCAGGGGATGGGGCAAGCAGGCCAACCACCGCAGACGCAAGTTGGTACGAAGATGGATCCAGCGGTCGCAGCAAAAATGCCGGAGATGCCAAAGAGCACTCCCTCGCCGGAGCAATATCCGACGGATCCTCCTGTCATTCCGCCACCCTCCTCCTGGAAGCGACACGGCGACACCGTTGTCACACCTACGGGCCTGAAGTGGATCGACCTGAAGCCTGGAGAAGGCAACACACCCATTGCCGGAGACTTCGTGACCGTCTCTTATATTGGTATGCTAACTGACGGCAAAGAATTCGATCGGAGTACTTCCTTCACGACAGAGATCGGCAAAGGGACAGTCATTCCCGGCTGGGATGAAGGTGTGATCAGTATGAAGAAAGGCGGAAAGCGCCGTTTGATCATTCCGTCTAAGCTCGGTGCCAGAGCAGTCTCGAAGGGTGATGCGATTCCGCCGAACCGTACGCTGGTCTATGACATTGATATGATGCTGATCCAAAAATGATTCGCACGGAATTCGTCGGACATTCGCAATTGTTTCTACTGCTTCGAAGTTGCAATGGACGCAATGATATTTGTGAATGGAGCACGCGGATAAGTTGAAACAATTACCCAGCGGGCAGTAACACTATTACTTTCAAGCTATTGTGAACTGTTCCGAGATACAGGATCTGGCAGCGGCTCTCGTCGATCACGAGCCCCTGAATATGCATGACTTGGATGAAGTCGAGGCACACCTCAAGTCGTGCCCATCCTGTCAGTACGAGTATGAGATGGATCTGATGACCTCGCATATTGTGCGGGCGCGCATCCCGCTAGTGGATGCTCCACGTGAGGCCTATCTTTCGATCCGCGAAGCGATCGAAGATTACTAATACGGCATGGTGTTCAGTCCGCGCTTTCGGCTTTCGAATCAGGCTCTCAGATTGCTCTGTTTTCTTAGTGTGATTGTGGGATCGCTGCAAAGCTGTACCAGCAACTCATCACTTAAATCGATCTATGCTCCGCTACCTGCGGGCGTTGATACGAGTGGCCCATTCTTCCAGCATAACGTCTCTCTGATAAAATATTGGGACAGGATGAGTTCGGCCAATCGTGCGACAAACTTCGCTTGGTGGGATTCTTCGGGCACGGTGCGGGAGATGAATGACTTCTACGATAAGGTCGTCGTCCTCAGCTTCTTCGGCACATGGTCCGTACCTGCCCTGGCACAGCTGCCCATCATTGATGCGATCCGATCGTCAGGGGATACGAATGTAATGTTCATCGGGGTGACCATGCGAGAAGGGGTGACAGGTCGGAAAGCTGTGATCCGGATTGACTCGATCATGCAAGCAAGGAGTACCCGCTACCAAGTGTTGATCGGCAGCAGGGATTTTGGCTTTACCTATGGCGGCGTGGATGCGGTACCAACCACGTTCGTCATTAGTCGCAAGCGAAGAGTAGAAGCAACCTTCGAAGGATTTGTGACGGAGGAGAAGCTGTTGGAAGCAATAGTAAAAGCGGAGACAAAGCCTTAATCGCGAAGCATTCGGTCACGAAAAGATCTGGGTGGCACGGGGCATTCGGCAAATCTACCCAATAGGCTTGACCGATGGCTCGCCACAAGATCATAGAGCCAATTGCCGAATCTTAACGGAAGTAGCTTGAGGGGAACCAGCAGAATTCTCTCGGGCCATGGTAGATAATTAGTGACCTGCCGAATTGCATCAATCTTTATGGCGATCCGCTCACTTCCTCCATGATCGGTAAAAACTAGGAATACGGTGTCAAGTCCCGCCATCTCAGGATGGCGCCGTAGCAACGTGCTTCCCGATGTTGAGGCTATAGGAGCGAAGAAGACGCGGCGCTTTCTATCTAATAGCGCGACGATTCGGACGGCAAAATGGCAAAGTGGACACAGGCCGTCGAAGTAGAGGACGAGATTTGGCGGCGTTACCAAAGGATGGCCTGAGTTTGAGCATGAAAATAGAAAAAGGCCTGATTGGTCAGGCCTTTTCAAGTAGCGGGGGCAGGATTTGAACCTACGACCTTCGGGTTATGAGCCCGACGAGCTACCACTGCTCCACCCCGCGATGTTTGTTGTGACCCGCTAACCCGCCTTATCCATAGGGGGTTCCGTGAAGAGGTGTTCAGAATGCTGTTCGAACTCCAAAACGCACAAAGGAGCTGAAGTCTGGCCCCTGGCTGTTGAGGGCAAAGTCAACATCGTAACGCTTAATGTGGAAACCTACCCCCATTGAGAAACCAGCGAAGCCGTTGCCAGTGGGGACGTTGAGCTCATGTCGAACCTGATTCTCATAACCGAATCGCAACCGGACCACCTTCCCGAGAACAAACTCCCCACCAACGGAGAAGTCGTTGAACGCATAAAGCAAATTGCGCCCTTCCCTATCTCGGTTCAAGTTATGGAAGGCGATTTGAACAGTCAGGGGTAAGCGTTCCAGCTTCTTGGAAATTCCAATCTGGACATTCGGTCCGATCGCTTCGCTAACGCTATCGAACTTGCTGGCCTGCATCCCGATATTCAGGACTGAAAAACCAAAGGTCATCAGGGCGGGCTTAAGCTCATAGAGCAAGCCCAAGTCGGCGGCAAGCCAGGTCGATCCATAGTCTCGAACAGAAGAACCTGAGACTAGGCTCATGCTGACGACTTTGACACCAGCCCCGTAGTGTAATCCATTCGACCCAGTGCTAGAATAATCAAGCAATAGGGCGACATCGCCGGTGTGGAATGTCCCAAGTTCCTGGCCTACGGAGTTTGTTTCGCTGGATGAGCCTCCGGAGAAATACTGGACTCCGGCGGCAAAGTTACCCTCGAAGAGTACTCCTTCCGGTACCGGATGCTCATAAACAAGAGCACCTTCGTTGATGTCCAGTATGTAATGCGAGTAACTGACAGAGACTTCGTTCAGGCGACTGGAGTCCAGCGGTTCTATCGTGGATAATGCCGCTGGGTTGCTGAATATCGTGTTTAGATCGTTCTTCGCGGCTACGAAGCTGTTCCCCATCGAGGCGGCCCTGGGGCTCAGCGGCTTATTGAGAATATCAGAGAGATGGGCACGAGCCGAAACGCCGATGTCCTGGGCGTGCAGTGCAGTGCTAGCAAGCAGGAGAACCGAGAAGAAAATGGCAGAAGCGGCTCTGAGCATTCGAAATGGGTAAAAATTAGTCCCTGCTAGTACAGATTCCGTGCGTGTGAAGTTTCGCTCACTTTTGGGCATTTTCTTGTGACCTGTTTTCTGTGTGCTTTCGGTGGAAAAGCAACATGGTATCACCCAGCTCATTCCCGACCATGGAATCCAGCGAGAAATCGTGTAGCATATGATGGTCAAAGAGGTTCAGATAGCCGTCAATAGTGCCTTTGAAATCGATGATGTACTCGATAGAGTCGCTGCGGATATACTCTCCCAGCGTTCCGTTCTTCAAGTATGGCAGCACATCGGCATTCACCACTCCATCAAGATTGACAAGGCGATCAGGCCGCGGCGTCACGAAGCTGTACATTCCGGAATTGAACGCTCCGACTTTGTCGCCGCTTGCGAAGATATTCTCCCAAAGCGATACTACTTGCGCCATCCCACCCTGCGAACGGTAATTCGGGGCCGTCGAACGATGATAGAAGAAGAGGCCAACAATCAGTAATACAGCCAACAAAGCTCGACCACTGATTCGAACCTTCGACGTTCCTGCGTTGATCCCGATGCTGACACCAAAGCCAATGAGGAACAAAGGGAAGAGTTGTTGCACATACCATTCACGTATAAATCCTCGGAAGAGGGAATGAACGACCAGCAATAGCAGACCACCCGCCATCGTTAGCAACAGAATCATATGCCGCGAGTCCCTCTTTCGGCGAGTTGAATAGATGCTGAACCCAATAGTGATTGCTGAAAAACCAAGGGTGGTTGTTAGAAATGGCTTGGGTGCGTTGCGAGCAGCTTCCAATGTGAGGTGCCAATACTTGCCCACTGGCCCATACATCACATCGTACTTTCGCATCGCAAATAGCTTTACGGCTTCCGCGCTCGATTGGAGGATCGTGCCAAAGTGAATCAGATTCCAGACAAGCCACGGCGCGACAACAAGCAATGCGACAAGTACGGACAATAGGATTCTCCCCCACGCCAGCTCGAAGCGATGCCGATAGCCAACCCACAATGCAAATGGGGCTACGACCACAACCATATCTGTCCGAGCAAGAAACAGAATGCCCGTTACTAATCCGAGCAGAATCCAGAAGCGCTTGCCTAGCGTAGGCGTGAGACGCATTGCAGTTCGTAACCACACGATTAGGAGCAGCGCAGTAAGCGTCGTTTCCAACCCGTTAACCCAAGGCGCAAGCAGTGTGAATATCAGAGATGGTATGAAGAATGCCGAGCGGCGATTCGCGGAGTCGAAATCAAGCAAATATCGACGGATCGTATCTCCGATCAGAAGTATAAGACTGGCATCAAGAACGGACTGAAAGAGAAGAACGCCATGCACAGCGTCCCGGAATTGCTCTCCCGGATAGGCAATGAAAAACGGGGTGATGAGAAATAACCACAGCGGGTGCATCCCGTTCGTTACGTGGATTCCGTCGATTGAAATCCCGTGACCAAGCGCGAGCTGTTTTGCAATTGAGAAATAGTAGAAGGCATCGTCTGGAATCAGCCTTACCAGATTATACCAGTTTCGAAGGAAACCATTGCAGAGGAATAATCGCCACCACAATCCGAAAGCAGCCAGTGCTACCAGAAGGGAGTAGTCGTGCTTTAGCCAACGGGGCGTGTGCATTCGCTTCATCGCTAACCCCTTGGATGGAATGTTCGGTGCACCTCCTGCAAATAGGAGCGATCCACATGTGTGTAAATCTCCGTTGTGGAGATGTCAGCATGACCGAGCATCTCTTGAACAATGCGTAAGTCTGCACCACCTTCAATAAGGTGCGTGGCGAAGGAATGGCGGAACGTGTGTGGCGAGATCGGTTTCTCAACTTTAGCAGATACCGAATACTCCCGAATGAGATTCCAGATCGTCATCCGCGAGAGACCAGTACCGCGTTCTTGATTGAGGAAGACGGCATCCGTCTTCTTTCCGGGCTTTACGAATAGGGGCCGAACTTTGGAAAGGTATGTGTTAAGAGCATCGCGAGCGATGCTGCCAATGGGCACCACCCGCTCCTTGCTGCCCTTTCCAAACAGCTTAACAAGCCCATCCTGCAAGGAGAGTTGAGCTAGGCGAAGCGTGGTCACCTCCGAGACTCGCGCTCCAGTGGCATAAAGGAATTCTAGTATTGCCCTGTCACGAGTACCTTTAGATGTATGGCCGTCTGGCTTAGAAAGTATTGCGTCAATTTCTGCTATCGTTAGAACTTCCGGCAACTTACGGCGAACTGAGCGTATGTCCAAATTCTCAGTTGGGTCCGTGAGGACGATCTTCTCCGTTAACAGAAAGCGATAGAACCCTCGAAGGCCACTGATAATGCGAACCATACTGGTTCGCTCCAAACCGGTCTCCCCTAGATCCCGCACAAAGCGATGGAGGTCCGCTGCTTCGACCCGAATCAGTTGGGTCTGATGCATTTTCACATATTGTTCAAGCTTCTCGATGTCACGTCTATACGCTTCGAGCGAGTTCGGAGCCAGACCCCGTTCCAGGCGCAGATGCGTGAGATACAGGTCAATAGGCGAGCGGCTAACCCGCGTCCTGCCAAGTGTTTGACCGGACTCATCAGAAAGCCCGGCAAGGTTGCGCGTGGATCGTTTAGTCCGAGTTCCAGTCGACATTATTAGCTCAGGAGACTGAAACGGTTTTCAGAAGCGAATCCGCTGGCATTGCCGCAACTGGGTACTGGATCCGTGCATGGTACAGCCCGGACAAAAGATGACTGAATACTCCCCGGATAACAGTGAGATCCCGAACGGTAATATCGCACTGATCAAACTGCGCCTGGTCAAAGCGAGTCCGGATCAGATGCTCAATCGCAGAGTCGATCGCCTCCTGGTTCAGTTCTTGACCTTTCGCGGCCAACGAACGAGCGATCGCCTCGGAGGCATCGGCAAGCATGAGGATAGCGGTCTCTTTCGTGTTAGGCGTCGGTCCAGGGTAGCGAAAGTCGATTTCATTGACGGCATCCGGGCCTGAGGCCGATTCCATGATAGCACGTTGGTAAAAGAATGAAATAGGAAGTGTACCATGGTGCATTGGGATGAAGTCGACAACACGGCTTGGTAAGTTGTGGGCCTTCGCTAGTTCGATGCCCTGCACGACGTGGTTTCGGATCCGCTCCGCACTTTCCAGCGAGTTGAGCGTTTCATGCACGTTGGCCCTCTCGCCAGATTGGTTCTCGACAAATGCGGTTGGCTCTGTTAGCTTCCCCACATCATGAAAGTAGGCGCCGATCTTTGCAAGCAAGGGGTTAGCACCTATTGCGATCGCCGCATTCTCTGTTAACTGTGCCACCAGCATCGTATGCTGATACGTGCCTGGAGCACGAAGAGCAAGTTCGCGCAACAGAGGATGGTTGATATTGTCAAATTCACTCAATCGTAGATCACTGACGGTATCGAAAATATTCTCAATTAAATAAAGTACCCCCAGGGTGATCACAGGGGAGATCAGAGCGTTTCCAAGGGAGGCCATCAGTGCAAATCCCACTTCTTTCAGCGGCGTGGCTGCCTCCAAAGATAGTGCGGCAATTGCAATCATGTATCCGATAAAGACATAAGCGATACTGGTAAAAAGCTGTGCTCGATTGCGAAGATCCCGGACGGTGTATGCTGCGAATGCACCAGCACAGAGGCCCGCAAGCGCAATGGAGTAGTCGTTGCCTCGAATTCCTGCAACTACCAAAGCCACAACGACGGTACCATAAAACCCGGTGCGGCTATCAAAGAGCACCGTCAGCAGCATCGAAGCCACCGGAATTAGAATGAAGTATTGTAAGGGAAAATCGACCTGAATTCTGACCGACAGAAATGCAAGAATTGCCGGAAACAGTATGACCAAAGCCATTAGTAACAACTGACCGTTGTCTTTGTAGATGCGTCTTCGGATAAACTTCAGGTACAGCACGAGCAACAGGATTATTAGTCCTGCATGTCCAATCGTACCAGTGACCCTGGCCAGTTCAGCGACAACCCCACCCCGATCCAACCGCGCCTGAGAAAGGCTTTCGAGGGATGCCTTTGTACTTGGAGTGATTATCTCGCCTTTACCAATGATGCGCTGTCCTTCAACGATGATTCCATCTGTACGCGGAACACGATCAACGATTGCCATGCGACTCTCCTCCGTTAGGTGGGGATCGAACACGACGGTTGGGACAAGCGCATTTCCAGCGATCCTGGCGAGTGGGTGCAAAAGTGCTTGTTCCCCTGTAACCCCGTTTGGACCATTAATTCTCAAGTGTTCTTCTAGCTTGCCAAAGATCCGATTCGCCGCAGAGGAAAGAGGGAGCAACGAGTCACGCGCAACGATAGACTCTTCATTTGCGTGAAATCGGAGCGAGAAAAAATGCGCGTTGCTTGATGCCCCCTCATCCGGGGTTGCAAGTGTGATGAGAGCAGAGGATTCAATGTCACCTACACATTGTAGAAGATAGGTCTGCAAGTCTTGTAATTGCAACAAGTACCTGTCGCTTTGATGCTGAGATCGAGGACTGCGAGAGAATGTTACCAGCCCCTTCCATTCGTCAGTAGTAAGACCGAGTTGCTTCGCCGAATCCGGGAGCGGAAACTCTCCCGTTGTGTCCTGCTTAGCGTTGATCAGAAGATTCGTCAATCCGGACCAGGCTGCTCGGAGGCGGTCCGTGCTAGCGAGTCTTGCGGTCGTGTCGGGTAAGTAGACTGGGTAAAGTTCGTCTAGTGCCTTTCTGACGTCAGAGCGGTAACGCACCATGTCTTTGTATACCGGAAACGAGAACGGCGCGCTAACATCTTCGCTCGTCCACAGCGAGCCTGCGGAATACCCGGACAACGCCATAGTATGAGCGCTTGGAAAAAGGACTGCCACAACCAAGGTCAATCCAATCCCGATAACCCAACGGATCCCCTTCGAGCGGCGCCAGCCTGGTTTGGCCACCGCGCTCCGAAGTCTCCGAATAATGCTCCTTGTTCTCTCTCCCATGAAGACATCCAACTACGAGGGAAGCTGGATGGTGTCCACAGCAGTGCTTCAGCGCGAAGACTATGCCCTTGGAGAATTGCGTCAATCCCAAAGAATCACTAAGACGATTCCTCCAGAATGATTGTTATTTTGCGCTATGGAACACATTGAAGCTCGTCGCAAAGCAATAGCCGCCAGGTGGAACCTCACGAACGAGGTCGTCGTAATTTTTTCCGGAAGTGAGGTGCCCGTGCCGGGTCGTGGAGATCAAACTTACCCCTTTCGGGCACACTCCGAGTACTTCTACCTCACGGACGAGGAACAGCCAAACAGTGCTCTTGCCTATGATCCAACGACTGGATGGACGGCTTTCCACAAGCGATTAAGACCTGATGAGGCGATGTGGTACGCCGCTGTGGAAGAGCAAGGTGAGGACATCGCGACACTAACTGCGTGGCTTGAATCACGGAGGGGCAGGCGCATCGCATACCTCGGCGAGCCGACTATCAGCTCTCCGAGAGATGACGAGTTCGAGGCTAGGGTCCGGGAGCAACTAAATCAGGTTCGTCGTCCCAAGGACAAAATCGAGTTGGATCGGATGCGACATGCCGCTGCTGCATCTCAGGCGGGATATTCTGCAATTCAACACCTTCTGACCAGCGGAAAGACCGAAAGAGAGATCCAGATCGAATTGGAAGCCGAGTTCTTCCGGAATGGTGCTCAACGTACTGCATACGACAGTATCGTGGGAGGTGGACCCAACTCTGCCATTCTTCATTTCTCCCCAACCAACCGGGCCTTCGGTAAGGATGAATTAGTCCTGATCGATGCGGGTGCGGAATATCTTGGTTATGCCTCTGACGTTACACGTACATACAGCACAACGAAATTCACTTCGGAACAGAAGGACATCTATTCGATCGTTCTTGATGCGAACGTAAAAGCAATTTCCGAATGCAGACAGGGTGTGGAGTACAAGGATATTCATCTTGGGTCGGCGCTTGTCATTGCTCGAGGCCTCGTGGATCTCGGCATCCTGCGAGGAAGTCCCCAGTCGCTCGTTGAACAAGGTTCACATGCTCTCTTTTACCCTCACGGGGTGGGTCATCTTGTGGGACTTGGTGTCCGGGATGCAAGCGGCTACATGCCGGGACGCAAAGCTGAAGAGAAACTCGGTCTTCGCTATTTGCGAATTGACCTACCACTAGTCGCTGGGTACACGGTGACGATCGAACCAGGTATCTACTTCATTCCAGTCCTTCTCCAGAACCGAGAGTTGCGTGATGAACATCGAGACGCTGTGAACTGGGAGAGGGTAGACAGGATGATGGATTTTGGCGGAGTTCGAATCGAGGACAATATCCATGTGACTACTGGTGAGCCAGAAGTCCTAACGAGTGCTATTCCCAAATAGCGATATGGGGCTAACCATTCATGTTAAGAATATGGTTTGCGCTCGATGTATCAAAAGCGTCCACCTGGTTTTTGACCGCCTAGGTTATGCCGTAGAAGAAGTTAGTCTGGGTCAGGTTCGCCTTAAGGATGAAACAATTTATGATGCGAAAATTCTGAAATCCTTCCTCGTCTCTGAGGGCTTCGACCTGATGGAGGATCGGAAAGCCGTTATGGTCGAGCGTGCGAAGACACTTATCATCCAGCTAATCCAAACCGATGGATTTGCAACCATCCACACGACGCTATCTACCTCTCTCGCTACACAGCTTGGGAAAGATTATCACCATTTGAGCACGCTCTTCTCTTCCTTAGAGAATACCACTATCGAGAAGTTCGTCATACTCCAGAAGACAGAACGGGTGAAGGAGCTCCTGATCTACAATGAACTAACCTTAGCTGAAATTGCTCACAGACTCGCTTACAGCAGTGCCGCTTACCTATCTGCGCAGTTCAAACAACAGACGGGCTTCACTCCAAGCCAGTTCAAGAAGCTCAAATCGCATCATAGGATTGCGCTGGATGAAGTAGCAACTGCGAGCGAATCGGAAACAACCTAATTCGTAACTCTTTGCGATAACCTTGTAAGTTCTGGAGGTATCCATTCAGGGAGGATCCTCGTTTACTCCCTGAACATAAGCTACGATACTCCATTGTATGAGCCACCAACTTCCCGTGCTCAAAACTCCAACTCAGTCAGAGAACGCGGACAAGAACCCGTTTCCTGGCGACGGCCCATTTTCAATACTCACGATTCCCGTAGTGGGCATGTCCTGTGCCACATGCGCGCTGAACGTGGAGAAGGCGTTGCGCTCGATGCCGGGAATGCGTAGTGCAAACGTAAACTTTGCTAACCAATCTGCGTTGATCAGCTACGCGCCGGAAGTTTTGAGCCTTTCCGATGCGAAGCAGACCGTGCGTAATGCAGGCTACGATCTCCTTATTGCTGCTAAACCCGAATCTGAAGGATCTGACCAGACTCAGGAGCAGTTCTACCAGTCGCTTAAACGAAACACTCGGACGGCCTTCCTCCTCTCCGTCCCGCTCGTGATACTGGCTATGTTCTTCCAGCAATGGCCCCTTGCCAGGTGGGTTGAACTTGCTTTGGCCGCCCCTGTCGTATTTTGGTATGGACGGCAATTCTTTGTCAATGCCTACAGACAGGCTCGGCACTTGAATGTGAATATGGATACGCTGGTTGCTCTCAGCACTGGCATTGCTTACTTCTTTAGTCTGATAAACACGCTCGCGCCCGGCATCTTCTCTACTGGCATGAGTGAAATGGGACCACCCATCTATTTCGAGTCGGCAGCGGTCGTCATCTCCTTCATATTGTTGGGTAAGTTGCTTGAACATGGTGCGAAGGATCGAACCGCCGGAGCGCTGAAGAAGCTGATGGGCCTTCAGCCAACTACCGTCCGCTTGATTCGAAATGGCGTTGAAGCGGACTTCCCCGTTGCCAGCGTTCTGCTCGGCGACAGCGTAATAATCCGGCCGGGTGAAAGAATCCCGGTCGATGGAGTGGTGCTTAAAGGAGAGTCGTACTTAGACGAGTCGATGCTGACCGGTGAACCTATAGCGAATGAGAAACAGAAGGGCAGCAAAGTCTTCGCTGGCACCATAAATCAGCGAGGAAGCCTAACAATTATTGCCAGCGCAGTTGGTAGCACAACACTTCTCGCGCAAATTATCAAACGTGTGCGACAAGCTCAGGGCAGCAAAGCACCTATAGAGAAGCTCGTGGATAAAGTGGCAGGCATTTTCGTGCCCATGGTTATTGCCGCTTCCGTTCTCACATTTCTTGCGTGGATGGTCTTTGGCGGTATAGCACTCATTCCGCAGGCATTGTTTGCATCCGTCACCGTGCTTATTATCGCCTGCCCCTGCGCCCTTGGCTTGGCAACACCCACGGCCCTGATCGTTAGCATGGGCAAGGCTGCCGAGAACGGCATATTGATTCGCGACGCACAAAGCCTGGAAATTGCACACAGAATTGATACCATAGTCCTCGACAAGACCGGGACAATCACGGAGGGCTCACCGAAGGTTTCTTCCATGATTTGGAATGTTGAACAAGATGAGATAGAACATTACTCTTCTATCTTATTCTCAATGGAGCGGGCTTCAGAGCACCCTTTAGCAGAGGCTGTCACGCAATATTTGGCTCTGAAAGGGAGTGCCTCCCCGCATCGTATCAGAAAGTTCGAGTCATTGACAGGCAAGGGCGTAATGGCAGAAAGCGGTGAGCAAACGTTCTTCGTCGGTAGTACACGACTGTTAGCCGAGCACGGGCTCACAATACCTGACGCCATCCATAAGCCCATCGAGGAACAGGAAGTCAACGGAAGCACCATCGTGTACTTCTTCAATTCGCATCAACTCTTAGCAGCAATTAGCATTGGTGATCCCATTAAGTCAGGGTCAGCGGATGCGATTGAATCTCTGCGCAAACTTGGAATAGCAACCGTCATGCTAACAGGAGACTCCAAATCAACGGCAGCAGCAATGGCTCGACTGTCCTCCGTTGACAGATTTGAAGCTGAGTTATTGCCACATGACAAAGGTAGCCGCATTCGCCAGCTCCAAGCGGAAGGCCATGTCGTTGGTATGGTTGGGGATGGCATTAACGATTCTGAAGCACTCGCGCAAGCCGATGTCGGAATCGCCATGGGCAAAGGCACCGATATTGCCATGGAAGTAGCGCACATGACGATCATCTCCTCCGAGCTGCGTCAATTACCGAAAGCGCTAAAGCTCTCCCGTGCAACCGTTCGAACAGTGAAGCAGAATCTCTTCTGGGCCTTCGTGTACAATGCTATTGGCATTCCGATTGCCGCTGGGGCGCTCTATCCATCGACAGGATTTATGCTAAGCCCGATGATCGCCGGAGCCGCGATGGCGCTCAGTTCGGTTTCGGTGGTAACTAACAGTTTAAGACTGAAACGGTTGGTACTCTAATCAAAAGATAACTCATGGAAACTTTGAGGTTCAAAACAACGATCAATTGCGGCGGCTGCGTTGGAGCAGTGACCCCAATCCTAAAGTCAATCACAAGCATCAAAGAATGGAACGTGGACATTAAGAATCCTTCGAAGATTCTAACCGTGACTGGGGAGCATCTTTCGCCACACGAAATTCAGACGGCTATTGTAGAGGCCGGGTATCAAATCGAGGCCATCAGCTAAGATGGGGAAAGCAAAGCCGCTACTTGCTGCAGTAGCGGCCTTACCGAAGAGCTATTGACTCCTCCTCAGGTAACCTTGAATCACCGTTTCGCTACCCCTCGAAAATACTCCCCTGATCCGGCTCCGGCGGGACGCCCTTGGTGATTTCTGGGATTGCATCGTCGATCTCCTTGTCTTCATCTGCGGGGACGTTCGCGACGGCGGCGAGTGAATCGCCTTCGCCCAAGCGGACGACCCGCACGCCCTGCGTGTTGCGGCCCATCACGCGGATCTCCGCAACGTGTTGGCGAATGACGAGGCCGTCCTTCGTTACACAGATCAAATCGTCGTTATCTACGACTTCCTTGATCGCAACGAGCTTGCCGGTCTTCTCCGTCGCCTTCATGGTGATGACACCCTTTCCGCCGCGGCGCGTGAGGCGATAATCGCTCACTTCGCTGCGCTTACCGTAGCCTTCTTCGCTGACGACGAGCACGGACGTTCCCGAACGGCTCGGCGAGATCATGCCAATAACATAATCGCCTTCGTCCAGCCTCACGCCACGCACGCCCGCTGCGGTGCGGCCCATGTCGCGGACATCCTTCTCATTGAAGCGACAGGCCATACCTTCACGCGTACCGATGATGATCTCCTGATTGCCATTCGTCAGACGAACGTCCTTCAAGTTATCGCCGGTGTCGAGCGTGATAGCCATCACTCCTGCCTTGCGGATATTGCCGAACGCTGAGAGCACCGTCTTCTTGATGGTGCCTTGCTCGGTCACCATTGTGACGAAATGCGCTTCGTCGAATTGCTTAACGTTGATGAAGGCCGTGATGCGTTCGTCAGCGGGCTTCTCCAACAGGTTCGCGATGGAGCGGCCCTTCGATGTACGGCCAGCTTCTGGCACTTCATGTACCTTGAGCCAATAGCATCTACCACGATCTGTGAAGAACATGATGTAGTGATGCGTCGAGGCGATAAACATGTGTTCGAGGAAGTCGTCCTCGCGCGTGGCTGCACCGGTGACACCCTTTCCTCCACGTCCCTGTCTGCGATAGCCGGAGACCGGGAAGCGCTTGATGAAACCACCGTGCGAAATCGTCACGACGACATCCTCCTCGGCGATCATATCTTCGATCGTGAAGTCCTTCGTGTCATAGACGATCTCCGTGCGGCGCTTGTCACCGAATTTAGCCTTGAGTTCTGCAAGCTCATCGCCGATGATCTTCATCTGCAACTGGGGCGACGCGATGATCGTCTTGAGGCGTTCAATGAGCTGAATGAGATCACGATACTCCGCTTCGATCTTGTCGCGTTCGAGGCCCGTTAGGCGCTGCAAACGCATGTCGAGGATTGCCTTTGCTTGAATCTCCGAGAGAGAGAAGCGAGCCATAAGGCGCGTCTGCGCGGTATCGACATCTTTCGACTTCTTGATAACCTGAATCACCTCGTCGATATTATCGAGCGCGATGATGTAGCCTTCCAAGATGTGAGCACGCTTCTCGGCCTGATCGAGATCGTATTTCGTTCTGCGCAGAATGACGTCGTTGCGATGCTCGATGTAATACTTGATCATCGAACGCAACTCCAACACACGCGGCACACCCTTGACAAGCGAGAGCATGATGACGCCAAACGTCGTCTGCATCTGCGTGTGCTTGTAGAGATTGTTCAGCACAACCTTCGCTACGGCATCGCGCTTCAGCTCGATCACGATACGAAGTCCATCCTTATCTGACTCATCGCGGATATCCGAAATCCCCTCAAGCTTTTTATCGCGGACGAACTCGGCGATCTTCTCGATCATGTTCGCCTTGTTAACCATGTACGGAATTTCCGTGATGATGATGGACTCTCGATCGTTCTTCGCGGTGGTGATCGTCGCACGCGCACGGACGATGACGCGACCACGGCCTGTGGTGTAGGCATCGCGCACACCATCGTAACCATAGATGATGCCGCCCGTCGGGAAGTCCGGGGCGGTGATATGCTTCATGAGTTGCAGGCTCGTCACATCATTATCTGCGATGTAGGCAAGGCAGGCGCTAATAACTTCCGTAAGATTATGGGGCGGAATATTCGTCGCCATACCGACGGCAATACCCGTCGAACCATTGACGAGCAAATTCGGAATGCCCGCGGGCATTACGAGCGGCTGTTGCAGCGTGTCGTCGAAGTTGGGGCCGAAATCCACGGTCTCCTTCTCGAGATCGCGGAGCATCTCCATCGCGAGCGGCGTCATGCGCGCCTCGGTGTAACGCATAGCGGCGGGAGAATCGCCATCGACCGAGCCGAAATTACCCTGGCCCTGCACCAGCGGATAGCGCATCGAAAAATCCTGCGCCATGCGGACGATCGAATCATAGACCGCCGTATCGCCGTGCGGATGGTACTTTCCGAGCACTTCTCCGACGACTCTGGCGCTCTTCTTATACGGACGATTCGCGCCCAAACCCAACTCGCTCATACCGTAAAGCACGCGGCGGTGAACGGGCTTCAACCCATCGCGCACATCCGGCAGCGCGCGCGAAACGATAACCGACATCGAATAGTCGATATATGAATCGCGCATTTCATCTTCAAGCTGACGGGGTAGAATCTTCTCGGTTATCGTGGCCATGCTCTATGGATTAGTAACGGGTAACGAGGGATGAGTAACGAACGTAGCTGGGCTTTTCCACGCGGCATTCGGTAATCCGTTCTCTTTACAAATAAGGCGATTTCGCCTGTTTTTAGGCTCGCCGGAGAACGAAAAAACCCGCCGATTGAGTCCAGAAGTTGCCCACAAATCCACCATATTCGACCCATTTCGTCAACCCAGAGCACTTGCCTTTAGAAACTGTTGGAGACCCTGTATGCGCGCGCTTAATTTTCACAATTCAATTCTATGGGACAACTGCCACACCCAAAAACCCGAGTTCCCGATCAACCCAGAAATCTGCGTGACCCACCAGATAAATTCACAACCTGGCATGTACATAGAAAACTGGCACCCAAACCCCCTACACTAAACCCCCTCCTCTCCCCACCCACGTGGCGCAAGCACATTAGTTGTGTGATGTAAATTCGCGATTCATGAACTTCTCATATAAATCAACAACTTACAGCTTTTTGTCTATAAGACAGAAAACGCTTTCCATAAAATTTTTGCGGTTCCCGAACCGACCAGGAATTCGGTAGAAAGCGCAGAATTTCTCCCCGACTCCCCGTGTAGCACAGACTTTAGTCTGTGACCCCCTATCCGCAGACTGAAGTCCGCGCTACACGAGCAGACTTCATCTCCCCACCACAACCCGCCGCGTCTCAACAAAACCGCCCGAACTCACACGCAGATAATACACCCCATCCGGCAAGGAGGAGACCTCCAGCGCCGCCCTCTGGCCGGAAACCTCCCGGCTTAAGCGCAACTTGCCGAGCACATCCAACACCCCCACCTCCACCGGCACCGAAGGCGCCGAGGCAAAATGTACCCGCACCTCGCTGCCTGCCGGATTGGGCTCTACGCTCTCGATCTGAAACGGCGAACCGGTGGACATGAATTGGAGCACGGTGGAATCTCCGCAGCCATCGAAATGGATCTCGACGGAATCAGGGCCAGAAGCTGAAAGTGTACATGCACACGTAGCACATGCACCATAGAAGTGTGCTGAGCCGAGATAGATTTTTGCTGACGACGATGCGAGCACTGACTTGAACGTAAATTGAACGCTTGGAGCTTGCGAGGGCGCTGAATTAACAATCTTGAGCCAAAGCTCAAGCACATTCCCTTTCGTACTCGAATCGAGCAATGACCAATTGCCGAGAATACTCAGTTCTTTTATCGAAAGCGATCCATCGTAGCACATGACGAGATGAACGGAGTCGGCCCCAGCGATTGCATTCAATGAGGTAGAGTAGTTCATGCTCACATCGTTACCCGCTTTGAGATTCGAGTGCTTCGTGCCATCCGAAAAAGCGATACCGGGATTGCTCAAGCGATAACGCCAAAGTGTACCTGGAGGGCATAATTGGCAAGGGGAGTTGTAACCTTCAACTCCATCCCCAGCGTAGATATAATCTGAGGTAATCCAAAATCTTGTATCACCCCACGCTGATGGACCGCCAATTGAATGCCATGTGATCCCTTCGTCGGAAGACTTTAGAACGCCTTCCGCCTGTGTCATAACGTAAAGATTACCACATCGGTCTATTCGAATGCACCCGCTCAAATTTCGATCCATATCGAAAAGCGGTCCATGAACGAAAATTGTTCTCCATGTCTTGCCACCGTCATCCGAACGAGATATTCTATTTTGCTTTTCAGAAGCAGCAAAGAACGTAGTCGTGCCGGGAATGCAGGCAGGTTGCCAGCATTCATCTGATAAGGTTGATTCCGACCAGCTTGCCCCGCCGTCCGTCGTATAAAGTGTTGGATAGACACCAGTAACCACTCCGTTCAGACCTGAGAAAGAGTAACCAGTTTGCTCCTTACCTATATTATGACCCCACGTATCGCCCTCATCAGCAGATACGTACACACTGTCCAATAAAAAACCGCTCCAATAGTGAGCCCAATCCGATAACAATAGTAATTTTGTGACCGGATGATAGAAAATGGAGGTTTCTTCGCCGCTTACATCCGCAGAGAGATGCTTCCATGTAACTCCAGCGTCCGTCGTCTTGTAGCACTGATAGCTCGTCATCCATCCATTCACGCTGTCCTTAAAAGTGAAATCTCTGCAACCGAAGTATAAACCTGCTGACTCTGAAACAAGTGGTATCGGTTTCCAGGTTATTCCGCCGTCCGAAGTCCGCCATAAGTCCAAGGAATCACGCGCGTAAAAGGTCCCTGGAACCGACGAATCAGGAATAAACATGCTAACAAAACCGATTTCCGGATGTCCAAACTCACTCATAAAATAGACAGTCACTATTTGATGCGGGAATGTACCGATTGGCTCCCACTGGGCGCACACATTTTGAACGCCTATTGATACGATATAGGCGAAAACCAAGAAAACAAAAAACGGGAATGCCAGACCCGTCGCGTGCGAGGGTCTGGCATTCATCCGGTTGAACTCTCTTTTCTTCAAAACGATGATTGATAATCAGTTAACGAGCAACTACATGGAATTGGAATCCATACGCATCGCTGGCACCCCCTAGTGCCGGAAGGAAGGTGACGACAGTGAAGGTTGGGGCAGTTCCGCCCGTAAGAGGCGTTACAGTGATCATTCCACCTCCAGCACCGGGGCCCGGACCAAGGCTTACCGTAATAGAAGCTTGATTCGTGGTGAATGTGTGTGCTGAGCCATCTTGATTCTTGACGTTCAAAGTTACGAGGTACGAACCAGAGCCAGGAGGACCGTGAAAAACGCTTTGAACACCGACATCGGCAAGAGCTCCGCCCCCTAGCAGCGTTCCACCGGGTGCCAAAGGTGCCACATTACCCCACGCTTCGATGGTGTTGGTAGCAAATGTGGTTCCCGCGCGGGAGGGAGTTATTGGTCCTCCCGCCGTTGCTCCTCCTGAGCCGATGCTATCGAAGACGGAAAGTGCGCCTTTGTTGGTAATGAACGCTGCATCGGAGGCCACGGTTACGCCGCCGATATTCCTTCCATTGCCGACTCCGAGAAGTATATCGTTTTCATGCGCGGGTATTAGTGCGTCCGAAGTATCCGTAGAGCTGCCCTGCGCCTTATTGTAGAATCCTACAAACGTCTGTCCATAACTCTGAGCGACGAGATGGTCGCCGCCAGGAATAGATGCGTTGGCACCCTTTAGTCTAATGACGTTCGAGTTGCCACCGCCAATTGATCCATACTGCCCGTTAACGCTGTCGTATGCGCCGCCAGAGATTGTCCCATAGGATCCTAAAATGATGTTGTTTGTACCTCCGCCGACCGCGCTACCAGTCGCTTCGATCAAATTAGAGGTTCCTCCGGAGATAACCGTGTAATTAGAGTAAGTCGAGTTAAACGCCCCTCCCCCTATAGTCCCGTATAGTACACCAGCAATGTAGTTGCGTGTGCCCCCAACAAGGGAATTCCAGCCAGCGTGGCCTACGATATAATTCCAAGCTCCGCCGCCGAGGAAATTGTCCTGTGCAGGAAGACACCCGGAATCACAATACGGAGTGGAGATTACATTGTGTTCGCCTCCGGTGAGCGTTGAGCCAATGTTCTGGTGAATGATATTGCTATCTCCGCCGCCAAGAGTTGAACTGCTTGACAGTGCAATAGTATCCTGCAAGCCCCCCACTAAGGAGTTATACAGCCCACCGCCCGCATAATTCGAGTCCCCGCCGACGAGAACTCCGAACGGCGCTGAAATGGTGTTCTTCAAACCGCCGCCAAGGAAGCTGAATTTGCCACCGCCAACATAATTGCTTGCTCCGCCAACTAACGTTGCGGTATCCGATCCCCAGTAAATGGTGTTTTTGATTCCGCCGCCTAAGAACTCACCATATCCATACATTGTGTCGGCATAACCCCCGACAAGCGTCGAATGCTCGTCCTGTAGGAAGTTGCTTTCCCCCGCACCGATGAAGCTATAGACGCCATGCACCATGCGATTATGATACCCGCCTACTATCGCGCCACCGTCTGCCCAGCCAATATCGTCTATCTTGTTCATCCTACCTCCGCCGATGAAGGAAAGTGGCGGCTGGACGATATTTGAATCACCACCGCCGATAGTACTCCCCCAAGCAGCTGTGTCGAGTAGGTTATTCCATCCACCGGCAATGACGCCGAAGCTCGGATTTTGTTCGATGTTGTGAAGCCCACCTCCGATCATATTGTGATCGGCCCCGATATTGTAAATGGAATTGTTTTCGCCGCCAGCAATGACGGAGTAAGGACCTTGAATGGTATTTTGAAGACCGCCGCCGATTGAGCTATAAGTCGCGCCCGTATCCACAGTATTGTTTGCACCTCCAGCAATCGTACTTGCGAGACTATTCTGCATGACGGTGTTCGAGTTGCCGCCGGAAATTACCGTGTATGCACTTGTCCTTGTCCCGATAGTGTCGCCGAGAATTCTGTTGTATTTTCCTCCTCCAACGAAGCTATGATGCCCATAATCACCGTCAATGGTATTTGCTTCTCCACCAGCGATGGTGGCGTGTTCGGAGCTTAGGCCATCGATAGTATTTTTCTCTCCTCCTCCTATGGTGGCGAAATCCGTCCCGTTTGGATTATGCGGCGACGTTCCCGCCAAATTTGCCCCACCGCCTGGGATAGCAATCGCCTTTCCTCGGGCGTGGTTCCAGTACCCCCCACCCATGAACACAAAGTGTCCGCTGGCAACATTGCTGTCTCCTCCCACAATCGACGTCCATTGCCATTCGGGGTCGATGTGATTAAACCAACCGCCAAGAACGCCATCGTATTGTCCTTGAACGAAGTTGTAATATCCTCCTACAATGGACGAGTAATTAATATCGTGAGCACCACTAATGTAGTTATGATAACCGCTACCGACAAACCCCCATCCCTCCTCAACGAAATTTGCGCTTCCTCCGACGATTACACTCGCAGAGTCATCTCCGTCGAGATCGGTATTCAGGCCGATGACGTTTCCCGTGCCTGTCCCGATGAAGGAGGAATAATCATAGACACGGTTGTGAAATCCACTCAGGATTGCTGATCCGGCTGGTCCTGGGTTGGAGTTGGCAATGATGTTGTCGCTGCCTGCTCCGATAAAACTCCACGTTGCACTCGTCCCGATACTGTTGTGCGTTCCTCCTGCTATTGCGGATGAGTCGCCGAGAATGGAATTTGATACTCCGCTTCCCACGAAGGAAAAGTATGCATCGATGGCATTCACGTTTCCGGATTTTCCACCGCCCGCAATTGTCGAACCACTAGTGAGGGTTGAGATGGTATTGCCAGTCGCGGCTCCCGCTCCGAATCCCATGATGATATTCGGTGCTCCGCTCACTAACGGGATTTCGAAATGCGCGATACGATTCAACGGTGCGGTCACGGTAACGTCTTCAAGATGGATCTCGAACGCGCTACTAGTATCGGTTGTGCCGATAAATTGCGTCGGAACAGAGATGTTCTTGTTTCCTGTCTCCGTCCAAAAGACGGCGCCTACTTGTGTTTGTGCGGTTGCGCCCTTACCGTTGGCGCGTGTCCGTCCGCCTGTAAGCAGGAGGCTATTCGAACCCGGATCAAAAACAGCGTCCAGACCATCGCCGGTTGAGATATTGAGTGGCGTACCTTTGCCCGTCACCTTCTGGCCGTTTACGGAGATTGAAGAGACGAAGTCTGTCGCCAGCTTATTCGCCGTGATTGAATTATCCGCGACATTCATTGCAAATGGAACAGCGCCGAGTCTCGCGAGCGGCCTCGTTTCCGCCGTGCCGTTTATGGCCGTGCCAACCCAGATCAGCCCGTCCATTTCGGTCGCTTTGGGTAACGGCTTGTTGGAGCCGAGTGCTATGTTAAAGACGCCTTTTCGCACTTCTGTCGCATACGTGTCCTGCCAGAGCGGGTGCTGGCCGCCCTCGTCAGAATAGAATGTAACCGTGACCGAATAGGTGCCGCTATCTACCGGCCCTCCCGAAGCATTCGCGAGGACGCCCTGGTAGCTGATGGTCTGTGATTGTGCTCGAACGCTCAACGCGGAGCAACAGAGAACGACAAGAAACAATATGGCATTTTCATGATGCGTCATGGGGTTAATGACTCAAACTAAACTCTGGTGGCGACTTCGCGCCATACTCCCAACCGGCAACTGACCTCAAACTCTGGTGGCTAATACAATACAATTTCGGGCCTCCCTCTCAAAATAATTGACGATCCATCCTCACTTCTCATGAAGATGCTCTACGTGCAATTCCTTCTCTCGCCGTGCGAGGGTCCGGCGCCCCGGCCCAACTGATGGGGTCAGGTCAGGCTGAGTGCGGCGACCTACGCTGTGCGGATAAGTCCACTGACGCACACCTTGCCGCGCGCCGTTTCCCCTCTTTTTCCCCAAAATCCAATTTCCGCAGCTCCTTCGGAACCGTTCGCCCTGCTTTAAGCGTCTGAGGTGCGGCCCGATTGGATGAGTGATCTTCCTCTCGGGGGGTAAGCGCCGACTTCTGATATGGGGTAGGCTCTTGGCACTTAGCACTCAGCATTGAAGTCCAAGCATGTTTCAATACATCGTCCGCCGCGTCCTTCTGTTTCTACCGACGCTGTTCCTCATCACTGTTATCAGCTTCGGCATCTCCCGCATGGCTCCCGGCGACCCCGCCGAACTCAAGGCCGGCGTCGGCTCCGAGGGTGCCCAGCGTGGTAATCAGCAGCTTAATGAGCAGATCATCAAGCAGATCCGCGCTCAGTGGCATCTGGACATGCCCATCTGGTATTGGTCCATGTTCTCCGATGAGAAGAACGCCGATGGCGATCTGAAGCCGCTCGGCGAGCGCTTCCGTTTTGCCTGGAATGGGACGAATAACCAGTACCACCGCTGGATGGGCGATCTCTTCCGCTTGGATTTCGGCAACTCCTTCCAGGATCAGCGCCCCGTCATTGACAAGATCATCGAGCGAGTGCCGATAACCGCCACACTCTCCATCCTTTCGATCTTCCTATCTTTTATTATTGCTATTCCGATAGGTATTTACTCGGCGTCTCATTCGCGTACGAATAGCCGCGTGGATCGCACCGTTTCGACCACGCTGTTTATTCTCTATTCGCTTCCGAGTTTCTGGATCGCCACAATGCTCATCATTTTCTTCGGCGGCGGCGATTTCCTATCCTGGTTTCCGAATAACGGCCTCCACGGCAACGATTACCCCTATCCAAGCTGGATCTCTAACACGGGCGATTTGCTCTGGCACATCATCCTTCCGCTCTTCTGCTACACGTATGGCAGCCTTGCCTATCTTTCCCGCCAAATGCGCGGCTCGATGCTGGAGGTGATTCGTCAGGACTACATTCGCACCGCGCGCGCCAAGGGACTTTCCGAGAAGATTGTGGTCTATAAGCATGCGCTGCGCAATTCGCTGATCCCGATCGTTACTATCATGGCAGGTATTCTACCGAGCATCATTGGTGGATCGATCGTGATCGAATCGATCTTTTCCATTCCGGGTCTTGGGCTGCTGGAGTTCAACGCGCTCGTCGCTCGTGACTATCCGGTGATCCTGGCGGTATTCGTGATCGGTTCGGTTCTGACGCTGCTCGGAATCCTTATTGCGGATCTGCTCTATTCCGTTATCGATCCACGGATTGCCTTCACCAAACGGGCCGGATGAGGATCACACGCAGCGTCACTAAACAAGACGCCGCAGGAGCGAAAGACTTAGCACTCAGAACGTAGGACTCAGCACTTAAGCAATGGCAAGCAACAAGGACAACGATTCACTCGCGAACAACCAGGTATCGCCGAAGCTTTCAGACGAAACGCCCGAAGAGGCGCTCTCGTCAACAGAGATGGCAGAAGACGCAAAGCGAGCCGCGACCCGCAAAGTGGTGACGCAGACTTTCTGGTCGCTCGTGCGGCACCAGTACAAGAAGAATCGCGTCGCGGTCTTCGCGCTCTACATCGTCTATTTCCTCTTTGGCGTCGCGATCCTGGCGGACGTCCTCGCCAACGACAAACCCCTCTTCGCGAGCTACAAGGGCACGATCATGTTCCCCGTATTCAAGCAGTATCTAGTGGATATGAGCATTGACCGCTGGGGACCAGACCTCGTGAACACCGATTGGAAAGAGCTCGAAAAGGCGGGCTCGGTAACTACTGCTCTGTGGCCACCGATCAAGTATGCCGAGTCAAACGAAGATCTTGAACACGCCCTCGCGGCACCGAGCGCACAGCATCTCCTCGGCACGGATGGGATTGGCCGCGATGTGCTCTCGGGCATGATCCACGGCTCTAGAATAGCTCTTTCCATCGGATTCGTCTCGATGTCCTTTATGCTTGTGATCGGCGTCATCTTAGGTGCCTTCGCGGGCTTCTATGGTGGCTGGGTGGATGTGCTCATCTCTCGTCTTATTGAGGTGGTACTTACACTGCCGACGTTCTTCCTTATCATCACCGTCATTGCCATGGTTCAGCACGGCTCGATCTGGCTCATTATGTTCCTGATCGGTATCACCGGCTGGCCAAGCGTCGCCCGATATACTCGTGGCGAATTCCTGCGCGTGCGCAACATGGACTTCGTCTCGGCGGCTTCCGCGCTTGGCTTCCGCGACGCCAGGATCGTCTTCCGCCACGTCCTTCCGAATGCGTTGGCACCAGTTTTGGTGACAGCTGCCTTCGGGATCGCGGGGGCCATTCTTGCAGAGGCAAGTTTGTCCTTCCTCGGATTTGGTGTTCCACCGACCGTCGTGACTTGGGGAAGCGTCCTGAATGACGCCCGCAATGATATTCACGCATGGTGGCTTGCCGTCTTTCCTGGTTTCGCGATATTTCTCGCCGTTGTTGCCTACAATCTTGTTGGTGATGGCTTGCGTGATGCACTTGATCCACGGCTTCGCGACTAACATCTTGTATCTTTTCAGGGAGTGCCGGAACCAAAGACCCCTAAAATTGAATGGAAGGGGCGCGGCTCCTCTGACACTCGCCGTGACCCGAATAGGATTCATAAGACAAGGACACTGTAGAACGGTTTTCCCACTGTCGCACCCAGCGTTCGCGGATTGGCATAGGGTCCAATCCCAGATTTTTAACAGATTATTACGAGACAGCACTACACGTTATGCTTTGGACATCAGAATTAGCCGAATATCTTGAGGACGCTCCCTGGCCAGCCAACAAGGCCGAGCTCATCGACTACTGCGAGCGTATTGGCGCACCGCCAGCCGTCATTCACAATCTTGAAGAAATTGAGGATGAGGACGAGCAATTTGAGTCCATCGGTGAAGTGTGGCCGGATTATTCGCCGGAAGATGACGAGTTCTATTACGACGACGAATTGAACGAGTATTGATCAATCTCTTTCCCGAAGTCTTTGTCCGGCGCCGTTCCCTTCAACCTCGAAGCGAACGGCGTTTCGGCTTGTACACGAACGAGGACGGCAGCCCCTCCTCCTCTCTGGCATGACTTCACCTCTGAAAGCCGCCGACTTTCGGCTCCCCGGTACGAGTAATATACTGCCGTTCACGCGGCGTGCCTCTGTGCTCGTGGCAGTACTGACTTTTCTTCTCACCCCGCGCGCAAGTTACTCGCAGGATACCATTCCCAATGCTGACGACCGCTACCTCTCCTATGATCGGGAGACCCTGATGATGGCACCTCCGGGTCCCGTCGTCGCGGTGCGCTTCCAGGGCAATAAGGCCCTCTCTGAAGACGAACTTGCGAGCATCACGGCGACTCAGGTAACTGGAATGTTCAGCCGGTTTCTATACAACTACACACTCGGCATTTTCAAGTTTTCGGGATCCCCTTATCAGACGCTCGACTACTCCACCCTACAACGTGATACGGCAGAACTGACTCTACACTATAAGGACAACGGCTTCCTACTGGCACACGTCTCATTCCGAGTTACGCCGGATGCGGAGGGCCTACGTGAATACAATGACTACATCCGACGTGTGCGTCTCACGACCGGCGGAGGCAAGAACACCGATGTTCCAGTAGTCAAAGACACCGTAACCTTCATCGTGCACGAAGGACCAGAATTCACCATCTCTCGTATCGCGGTCGCGGGACTCGAGTCGCTTCCCTTGGAATTCCAGCCTGAGTTGACGGAAAATGTTACGATCAAGAGCGGTGTGCGTTGGTCGCGCACGGTTGCTGCCAAAGAGGTCGAGCGGCTGAGTACGCTGATGGTCGAAAGGGGCTACCCGAATTTTCGCTTCGATCCCATTGTCGTCGAGCATCTTCAAGGGAAGACAAATGTGAATGTGCTTTTGTACTTCACGCCGGGTCATCGCTATCGCTACGGCTCCGTCCACATAGACTACGATTCCATGGGGGCGTCAAAGCATACTGTTGCGGAGCGCGTCGTTCGAGCACAACTTCAGTTCGAGAGCGGTAAGTGGTTTCGCTTCTCGGATATTCAACGCAGCGAACAAAACCTCTATAAGCTTGGCACCTTCGATCTTGTCCGCGTGTCGCTTGATACAAACGCGATACAAAATATTCCGGATTCACTCCGCGATTCTACGGCTGTCCCCGTGCAGGTCTATCTGAGGATGAAGCTCAGCGGAGAGATCCCCGTTGGCGTTTATGGCGGTGCTGGAACGGATGGTTTCGTGCTCGGCGCCAACGCCGCCCTGCTATGGCACAATTTCACGAGGATCGCAGACTACTTCAATCTGCAGTTATCCTACCAGTTCTTTCCGCTGACGCAGAGGCTCTACAGTGGAAGTATTGACTATTTCATGCCCTACTCCTTCGCATGGGGTATCCCGTTGTCACTCGGCCTTGGAACGAGCCGGCAGAGCCACTTTTCGACCGAGAGCGGCTCCTATGACCAGTTGAGCATTTCATCGCACCTCGGCACGACCATATACTCAAGTACACAGGACAATCGGTCCGCCTTTACACCAGACGTGCTGGTCGAATACTTGGTTACCACCGGCGATCCAAATGCCCCGGCGCGTCAGGTCAACCTGCTTCCCTCCGTCAATTATCAGGACGACAGAACGAACGATCCCATCAACCCGACAGCAGGCAGGCTTTTCACCGCGTCGTTAGAGTATGGCGTACCATCGGACCTGTTTGCTATCTTCGGCTCGAACTATCCGAGTTCTGCCTATTGGAAATTCACTCCGCAATTGAGACTCTACCACGATCTTTCCTCCACTGGAAGAACTGTGATCGCTGGAAGAGTGCGCTTCGGCATCACACAAATGCAGACCAGCGACACGCAGCGTGTACCTTCGCTCAATCACAGGTTCTTTGCCGGAGGCGCAACCTCCAACCGAGGATGGCCAGAGCAGTCAATGATTGTCACGGACAATCCAAATCGCGACTCACGCTCAGGGGGGTACGATGACATCGAAGGCAATCTGGAAATTCGCTATGCCCCATTCCAGTATGAGCATGAATACACCTATTGGCAACGAGTGCTGTCCCCGTTTCGTGTTGTCATCTTCTATGACATCGGCAACGTCTTCGATGATGCCATCATCAAGACGCTTTCTAGTACATACACAGAGTTATCCCAAACGATCGGTTTCGGAATTCGCTACAACCTCTTTTTTGGCGCATTGCGCGTTGACGTCGGATTCAAGTTGTACGACCCTCAAGCTGGAACACACGGCTACCAGACGGGCAGTCAATCAATTCTCCCTACAGACAAAGGCGCATGGCTCAGCGGCAATCCATTCCGGTTGGGCCGAACAATGAATATTCAGTTCGGCCTCGGACAGGCATTCTAAGGTGGGAACGAGCGCTGAGTAACGGACAACGAGCATACCGTTACCCGATACTCATATAAAGCTAATGCGCTACCTGTAGCATCTTGTTCAACACGCGAGCACCGGAGCGTAGCTCTAAGCGGTACACTCCGCTCGTTAGGATGCTTCCTGCATCATACGTCTCGCGGTAGGTGCCTGATTTCATTGGCTCGCTCTTCAAGACTGTCGCTGTGCGGCCAAGCATGTCTTCTAGTCGAATGGTCACAGTTCCATCCGCTGGTGTGTGGTATTCGATGGTAAACGAACCGTTGGATGGGTTCGGGATGATCGAATGTATCAAAAAGGCGGTGTCCGAACCCGACATCCACGTGCTGCACGCGCCTGAGACACATACTTCCCCACCAATGACAGTGACTTGCACCATCGCATTCGGGAAGTATAGAGTGTCGATATTGAGCCTTCCGCAGTTCGGATCTCGCGCACCAGCAGTGAAGCCCACAAACATGAGCGTGTCACTGGCAACGGATCGCGGCCCGCTAACAGGTATCAGCCATTCATTCCCGACGCGTGTAGCGCCTGCGGTAGTTGGGGTTACGAGATCAGCATTCACACGCAGCCTCCCGACGAATGTTGTCGCACCGGTCTCAACCAGATTCTTCGAGCCCGAAAGAACGACTGGCACGGAGAATAGCTCCAATGGCTGCGCTTTAGTAAGAAGCGGAACCGAGGCCGTCGTAACCCCCTGCGTGGACATTGTGAATGGCAACGATTCACGGGTGCAGCCATTCATATCACCGATCGTGACGGTGTACTCCCCAGAAGATGTCACACCAACCGTTTGCGATGTCGCACCCGAGATCGGGCTACCGTTGAAGCTCCATTGATAGGTCTGTGCGGGTGATGACGTTAAGATGCCGCCCGACTGCGTTATCGTTGGCCGTGCAGGCAACGGATTAACGGTGACGGACACTGCCGGTGACGTGCCGCTACACCCGGCGGCGTTGGTCACGTCCACGGTGTAATTGCCAGATTGTAGAACAGTTAGCCTCTGCTGCGAGGCGCCTGCAATGACGCTCCCACCCACGCTCCAAGCGTACGAAGTGAATCCGCTTCCTGCATCGAGCGTAACACTATCGCCTTCACAAAAGCTAAGCGGACCATTACCTACAACCGCTGGTTGAGGCGCTTGCGCAGTTGTAATTGTTATCGGGTCAGATGAGCCCTTGCATCCAGCACCGTCATCCACGGAAACTCCGTAGGTACCTGGATTCCGCACAGTGATCTTCTGGCTTTTCTCGCCACTCAACCACAGATAGTTCGCGTACCCACTTCCGGCGTTGAGCACTACGGAGTCACCCACTCCGCAGAGAACTGTGCGTCCAAGTGGGGTCACCGCGATCGTTGGCTTGAGGCTGCTCCCAACGGCAACAGATAGCTCGGGTGAAGAACCGGCGCACCCTGATGTCGTCATGGTTTGGTCCGCACTAAGAGTCCCGGTGCCCATGGCGCCCCACTGCACAGTTATCGTACTTGTCCCTTGGCCGCTAACGATCGTACCTCCGGTCACCTGCCACTGCGTCGTGCTGCCGTTAATGTCTGCGATGCTATATGTCTGCGTGCTGCCCACACATGCGGCGACAGCACCGGAAATGACCGGTACCGGTTTGGGAATAACAGTCACGCTAATTGCCGAGGAAGTCCGGGTGCATCCATTTGCGTTAGTGACTGTCACACTGTACACCCCTGTCGCCGATGCCTGAATCGATTGCGTCGAAGCACCATTCGACCATTGATATTTTGCAAACCCTGAAGTCGCCGTAAGCGTAACGGCAGTGCCTTCGCATATCGTCGTCGGTCCAGAGGCCGCGAGCGTCACCGCTGGCGAAGGAAGCACCGTGATCGTAATCGCCGGAGAGCTCCCTTGACATCCGCTCGCGTTCGTTGCAGTGACCGAATAGGTCCCAGCCTTGCGCGCAACAATAACCGGCGTCGTGGCGCCATCAGACCACGCGTAGCTCGCGTAACCCGGTGTCGCCGTCAATATTACGCTATCTCCTTCGCAGATCGTCATTGCGGATGCGGAGATCGTTGGTGTGGGTTTTGGAGTGCTGAGAACTTGCACCGTGACAGGCTGCGAAGTGCCTTTGCAACCACTCGCGTTCGTTACATCAACCGTATATGTTCCTGAAGCACGGACGATTATGCTGTCGATCGTCTCTCCGTTCGACCACTTGTAGGATTGATACCCGGAAGGCGCACGAAGCACAAGCGAATCGTTTTGACAAAGCGTCAGGCTGCCTTGCACGGCGATCTGCGGATGAAGAGATGCATCTACAAGCACTGAAATGCTCGAATCCTTTACGCACCCTTGAGTGGAAACGACGTGCACGTTCAACATCCAGGTACCTGTGGTCGTCCATTTTACGGAAAGAATGTTGGTGCCCTGTCCACTCTGAATCGTACCTCCGCCAGAAAGGCCCCACGTGATCCCATTCGAATTCGGATCGCTAATACTATACTGGCTCACGGTGTTTGGACAGACCGAAACCGCACCAGCAATATCTGCAAGCGGCAACGGTCGAACTTTGACCGTCACGACTGATGAAGCGGAACAACCTACGGCATCTGTCACCGTCGAGGTGTAGGTGATCGTTGTGCTCGGTGATGCTAACGGTTGCGCAACGGTCGTGGAGCTAAGTCCGCTGGAAGGTGACCATGCGTAAGTGAAAGGTGGCGTTCCTGCTGCTGCAGGATTGCCGATTTGTATTGGCGTTCCGAGGCAAGTTGCTGTGTCAGGACCAGCGCTTAGCGTCGGCATTGGATTGACCGTAACAAGCACCGAGTCCCTCGCCTGACAACCTTGCTGATCGGTAAAGGTCACATAGTAGCGCGTTGTAACCGCGGGCGTCGCGGCAGGATCCTGCGCTGTCGGATCGGAGAGCGTGGCGGCAGGTGACCACGCGAAGGTATGCGTCGTACCAACAGCGGTGAAAGAAGTGCCAATAACGGTGGAAGTCCCCTTGCAGATGGAGACGCCAGGTGTCGGGTGAAGCACTGGCAATGTGTAGAGTGTCACGAGCACCGAATCATTAATGTGACAACCATTCGCATCAGTGGCCGTGACGTAATATTGTGTATTAGAAGTAGGGTTCGCAAGCGGCTGAGCTACGGAGGTGGATGACAGCCCACTGCTTGGAGTCCACACGTATGTGTAAGGCCCCGTACCTCCGGCGGCACTATTTCCAATAGCTACCGGGCTCCCGGTACAGGTATAGACATGTCGTGTCACCGACAGCGTGGGAATCGGATTGACAGTAACCAAAACTGACGCTGTGCCCTGGCATCCGTTGTCGTCCGTAGCGATGACGGTATAGGTCGTGGTAGTAGCCGGGCTTGCTTTCGGCGAGGCCACGTGCGAATTGCTCAATCCCGCCGTCGGGGTCCATGTATAGGAGTACGGTGTCTGCCCACCGGTTGCGGGAGCACCAATTATGACCGAATCACCTCGGCAAATGGATTGATTCGTACCCGCAGATGCCGTTGGATTGGGAACAACCTGTATCTCTTGTGCTGGACTGATCGCGATACAACCCGTACTGTTCGTGACGACCACCGAGTAATGATACTGGCCAATAGCCAGGGTTGTCGGAACAACATAGGTGTTGGTCGTCGCGCCAACTATGTTGCTCGAACCAAATTTCCACTGATAGCTGGAGTAGCCTGTTGGTACCGAGAGTGTCGATGAATAGCCGAAGCACACAATGTCCTCCGATGTGCTGTGAACCTGCGGAGTTTGCATTCCACAAAACTTCACGAGAAAGCCGTCAGTGGAACCGCCATTGATTGTCTGGTATGTGCCACTGGTCGCCATCGCACCAGTATGATCATCTGTTCTCCCAGCAAGGAAGATATTATCGCTGGAGTCAATAGCGACCCCTCTTCCTTCCTCGTAATTTCCGCTACCGTAATACGTACCCCAAAGTTGGATTCCGGTCGTATCGAACTCGGCAAGAAAGGCATTGTACTGGTTCGTGCCCAGGAGGGAAGTCTGATACTCACCCGAGGTCGCAATCTGACCAGAACTCCCCGTCTGGCCACCGAAAACAATGTTCCAGTTCTTATCAATGGCAACCGACCACCCCAAGTCCGAGCCCTCCTCGCCAAGGTACGTGCCCCACAGCAAGGTGCCAGTGGGAGACCACCGCGAGAGTATCGCATTGGGGTTCGTGCCACCACGTGATGTCTGGTGCGCATCCAAAGTCGCAATCCCCGAGGTACTCGTTGCCGAACCTGTGACATAGGCGTAATCATTTGCGTCGATGGCAATGCCATACCCCATATCGTCCGCTGTGCCACCATAGTAGCTACACCATTGCACTACGCCGCTTGCATTGAGTCGCGTCACGAAGACATCGTTTGATCCACCGAGGGAAGTTTGGTGGGCTCCCGCCGTTGCATATCCGGTCGTTGAGCTTGTAATTCCAGTCCAGAAACTGTTGCCAGCTGCATCCACTGCGACCGCCGTTATCTCATCGTTGACGCCGCTGGTTGGATAATTGTTCACCCAAAGCAGGCTGGTCCCGCCGGTATTGAATTTCGCGTTAAATGGGTGTCCAGGAGTTGAATATCCATCCCACAGTCCGCCAATATAGATGTTATTGCTTCCATCTGTTCCAATGCAGTAGGCGACGTCAAGTGAGCGCCCCCGTAGTATGTTCCCCACGTTCGCGCACCGGCCGATGTGAATTTCACGATCATCACGTCGTCATAACTGGTCGAACCTGGTGTCGTCTGATATGCACCCGTTGTCGCGATTCCTGTTGTGCTCTTCGTTGAACCAGCAATAATAATATCTCCGTTACCATCTATCGCAATACCCTGGGCATGGTCGTTAGACGTTCCGCCAAAGTAGGTACCCCAAACGCGCGCCCCAGTGCTTGAAAACTTAATTAGCAGACCGTCATCCCCTCCGCTAATCGTAGTTTGATAGGCACCAGTCGTCGCGATGCCAGCGGTGCTTGACGTCCACCCCGTACAGTACACATTTCCTGAATTGTCCGAGGTGATAGCGGTGAATCGATCCGCACTGCCACCTCCGTAGTATGTCCCCCACAACCGAGGTGGATCAATCACCAAGTCTTTCGTGCTGTCGTAGCGTGCAACCTGATACATTACAGCACTACCCGCTACCATAAAGCTCGTTTCGATCGGATAGTCTCCTTGAGCAGAAACTGGTCGCGCTTCAGTCATCTCACCAAACGTATTTGAAACCGTGAGCGAGCCGTCCGCTGCTAGAGTCAATCGCTCACGCTCATCATACCGCATACGAATATCGCTCACTCTCCCACCTGGATGCACAGTGAACTCGTACTTCGAGGAAGCGCCATCCCCCCGCACGACAAGATCAATATTGGGATACAAATTCTGGTAGCGGATACAACCGAACGTCGGCACATTCGTCAATCCGTCCGGGCAGGACGCGAGATAGAAGTTGAGATAGTCTTCGCGGCGGTCATCAGCAGTGAGAGTAACATTCTCGGATGCAGCCTCGAATGTCATATCAGCACGATACAACGTGAGAAGCTTATCCTCACCAAGCACCGAGTCTAATCCCGTGACTCCCGGCTTCCTCTCGCTCCTCTGGAAGACAAAGTGCTGAGAGTTCTTGGTGTAGTACGTCCGCACCCCACGAGACTCCGCATAATAGCGCACCTCCGGCATCGGGCGCTGATGTTGATCGGCAAGCTGGCCGCGGTTCTCGATAAACTCGAAGGGCTGTGAACTGAGGCTCGTCGGGCCTACCCGTACTGTGCTCTGCGCGCCGCCGCTCCCCGATGAGGATTGACAGCGCGAATCAACAGGAAAGACCACACCAGACATAGCGCCAGCACACACAAGCACGGCGCCCAAGAATTTGCATGATGACCGAAGAATGGGAGTTGTCATCTGATAATACAGAACGAAATTGTGCGATGGACGGACCACCATAGTGCACACGCCGAAAACAAAACGTATGCGTCAAAATTGCAACCAGAAGAAGAACAAACAACCTGCCAGTTAGAATCTCACCAAAATACGCATTCATCCGTCGAGTTACGCCGAGATAGCGGCAACAAAAAAGCGCTCAGGACGTAAAATTCCTGAGCGTTTTCAGCACACGTTACCGGCTGCTACGTGGAGATGAGGGGAGTCGAACCCCTGTCCGAAAAACGTGGCCGAAGGGCACTACGCACATAGTCCCATGATGTAGTAGCGTACATGCGGGCCATAGCATGTGACCACCGACCCGCCTGCACCGCTCCTCCTGAATACTCCCAGCAAGCGAGAAGCGTTCTCGCCAGAAGAGACCTGGCAATTCGGCACCTCCATTTCGGACCCGCCAGGTCTAAAAGTCCGAGGAGATGGGCGCCCTCCCGCCATTACAGCGAGATAGCAGCTACGACTCTAACTTGCGTTAAAGGAGCTTAGGCAGCCATTGCGTAACTATAAGAGTTCGCAGTTATTGTTTACCGAGAGTTTGAGTCAGAACAAGAGGTGATTGCTCACCCTAAGTTCACGAGCGTCCTCGGCACCACTCGGTGCGCACCGGCGAATGATTGCTCATCCGCACACTCCGACCGGACATTCCCCGTCGAAACCATTGCATCCCCAGATGTCAATTACGAATGGAGAATTACGAATTACGAGTTTTGGTTCGGGTCGAATGATAATTCATTCGTAATCACTACCCCAATTCGCGTGGAGCCTGCCCTCAACTTGATTGGGGGTCGGGCATCCTTGCCCGACATCCCCTTGTCCCAGTGCCGGAGGCACGAAGTACTCGCAGCCCAACATGGAGCGAAGCGGAATGTTGGGTAACGATATGGATGGATGCCATTAGCCCTGAGAGTGCGATGTAAGACACGGCACGGGGTACTCCGTTCTTTCAGGACTCACACGCACTTCCTGACCCCCAAACCCAGGGTTTCGCTGCGCTTCACCCTGGGCTGCTAGTACACCGTCGCTCCGCGACTAATCCAATCTTCTTAATCTCAAAAATCTCCTAAAATCATGGTTCCGACGTTCCCATCTTCACAAACTTCCCCACCCGCCCACCATACGAATAGAAATACATCCCCGCCGGAATGCCCGTGAGCGGGATGCGCGTTTCGGGTTGGGTTATGCGGGTCGAGAGGATGGTGCGACCGAGGGCGTCGGAAAGGCAAAACATGCCGCTTGGAAGTTGGCAATTTATGAAGCACATACCATTAATAGAGTTCACCTCGCATGGATTAAATTCTTCACTTTCATGCGCCATAACTGCACCCGGCGGCCCGCCACCGCTATTCGTGGTTTTATAAATTTCGGTTCCTGTACTCCTGTATGCACAAAGATTGTCGATGACCTCGACTTTTGTTGCGGCAGTTCTAGTGAATCCTTCAATCGCATCCCACGTCATCCCGCGGTCTTGAGAGATCGACGAATTGGTGTACACAGTTCTAAGTGTGTCAGCCCATACCTTATGCACAGTGCTACCTCCCCAAGTGTGTCCACCGTCGGTGGAACGTCCGCCCCCGCCGATCCACACTCCGTCTCCGCAATAACAATAATCGGGCTCATCCAAAATATTGTCTGGCTTAGCTGAGTATTTGAGCGAAGCCCCATAGTCGAAAGTGACGTATGCGCTAGGGTGAGGATCGTTTTGATTCGGAAGAGTGAGAAAGACAGTAGAAGCAAATCCGACCTTCAAGTACTGCCATCCGCTTGCGACAAGTGGAAACTCGGCCCAGCTTTTGCCCCCGTCTGTTGTGATAGAAGGATAAGTGAAGTATTGTTTAGAGCTGGCGTGGCTCGTATCAAGTTGATGGAGCAAGTAACCTGTATCTCTATTTGCGAAGGCGATCTCGAAGGGATACTTCATGGAGTCGAAGGCAATAATATTCCAGCTATTGCCTATGTCAGTTGAATGAAGAATACGCACCGGAACACCATTGCTCCTCCCAACACATACCAACCAAATCTCCCCCCGAAGCATGTAAAAATCGAATAGGTGGTATGGGCGCGCCATTGGGACGAGCACGTCATTCCAAGTTTCACCTCCATTTGTGGTCTTGAGCAGCGAGTCTGCGGTGGATTCTGGCCCTACATAACCGTATCCCCCTTGGCCGCTTGAAATAAGCAGTCCGGTGTCACGGTCAAAGAATCGCATTTGCGATATGTGACTGAAGCTCTGCGGCAGCATTGTCCACGCTGCCTGCCCCCGACACTCCGAGGCAAACCAGCACAGCACCACACACACGACGAACTTCATTCTTCTTGTCTCCGATGTTTAACTGCTTTGGAAAACACGCGGGGAGCAGGTTGGTTGCAGGGGGAGTACGTAATTTGGTACGTAGGTCCTTCTGGGAAGTATTTCGGGGACATCTCGGTTATCCCATCATGCACACATATCACGCAGAAACAATTATCGAGAAGGATGGTGGTTTAATCCTGAAAGACGTGCCATTTCCGATGGGCGAGCATGTTGAGGTAGTCGTCTTTCCTTCACGCGAAGCACTCGCCGACGACGAGGCATGGCGTCGGATTTCTATCGAGTCGTTCTTTCGGGATACGAATGAGAAGGATGCTGACTACGATAACTATTGAGTGATGCCGTATCAGTTCGGAGACATCGTTCTTCTCGATTATCCTTTTACGAACGCGATTGGTTCAAAACGGCGACCGGGTCTTGTTTTGTTACCGGAGAGTGATGGAGACATTCTCTTTACACGAATTACGAGTCAGGATCGCGTCGGTGATTGGGAGGTCGCGATTCGGGATTGGAAAGCCTCTCGCCTGTTGTACCCTTCCGTCATCCGTTTGAGTAAATTGGTCTCGCTTGAATCAAGTCTCATTTTGAAGGACATCGGACAACTTACGCAGCGGGACAGGGATGCAGTGAGTTTGACACTCGCGCGAATGGTCAGCAACATTCGATAGAGCCAACTTCTGCGAATGAAACCCACCTCCCGCGCGAAACAACTCTCCGACCTCCTCTTCCTCCTCGGCGGAATCGGTATCGCCGTGCTCTTCACGACGCGCTACCTCATGGCCTTCCGCTTGGATGATGTGCTGCTCATGGAGTGGGCCACAAAGCATCCGGCGCTCGATGCGTTCGATCCGATTCAAGGCCAGATCGTCAACAGTGTCCGCCCGATTTATGCGTTGACGGCTTATGTGCTGACACATCTCGCCGGTTGGGCGCATCCGTTCTGGTGGCAGTTGACACTCACCGTTTCTCTTCTCATCGGCCTCACCTTCACGGGCCTCACAGCTCGCTATCTCGCAGAGCGTTGGTTCGCTCTGCAAATCTCAATTGGATTGTACTGGATCGCCTTTACCGCCATCCTCAACGTCTTCTTCTGGTACAGCGACCTCACCTTCGGCCTCGAACTCGCTTTCACCGCGCCCGCATGGTACTTCGGCCTTCGGGGACTCTACGAAGCACGTCTCAAATTCTGGCTGCTTGCAATGGCATCCGGTTCACTTGCAGTGATGTCGAAGGAACCCGCACTCGTGCTGGTTCATGTCGTGTTGATCGGCTCGCTTGCCTTGGAGCGTCATTCCATCTTTGCAGAGTGGAAATCAAAATCGAAGACGGTGAAGTGGGCGGCTATTGCCGGGTACGCAACTCTTTCCATTGTCACACTCTACATCATCCTCGTCTCACCTACACGCACCAATCGCTTCGTGCCCTTCTCTGATCCGAATATTGCTTCGCTGATTCGAGAACGCCTGAGTTATTATAGCGGGATCTATCTCAACGTAGCTCCCCGTATCTTCTTGTGCTTCCCCATCCTTTATGCTGCGACAAGTTCATTCCTCTACTTGCGCTTTGGAAATGGACTAATCATATTCCTTTTGGTTAACGCAATTGCTGCTGCGATAACCCTGTCCTGCTGTTCAAACATTCTCTTTGCATTGCCGCTCTTGGTCTTTGCACTTACTGCACTCGCGGTCTATCCAAACCCTGAAATGCAGCGGGTCCGGCGCCTACTGCCATTCCTCGCCTGCATACTGCTGGCGACCGCGACGTTGCTCATCACCATTCAGGTCGTCAAAACGCAACTGACGGAGATCGCCATGCTCTCCATCATTCTCGCTGGCTGGGCGTGGTGCGTGTGGGGTGAGGATTTTCATACGGCGTTGCATTCTCCGACCATCTCTCCCCCGATCCGAAAACTGATACTCACAGCGCTTGTTCTCGGCGAGTCCTTCAGCATTGTCGGATTCATCCCGAAGCTATCCAGACAGGAGCACCTGCTTCGTGAGGCACGAGATGTTCGCCGCAACGCAAATGAAGCGCTTGCATGGGCCGCAGCGAGCCTCCCGAAGAATGCGGTCTTTGCTACCGGGCTGTATAGTTTGTACGGAAAAGACCACCTAGCATCCATCACGGCAATGGATGACTCAACAAAGTTACGTGAGCAATATACCTTCGACGGTGGCTTTGTCTACCACGTTTTTGAAATATTGGGGCGTTGGGACATTCGTCACGCCTACCTCGAAGATACGGTGATGGTGCCACGCGTCCTTGACGCGATGCGAGATGATCCAAACGCGTATCTTTTCCTGCAAAGTGACCTTGACAGAAGATTCTTTCACGGGATCACGCCTTCCCATCCGAACCTACTGGGCGCTCACGATTCGCTCATCGGACAGTTCAATCGTGGCAGCTACCCGTGTGAGATCTGGTTGATGAGAAGGTAGCGGTCTGGTAGTCAGTTCTGACCCCTTTGAACGCTGCTTGGTTCAATAGATACACCCGCCCTCTGCTGTCCTTGAATCCAGTCCCACGCTGGCGGGAACCGCGTTTGGAAATCGACTGGCACTTGGTGGATCATTCCAGGCACAATCATCCATTCGAAGGCAATTCCATTCCTGAGGCAAACTGTATGCGCATCTTCAATCTGTTTGCGAAACGTTGGATCTTCGAACTCGCCAGTGAATGCATAAATGCGCGTCCCGCGCTTGCGTGCGACTTGCAGCGCGCTGTCGGTTGGACGGTCCGAGGTAAAGCCTGCCATTGCGATTGCACCTCGGAAAATCTCTGGATGCAAAACGGCCAGTTCGATCGACGCTTGGGCACCCTGTGAAAACCCAGTAAGATAAATTTTTGAAGAGTCCACAAGGTGCTTCGCGATCATCGCCTTCGCAATCCCAAGGATGGGCTTCTCCACGTACTTCATATCGGCCCCCCACGAGTTCGTGATTTCCGATTCCCGCACCTCGCCTGGTGGCACTACAATGACAGCGTGTAGCACCGTTGCCATAGGCCGCCAGTACTCTGCAAAGTTCTCATAGTTGCCGTTGCCACCATGCATCGCGATAAGCAGCGGCCAGCGGGCAGTGGAGTCGTATCCTGTTGGATAGAATATGAACGGATCCTGCGTACGCCAATTTAACTGCTCCTTGTTGCAGACCTCTCTCCAATACACTGCTAATGAGTCCAGCCAGGTTGCTCCACAAACAGCGACGGCACAGGAATCCAGTTTAATAAGCGAGGAATTCCAGAAATGGTGATCGAACGCATATGCTAAATAGGCACGAGCACTTTTGGGATCATTCATCCGTGCCGCACATCGGGCGATGCCGTACGCGGCAGTGCCACGAAACCACTCCCGAATATGTAGTGGCAGCGGTGAGCTTTGGTCGATTGCCTTTTGATAAGCCTTGGCAGCTCCAAGCCAGTCGCCGTGGGTTTCAGCAAAGCCTGCATCGTGCCAAGCGTTACGAACAGGCGGATAATAGGAATCCTCCTGCGCTAGCGCAGTACCACAAGCGATGTGTAACCCAAATACTACCGCGGCGATCAGTGCCGCATAAACCAACGAGCGCATACAATGCTAATGGCAAAACTCGGAGCCCGCAACCGAAAACACGCGAGCATGCGTACCGAGACTATAAATACACTGACGGAAAGTGATGACGGATCACTTATTGACCAACATGGCGCGTCGTATTTCTTATCACGACTTGCCCTTCCTGACGGTGAGCGATTAACGGCGCGTAGATTTTAACAGTTCGATGAATCACCCTGCGCCAACAGAATTCATAATTACACAATGAGGAAGGGTCAAACCGCTAGGCGTCTAGCAGCTCTGACAGGCTTCGAGTTATGATTTTTGATGGAATATTGTAGCACCGTGGATCGCACGATGGACTAATTAGGCGGCGAAACGCTGAATATTACCTACCTTCAGAAGGTACTGCACCCTTTGGTGATCGTGCATCCTTTTCAATTTGGCTCGATTGTCTGCTAGAGCAAAAACCGCAAAAACACGCCTTCCACCCAAGACTTCCTTATTTTTGCGAGAATTGTTGAGTTCAACTTATCGAAAAGAGGGAAGCCCTTGAAGATCGCCATAGTTCTATTAGCATTAGCATTCGTTCTCGCTCCGACAAGACACGCACTCGCGCAGGAGCCCGATGCCGTCCATGCAACGGGCTCGAATACGCTCCGCGTAGGCTCCGGCTCGACCAGCGACGCGCTTGGCAACGAGTCCGATAAACGCTATTTTGAGGAAATTGCCAATGCGCGAATCTTCTTCCAGAATTTCTCCGTGGGTCTCCGATATGAGATGGATGACCCGAGCGAAGTCGGCCGCTCATACAATGACAAAGCATTCCGCCGCCGTTGGATCACCTACCGCAAGGACCAACTGGAAATCCAAGGTGGAGACGTCAACGCACTATTCGGTCGTGGACTCTCCGTGAATCTGTTTGAGTCACGTCCCTTGAATTACGATTCGTGGCTCGACGGCGTATCTGCCAAAGGTGATGTGAAAATTCCGAAGGATTGGATCGGCACAGAGGTTTCCGTAGGCCTAAAAGGCGTCGGTGGCAAGACCGACTTCTATCCTGTGCCACTTTCGAGTTCTGACACGACCATCCTCGCGCAGCACATCTCGGCTCGCGCAGCCAACGCAGAGCTTGGCTTCTTCAAGCGGAAGGTGCTGGTCGGTGGCTCCTTCCTCGAAGCCTCCGACAATGGCGATTATCTTAACACCGGCAGGACCTTCTCCAACCAAACCAACCAGCCGGAAGTCTATACTGAACTCAATCTTGGCGACTTCGCTGCCCATCTCGATTGGACCGAGAACCGGACCCATGTGATGGAGGTCAACGGCACGGCGGTTGACACCAATCATACCGGACACGCGACGTATGGCGCATTTAGCTACTCGAATGACATATTCGGTTTGACACTCGAATACAAAAACTACAGCTACTTCCTCCACAATCGCGGCGATATCTACGAGGGTGCTTTCAGCAAGTCCCCTCTTTCCAGCCCACCGGAGGTGTATAAGGATTTCACCTACACCACGATATCCCGCTCTACTCACGCCGTTATGTTTGATGATGAAGTCGGCATGCAGGCCGAAGCGAATATCACAGCAATCCCGCATGTAACGATAAATCTATACGGAGCGGCATCCAGCAGTCATGACAAATATGGCGCGTGGTATTATGACTCGGTTCGCAAGCGATTACGTCCTAATGCTAGCCTCCTCGTAGATAGCACCAACCTCTTCCCTCGCATCACGGACCGTGGCTTCTACCCGTTCTGGGAGAGCTTCGCCGAGGCCGAGTGGGAGTTCGACCCAAACAATGACCTCAACTATGCCCGCATTGCTTTGCACCGCAGAAGCGAGGTCATAACGTACAGTTACGCCGATACCTCCGCGGAAATGAAAATGGAGACCACGATCGCAGGAAAATTGCAGTATATGACTGCTCCTAACCAGAGCGTTCTGGCAATCCTGGAGCACCAGTGGTCATATGATCAATCGAGACCACACCCGGACAAGCGGACCCTGAACGACATTCTGACACTTCAATACTCATTCAATCCTCTTATTACATTCGGCGGATTGGCTGACTTCTCCGTTCAATACGAGAATATGCCCTATCACATCGAAGACTCGTGGTTTCAAGGATTCGTCTCTCTCCGGCTCGGCGGCTCTCACACGCTGCTCACCTCCTACGGCTCCGAACGTGGCGGAATCAACTGCACGGGTGGAATTTGCCGCGTCGTACCGCCGTTCAAGGGAATACGCATTTCGTTAACCAGTCAGATCTGATCTTTCGATACACACTATGAGACGGACATTCCTCTTGTCGGCATTAGTCATGCTGGCCCTGCCTTCTTTTTCCCGCTCCCAGCAGCCGACGGTTCTTGCCGAATTGTTTAGCAATTTCGACTGCGCAAATTGTAAGATCGCGGACCTTACATTCGAGGACTATCTATCTGATAAGCCGAAGATCGTGCTCATCAACTATCACAATGCCAGCCCTAGCCCGTCGGATCCTTTCTTCATGGTCGCGCGCCAGGGACGCAGTACACTCTATCGAAGTGACTTCTACGCCGTTTCCGCAGATCCTGTAGCTGCGGTAAATGGGAAAGTGGATGTTGGCAGCGAGCCTACCTGGGAATCGGATTGTACAAACGCGAAGCAGTTGCCTCCGCTCACGGTGACGGCCTACAAAGATGCTGCCGGTCTCATCTATGTACATGTTAAGAACACGAATAGCATCGCATCCGCCCAGCGCTTGAATGTTGCGTTGCTGGAGTCGAAGATCGTCAAGGCCAATCCACTGGCGCAGGGCGTACCACCGAGTGGAGTTTGGGATAATATCTTTCGCGAAATGCTCCCTACCCCAGACGGGTATCTCTTCACCCCTACTGGGAATGATGAGTACACCTATCATTTCGATCCTACCCAAGACGATGTGAATTTGGATACATGGAATCCCGACAACATGCAAGCGGTCGCATGGCTGCAGGATGATCAAGGTGCCACCAAGAAGGTAGAAGCAATCGGCACCGTCAGTCTTGCAAATCTTCCTCTTGGAGGTAGCGGTGTGGTCGCGACTCCCAACCAACCCGTACCGGCGCTTCGCGTGATGGGAAACCCGTCAGGCGGCCATGCTCAGTTTTGGCTTACGCTACAGTCCCCTGCCAATGTTCGGCTCACGCTTTCCGATATGCTTGGCCGCGAAGTACGTGTGCTCAACAATCAACGACTCGGTGAAGGACAGACTTCCGTCGAGATGAACGACAGCAAACTTGCTTCTGGATGCTACATTGTTCGAATGTATGTTGACGGCACAGAGGCCGATCATGCAAAATTGGTAATAGAATAGAGCATTTCGGCGACATCGTGGAGAACGTAACTTTTCCACAATCCGACCGTAATGATTCATTAATAGCAAGATGCTATTTTTGTACTCCCGCTGCTACGGCAAGGGAATACAGGTACCGAAGGAACTCCTAATGCTGCCGAGACAAGAGCTATTGACTTGTCGCCAAAAGGCCGCCGAACGTTCCTCGGAGGTTACAACAACAGTGCGATACGTCGCACTTCAGTCATCGATCGCTGCAAGGTTATGTACATCCGAGCAGCGATTACCTTTTTAAAGCGGTCCTATTCAAAGAACTCCCCGTGCAGCCGCTTCGCCACCCGAGCAGCAACATCATCCTGCACCACAACACTCACCGAGGTCTGCGATCCCCCGAACGAGGCCATCTCACAATTCGCACGTCCAAGGCCTCGGAAGATTCTCGCAGCAATTCCTGACCGCGTTTTGAGTCCCGATCCAACAAGTGTAATTAGTGCACGGTCTCTGACAATTTCAATATCCGCTACATGTTCGAGCATCGCACGCAATCGAGGGACGGCGTGCATGTTGTCCAGGACAAGGAGCGCGGAGTCTCTCGCAAGCGATACGGCAAGCGGCGCGACGCCTTCGCGATCCAACGCTTCCCACGCCGCTGCTTGAATACTAGTATCAATCACGGCACTTCGCGATGTGATCTTCACAAGCACTGGCGTTCGTCGAATTGCGATCCCGGTTATCGGCCTTTCACTCTCGCAGTCTTCGACGATGATCGTCCCCGGATTCTCCGGCTCTTTCGATGAAAGAACACGAACGGGAATCCCCGCCTCAACCGCCGGCCAGATCGTCTCGGGATGCAACACCTTCGCGCCAAAGAATGCGAGTTCACTGGCGTCGCTGAAGGAGATTTTGTCGATGGTAGTTGCGGCAGGGGCGATGCGTGGATCGCAGGTCATAATGCCCGCGACATCTGTCCAAATCTGAATTTCTGCGGCATCAATTGCAACACCCTGAATCGCCGCCGAAAAATCAGATCCACCGCGACCAATTGTCGTAACCTGATTCTCCGCGGTCGAGCCGATAAATCCTTGCGACACACCGACAGCGCCCTTTGCGAGTGCATTGTGTATCTTCCGCATACGCTTCTTGATCTCACCAGTAAGCGGACGTGCAGCGGTGAAGTCGGAAGTGGTTGCGAAGAACTCGCGAGCGTCATAATAATGGACTGGCGTTTTGCTCGTCCCAGCTCGCTCGGCAAGAGCGGCCTGAAAGATGCGAGTAGAACACCGCTCCCCTACGGATTGAAATTGATCGCGACTCCGAGGTGTAAGCTCCTTCAAAAGATGCACGCCGCGCACGAGGGTGCGAACTTCCTCCCAAACAGAGTGGAGTTGATTCTGCACGGTTACCACAGTCTCGGAATCCGCAATCAATTCGCGGGCGATGCGTGCGTGACGCGCTTCGAGTTGATCGACAAGGAGAAGTGCATCGTGTGTATCCGGCTTGAGTGCGAATTCGCTTATGCGGATGAGGGTGTCCGTCACCCCCGACGCTGCAGAGAGAACAACGAGCGGGCGTGTACGCCGCGTAATCCCATGCGCGCGGACGATCTCGATCGCCCGCGACATTGCTGTCGCGTCTTGAACGGATGTCCCGCCGAATTTTTGTACGACTAATTTGTACAATGTCTGAACTGTGATTTATGTGATTTGAATGATTGGGGGATGAATGATCTCATCAATCACATCGTCCCATCATTCTTCAATCAACCCAATCACATAAATCACAGTTCAGACTCATTTATCCATCCACACGTATTTCAGATCGATCCTATTCATCGGATCGAGCGGATTGTCCCGCACCCACGGTTGCAATAGTCGGTAATGCTCCTCATAGAAGAGCGGAATGGATGGCGCTTCATACGCGGCGATACTCTCGGCCTGAGCGTATAGCTCCATGCGCTTCGTCTCGTCCGTCGTGGCGATGGCTTGATAGAAGAGATCGTTGAACTTCTCGTTGTTCCATCTCGCACTATTGGGGTAGCTCTTTGTCGTCGCTTCTTTGGGGACGAGGCGACCGTTCAGCAGATTGAGAAAATTCTCCGGCTCAGGATAATCCGCGTACCAGCGCGTGAGCCACAGATCGAGCTTACCATCTTCGGAGCCATCGAGCAACTGCGCGGACTGCATGATCTGCAATTTCGCGTTGAGTCCAATGTTCTCCCACATGCGCTGCACAGCCTCAGCGATCTGCATCGGACGCGGCTCGTTATAGACGCAGAGCTTTATTTCCGGTGCGCCCTTGCCGTTCGGATACCCCGCGGCTTCCAACCAATGCTTCGCGCTATCCAAATTGAACGCGATCCCCTTTACCTCATCAATCGGGTAGCGATTGAACGCGGGCGGAATGATCCCATGCTCCGCCGGACCATGCGGCGCATCCTTCAACACAAACTTCACGATGCTTCCACGATCAACAGCAAAGCTCATCGCGCGGCGCAGTGCCATGTTCGAAAATGCTTTGCTCGTGCAGAGAAACTCCATGAAGTAGGAGTTCATCGCGGAAACATGTTGCAACGCGTACTTGCCCGCGTATTGCTGCGTAAGCTGTTTATCCGGCGTGACGATCTGCTGGAAGCTCTCGGTCGGAATGGTAAAGTCCTCATCCTCTGTGCCTTGCATGAAGGATTGCAGCAGCGTCTTGTCATCCTTGATAAGTGTAAACTTCACCTCATCGAGCAGCGGCAAGCGATTACCGGACGAATCCGTATCCCAGTAATTCGGATTGCGCTTCAGCACGATCTCCTGATCGGGCTTCCAGTAGGAGAAACGGAACGCACCGGTGCCAACCGGATGCTGGAAGAAGTCCTTACCATAAAGCTCCAGCGCTTCGTGCGGCACAATGTAGCCGAAGCTTGTCGTGAGATGTTCCAAAAACGGCGCGAAGGGTTTCGTAAGTTGAACGACGAATGTTGAGTCATCCCTTACTTTGAAACCGGTTAGCTCCTTCGCCTTACCAGCAAAGTACTCATTCGCCCCCTCGACAATATCCTGAAAAACCCAGAACCCCGACGTCAGCGTCTTCGGATTACACACGCGCTCGAACGAATACTTCACATCCTGTGCGACGAACTTGCGACCTTTGCCACCGGGGAAGCAGGAGTCGTCATGGAAGAAAACATCGGTGCGGAGATGAAAGGTGTAGGTCTTGCCGTCTGGCGAGATCTCCCACCGCGTAGCAAGCTCCGGCACGAGCGCGAGAGTGCTACTATTTTCGACCAGCTTATCGAAGATATTGCCGCCGACATCATCCTCCACCTTGCTGTTCATCCGCACCGGATCGAGCGACGACGGATTGCCGCGAATCTCGTTCAGCGTGTAACGTCCGCCATACTTCTTGCCGCCATTGGCGGAGTGCATGACGGCGGTCTGCTTGTGGCCGCAGGAGGCGAGCGCAAAAAGAAAAAGCGTAGAGAGGAGAATGCGTGTTCGTATCATCCGACAAATTTACGGCGAGATTGTCCTCGCGCTGCGTTTCCCCACCTCTACCCACACGAAAACGGATTTCACAGGGAGCGCGAAATAATGTGGTATGTTCGCGATGTTGGTTCATTGCAATATGAGGGAAACGCCACCCCCGGAAGTTGATCTATCTTTTGCTAATACTCCGCCGCAACGCGATGGTAATGTAGCCTCGCCAACTTCAGCACGTTCGTGGACATGAAACCGAAGGCTTAACCAGACCTCCGATTTTTTTTCAAAACAACCAAGATTTCAAAACAACAAAGAGGAGATATAAAAATGAAGCTTTCATTAGTGCAAGGGCCAGGGTTATGGCAAGGAACACAAGTTGTGCAGGTTGATCTTACGCAGGATCCCTCCACATCTACTGCCACAGTAGTTTGCCCCGCGCCGACCAGCCCACCAAGTTCCGGGGTGAATGCACAAAACAATGGGCAAATGTATGTGTGGCAGCAAACACCATGGACCGGTCTCTATGCGGGGCCGGCACCAGCGAACTTTACGCTCAATGCGGGCCAGATATATCTCGTTGCTACTACGATTGACGACCCGAGTATCGGTCTCGGAGTCTTTCTGAACGTTCAGGATCAGGGCAACGGCAACTACGCCTTCAATACATGGAGCGCGTTATCGAAGGACTACACCGCATCTGGGATCGTGACAATTTCTTTGAATACTGGGAAAGGTAGATAGCCGATTTCCGTCGGTGTCGACAGTGTTTATTTTCCTAAATTGAAATATCGGTTCGTCTCAGAGTCTAATGAGGTTTCGTTAGGCTCTGATGACGAATTAATCTTTCAATATTGGCCTAAAGTGTTGTGAGATGACTTAATCACTGCGAGCAATCGGATCGAGTAGGAAAGTATATCTGGAACTAGATCAAGGACGGGTGGGAATCCAGTCCGTTTCAGGATGCCTCCTCTCTCAGATTCTCAGTTATCCTTTTGAGAGTTTCGTTGACCTGGCGTACGTACGCATGATCCTCTCCAATTTTTTCCGCCAACGGCGGAGAATAGGTCTGATAGATATCTAACGCCTTTGAGAGCTCTCCCTTAACATAATAGAGATACCCGAGCCCCAGTTGAGAACGAAGTGTATATTCGTTTTCCGGCCCCTGCGACATAGTTGATTTCTCGATCAATTCGATAATAATCCTCTCTGCTCGCTCATAGGCCCGTATATCTGTTAGAGCACTTCCCAGGTTTGTGAGGCAGACTAAGTACCATAAGTGCTTGTCGCCGAGACTTCTTCTAATAGATGGTAACATATTCTCAAATATACTTAGCGATTGGTCGAATAAGTTGGCAAGATTAAGCGCAGCTCCAAGATTGAGCGCGATGTGCAACGTCGTCGGATGCATCCTACCCAGCAACTTGCTCGAAAGCTCCAACGCCTCCTCAAATAATTCCGCAGCCTTGTCCTGATTTCCCTGCATCGAAACCAGTGCAGCGAGGTTTTCGATTGCACTAATTCGCATTGTGGGCGGTACAACTTCGCTGAATTTCAATGCTCGGCGTATGACCTGCTCGGCACCAGCATAATCGCCGAGTCCATGCATCACGGTGGAGAGTTCGGCGAGCGCAGCAAAAAGGTCCTCACTCTGTCCTTTCTCTTCCTCAATCAATGCAGCAATCTCGCTGCACAGAGGGTACGCGAGGCGGTATTCCTGCCGCTCCATTAAGAGCCTCGCCTGCTCGCATTTGAGAGGAAGTAGCGACTCTTCATCTGCCCCCTTCGCCTGAGCTGCCGCAAGGCTGGTTGTGAGTATTTCGGTTGCAACATCATAGAACGCCGCTTCTCGAGCTATCTCAGCAAGCCAGCGCCGGCGTTCGTATCCTTCGTCGCGTTGCATCGCGGGATAGAGCGCATTAAAGAGAGCAATGTTTCTCTCGCGCTCGAACGATTGCAAATAGGCGATGAAGTGGTACCGCTGATCTTCATGTGCAAAGAGCATGAACATTTCGGGATCGGCGAAGCACTTCCAGAGGGCATCCAAATCCCCAGCGGCAACCCACTGCCACGGCTCTTCATCTCTTCTGCGGTGTCCATACTCTCTCATGGAGAAATATTCTCCCAGCCGTGCATGGGCCGCTTTGCTCGCTGCTTCCTCTGGCAAATACCTCCGCTCCACCGCCTCCCGCAAGTAGTTGTGGAAGAAGCTGTAGTACCCCTCGCGCTGCATAAGGTGGTACTCCATCGCGATCATCAGCTCTGAGAGCGCCATGCGGGACATGCCCGTTATCTCCATCAACTCGGACTCCGACAGCCCGTGCCGCGATGCCCAGATCGCGGTGAGCACATCGCGCACGGCATCCGCGCCATGATCGTGCTCCATGCGCGCCAGCACTTTCTGGAACAACTCGCGTTCGTCCGCGCTGGAGAGATAATCTTCCAGCGCTTCGCCGAGTGTGGAGAAGTGGCCGAAGATGCGGAGTTCTTCAAGTACCGTCCGCAAAAAGAGCGGGCTCTCCGACTTCTTGTCGGATGACAAACGATGAAGCTGCTCCGCCGGCAGCGACTTGCGATACCGCTGCAAGAACCCCAGCGCAATGGCCTCGCGCTGCTCCGCGCTTAAAGGTGAAAGCTCAAGTTCATTCCAATTCCGCTCACGAAGTTGTTCCAGCGGCAGTCCGGTTGTTGTGGAAAGAATGAGGCGGATGTTCGCCGGGATGAAGTCCGGCAGCCAGTGCATCTCCGGCGCAATGCCGGTGAGCTGGTTGAGGGCGTCGATGAAGAGGACGAGTCGATCCGGCTCCCCCGCCTTTCGAAGGCGGGGGCTGGGGGGTGGTTGCCCCTCGGCATCGGGGAGACCACCCCCTGCCCCCTCCTTGAAAAGGAGGGGGTTCGATCCAACTTTGGCAAGCCACACCGGAAACTCATCCCGAAGCGCCTGATCGTCCGATGGAATGACATCCGACAATCCATACCGATCCTTGATCTCCATCATCACCTGACGCATCACGTCCTCGGGATCGCTGCCCTCCGCCGCGCCAATGAAATGCTGCACGACGAACGCGTCCGGGTGCTGCGTCTGATACTCGTGCGCAAGATAGGCCATGAGCGCGCTCTTGCCGAGTCCAGACTTGCCCCACAAGATCAGCGGCGGACCATCTCCGTTGACGAACTTGTCGAAGGCCTCGTAATACGCGGGGTTCGCGACATACGATTGCCGACGATTGAGAGAATACGCTTCATGCTCGATGCGTTCGTGTTCGAGCGGGGTCAGCTCGCGCTTGCCGGGGAAATCGCGGTCGAGGATAGCGACCATATCCTGAAAGACCTGCTCGCCCAGTTCTTCGGGGTCAGTAAAGCGGCGATATGGGAGGCCAGTGGATTGGAGATTACGCTTGAGGTACTCAAGCGAATCCGGCTCCCCCACCTCGGTACGAGGAGGGGGCTGGGGGGTGGACTGCTCGTAAAAGAACGCACTATCGTTCTTCTCATGGATCGCCCCATGCGCAAACTCCATCTCGATGATGCTCTTCTCCTGCGCAGCAAACTCCCTCAGCCACGGAAACTCCTCCAGAATCTCATCATCTTTCTCAATCTCCTCGATTCCCGGCACCCATCCATACCGCGAACCGATAATCCCGATAAAGTATGGCCGACACCGGTCGATCTCCTCTAAGCAAATGCGAATAGTGCGGCCCGAACGGGACTCTTCTTCGGTAATCCCCCACCGCAGATCAATCTCGGTGAACTCCACCCCCCGCGAACGGCACTCCTTCCGAATTCGCGGGAACACCTTCTTGACGAGTTGTTCGCGCTCGGGCATGAGGTCGCGGAACGTCGAAGAGACGAACAGGCGAAGTTCTTTGCGATTTGGGTTAGGCGACATCTTGCAGGCTTATGATGGAGAAGCCATCAACACAAATTTACGACAAATAAGAAAGGCCTCCGAGCAATGCGCGGAGGCCAATCCTAAATACGAGGTGGTCAGGGGCGGAATCGAACCGCCGACACAAGGATTTTCAGTCCTTTGCTCTACCGACTGAGCTACCTGACCTCGGGAAAAGATATACCTTGAAGGCAGGGCGCTTAACAGCACAGTTCGGTAATGGAGTTTCCGCCAAAACAACTAATCCAAATTCACAGGGCGATTCTTCCCGGTAGGACTCAAACTTCCCAAAGACAGGTTTTATGGCTCTTCCAACAAATTCCAAACGTGATGGTCCGTTTTCTGCTCCTCCTCTCATTGCTGTGCCTCGTGACGAATGCCGCCACGGCACAGGCTCCAAAACAGCGCCCTGTCACTGGCCCAACTCCATCGACACCTCCACTATCCCTGCCTGACAAAACGGCAGCAACACGCTCGTCCTGGAGCTTCTTGTCGCTTGGTGCTACTCACGCCGACACGTTCGAACGTGAACACCCCACCTATGATGGACGCGGAGTAATCATTTTGATATTTGATACCGGCGTTGATCCGGGAGTCCCCGGACTCTCTACCACTACAGAGGGAAAGGCCAAGGTTATCGAAGTCCGCGATTATTCGGGCACTGGCGATGTGCCCTACAAGGAGGCGACCCGGAGCGGCGACGAGTTGAAAGTGGATAACGCGATCGTGCTAAAGGGGTTGAACTCTCTGAAGTCCAATCCAGTGGATGGAAAGTATTTTTACGGCGCCTTACCCGAGAAGCGATTTCAGAATGGCCTCTCCGATCTTAATTTCAATGCGAGCGAAAGTGACAACTTTGGTGTACTCATTTTCAAGGACGCAACAGATCACTATGTTGCCTATGTCGATTCCGACGGCGATCAGGATCTCAGCGATGAGCATGAGCTAACCAACTACCACGAGCACTTCGATACCTTCTCGTTCCACTCAACGGATACCTCTGGCTCCAGCGCGAAGCGACTTACGGGGGCCATAAACATATACCCAGAGCGCAGCCTTGCATCTGTGTATTTCGATGATGGAAGTCACGGCACCCACGTTGCGGGCATTGCGGCTGGTCATGACATAGATAGCCAAAAGGGGTTCAATGGAGTTGCTCCCGGCGCAGAGATCGTGGCTGTAAAATTCGCCGATAATTCCGCCGGCGGAGTCACTGTCTCCGGGTCAATGCAGCGAGCATTCCTCTATGCTTCGGAGTTGGCGAAGTCGCAGCCAAAGCCGGTGGTTGTAAATATGAGTTTCGGAATTGGGAACGAGCTCGAAGGCCAATCCGCCATGGATAAATGGCTTGATAGCCTCTTGACCGCGACCCCGAATCTGACGGTCTGTGTATCGGCCGGGAATGACGGCCCAGGGCTCTCCAGCATCGGTTTACCCAGTTCATCGGATCGTATTGTTTCCAGCGGCGCTGCTCTTCCTGATGACGCGGCTCGCGACTTGTACAATCAATATCTCACGCATCCAGTCCTCTTCGATTTCTCCTCACGAGGCGGAGAACTGGCAAAGCCTGATCTCGTCTCACCTGGCACCGCCGTCAGCACCGTTCCAGATTATGTGGGCGGTGACCGTTACAACGGGACGAGCATGTCCTCCCCTTATACCGCGGGTTGTGCCGCAGTGCTGCTCTCAGCGATGAAGCAGGCCTTCCCGGACTGGAAGACGAACGCATTCGCGATCAAGAGAGCGATGATGCTCTCCGCTGCACACATTGATGGTACGACTCCGCTCGATGAAGGCTATGGGATGATCGATGTCCCCGCCGCATTTGATCTGCTCTCCAAATGGCAGCGAAAGAACTACATACCGATACCGGTCCACGTATCAGCCGCGATCCCATCACCCGTCAAAACTGGAACCGCCGCTTACTTCCGAGCTGGCAATTACCCCACTGATGGCGAACGAGAGACTTTCAGCATTCTCCCCGAGGCGCGGCCTGGCACAACGGATCATCAGAAGGCACTCGGCATGGAGGCGTTCGACCTGGTCTCCGACGAACCATGGATGGCTCCGCTGGAATCAAGTGTCTATCGCAGAGGCGAGGGGTCTATCTCTGTTGACGTTCGGTATAATGCAAAGCTTCTTCAAAAGCCTGGGCTCTACTCTGGGAGGATATGGGGCTATGATAAGGGCCGCGAGCACACCCGTTCGGAAGCCCGATTCGAGCTGCTCAACACGATCATCATCCCGCACACGTTCTCCGATCAGAATAGCAATCGCGTCACCCTTTCAAATATCAAGCTGCAACCGGGCGCTGTTCAACGAGAATTCTTTGCAATTCCCCCCGGTACGAAAGCGGTGAAGCTCACTCTGACCGGCAGGGAGGGCAAAGGCGGCTGCTCCATATCGCTCAACGACAACGATGGCAGGGAGTTCTCAGGTCTGAGTCTTCGTCGCAACTCTACACAGCGAACCACAACGACTTACCTTAGCGGTGGTAATCTATCCTTGGGTGTTTGGGAAGCGGATATTTCGCGAACAAGCGCATCGGAAGATGAAGCAGATCTAGCTGTGGATTTTACCGTCGAGGCCGTACCTTTGGATATTCGTCTTACCGATGGAGGTATGACGACAGCACAAGAGCCTCGCGCCCGGCTTTCGATCACAAACCCTACCCTACGTGCATTCTCCGCTCAAACAGAGTGTTCAATCACTGGCTATCAGCGAACGTTCGATACGGTGATCAATTCGAGCGATCTCTTCACTCAGCACTTTACCCCAAGGCCAGGAGAGAAATCTGTGCTGTTCGAAATCACACTCCCAGCCGAAGACTACAACCTCTTTACAGATATCACCTGCATGGTTCAGAAACCGGACTCCGGCGCGGTGTACAACCAGGCTTTTGATTATCGGAAGAAGAACGTCGCAATAAATTTCGGTGACTTGCCCGAAACGGAAGACTCAACTGAATCAGCGAAAGCCGATCCCAAAAACAGCTATCTTCTCTACGTTCGCGGAGGCCTCGCGCTCATAGATCGGAAGAATCGGTGGCATGTCCACGTGAAGGAAACACGCTACCTCAGCAGTTCATCGTATCTCTCAGCGGAGCCTTCGAGAATCTCAATCCAACCCTATCAAACACAGGATCTGGATCTGAGCTCCGGCAACGCGATGGTCGCGCCACCTACAGGGTACAAATACATTGGGATTCTCGAACTCAAGCGATCAGATCAAGAAACTGTGAAATTCCCGATCTCCTTCTAAACCGGAATTTCTTTTCCCATGGTTGCTTGTTTGATGGTGCCCCGTATTGCAAAACGAGAATTCGAACATCTTTCAGGGTGACTGCATGTGATCAGATGTCTCTGAGTTGAGGAAGTGGTATATTTGTAGCAATGGCCTCCGATCTGTTCATCTCTTATTCCCGCCGAGACTCGACTCAGGCACTCGAATTGGTCGAGTCTCTGAGGGCGGCAGGGGTTAGGGTTTGGTTGGATCAGCAGGCGATAAGCGGTGCTGCAAGCTGGTCCAAGGAGATAGCAGCTGCTATCTTGGATTGCAAGGCGTTCGCAGTCCTGCTTTCTGAGCAATCCGTTGCCTCTCCAGAAGTGGCCCGTGAAGTAGCGATCGCGGCTGAACGTAAGAAGCCCATTCTCCCGATCGACCTGGAACATGTGACACTTCCGGTCGACCTACTTTACCCGCTGGCTGGCATCCAGAGGTTACTGGCTTCGGACAGAGATGGTGTTCTTCGTGCCTTGAAGAAATTCGGAATTCAGATCGAAGATCAATATTCGGCCCTGAGTGGCGCAAGTGCGCCATCGACGTTTAGCCCCCTACCCCCTGATCCACTTGGAAGAAAAACGCTAGCGGTGCTCCCCTTCGAGAATCTCAGTAGAGACTCGGAGGACGATTGGTTCGCAGATGGATTGACCCAAGAACTGATCAACGTTTTGTCACAGATCAAGACTCTTCGCGTCAAAGATCGTAAGTCGGTCATGAACTACGAGTCCAAAGGGAAATCTCTTGCAAGGATTGCGGACGAATTGGGTGTCCAATTCATACTCGAAGGTACAGTCCGCAAACAGGGGAATAATATCCGTACAACTGCAGAATTGATCGACATCCAGACCGACGATCACCTTTGGAGCAATACCTTCAAAGGTACGCTGGAGAACATCTTTGAGATTCAAGAACGGGTTGCTCTGGACATTGCGAGTGCTCTGACCCTTACACTGACACTTGAAGAAAAATCGAACGTTGCTAAGCGGCTCACGGACAATGTAGACGCCTACCAGTTCTACCTCAAAGCCGAAGAGGTCATGGCACTTGCACGTTTCCAGGCGGAGGATTATGAACTCGCCATACGATATCTTGACGAAGTGCTTGCTCTGGATCCACGGTTTACCGAAGCGTGGGTACTCCGTGCGCGAGCCAATAATGGGATGGTGATGATGCTGGGTTTTTCCCCCTCGCTTTGCGACATCGCGCGCGAGAATGCATTCCGGGCATTGTTGAATTACCCACATTCTGCTCGGGCTTACGGTGAACTTGCCAATTCCTATGCGCTTCAAGGCAAGGCGAGCGAAGCGATCGACGCGATCGATCGAGCGGTTGAACTTGACAAAAATGACTACTATGTTCACGTCAAGCGCAGCGTAGTCATGGCAGCGGTTGGAAATGGCAGAGAAGCCCTAATGGAATGTGAGATCGCACTGGAACGGCGCCCGGACGATATTGTGATCATGATGACGGCGTTTATTCAGGCAGTTCTCGTCGGTGATGCAGATGCGATGACCCGTTTGTCACGTAGCTCCCTACCTTTCCTCGAGCGACAGATCAAGTTTCATCCTCATGATGATGAAATTACGATCTTCAATGGATTGATGGTAGTAAGCCTTGGAGATAACGAGAACGCGAATGCGATCGCTGACAGGATGCTGCTTAACCATGGCCTCAATGAAGTTGAGTCCGCGCTCTTGGCAATGTTGCTGATCCTACTCGCTCGGATCGACGATGCAATTGAGTATACGCTGTCTGCACCAAGATTCAGTGGTATCGCCCGATACCTCAAGATGTTTGAACGGGGACACTCTCCGATCTTAGGCCCCCTCGTGACACATTCTCGCTATGATCAAGTGCGGTCGCGTATGGAAAGAGAAAGTCCTCATTGAGCCCTCACGACGAGGCAACCAATCTAGCTGCGCCTCCTAACGCGGCGCAGGTAGTTACGAGGATATGGCTCGGTTTGGTGTGCAGATTGGCAGCGTCAGGTACCCGTGCTGCGACGATTTCGCCTTTGGCTGCGGCTATCTTATTCCATCTTCCTTCGAAGATGAGCGAGCGAATCGGTTGCGGTCGAGTCCGCTCCACCGATTTGAGGCTGTGTGCGGACTGAGGAGTCCGCAGCTGGGCGCGGCGGTGCCGGATCATTCGGACCGTACACACTAACGACAACTTCTTCGCCCTTCAGTTCTGCGGTGTAGAAGTTGATAGGCGCTTCTGCAGGTCCCTTCATGACCCTGCCAGTCAAATCAAATTCGGAGCCGTGACAAGGACATACAAACTTCTTCTCCTTTCCCTCATAATTGAGATCGCAAGCTCGATGGGTACATTTAATATCAACTGCCACATACTTCCCTGGCCCTGTGTGAACCACGAGAATCTCACGCTCCAGATCTTCCACGCTTAGGTGAAAGGTGCCGCCGATCGGCTTCAGTTCAGGGGTATCCGTCAAGTTAAGCGGCACTTCCCGGAGCTCATTCGCCCCCAATCGAGAGTGGGCCCTGAGCGTTCGGACGCTATTCATGTCAATAGCCGCGCCACCAATAATAATACCGGCACCGGTCAAGCACACTCGTTCGAGGAAGGATCGTCTGTTCATGCTAAGGATTTGGTTGAATCGGTTGTGTAACCTTGCAGGGGTAGGAAGACGTTTCCTCGCCCGGTAGACGTAGCCTCTAGGCTACGAGATTCGCCGTTCAGGCGAATCTTCCCCCTCCCCCGAAGATGGCCAAGTATAAAATAAGTTGACATTGCGGTTCGGCCTTTTTTCATGAACTCGTCTTTCTGCCTTATTGAAAACAGGTGCCCCTATTCTCTCAATTGTGTTTTCATTTAATGAATAACCATTCCAGCCAATTTGTCAGACCAAGATTTGTATGCCCATCAGAAAGTAGGTGCTCATAATACATCCTACAACATAACACATCCAAAACCCAAAGTCAAGAGCTTTCCGAATCTTTTTTGAGAATATTTCCCCGCGTGGCTAGGAACCATAATCTAAATCGGATTTTACCGCGACCGAGTATCTTCTTTGTATATTCGTCTGACGGGAATCTTGCCGTTCCCAAGGTCGAAGCCAAAATTGTGCTTAGTTGTGACTATCCCCCATGACAGAAGAAGAACTCGTTCAGAACGTGGAGCGTACACGCCCACTTGTGTGAAAGTCATTGAAACACTGCTTTAGTGACGTCGATCCGGCCGATTTTCAGACGGCCCTCTCAGAGGGAGTGTATGCCTACGTAGAAGCCTTCCGTAAGGAATCACTCAAAGACGGTGACAAGCCTTTTGGATTCATACGAAAGGTGACGAAGAACTCACTCTTGAAGAGAATTCGAAGAGCCAAACTAGAACGACCAAGCATGGATGTTACTGCCGATCCGGACTCCCACGACGTTGCCGCAAGTGAGATCAATGCAAAACTGACCAACGATTCCATACTCCGTCGAATGAGAAGAGACTATCGGAAATTTATGATCCTATTTTATCGCAAGGATTTTGATCTTTCCGAGATTGCTCTTGCGATGGGCAAGACGCTCGATGCGATTTACCATCTCAAAGAACGCTCCGAGAAGCAGGCACGTAAGCTCGCGAAAGAGGATGAGCTTGCCCCCCCCCCCCGCAATAACCACACCAAAAATAATTCGAATAAAAAATGGATTCGTGTGGCGAATGGGAAGGGGGATAGGGACTTATAAGTTGATGGAAGTCTATTGAACTTAATTTTCCAAAATGATGAAACGAGTAATTGTTCTTGCAATTGCCCTCCTGTCGTCCGTCTATTCACTGAAGGACAGTGCGGCCCAGTCAGGGGACAGTATCCAATATCGGACATTGAGGAGCATTCTCCCTGATTCCACTATCTTCAGCTACAGAATAGGAGAAATTGGATTACTGCAATCCACGGGGTCTTCATATCTCGGCTTCGTCGCCGCACCTTGGACTTCTCCGGCCTCGGATTTTCTTGTGACCAATTCATTTATCGTAGCAGACAGTAGTGACTCCCTCTCATTCTATCGGGTAATGAATTTCGATTCAAAGGGAGTCTTGTTCACGGATGTTGATATTACAACTCCAGGAGCTCAAGCTGACTCGGTCATAGCCGCTTGGGAGACCATCTTAAGTGCAAAGACCATCACACCGGACACAGCCTCCTTTGCATCATCATCTAGCGTGCGCTACATCGTTGAGCTTAGAAGAGCGAGTGATAACGCGGTACTCCTTCGGCTCGATACCGTTACCTGCTACGCAAATGGAGGTGGAAAGCTACGATTCTCAACTACGCGAAACACCGCCAGTCATAGGATTGAATGCATCGGCTCCGCGGGAATGGGGACTCTCGCCTATGTTGCCGTAAGGATGTCATCCGTTATCCCACTAGGTTCGAGTTTTACCCACTACCCTTATTCGATGGCCGAGCAAGAACCAACAGTGACAGGGAATGTGTGTGGAGAATTTCAAGACAATTGCAGCTTTACCGCATTCAAACCGGCTATCCCGATTAACAGCATCCCGCTTGTTTTCGCGTTGAAGGCTGTCACGATTTCCAGCACAACGTATGGAAAAATCCAGATAGAGCTGAATTCTGAAGCATCGGGACATATTCAATGCGAAGTTGTCAATGTACTCGGTGAAACAAGCAGATCCGTACTATTCAATGCTCATTCTGGTAACTCTAGCTTCGAGATTGATGCACGAATTCCACCCGGTGCCTATTTTCTCCGGTTGACCGATGGTATCAACACTCTAACCAAAAAGATTCAAATACAATGACACACAGTATGAAACGGACTTCCCTTCTTGGGGCGGCAGTACTTTTGGGGATGCTGGCGCTCTTGCCTAACAAGGATTGGGCTGTGAGATATGTTTGGATGGGGCGTGGAACAACTGCAGATGGCTGCCAGACGGATGAATTTGATATTCAGGGCAACGATGGTTCCCACAGAACTATTACCGTCGTCCTGCCCTGGGAAACATTGGACCTACCATGATGGCTGTCTGCTGATTGGCGAAGGAACAGGTAATTCATTCTATGCTGCTATCATGAAAATTCAATTACCGTGCAACGGACAACTGCTGCCCACACCAGATGTGGAGATTAGGACCGTTGATCTGCTCAATCCAAAGTCTCTGCCAATCGAAAGAACTCAATTCGCAGGCAGGCTTGGATGAAAAAAGCGTTCTTGATTGCAACGAGCCTGATGCTTCTCGTAGCCTTTGGCCCTGGTGCTAGTGCGCAGCCCCCTACTTATGGAGGCCCACTACTCTATCGGATGTCATTGGATGCATCTGCTCCGCCGATTTATCCGGGGCAGCCATCCCAGGTCACAACAGCGTACTTATGGCTCGATGCAGCACTTCGCCACGATAATTGGGGACAAATCTCCTCGTTTATCGACTCACTTACATGGGGGGATACGGCAAAGACCATTGCGGCGGTGCTCTATAGGATGCAGGACGACAACCCGGTCTCCTATTATCTTTGGTCTGGTCGAGGCATGACACCGAACCCTTACCACTGGGATCCTGGTCAGGGTGAATATCTCTTCGCGAAGCATGTCCTACTGACGGCAACCGACACGGGGCGAACAGCCGCATTGTTATTCCCTGAAATCATCTCGGATATCATAGTTCAGGATACTGTTTGCACACAAGATCCCTACGCGCATGCTGCATTAGACGAGGTGCTAGTGAATGCCACAATTCTTGATGAGATTAAGGGGCTGCATAAGCCTGCATGTCCTCAAAATACGCGTACAATAGGAAAAGGTGCGAAAACCCAAAGCAATGGTTTTTCACCAACCTATGCGGACACAGCATCTGTAGGCGCGTGTATTCAGTTCCAATATTCACCGGAGTGGTCAACCGGGCCAAACGACGATACACATTCCACCCAGCTAAGAGATGCTGTTGGCGGATGGTGGATTAAGCCTGGTCAAGAGTACATTGTCTTCCTAAGCTTCCTTGGGATTGGCTATGATCATTCAAATCATAATCAGTACTACTTTACCACCGTTCCACATGGCTTCCCTTCCTGTGGTGGAATGTATCCCGTCCTAAATGGGATCGTTTTTGATCCTAATGACGACTTTGGATTTGGCGCAACAGGACTGACTGTTGCAGAATGGAAGTCGCGCCTGAGAGGAAGAATTGCTGCGCTTATCAATCGTTAATAATCAATCAAGGTACGCGATACGTCCATGAAAAGAACCTTATTGATTTTTGTATTAACAACGCTGGGTGTTTTGCAGGGTAGAGCCCAGACACCTCCTCACTCAAATTGTAGTATTCCCTGATGCGAACAGAAATTTCCTTACACTTTTTGCGAGAACGGCCAAGAGGTGACACGGTGTTCAGCAAATCCCAATGCAGACGGGACACCGACCAAATCCTGGATACCAAACAGTGTCTGCGTGGATGCAATACGTCCAGATGCAACGTTACAACCGAAAACTCCACCCCCAACTTTTCCCGTTGAACCAAGTAGCGGTACTGTTGAACACGATCAGTGGGAGTATGATAAAGAGCTATTTGACAATGGTGAATCACCTGCCGACGGGGCAGATAATCCACCGACTTTGGATTATTATGGTGGTGATATGGCAGAATACGAAGCGGCACTTGCTCAGTACAATGCTGATTTGGCTGCCTTCAACGCTGCCTCGCACGGGTACGCAACAATATATGATGACAATGACGCTGGTTCTGACGCCAATACAGCTCTACAGAGTTGGCTGAATGTGTGCATTCCTCCGATTCCACCCTCCCCCGGCGACCCAAACTGTTGTTTTCATGTTCTCATGGACGACAATGCTCTCGACTTTAATGATTTGGGGCTTGATCCTGTGGGAACTGAGGCCTACACACAAGATATGGCTGGTAAACCAGGGTATCCAACCTGTAATGAAGATCACTGCCCTCATAATGATCGCTATATCCTATTCAATGTCTCGGACGACTTTTTGGATCAATCCACTAGCCCTTCAGGCCCAGATCCCAATTATGCGATTCATGATGTTCATCATACGGGGTGGTACACCTCCACTTCCGGCAAGCCCTTCACTCAGTCCGGCTTCGATGCCGTCAGCTTTTTCGAGGTTGTTCAACACGAACTTGGCCACTTGCTGGGAATGCACCACCCCGACGAGCTTGGGTCAAGCTGTCCGAATTGCTATACTGCAAATCCCTCAATCAATTCTAATAGCAGCCTGAACCCCAATGGGTACTGGACGGTGATGATGCCTGCATACCCGCGTGACTATTCGCCTATTCCTGGCGGATTGACGGATGAAGACAAGTGTCAATTCCAGAAACTTTACTGCAATCCGTGCGCCAGTGGTGTCGGTCAGGGCGCAATTCCTGAGCCCGGTTTGACTGCAACATTATTTCCGAATCCTACCTCGGGAAGAGCAGAGTTGGAATACAATGTTCCGGTCCGAGCATTGGTCAACATTTCTATCTATGACGTGCTTGGGCATGAACTTCGAGTCGTTACGTCCGGTTTCGAGAGTGAAGGTTCGCGAACAATCTCGCTTGGAGGCGAGTCGCTAGCGAGCGGGCATTACATCTGCCGAATCTCAATTGGTGATTGCCGAGCCGGTATTGACCTAGTCATTCAGAAGTAGGTCTTACCGCGGATGCTCCCTAGACGCAAAACGAGGCGACAACTTTCGTTATCGCCTCGCTCTTCATTTCAACATAGAGATCTCACCTGAGAACCGAGGTGCAGGAGTTAATTCAGTAAAGCTTGCAATCGGTAAAATGCGTCTTTGGCTAGCGTGTAATTAGGTTCTAATTCTAACGAAGCTTTGTATTCGTCGAGCGCTTCGAACCAGAGGCCTCGGCGTTCGAGCACTCGCCCGTAATTGTAATGCGGAAAGTGCGGCGTTGCATAGCGCTTGGCGTGCATGGCCAGTTCCAGGTACGGAATCGCTTCATCTAGCTCCCCTTGCTGGATCATGTACGCACCAATGTCATTATAGGGATTGCCAAAATCCGGATCAAGCTCGATCGCCATTTTGCATTGGTCGATGGCCGACTCAAAGTCGCCCAAGAAACTATACGCCCATCCGAGAAAGGTGTGAGCCTCCGCCGTAGGCAGAACTTCGATCGACTGCTTGTAATTCTCAATAGCCTCGTTCAGGTGACCGGACATTTGCAGGCGATACGCCTTCTGCAGGAACTCCTGTGCACGTTCCTTCAGGGAAGCGCTGCCGTCGTTCGGTGTGGTCATGTTCTGTTCCATAGCGTGCTCCTTATTCGTAAATGATCCTTGGTAGTATTCGAGTAATGCTCTCTGCTGTTTCGTTCGGTAGAGTGATTTTCGATGAGTCTTCGATAATAATGTCGGTGTCTATTAATCTCGAATGTCGCGCTCTATTTTCACTTGTAACTGTTTCCGTGCCAATCGAAAAGCGCTTCGGTTCGCAATGAATGTTGCGATTCTGGACCGCTTCACCTGACGGGCCGAAAAGGTGTGGCTGATTTTCCCGCCAAACGTCGCGAGTGCAGTCAGTTTCAAGATCAAAAAATAGAGAGGTACCTCTACTAATAAGACACTTGAGAGTGCCAAAGGTAACAGAAAAAGTGTTATCGTTCTGAGCTCTTTTGGACAGGGGCCTGATTTTGCCGTAAATTTGCACGAATTCAACAGATAAATTCATCTCACATGGCCGCACAATTTTCATTCGATGTCGTTTCGGAAGTAGATCACCAAGAAGTCGATAACGCGATCAATCAGGCACGAAAAGAGGTCGAGCAGAGGTATGATTTCAAGGGGTCGAATACCACAATTGACTGGACTCCAAAGGATTGGACGATAGTGCTCCACACTTCTGACGACATGAAGCTCCGTGCTCTTACAGAAATCCTCAACGGCAAGATGATCAAGCGTGGTATCTCGCTCAAGTCGCTCGATTACCAAAAGATCGAAGATGCGACTGGCGGCTCGTTCCGTCAGACCGTCAAGATCAAGAACGGGCTCGAAAGCGAGCAGGCGAAGGTGATAACGAAGATGGTCAAGGACCTGAAGATGAAGGTCCAGGCTTCCATTCAGGGCGACGCCGTCCGCATCGTCGGCAAGAGCAAGGATGATCTGCAAACCGCGATTGCCACCCTCAAGGGCCAGAGCTTTGATTTTCCGATACAGTTTACGAATTATCGGTGATATTCATCCTTCTTCCAGCCTTGCTCGGATGGCTGTTTCTTACCTCTTCGTCAGCCCCGACGGAGAGTCTAAAGTCCCACCCGCATCTTGACGTCATCGTTCTCGATGCCGGACACGGCGGCAAGGACGCTGGTGCTATCGGCACGAACGGCTACATGGAGAAGCAGGGCGCACTTGGGATCATCCTCAAGCTCGGCAAGCTCATCGAGAAGGAGATGCCGGGTGTGAAGGTTGTCTATACTCGGAAAGATGATCGGTTCATAGAGCTCTATCGACGCGGAGAGATCGCGAATGAGCACCACGGCAAGCTCTTCATCTGCGTGCATTGCAACTCGACCCCGCAGAAGCCCTCCAAGGCAACGGGTCTAACCACTTACATCCTCCGCCCCGGCAAAACCGACGCTGCTATCCGCGTGGCTGCGCGCGAGAATGCTGTGATCCAATACGAGAAGAATAAGTCACGATATAACAATCTCTCCGACGAGGACTTTATTCTCACCTCTATGTCGCGTAGTCAGGATGTAAAGTTCAGCGAGAAATGCGCCGCGTTCGTTCAAAACAGCGTCTGTTCAAAGGTTAAGATTAAGAGCAACGGCGTTTCGCAGGCTGGCTTTTTCGTGCTCGTGGGAGCGGCGATGCCAAGTGTGTATGTGGAGACGGCATTCATCAGCAACCCCAAAGAGGAAGCATTGCTCAAAAGTGAGGCCGGGCAGAATAATTATGCGCGTGGGATCCTCGAAGGTATTAAGAAGTACAAAGCGATTTACGAGCGAAGTTAAGTACTCAGCACGCTGGTTATCTCGTTCATGATTCGGTGGGTCGCGCCACATTGTGCCTCAACGAAACGCTGCCCCTTTTCCCCCGTCCCGCTCCGGAGATCCTCAGAAACCACCAACTGCCAGAATGCAAAGTCGAATTCTTTCGCGTTGCCCACTTCAAAGGCTGCAAGTGAATCGATAAGCCTTTGCACTTCCTGTGATTTTCGGTGATTCGGACCAACGATTACCGGGACGCCCCATACACTTGCCTCCAGGACGTTGTGGACCCCCGCGCCAAAACCTCCTCCTATCATTGCAATATCTGCATACCGGTAAAGCCCGAAGAGCTTGCCAATGGAGTCCACTATGATAATCGGCTGACGCTGATAGTTAGATAATTCCGAAAATCGGATCGCCTTCTGGGGGTAATCGGCCAGCAGATCTCTGACATTCGCGTCCGTAGGCTCGTGTGGGACCACGATGGCAAGTATGTTATCTCCGCGCTCGATACTCTGCTGGATCGAGGCACGGATGATGGCCTCGTCCTCCGGCCATGCACTCCCCATGACGAACACAAGCGTCCCTTTCTCCTGAAGGTCTGTGACAATCCCGTCCGGGAGTACTCCTTCCGCCCGTGCCACCCGCTCTTTACGTGTTACAACCTGATCGAATCGCGTATCCCCCGCTGCCGCGATCTTCTCGGCCGGAACCCCCATCCTTGTAAATACGGCCTTGTCTGCTTCAGATATTGTCAGAAGCTTGGTCAGTCCCGAATACGTACGCCGAAGCAGCCCGCTAACCAGCGGCAACATTCGGCGGGAGCTATTGGAGGCGGTCGCCGAGAAGAGAATTGTTGGCGTCTTCCGGCGAGCTAACTCGGCAGCGAAGTTAGGCCAAACGTCATACCTAGCGAAGAGCACAAGATCGGGTTTCGTCAGATCGAGAAAGGATGAGACGTCGGCACGTAAGTCTAATGGGAGATAGGAAATAACATCGACCTCTTCGTACTTTCCGACTACGTTCTCATATCCACTAGGAGAGAAGAAGGTAAGGTGAATGTGGATGTTCGGGTAGGATCGCCTCAACTCACTAATAACGGGCTTTGCCTGTTCAAGCTCACCGTATGAAGCAACGTGGCAAAGTAGACGCGGGTTTCCGATCGCTGGCTTGGAATAATGGTCACGAAGTTCAACTGTAGCAGCTCGACGACCCGCAAGCCCTCTTGCTACCTTTGGGTTGAACCATGCCATCACCCGTGCCGCGGCCAGCAACACGGGGAGAACCAGATTGTAGAGAAATAGCAATAGGATACTGGGCTATTTTACACGTGCTTCTCTGCATGGTAGGAACTTCGGACCAGAGGTCCCGCTTCGACGATTCGAATACCCATTTCAATCCCGCGATCATGTAGTTCTCGGAATTCATCGGGATGCACAAATCTGTGAACTGGCAGGTGGTTTTTGGTCGGCTGGAGGTATTGCCCAAGAGTCAGAATATCCAGCTTTTCCTCTGCCAGATCCCGCATCGTTTGTAGCAATTCCTCACGTGGTTCTCCGAGCCCAAGCATGATACCAGTCTTTGTCACGAAGCCAGCCGCTTTGGCCCGCCGGAGGACTTTCAGGGACCACTTGTACTTTGCCTGAGGACGGACAATTCGGTAGAGGCTTGGTACAGTCTCAGTATTGTGATTCAGAATGTCTGGTCCGGCATCGAGAATTCGATCGAGGCAATCCTCTTTTCCCTTAAAATCCGGAATCAACACTTCTATCGTTGTACCCGGATTTAATCTTCGTACTTCGCGGATGGTCTCCGCAAAAATGATTGAACCACCATCCTTCAACTCATCCCGATTCACGCTGGTGATCACGGCATGCCGCACCTTCATCGAGCGGACAGCTTCGGCAACATGTCTGGGCTCATTCGTATCCAGTGTGAGTGGGCGTCCCGTCTTGATAGCACAGAATCCGCAAGAACGCGTGCAAGTGTCGCCAAGTATCATGAACGTGGCAGTGCCTGCGCTCCAACACTCCCCCATATTCGGGCATCGCGCTTCCTCACAGACCGTATGCAGACTCTTACTGTCTATGAGTTTCTTCAGGTTGTGAAAGGTCTCACCGGACGGTAGTTTTACCTTCAGCCACTCCGGACGAGGCTGTCTGGCCTCACGTTCTGGAGCAGTGGGTTCATTCAACCGAGATTCGACGACGGGAAGATCAAAAAGCATAGGTTACCATTTGCGTATGAGTGCCAAACAGAACCTGAAATAGTATGGTGCGGAGTCAATTCGCTTACTCCTCTTCAACGTACCCTCGGGCTGGTAGATCTATCAAAAACGTGGTACCATGGCCCGGGCGGCTCTCAACCCGAATTGAACCAGACATGTCTGTTATGGTCTTTTTGACGATAGCAAGCCCCAGCCCCATCCCACTTGTCTTGGTCGAAAAGTTTGGATCAAAGGCGCGTTTGAGTGTCTCTTCTGACATTCCGGACCCTGTGTCGCTCAGACTGACGTGGATCATCCCCTGCCTCAAACTTGCTCTGAAGACAATGATACCCCAGCCTTCGATCGCCTGAACTGCGTTCCGAAGCAGATTCACAAACGCTCGACGCAGTTCGTCTTCGTCAGAATGAAGCATCGGTAGATTCTTGGGAACATCCACAATGAACCGGATCCGACTACGATCAGCGTCGAATAGGGCGACAGCGCTATCTGCGACCTTCCGCAACGAGACAGGCCCCCACTTACGACGTGGCATTGCACCAAACCTTGAGAACTCGGTAGCAATTCTCGTCAGCACGTCGATCTGCTCAGATACGGTACCAATCACTCTTCGGAAAATGGAACTGAAGTTAGGATCCTTGGCCTCATGTGCATGCTCCAGGTGTTGGACTGAAAGCTTCATTGGGGTCAGTGGATTCTTGATCTCATGCGCAACCTGCCGCGCCATCTCCTTCCACGCAATCTCTCGTTCCGTTTGAGCAACAATCTCCCTACTCTTTTCAAGTTCGCGTGTCATGGAGTTGAAGGATTGCATTAACTCTCCGATTTCGTCCTGCCGCGTAACCGGGATGGAAGTCGAGAGCTTACCCTGAGCAACTCGTTCTGTGGCCCGCATCAAGGCGAGAATAGGTGACGCGACTCGGGCCGCAAAAAGCGCACCTATGCCGAGTAGCACAAGACCGAGAGCCGCAAAAGTGCCGTAGATCAGACTGGTTGTGCGTGCGATCTCGGCTTCGACATTGGATTGTTCGTCACGAGTCGCTAAGGCGATCACCCCGAGCAGTCTCAGGCCATCAGCCGATGTAATGGGTTGGTATCCCGCCTCATATAATTGAGATCCGATCTGGACCGGTTGGGTATAGAAAGACCGTTTGCCAAAAACTACCTCTTCGATCACCGAGGCATTAAGAATGCTGGGAAGCATTCCAGATTCATAAAATTCTGGACGACTGCTCGCTCGGAGGCGACCTGTCGCATCGTAGACGCTGAATTCCCTACCAATTATTTCCGCAAGGTTCTCGACTTCGCTATGAAGAGCCAGGCTAGAGATGACAGAGGCTTCAAGCTGCCTGGAAATTCTCTCTTTGATGACCGATGCGTCGCGCGTAAGCCGTGCAGTTTGCTCGGATGAGGCTCTTGCCGTCAATAGCGTTCGAGTCACGTTCGTAACCACGACAAGCGGAACGAGTGCAATCAGCAGGACGATGAGAAAAATGCGATCCCGAAATTTCAGAGTAAAACGGAGCCTGCTAGTCCCAAGTTGTCGAGCAAGCAAAAGAAGGATCACGATGCACGTGCCGTAGATGAGCCCGATGGCATTCATTCTCAGCCCAAACTCCGTGATCTTCCCGAAAGTGGGTTCCGGTATGCTGACTGTCAGTACCGCAGCCTTCTCGTCACGCTGCATTGATCGATTCGTGCGGTAGTAAAGGGTCTGGTACTTTGCCCCGTCAATAACCCCTTCGTGCCAAAAATATTGTCGCGTGCGGAGTATTCGTTCAAAGGCCGAAGGTATGCTCCCTGGAACATCCAGCGTTGGTGTGTTCGTAAGACGTCGGAGGTTTGGCCTATATTGCGCTAAGATGAATCCACCATCGAGCACGGGCCCAGCGTTCGCGGACTGAGCCGCCCCTGAAAGTAGGTTAAATCTGGAGCGTGGTGCCGCCAGGGCAGGTAGATCGGTCCACAAGGCAACTGTAACGAACGCGGGCTTTGCCGCAGCGCTTGGCAGCGCGGGAAGAACTGACGTCGGAGAAACTAGAACCGGAGTTGCATTAGTCAATATACCGCCAACCACCGCAGGAGTGCAGGACGAAGTGAAACAAGGTACTTCAACAAAGAACGCATCCGTAATGGTATCCCGTCTTCGAATCATCCGAAGAACGGAATCCATGGTGGGTCGAAGTCGAGCTTGCTCGGTCGCGGCATCGGAAGTTGAATAATGGGAGAGGATATTGCCAGTGGCATCATAAATATCGACAATTGCATTCCACTCCTGATGTTCCCGAAGCCCTTGGAGCCAGGAAATTAGCGCTGTCTGGCGAAGCGCGATCGAATCATGACCCGATGAGTACCACTCCACTGCTCGTCTCGAAGCGGTGTTCAGGACCTGTGAAGCAACTGTCTCTAATGCAGGGGTTTCTACACCAGTATTGTCCTGAACAAAGGTGCGTGCAATTTCTTTATCTGTTCCGAACTGCTTGGATGCAACGAGAGGTGCCATCAACACAGCACTTCCGGCTAGAATAAATAGGATCGTACGACTCGAGCGGGGAAGCTTGTAAAGGAACGATGGGGTTGTCTGCGTCGGATCGCTCGAAAAGGTGTCAATCAGAATGACAGCCAGGCTAATTGAGAAGATGAAAGCCGCCAGGGATGCTCTATAAAGCAAGCTTGTGTCCGTGAGATGGAGTCCCTGCACTCCGAACCCTGCCGCTGCCATCATGATTGCAATTAATGCAGCTCCTGCAGCGATCCGTATACCGAGCGAAACAGTCCGGGGTATGATGAAGATCGCCGCTCGTAAGGCGAACGTGAGTACAAGCGCAGTGAGAAAGAAGTACGTAACCCCGATCCCCAAAAAAGACAGTAACATCATGAGCATTCCAGGAGCGGGTAATACCTGTTTTACGCTCAAATAACGCAGCGAGCCGTTCCGGACTATCGCCGCCACTGTTTCACTCAATCCATCAACCAGGAACTGCGATCCAAGGAGGGCGACTACGGTGAAGACAAGAAGCGTAGTTCGTTCTCGTCTGACAATTTCGCGGATATCCTTCTTCCGCGCGTCATCTCTGACCAACTGCTTTCTCGGCATCCAAATGATCCACAACATAACCGCCGCTGTGGTTGCGAAAACTGTTGTTAAGAATAGTTCGAGCGGGTTCCGAACCATGCCAGATCCCCAGTCCGAAGCAAAATCGCTCGGATCCTGATATGCCTGGCCCACAATACTACCTATGGAACCAAGCGAGGAGAGCAGCATCCTCGCAGAGATCAGAATAATCAGCGCCAGTATGGAATAGTAGGTTCGAGTAAGAAGCGGCCGCCTGGATCCTCCTGGCTCAAGTTCTACCCCCTGTTCGTTGGGATCATCCGTACGTTCACCACCCGCTTGCGATATAGAATTCGATCCATCCCGAACCGCGATCGAAATGAGCAGCCAGAGCAGTGCAACGAGTGTCGCTAGACTAAGTCCCGCGGTCCATACCTGGTGTAGTACTCTTGAAAAAAGGGAAGGCTCAGGTGTAGCGGCATCGCTAACTGAGAGTCTCCCCACAAAACTCGCAGGGTCGCTGGGATCGGCATACAAGTCGACCTGCGGCAACCCCGAATTGACTCGCCTTGGCTCCTCTACTGCGCCGAATACTAAGGTTACTTCCCGCCCAGCACGGGCTCGTATGTCATCTACAAATCCAGTCGTCCGACCATTGGAGAGAGGATCTTTGGAGATAAGAAGCCGCTTCGACTCGACATAGCCTTCTACATTTCCGCCAGGCGAAACCAATTTCTGGATAGCGAAAAGGCTGACATGCACGGGACCATTGTCCAGCATGACACCCCGATCCCGACTTTGCAGTAGTGCATTCCCTTTCAACGTGGTATCGAATCCCAGGCCTCCCGTGCCAGAGGAACACCACGAAACAAGCCGACCATCCCATGAATAGATCGCGAATCCGTGTGTCGCTGTTATTCCACTCGACGAGGCCTCTCTATCTACATTGTTTGTGATGGGATCACCATAGAGTGCCGACGCACGAACGCGGGCTGCGTAAGCGGAGTCGCGTTCCCGAAGTAGTCGGAACAACGATGACGGATTGTTTGAGACCAAGGCAGACCGAACCATTGGATCTCTAGCGAGCCACTCACGGGTACTATCAAGGGCAAGCGCAATTCCCTTAAGCCGTTCTTTGGTAAGACGCGTGATCTCTGTCTGACTCAATACTTCGTTCGCGTCATCGAATCCCGCAACGGTCGCGATTTGGGCGACAAGGAAAATAAACGCGGAAGTGGCACCGAGCCCCACGATGACCCGCCGAGCAATAGGCGGCGGGATCAAGAATCCCAGGGAGTGCCCTGTCCCGATCGAGTTTTTCTTAAACAACGAAATGAGCCTGGCGATCACCTCGCGGCTCCTTCGGGACACTATCTGTATTCCCGATTTGAAGTTCAAATTGAACAGTGAATCATTCTGATAGTATTGAATGATGCTTCTTGGTATACCGTTCCTCCGCAGAGCCCGCAAGAAGCCAAAGACACCGCGCAAGTCAGCAGTAAAATTCTAGATTTCTAGATGGCCGCGCAACAATTGCGTATTTTGCACTCGTGGACTGAGTAAGTCCAAAAAAAAACCCCGGGTGGTGAGAGTTCCCCGAGGTCTGATTGAGTTGTGTTGTGTCTTCATAGCCGAGGGTTGTCCCTAGTATCCCCGGCTAAACTTTTTCGAGCTAGCTCGGATGTGTGCTCATCCGGTTGCTCTCTGCTTCTGTCACCTCTTACGACAAACCAATTTGGATTGTTTCAGAGGTTTCAGCGACTTTCTTTCAATTTTCTCTATCCCTTTAATGATTAAGTCACTGCGAACTCGTTCAGATTTAGGGACGCTGTAAATAATAGCATCAATTTCCGGGCCAAGAAGACCTAATCCCCTTAATCCCGATCTCAGCTACAGTATAATAACACTTCAAACTGCCGTTTGTTACGAGTGGTGGCCGATTTTTGACACGTGTAAAGCATTTTTACGCCAGTCTCTAAGAAATGTGGCTCAGCGAATGCTTATGCGGCTCAGCAGCCAACTTCCTCCGCCACTCAAAACGAATCCAAAATCTAGTCGATAACTAACGCGCCGTCCACCTTCCGTAGCAGTCATCGTACCCGAGGCGCTCCCGAATCGACCATCATCAGAGACAAAATCGAACACTGAGGATATTCCTGTCCGAGTCCGAATAAAGGATTCCATCACCAGAATAGTCTGGCTGTTAGACAAATAGGCTCCTGGCTTCGTGGTAATCTCTACGAACACTCTCGAAGGACTAATTTGCGATCTGACGCTATCTAAATCGCGCTTGTTTAGGGCCACAATGAGCTTCTGAATTTGAGTTCGTAGCCGAGGATCATTTACGGGGGCTCTTGCGAATCCGCGCCCGCTCGAGTGCAACTGAGTCGCAGAGCATGTCACAAGAAACGCGAAGAACAGAATCGCTCGTAGCATGAAAAAACTGCAAACATCAAAATCAGAAACACGCTTTCGTTACCGCGCTGCGCAGGAGAACCTCGGGAGACTAACGCGGCCAGTGAGACAACCCATTATTTATGCTGCCGATCACCTTTCCCACAAAATCCTGGCCAATAAACGGAGTATTGTGGGACTTAGATCGAATATCCTGCTCCATGAAGCGCCATTTCGCCTTCGGATCAAAGATCGTCAGATTGGCCAACGTCCCCTCTTTGACAGAAACCTGCGGCAACCGCAACGCTGCCCTAGGATTGACAGAGCACTTTGTGATGTACTCCACGAGACTCAGTCTCCCCGACTCCACCAGATGAGTTATCCCGAGCGGCAGAGCCGTCTCAAGTCCTATGATCCCAAAAGCGGCGCTCACCATGTCCGTCTCCTTCTCATGAGTAGCGTGCGGTGCGTGGTCGGTAGAGATGCAATCGATCGTACCATCCTTCAATCCTTCGATGATCGCATCAATATCTTCCTGCGTCCGAAGGGGCGGATTCATCTTTGCCATCGTTCCATGACGCTCGACGGCATCTTCAGTGAGGGCGAAATGATGCGGTGTCACCTCGCAGGTCACTGCCACTCCCCGCGACTTGGCCTCTCGAACTATGCGAACCGAGCCCTTTGTGCTCAGATGCGCCGCGTGGTACCTTACTCCGCCGACATACTCCGCAAGCAAGATATCCCTCGATAGGACTATCTCCTCTGCGACCGAAGGCCAACCCGTCAACCCAAGCTTGGTCGAAACCCGCCCCTCGTTCACCGGAGCCTTCACAGTCATCGTGTGCTCTTCGCAATGCTGGGTTACCAGCAGATCGAACATCTTAGCGTACTCGAAAACCCGCCGCATCATCTGCGAACTTCTCAGAGCTACACCATCATCCGAGATCATCCGGATTCCGGATTTTGCCAATGCATCCATCCGTGAAAGCTCTTCGCCAGCGCGGTCCTTCGTCATTGTGCCACAGATCGTCAGATCCACAAGATGCCCCGCCGCCTTCTCCTTTATGTAGCTAACAACGAACGGATCGGAGATCGAAGGCTCGGTATTTGGCATACAGCAGACCCCCGTGAATCCGCCGGCCATTGCAGCGCCAAGCCCCGACTCGATCGTCTCCTTGTACTCCTGCCCTGGTTCGCGAAGATGAACATGCATATCAAAGAAGCCGGGAGCGACAACAGCGCCGGCCAGATCCCTGCTATCGCCATCGGGCTTCAGCCCCTGACCGATCCGAGCGATCACACCATTCCGGATTTCAATATCCATCCCGGAGGCATCAAGCTTCTGCGAGGGGTCAATGATCCGAGCATTTTGTAATAGGAGGTTCATTCTACTCTGCTACTTGTTTCCGATTCAAACATCCACTCCAAGACAGCCATTCTAACCGCTACACCACGCTTGACTTGCTTCAATACCAACGACTGCTCACCACCTGATACTTCCGCATCCAGTTCCACTCCAAGATTCACAGGCCCCGGGTGCAGGATAACGCATGATGCGCTGCGCCGCGCCCCGGCTCCGCTTGCCGATAATCCATACCTACTACTGTAGTCTTCCAAAGACGGAAAGAAGCCGCCGGCCATCCGCTCCATCTGAATTCTGAGCATCATCACTGCGTCTGCCTTCACGAGAGCATCATCCATCTTCCAACTCACTTCTACTCCGAACACTTTCTCCGCGTGCCTCGGCAAAAGTGTTGACGGCCCAACCAGCACGACCTCCGCACCGAACTTCTTCAATAGCCACACATTGGAGCGCGCCACCCTCGAGTGCAAAATATCTCCGACGATCACGACCCGTTTTCCCCGAAGGTCCCCCAACGCTGCTCTCAGTTCCGCAGCATCCAAGAGCGCCTGGGTGGGATGCTCATGTGCGCCATCGCCAGCATTAACGACGTGCACATGGGTCGGAAGATGCCCCGCCAAAAACCCGGGCACTCCGGAGACACTATGGCGGACAACGACAGCATCCACCTTCATTGCCTCGATCACCCGGACGGTATCCAGAACCGACTCCCCCTTTGTCATACTGCTGCCGCTGGGCGTCAGCGTCACGTGATCGGCACCCATGCGCCGCTCGGCAAGTTCGAAAGATATCCGCGTTCTGGTGGAATTCTCGAAGAACAAATTCGCGACCGTCCGGCCCTCCAGTGTGCGCAGTTTCTGAAACGGTGACGGGATGCGCAACATCTCAACAAAATAGTCGCTCCGGTCGAGAAGGCGGGTTATCGTCTCGACGGGCAGATGCTCGGTGGTTAGGAGGTCCCTACGTGTCGGTGGCGTCTCTCTCACAAGGTGTGCAAATATTCCGGCCTTCAAAGACTCGGCCCGAAGGATTAGTTTCGCGACTGAAGATCCTTCACCCAGCCAACTCTTCCTCCTCTTAAAACCCGCTCCAAAGCAACCAACCCAAACCCCAACTTGTTTTCCCAAATCGCTCGCGGAAATCGGTTCTGGGTGGGGCGAAAATCATTGTCTTTATCGGGTTCGGTACGTTGGCTAAGGTCGCGAAAAAGAGTAAGAAGAGCGAGATTATTGCGGCTCCCGTTTTTGTGGAGCCGAAGGGTGTGCTCCCGGATTGGGTGGGGCATAGCAGCGCGTCGTCCGAGGACTCGATCATCGTGCGTGGCGCGCGCGTTCATAACTTGCGCGGTGTCGATGTCGATATTCCGCGCGAGAAGCTCGTCGTTATTACGGGTATTTCTGGTTCGGGTAAGTCGTCGCTCGCATTCGATACGATCTACGCCGAGGGCCAGCGTCGCTATGTCGAATCGCTCTCTCCCTACGCGCGGCAATTCCTTGACATGATGGAGCGCCCGGATGTTGACCACATCGAAGGCCTCTCCCCCGCGATTTCCATCGAGCAAAAAACCATCGGCTCCACGCCGCGCTCGACTGTCGGGACCGTCACCGAAATTTACGATTTCATCCGCCTGCTCTTCGCGCGACTCGGCACACAGTTCTGCGTCGATTGCAATCTGCCTGTGTCGAAGCAGACCATCGACCAGATGCTCGACGCGATCGTCAAGCATCCCGATGGCACGAAGGTCACCATCCTCGCGCCGCTCATTCGCGGACGCAAAGGCCACTACCGCGAGCTCTTCCGCGACACGCTGCGCCAAGGTTACACCCGCGTTCGCGTTGACGGCGAGATCCTTGAGATCACCGATAAAATGGAGGTCGATCGCTATAAGATTCACACGATTGATGTCGTTGTCGATCGGCTCGTACTCACTGGAGATATTCGTCAGCGTCTCACGGCATCGGTCGAGACGGCACTGAAGATGGGCAAGGGTGTGATGACCGCTTCGACTCAAACGCCAGACCAACAAGTTGCTGTCGATACGCTCTTCAGCTCACAGTATAGCTGCCCCAATTGCGGACGCTCCTACGAAGAGCCGCAACCGAATACCTTCTCCTTCAACTCCGCTTCGAGTGCGTGCCCGAAATGTCACGGCCTCGGGGAGATTCGCGATCTTGTCGAAGATATCATTATTCCAAGCAAATCTATCTCTGTTGCAGATGGCGGCATTGCACCGCTCGGCAAAGAGAAAAAGAGTTGGCTCTGGGCGCAGGTCGAGGCCGTCTTCGAATATTGGGGCGAGAAAATGAGCGATCCCATTAGCGAACTCACGCCGGAGCTGATGGAAATGCTAATGGATGGCTCCGGCAAGGAGAAGCTCTCCGTCACATGGGTCTCGGATCGAGGCCGGCAATCGAAATATCAGACGAAGTGGGCTGGCGTGTACGCGACTTTGCGCTATTGGATCAGTGAATCGAATTCCGAATCGCAGCGGCAATGGGCAGAGGAGTTCATGGCAGCGCATCCGTGTCCCGAGTGCCACGGTGGTCGCTTGAAGCCAGAGCATCTCGCCATCCGCATCGATGGAAAGAATGTGCAGGACATCGTCTCGCTCTCGCTGACGGACACGATCCCCTTCTTCAAGTCGCTCACCTTCGAAGGAATGCGTAAGACAATCTCCGAGCCGATCATGCGCGAGATCATTCCACGCATCGAGTTTCTGCTTCAAGTGGGACTCGGTTACCTCAATTTCAATCGCTCGGCGCGAACCCTCTCCGGCGGAGAGTCGCAGCGCATTCGCCTTGCAACGCAGATCGGCACTCAACTTGTAGGCGTCCTATACATTTTGGATGAGCCGAGCATCGGACTTCATCAACGTGACAATCGCTTGCTCATCTACTCGCTCGAGCAGCTCCGTGATCTCGGCAACACCGTCATCGTTGTCGAGCATGATAGAGAGATGATGGAGTCTGCCGATATGCTCTTCGATATTGGTCCTCTCGCGGGTGAATACGGCGGCAAGCTTGTTGCGTATGGCCCGCCTGCACTCTTCCGCGAACCCGCGAGTGGTGAAGTCTCGCCGGAAGGATATTTCGTCAGCGAGGATTCTCCGACGGCGCGCTATCTCGCGAATGTCGAACAGTTGGAAATACCGAAGGAGCGCGTTGCCCCCGATGCAGAGCGGATGATCGTGCTCACTGGTGCAACAGGCAACAACTTGCGCGATGTAACGCTCTCCATTCCTATAGGTGGATTCACCTGCATCACCGGCGTCTCAGGCTCTGGCAAATCAACGTTGATAAACGAGACGCTCGCACCGGTACTCAATCGGCATTTCTACAAATCGCACACCGTACCGCTGCCGTTCAAATCGGTTGAAGGTCTCGATCTCATTGATAAAGTCATCGAGATCGATCAATCCCCCATCGGCCGCACGCCGCGCTCGAATCCTGCAACCTACACCGGACTCTTCTCCTACATCCGTGATTTTTATGCGACGCTTCCCGAAGCGAAGATTCGCGGGTATAAGGTTGGACGCTTCTCCTTCAACGTAAAGAGTGGTCGCTGCGAAGAGTGCGAAGGCGATGGAGTGAAGAAGATCGAGATGAACTTCCTGCCGGATGTGTATGTGACATGCGATGTCTGTAAAGGCAAACGCTACAATCGCGAAACGCTCGAAGTGCATTACAAAGGCAAATCCATTTCGGATGTGCTGGAGATGAGCGTGACCGAAGCGGAGGCGTTCTTCTCCGAGATACCACGTATTCGTCGCAAACTTGCAGGCTTATCCGGTGTAGGTCTCGGCTACATCCGCTTGGGGCAACCCGCGCCAACGCTCTCCGGTGGCGAGGCGCAACGCGTGAAGCTCGCAACGGAACTTTCGAAAGTGGCAACAGGCAAGACCTGCTACATCCTCGATGAGCCAACAACCGGACTCCACTTCCAGGACATTCGACAACTCATGTCCGTGCTACTCGAACTGCGTCAGCGCGGCAATACCGTCATCGTCATCGAGCACAACCTCGATGTGATAAAGATGGCGGACTGGGTCGTCGATCTTGGTCCCGAAGGTGGTGGCGCAGGCGGATCAATTGTTGATGAAGGCACACCGGAAGATCTCGCTTCGCGCTTTGGCACAAGCGGGAGCCACACGGCGTTCTATCTGCGGAAAGAACTTGGGATGCCGATAGACTAAGTCCCCTACTGCTTGATGAGTATCGCTTGATACTTCGTTTGTACGAACGGCCTCTCCGGTTTGTCCGCGAGGAATTCGTCCATAGCCTGCTTGACGCCGGGACAGTCAGGCCATTCGTAGTCATCTAGGATCATCACACCGCCTTTGGGCATTCGCGGGTAGAAGAACACCAGTGAATCGAGCGTGGACTGGTACAAGTCCCCATCAATATGCACGAACGAAAATCGTTCATCTTCGAGCCCCTTGGCTGTCTCAGGAAAGAAGCCCTTCCGAAAGATCGCATTAGTCCTGGTTCCTAGCAGACCTGAGACCTCTTCGACGGACGTGTCGGCGAAATCCCCAGCCTTGTGAATATCGATAGCTTTCACTTGCGGCATACCACCGAAGGTATCGAATAAGTACAACGGCTTGTCGGGAACAACATCCGCCATGAGCTTCGCCGTACCTCCCTTATACACACCTAGCTCCGCCATCGCGCCGCTGACGTCCACTGTCTTCTTGAGGTAGAACAGCAGCGACATGATCTTCTGTACCCAGAGCTTCGTCGCTTGTTGAATGCCATAATACTGGCGGGTAAACTCCCAGGCGAAAACGAGCCGCCCCCAGAGGGAAAACCCATATCCACGAAGATGAAGAATCGAGAACGGTAGAATTGTGAATATGCTGTGTTTTTTCATTCGCGCAAATATACGACACTCTCTTCCCAAAAGTGTGAATTGAGGCCGTGTTTGTTGCGTTTGGTGCTTTCACAAACTACTTCGGAATGCCCACTTTTGCAACAACCTACGACACCACCATCCGCGATCTCGAATCGAAGCTGAGCGATCTCATTGACGGCGGACTGGATTTCGATCTCGACAAACGTGGCGACGTATTAACCATCGAATTCGAAGACGGCGAGAAGATCGTCATCACTCCGCAAGCGCCACTGGAACAGTTGTGGGTCTCCGCGAACTATGCGGGACATCGCTTTCTGTGGTCGGAGACCGTCGCACATTGGGTGAATGAAAAGAGCGGCGAGAGCATTCAGAGCTTTCTTGCAAAAGCACTATCAGAGAAACTACAACTGGACGTATCTCTATAATGACTTCGACTCGATGTCCTTTTACTTCTTCTTCACCGACTTCCTTTTCGCCGACACCCTTTGACTGATTGCTTTCTTGTTTTTCGCTTTCACGGTCACTTTAACAACGGCAGCCGCCTCCTTCCGCTTCAACTTTTCAGCTGGTGTCGTAAGATCGAACACGATCCCAACCGCCTGATCCACCTTCGCGATCGGTATAATATTAAGCCCCTCTTTGATGCGCTCTGGTATCTCCGAGAGGGTGCCGCGATTATCCTCCGGAATGAGCACGGCCTTGATGCCCGCTCGCTTGGCAGAAAGTAACTTCTCCTGAAGTCCGCCAATAGCAAGCACATTTCCGCGCAGGGTGATCTCGCCTGTCATTGCAATATCCCCGCGTGCAGGCCGACCTGATACCGCTGATAGCATCGCCATGATCAAGGTAATTCCCGCCGATGGACCATCCTTTGGAATCGCGCCTTCGGGTAGGTGAATGTGAATCTCCTTGTGCTTGGAGAAGCCGAGCGGCAGTTTCAATTCTTTGTAATTGGAGCGGATGTAGGTCAGCGCCGCCTGCGCCGACTCCTTCATTACATCGCCGAGCTGACCTGTCAAAGTCAGCTTCTCGCTGCCTTTGATGACCGCAACTTCAACGGGCAGCACATCGCCTCCGGTGCTTGTCCATGCCAATCCCATGACAGCCCCGACCTTGGGAGCAAGCTCGCTTTTCGAGATGAGATACTTGGGGACGCCAAGGTAGGAGTCGAGCGATGAAACCGTGACCGTCACGCTAAAGCCTTCTGGCACTTTAAGCGTCTCCTTCGGAGTCTCGCCATCTTCGAAACGACCTGTATCCTCGTCTCCAGATTCATCCAGTGTGAGAATTCCGTGCTCACTAACGGTTACGCGAGAAATCGCAGGATCCTCTGTGCGGGCGTTCGCAGGCGATTTGGTCTCCGCCGGCAAATTCTCATACGCTTTGCTCACGATCTGGCGCGCGACCTTGCGACAAATACGTGCGATCTGCCTCACCAGATTGCGAACGCCAGCCTCCTCGGTGTACTGCCGGATCAATCGCAAGAGGGCAGCGTCTTCAAAGATCACGGTACCTGGCGGCAGACCGTGCGCGCGGAGCTGATTCGGAATGATATGCCGCTTAGCGATCTCCAACTTATCGTGCTCGAGATAGCCCGGTATCTCGATGACCTCCATGCGATCCTGCAACGGCAGCGGAATGTTGTAGCGCACGTTTGCCGTCGTCACGAAGAAGACATTGCTGAGATCATACTCGACCTCGAGATAATGATCGCTAAACGTATTGTTCTGTTCAGGGTCGAGCACTTCGAGCAGCGCGGAGCTCGGGTCGCCGCGAAAATCCATCGACATCTTATCTACTTCATCCAGCAATATCAATGGATTCGAAACCCCGGCCTTCTTCATGGATTGAATGATCTTCCCCGGCATTGAACCGATGTAGGTTCGTCGATGTCCACGAATTTCCGCTTCGTCTCGCACACCGCCAAGTGATATTCGTATGAACTCGCGACCCAAAGCTCCCGCGATCGAGCGCGCCAGCGATGTCTTACCTACTCCCGGAGGGCCGGTTAGGCACAGAATCTGCCCCCTCATCTTTTCGACCAAGTTGAGCACAGCGATGTGCTCCAGAATGCGCTCTTTGGGCTTTTCCAATCCGTAATGATCAGCCTCTAACACTTCCCGGACATGCTCGATATTAAGATGGTCCTTCGTCCGCTTCTTCCACGGAAGTTCTGCGAGCCATTCGAGATAGGTCCGGATGACTGACGCCTCGGGAGACATCGCAGGCGTCTTGCGCAATCTAGCAAGCTCTTCGTCGGCGCGCTCGCGCACGTGCTTGGGTAATTTGGTGGCATCGAGTTGCTCCGCTAGCTTTGCGAGTTCTGGATGTTGCTCCTCGACGTTCTCACCCAGCTCCTGCTGCAGCACGCGAATCTGCTCACTCAGAAAGTACTTCCGTTGGGATTTCTGAATTGTTTGTTGGACCTTCTCGTCTATCTCATGTTCGATTCGAAGAATATCCAGCTCACTCGTAAGGAGTGTGGTCAAATGCAGATACTGCTCACGCAGATCGGTGATTTCCACGATCCGCTGCTTGCTCTCTAAGTCTTTTGCCAGGTGCGCCGCGATGTAGAAAAGCTTACGACGTGGGTCTGCGATATTCTCGAATGCCAGCAGTACCTCCTGCGGCACCGTTCGCGATTGCTTAACGTACTCTCGGAATAACTCACTTGCATGTCGCGTTAAGGCTTCAAGCTCAGGTGCAAATACGGACTCCGGCTCCAGGACAACCACTTTTGCTTCGACGTGGCCATCGACCATCCCGTACTCCGTCGCAACGGCTTGTTCCAGACCATCCACCAGCACCTTCATCAGTCCATTCGGAAGTCGGATGATGCGGACGATCTTCGCCAGTGTACCGTGCTGGTACAACTCCCCCATTGGCGGATCTTCTTGTTGAGAGTTACGCTGCGCCACAAGAAAGAGGTAGCGCTCACGGCCAACCGCCGCGCTGACCGAGCCGAGCGAGCTTTCGCGGCCAACAAGAACTGGAAAGATCATAAACGGGTATATGACCACATCCCGCAACGCGAGAACAGGCACCCACTCCGGTAGGACGCCTACTTTTTCCGTGGATCCGGAGAGCAACGTCCGTTCTTCATCTTCTGAAAGAAAGTGGCTCTTTGGCTCTGCTTCTGTGGTAGCGACGTCAGTCTTCTTGGATTGCTTCTTTGCCATCAAATAATAAGTCTTCCCAATTTTGGGAAGTGCAGAACACAACAACACCCTAAAGAGTCAAACCTAGTTTTGGCTGAAATGACAGCCAGCGCAGGGCTTCGATTGGAGATCGCCGAGAGTCTTGTTCTATGGAATTTTTAGCTTCTAAACCTCAACTGTTGATCGCCCCCATAAACTGCGAGAACAAATAATCGCTCTCGTGCGGGCCAGGAGAGGCCTCCGGGTGATATTGCACGGCGAATATCGGCTGCTTGGTGTGCCGGAATCCCTCGACTGTCTGGTCGTTAAGATTCAGATGCGTTAACTCGCACTCGTTAGGCATGGTCTTCCAGTCCACGGCGAAACCATGATTCTGTGAAGTGATCTCGATCTTGTTCGTCAGCAGATTTTTCACGGGATGATTTGCACCGCGATGTCCGAACTTCAACTTGTAGGTGTTTCCACCCAACGCAAGCGAGAGCAACTGGTGACCAAGACAGATACCGAATATTGGCTGCTCATCGCGCTTGATGAGGTTTTTGAGCATCTTGATAGTGTCCTTCACCGCATCCGGGTCACCGGGGCCGTTCGAAAGAAAGATGCCATCCGGCTTATGTTCAAGAATCTCTTCCCGAGTGGCAGTTGAGGGCAAAACGGTCAACCGCGCACCATGTGCGGCCAACTTCCGCAGAATATTCTGTTTGACACCATAATCCATAACGACGACATGCGGTGGTTGGCTTCCGATCGGCGTACCCTCCGGACGGTCTGCTGCCATTTCGTACGCCTCCTTCGTGGTCACACCTTTTGTCAGGTCTAGTCCTGTCATCTGTGGTGAGCGCCGCGCCGCCTCCACTAACTCCTCGTCGCTCACAAGCTCAGTTGAGAGAATTCCTCGCATTGCTCCTTCGCTGCGCAGCAAGCGAACCAGTTTCCTGGTATCAACCTGTTCGATGGCGAGGATGCCGTTGCGTTCGAGATAACGCTCCAAGCTTTCCTCGGCTCGCCAGTTGGAATATCGCTCGGCGAGCTCGCGAACGACAAATCCACTGCAAAAGGGATAGGTGCTTTCCAGATCGTCATCCGTTGCCCCATAGTTACCCATTAGCGGATTCGTCATCGTGACGATCTGCCCAGCGTAGGATGGATCGGTGAGTATTTCCTGGTAGCCGGTCGTGCTGGTGGTGAAGACAACCTCGCCGGTCGTGCGCGGCACATCGAGCGCACCGAAACCATGGCCCCGTAGGACCACTCCATTCTCGAGCACCAACCAAGCTGCTTTGCGAGCAGAACCTCCAACGACGCCATCAATATTTCCCGCCATACTGCCTCTCTCTTCCACTCCGCTTCACAAAAAGAAGGCCCTCACTTCTGCGAGAGCCCTTTGAAAAATACTGTTTCGAACACTTACGCAGCTTGCCGAGCTAATTTAGGTGCTCGCAATTGCATCAACTGGTAGCTACCAAAGAGCACCGAGCTCCAGGTGATGTCGCCAAGTAATGAATTACGATAGAACGGAATCGCCATCGTGAAGCATTGCACGAGGCCTGCAACGGTGTGCGGATAGAACGAGCCATCGCCGAAAAGCCACACAGCCGCATTCGTCGCTACAAAGAACAGGAGCGATCCGCCAAGGACCGAACCCGTGTAGCGCAGAAGCGTCGCGTTCTTCGAATAATACTTGCCGATGAACACCGCCGAAAGCAGCGAGGCATAGATCACCATCATGAGCTTCCAGTCGTAGACGCCGATGACAAGATCCGTGATGAGCATGGCTGCCAGCGGCACGAGAATGCCGATGCGCTTGCTGCCAAGATATGCCCCGGCGAACAACCCAGCAGCCATAACAGCGTTGAAATTGTACACATGGAGCTGGTTAAACACAATACGCGTAGCTATCGCGAAGACGACAAGAAGTCCTGCGAATAGAGCTTGTTCTCGAGTCTGTTTCATGCTTGAGTTGGGTGAAAATTTTCCGAATTAGTGGTAGAACGCAAAATGCGCAGGGGCGATTCCGGTTTTGAACGACCATCGTATTTTCATGGAGGTTGCATCGAACACGTCCACCGTCCCGGCGGAGGTATAATTCGTGCGCCCGAGGTAGAGCGCGTTGGTTTTTGCGTCGTAGATGCCGTTGTAGTAGGAATTGCCACCTGGGATCGGGACTGCGGCATTCGCATATGTGGACAGATCCACAACAAGCGCCGCAGAAGACACCAGTACATACAACTGTGGCCCCAAAACGAATGCGAACTGGTCGCCAACGGCACCGAGTGTTATCTTCTTCTTTACTGCCAAATTCGACGCGTCAATGAAGGCTGCCGATGGGGCTACCATATTGTAATCCCCGGAGCATCCAACGATGATCTGGTTATGAACGCTATCGACTACGAGGTCTTCAGGATTGGCGTCGAGCGAAATAGTATTGATCAACGCTTTGGAATTTGCGTCGAACACGCTCATTGAGCCGCGTGAAGTGGAAGGCTCAGACGTTATGAATACCTTCCCTGCCAGAACACCGACGCACACGCTGCCGTCGGCGACGGGAAGTGAATCCACAATTTTTGCTGCGTTCACATCGACGACCTTTGCGGAAGAACCACTTCGTTCCGTCACGACGAACCTTCCAGCGCCGATCAGCGCCATCTTGTCCGGCTGAGTTATTCCAAGAGGAATCGAGCCAATCTTCTTCAGCGAGTCTGCATTCGCGATAACTATCTGGCCCCCATTGTCGAGAATGTAGGCGCGGTTGCCAACCAGCCAGATGTCGTTGCCTTCACCCAATCCGGTTAGCACGTCCTTGTGGCTCACCGTGTCCACTGCCGTGGTCGTACGAAATACGATGGCATCCATAGACGAATTGTTGGACTGGAAGTGCCCCTCGTCCACGATGAATAGTGCGCGATCGCCCGTGTTCACAATCGTCGAATCGAATGGCGCGGGCGTTGTGCCGGTAGTCGATTCACAGGATGCGAGTGCCCCCACTGTAGCAAGGAGCAACAAAAGTACATGGAATCTATATGTCATGTCCGTGAAATTAATAGTTTAGTTCTAAGGCGATTTTGTAACTCCGTCCTGGCAGTGGATAGCCGGCGGATTCTTGAAATTGTTTGTCTGTCAGGTTATCGATCGTTAACAGTGCCTTCCATCCCAGCCGGTTGAACCTGAAGTTGCGCGTAGCAAATGAGAGATCGAGCGTCGTGACCGGTGGCAGAGGGGCCTCGTAGTTTTCGGGATCGATGAACTTGTGACCCCGGTATCGTGCCAGCACCGAGAGCGACCCTATCTCCTCGGATTGAATGGTGGCGATGAGTAGCGAAGCCGTCGGTGTTGTATAAAGAAGCTCTTTATTCAGCAAGGTGGGATCATCGGTCTTATTCATAGCCTTAAGGATGGTGTAGCTCTCCTCGACATGAATAGACCAGTTATCGCTGAAACCGAGATCACCTGAAGCACGAAACTCTAAGCCCCGAGAATCAACGTGGCCAACGTTTACCGGCGAGTAGTCACGCGCTCCGGGAAGCCAAATGATCTCATCATCAATGGATGACAAGAATCCCGTTATCCCAAACGAGACATCGGAATGCGTCCATCGGTAGAGATAACTTGCGACCACTTGCGTATTCACTCCGCGCTCCGGGTGAAGGGTATCGTTGCCTGCGCCATGCCAGTACAGGTCGTTAAGCGTTGGAGCATGGAATGTCCGGCTAAATGCTGCACTTACCCTCAAGTCCGTCACAGGTTCGTACTCTGCCGCAAATTGTGGAAGAGTCTCGACCTCAGACATTCCGGAGATTTTCTCACAACGGACTGAACCAGTTGCAGATAGATTACCAATTGGTGCTGCCCGAACTGCAGCAAAAATACTCTGGCGATCGCGAAGTAGAATGGTGTCCCCGGCAGCCGTCCGATCAGTAGTGCCGGTTAGACTAGTGTGCATATACTCCAGCCCACCGAATCCAGTTAGGAACGAACTGATCTCGTATTTTCCGGAAGCCCCGAGTGAAATGATGTGGTCGTTGGAAGTATCTACTTGATGCTCTTGATACTTGAAATTCTCGAACTGCTGGTTGACGCTGAGTACGACCGATCCAGAAAATGGCCCCGCGATGTGTTCCACCTTTAGTGCTGCAAGCGCTTGATCATCCAATTGTCGTGAGACGAGCGATGTAGCCCCAAGCCCCGATGCAGTTATCGGCCCGGGAACACCTCTTTCAGCATGGAAGTAATTGCCAATCAGACGGATATCGGTCTCCGCGTTCACAATCCAACTAGCACTCAGATATACTGTTTGGATGAGTGCATCATTATTCTCCCTGAGTATGTAGGCCTTGCGAGTTGTGTCGAAAAATGGGAATGCCCCGTTCGAGCCGTCTATCGCGCCACCGAAGACGATCGCAACTCCATCTATAGGACTAAAACCTGAGGCGACAGAATAGGAATGGATCGGAAGTCCGCTACCGTGCGCAAAACCCGTTTGTTCGGTCCCGATGCGAATCAGCGCTGTATCCGAGCGAGATGTAACAATATTGATAGCAGCGCCAATCGCATCCCCTCCCAGCTCAATTGAACTCGATCCAGGTATCAACTCAACATGTGACATTCCACGAAGAGAGAGTTGGCCGAGATCCGTTAGCCCAAGTTGCTCATTGGTCAAGCGGATGCCATCGCGATAGACGATGGTGTATTCGGTTGGAAGTCCGCGAAAACTTGGTATGGCGATTGCGCCGAGCGTCCCATAGCGGCGAATGTCAAGCGATGAGGATATTGCCCGAAGAGCATCAGAGGCGAGATACGTGCCGGTTTGGCACAGCAGCGTAGCGGTAGACTTGATCTCCGCACCCCGAGGGTCAATGGTCGGAAGGTCGCTTGGGCGCAGCGCCGTGATCTCGACCTCCTTCGTGGGCAAATGCTGAAGGCTATCCTCGCTCTGTGCATGTGCCGAAGTGGCACACGATAGAAGTGCGAAGATGACAACAGCCCCTTTTCCGATGCGGAAGCCCAAAAAAATACTCCTATGCCTCGGCCTTGGTTGGCAGAGTTGCGCAGGAGTACGTGCAAATCCAATTAATAAGTACGCGCAAATAACGCGCACACAAGGATATACCTGTACGACCGCGGCCTCTCCCTCGAAGGCTCAATGATCTTAAAGCGAACGACCGTCGTCCGCTTCGATGTGGCAGGTCTCCTGGCTTCTCCTTGATTTCTCTCGAAATCACCTTCCCGGTCTCGTTTGGAGGTGCGGTGCACGTCTTAAGACCAGTGGATTTATGATGGAGTTACAGTTGCGGGGCAGCTTTCGAATCGATCCGCTTTGGCAGCGAAGCTCACGAAATTCCCTTTTCACCTCGTGCTTTGCAGCCTGGATGACCTATCATCCATGTGAATGAGCGATCATCCACCGAGGCACCACATACTTATGTGCAAATATAATCAATCGAACATGGCGACCCACGAAATTGCCTCACGACTACCATTGGGATGTATATTGCGTCGTGTCATTGGTCGTAGTATTTCCCGAAAGAAGAATAACTCATGATGGACCACTCAAACGTAACAACTTCATTCGACATCGCAGGCCGCAAGGTCTCTAAACACCTTGGCGTCGTCAAAGGTATTATTGTTCGCTCGCGCTCGGTTATTGGGAATTTCGGCGCAGCAATCCAATCGATTTTCGGCGGCAACATAACGCTCTACACGGAACTGTGCGAACAAGCTCGTGATGACGCTTACAGCCTGATGATCTCACACGCTGAGTCTATGGGAGCAGATGGAGTCGTTGGTGTCTGCTATGATGCCACAGAAATTTCCGCCGGCATTACGGAAGTGTTGTGCTATGGTACGGCCGTCAAGCTTGAATAAGATCACCGTACAAGCATCGCCACTATTGGTTGATGGGGACGATCTGTAGCTTGCTGCAAAGTGGGGCAAAACAGTATGTACATGCCTGCACGCTGAATCAATCCCCAGATGGTAGCAATGCTCGCCAAAGGATCGCCCGCCGTTCACTTGAAGTTAGCTTCGGGCGATTAGAAATGGTGTCGCCCCTCGCCTCCTCGATCTTTCTGACCATGGCCCACGCTCCCTGAAGAACGCCGCGAAGTTCAAATTTCAAGCGGCCATGCACGCTTTTGGGAAGTCGTTTGCCGTTCTCAAGAAGCTGCTTTATTCGCTGGCATTCGAAAAGTACTAGGTCCCCGGCCCTCGTTGATGTCACTATCTCAGCTGCGGAGTGAATACCATACTTCAGATAATCTTCACGCGGAAAATAACAACGATCATTGGCCAGATCTTCCCCGGCATCCTGCATAAAGTTAATAATCTGCAATGCGGTGCAAATATCATTAGACCATGCGATTCTCTCTGCATCTTGGTACCCAAACAGTGCTAGAACAAGCTGGCCGACAGGCTCAGCAGAGCGGCGGGTGTACCAGTGAAGCTCTTCGTACGTCTCAAATTTCACATCCCCGTTGGCATCGAAGTCAAATGCATCCAAGAGTGCTGTGAGTAATCCCTGAGGCAAATCGAATTTCCTGACGGTGTCTTGAAGCGCGATGAAGATCGGATTCGTGGGAATATTTCCAGAAGACACTTCGGCAAAACTCCGCCGCCAATCGGCGAGCAATCGAAGCCGATCTTCCTTGGGGCGATGCGGAAGATCAGCAAAATCATCCGCAGAACGCATGAAGGCATAGATGGCGTGGAAGTGGGGACGGATGCGCTTGGGAACCAGCAGCGAGCCGACTGGAAAATTCTCGTAATGCGCTTTTGCAATTGCTGTGCACTCGGCGTAGGCCGCGCGAAGTTGTGGCTCGTCCGTTCTCATTAGTCAAAGAGCTTTGTTCTGCGTACTAAAGTTCACATCACACATACAAAATCGTAAACTATTCCATTCATAGCCTGAGTTATGCCACCGTCACCAAAATTACTCTATGAAGCACGTCGCCTACATCACAATTTTATTCGCTACGAACTTCTTCTCGCTTGCAGGCTGCAATCGCAGAACTGACACTGCGCCACCGTCCAAATCAATAACTGCTGCATTGGATGGTGCAATAATTTCGGGCACCGTGACACTTAACGGCCCTTGTGTGGATGATGCCTGCTTCGCCTGCGGCGATCAAAATTGCCAACAGGCTGCTGTGACAGCGGAGCATTGGATCGTCCGCAATGAAAAAGTCGCCAATGCCTTTGTTTATATCAAAGACGGCCTTGGAAACAGGACCTATGACCCGCCGAACGATCCAGTAATATTAGACCAGCGAACATGCGTCTATCGCCCGCACGTCGTTGGGCTTGTCGCGGGACAAACACTCAAGGTTCTCAACAGTGACCAAACGCTTCATAATGTGCATCTCACATCTGAAACTCCAAGCGAATGCTTCAACAAGCTTTTTCCAGCTGGCATGGCACCTCTAGAGCAGCCAATGAAGACGCCTGGTGTTATGAAAACCCTCAAGTGCGACGTCCATAGCTGGATGAATTGCTACGTGGGCGTCCTGCCGCACCCATTCTTCGCGGTATCAGACTCAAGCGGTCACTTCGAGATCAAAGGCGTGCCACCTGGGGCGTACACACTTGAGTTGTGGCATGAATCGAGTAGGGGTACGGAAGCGGCGATCGTACAAACGAAAAAGCTGATCGTGACAGGAAAAGAGCCGAAAGAAGCAGATTTTGCTATTGAGGCGCGCTAAAGCATTGTCTCATAGCACTACCGCTTTTAGAGGGAATTTCGAAGAGATGTACCGCGTTTTTCGTGCGCCTCGCTGATAAGAGCCTCGCCACAACCACTCCCCTTGCGCTAAATAACGATGATGAAGTACGCATCTACTCAAAGAAACCCATGGCTTCATCGTTTGGCTATCGTCACCGCGGTTTCCTGTTTTCTCCTGCAATTCATCGGAGGCCTTGTGACCAGTCACCAGGCGGGACTCTCCGTCCCGGATTGGCCTAACAGCTATGGCTGGAACATGTTTACCTTCCCGATGAAGAATTGGATGGGCAATATCTTCTACGAGCACACGCATCGCCTGTTCGCATCCTACGTCGGCTTCCTCATCCTCGTTCAGGCAGGGTTACTGCAGTGGAAAGATCAGCGTCCCTGGGTAAAGCGCCTTGGCTGGCTTGCTCTTGGCGGAGTAATCCTGCAAGGGATCCTCGGTGGGCTGACCGTTCTATACTATCTGCCGCCGGCCATTTCGAGTGCTCATGCCGGACTTGCCGAAATCGTACTCTGTCTAACCATCGCCATTGCAATGGTTACAAGCAACCGATGGGATGTTGGCAGGGTCAAACGTCCCGAAAGGACACGCGTCGGCGTGCGGACCTTGTCCCTCGTAACCGTGCTCACCATATTTACCCAATTGCTGATTGGCGCGGTGATGCGCCATACCTTCTCCGGGCTTGCAATACCCACGTTCCCATTCGCTCCGAATGGCAACGTCATTCCGGATTTCACCTCATTTGGAGTTGCAATCAATTTTACCCACCGCGTCGGAGCGTGTTGTGTTGCACTGATGATGTTCTTAACTGCACGTACGATCTTCCGCTATCACTCCCGTGATAAAGTGCTCTCGATTGCCGCCACTTTCAGCATGTTCCTGTTGGGACTTCAGATCATGCTCGGTGCGATCACCATCTGGACGGCAAAAGCTGTGACACCAACTACCTTTCATGTGACCTGCGGCGCTGCCATTCTTGGTACAATGACGTTTATCATGATCATCGCACGCCACCGCCTCTCTCCGGTTCAAACGCAGACGGAATCATCATCGAACCAGCGTAACGTCGCTGTATCAAACGCATAATGGATTCAGCTCTGCCTACAAACAATCCTGCTGATCTTACGCCGTCATTTGATTGGCGTCAGCTTCTTCGAGATTTCTATGATCTCTCCAAGCCCGGCATTGGTTTTTATGCGCTCTTGACGACTGCCACTTCGTTCTGGCTTGCTTCGTACGAGCTGAACATTCCGCTTTTGATCCACACCCTACTCGGAACGGCACTGGTGACTTGTGGCGGCGGCGCATTGAACCAGGTGCTCGAAATCGACGCGGACGCCAGCATGCGTCGTACGGAGAACCGGCCGCTTCCGTCCGGCAGGATGACAACCACGACCGGCCTCGTATTCGGAATCATCACTTCCATCGTTGGTGCTCTATACCTCTACCTGTTTACGAACGGCTTAACAAGCCTACTTGCGATCAGTACCCTCATCGGTTATCTCTTCGTTTATACACCGCTGAAAAAGAAAACGCATCTCTCTACCTTGATCGGTGCTGTACCCGGGGCCTTTCCCATACTTATCGGCTGGGTTGCAGTTCGCGGTTCGATCGGAATCGAAGGATGGGCGCTCTTTGCAATTCTGTTCCTCTGGCAAATACCCCACTTCCTCGCTATCGCATGGATGTACCGTAAAGACTATGCTCGTGCTGGATTTCCAATGCTTACCGTTGTTGATCCTCAAGGGTCGCGTGCGGCGTTTCAGGCACTTAGTTACTCGCTTGTCCTGATACCGGTGAGTTTGCTCCCCTCCCTATTGAAGCTGACCGGCCCCATCTACTTTGCTGGGGCGCTCTTGCTCGGAATCGGTTTTGCAGGTGCTGCCATCAAGACAGCAACCGAGCGCTCGAACACCACGGCAAAGACGCTCCTGTTCGCGTCTATCATTTACCTGCCAGTTCTGCTTGCGTTGATGGTTTTTGACAAGAGCTGACCCTAGCTGCGGACAATCGCACTCTATCCTCCCAGAATTTGTTTTCCGCAATAATGAATCCCAAAAGCAATCAACGAATTCTCTGGGCCTTTCTCGCGATCGCTATGGTCGCTGTCGCGGCCCTCTCTTTGGCAAAATGGCTGAAGCAGAGTCTGCATGACAAACCTCTGCAAGACTACGGTGCCGTTCCACAATTTACGTTGACGGACCAACGTGGAAACGCCACCACGCTCGCAACTTTTACCGGTCACGTTTGGCTCGCCGACTTGATCTTTACCCACTGTGCAAGTGTATGCCCTTTGATGACTCAGAAAATGTTTGAGTTGCAGAAGGTTACCGCTGAACAACCGGACGTGAAGATCGTCTCGTTCAGTGTTGATCCCACGCATGACCAACCGGATACGCTCGCACAATATGCTGCCATGCACCGTGCAGATCCATCCCGATGGACATTCCTCACAGGTCCAGTCTCGACAATCTACACTGTCATAAAGACGGGCTTCCACTTACCGGTCGATTCAGTCGGCGGGGATCAAACAACTCCGATCTTGCACAGTCCCCGCTTTGTGCTCGTAGACACGAAGGGACATGTTCGTGCCTACTACAACGGGTTGGAGGATGAATCGAAGAAGATCATTCTGCACGACATACAAGCTTTGAAAGAAGAAGCCACGCAATGAGCATCCACGATCTACCCCTTCTGAACGCGACTCTAAATGGAACAAGCGCGATCCTGTTGCTTATCGCACGAAACCGCATCAAGCACGGTGACCGAGTCAAGCATCGTGCACTGATGATAGCGGCTTTCACTACTTCCTGTGTCTTCCTTGTTTCCTACCTCGTATATCATTTCAACGCCGGCGTATTGCACTTCGGTGGAATTGGCATTATTCGCCCGATCTATTTCACGCTGCTGATATCACATACAATTCTTGCAGCCACGGTTCCAGTTCTTGCTACGATGAGTTTGCGGTACGGTCTTAAATCTCAATTCAAGAAACATAAGCGACTCTCGAAATGGACCTACCCGATCTGGCTGTACGTCAGCGCAACCGGCGTGATAATCTACTTCATGCTCTACCAGTGGTACCCGATCGCACAGTAAGCCGTGCTGAGCTTGCCTCCCTGGAACGTCCTCCCCACGAACGCGGAAATCCGACCACAGGTAGGAAGCCCTTCGAATTAAGATCTTCTATAAGCCGCGCAATACATCGCCGCCCACCAGCGCCGCTCCAAGATCGGGAATACCCACGATGGCCCTGCAAGCCCGCTATTGAGGTATATTCCGCGCATCTTTTTTAGTCCCTGCGCGCGCATCATCAAATCTAACTCGAACGGAGAGTATTGATTCTTTTGATACTTAAGGTATTCGCCCCGTCCTGAGAAGAGACGGTCGCGGCTTGCGACACGAATTCCGAAGAGAAGCCCCTCTAGTTTGCGTATTAATCCGCTCCGGTTCGGGACACTCACTACAAGCACTCCATCAGAAGAGAGCAATCCCGCTAATTTTGCAATGGCGTCATCGTCACGTTCGACGTATTCCAATAGACTGAAGGAGACAATGGCATCGAAGCTCCCCGCCTCTGCTTTGAAGGACTCGATCGCACTGACTTCGTAGTTGATCCGCTCGCTTCCCTGGCTGTTTCCTCGAGCCGATTCGATCATTTCAACAGAAGCATCGATCGCTGTGACATTCCACCCCTTAGTCGAGAGAAAACGACTGAAGACTCCAGACCCGCAACCAGCATCGAGCACGCTGGTAGGTGACGTGGGCAGTGTGCGAGTGAGTAGCTCCGCGATTCGCTCAAAACGCCGACGAAAGCGCACGTCTTGCACGTATTGATCGCTCCAACGCGACGAGCGCAAGTCAAAGTACTGGTCTGTCTTCACGAATTATTTGCCGATTGTTCCGACAATGGATCTCGTTGTCCTCGCAAGCGTTGAAGCGCAAGTGCACCAGCTTGCCGTAACATCGCGTCCACTTCATCGGTACTCGCAGATGCTTTCAATAGTTGTTGCGTTTTTGAAAGCTCCAAGTGTGCCTTCTGCGTTTCCAGCGTCGTGATCGCATCCTCTGCCTGTCGAACCGCGACAGAATGAGCCGTTGTTGCCGATTCGTCCCAATTTGCGCTGAGCGCAAACTCCAGCATCGAATGAGCTGCGAGCATCGCCTCGTACTCGGTGCGTCCGCGGTATGCCGCGTAGAGATCCGCCACCTCCGGTGCTTCCCCACTCTCAGCCAATTGCATGACATAGCTAATGATCTCGCGAGCAACGTGGTGTGAGATACTATTCAGATCAAGGCCCGTTGCATCTATCACTCGAGAAACTCCAATTGGATCCGAAATAATTGCTTCCAGTATCGCAGCTTCTGGCCGAGGAAGCACGTTTGACGACACTGGCATTTCTCGATGGTAATCCTCATCGTCGAAAGGAGGGTATTCCTGTTGGGCCGGCTCTTCAAATCTCTTATGCTCCCGACGCGCCTCTCGCTCTTGTGTGAGCTTTTGAAGTTCGATCGACAGCATCTGCTCATTCAATCCAAAACGGTCACCGAGTTTCTGAATAAAAAGAGGGCGCTTGATGGCATCGGGTACTTTCGCGACCGTCTCAACAATAGAGCGGATCGCAGCAGCCATTTGTCCCGGCTCTTTGAAAGCCCCGTGCTCCTCGAACCACTGCGCCTTCGTCTCGATCCAGGATTGCCGATGCTCGAGCGCGACCTCGAACGCCTCCTTGCCTTTCGATCGTATGAAGCTGTCGGGATCCTCCCCGGCAGGAAGCACAACAGTGTTCACGTCGAAGCCAGCTTCAATCGCCAATTCTATACCCCGAATAGCCGCGTTCTTACCCGCCGTGTCGGCATCAAAGAGCAACACGACATTATTTGTATATCGCTTCAACAGCTGAAGTTGCTCGGTTGTCAGTGAAGTACCAGAGGCTGCAACGACATTCTCTACCCCGCTCTGGAAAACTGCAAGAACATCCGCATAGCCCTCGACCAACAAGGCATATTCCTTCCGCCGGATCGCATCCTTTGCCTGAAACAGTCCGTACAAAATCTGCGACTTATGATAAACCTGCGTATCCGGTGAGTTGATGTACTTCGCTGGGTGTGTTCCTCCAGGCATGACTCTTCCACCAAATCCAACTATTCTTCCAGTGGCAGAGAAGACTGGAAAGATCACTCTGCCTCGGAAGCGCTCGAACCACTCGCCTCCCTCGCGGCGCGTGATGAGACCAGCATTCTCGATGGATTCGATGGAATACCCCTGATCGGTCAGCGTCTGAATGAGTTGCCCCTGTCGATCCGGCGCGTAACCCAAACCGAATTTGCGAATGGTCTCAGGCTCCAGCCCGCGCTTAAGCAGATAATCCATTGCGGATTTGCCATCAGCTACGCGAAGCGTTCTAAAATACCATGTCGCCGCCGCTTTCAGAACATCAAAGATGGAATCCCGCTGGTTGCGGGCGCGCAGTTCATCCTCCGACTGGACCTGCTCAATCTCGATATTAGCCCGTTTCGCCAGTCGCTGAAGTGCCTCAGGAAAGGTAAGGCCTTCCATTTGCATCACGAATGAAAAGACATCACCACCTTTTCCACATCCAAAGCATTTAAAAATTCCCTTATCCTCTAGCACGCTAAAGGACGGTGTCTTTTCATTATGGAAAGGGCACAATCCCGAATAATTGCGTCCACGTTTCTTTAGCCGGACGTGTTCCGAAACAAGGTCAACGATATTCGTCGCCTCGCGTATCTGCTCGACCTGGCTCTCTGGAAGAATCATGAACTACGGAAGGAGCAAAGTGCAGTTTAGGTTTCGACTCATGCAGAGAATTCACTGCACTTTTTCCTCTGACACGAGAGCTGACGCGAACATCTTCGTATCTTGGATACTATGAACAACACACCTCAGACGCCTGAATCCCTCGACCAACTCTGCATCAACACCATTCGCTTCTTGGCCGTCGATGCCGTCGAGAAGGCGAACAGCGGTCATCCTGGTGCTCCGATGGGGCTGGCACCGATCGCGTACACTCTTTGGACAAAACACCTCACGTTCGATCCAAAGGATCCTAGCTGGTTCAACCGTGACCGCTTCATCCTATCAAACGGCCATGCATCTATGCTTCACTATGCGCTATTGCATCTGTGTGGTTATGATGTCTCCATTGACGATCTCAAACAATTCCGCCAGTGGGGTTCGAAAACGCCCGGTCACCCCGAACGCGGCGAGACCCCTGGCATTGAGGTAACCACAGGGCCTCTTGGGCAGGGCTTCGCAAATGCAGTTGGGATGGCAATTGCCGAGCAATTTCTTGCGAGCACGTTTAACCAAGCAGACCACGAAGTTATTGGGCACTTCACCTATGTTTTTGCGGGTGATGGCTGCATGGAGGAAGGTATCACGAGCGAGGCGGCGTCGCTCGCAGGTCACCTGCAACTAGGAAAGCTCATCGCCTTTTATGATGACAACAAGATCACGATTGACGGCAGTACTAATATCGCATTTACCGAAGATGTAAGCAAACGTTTTGAGGCCTATCATTGGCATGTCATCGACGTCCCGAACCCGAATGATGTAGATGCCGTCGATCATGCGATTCGAATCGCGAAGTCCGTGCTTGATAAGCCAACCCTGATCGTGTGCCATACACATATCGGTTACGGAAGCCCGAATAAGCAGGATACAAGCAAGGCACACGGAAGTCCGCTTGGCAAAGCAGAAGTTGCGTTGACGAAAGAGCATCTCGGTTGGCCGCTCGCTCCTACTTTCCTAGTTCCTAATGAGGTGATTCCGGTCTTCGCCGCAGCTGCTATGCGAGGCATCGATGCTCACAAGCATTGGCACAACAACATTGCTAATTATGCGAGCGCTCTGCCCGAGCTTTCGCTTGCATTGGATGATGCCATTCGGGACGTACTGCCCAATGGCTGGGAAGCGGATCTGCCCGTGTACAAGACGAGTGATGGACCTATTGCGACGCGCACGATCGGTGGCAAGATCATGAATGTTCTCGCGGGGCGAATACCCACAATGATGAGCGGTTCGGCCGATCTTAACGAGTCCACGTTTACAAAGCTCGAATCGTGGGATGATTTCGAGCCAAGTCCTCTCAAGGGTGGAACGTACAGCGGGAGGACCATCAACTTCGGTATTCGCGAACACGCGATGGGTGCGATAATAAATGGTATGGCGGCACATGGCGGTGTTCATCCAAGTGGCTCCACGTTTTTCACGTTCAGCGATTACATGCGCGGCTCTGTGCGGCTGAGTGCAATCATGAATCTTCCCTCGCGATTTGTTTGGACGCACGATAGCGTCGGGCTCGGTGAAGATGGACCCACACATCAACCCGTCGAGCACTTAATGTCGCTTCGTGCGATGCCGAACTTCGCGATCATCCGTCCCGCAGATGCGAACGAGACCGTCCAAGCGTGGCGATGTTTGATGAAGCTGACCGGGCCAGCGGGAATTGCCTTATCGCGGCAAAAGCTACCCGTCATCGACCAGGACAACTACGCAAAAGCGGAAGGGCTGGCAAGGGGTGCCTACATTCTATCGGACGCAATGAGTGCCCCGGAGATAATTCTCATCGCGACTGGCTCTGAAGTGCATCTCGCGCTCGAAGCACAGATCATTCTTGAAGAGAAAGGCCTGATGACACGCGTCGTCAGTATGCCTTGTTGGGAGTTCTTCGAAGAGCAACCACAGTCCTACCGAGAACTTGTGCTGCCTTCGGACGTTTCGTGTCGTCTATCCATCGAGCTTGGAGTCTCGTTTGGTTGGGAGCGATGGGTCGGGCCGTCTGGTGCTTCACTTTCAGTCGATCACTTCGGTGCATCGGCGCCTTATGAAAAGATACTGGAGAGCTTTGGATTCACTGCTGCGTACATTGCCCGTATAGCTGAAAAGCTACTTCAAGATCCGATCGAGGCTCAACGGGAGCTGCAGGATTTGCAATCACGATTTGCACGGCACGGCGGTCACACCGCATCCAAATAGATTCGTCCGACCTTGGCATACGAACGATTAATCGGATACATTGCCGAGCTGATCGAGGAGCATTACTTCTCCGCAGATCGGGCGCACGAGTATGCCGACTTCCTCCGCTTCCATTCGGGGAAGTACGCGGTAGCCAATAGCGATCGGCAATTCTCGGACCTGCTGAATCGCGACTTCTTCGCGATGAGCAATGACTTGCATTTACGCTTGGACGTTCGCACCAGGTCAAACCGAGAGGTTAGTTTGCCTGTGGCGAAATGCACCTTCGTCGAGCGTGGTATCGCTTTGATAAAGCTCGCTCGCTTCCCTGCAATTCGCCCAGATCGTGGCACAACTGCCCAAGAAATTGCCGAAGCATTCCGGCTTGCCGCTTCAGCTCGATCACTCATTATTGACATTCGCAATAACCCAGGCGGAGATGGTGCAAGCGTTGCGCTTGCGACGAGTTATCTGCTTGATCCTCCTGCAATACGGCTTGCGAACTATCGTGGTCGTACTATACATCTCTCCGGTGACAGCTGGACTCGGGAAGAACTGCCGGGTGGATTCGCTAACGTTTCGCATCCCTTGGCTGATAAACCGCTCTGTGTACTGGTCAACAAGAAGACATTCTCTGCCGCGGAGGAATTCGCGTACAACCTGCAGCAATTGGGGCGAGCCACGATCATTGGCGAAACAACGCGTGGCGGAGCGCATCCCTCCCGCCGCCATCCAATCACGGACAACTTGACTCTCACCGTTCCATTCGCAGAAACTATCAATCCGATCAGCAACACCAACTGGGAAGGCGTCGGTGTCATCCCGAACGTTCCTTGTCCATCACGGAGCGCCCTGAAGCTGGCGTTAGAACATCTCCGAAGGGACGCGCTGCGTGCGTCCCTCCCGACTTAGAATTTAGCACCGAGCGAAACAGTCCAACGAAAATCAATCGGCTTTTTTCCATCAAGCGGATGATTTTCATACAAAGGAAGAAATACATTTACTGTTGGTATTGATGCGTACTCCTCCGCAACTCCGCGCAGCTGCGCTGGAAGCCAGGAAAGCACATTAATGCCGATCTTGAGCCCTGCATCGGTCCTCAGATTTGAACGAAAGTCGCTCCAAAAATCTGACACGTCTGTACCCACCCAGCCTGCGTCAGCAAACAATCCAAACCCGAATGTAGAAGGAAAATGACCCAACGATGCGAGAGGATTCGGCAGCCCAATGTCATAGCTTATCCCGAGCATCTGCGTACCTACGAGAGCGCTATTGTTAACTCCGCTGTCGCCGCGGGCGTACCCTCGCGCTCCCGCGCCGCCTTCCACAAGCATTCCAGACTTGTCACCGATTGTGCGATCAATTCCGCTGACTGCACGGAACAATCCACTCGACTGCTCCTCGTAATTGTTTGCGCGATCGACATAGAACTGTCGCTCGACCGGCGTTCCATTTGTCGCACTTCCGGCCGCGATCCGCAAGCGGGAATCAGCCCCCCGCAATGTGCCAAAGTTTGTGATATACTCGGCCTTCATCCGTGCAAACTTCGCATCTGAACTCCAGAGGCTCGTCTCTCCAAGCAGTTTTAATCCCTCGCTAGGTGTTTCCCCTGCGATTGAGTATTGCAATCCACCGACCTGTACGGTACCCGCGGACCACCCAGAATGAAAGGAAGAATAACTGGGGTCGAGTAACTTCTGGCTTTCAATATAGAGCTGAGCGCTATGATCACTACCAAGTCTCCAGTATGTCGGACGGAAAACTTTCGCTAGGGCTGCCCTCAGCGTACCAATTCCATACATTTTCTCCGCATCGAAGGCTATCGAGCCAAGTCTTCCAATCCAATCGACAGGGGATGAATAGTACAACTTTCCTTCCACATGGTCGGACCAATCCATGACACCCACATCATGTGAGGGATCGACTTTGTAGAGCAGCTTCACATCGCCAGAGTAACTGTTGTTCATGCCGAACTTCATGCCGATACCTGCGTCAATCCTGGATGATTCCTCATACCAGATAATCGGTCGAAGGACGGAATAATACTCATCAAGCGGTGGATTAGCAAACAGCTGCTTCCATACCGCCCACTCACCAGGGGGGGACCAAAGACCGCTCCGCGCACTGAAATTATTCGACCAGTTCAGATCCTGCAACCGCCAGGATGTGTCGATCTCGAACCAGGAAACTCGCTTCGGAGTCCTCACCATTCCGGCGTAATCCGGACTCACCCAGTCCCATCCTGGAAAATACAGATTGACACCTGGTTTGTTATAGGTAAGATCCTTATTTGTCGCGAGTGGAATCAGAGCAGAAGACTCCGTGCCGTCGTCATAGTGCAACAGCAGATCCAGCGGCATTACACCCAGAGCGTTGTTGCGGAGCCTGATCGTTGTTTCGAATGCAGCCCCGGAAGAAATCGAGGTCACATCCTTTGCCTCGTAATCCAGACTGCGTGTGCTACGAAACCACTCGTCGAAAAACCAATCGAGGTCCGTGTGCGCCACCCGCTCCATCACTTTTTTGAAATCGACGAGATGGGGGTGTTTAAAATGCCATGTAGCGTAGTACTCCTTCATCCCTTTAGCAAAGACGTCGTTGCCAAGTGCGTACTCCAGCATGGTTAGCACAGCCTGCGTCTTGCCATAAACTTGTCCACCTGTTGCATCCTCCCTGAGCCAATCATGCGGAATGTCCAGAGGCTCTTCGTATTGTTGTGAAGCGATCTGCTGATAGCCGCGATAGTTATCGCGCTTATTACTGAACTGAGGGATGAACCAATCAAGCCATGAATGCTCGGCCCCGGGGACAACCTGATGATCTCCGAACATCCGATTCATGGCAAGCGTCGTCGCATAGCTCGTGAAGCCCTCATCCATAAATGCCTCGCGCGTTTCGTTTGAGCCGAGCATTCCATAGAACCATTGATGTCCAACTTCGTGGGCTATCACCCCTGCCATTGAGAGCACGGACGGACGATATCCCGTGATCATGATAAGCTGCGGGTACTCCATTCCGCCATCGCCTGCCATCGTTGTCGAAAAATTACGGTAGGCATAGGGCCCAAATACCTCGCTATAAATTGCAAGCGACCGCTTAGTATATTCAAGCGCTGACTTGATCCAGAAGGGCGCAAATCTGCTCTTGTAAAATGCGTGAAGCGTGATCGTATCCTGCCACGTTGTCCACTCGTGAATGTAATCATCGTCCGCGACCCACGCGAAATCATGGACATTCGATGCATGAAATCGCCAGATTGTTTGCTTCGACTCGCCTTCCTCACCTGCTCGGACAAGTCCCTCTTTCTCCCCTTTTGCAATGCGGTCATAGCCATGCCCAACTTGCAATGGGTTCATGCACTCCCCGGTCGCACCGACGGTAAAACGAGATGGCAGTGTGAGATCGACGGTAAAATCACCCCACACCCCATAAAACTCATGTGATACATATTCCTGTCGATGCCAACCTTCCTGATCATACTCCGCAACCTTCGGATACCACTGCGACATGGAATACTCTACCCCTTCATGCGACATCCAACCGCTCCTCCGTGTTTGTCGCGGTATCTGTTCCCGAAAAGGTATCATGATTCGGATGGAGCCGCCGGGTGGCAAAGGCTTGGGCAGGCTCACTCGCATGATGGTGCCAGTGACTTCGAAATCCGCCGCTGTACCCTCCGACGATACCCCACGGATCACGTACACCCCGCGCTCCGATTCCGGTAGCTTACTGATCCGGTCTTGCACGGGATTGCTGTGTAGCTGCCGCGCGCGCTCATCCATCATGCTCCCAGGCTGGAAGGCATTTGAGTAGAGGTGGAAATAGATTTCCTTAAGCGTGTCCGGCGAGTTATTTCCATACGCTACCGTAAGGGATCCGTCGAGCGTGTGAATGGAGTCAATGAGCGTTGCACTGATCTCGTAGCTGACATGCTGCTGCCAGTAGCCCGCTTTCGCAGGAGAGAAGAATGCCGCAAGTTGCAACATGAATAAGAACGCGGCGGAAACAACGAATTGCCCGCCGCGAGTGAGACGCGATGATGTATCAAAGCTCATACTGTCCTTCTCAATTCAGGTGCGAGACGACGCGCACCGATGTACCTCAACTAAGAAGCGCCTTAATTCTCCCGATAGCCTTCTCGATATTCTGAATCGAGTTCGCATAGGAAAATCGGATGTGGCCCTCACCGAACTTGCCAAATGTGTGGCCAGAAAGACATGCGACACCAGCCTCATTCAGCAGACGATTTGCTAGCGTTTTGGAATCCGCACCCGTGGCAGTAATATTCGGGAATACATAGAACGCACCGAGCGGCTTCCGGCAAGTGAAGCCGGGGATAGTGTTAAGGCCATCAACGATAAAATCGCGGCGACGGCGGAATTCCTCAACAACTTCATCCACCCAATGCTGCGGACCAGTGAGTGCCTCGATACCTGCGACCTGCACAAAGCTCGCAGTGCAGCTTGCGACGTTCGTCTGCAACTTGGCAACGATGAGAGCCAGCTCTGCGGGCATGATACCGAAGCCAAGACGCCAGCCAGTCATTGCATAGGTCTTTGAAAAGCCGTCAAGGATAATCGTTCGCTCCATCATTCCTGGATAGCTCGCAATGGTGTAATTCTTAAAGCCATCGTAAGTAATGCGCCCGTAAATTTCGTCCGCAAGGACATAGAGATCGTGCTTGACAGCAAGCTCGGCGATCTGCTTAAGATCATCCTGCGTAAGTATGCCGCCGGTTGGGTTTTGCGGCGAGTTGAGAACGATCATCTTCGTCTTTGGCGTGATGAGCGTCTTGAGATTTTCGATGCTGAATTTGAAGTCCATTGCTTCGGTAATGGCAAGCGGCACAGGCACACCACCAGCGAGTTCAATGCCGCTTTCGTAGATCGGGAATCCGGGGTTCGGATAGATCACTTCGTCACCGGGATTTATGACCGCCATGAACACATAGTACATGATCGGCTTCGCGCCGGGGGTGACGACAACCTGCTCTGGTTTGAATTCAAGTCCGCGGCGAGCACCTTCTACTTCAGCGATGACCTTACGAAATTCTGGCAGTCCAGCGGCGGGACCGTAGTGCGTGAAGCCGGCATCAAGCGCCTTCTTGGCGGCTTCGATGATGTTCGGTGCAGTGGCGAAATCGGGCTCGCCGATCTCAAGATGGACGATGTCGCGGCCCTGAGCTTCGAGTTCGCGGGCGCGGGCAAGTACAACGAAGGATGTTTCGGTACCGAGTCGGTCGATGCGGTTAGCTATCTGCATTGCGGGAGAAATGTAAAAAACGTGACGCGCGAATGTCTATGGATTTGAGCCGCCATAAACATTCGCGCGGAGCGTTTCGTCCCGGCAATTCCGAGAGATGGTCTGGAGAGTCTATTTCACTAGTCGGACGATCTCGGTCCAAAGATTTTCGGTACGCTCGATTCGAATTGGGCCAAGCCCCTTCTGGAAATAGATCACGAACTTTGGCATCACTGTAGTATCCGCGACCCCGGCAAGTGAAGCCAAATATGTAACAATGATTACGTCGGAGTAACCAACATTATCAAGAACCATTGCATGTTGTCCGGTGACTGAGGCATTGTACGTGTAAACACGAGACGTGCCTAGATCCGTCCGCAATGCATACCCAACCTGCCATGAGGAGGCCCCATTAGCGAGTATCGTGAATGTTCCGGCCGGCCACTGAGTACTGCCTGTGGTCACGGAGTTGATCGGTGTCCAAGCTGTAGAAGGAACATTTGCATCGTGTTGAAAGAGGCTCGCCCCGGCCAAAGCGAAGAGTGTGGCCACTCGGCTGCCGCCTGATTGCGTTAGGGTAACTCCAAAGGCGGTTGCACCGCTTGTACCATTCGGATACCCGAATGGTACGATATTTAGGCCTCGATTAGAGACGCCGATCACCTGCCCTGTGCTTAGACTTGCAAACACCGCGTTGCTACCTGCATTGAGCAGTGTGAGAACGGGATTCGTATTGATCTGCCCCCATAAACTAAAGCCATCGAAGGCGTACAGCCCCTGCTGAGTACCAACGAATCCTTGAGAGATAGCGGTGATTCTGGAGCCGAAGTTTATTACAGTCACCGAGTCGATCGGCTTTCGTCCGGCACCCACTTGGAAGAGCCTTCCGTCCTGCATTCCAGCAAGGGCTGTCGGCGGACCAAACCCCTGTTCCCATTCGATAGCTGTGACGGTCCCGGAAAGCATCGGTCCGAATGGCGAGGCGGTTGCATTGCCATGATCGTCGGTACCTTGGTACAGTTGGCCACCCGTTGCAGTCAGGAAAATATTTTGTCCTGATCCACCGCTGCGATCATCCAGGGGTGCAAATGCAGTAATACTTCCACCATTGCCAACAACGGTACTCCAATTAATTGTAGACGGGTTGGATTTGACCGTGGCAAAGAAGACCCTGTCTCCACCAAATTCAACCGCATACAACATTTCACCGTCTAGCCCTGCACGCAACTGAACACCTGGCGCAGGCAGCGGACCCAAATCCTGTGGCTGCTGGCCGGGAAGATTCCGGTACAGCTTTGTGCTCGACGCAAGATAGAGATTTGGGCCAACGCTAGCAATCGATTGAATTGAGATGGATTGGCTTGAAGTTATCGGCGTGGTTTGGCCCACGATCTGGATCTCCGGATCAATGCCAAATATGTCAGCCGCGGTCAGTCCTCCCAACGAAATTGTAGAGCCGGACTTCTGTATAGTCAATGATGCCGCTTCGGGAGAACTCGGCCCCAGATCGGTAGCCGTAGTTCCGGTCGAATTCAAGGAGATCGAGTGATTGCCACTATCCGTTTGATACGACAAAACCGTATCTTGCGAGGGCCAGAAGTAGGCCGTCAGACTGAATGTATTCGGCGAATCAGGATCAGGAGCGGTAAGTGTTGTGCATCCCGCAACTGAAAGACCGACAAGAAATATGAAAAGAAAAATACGCATTAGAATCGTGCGATGAAGCCTATATTAATGCCCACCGAAGTGCTCCAGAATCCGTTACCCGATAGCTCGCGATTTACGATGATAGCAGAACCGGGCTGAGTTTGGCCATCACGGAGCGCATCAATGCCGGTCTTCAAAAGGTCGAATGTGACACCCGGACGAAGTGCGAGACCCGAGGATACCGGCATCTCGGCAGTCACACCAAAGTCCGCCATGAAGGCGATCGGATGCAACCATGCCGCGCCAACACCTGCACTGAGCGTGACAGGTACCGCGTCGGTCAAACTAAACTGGTAGTTCACTCCAGCCGTTGACCAAAAGGCAGCATCACTCTCGACAGTCGAATACTGGACGTAGCTTGGCAGTAGACCAGTAAGTTGAACATCACTTCGGCGTACCTCGTGAGCAAAGGCGCTCTGTCCACCTTGGATGCGCAGCGACCAAACTTCGTCCAGAAGAAAGTCCAACCCTGCAAGGATGTTCATCACTGGGGCAGCGGTACCACTACGATACTTGTCAGCACTCGATTCACCCTTCACATTGAAGAACGAAATTCTCGTTCCGATAGAACCGAACGGTCGAACGACGAGTCCATCGCCAAAGCTAATGGGCAGCGGTGACAAGACGGAAGTTCGTGGGAGGGCGTTATTCGCCGGAGCCACAGATGACTGAGACACTCCGACTGTGCTGATTTGAGGCGGCGCATCGCTTGCAGGCGTGGTAGGCGTAGTGGCAGCTATACCAAAGTTTTTGCTTTGGTTCTCGGATTGGTCAAAGTCCTTGCTTCTCTCGTTATCGGCGATGGATTTGTCCGCGATAGAGGCATTGGCAGATCTGTCAATCGCCTTTGGCTTTTCGGACCTTCCAGAGTTATTCATCCCATCAACACCCTTGGCGGCGTGGGCAGAGGCGACATGTTCCGTACCGGCCACAACCGCGGCAAGCGTCTTGGGTGCGATCGGCAGGTGAGTCCGCTCCGCCTGCGAAGGAACGGCTGGTGTGAAGCCAGAGGCCGGGGGAGTATTAGCCGAGGAAGTATTAGTCGAAGACGCGTTGGGAGAAGCATTATTGGATACGCCTGAACCTTCTCCTCCAACAACTGTCGCGCTTGCATTACCAATATTCGGCACGGCGACGTCCTTTGTGGGAAGTGGGGCGATGGAATACTGAGTGCCGTCGGATACCTTGGATTGATTCTGCATGAGAACGACCTTCGCCTTACGCTCGGCGTCGGCGTTCGCATCCATTTTATTCTTGACGATGACACCTGCGGTCGTGAGCACGGCAACTGAAGTACCGACGGAGATAGCAGTCGAAAGCGGAATCTTCGCGAGGAATCCGAAGAGGGAATTACCTGATTGAGTGAGAACGGGTATAGCTTGTGCGCCACCGAGTAATCCGGGGATGAATGCGATGAGGCCGGGAATGCGCTCGGCGATAGAACGCTTGGCCTCGAGCGGCACTTCCATCGGGACGCGTGCGGCGTTGATGAGTGCGTTCAGCGACTCGTGGCTCTTGAAGAGCGCGCGCGACTCCGTGTTCTTCGCAACGTCCGCAAGAAGCTGCTTGCCCGCATTCGGGTCAAGCTCGCCCTCGAAGTAGGCTACGATTCGCTCTTCTAATTTATCTTTTTCGTGCTGTTGCATTACCACTTCCTCTTTTTCTTCTTCGGTGCCTCGCCGGTCACCATCTCCTCAAGTTCTTCGCGAAGGATCTGCTTCGCTCGATACACCCGCTGCCTGCATGCGGCAACAGATATGTTCAATTGTTCCGCGACCTCTTCGTAGCTGAACTCATCCAGCTCGCGGAGCATGAACGGTTCACGTAGTTCCATGGGCAGCTTGCCGACGGCCCGTTCAATTGCGCTTCGGAGCGAATCCTGCTCCGTCCCGAAATCGGGCATGAGTTGCGGGTCGCTGGCGCGCATGGTGTCGTCAAGCTCCTCGCGCGGATGCCGCTTATCGTAGCGATGTGCGTTGAGGCACGTGTTCGTTGCTATGCGATAGAGCCAAGCTCTGCCGTTCGTCGCGTCCGTGAAGAGATCCTTACGGGTGAATACTTTCACGAAGGTGTCCTGGAAAGCATCGTTTGCTTTTTCGGTATCGCCATTGCACATGCGATAGCAATGCGTGAAGATCTCCTTGTGACGCCGCTCGAAGATAACGTAGAACGCTGGTTCGATCCCTTCCTGGAAAAGCCGAAGCAATTCTGCATCTTCGAGTGCTGCGAGCTCCGTCTTGAGCTTCTTGTCTTCAGCGAAAGTGCGCGTTCCGGCGAATTGCGGTTTTCGCATAGCCGACATCACCGCGCTGCTATCGTCCTCGCTCAAAGCCGGCGCGGTCATTGCCTCGCTCACTTCGTGCGTCTCTGATAGAGCCCGTGACATGCTGCCATCCACCGTAAATGCCAACTCGCCCACGTTTGCTCTCCTATTCATTGGTCTAACCCCTGACTCGGGGATCTGTAACAGAAAAAAATCTGACCGTGACTTAGGCGGCCCGATTTTGGTGTCCTCATAACGCAGGCCAACTCGGAATCATGGCAATACCAAGCTTGTTTTCCTGTGGCAAGAAAGATTTTTCAAATTAGTTTGTGACGGCCCTGCTTCCGCGGAGTTATACAACCAGACAGATTCTCCGGTCTCGATCGAATCGTTGAATTCGAGACGCATGAGGGCATTTATGGTCAAAACGAATTTTCTTAACTGAAACCATCATATGAAGAACATCAAGAACCTTGCGGTTTTATCGTTCGCAGCTTTTTTAAGCTTCGGCGTCGCGAGTTGCTTCAATCCTACCGGACCGGGCACCGGCGGTAACGGCGGCGGCAACAAAGGCGGCGGCGTGAAAAAGGGCAGGGACACCTCTGTCGTCAATCCAAAGCCAGTACCACCGAAACCACCTGTACCTCCTACGCCACCAATTCCTCCGGTGAAGGATTCCTCGATCAAGAATCCACCACCACCTCCTCCGCCGCCACCACCTCCGACGCCACCAGGCGATAGCAATATCGGACCGAACGGCGGCAAGGGCGGCGGCGTCCTCGACACCACCACCATTGATTCGCTGATCAAGGTGAAACGCTAAGTGTAACACCCCGTGAAAGCGGGGCAAGCAAGCGAAGAACAAAGGAAAGAGCCTGGCGCGAAAGCGACAGGCTCTTTTTATTTTGCGTCTTGAAATTCAGAACGACTTCGTAGCGGTCTGTGCGAGGAAACCCAGCGTGGGCGACGAATCAATCGATCGACCGATCAGGAGTCCCCATTCTATGCCGAAGTGCCCGCCCTCCAAGCTGAGAGCTGAGCAACAATGTCGAAACTGACTATCGGATAACGACTATCCTTCCGGTCTGTGTCTGCTTCCCAACTCGAAGCTGATAGAAGTATGCACCATCGGCCCGGTTGTTTGCATTCCATGGAATGCAATAATCGCTGGGTGAAAGTTTACCCAGAACGATCGATTCGATCTCCTCACCAAGCGCATTAAATACCTTCAGCGAGATATCAGAAGTAGTCGCAAGCGAGAAACGGATGTTCGTCTCTCCAGTAGTAGGGTTTGGAGAGACGCTAACTGGGGATAGAACAGAGGCCGAGTTGTCTGCCACCGACAATGAGCCAGCAACAATATGCCGCACTGCGCTCGAGGCGCTCCATCCGTTATCGTTCACTGCAAAGACGCGCCAGTAATATGTTACTCCCGGAAGAAAATCTGTACCGGATATCTTCTCAGATGGGATCGTGGGGTCGTAGAGTGTATCACTGCGATACAATGTCGAGAATTTGGACGAAGTTGAAAGCTCGAACCAGTATGCCGTCACGTTGGAAGGATTGGGGTTCTGCCACGTGAAAGTCACATCGCTTGAGCCGGTATTGATTCCGTCCGCTGGGGAAACCAGCACCACGGTGTTTGGCACTAGACCGACTCTGAAGGACTCAATCGGAGAGTATGGCCCCCATCCTTTTGCATTCAGGGCTTGCACGCGCCAGTAGTATGTTACGCTATCCCTTAATCCAACAAAAGTCTTCTTTGGCGTGGTGAGCAAAGAATCGGTCAGGATAGGCGCTTTAAGTGTCGAATCCGTAGAAAGTTGAATTCGGTACTTTGTCGCACCTGTAACGGCGCCCCAAACAAAATGTGCAGTATCCACTGTGACAAGGGTGTCCCCGATCGGGAGCACAAGCTGGACCTGGGCAGGAAGCCCTGCGTAGTCCTTCGTAAAATCGACTTTCACATTTTCGCCGTTGAATTGCACCTGATGGGAAATTGGGGCCGCAAGTCCACCACCAGAAGCCGTAACTGTAATAGTCCCACTTCCGCTATATGGTACCGCATACCCGCCCGAGGTGGACGTCACGGCCGTATACGTCCCGCCAGAGACGGTAATCGTTGCACCAGCAAGTCCCTCGCCGATATCGTAGAATCCGTTGTGATTCTGATCATCGTAAACCACGCCAAGTACGAATGTCTTGCCGTTATCGCCGAAATCCTGCGTCGTGATGATCGGCCCAACATTCGGAAGTCCCGTACCTCCGTGAATAATACCCAAACCTATCTCCGAATACATAGAGCCGCTCGGTTGAAAATTCAAGACGTTCTCCCGATGCCCGAGAACCGTGTCGTTGGGGGATCCAAAGTCGATCAGGAAACCCGCGTCAATTTCCCAGATACTCTTGCCATAGCAATAGGCGTTTTCGCCTACATACGTGCTGCCGTACCCTGCTGTCTTTGCGCGATCCCACGGCCACGAACCGTCAGACTCCTGATGGCCTTGGTAATTCTTCGCGAGCATATCCTGACTGTGATTGTGGGCTGCTTTAAGTAAACTCGAGTTAAATGCCAACGGCGGACGAGAAGGGTATTTCGAAAAATCGGACTGGATCTTCGAGCGTGACGGTTCGTTGGCATCCTGCCCTGCCCAATAGGTGAACTCCCCTGAGATATCCGCATCGGCAGTTGTCGCAATCAGCACTCCTTCGGCCGGTGGATTGGCGCGTGCTCGGTTGACAAGTTCAAGCATGTACTGCTCTTCTGCGGTAGGGTCGCCGTGGCTATAGACGCTCAGCGTCTGCTCTGGGGTGGCTCCCGAAAGCTTCTCTTTGCCTTGCGCTCCGTCAGAACTTGCAGAGGCAGCACGGTGTGCCTGTGTAACCGCCGCGCCGAGCATCGGATGTGCAATGCGTTGCTGAGCAACAGTGATAGACGGAATCGTAAGCGAGATGTGAAGCAAGAAGACAGCCGCAAAGCCCAAGAAGCGGCGAACTCTGATGATCATTGTAGTGCAAGTAAATATGGAAAAGCGAGATCGGGTTTCTGCCAATTTACAATAACCGCAGGGCGAGGAAGTCTGTTCAGGCGAATTAGCGCTCGAATCCCTCTCCTAATCGGGGAGGTGGGAGTGGAAAGAGTCGCCAGACTCCGACTCAGGATCCACGTGAATGACGGAGCTATTGAGCTGAGGAACAGCAACGAACAGCGCCTTCTGCACCTGCTTCGCAATTGCGTGTCCCTGTTCCACACTCAGGGTCCCTTGGACTCCTACACTCAACTCGGCGATCAATCTGTGACCAAACCAGCGCGCACGCACATCCGTCACCGTGTGAACCCCCTCGACTTCCTTCGATGCAACCTCTAACTTTGTTACAATTTCCGGCTCTATCGCGTCCAGAATGCGAACGAATACCGTATGCCCGGATTCCCAAACAATAAACAAGATTGCAATTGTGATCCCAATGCCGATCAAAGGATCAGCAAGCGGAAAGCCGAAGTAGGTACCGATCACTCCACCAAGCACGGCGAGTGAGACCCACCCATCAGTGCGTGCATGCAATCCATCGGCGATCAGAGCCGCGCTATCCATTTCGCGTCCCGCCTTCATTCGAAGCTGAGCAACGGATTCGTTACCGATAAATCCGATGATCGCGCCAATGCTCAAGTACCAAAGGTGTGTCACTTCCTGGGGATGGAGGAGCCTGTCAATCGCGAGGTAACCAGCTACGACGGCACTGGCCAAGATGATAAGCACTACAAGGATTCCTGCGAGATCCTCCACCCTTCCATAGCCATATCGAAATCGGGCGCTCGGAGGCCGCTCTGCCAATCGGAATGCGATCCAAAGCGGAAAGGAAGTTACCACATCTCCGTAATTGTGAACGGTATCGGCCAGAAGGCTAATACTTCCAGAATACACCGCAATAGCGAGCTGGAGTGAGGCAGTGAAAAAGAGTATGATAAAGGAGTTGCGAACTGCGCTCACCCCGGCCGCGGAGAGGTGCGAGTGTGATCCCGGCTCGAAGTGTGAGTGGGCCATGTATCGGAATGACTTTCGTTTTGGGAGGATTCCCAGAGCTTTCCCTGCTCCGGGTCATTTAGACTTAGCTTGCAAAAATAGCGCCGAATCGGAGGGCCCACATTGAATTCTACGATTACCTAAGAGAATTCGCAAATGATGAAATCGGAACATTCAACCAAGTTGTTCGTCTTAGGCAGCATAATCAAGCCTTCTTGGCTGTTCAGGCTCACGGTCATTCAATCGGAAATCATCTATGTGCGGAATCGTAGGTTATATCGGCTATCGCGAAGCAACGCCCATCCTCCTTACGGGACTAAAACGGCTGGAGTATCGCGGCTATGACTCGGCGGGACTTGCCTTGCTTGAAGATCTCCCCCGTGCCGTCACTTCCAACGGCACAGAAACGGCCTTAGTGACTGGCACCCGGCTTGTGATTCAAAAGTGCAGGGGTAAGGTCACGGAGCTCGAAGAGCTTTCCGCGCTTACACCGATTCACTCAACCGTCGGCATCGGCCACACTCGCTGGGCAACTCATGGCGCCCCAAGCGACATTAATTCGCACCCTCACACGGATCAGAACGAGCGGCTCGCCATTATCCATAATGGCATCATCGAAAATTATGGTCAGATCAGGGATCGCCTCGCCGCCCGCGGACACACGTTTCGAAGCGAGACCGACACCGAAGTCCTCGCTCATCTCATTGGTGAGTTTTATTCCGAGGAGCGTAGCCTGACCGAAGCCGTTCGGCTTGCCCTAAACGAGGTCGTCGGTGCTTACGGCATTGCTGTCGTGGCAGCAGATGATCCAAACGAGATCGTCTGCGCCCGCAAGGGCTCCCCCCTCGTTATCGGCGTCGGCAACGACAATGAGTATTTCGTAGCAAGTGATGCTGCGGCCATCATCGCCCATACGCGGCAGGTCATCTATCTCTCCGATAACGAAATGGCGACAGTTTCGCGCTCCGGCATCAAGACGCGAACCATTAGCAATATCGAGATCACCAAAAACATTGAAGTACTCGACATGGAGCTCGAAGCCATCGAAAAAAGCGGGTTCGATCACTTCATGCTGAAAGAGATACACGAGCAGCCGCGCACCATCACGGACGCCATGCGAGGCCGTGTTATTGAGGAGGAAGGTGACATCGTGCTCGGCGGACTGCAAAATCAGCTCCGTGACCTGCGCCGCGCAAAGCGCCTTATCCTAACGGCGTGCGGAACAAGCTTTCATGCTGGCCTGATTGGTAAGTACATGATCGAGCAATATGCGCGCATCCCGGTGGAGATCGAATATGCCAGCGAATTCCGCTATCGTAATCCCATCGTTGGCGACGACGACGTGATGTTTGGCATCAGCCAATCTGGGGAAACCGCCGACACCCTTGCCGCGATGCGCGAGGGCAAACGCAAAGGCGCTCGCGCCCTGGGAATAGTGAATGTCGTTGGCTCGACCATCGCGCGCGAGTCCGATGGCGGTGTCTATATTCATGCTGGTCCGGAGATCGGAGTCGCGTCAACAAAGGCATTCACTTCTCAGCTAACAGTGCTCTCTTTGCTCACCATCATGCTGGGCCGTATGCGCCACCTCTCCGTGGTGGATGGTCGCGCCATGATCCGCGAACTTCTCCTCATTCCAGAGAAAGTCCAGAGGATCCTCGACGACTCAGAGCAACAAGTCAAGGAGATCGCCGAAATCTTCAAGGACGCAACAAATTTCCTCTATCTTGGTCGGGGCTACAACTATCCCGTGGCGCTCGAAGGCGCATTGAAGCTGAAAGAAATATCCTACATCCACGCAGAGGGCTATCCTGCTGCGGAGATGAAGCACGGCCCGATCGCACTCATCGACGAGAACATGCCGGTGGTCATCATTGCCCCGCACGACGAGGTCTATGAGAAGGTACTTTCGAATATCCAGGAAGTCCGCGCGCGGAAGGGACACGTCATCGCCATTGCCTCTGAGGGTGATGAGAAGATAAAGGAGTTGGCAGAGCAGGTGATCTACATTCCGCGGACAATGTCGCTCTTCACACCAATGCTCTCTGTGGTGCCACTGCAACTTCTAAGCTATTACATGGCATGTGCGCGTGGATGCAATGTGGATCAGCCGAGGAATCTGGCAAAATCTGTCACAGTGGAGTAGGCTAAAGGTAGCTTGGATGAAAACACTGTTTCCTACTTGCGTTCAGGCTCAGTTATTGTCTAATGATGACAGCCAACATTCTTCCCGACTTCTTACCATCTCGCCGGTAAGAATGCAATCGCTCATCGGAAATGGTGCAGAGAGGTGAGACCTCGATCTGCTCACGAGGAATTCCCGCATACAGCAGCTGGTCTAGGTTCGCCGTCTTCACGTCAAGGAGAAACTTGTTGTTACCTAGCTCCCTAGTGTGTCTGGATTCAAACAACGTTGCAACCTCAAGACCGACCTCGTATTTCTCCAATGATGCGCTTGCTCCGATGAAGGCAAAAATGTTTTCAGGCCGCGCACCCAGCGAGAGCATTCTGCGGACCGTCGCAAGTGTGATCATCTGTTCCGTCCCCCGCCAGCCAGCGTGGATTGCTGCGATGAGATTTGTAACGGGATCGCATAGCAATATTGGAGTGCAATCAGCAACCGTGACGCCGAGCAGCACATTGGCTTCGGATGTAATGAGCGCATCATTCTCCTTCACCACCCCCTCATCGCCGATAGCCACTGCGACATTTGCGGAGTGAACCTGATTCTGATAGACTTTCTTCGCATCCTCCCCGATCCCAATGGCGGAATAATACAGTCGCCGGTTCTCATCGACGTTTGCCTGCTCATCACCGACATGGCTACTGAGGTTCATCCCGAACGGCTCGGGTGAAACGCCGCCAAGCCGCGTCGATTGCGCGGCGATGATTTCGGGAAATTGTTCGAAGATTGTCGGACGAATGATCACGCTATTCCATCATTATCAATTCATTCCGCCTCCGGTGCGCTTGTTCGCGGCGGTACTTCGGGCGGTCTCGGAGGTAGTTCTGCAATATTGCTTGTACTTCGTGGAAGTCCGAAAATGGATGATGCGGGATTCCTAACTCTCCGCACTGCCTCAAAAGTGTCGCGCGCGCAAACACGACATCTGCCATGCGGACCGGGCAGTGATCCGAATAACCATCACCCACATAGACAATCGTATCCTCGTCTGCGCTCGATGTTAGCAATCTCGCACACTTGCAGGAGGCGCAGCGCCTGCATCCCTCCCGTTCATTCGGAAATTCGACAGACAGGCTTCCGTCTTCCAAGAGTTCAACCTTGTTCGTCCAGACTGGCAGATGACCGAGCCCGTGTTTTTCAAGAATGCGTCGAATGTATGCGCTGAGCCCGTCGCTGACGATATGAACTTCAATAGCACACTCTTTGCAGAATTGCACGAACTCCAGAAACCCAGGCCTTAGGTGCTGTTCATCGATCAATTTTTCAAAAGCTGAGCGATCAGCATGTTCTACCGTCCCGCAAGCAATTCGGTAGCACTCCGCAGCACTTTCCGAGCCGTTTTCCAGATCTGCCCACACTTCCGTTGCTAATGGCGTTCCGAAGCGTTGGAGGATTTGCAGCCCAACATCACGCTGGGTGACGGTCTCGTCGAAATCACAATATACCTTGTACACTCGGTAGTATTCTGAACGTGTAATCGGAAGTACGAGATGTTACCGATGCCTTATACAGCGGATAACTCACGCTTGAGTGCTTCACGCTCGATCTCCAACTTCCGAATCGTGCGCTCAATAGTATCTAACTCCACCGGCATCGAATCGATCTCGATGCGAAGTTTGCTTGCAGCTTCATCAACGAGATCAATTGCCTTATCGGGTAAAAATCTGTCGGCGATGTAGCGATCAGATAGCTGCGCGGCTGCGATGAGCGCGGCGTCGCGAATGCGGACGCCGTGATGAACTTCGTACTTCTCCTGCAAGCCACGGAGAATGGAGATGGTATCTTCTACGCTTGGTTCGCCCACGAACACGGGTTGGAATCGACGTTCGAGCGCAGCGTCTTTTTCTATATGCTTGCGATATTCGTCAAGGGTTGTCGCGCCGATGGCATGAAGCTCTCCGCGAGCGAGCGCAGGTTTGAGGATATTCGCAGCGTCCATCGCACCCCCTGTTGCACCAGCTCCGATGAGTGTGTGGAGTTCGTCAATGAAGAGAATGATCTCTCCCGCAGACTCCACCACTTCTTTCATGATCGCTTTCAATCGCTCTTCGAATTGCCCCCGAAAACTCGTACCCGCAACGAGCGTGCCCATATCAAGCGCAACAATGCGCTTGCTCTTCAATCCTTCCGGCACATCACCCGACGCAATCCGATTAGCAATCCCTTCAACAATCGCAGTCTTCCCCACTCCCGGGTCGCCTATAAGCACAGGATTATTCTTCGTCCGGCGGGATAGCACTTGCATCACGCGCCGAATCTCTTCCTCGCGTCCGATGACGGGGTCAAGCTTGCCCTTCTTTGCGGCCTCGGTGAGATCGCGGCCATACTTTTCCAGCGATTGGTAGCGGTCTTCCGCGTTCTGGTCGGTCACGCGCTGTGTGCCGCGGACAGATTGGAGCGCGGTGAGAACAGCGTTCTTCGAAACACCGCTCTCCTTCAGCAGCTTCGTAACCGGTGTATTGCCATCGAGGAAAGCGAGCAACAAATGCTCAGTGGATACGTACTCATCCTTGAGCGATTCCGCTTCCTTGAGAGCATTATCGAAGAGCTTGTTCAGATTGTTCGAAGCAAACTGATTTGCGCCTGGCACACCGGTAACTTTCGGCAGCTTCTCCATCGCGCCCGTAACGCGGATGCGGAGCGAGTCAATATTAACGCCTATCTTCCGCAGAACGGAGGTCGCTACGCCTTCGGGATCCTGGATCAGCGCGGCGAGGAGGTGCTCCGGCTCAATTTGATTATTTCCGTAATTCGATGCGATCTCCACGGCTGCCTGAAGCGCTTCCTGCGTCTTGACCGTTAGTTTGTTCGGATTGATTGCCATAACCTAAGCGTTCGTTCGAAAATCAGAAAAAGAGGTCGTTTGTCATCCAGCATTTTCTCCGCCACTCGCCGCCAGCCAGGACTCGCACGTCTGATGGTGGCGCTCGTGCTGGCGCTTCTTGCCTCAGGAGTGTACGGGCAGAAGCGTGAGCCTGTTACTGTCACTGGCGATAGCCTTGCCGCCGACGTGATCAATGGTGAGCCTGTCAAACAAATGTTCGGGCACGTGCGGTTCGTGCAGGGGCCACTGTATGGTTCGGCGGACAAAGCAATTCAATATACCGCGGGTCACCGCCTCGAACTCGTCGGCAATGTTGAGATCCATCAGGATACTCTCTCGCTATACGCTCCATATCTTGTCTTCGATGACTCCACCGGCGTCGGACACGCCGAGGGAAACGTCCGGCTCTTCGACCGCGACATCGAACTCACCGCTGGCATGGGCGACTATGACAGCTATCGCCAGATGGCTAACTTCCATCGGCATGTTACCGTCACTCAGCACAAGACGACAAGCCTCTCTGACCACCTCCAGTATTATCGTTCCACGCAGACATCCATCTTGCTTGGCAATGCAGAAGTAAAGAGCGACTCCGGTTCGCTCTCCGCTGACACCATTATCCATCTTCAAGCCCTTGATGAGACAACAGCTAAGGGGAGAGTTCATCTATCCAACGATTCGGTTCGTCTCGCCTCCGATTGGTTTTACGATTCCAAAGCGCGCGGCGAGATGAATGCTCGAGGACATGTCAGTGTGGAGGACATTCGCAATAAGACCATCATTTTCGGAGACACGCTCGCTCGATTTGCGAAGACGAATTTCACCGTTGTTCCAGGGCGGCCTCTCCTCTACTACATCGACAGCAGCCAGGAGCGGGACAGTGAGCAGATCGTGCGTACTGTCTTCGACACGATGTTCCTGCGGGCTGATACGATGAAGATGTATCAAGGTGACTCGGCACATTTTGTGGCTATCGACAGCGTTCGTATGTTGCGATCAGGCTTCAGCCTCATTGGTGGCAGAATGGATTTCGATCAGGTTAGAGACATCATCAATGTGTTTCACGCCAAGCGCCAGCGAGTCTGGAACGACAGCACCGAGATTGACGCCGATAGCGTTGCAATGCTCATGAAAGATCACCATGTCAAGCGAGTTTTTGCTGTCGGTCATGCATTCGCCACCAGCCCGGTGGACGAATTCCCCAATTCGGGCAGAATGAATCAGCTCGAAGGAGAATCTATGATGCTCGTCGTCGAGAAGGATACCGCTCGCTGTCTTTATGACCGCTCGAATGCTCTCTCAATATACTTTGCAGTTAGCGATGGCAAGCCAGACGGTGTCAATCGCGCAAGCGGCGATACCATTCGCATCGACTTCAAGAACAAATCGGTCAAGCGGCTTGCCATCATCTCCGGCACCGAGGGTGAGTATTTTCCGGAGAGATTTGTCGGCAACCGCGCTGCGGGATTCCGGTTGAATGACTATGAGCGCCACGTCGATCTGCGGCCGTATCGTCAGGAGTTCGTCATGCCCTGGCTCCTTCCACCGCCTTTGCCGAAGAGCCTTGATACAAAAAGCGTGACTGGCGCTGGGGCAACCCCCATGCTCACGATCCCAGACAAAAAGCCCTCCAAACCAAAGCTCACCCAATAGCAGTTATCTCCTCATGCGGCAACTTCACTCCGAGCATCTCAAAAAAATCTACGGCAAGCGCACGGTCGTCAAGGACTCCAGCGTATCGGTCGAGCCGGGCGAGATCGTGGGTCTTCTCGGCCCAAACGGCGCTGGCAAGACGACCACCTTCTACATGATCACGGGACTCGTCAAGCCGGACGAAGGCCGCGTGCTGCTCGATGGCGAGGACATCACCGCGCTGCCTATGTACGCCCGCGCCCGCAAAGGCATTGGTTATCTGCCTCAAGAGGCGTCCATCTTCCGCAAGATGACCGTCGAGGAAAACCTCCTCTCGGTGCTCGAACTCATGCCTCTCTCCAGCAAGCAGCGCCACGCTCGCACCGACGAACTCCTCGAAGAATTCAACATCACCGCCATTCGCAAATCCCACGGCTACATGCTCTCCGGCGGCGAGCGACGCCGTTGCGAAATCGCCCGCTCACTCGCGACAAATCCTAACTACATCCTGCTCGACGAGCCCTTCGCCGGCATCGACCCTATCACCGTCGAGGAGATCATGCAGATCGTACTTCGCTTGAAGGACCGCGGCATCGGCATCCTCATCACCGACCACAACGTCCACGAAACGCTCTCTATCACGGATCGCGCCTATATCCTCATAGACGGCACGATCTATCGCGCAGGTAGCGCAGAGGAGTTAGCCAATGATGAAGAAATTCGTCGCTTGTATTTGGGAGAGATGTTCAAATTAGAGCGGTACCGGAAGCACACAGTCTGAAGAGTAGTCCTCACTTTATTGATATGGAAGACGACAACGACGCACTCGAACTACGTGAACATTTGGAGCATGCTGTGGAGCATAGCACCGAGCACGGCCAGGGTTGGCGGCGGTATCTTGCGCTATCCACGGCGCTGATCGCCGTCTGCGCTGCCATTGCTTCACTCTTGTCCGGGCAATACGCCAATGAGGCCATTCTCGAAAAGAACAATGCCATCCTTAGCACAAGCAGAGCCACGGATATTTGGAATCTGTATCAATCCAAGGGGCTGAAAAAGAACTTGGACGATGCATTCTTCCGGCAGTATCATGACAGCAGTCTCGCCAAGGAAGCATACCGCTATCATTTGCAACAAGACTCTATCGCGCTCGCAGCGAGAGCCTTCGAACAAAAAACAAAGGAGGCCGACACACGGTCCGACCTCCTTATGGAACATCATCACAAGCTCGCCATTGCTGTCACCCTTTTCCAGATCGCCATTGCTTTGTCGGCGATCGCGGCGCTGCTGTCGCAGAAATTCGTCTGGTACGGCTCGCTCGCGCTCGCCGTCGCAGGCGCGGTGTTACTTGTTGTTGGTTGGGTCTGATTCCGGCGGCTCCGGCACACCAAGTCGCAACCGCATCCGCTTGAGCAAGGCATCATACGTTACCTTCATCTCCGGTCGGGTAGCCGCTTGCGCCTCCAACTGACGCAAGGTTGGCTCACCGCCCATGTCTGCGAGGCGATTGAGTGCCACGCCACGAATCGGGAGATCACCATTGTCGGCCAGGATCCAAAGCGTCTTATATACGAGCGCGGAATCCACTTCCGCAAACTTTGCTATAGACTCGATGAGGTTGTAGCGCGTGTGCTTCGGCACATCATGCGTCCCCACCATCTGGATCAGTTCATTCAGTGATTGCCGATTCTTCGTCATCTCCAAAATCTCGATCGCGGACTGACGCATTCTGTCACGCGGCGAGCCAGTCTTCAAATAGGCGTGTGCGAACTGGAACGCACGCTCCGGATCGAACTTGAAGAGCGCCTTAAGTGCATTCCCAACAACGTGATAGCTTGAGTCTTTTTCCAGAACGGTGATCAGTGTAGGCATCGCTACCGCGCTTGTAGAGTAACGAGCCAAGTATTCCACTGCCTGCGCCCGGACATCATTTTTCTCATCGTGCAGTGCGATGTTAGCGAGCACATCTTCGATCTTGTGAGTCGGATCTGCAAACTTTGCCAACGTGTTCAGAGCATGCAATCGCACGGCCCAGAACGGGTCGTGCTGGACGGAGTACTTTAGGGCCGCGAACATCTCGTTCGTTTGGCTGCTTCTGGCATCGTTCGCAGGATCTTCGTGCGCAAAGAGTGGCTCGCGAACCATGTTCATCACTGCCTGCGAGCGCTCGATCGCGAGCTTTGCATGGTTCAACTGGTAGATCCACTCTCCAGGCTCCTTATGGATATGCAATTCCTTGATAAGCGTGTTACCTTTGTCAAAGATCACCATCACTGGCTTCTGAGGTGAGATGATCGTAAACTTCTGCACGGAGTCCGCGATGCGGATTGTCTCCATTCGGGTCGTGCCATCCGGCATCGTCAGTTCGACATCCACAGGCATTTTGAATGTGCCAGTGAGTGAATCGTGCGCCTGATTTTGCACCACCGTCATACGAACAACTTTCGCCGCATCATCGTACTCATATGTGACATCAAAGACAGGATGCCCGGATTTGTATATCCACTCATCGAAGAACCACTGCAGGTTCTGCCCGGTCGTCTCTTCGATGGCCATCTTCAGATCATCGGTCACTACAGGCTGGAACTGGTGTGCATCTAAATAATGATGGATGGACTTCCACCAGCCGGTGTCACCCAGGATGTGGCGAACCATGTTTAGCGTTGCTGCCCCACGTGGATAGTGATTGGCGGTGTAGTTATTGGGAGCCACGATCGGCTTCTTTCCACGTTCGCCGGTCTCAGCGTTAATTCCGGCCAGCTGCGCGCCGTACATCTCCTCGTCAAATTCATCCTTGCCATCATTGAATTCACGGAAGAGCGCCTCGAAATACGTCGCAAAGGATTCATTCAACCACATGTGTATCCACGAGCGGCAGGTGAGCACATCGCCGAACCACTGATGGGCTAGCTCATGCGCAATCAAGCCCTCCGCGTTGAAATCCACGCCAGAGCGTTTATCGAATAGGATATAATCGTTCATCGTGGTGGCCGAGACGTTTTCCATCCCACCATACATGAAATCCTCGATGGCGATCTGCGCATACTTCTCCCACGCGTACGGGAAGCCTGTCTTGGTCGAGTAGAACTCCAGCATCTTCGGCGTCAAACCAAAAATGCGATTCGCTTCTTTACTCCAACCCGGATAGACCCAATACTCTACGTCCTTGCCGCGCCACTTATCCTTCGGCACTTCGTAGTCGCCGATACCGAGCATGATGAGATAGCTCGAGTAGGGTTTATCTTCCTTGTAATGCCACGTCACTGTGCCGTCCTTGTTCTTATCCTTCGAGACCAGATGTCCGTTCGAGAGTGCCTTCTGTTCGGCCGGAACGGTCACGTACATTTCCGTCGTAGCTTTGTCGTTGGGATAATCGTAGCAGGGCAGCCAATAACGGTTATCTTCACCTTCGCCCTGCGTCCAGATCTCCGGTGTACGCTGCGTGTAGAAGGTATCCGCCTGTATAAAGTACATGCCCTTCTTCGGCTTCGCCCAGTATTGGATTCCGATCGTAAACGGTGTATTGTTCGGATGCACTTTGTCAAGTGTCATGCGAAGCTTGCCACTCTCGCTGGTGTCAAATGTCAGCGGGGTCTGCTTCTTCCCGTCCTGGACCCACACTTTCTCAATCGTCATATCTTTGGCGTCAAAGACAATATCCGTCACGGGATCGCGCTGAGGGAGAATCTGCAGACGGTGATAGACTGTCCCCATGATCCGCTTGGCTGGCTGATCGAAGGAGATGTGCATTTCGATGTTCTGGACATCGGTCGTATGTGTGCGGGCCTGCTCCTGATAGTCCCAGCCGAGATACTGAGCACGCAGCGGCAACGCGAGAGCACAAAGAACGAAAGCGATTAGAAGACGCGAGAAATGATGCATGAATTGATCCGTCGGTTTGAATTTGGAACTGCAAATATCGGAAGAAAAAGAGGCGCGGGCGTGAATTGAGGCTTCAGCGATTTCACTTTCCTACTCCCCCGCCTTTCCAAGGCGGGGGTTCTTGGGTCTAACCGCTGAATTTGGTGTAACAATTTTCAATTTGAAGAGTTATTACCATGTCCACGTACGATCCCATCTAAAAATATGAGACGAATTCTCCCGTTGGTCTGCTTGGTATCTTTCCTTCTCGTAAGTTCTGTGTCTGGTCAACTTCACTGGGTGCCTACCAACGGGCCAGGTCTCGACGTACCTACGATCCTTGAAGTCAATACGAATGGCGACATTCTTGCAGGGCGCGGACGAGTGCTGTTTCGATCTATAGACGCCGGTGTTTCCTGGCAACGATTTCCGATCCCGAAATCACTGGGAAGTGTTCAGGGAATCACCACATTGCCAAGTGCAAAGATTGTACTCCGCATGGACGGGTCAGTACTCGTTCGTACCGATGCCGATGGCAGCGGAGCTCAAATCCTGCCTTTCAGAATTGGCACCGCTATTTTCGCCGATCGTGCGGGGGTCTTATTCAGTGTACAAAACTCCTCAAATATCCTTCGCAGCACAAACGCAGGTAACTCCTGGGATACAGTCTTAGGACCGCAAAGTGAATCATTAGCAGGCTTCACCGCTGATCAGCTGCACTACTACGTGACAACCAACTCGGGTATCTACACCAGTACCGACAAGGGCGCAAGTTGGAAGAGATGTCTGAACGGTCTCATTACAGCGAACTACTACTTCATTCTAGCAGGACATGCGGGGCATGTTTGGGCGACCTGTTATGACGGCAGTAGCAGCTTCCTTTACTTTTCCACTGATTATGGTTTGCACTGGACACGTCCTTGTGGTGCAGACATACACTTCGCAATCCTCGCAAATACGAACAATGAAATATTGTTTAGCAACAACCAGTATTTTCATGATTCATCAAGCACGGCATTTAATTTGCCCGGCAGTTTAGGTCATTTTGAACTCGACTCATCCGGAAGGTGGATTGCACCAACTTCGTATGGCACCAACCTGCACTATGCCGCTACCGGAAAGCCCTCCTCATGGAATGGGCTGTCGGTTCCCATGTCATCACTCCCAACTCTTTTTCGCGCTAATGATCGGATCTTCGTTGGATCCGGCACCTCGCAATATGTCCAGGATTCAGTGGGCAAATGGATCCCATCGCAATGGAAGACAGCGTCATTCCTGGGTGTGGATAGATTCGATCATTCGCTCCTTGGCACTACATCCGGCAGTGATCTCCTCCGTTCCACCGACTCTGGCGCCGCGTGGAAGAATATTCTTGGCGCATTGCCGAATGGCACCGTCCGTGTTGCTGTCACCGCACCTGCCCGAATCTACGCCGCCACAAAAGGAGTCTTCTACTCCGACGACACAGGCAAGACATGGTCCGAAACGAATGACAATGCAATTGTCGGCGCTGTGGGATCACTCTGTGCTGACTCCTCGGGGACTCTGTATGCGTGTACTGCCACAAACTTATTCAAGACTACAGATGGCGGCAATCAATGGCAACAAGTTACGATGCCACCTAAAATGAATCCGGGAAGGATAATCGCCAACAAATCCGGAACGATCGCGATCTATTGCTCCCCGAATGCCCTTGTTCGCTCGCGCAATCAGGGCGTGACGTGGGAGTTGACGGTCATGCCCGATCAATCGGCCATCACCGATTTTCTACTCTCCGATTCCAATGATGTCTATGCCTCCTCCTCGACGGGAGTTTATTACTGGCCTCGCGCGAGCAAGGGGATGTACAACCTCAGTGATGGATTAGATTCGTTGGGCGTCAATGCGCTCGCCCGTGATGCGGCGGGTGCGATCTACGCTTCCACTACTGGCGCAGGTGTCTATAAAAGTGTCGGGGTGCCCTTGCAACTCGGAGTTAGGACGGCAATCACACAGCCTCTTATCCCAGCATTCCCAAATCCTGCATCCGAGCGCATAACCATCGCTCTTCCATCCGCAGGTGTGTGGTCAGTAACAGCACGCGATCCATTGGGGCGCAGCATATCGCTTCATTCTGTTGTCTCCGGAGAGTCCGTGCAGTGCGACGTTGACAATCTTTCACCAGGTGCGTACGAACTGACTCTCCACTCTGAAAAGAGTACATTCTATTCTCGTCTAGTGATTGTGCGATAGCCACACAATGTGTCACGTAGCGTGCTCCCCCGCCTTTCCAAGGCGGGGGTTGGGGGGTGGTCAAACCCCAATTGGAACAACCACCCCCTGCCCCCGCCTTGGAAAGGCGGGGGTGTTGTTTCGATGGACGGTTTCTATTGTGAATTCTACCTGCCTCCTCCTCGTTCTCCCAACTCCCTGTCTCAACCCAGTACAATTATGGCCCTCCGATTTCGACGACGAATTAAGATTTTGCCTGGTGTCCACTTGAATATCAGCCGATCGGGTATCAGCACATCCATTGGTGTGCGCGGCGCGAGCGTCACGCTCGGCAAGAACGGCAGATACTTAAACACCGGCCTACCCGGCACCGGTATCTCCATGCGCACCCGCCTCGATTCGCCAACGGCGAATCGCCCAATGGCCTCTTCCGCGCCCGAGTTGACTTCTGCGCCCGAAATAGCCACAACTCAGAGCGTGCAGCCGATTCACACGCAGTACCTGCATTGGTGGAAAGTGCTACTTTTTATAGCGACAATGATCGCGGCCGGAGCAACGAAGTCGAACGTAGTCATCGGGGTATTCTGGTTTGGATGGTTTGGGTATTGGTTGGTATTGTTTGTGAGATTGGTGTATAGGAATGCAAATACCAAATCTGCCTTGAACTGATCCTGTCGAGTGTAGCCAATCTATCGGATGAAGAAATACATTTCCTGCGTATTGCTCCTCTTAGCCCTCGGCTGTTCGAAATCCACGGACACGCCCTCAGAAACCGCGCCGTGCGGCATCGAACGCTGGTCAATCAAGAACCTGACGGATGGAGACGTTGCCACAATTGACTGGTCCTCGCCGATGAGCAGCATCGCCGCGCAGGACAGCTTCCCGCGCATCACCGTCGGCGACACAACCGCACGCCTGGCATTCGAGAAGCAGACCGTCAGCATCCCCTGCACGATCGTCGCCTTCGTACGCGAGGATGACAGCGACATTCATCTTATTCTCACCGATGCGAGTCAGGACTCCATGATCGCAGAAGTACCAAACGTCTCCTGCGCCGAGAACGCCGCTTCCAGCCGGGCTCCGGCCTTTATGGTGGCCTACCAGTGGGTCTTGGATAACGTGGGGAAGCCGACCACAACGTTCAAAAAAGTAAGTGTACCGGCGACAGTCTCCGGTGTGCTCTTCCAGGATTTCCCTCATGGGCAGAAAGGCCACGCCTTGAATTACAGGGAAATCCATCCCGTGCTGGGGATCAGCAAATAGCATTGAGGCAAAACCTGCACCTATCCGGTCCCTGAGTATCAGTTCTCAGCGTAAATTTTGCCAATTCCCAACTCATTTCATTCAAATTGGAACCGCCACCCCCATCGTTCAGTTTTCACGGCGCTTCGAGTACATGCCCCGGTTTTCCGGGAAGTGAACCTGGAGCAATGCGGGAGTGGCGAAATGGCAGACGCACTACTTTGAGGTGGTAGCGCCGAGAGGTGTGGGGGTTCAAGTCCCCCCTCCCGCACAGATACAACAAGATGAAGTATGAATTATATGCGTAATTCGTACTTCATTTTTTATTTTGTGACTGTGACAACGCTGTATTGAACTGCTGCGAAGCTCCCCGCGCTATCGAAAGCGTCTTCCAGGCACTTCCCTGCCGCATCTTTCCAATATAGACAATTTGCCCGACGTGATACGCGAAGTGGCTTAGCTGCCGCAGCAACGCCTCCATCACAGTGTGTGACTCTCCCCGGATAAACACCTCGCGATTCAAATCTGCCTCGGTGAGAGGGCGCATCGCAGCGAACAGACATTCCCATCCTGCGTCCCATCGCTCGCGTAATTCCTGAGAGCCCATACCATGCTCGACGAACTCCCCATCCCGGTTGCGATTTTCTTTTTCGCCATCGGTTGTCAGGAAATCCGTGAAACGCGAGATCATGTTTCCTGCCAAATGCTGAACGATCACTGCGATGGAGTTCGATTCCTCGTCTGGCGACCAGTGCAGATCGGCCTCACTCAATTGCTCCAGTGTCTTCTCGCCGAGCGAGCGGATCTGGGTGAAACGGTCGGTAGTTAAGGTAAGAATATCTTTCATAACTATTTCAGAATCTCAACTTCGTTAAATTGAATGATCGGCTTGATGTCCGTGTAGTTAGTCATATCACCTTGCAAAAATGGAGCATGCGGCATGAACCCCGCGAGAAAAGATTCTATGGAATCAAAGGTGTAGATACACATTGCGACAAAGGTTGGCGGCGCTCCGGGTGCGTCTCCCATTACACCGCGCTCGACAGATACTCCCTGAAATCCCTCTGCCACGCTAAGCCGAGCGATGGACTCAGGCATGTGCGATTTGAGGTAATACTCCATGTCAAAGTGAGACGACTCACCCGCCGGATACACTATAGTAACTCTGATCATACTGGTACGTAATTCGAAATGCAATACATCTCGAACCCCATACGAATTAATACCCCGAGAGTGACAGCCCTGCTCGCAATTCTTCTAAATAGGTTGGATGAACCTCACCATAGTAGAGCGTGCTCGGCTCCAGGACCATTGTGCCCAGGGTAGAGGGATTCCCCTCCTCGTATCGGCTCGTCCCCTCGACGGTGACCTCGTCCGGGTGCGACGGGTCATCCACATCATAGATGACGGCCGAAAACCCAAGCGTTGCCGCATCGCCGATGCCGCTAGTCTCCGCCGGACCTGGACCGTTCTGATCTTCGGTTTTCCGTCCTGCGGGGCCTCGGGTCTCGTAAAATCTTGCGGGGTTCGTTTCAAAACCCAAAAAGGTAAACGGAATGCGAACACTCAGCCCATAGCCATTGACGACTCCCTTGAGCGTATCATAGCTCATCTGAGCCTGAACACCCTTCAGTCCTTCCTGCTCCAACGGCGTGAGCGATGCCGGCGATGTTTGACCGATCTGCGTCACTCGCCCACTTGATTTCGGGAGCACAAACGTGAGGTTGTGAACTAGCGAATCCAATGCATCACGGAAGGTGGGTGTGCCTCCCTCATTCGAGAGAATGCGCCGGTCACGGTTGTTGCGGTCGCCGGTGAACTTGGTGTCGAACCATAGCGTGACGCGGTCGTTGGCTTCAGGCCGCGGCGCACCGCCCATCACATAATCGTCCCGCACACGAAGTGCGATGTAAAGATACTCGTCGGTGTAAGCGGCCTGAATACTGCGAATGGAGAGATCCGTTGAATCCCGGCGAAACGTATTGCCGCCGAGTATAAAGTCCTTGGAGGTGTCGCTTCCCCTATGTCCGAACCCAGGATATATTTCTCGCAATCTCTGATACGCTGGCAGCGTGAAGTACGCTATTGAATTCACCGGATCAGCCCCGACACCGGTGTACCACGCCTCGCGCGTACGCAGCGTTTCGTAATTACGATAGACATCATGTCCCACCGCATTCGCTTTCGACTTGGATTTGCCCGTTGGGTCTTCCTGCTCGGTCTCGAAACGATCCACCAGCGCCACATCCCCTGATTCGATCGAGTATCCCTCCTGCGACCAATGCACCGCGCTGGTCTTCCGTGTGATCGTCACTACCGACCCCTCAATGGAAAGCCCGACTTCTATCGGCGTCTCGATATAGGCGATCGTCTTCGCAAATCGCTCCACTAATTTCCTTCCCTTCACATTCTCAAAAAGATAAACGCGAACCTTGTTTCCCCCCTCGTCATGATTGTACAGCGAGAGCGCGAGATCGGGAATGGTATCGTTCGAAAAATCCCCGGCGGCATATCCCCACACGCGGAAATCTATCCCTTGCGGGAGCATTGTATGAAGTTGCTCTGCCAACGCGGGATTGTGGAGATCAGAGCCGATGCGCTCCAGTAGGCTGTCGAGAGGTTGGCCCTGGGCGCGGAGTTGCGAGGAGGCGAAGCTTGCCGTTATCAGAACGAATTGAAAAAGCAGACGACGGATTGGCATTAGTTCGAATAATAGTAGACGGAGCAAAATTCTAATGGTAAACCACAATTGAAGCTACTTCAATTCTTATTCCGATACTTGGCCCTATTGCACTATCCTCCTCGCAACCCTCTCCCCACCGCACTGGACCACCACCCAATACACGCCATGCTGCATCTCAGTCGCATCCAAATAGAACGAGCGCCCATCCACAGATACGCTGCGCTCGCTCACGTGCGCTTCGACTCGGCGGCCAAGCATATCATACAATAAGATTGAGGCGTGTTCCGTTGAATGAACAGTTAGATTCCATCCACCGGCTTCTTGTGTGATATCCAAGAGTCCCGGGGAGGGCAGCGCAGGTTCAACCGCATTCTTTGGATCGAAACTAATACGATACACCGCCGGGGTTACGTGGGGGGCAGTATGATCGGATGAGAAGTAGATATTCCCCTTGCGGTCCATCACGAGTCCGCAGGGGCGGGCCCAGCGTCCGTAGTTCACAGAGTCTGTGAGAAGCCCTGTCAGAAAATCCTGTGCGGTCCACTTGCCGCCGATGTTGCTGATCAGCATGATCTTCGAACCATTTGCAATGAAACGACCCGTCGGTCCCGGATAGGAGCCGTGAATCGAGACGAGAAGTGTGTTGTCCATATATGCTGGAAGATTCGGATTCTTGCAGTAGATAAGCCCCAAGGGCGTGGAGTGCGCGGCGACGGGCACGTCCGGCGGAAGCGTGGAGGCGACGCGAGCGGTATCTGCTGCCGTCGTGGGAAGCATGGCTTTGTACTCCGAGTCAACATTCAGATCAACCCACTGTTGGTTGCCAAAGGCCAAAGGCCAGCCGTAAAAGCCACTTCTCGTTACTCGTGTTACATAATCGGACGGCAAATCTTGGCCCTGATCGTTGCGGTCTGCAACAGCCGCCCACAGCTGATGCGAGCTATCCATTGCTAAACCAGTGGCATTCCGCATACCCGTAGCATAGAGTTCTCGCGGCAGTCCCTCCAGGGAATATCGCTGGATGGTCGCCCGTGTGGTATCCTTCTCTCGACAGGCATTGCACGGCGCTCCAACGCCGATGTAGAGCGATTTGCTCGCCTCATCTATCAGCATCGTTCGGAGGTTGTGATTAAGCACCCCCTCCGGGGCAGCCCCGATGGAGTCGATAAATAGATGCTTGGATGAGTAAATACCAGTGCTTGACGGGTTATCGTATTGCCAGACATGATTCGGGCTGCCGGCAAGCATGCCACCGCCATAAAATGCAATGTCATGGGCGCCCTCTGTTCCTGCTGCAATTTCGTAGATGGTGTCGGCCACACCGTCAGAATCCTTGTCTGGCATGGCCATGACCGTCTTATAGCTGTCGTCAGCAATGCAGAGCACTCCTTGAGGATTGAACTCGAGAAATCGAGGGACGCTGAATGACCCAGTCGCGTACACCGACATTGTGAATCCTCGCGGCAGGTTCAACGTGCGCGTGGAGTCGAAATACTTCTGATATTTCTGTGGGACGACGAGCGTGCTTGGGACAAGTTCTAAGGGTTGCGCACTGCTTTCGACCGAAACAAGTGCCGCCAGAAGGACTATGACGAGAATTCTCATGAGGAGGCCTCCATCTGTGAAAGAATGAGTGCGAATATACCGCTTTTGAATCGCATCACGACAATTCCAACGCCGACCTAAAGAGAACAGAAACTAAACCGCGTAAATCGGCATAGCTCTTTCGCAGTATTTCATTATTACCGAACTTCCATTGCCATACCCCTTTTCCGAAATCGAACTCAAATGGCAGGACGCCTGGCGCGCCAGCGAGTTATACCGTGTTCAACGCGATCCATCCAAGCCGAAGTATTTCGTGATGGAGATGTTCCCGTATCCCTCGGGCGCGGGACTGCACATCGGGCATCCACTGAGCTACACCGCTACGGACGTAACGATGCGCTTCAAGCGTATGCAGGGCTTCAACACACTCCGCACCACCGGCTGGGACGCCTTCGGTCTGCCCGCCGAGCAGTATGCCGTCAAGAACAAACTGCACCCGAGCATCACCACCGCTCAGAATATCGCGAACTTCAAGCGGCAGCTTGAAGCGCTTGGATATGGGTACGATTGGAGCCGCGAGATCAATACCACCGATCCGAGCTACTTTAAGTGGACACAGTGGATCTTCCTGCAGTTCTACGGCTCTTATTTCGACACCGCTGAGCAGAAGGCGAAGCCGATTGACGGGCTTGTCCGTCTCATTGAGTCCCACGGCACGCAAGGTCTGCCATGCGCAACCGCTGGCAAACCTCGCCACTACAGCGCTGAAGAGTGGCACCACGCCTCGAACAAGCAACGCGCGGATTTTCTGGCGAATTGCCGCTTAGCATATATCGCTGAAGCGCCTGTAAACTGGTGCCCGGAGCTTGGCACGGTGCTGGCAAACGAGGAAGTCCCGGAGCAGGAAGAGAAGGGCTTCACCGTTGTTCGCCGCAACATGCGGCAGTGGATGCTGCGGATCACAACCTACGCCGAACGTTTGCTGCAAGGGATGGATCAGCTTGACTGGCCCGAAAGCACGATCGAAATGCAGCGTAACTGGATTGGCCGCAGCGAGGGTGCGGAGATAGATTTTGCTATCGCAGGTCATGGGGAGAACATTCGCGTATTCACTACTCGCCCGGACACCCTCTTCGGTGCAACGTACATGGTCCTAGCTCCAGAGCATCCGCTCGTGGCGAGAATTACAACTCAGGACAAGCAATCAAGCGTCGAGCAATACGTTGACGACGTGCGCCGGAAGAGCGACATCGAGCGAGTCGACCTATCTCGTGCGAAGACCGGCGTTTTTACTGGTGCATATGCGATCAATCCAGCAACCAGTCAGCCGATACCGATCTGGATCGCCGACTATGTGCTCATGACCTACGGCACCGGAGCGATCATGTCTGTGCCCGGTCACGACGAACGCGACTTTGAATTTGCGCAGGCCTTTGGATTACCAATCATTCGAGTGGTTCAGGCACCCGGCGTGGATGCAAACGAACCGCTGATACGGCCCTTTACCGAACACGGGGTCGCCGTGAACTCAGGCTTCTTTTCGGATATGCCTACCACGCAAGCCAAATCTAAGATGATCGAGTGGCTGGAAGCGACTGGATTAGGCAATCGCTCGATCAAGTACAAGCTCCGCGACTGGCTCTTTTCGCGCCAACGCTATTGGGGTGAGCCCTTCCCGATCATTTTTGTCAATGATGGCGACGGTGATTATGCGAAGGCATTACCGGAGAAATTGCTGCCTGTAATGTTGCCTCAGGTCGAGAGCTATTCACCTTCCGGCACCGGTGAGTCACCACTCGCAACCATATCGGAATGGGTCAACACTACTGACCCAACCACAGGCCATCCCGCGCGCCGCGAAACGAATACGATGCCACAATGGGCGGGATCGTCCTGGTATTATTTGCGCTATCTCGATCCCCACAACGACCACGAGGCCGTATCAAAAGCAGATGAGCAGTACTGGATGCCCGTCGATCTCTATATCGGCGGTTCGGAACACGCTGTCACCCATTGGCTGTACGCTCGCTTCTGGCATCAGTTCTTATTCGATCTCGGCGTTGTCTCTACACGTGAGCCATTCGTCCGCGCATTCCATCAGGGGATGATCTTGGGTGAGAATGGAGTGAAGATGTCGAAGTCGCTTGGCAACATCGTCAACCCAGACGAATTCCTATCAAGGTACGGCGCAGACACGGTTCGCACGTACATTCTCTTCTTAGGGCCGCTCGAAGGTACCAAACCGTGGGACTCGCAAGGTATCAACGGCGTACACCGATTTCTCAATCGCGTGTGGCGATTGGCAGCAACAGAAGAAGGGGTCACGGATCTCTCTCGTTTGGCAAATGCCTCTGCATCGCCAGCGCTTGAACGTGCGCTCCATCAGGCCATCAAGAAGGTTACCGAAGACATTGACGCATTGCGCCTCAACACAGCGATCAGCGCGCTCATGATCCTGATGAACGCGATCGCCGACGAGAAAGCAGGGATTCCCATCTACGTTTTTGAGGCTCTGCTCAAGATGCTTTCACCCTTTGCTCCGCACATTACAGAGGAATTGTGGCAACGACTGGGACACGAAGACTCCATCTTCAATGCGAAGTGGCCGTCCTTCGATGAAGCGAAGACTGTGGACGACGTGGTCACTCTTATCCTGCAAGTTAACGGCAAGCTGCGCGATAAGCTCGAAGTACCACGCGGACTTTCCCGCGAAGATCTAGAGCAATTCGCGCGCGCCAGTGCTAGTGTGATAAGGCATACGGATGGCAAGGAGATAAAGAAGGTTATTGTAGTGCCAGATAAGTTGGTAAATATTGTAGTCGGATAGTCTATGAAATTGTGCGTATTACTAGGCGGCCCCAGCGCCGAACGTGAAGTATCATTGATCTCCGGTTCCGCAATGGCCCGCGCTCTCGTGAGCAACGGTCACGACGTAACACTGCTTGACCCCGCAACGGGCCGCGCTATGCGCCTTGAGGACTTTCAGGCTGATCCCCCGAGCACAGAGCCACCAACCAGCGAACAGGTCGGCAATTTCTCGCAGGGCAATATTGTGCTCGAAAGCCTGATGTCGAGCACCATTGCGGAGTCGGATGCCATCGTGCTCGGGCTCCACGGCGTGCCGGGTGAGGATGGTATCATTCAATCCGTGCTCGAACTTCTGGGCAAACCTTACACGGGTTCAGATTCGAGAACAAGCGCTATCTGTATTGACAAACATTACACGAAGATCATACTGAAAGATGCTGGCATTGCTGTCCCACGGGGAGCAATTGTCGCGCTTGATACAAACCAGCAGGATCGCCACGCGGCGTATGAGTTAACAAAGGCCGAGTTTGGATTCCCGATGGTGGTGAAGCCGAACGATCAGGGCTCGACGGTTGGACTTACCATTCTTCACGACCCTGCCGAGGATGCCTTCAACAAGGCGATTGATCTCGCGCTGCTCTATTCTCCGAAAGCACTCATCGAAGAGTTCATAGCTGGCCGCGAACTGACGGTTGCTGTGCTCGATGGCGAAGTGTTACCAATCGTTGAAATCACGACCAACGGTGGATTCTACGATTACTTCCACAAGTACACCACGGGAATGAGCTTCCACGCCTGTCCAGCCGACCTCCCGAGCGAACTCACAGCAGCCATCCAAGCTGACGCGCTGCGGGCATTTCACGTTGTTGGTTGCCGTGGATGCGCTCGTATTGACTATCGCCTTCGCCCGGACGGTAAATTCTTCTGCTTAGAGATCAACACTCTCCCGGGCATGACTTCGACGAGCCTTGTGCCGGATGCGGCGAAGGCCGCGGGGATGTCATTCGAGGATCTGTGCGAAAAGATTTTGAGGACGGCAGCGTAAGGAAATGGTGCCGTCTTACCGGCGTCGATACATTAGATAATGCCCTATTACTGTGTCTCGGGCATATCCTGCTTCCACGTACGTGGCAAGAGCACTCCATTGCTGCAGAGATTGATATGAATCTGCTTTGCTGCCCGTGATATACTCCTTCGCGTCACCAAATTCTACGACTACGTACTTTGGATTCGCTTCTATGAGTTGGCGCATCATTCTGCCCCGCCATTCTCGCGGGGTGAAGGCTGTTCGGAGCGGCGTTGCCGTGAGGCAGATTGTTGGGGGAAGCTTCCGAGCGTACCAATACACACCGACATCGTTGCCCCAGAAGAACAGCCTTTCGGTATCGAACATGTGTAACTGAAGATACTCCCCAACTGCGCGCTGCTCATCCGCAAAGTAATCTCCGATCCTTTTGTGTACTTCGAGCCCGGCATCCTGGTGAGTAGATGCTACCTTCGCCCACGCAAGAGATTGTGTATACATTCTGACCATTGGCGAAGCTGCAATAGCCACCAGAACCAGAACTCCGACTATCCATTTGTGAGGCCCCCTTCCTTTGATCTGTCGTGCCAGTTCCAGTCCGCCTAATATTGCAAACGGGACAAAGGCCCACAAGGCCCTGGCATACTGATAATCGAACACGATCTTCCGCTCTAGCACAATTCCCGTGAGCTGAAAGAGAAGTGTCACAGCAAGCAACTTGAGTATCGGATGTGCTTCACCAGCACGACCTCCGATGATCCAGTTCCAGATTCCCCAGACCCCAAGCAAGAGGACTGTTGGTGATGTGCAATACATGAACCTCTCCGGAAACAGAAGGAGTACCTGCTGGACAAGCGACGCTCCCGTTGTGACAGACGTGATGGACGCGTACTGTACCGTCCAGCGCATCGCTTCAAAAAACGGAGCGAGCGCCCCAGCTCTCTGTAAAGCAAACCCAATGACAACTGCAAGCGCCAGAAAGGAAGCGACCATCCCGGCAATGAACCTTAATGCTTCCCCAATCTTGCGGTCCCGCTCAAAAAGCAAGAAGACTGCTGTCGCCGCCGCCCCGAGCACAAGTGTGAACTTCAATAGGAACAAGATAATCGCTGCACCACCCGCGATAGATCCCCACCAGAACGCCCTACTCGGTTTCAACTGAACGAGCAGGGCCATGTCCAGCAGCAAGAGCGAAGGCAAATAAGCGAAACTCTCGGCCTGCGCCGTGTGCCAGAAGCCTGAGCCTGCATAGATCATCGCTACAATCGAAACTGTGGCAAGCGCAAACTTCCCATCGATCGCGCGTCGGAGAATTCGGTAGAAGTAGAAAGAGGAGAGCAGCTGAAACAAGAGATCGAATATGCGGATCGACCATTCGTGATGCCCGAAGAGCCACAGTGCAGTCGCGTAAAGGTAAAAGATCACCGGTGGCTTCGTATCAACGAAATCACGGTATGGGATAGCGAGGTGCTTGATGATCATCTCGCCTCCGACGCTGAAGACTGCTTGATCATAGCCGAACGGATAGAACAGCGTCGCAAGAAGCATTAAGGCACCCGTTATCGCAAAGGCGAAGTGCCAGGGAGCTTCGAAAAGATAAGCAGTGGTTTGGAATTCGTGGGATTTCACTTGCACAAAGATACCTCCCTGGTAATTGGCAAGTGTGCGTTGGTGAAATTTTTCTTCCTTTTTCACTTTGCAATTCGGTCCACAATATGTCACGTTTCTGTACAGATGAAGTATGCGACGTGCATAAATCGGAAGTGACAGAATTGGTCGCCTTGAATTAAGAATTCTGACGAAATGCCTTGTAGCAAGCTTGTACGCATGTCCCAAAATGAAGAGCAGATATTTGCAATTCTCTACGATTTCAGTGCAATTTCCTGATTTTCCTGCACTAATACTAGCCCAAATCGTGTCTTTAGAGTACGAGGTTTGAGTGGATCATTTTTGCCGATCCACCTACCATTGCCAGGAGCTCGCAGGTGAGTCTCAACAGCAAGTTTGCCGGTAGTTTAGCCAAAATGCCGATTATAGTTTAGCCAGTAAGCCCATGAATTCGATTATCCCCTCCCCCAGGACGATGATCCGTGCATTAGCCATAGTCGCAACGCTCGGATTTGTGCGGATAGCGAACGCGCAACCCGCATCGCCGCAGTCACAGCAGGCCGACGTGCCGACTTCTTATGAATTTCAGGCGTCGAACGTAACGACTCCTCCAATGAGCTTTGAAGAGGTGAGATCTATCACCCAGAGCTCCATACGCGGCGCAATCGGAGAACAGCTTGGTGGCATCACCTCCAACGAAGTAGCGACGAAGCTGATTGGCTCTACCGAGAAACTGCTTCGAGGTCAAACCGTGTGCATCTCCGCGAATCTTATCGCCGCCGGTGTGCATTCCTTGACGCAAGAACACATCTTGCAAGCGCGCGTGAATTTCGAGCGCAGACCGATTGGTGGAATCCTTAGTATCAAAGTCGCGCTGGTGCCGCTATTCAGTGGCGTCGGCTCAGCCAGCAGACCCATTGCCGCCAAGAGTGTCACTAGCGCTGTCGAAAACCTTGACGAGCAGACTTTAGCCTCGATCATATCTGAGCTCAGCCATCAGCTCGGCAGCGAGTTCGCAGCCAAGTAGGCATCCAATCCGATCGTACAAAGTGGAACAGGACACAATAGTACTCTGAGTCACCACAAGTGAATTGGTCTTTTCTCTTCACCGTGATTCTGAGGAAGTAGCGAAACCCCCTTCAAGTTTGTACTTGAAGGGGGTTCCTTTATTTTGTTAGACTGAGCGTTTGGGTGATCTTCTGTCACTCTACAACCAGCGGCACCATCGGCAATTGAATAACTTCTCCGGTCTCTCCCGCAACCACTAGACTGACAAAAAATGTACCCGGAGGAACCCCCACAAGTGAGCACGATCCAGTAAAACCTCCGTCTATCAGGCTGCCGGTAAGCTGAATAGAATAAGTCCGACCAACTTCGTCATCCAGACGGGCAACTACCTTACCGTTCCGAAGCGGAGTGTCCACCTCGCCAAGGCTGAATGTTATCATTGCAGACCGGTTATGCGTCGGGTTCGGAAAGATCTGCACTGCACGCGGAGGACTGGAGTTATGCAAATCCGTTCGGTGAAGTGTCCCCGGAGCGGGTGCAAGAGTAGTCGTTGGACGCAAGATCAGGTTATCAGGCTCAAGCCAGTAATTCTTAGCCGTGTCGGCTTTACCTGTGCACGTGAATCGAATGTGATGCAGACCGGAGTCAAGGAAATGCACACCGAGGGGGATTGGGCCGGAGGGCAAAGGATCCAAGTCCGGATCGGGGTGACCATCACCAATCTGTCCGACCGCCTCCCCGTCGATTATCACGGCGTACTCACCAAGATCGCGGCTCGTGCTGTGGTGAAACTCGATTGCGAAGGTATCGGGATGGGAAAGGCGAAACGCGAACTCGAGTGTGGCGCCGCTGAAGACCGTGTCAGGCTTGAAATAGACGAACATCTGCTTGCTCCACTGTGCCTCCCAGAAGTACGCAACATCTTCAGCATAACATTGACCCGGAGTTTTGTAGGTTGGCGGCATCAGATCCTCGAACTCGAAGTTGAGCGTGCGTGTCAACGAAACACGCTCTTCCGCCGTGCTATTTCCAGATCGATCTCCGCGCGCAACCAATAGATAAGCATGATCCGCAAGATACGGCATCCGAAGCGTTAAACGAATCTCACTGGCAGAGTCAGCAACCGTGGACTGGCTTAGCGGTATACTGTCGAGATAGAAAGAAACGTGCTCCCCAGGCACGAAGCCTGTGCCTATGACCAGGAGTGAATCGCCGGCCCGAAGAACGATTGGATGGTAATCCACAACGGGACGAATTGCGGGTTTGCCAAGTACAAAGAATTTGTTCGGTGAGGTTTCTCCCTTTACGCTAAGCGTATAAACGCCCGGCTTCCAGCTCGGCGGAACCTGGAGTGATAGATGGAAGCGTCCACTCACATCCGTGGTGGTCTGTAAAAGGATCGTGTCCGAAGCACCACTCCGACTGAGTGTAAGGACGAGCGATTGCTTGTTTCCGTACCCGGCCCCGTCCACAGTCCAATTCTCGCCAGCAATAATGGTGTCTCGACTTGCCCAGAAGGGTGTCCAGTGCTGGTAGTAATAGCCTACCGTTCGGTAATGATCGTACACGTCGAGGTTACGGCCTGGCTTAAGATCCATGTCAAAAGACGAGTAAAATTCGTAGCAATCGAGATAGTGGAAACGGTAGAATTGATCTATGAAGTGGGTATAACCCGCAAACGGAAGCGTGAAGGGACCGTTGGGAAACCACCAGCCTCCATCGAAATAGTCTTCCCCGCCTGTGTAGAGCGTTTGGAATTCCTGAACAGAATCTACATTGAAGATGGGAGCGCCCTCGAGGAAAACAGCATAGGGTTGAGCCATCACGCCGAATCCCATCCCAATATAGCGGCCGCGGCCTACGGTGTGAATTACAGGATGATAAATGTGGTATTGCGTCGGATTGGACTCGTGAAAATCCGCGTGGAAGTACCCATAGACATTTCTATCGATCGACTCCGGATTGCACTGGATCATCGTGCGAATTGCGAGTGGCGTGGATCCGTTACGGACCAACTCAATCGAAGCATGATCTCGGAATGGCATCGGAAAGTAGCACACAAACCCGGAGTCCCGATCTGCTTTGAGTTGGAAAGACCGAACGGAAGTCACGGCAACCGGAGAAAGGAAGAAGTCCTTCAACGGAACGTGGACTGAAGGCGTTGGCGAGTGGTCCCAGTAGATATTGAGCCACGTGCTATCGAGATCTGCAAATTCGTACGACGCTGGCTGAAATCGAAGGATCTCCAGCATCTTTGGCCCGTCTATCTCCGCAACGCTCAGCGAATTCCTTGGCCTGAGTGTGTCCAGACGGGCTAGCGACGCAGCAAACGGGCCGTTCCAGGGGGAACTGGGGCGTACCAACGCAACTTCCGCATAGCGCAATTGCGGCTGAGGAGCGTTGGCTGATGTAATATCCAGACTCGGTACTGTCCCTTGCGGAGCAGCGTGCCATTCTGTACAGAAATAGAGATTTGGATTGGAGGTAAGCGCCGTAAACTTGAACCCATGATGGAAAGGGATTTGCAGGTCCCAGGTGGTTGCGCCATTCGCAAGGGTATCTAATGGGGGGCACAATACCCCGTGACTCCCTCCACGAAACAAGGCGTTGTATGTGTCTTTGAATCGGAGCGTGTCGTCAATGTACAGCTTAACTGTGCAGGCAGTGTCTGCTACGGCGCCTGTGCTCCACACGTGTGTAATGATCCCGCTTCCCGTATCTTCGGCGATGAGACCGTAACGGTCTAGTGTGTCGGTGCCCATCCAGGCCGGATCACCGTGGAAACAGACGGATTTTGTTCGTGCGGTGTCCGGACCGGAAAGCCTTGCTATCGCACGCGGATCAGTAACCCGCTCGTATAGATTGAGTAACTGACCGTGCGAAACCACGGGTTCTATCAGCAAAAACAGGAAGAGTATGAACGAGCGAAACAGCATGACGTCAGATTAGGATGTCTTTTCGGTCCGACATGGCACCGATCTGAACGCAAATTTCAGTATGTTTGTAACCGAACGCTGGAAAATCGAATCATTTTCATAGGTCAAAAATTTATCCCCATCTCCTCGTCAATCAAGAGCTCGGCTGCTTATCATCGTATTTTTGCACCAATGAACCCAAAACTTCTCGAAAAATACGAACCAGTAATCGGACTCGAAGTCCACGCGCAAATGCTGACAAAGTCGAAGGCATTCTGCTCGTGTACGACTGAATTCAACGCGCCACCGAACCACAATACCTGCCCGATCTGCCTCGGGCACCCTGGCACTTTACCCGCATTGAACGAAAATCTTCTACGATTCATCGTTCGGATGGGGCTTGCCACGAACTGCAAAATTCGCGAACGTTCGATCTTCGCGCGCAAGAACTACTTTTATCCCGATTTGCCAAAGGGCTACCAGATTTCCCAATATGAAACACCGATCTGCCACGGTGGTCACATTGATGTCGAACTGAAGGATGGCTCCGATAAGCGCATCGGCATTACTCGCATCCACATGGAGGAGGACGCTGGTAAGTCCATACACGATTTTGGTGCAGAGACTCTCGTTGATCTGAACCGCGCCGGAGTGCCGCTTATCGAGATCGTCTCCGAACCGGACATGCGATCGAGTGATGAGGCTTATGCCTATCTGACCACGATCAAATCCATCGTTACCTATCTCGGTATTTGCGACGGCAATATGGAGGAAGGCTCGCTTCGCTGCGATGCGAATGTCTCCGTGCGGCTTCGCGGGACAGAACCCTTCGGACAAAAGACGGAAGTGAAAAACATGAACAGCTTCCGCAACGTCCAAAGGGCGATCGAGGCCGAGATAGAGCGGCAAATCGAACTGGTCGAACGAGGGGAGCCTGTTATTCATCAAACGATGCTCTTCGATGCGAACAAGGGCATCACCCGTGCCATGCGTTCGAAGGAAGAAGCACATGACTATCGCTATTTCCCAGAACCAGATTTGCTGCCGGTTACGGTCACCGAAGGTTACCTCGAAGAGATTCGAAAGGAAATCCCCGAACTCCAGCGCGCGCGCCGCGACCGCTTCGTCAGCCAGTACAAGCTTCCGAAATACGACGCGGGTGTGCTGACAGCCGAACTCTCCGTAGCCGACTTCTTCGAATCGGCTGTAACTAGTCTTTCTGCGAAGAATGACGAGAGTATCAAGTCTGTCTCGAATTACATCATGGGTGACGTCATGCGGTTGATGTCGGAGCGGAAGCAGGATATTATCCAACTGCAACTACAACCGAAGCATCTTTCTGAACTTGTCGATCTCATCCAGGACAAAACAATCTCGAATAAGATCGCTAAAGACCTCTTCCCCGATCTCCTCGGGAGCACCGAAGCACCGAAGTCTCTCGTCGAAAAACGCGGACTTATACAGGTGACAGACACCGGTGCTTTGCGCGAGACAGTTCGGGAAATCATCGCCAAGAATCAAACTCAATTCGGCCAATACAAGGCCGGAAAGACGAATCTATTCGGATTCTTTGTCGGGCAGGTGATGAAGGCAACGCAGGGAAAGGCGAATCCGGAAATGGTGAATGAGTTGATGCGTGAAGAATTAGATCTAGGCTGATGCGTAATAAACTGATCGTCGGTAATTGGAAGATGTACGGCACTGTTAAAGAGACGCGCAAGCTGATCTTTCAGCTTGCCGTGCAGTGGGGCAAGCGGTGCGATGGCGTGGAGGTTGGCGTGTGCCCACCATTCACATCCCTCTTCGTCGCACGAGATGAACTAAAGGAATCCCATCTCCGGCTGGGTGCCCAAAATTGCCACCACGAACCAAAAGGCGCATTCACCGGTGAGATCTCACCCGAAATGCTTTCCGAACTCGGATGTTATTACGTCATTCTCGGTCACAGCGAACGCAGAACATTGTTCGGTGAGTCGGATGAGGTGGTGAGCCAAAAGGTCCGCGCTGCCCTTGACTGGAAGATAGAACCCATCGTTTGCGTGGGCGAGACGGCCGCCCAGCGCGAGAGCGATGAAACAGAGGCCGTACTTGCTCGGCAACTCGAAGCCAGTTTAGCCAGCACGATGCCTGAAGATGCCCCTCACATTAATATTGCGTATGAACCGGTGTGGGCAATCGGCACAGGCAAAACCGCCACCCCTCTTATGGCGCAAAGCGCTCATTCGTTCATTCGCGGTCAACTCCGAAAGAAATTTGGCAATCTTGCCGATGGCATGACGATCCAATACGGCGGAAGCGTCAAACCGCAGAATGCCTTCGAATTATTTTCGCAGCCCGATATTGATGGAGGACTGATCGGTGGTGCATCTCTCGATGCCGAGGCGTTCATTGATATTATCGAAGCTGCTTCTAGCGCATCGCAACGTTAACGGATTGTGATCGAAACGACTTTAGAAACCTCCTATCAGGCACTCGAGAGTCGCATTGCGGCAGCCTGTGAGCGGGTTGGGAGGAAGCGGGAGGAAGTTCTCTTTCTGCCGGTTACGAAGACCCAACCCATTCATTCCATTCAAGCCCTGTATGATCTTGGATGCAGACAATTTGCCGAGAGCCGCGTGCAGGAATTACTTAAGAAGCGCGAGGCATTGCCGAATGATATCCATTGGCATCTGATCGGACATTTGCAATCGAACAAAGCACGCCAGATCGCAGAATTCATCCACCGCGTGCATTCGATAGACACACTGGATACGGCCGTAGAGCTTTCGGAACGAGCGGAACAGAACGGACGAACGATCACGGCTCTGGTAGAAGTGAACATTAGTGGGGAGCAGCAGAAGAACGGGGTTCAACCAGCTAACGCTGGTGGGTTAGCCCTTTCCATTGTGCGGGATTGCCCTCACATCTCCCTTGCGGGCTTCATGGGAATGGCCTCCTTTGAAGATGATCCAGAGAGGACTCGCCCCCAATTTCGAGCTCTTCGAAATCTTTCCAATTCCCTTAAGGAAAGCCACCCAGAGCTGAGTAACTTGAAGGAGCTTTCGATTGGGATGTCCAACGATTTCGAGGTGGCCATTGAAGAGGGTGCCACGATCGTTCGGATAGGGAGTGCGTTATTTTTGGGGTAACGGGCAGTGAGTAACGCGTGTTTCAGCATTTGGAAGTCACGAACAATTCCCCGTTACCAGTTACTCACTAGTCGATAATACAATGCGTCTGTCCGCCCTGGAAATTAAGAAGAAGGAATTTCAGCAGAAAATGCGCGGTGCCGACCTTGAAGAGGTACAGGCGTTTCTCGATCAAGTTTCTGGAGAAGTTGAGACACTGACTCTGGAGAAGAAAGAATTGGAAACGACCCTTGCCTCGACGCGCGAACGGCTGGAATACTTCCTATCGCTCGAACAGGTGATTGAAAAGACGCTGGTGGCTTCCCAGCAAACGGCCGTGAAGATGGAAGATCAGGCTCGCCGAGAGGCCGAGCTTATTCTTCGCGACGCTTCCCTCGAGCGCGATCGTAAACTCGCCGATGTTCGCACAGAGTTGGAACATGGCGAGCGGGAAGTCTTTCGCTTGAGGACCGAATACGACATGACACTCTCCCGTATGCGCGCGGTTTCGTCCAGTTTTTCTGGATTCCTCGATACGCTCGAGGTGGACAGAAAACCTGCAAAGCCGCTCATTGACGAGCCGCTAATGAGTGCCCCACCGCTTCCAGTTGAACCCCTGCCCACTGTGCAAGTGGCTTCCGAGGCCCCTACTCTGCCAGCAATACTACCGGAGCAAGACCCCACGCCGACAACCACACCCTCGTTGCCAACTTATCCTGAACAACAGGCATATCAAGCACCCGCTCCCCCGCAACCATGGATGCCAACGCCACTGCCTCCGAACGAGCAATTGACGTGGGGAAATTGATCGATTTCCAGACGGCAGTGAGTCTTTTCGCACCAAGATAATAACGGGCAATGTCTATGTCGGCACCACGCATTTCCATTGCGATCATCACCCGCAATCGCGCAATCTATCTTAAGGAATGTGTGGACTCGATCTTCCTGCAGGATTACCCTGATCTAGAAATTCTCATTGGCGACAATGGCTCTACCGACGAAACGATCGAATACCTCAGGCAACTTTCCGCAAGCGACGAAAGGGTAACGGCGGTATTCAATGGTCGCAATCTCGGCTCCTGCGAAGGACGAAATGTGCTGCTTCAAAAGGCAACAGGAGACCTCTGGTTCATCATAGATGATGACGCGACATTCCAACACGCCGATGATCTCCGGAAAGTTGTCTCAAGTTTTAATAAATATCCGAATGCCGGCGCGATCGGATTCACTGTTGTCAATGCGAACGATCCTGCTACATTGAATCTGTGGATGTATCAAGCAAATCCCGAGATAGCCCGGTGGGTGGAATTTCAATCGGCGCAGTTTGCGAGCTGCGCGGTGTGCTTTCGGCGCACGGCGATGGAAGATGCCAAGTTTGCTCCGGGAGAATATTTTGTCAACTCGTTCTTCTATAGCTGGGATGAATTCCCCATAGCTTGGCGATTGCTCGAAACCGGTTGGCAATGCTGGTACTCCCCCGCTGTTGCGATTCGTCACTACGGCTCTTCAACGATCGACGTCCCGACCGCACACCGTGTACATCTTGATGCCAAAAGCGTAGGTCAGTTTGCCGGACTTATCCTCCCCTTTCCGCATGGCTGGTGGAAGTATGTGGTGCGCCTCAGTCTCTGGATGCTCAAGCGCGCGGCACGAACCCACACAATGAAAGCGTGTCTCCGTGGATTTTTGGAGGGCATCCCCGCGTTCTTCTCCGAACGCCGAAAGATGATCAAGGTTAGACCGGAGACGGTCAAGGCCTTTATTCAGTTGGTCGAGGCAGAAAAGCGCGTCGCGTAGGTCGGTGCTTCCAGCCCGACCTCCCCGCACCCTAAGAACTGCGTCAGGTCGGGCTGGAAGCCACGACCTACGCGAGGACGCACCGGCGCATCCGTACCAATAAAAATTACATGTATCCAGAACTAAAAACATCCGTTTCCCCTGACGAGCGCGAGCACTTGGTCCTTCGATCCTGGAAGGAGAAGGATATTTTTCGCCGCTCCATTGAGGAGCGCGATGCTTCGAATGTCTTCTCGTTCTACGAAGGGCCGCCGACGGTCAATGGCACGCCGGGGATTCATCACGTCTTTTCGCGAACGCTGAAGGATGTGATCTGCCGTTACAAAACGATGCGCGGCTACCGCGTCGAGCGCAAAGCGGGATGGGATACGCATGGCTTGCCGGTGGAGATCGCCGTCGAAAAGGAGCGCGGGTTCCGGCATAAGTCGGAGATCGTCGAGTACGGTATTGGCAAGTTTGTAGCTGAGTGTCGTAGTCTCGTCTTCAGCAATATCGAGCGAGATTCCGGCTGGCGCGGAATGACCGAACGCATGGGTTATTGGGTCAATCTCGATAATCCCTACATCACCTGCACGAACGATTACATCGAATCCGTCTGGTGGGCTCTGAAGAAATTTCACGACAAGGGGCTGATCTACAAGGGCTTTAAGATTCAGCCGTATTGTCCGCGCTGCGAGACGGCGCTGTCGTCGCATGAGGTGGCGCTTGGGTATAAGCAGGCGAAGGATCCGAGCGTGTTCGTGAAGTTCAAACGGAAGAATGTCACCGAGGACGAATACTTTCTCGCTTGGACTACCACACCGTGGACGCTTCTCGCGAACGTCGCGCTGGCTGTCCATCCCGATGTTGAATACGTGACCGTTATCAACACGCACAAGGAGAAAGTGCAGAGACTGGTCCTGGCCGAAGCACTGCTTAGCAAGTTGGACGGCGAGAATGAGATCGTGGCTCGAACTCTCGGCAAAGACTTGGCAGGACAGCAATACGAGCCGCTCTTCGATTACATTCTCAAATCGGAGACGACGAAGCAGTTCGCCGATGCTCTTGCAAACTCGTTCAGGATCGTTGCAGATAAGTATGTGACGACCGAGGACGGAACCGGCATCGTTCATCAAGCGCCCGCATTTGGTGAAGATGATTATCGCGTCGCTCAGCGCGAGGGATTTCCAGTAATCATCACCGTTTCGAGCGCTGGGACGATCAATCTCGATTCGCCATACAAGGGGCGCTTCTTCAAAGATGCTGATCCTGACATCACGGCTGAATTGAAAGAGAAGGGACTTCTCTATCGCAAAGAGACCATCGAGCACACGTACCCCTTCTGCTGGCGATGCAATACTGCGCTGCTGTATTACGCGCGCGACTCGTGGTACATCCGCGTGACGGATTACAAGCAATCGCTCATCTCTGAAAATAAGAAGATCGGCTGGCAGCCGCCGGAGATTGGTGAGGGCCGCTTCGGGAATTGGCTGGAGGATTTGAAGGACTGGGGGATTTCTCGCGAGCGATTTTGGGGCACGCCGCTTCCAATTTGGGTTTGCGAAAAATGCAACGAACAGAAGTGTCTCGGTTCATTCGATGAGCTTGATACGAATGATCCGCACTTCGATCCGCATAAGCCGTATGTCGATCATGTAACATTTACGTGCTCGTGCGGCGGGACGATGCACCGCACCCCCGAAGTCATCGACGTGTGGTTCGATTCCGGCTCAATGCCGTTCGCGCAGCATCATTTTATGGGGGAGACGGAGAAGCCGAAGAATTATCCGGCGGATTATATCTCCGAGGGCGTCGATCAGACGCGCGGATGGTTTTACACGCTTCATGCGATCAACACTTTTTTGTTTGGCGAAGCGCCGTACAAGAACGTGATAGTCAACGACATGCTGCTCGACAAGAAGGGGCAGAAGATGTCGAAGTCGAAGGGGAATATCGTCAATCCGTTCGATGTGATGACGAAGTTTGGCGCGGATGCGACGCGATGGTATTTGCTCTCCTCCTCGGTACCGTGGAAGCCGCGTTCGTTTAGCGAGGATGATCTCGGCGAGCTGGAGCGCAAGTTTTTCGGTACGCTGCTGAATACCTACGGCTTCTTCGCGCTCTATGCGAACATCGACAAGTACGTGTATGATTGGAACAAGCGCATCCCCGTGAGCGAGCGCCCGGAGATCGACAGATGGGCGCTGAGTAAGCTGAACTCGCTCATCCGCGAGTGCCGCGAGAATCTCGATGGCTACGATGTCACCAAGCCGACGCGCGCGATCCAGGATTTCGTGATGGAGGAGCTATCGAATTGGTACATCCGCCGCAACCGCCGCCGCTTTTGGAAGGGCGAGAACAATGCGGATAAACAATCGGCATACGATACGCTGTATGAGTGTCTCTCCGCGGTCTCGGGACTGATGGCACCGTTCGCGCCATTCTTCTCCGATTGGCTTCATGCCGCGTTGCAATCGGAGACATCCATAGGTGCAGAGCGCGCGGACTCGATTCATCTTGCGCTCTACCCAGTGGAGAACGCGGCCGCAATCGACCTCGCGCTTGAGAAGCGAATGGCTGCGGCACAAACGGCATCATCCCTCGTTCGGCAAATGCGCGAGCGTGCGAAGCTGCGCGTTCGTCAACCACTTGCTCGCATCCTCATTCCGGTCACGAACCGGCGCGAGATCGAGGAGCTTCGCAAAGTCGAGGACGTCATCCGCGATGAGGTGAATGTCAAGCACGTCGAATACGCGGAGGCGGGTGATAGTGATGTGATCCAACTCAAGGCGAAGGCGAATTTCAAAACGCTCGGTGCGCGGCTTGGCAAAGCGATGAAGTCTGCGGCGGCGAGAATTCAGAAGCTGACGCAGGACGAGATTCGCGCGTACCAGACGAACGGCGAGCTTGCCATTGATATTGACGGCGAGCAGGTGAAGCTCGAACGCGGCGACATTGATGTAACAGCTGAGGACATCCAGGGCTGGCTGGTTTCGAGCGAAGGCGGGATGACTGTCGCGCTCGATACGCAACTCACCCCCACTCTGCTCGAAGAGGGCATGGCGCGCGAGTTCGTCAACCGCGTGCAGAATCTTCGCAAGGATTCGGGCTTCGATGTCACCGACCGCATCGGTATCTTCGTGAATTCCGAGTACGCCGATCTCATGGGCGCGCTTCAGGTTCACGCCGGATACATCCAGCAAGAGACGCTCGCCGGCACGTTCGCTATTGACGGCGCATTTGAAGAGCACGCTGAGGCGGCATCCTCGGATGTCGAGATATTCGATCACACGGCAACGGTGCGGATCGTGCGGATTAACTAAGCAGTGAAATGTCGAGCGAGGACGCTCGACCTACACACTTAAGGCACGCCGATACCGGAGAGCGGAACCGAAGCGTAAGTCACCCCGTCTGAGCCAATAAGGTGGACAGTGTCCCGAAATAAGCCAGCCACCTTCGGGCAAAAGTAAACCGAGATCGCCGTTGACATAGCCATTGGAAGCGAGTCTTTTAGATTAGTCGTGTCACGGAACGAGAACTCACGATTTGAAATAGTAGCACGAAGTCGAAGCGTAAAGTTCTTATGATTGAGAAAATAGATTGGAGCGTGCGTACAGGAATCAAGCTGAACAGATTTGAAATCCACGAATGAAGGGTCGGGGACTAAAGCATCCGGGCCGAAATCGGTTTGGCATGAACCCATTCCTACTACAGAAGCAAAAATGACGACTGTGCAGATAGTGAGATGACGGCGGATCTCGATATTTTTTAGAAAGGAGAAGTTCATAGACTGATTATTGAGTCATGTGTGGTACAGGTGGGCAGTCAGGACCTATAAAATCCTGTGTACAATACTGTGATGTCCCGAAGCAACATTTCTTCTGTGTTGGATTATTTTCGCCAGGATCAAATGACTTAGTAACCTTATATCCCTTTGGGATTAGCCTTTCATAATTACACTTCCATCCGCAATTGATGCATTTTTCTCTTTCCTTTGCTGCAGGTATTTCCAAACAAAGATCCCGACATTCCTTTTGGCGGTTGGTCATGGGCTTATCCATACCCGACTTGTCATCCCGACAGGGTGCGGTAGGCAAGGTTCCACCACAAAGACAACTGTCCTTATGGATTCCATCCGGGCCAAATTTCCACTGCTTTGATGCATCATACGGCGCGAAGATTTCAAGTGCTGTTACAATCTCGGCGATGGTTTCAACATAAACCACTCCAAAATCAAAAAGTGTGGCTAGAGTAACCCAAGGGTCAAAGATAGTGACGAGGCCCATACAGAGCATGGACCAGAAATTATCATATGCGTCGAGGATCGCATTTATCAACCTACCGGCAACACAACCAGCTACGTTATTGTCCGCGAGGCGTGACTCGCCCCTATCTGATGAGCACCAATAGGCAATATCATGGGTAAAACAACAATCGGCAATGTTTATTTCGATAGGGAGAATACAAGGGAATCCAGCAAACCACATGGTCTTCTGGTCGGAATTCAGCATTCCAATTTTGGGTCCTGTGAACCCCCATTGCGGTATCGGAACAGGAAAGTCGCAAATAAGATTGTGGTTGATACAGGGCCCACCAGGGGGTTCTGGCTCCATAATATCATTGTCACCACCACCACCTGCCGAAAGTATGCGGGGTGCAGGATATCCAAGTACACTACCCAAGCCGGTTGCGATCGAACCTGGCATGGCTGCATTCTCCTGTGCACGACTCCCTGGACCAACTTCATCGTGAGCAAGACTGGAACGCAGAGTATAAAACGATATCCAAGCTCCCAGACCGAACTTAGCAAGATTTGCATCTTTTGCAGAGACTACTATCCTATTATTCAACATCCAGTAGCCTCCATTCAGATGATAACGGATGTCTAAGATATTCCGAAGATTCGAGATGTCGTTTATTCGAACACGCACAACTCCGCTACGCTCCACCTCGCTAATAATTGTTTCAGTTACTCCTGTATCGTACTGGCATGAGAAGGTGAATATGTTTCCTTCCTTCGCAACATCGAACGCAGCCACTAACTTCGATACGGGGGTGTCAATGGTAACTCTTGCGGGTTGAGTTATTCCTTGGTCAACTCGCGCAGCAACCCCCATACCCGCCGTTACTTTAAAGTTATTCGTAAGGAGTTGCTTAAGACCTGGATTCTCATCAAGATTCCGTTTGGAAGTCTCCGCAATCGATCCGTTGACCGATGATGGATCTCGATTCGTCCTGTTGGTGGCCTTGCACGTTCCGCCGCACCCGCAATCCCCCCCGTTCTTACAAGGATGTCCGCCAAAGTCAAGCGGAATGCTGTTTTGCCACTCTCTGCCCTCCTTCAGAAACTGGAAGTGTTTCCCATCGTGGCCAACAACCGTGTTACTTATTGCGCCGGATGCATCAGCCGTTGTGCCCAACCCCGCCAGCGGCCCAACTTGTGGTATCTGCTCAAACCATCCGCCTGCAAATGCAGGCGCGGCCCCACCTCCGCCAACTGGTGGCGGAGGCACGATGGTAGGAGGAGACTGAAGAATAGTCGGTACTCCGATGAGGCTGGTCTGCATTTGGGCGTTCCTTACCGTTTAGTGATTATAGAACGATCCACTGCATTTCATATAAACTCCACGTTCCTGCGCTGTCGTGAATGCGGAGGCCAACGGTATAGCGGCCCGGCTGGAGGAGGGTGACCTGAAGCTTCATTGCAAAGGCACCATACGTGGAGGTGCTCGGGAATGTGAAAACCGGAACAAGGCCCGTTGCTCCGTTCATAAACATTCCGCTCGTTACCGAGTTATCGCGGAAGGAGAATTGGATGTCGGTCGCGGTGATGATGCCCGTCCAATCGAAGAAGAGCGTATTAACGAACGCGGTGCCTGCCTTGAGAAACATGATGTTGTTCACGCATACCGGAAGCTTGTTATTGTTAACCGTCATCGCGTGGGAGGCATTCCATGCAATCGCGATATTTTGTGACTCGTAATCATTGACGTTTGGAACGCTCACGATGGGTATCGTCCCTGGGACGAAAGGCGAAGTGGCAATGGGCGGATTGCCCCAGGTCACGGTCTGTAGCCACGTCCCGCTGTATTGAAACTGACCGGTCTGCACGGCGGCGGCGTTGTCGGTGAGTTGAATGACCTGCACGATGGAGCGTGGGTCCATCGGCTGCATTGCGGGGAAGTCATACCAGGATTGTGGTGCTGAGTTGTTCATAGTAATTTCGAAATTGTGCTCGTGTAAAAAGGTGTTGTGTTATCGAACGCGAGTAAACTTAGTGGGGAGCTATTACCAAATTACCACCCATCCTATTATCTTGTCATTACGGATTCAAGGGTCGTGAGCGGGGGCACACCGAGCCACGCGGGAAAAATATTCTCAAAAAATTAGGGAAGCTCTTGACTTTGAGTTTTGGATGTGTTATGTTACAGGTAATGAGACGGGCACCCGTTGTCAATTAGGAATTGAAAATTAAGAATGAAGAATTTGGGGAGGGGGAGGGAGTTCATTAAATGAACACTCAATTGAGAGAATAGGGGCACCCTTTTCAATTAGGAATTTAGAGTTAAGAATTAAGAATTTCGGGGAGGGGACGTCCGTTCATGAACAGTTTCCGGACACACACATCAAGTTCTTATATACAAATCCATCCTTTAGAAAGTCTGCCTTTCAAGAAAGTGGTGCCTTTATGAATTTAAAACGCAAAAAAAAATGGCGATTGCGGAGTAAGGGGAGCGGAGTGCGGGGAAAAGATGAGAGATGAACGGTGAAGGATTGTTTTCCGTGATCTCGATACTAATTTCAGGATTCTTTCACACGTAAGGGTGTTTTGACTCATCCGTTTAGAAATAAGGACTTTCTCGCAGAATGTTCTGTTTTTGAGGCGAGGGTCAGTATTCCGAACCATTGTCACACCTATGGCGAAATCAACCAAAAAGGTCGCGATGTCTCCGAAGAAGGGTGCATCCAAGCCTTCGAAGAAGGTAGTTTCATCGAAGAGTGCTGCGTCGAAGCCAGCAAAGAATAAGGCAGTTGCGCCTAAGAAGCCAATCGCTCGTGCTAGCAAGCCGACATCCAAACTACCGACACGTGCTGCCTCAAGACCAGCCCCTAAAAAGGCCGCTCCAAAGCAGGTGATCGCCAAGAAGGTTATTCGGAAATCCGCACCGCCAAAGAAGATGGCTTCCTCTGCGGTTTCAAAGGTGAAGTCACCAGCTCCTAAAAAGAAATCTCTTTCTAATTCTAAAACGGGTTCGAAAATTGCGGCACCCACCGGTGTACGATCCTCCATCCGGGCCGCTGCTACCTCCGCCGCTACGCTGAAATCAGCGGCTGGGTCCTCCAAGACAGGCGGAACTGCCGCTGCGTCGAAAAGAAATTCAACTATGGCATCTACCGACATCAAGAAGACAACTCCTTCCACTCCTGGCGCTGTTCGCGCCACCTCTAAGTCTGCACCTCCCATGCGTTTGACCGCTAACGATTCTGAGATTCTGGCGACAGCTAAAGAGCGCTACGGATCTAAGGATCTGGAGGCCTTCAAAGCTCTGCTCATCGAGCAGCGCCAAGAAGCAAAAGAGGAATTTGACATCCTCAGTCAGAATATCCTTGACACTTCCGGCGAATTCGAGGCGGACAACCAGAATTACTCCATGCATACTGCAGAGCAGGGCACGGATGCCGCTGAGCGGGAAAAGACGTTCTTACATGCCCAGCGCACGAGTGACTACATTAAGAAGCTGGATGAGGCCTTGGAACGCATAACTCGCGGTACCTACGGTATTTGTATGGTATGTGGTGGCCTGATTGAAAAGGGACGTCTCCAGGCCGTGCCGATTACGCAAAAGCACGTAGATTGTAAGAATAAGGCCAACGCGAAGAAACTCAGCGTGGATGCCAATGGCCGGGAGATCGAAGACCCCGTCGCAAGCGCAGACTAACCACGTTTAAAAGAAAACTTCGTGGCCGTGCTTTGGATCACTCTCGTCGTCGTCGCTGTCGATCAGCTCACAAAGCTGCTCGTCAAGGGATCGCCATGGAACTTCATTCCTTTCCATGGAATGCCGTATGGCAGCTCGATGAAGTTCATCGATGACATCGTCCGCATCACCTATATCGAAAATGCGGGAATTGCGTTTGGCATTACGATTCCTGGGTTCAAGGTAGTTTTTGCAGTATTCTCGATCGTCGCGTCAATCGCGATTCTCTGGTACCTTAAACATAATCTCGCTCGCCTCCTGACTGGCGAGCGCATTGCGCTTTCTCTGATACTTGGAGGCGCCGTTGGCAACCTGATCGACCGTGTGTTTTATGGCGTGTTCTTCCATGAGCAGCCCTTATTCTACGGCCGTGTGGTCGATTTTGTCGATTTTGGATACAAGCAGAACTGGTTTCCCGTATTCAATGTCGCGGATTCTGCTGTCACTGTCGGTGTGACATTACTCATCATTCTGATGATGAGACATAAAACCGCCGAACCAGCGATCGACCCTTCCGCTCTTCCTCTCGCTGATCCAAGAGATCCAGCCGACATGGTAGGCACGACCGAGCTCGACGACCATGTCACCGCTTGATGATCTGGCTGGGGACCTTGACGACCTAAGCCAGGAAGAGGAAGATCAAGAGCAGCTTGAAGCGACCCAAGCTACCGAGCGTATCCTCGAAGTTCCGGTTCCCAAGGGTGAGCGCCCTGAACGCGTTGATCAATTTCTTGCGCGTATGATTGCAAACAGCTCGCGCACCAAGGTCCATGATGCGATTGCGGCAGGTGCTGTTACTGTCAACGGCGTCAGGCTTGATAAGTCTTCTTACAAAGTGCGCGGTGGGGATCTGTTCCAGATCACCATCCCGCGTCCGCCGCGAATGCGGGCCCAGGCCGAAGACATTCCCATTGATATCGTTTACGAGGACAACGCACTGCTTGTGGTCAATAAACCTCCGGGAATGGTTGTCCATCCAGCGCATGGGAGCACCACAGGCACGCTCGTCAACGCTCTGCTGCATCACATCTCTGAGTTCAGCGCCACCCACCCTGGGAGCGATCCCAACCGGCCAGGCATCGTCCACCGTCTCGACAAAGACACATCCGGTCTGCTCGTCGTAGCCAAGACGGAAGAAGCCCACCGCAATCTGGCTCGTCAGTTCTACCTTCACACCGCGCATCGGATCTACAATGCCATCGTATGGGGCAACCCCAAACAACAATTTGGCCGGATAGAAACGCAGATCGCACGTCATCCGAAGGATCGGAAGCGATTTACCGTGGTAGATGAGGGTGGCAAAGTAGCCATTACGGACTACTTTGTTTTAGAGGAATTTCTTGGATTTACATTCGTCGAACTCAAACTACAAACGGGACGCACCCACCAGATTCGTGTTCACTTGCAGCACCTCGGACATCCCGTCTTCGGCGATGCTGTCTATTCGGGGCGCGCCATGAATCTCACCAGGCAAGACGTACCACACTTCAAGCAGTGGGTAGAAAACCTGCTGACTAAATTACCACGCCAAGCGCTTCACGCCCGCGCTCTGCGGCTACACCACCCTACAACGAATGAATTAATGGAGTGGTCGGTCCCACTTCCGGAGGATATGCAAAATGTGTTATTGGCGATGAGTAAGATGACGATCGCCCTGTCTGAGTAATCGGACCCTTGAAGCTTGGTCCCCTATTTCGCCACATCCATCACAACCTTCCACTCCCCCTCTGTAACCGGGGTAATCGAAAGACGCGAGCCTTTTTGAAGTATGACCATCTTCTCCAACCCTTCCAGCTTCCGAAGCTCTTCGAGTGTGATCGGATTCTTGAAATGCTTTACATACTTCACTTCCACCGCGCACCAGATCGGCTTTTCGTTGGTGGATTTGGGATCGAAGTGGCTGTCCTTCGGGTCGAAGGCCATGTCATCCGGGAATGAAGTGCTGGCAATTTCGCACACCCCGACGATCCCCGGAATATCTGTGTTTGAATGATAAAAGAATGCCTTGTCACCTGGCTTCATATCGTCGCGCATGTAATTGCGCGCTTGATAATTTCGCACACCGGTCCATGCCGTCGAGCCATCACGTTTCAGATCGCCGAAAGAATAAGATTCTGCGTCAGATTTTAAGAGCCAGTATTGCTTTGCCATTGGTCAATAATTTTCAAAGTAACCAGACAAAGGCTTCCGAAAGTTCACCCTTAGGGATTCCGTGTCAAGGCCTTGGATGGACGGCTATCAAGCCTGCGTTCAGCATCCAGTGAAAAGCGTATTCCATCTCGATTTGCATGAACGTCCCGAGGGTCCTCAAATCCGCCTACGAAGAATAGATCTTCAACCACCTCCACCAGATTTCCCGATAGCTTCGCCAGCCAATCCATACCAAGCGCCTCCTTTAACCACGCGCTCGCAAAGAAATGTTGTAGCTTGTCCCTGTCATCTTCGGATGTGTGATAGACGTGGGTTGGCAGATGTGACCATCGCTCAAGAAAGCGCCTGTGGCTTTCGCTGGTGAGCGGGATGTCTAACTCTGAGCCAAAGAATGCGACTGGAATGTGCTCATGCTCAATGACCCCGAACATCGTTGCCAGAAGGGCTGAAGACAAGGCACCGTGACTGTAGCCAAGTGCTGTGTAGTAGACTTCATCCATTGCCTCCTCCGGCGCGTGTGTTGAATCAAATCGTCCGAATTCGGGACTTGCTAGGAAGGCTCGGATATCATAGCCTTCACGGATTCCCTCAGGGATCAGAAGCGAGATGGGAAAAATGATCGCATGCTTCGACAGCACTCGCACAGCAGCAAGCGAGGAGTCCGACTGCGCGAATATTGGCACTGCAGTGGTTGCCAAAACCAGCGCAATCATCAACGTAACCTTCGATGAACTACAAGGTCTCGATTGGCTCAAAGCTATCTTACAACTCTCGCTTGCCATTTCGGCGTGATGATTTGGGGACAGACGTAGTGTCTGCAGTCACATCAGGCTTTGCACGAGCCGCCATCAGTTTTGGCACCAACTTCTCCAGTCGCATCAATAGATCACGCCGAATTGTCTCGGCGCTTGCTCCTTCCAGTACGGGAGCTTGAAAAAGCTTAACATCTTGCAGTGAATGACAAACCGCGCCGGATGGAACAAGCGCCCCTTCCCCTTGCTCCAAGCTCTTACTGAATATGACAACTACATGCTTAATCTGTCCTGCACTCCCGGTGAGCAGCATCTGAACATGACTGGCAGCAAGTTGCCCCTGATCGTTGGCAAACAGGAACAGTGTTTCAAAGTCACCCGAAGCGACGGCCTCAAGAACACGGGAGGCTTCCAATACCAGTTCACCTCCGTCGCGCACTTCCGCCCCGAGGAAAGCGCGCAGCCCAAACTCCACAGCACTCGCACTCAACGTTTTCGTGCTGGCATGAATGGAAGCATCGCGGAGGAATATCGCGGAAAGCCGCTCAAGTTCAGCGAGCAATTCCCGCGTTGGTGCACTCGAAGCTGCACTCTGTGCTCGGCCGACAAAGAACCTAGAGCTGAGAAGCTCGAAGCTGCGGCCAGCGGCGTCAACGGCACAGATATCAGAAAGCGCAACATTGGGCTGATTCATCACAATCGGCCAGCCTTCAGCGTTTAAGAATTTGACTCCCAAAGCCGCCACGGCGCCGAGCCCTGCGTCAGCAGCTAACGGCTCCTCATGACCCAAGAGCACAGAGAATGCGCCTTCATCCAACGAATCCCGAATAAGCTCACCGATGCCAAACGTAGTACCCCCGCCCCCAATGTGCCCGACGTTCGCCACGCGTGCCAACTCGATCACCGCCAATTTCCCGTCTTCACCGGCAAACCCGAGCGGAACAACGACCTCATCTCCCTTGCCTCCGGTGGCTTCTACTTCCAAAAACGAACCCAGCGAATGTGTGACGAGAAAGTCTATAGTGCCGTCACCGCCATCGACGAGGGGAATTTGCACCACGTCATCATTAGCAAGTGTCCTATCATGAGCACGGATCAGCCGGGTAAGTTGCGACGCGGCTTCCGTTGCGGTAAAGACGCCGTTGATCGGCAGCGCTGCTAGTAATATCTTAGGCATGAGTGCAAATCTCCGAACTCTTGATTAGTTATCCCAGACAAATGTCCCTGACGATGGCCTAGGCCCAGACAAGCGATAATCGCCGAGCATATACTGATCAACAAAGTAATAGCGGGTATGATAGCGTGAGTATTCCCAAACTTCGTAAGGCTTCTGCATGGCCTCATACGGATGGCAATCTACGAAGTCAGGCGCGCCGAGTGCAATATATAGCCGCCCGCGGTCGCTCTTCCAGCCCTCTCCAAAACCTCCATGGAAGTGATCGTTCGCGTATTGGACACGCGCATAGAAAATCTGCATCGGTCGATTGAATCGCTCTTGCGCCTCCGGGTTTCGTTTTCTCCAGAACTCCAGGATCGCCTCACGTTTATCGTTTGTATTCTGCGGGGATGTTAGCGAGTCCCACTCTCTGCTGGTTGCAATGATGCGCAACTGCTCGATCGCCATCTCTATGTCCGGTTCCGATATTGGTACACCGCGCTCCGCAGTAACAACAATACGGCGGACACCTTGAGCTATCGCATGTTTCGAAAGCTCGTCCGGCAATTTCAGTGCAGTATCCGACACAGAAGGCAGAATGTACGTCCGTAGCTCGTACCGCCCTATCCAAAGATCATCAAATGAGATTCCTTGAAAGATAGGAATTCTATCAACTGTACTTGGCGCGGTCCTGCCTGCATCAACATTGAGGGGTGCGCTGATTATGTTTGCCCATCTGCCGACAAGGTCGGTCTCTGAAGGCGGGTGTTCCGCCTTGCTTGCGATCACTTCCGTCACCAGACCATACTTCACTCCAGCAGGCAATTCATACGCTTCAGCAAATACGCCGGATTCCGCGCCGTCCAACGATGCTACGTCGGGGCCAATAAGGGGCAGCACACGCTGTCCTCTGCGAGAGCGGTAGATCATCAGGTCACTTAACGCTGCTGCCGCAGTATGAAAGCCATGCGAGCGATAGATTAGCGTTGTGTCAAACTCGTGTTTCGAGTTGAGATCACGAACTGCGAGGTGTATATCATAATCTACGTTGGCGGCCAACGTCGCAGATAGCTGCGCTGCATCCGCGTGCTCTCTTCCTGCCTCCAGGCGTTCTTTGTGTTGCGAGGTCGTTTCAAGTATCGTGTGCGGCTGAAACCGATCAAAAACCCTATCTGCGGTGGATGCCTGATCATCCACAGCGTGCTTTGTAATCTCTACGTTCGTCGCATAATCCGAAACGTATTTATCGCCAGCATAAAGAAACTCCAGCGATCGGTACGGCACCGCAATGTAGATATCGAGCCGAACGCTATCATCCCCACCCCTCTGCCTCTTAAAGGTCAAAAGGTCGAATGTAAACGGAGGTCCGACCCGTTCCTGCGGGGGTGGCATGTGGCGCTGAGCCAACAATGGGTACACATTGCCTGACAAGATGAAAATAAAAGAAGCCGCAACGGTTAGGAGGATCGAGCGTCTCTTCATGTGCTGACAACAACACACATTATACCAGTTGGGCTTCAAGTTCGTGCTCCGTTGCACTCGTTACTCTGACGTGGACAAAGTCGCCGATCGTAATCTCCGATGAGGATTCAATACGAACTTCGTTATCTACCTCCGGCGCATCGGCCTCCGTGCGACCGAAGTAAAATGCCCCATCTCCATCATCTTCAAGCCGTTCAACCAGCACTCGTTGCATGCTCCCGATCTTCTTGATATTCTTCTCCAGCGAGACGTCCGCTTGAATCTCGTACAAGCGTGCTTGCCTCCGAAGCTTTTCAGTATGGGGAATTGGATCGTCGAGAGGGAACGCGGTCGTTCCTTCTTCCAAGCTATAGGTGAACACACCCAGCCGGTCGAACTGCATCTGCGTGACGAATTCTTCCATCTCTGCATACTCCGCCTCGCCCTCATCAGGGTAGCCCGCTATTAGTGTTGTGCGGAGTGTAATTCCAGGCACTTTGTCACGAATCTTGCCAATCAGATCCTCCGTAGCACGACGGGTGATGCCACGCCGCATCGACTTCAGTACTTTCGTCGAGGCGTGTTGAACCGGAATATCCAAGTACTTCGCGATCTTCTCTTCGCCTGCGATCACGTCCAAGACATCCATCGGAAATTTGGCGGGATAGGCATACATTAAGCGTACCCATTCGATGCCCTGTACTTTGGTTAGGCGAGTCAATAATTTGGCAAGTGTCCGATCTCCATAGAGATCAAGACCGTAATATGTGGAGTCCTGCGCGATGAGCACAATCTCTTTGACACCATTCCCGGCGAGCATCATTGCTTCGAACTCCAACTCCTCTATCGAGCGTGATCTGTGTCCCCCGCGCATGATTGGAATCGCACAGAAAGAGCAAGGGTTGTCGCAGCCTTCTGATATCTTCATGTATGCGAAGTGGCGCGGGGTGGTCAAGACGCGCTCCCCAAGGAGATCACGCTTCAGGTCGAGTTCTGTACTGGTATCGGGATGGATTGATTCGAGGATACGCTCAAAATCCTGAGTGCCAAAGAAGCGATCCACATCTGGCAATTCCGACTCCAAGTCGGCGCGGTACCGCTCCGAAAGGCACCCGGCCACGTACACATTCTTCACAATTCCCTGCTTCTTGAGCTCCAAGGCCTCCAGAATCGCGCTGACGGACTCTTTCTTGGCCACGTCAATGAATCCGCAGGTATTGATAATTACGGTATCCGCATTCTCTGCGTCCTCCTCCATGCGCAATCCGCGACGCGAGAGCATCCCCATGATGACCTCGGAATCGACCGTGTTCTTCTCACATCCTAAGGTGACGACAGATACCCTGGATGCCTGTTGCTCAAGCTTGTTCGACATAGAACCTGCTAACACCAGTAAGAGGACTCCGTTCCGACCTGACCGAGCACATGGATCCCGGACCATGAATCCATAGTAATCAGTCCCAAATGTGCGATATTTGCAATCTAATTGCGCCATGCGACGCACTCATCTCCATCTCGCCCAGGTTCCGAAATGCGCCGTTGCAGCGCTGATTGGTGTGCTGTCCTTCATCGCAGAAATCGGGCATTGTCAGCTGCGCATCAACGAGATCATGTACGCTCCGGTAAGTCCTGAACCAGAATGGATCGAGATCTTCAACCCAGACTCTACGGAACATGAACTCAAGAACTGGGTTATCAGTACCATTACCAAAACCGCAGTCTTTCCTGGGTGCGTTATTCCGGCAAACGGCTATCTCGTGTGTACAAAAGATAGCGCCGCACTGCGAGCGAGGCGACCCGGTACTTATTCAATACTTCAGATCGCACTACCCGCGCTGAAAAACACGGGTGGTTTCGTTGTACTAAGAGATAGCACCCAGACAACGATTGATAGCCTCGAATATCTGCCTTCCTGGGGCGGCGCCAGCGGAAGCTCGTTGGAACGTCGGAACGTGCTCATCCCCTCAACGGCTGAGACAAACTGGGGCACAACTAGGGACACAAGCGGTGCAACTCCCGGGAGGCGTAACAGCATTTCCAAACCGCCCTTCGATCTCGCGTTGGATAGCCTGCTCTTTCACTTCGACCGAGACACCCTGCTGGTCTCAATGCGGGTTACAAATGTTGGCGCGTCCATTATGCAGAATGCAAGAATCGCTCTTGCAAGCGACACCGGGATGGGTTATCGAATACTTGCAACGCTTCCGATTGACTCTCTACCCGCTGACACGTCTTTTGTTGGACATTGGAGCATCCCCAAGCAACCCTTGCGTGCGACGAAGTACGAAGAATTCATCAACACACCAAAGGATACACTCCATGGAAATGACACAATTTATTTCGTAAGTCAAACTGGACTTGAAGCGCTTTCGATCGCCATCAACGAGGTCATGTTCGCGCCCGTAAAGCCAGAACCGGAATGGATCGAATTGCTAAATACATCCAAAGACACTATCGATGTTGGCGGCTTAAGCATCACGGTCGGCCACGGCGCACCGCAACTCATTCCCATGGGTGCAAGACCTCTCGCGCCAGATTCAATGATCGTTCTTACCAACTCCGATTCGCTCCTGGCTGCGATTCGGCACGTTACCCGAACCAATATCCTACATTTTCCGCTTCCGACGCTGAGTAACACAGGATCGACGCTCGCACTCCGTGATCGTCGGAATGAACTTATTGATACAGTAGCGTATCTTGGGTCATGGATTAAGGCGGATGGTAGCAGCATCGAGCGGATAGACCCAACCCGCTCTGGCACGGAGCCTTCAAATTGGGGAGCATCTGAAGACACGAGCGGCACAACGATTCTTGCACCCAACTCGGTACGATTGAGGAATTATGATCTTGCCATGAAGGGACTCCTCTTTGCCGACACAACTCTCATTCTGACGATTGTCAACGTGGGTAAGGATACTGTTCGGAACACTGCGGTGGAGTTGCAGGGTCATTTCAGTTTGTTAGAACGCATTACATCACCGATATTTCCTCAAGACTCGGCTCACCTTACCATACCAATTCAGAGCACATTCTATGGCACAGACGTGCTAACAGCATCAATTCTAGATAGTCTGGATGAGAACACGGCAAACGATACACTTCATACAACCCTTACCCTGGATGTTCCGCAGGATAGCCTTCTAATCAATGAAATCCTCTATCAGCCCGCGACGGGAGCCTGCGAGTGGGTTGAACTCGCCAACGTAAGCTCACGCACAATTCTCATGGGTGGAATACGGATGCTCACAGGTTCTAAAACACTCTATTCGCTAATATTGCCTGCGTTCGAGATTCCAACGGCATCCATGGGTTTGGTCGCGGCAAACAGCACGATTCTAACTACCTATCCGTCAATCGGCCTACGCCCACAGCTTGCCATACTTGGCCGGTCAACTCTTAACCTCTCGAATGACTCTGCCTCCATCGTTCTTCGAAATCCAGACGGCGCAACTATCGATTCCGTGCGCTACCATTCAACATGGCAGACTACGCTCCGCCCCGATTTGACTGGGATTTCGCTTGAACGTAGACATTGGAACAGCCCATCAACCGATTCCAGCAACTGGCAATCCAGCAATGATTCAAACGGAGCAACACCTCTGGCTCAAAACTCAGCTTCTCAGATTACCACCGCAGTTCCGTCCGGTGCTACCTTCAGCGCCAATTTCGACCCCAACCCATTTTCACCGGACGGAGATGGCTTTGAGGATGAGTCAGTCTTGAAGATTGAAAGCGGGGACGAGATTCAATACGCGTTGCGGGTTCGGTTGTATGACGCGCGGGGCAGGCTCGCTCGCACGCTGACGGACGCCACGACCATGACCTCAGCTATTTCCCTCACGGATGATGGAAGAAATGATTCAGGACAGATTTTGCCGCCAGGCCTTTACACAGCACTGATCGAACTCTCAAGTCAGAACCCTCCGAAGCTGTTGAGGAAGACCATCGGAGTGGTCATAGCGGGTAGGCGCAGATAGCGCTTCGTAAATCTGGGGAGCTTATCGCACTATTGAAATCTTTCGTGATACCACCTTGCCTCCGGCTTCAAGCCGGAGAAAATAGTTACCTGGTGAAATCTGTGCTGTTGGGAGTTCGACCTTATACTCTCCTTGCGTCTCAATTTCAGCAACAAATGTTTGCACCCGATCACCCAGATCGTTAAAGAGCTCGAGCTTCACGAAGGATGAAGAGTCAGGGATCGAATAGATGACGGTCGTTGACTTTGAAGCAGGATTGGGGCTTGCAGGAGCCAGAGCGATAGAGTTAGGCTTCATATTTGAACCAAACATTGGTGTGCAAGGTCCCTTAAGTATGACCACCGATCCCGACACATTTCCGTACGGCGGACACGCCGTAACAATATAATTCGCACCAACTTGTGAAGAGTCTTGCCCATTATTGTAGCGCACCTTCGGTCCCGTACCATCCATGACAATGCTGCATAACTCGGCATTGAGAAATGCGGAAGCCTTAAAACGGAGGTTTAGCAACGGCACCGCAGTCATTTGGGCGGGCGTCCTATCCGGCAGTGTTCCGCCGACTGGCACGCCTGTTACCCAGTACGTTCTTCCACCTGCAGGTGTGACCGTGCAATTCGTTGTGAGAGTTCCTATTGTCTCGGCCTGGACAAATGAGACGGCGTTACTTCCGGACAGATGAAATGTGAAGGTGTACTGCGAGAGCTGTTTCTGACTGACCGGCGTAGAGTCATTCGCGACCAGATAGACGGGAACAACGAATGAACCGGTGTCAGTGAGTAGAGTTGACGGTCTCATCGCAAGATCTTGAACATACATCCATACCGGAAAGATGGTCTCGTGGCCAGGAATACCAGCACTACCGATCAAGTCAATAGCATGGATCGTGCCTGTAGCGGATTTTCCGGGAGTGCTCACGCGAAGAGTGATGCCGTCCGAAGGCAGCCCCGCTTGGGTACCAGGATAGGTCCTGTCAAACGGAACAAAATTTCGATTGGTCAGCGGATCGATCCAGAATCGCTTTAGCCCAAGCTCGTTCAAGGCCAGCGCACCATTAAGTAGTATCCCATTCGTGTCACGAACGGTTAGAGCGATGGAGGTGTCCGTGCAATCGGTTGCAACAGCCTGTGGCGGATTCAGATCGTGCGAAATGGTGTAACACCACTGCTGCGTGTCACCAGCGCAGAATAGATTGCCGCCACCGTCCCGCGCGTTCACTGTTATGCAGGCTGGCAGCGGATCGATCGTCGTCGTATCCCTGACCCGCAACCCGAAAGTAACGGACTTCGGAAACTCTGGATGCTTCGTAATATCCTTTGTGAAGTGGATGCTCACTGGCGGGGAGTATACTCCTGGCCCACGATCTCCCGTTTGCGCAGGGAGCACAAGGTCAATATTATGAACAAAGGTGAACCAGACCGAATCGATGCCCTCGTCGTAGGCTATTTCCTGCCCTTGCGTCGAGTAATGGTAATCGTTGACGGTTACATTGACCGCGGTCGTGTTCTTCGCCAATGGAGGCGACCAAGAGATATTCGGACAAAGCGCATCAGTCTTCGCGCTCGAACCTACTAGGTATGGCGGATAACTATAGTTGCCTGCGCAATCTCGTCCTTGCACAAAAAAAGCAATGCCAAGAAGGCTGTCACGTTTGAGAACGTCAAAGCCGATGACGCTATCACAGGAATTCGAGCAAATGATCAATGTATCCTTCGACCGGGACGAATCATACCCAGGTGGAAGAATTACTTGAATGTTCACCATTCCAGTCAAATATGCACACTGTATCTTCCTATCCCAGGCTTGAGTATCCGAAGCTCTGACATGGTACCCCGTTCCGTTGATCAAGGGAACGGCCACCGCGGTCGGTGGCACGATGTCGGGGACGGTGCAATACGTTATCGTGTCATAGGCAGTGTTTCCCGCGGTATCCGTCGCCTTGACGATCATCTTTCCGTCAACCATGCTATCCCTGACGATCACCTCGAAGAATGCCCGCTGCGCAGGCTTGACGAATGGCTTGACGAGAAGCTGCATATTTGATGACTGCCCTTGAACGCTATCGATCGAACCGATACCACGATCATACAACTGAGTGTCAGCTACAAGCCAGTAGCTGTGCTGACTGCTATTGCATCCTCGCTTGGTAAGGGAGGAAGAATCATTACCATTCGGCCAGTGCACGCGGTTAAGCAGTGAAAACTGCGGCGGTGTCACATCCTTGATAGTTGGCGAAATGTGAGAGTTAAAGCATACTTCTCGGTAGCTGCTGTTATTGTTGCAATCCGTGAAGGTGAAATCAATACACGCACTGATCGTGGAATCCTTCTGAGTGATGTGCAGCGGAACAGTTGCCGTTTTGATACACGAGTAGTTAGCAGGCGAGACAGAGTCCACCGCATTCACAACAAGGTGGTAAAACTTCTTCGCCGAGGCAGGGCTAAATGTCCAGCTAACGGAGCGCAGCCCCTTGTCCTGACTGGAGTTGTCGGCGATTGAGAAAACGCTATCGAGTTCGCTACCGCTGACTGCCGTGCTCCGTGGCGGAATAAGATCGGAGTTCGTACATTCAACGATCACCGACATATCGCATGCGGGTACAAAGGGTGACGAAATGCCTTTGGCTCGAACATTGATCGAAATACTTGCAATGGAGTCCTGCGAACAGTTCGTCACATCAAGCGTGGAGTCGATCCAGAGCGCTTGGGCGACATCAAGCGGAGCAATAGATCCGCCACTGTCCACCTCTGCTTCATCACCCAGCCCTTGCCGCTGGGTTAACCCTCCGCTCGTCACCGGTTTGGGGGAAAGGATCCGAAGTGGCCCAGTAACGGTAAGGGTGGCGAACGTCGTATCGACCGGGAGAAGTGTACTTGGGTTAAAGATCATCGAAAGCACTTGAAAGGGATTGTGCAAGTACTTGTGGTTCTTCGAGTCGTATGTCAATCGGTGGGGATAGAACGTTATGCCGACGAGGCTCCCCGTGCAGAGATTGAACTCCCCTGTTCCATAACTTCCCCGTGCGATCTCCTGAACACTATCTTTGCCAAGATTGCCATTCGCAACATTTGCTCTCCACTGCAGGAGCACCGCGTTGTCACCGTACGCTGTCCCCCACGGCGGGCTCAGCTGAAGACCCCACGCGTAATTCGTTTGAGTAACCCAGTCCACTACATCGAATAGAATGGGTTGCATGAGTCCCATTGGCAGCGGAGCCAATGTATCGTTTAGGTAGCCCGTCCCGATCAAAGCTCCGTTCTGCGGTAGCGTTGGCTCGACTTTGAACCCCATGAAAAACCACGGCATTCTTCCCAACGAATCCGGGTACTGCTTCCAATTGGGTGTGTAATTCCAACTCGTCAGAACCTTTGCAGCGTCATTACCAGCGACATCGATATCGAGCAAATACTGCGCTTGGACATTAAGACTAAGCGCACTGTGATTTACTACCTTGATCTTATAGACTATTTGTCCGCTGATTGCAAAAGCTACAGGATAGACATCTTGCACAATGTCGAATCCGCTCTCCTTCCATACCGTCTCGATGGTATCTCCGATTTGGGAGTTGATACCATTGTCGAGTTGATGGTCTGGTTTGCCAGCAGGTATAAAGTCGGTGTTATTAGAATAACACTGGCCGCTGATCATTACGCTCAGATAGGAGCGGGAATTGCTGGAGTTATAGGCAAGGATATGGCTGCCAGTTGCGGAGCCAGCGTAGAACTCGATCTTGCCAGTCGCATCCTCCACTGCAGCAGTGACGAAGGCGTTTCCGGTGAACATCTTTTGTGCACAAGCGCTTGCAGGATGCAGGAGGCATGTGCTTGCGAAAGCAAGAACTCCCAGGGCCAAAAACCGAAAGATAAAAGCAGAAAGCTGACCGGCACGGCGATCCGCATTTCTGATTTCATCTTTCGTCAGGCTCCCGGTTATTGGGAGCCTGTTTTCCACCGCAACTTTCATTTCTTCTGATTCTTCTACCGACCGATCACGACCTGACGGGAAACAACCTTGCCGCCAGAAGAAAGCCGCAAGAAATATGTACCTTCAGGAAGATCGCCAGCAGCGAGATCCAATTTGTATTCGCCCTGTTTCTGAACCTCCGAAACAACCGAGCGTACACGCTCGCCAAGTACGTTGAACAGCTCCAGCGTGACCTGACTCTCCTCGGGGATGGTGTAGATCACAATTGCATTTGACTTGGTCGGATTCGGCGTAGTGGGCGCGAGCGAAATCGCATTCGGCTTCAAATTCGGCCCGATGATCGGAGAACAGTAGCCCTGGAAGACAATGGTGCCGCCGGAAATAGTACCGAATGGAGCAGGCAAGGTTACTGTCGCGTCCGGTGTCGTATTAAACGTGGAAGGTGTTCCACCGTTATATGTAACTTCCTCTCCAGGCGTACCCGAAACCGTAAGATTGGTTTGTGCCGGGCTTGAGCTTGATGATCCCTTGAATTGCAAATAGAGTAACGGTTGAGCATCCATCTGAGTACTAGTCAACGTCGGCAGAGCCGCGCCTGCAGAGATTCCCGTGACCATGTACGGCCCCGATGCTGGTGCCGGAATCGTCGGAGTCACCGTCCAGCCAGCACTAAGCGTACCCACGGTGTTTACGCCATTGAAGCTGATCAGCGGGTTCGGAGGAGTTAAGTCGAACGTGAACTGATACTGCTTGATCTTCTTCTGAGCAAGCGGGATCGAGTCGGTCCATTTCAAATAAACCGGCAAGTTGAAGATCGGTGGACTTCCCGAGGTGACAAGCGCGGAGGCCATCCTCATATCCTGAGCATAGATCCAAACGCTCGTGCTGTCCGAGTGGCCAACCGGATTTCCGGTGAGCACTCCGAATGTATCAATCGTCCAAATATCCGCATACGATGACTTGCCCTTCGTTATCACGTTCAGGCTAAGCGTATACTGCTTCGCATTCCCCTTGTTGAAGACAGAGTCATACGGCTGCACGAAGAACGGCGGCGCAAAGTTGACAACGTTCTTCAATTTGATCTCGCCGATACCCCGATCACTTGCCCTGTTATCCGCGATGTTGATCGAAAGCGAGGTGTGGGTCGGAGGAGCGCCCTGGATAGTCGGCGCATTGAAGTCCGGCGTAACAGGATACTGCCACGTCGCCGATCCAACCGGGCATAACAGCTTATTGCCTGCGCCATCTACAGCGTAGATCGTAATCGTGGCCGGGGCAGGATCGGAAGTGTTCGGATCGGTCAACGAAAGGTAGAACCAATCGGATATCGGGTATGGCGGATGATTGCCTGCAGTGTACGGCTCGTTGATCGTGGAGAAAGTGGTTGACTTGCTCCCGTTCGGCAACTCAATCATCAAATTGTGCGGCGCCGAGAATGAGATCGTCTGAATACCAACGTCATACGCATTGCCCTGATGGTCGTCGGTGATAGTTACCTTTACCTTGAGCGGATTCTTCGAGATCGTATCATAGATGATCGTAGGACACAATGCATCCGGCACCACATCACTGCAACGCGAAACGGTGTCGCTCCAATTTCCAGCGGAGTCACGCGCAAAGGCCACAAAGCAAGACTTGACAAGCGTATCCGTTCGGACGACATCGAAATCGCCGATCGGCAACGGTGGATTCGCAACCGCAGTGAAGGTGCCAGCGCCTGCCGTTCCATTCCAACCAGCGGGAAGCGGAGTCTTCACGGAGCAATTTACCAAGCCTGTAAAGAAGACCGTGTCTAGCTTACGATCCCACGCCTGCGAGTCTGTTGCGTGGACGTGCCACATCTCATTGACAGGTGCAGGGGATGCAGTTACGTATGGGTTGAGAACATCGTGGTACGTGCAATAGTAGATCGTATCGTAAGCCACGTGATGAGGCACGATACTGTCTGTCGCAACGATGATGATCGAGCCATCCTGCATTGGGTCATCTACGCTGATGTTGAAATCCGCATTGCGATCACCGGGATTGACTGCCCCGCTTGCGTGGAACGTCATGTTCTTCGCAGAGCCAGGAAGCACATCTACGGAAAGCAATCCCGCGTCGTGTGTACGGATCTCCGTTACCGACCAATTGCTGCGCGCTGAGTTACAGTTCGTGTCCGGATTTGGATTGCGCTGGAAGCGATCGCGTAGCACGAACTCCGGGGGCAATGAATCTGGATGACCTGGAACAGGATGTGCCGGATAGCAAATCCGCGTGAAACTGCTATTATTGTTGCAATCTATGAAAGTGAAATCAACGCATACAGCGATGGTCGAATCCTTTTGATGAACATGCACTACTGCCTGATCCATCGAGCAGCCCAGATCAGCAAACGTTGCATTCGGCTGAGTGAAATTCGCTGGCGGCCACGTTACGGATACCGTCGCGTTCGAAGGCGGCGACGCTACCCAGCTAATTCGCTTTATGCCCTTGTCCACTTGCGCGTTGTCAACAACGGTGATCGAATCGGTAAACACATTCACCTTCTTCTGCGCAAACCTTGGTGGTACTGTATCGGTGACAGTACACTCGATGATGATCGGCATGTCACATGGCGTCGCAAAGGCCGGTGGTGGAAGACCAGCGTAGGTGACATTCAGCGATAACGACGTGGCGGAGTCACCATTACAATTGATAACATCCAAAGTGGAATCAAGCCAATGCACTTCTGCAACGTCGAGCTTAGGGATGGTCCCTCCCACGCCTGGTATGATTCCGGTGCCGATGTCCTGCACCTGCTGGATTCTACCATCACTTAGTGTCGTCGCGCCTGAAGGCGAAGTCACACGGATTGGACCAGGTGGAGTTAGGGCAGAAATAGTAAGTGAAGCTCTCGCCTTCGTTGCATCCGCCGTAGAACTGACGTTGAAGATCATTGCCTCAACATTAAAGGGGTTTGGGACGTAGTGGCGATTTTTCCCATCGTATTTCAGCCGGTGGGGATAAAACGTGATCGCGACCAGATTGCCCTGGCACAACTCGAACTCTCCAGTGCCATAACTTCCCCGCGCGATTTCTTGGATAGTATCTTTTGAACCAGGTACGAATGTCGCTTTGTACTGTGTAAAGATGCCGTTATCCCTGTAGGCTGAGCCCCAGGGTGGGCTTGGCTGCAGACCCCACGCATAATTGCTCTCCGAGAACCAATCAACGACGGCGAAAATATCTGGTGTCGTCAGACCGAGCGGCACCGGCGTGAGATCGTCTGTGACATAGCCTGTACTGATTGTTCCGGGGTTAAAGCTCGTCGGCGGATTCTGGAATCCAAGAAAGAACCATGGAACTCCATGATTCGAGTTAGGGTAAAGCGTCCAATTCGGGGTGTAATTATAGCGAGTTAGAATTGCTGCATTATCGCTTTGGTACACATCAACGTCAAGCAGAAATTGAGCTTGAGCGGGCAGCGAAGAACCACTGTGATTGATGATCTTGACCTTGTAGACGATCTGCCCACTTATCTCAAATTCTACAGGATAAACATCCTGAACGATGTCAAATCCATCCTCAGGCCACACCGTCTCAATAGTGTCCTCGATTTTCGTGTTCGTACCATTGTCGAGATAGACGTCGGGGTGGCCGACGCCAGCAAGAATATCGGCGTTTGTGTTAGAATACACTTTGGTACCGACCTTCACGGAGAGGAATGACTTATTTTGATATGACAGCTGAACCGACGGCGGTACCTTCGGGCTGTTTCCTTTAAGCCACCAGATCCAGCCGGAGCCATCCTCGACCACGCCAGTCACAAACTTATTGCCTGTGGTCTGAGAAGCTCGAACCGATGGAGTACCCGTCAGGCATGACAGCACAAGACACCCAAAGGAAGCCAAAAGCAACTTGTACCACATCGTACTTGATCCTTTTAAAAGGCGCATATTCGGATTCAAAAAAACTTGATAAACAGCTCGAAACTAACCGTTGTGATCGAAGACCGAAAGGAGCCCGCGCCAGCGGGAGACACTCAAGACAATTGGACTCAAAACAGGCCGGTATGGTTCCACCGCTCGCATGGAGAAACGACTTCAAAGAAAGTCGAACCCGAGGTCATTCTCGGTGAAACACTAACCGGACGCCGGGAAAGCTTAATCCAACTTGAACTTGAGGACTGCTGAGATATACAACGACCCGATCTTCCAGCCAGAGGCCGCGGAACTACGGATCGCTGTGATCGGAAAATCGTAGGTCAATAACGGAGACAGCACCGAACGCTCGGAGACTCCAATATTATACCCAGCGGAGATCAGGAGCCCGATTCGCATACCGGAAGCGTCCGTGATCGGGCCATCCTCGACGGTCTCTTCAGTCGTCCCACTTGAGGAGAATCGCAGATTGTCGTACGTCGTGCCGTTGATCGTCGCTGTGGTGCTGAGCAAGTTGCGGACGTGCGTGAAATGGTTGGACATCAAGAAGCCAAAACTTGGCCCCGCCTGAACGAATGGTCCCATACGGAAGAACTGGTACTGCACATACGGGTTAAGCACAGCGTAGGTGGTCTTGACGGTACCGACGCGATCAATGGACATACCAGACAGTGTATATCCGGTGTCCGTTGTGCCCGTATTCGGATTCGAAATGATGGCTTGATCCGTAATCGCGGTTGTACTAGCGGTATTCTTGAAATCTATTCCACCTTTGAGGCCGATCGCCCATTCGTAGTCGAGCGGGAGCTCGAAGGCGATAGATCCGAATAGCCCTGAGCCTGTGCCATCCTGGAAGGTACAGCCGCAGGCGGCATCGTAGGTCCCTTGCTGTTGATGTTTGCCTAATCCCACTTCGATCGCCACCATTGGAGGCGGAGCACCGGGGCCGAAGAGATCGCCGCGGCTGAGCATTTGGGCGTGTGCTGGTCTGAGCCCCAAAACGGTGGCTGCGACGATGACCAATAGACTGAGTGAGCGTTTCATAGCAATTCTGGATCTCATTTCTCGCGTTTTCCTCACGTTAGTCTTGCTTGCCAATGATTCGTGTTTCCACGCGACGATTCTTCGCTGGATCGTTTGGATCGAGCGGATTGGACATACCAAATCCCTTTACGATAGCCACCTGGTTGCGTGGAACACCCTGCGACAATAGGTAGTCCACTACGCCCCCGGCGCGGCGTTCCGAGAGCTTCAAGTTATAGTCAATACTACCGACGGTATCCGTGTAGCCATTGACCTCGATCCTCAGGTAAGGATTCTCCTTGACCTGCTGGATGAAATGCCCGAACTTCGGATAGACGTCCGCCTTGATGTCATACTTGTCCACGTCGTAGAACACGATGACGTGCTCGATACGGGCTGGTGTCAATCGAATTTCTTTCTCAATATCAATCAGCTTCTCCCGTGCGGCAGGAATTTCCACATTCAGATTCCATGGCTCGTAATCCGTTACGTTGGCTGTCAGCTTATAGGTAATGAGCGGATTCACATTGAACGAATATGCTCCGGTGTTCGGGTCAGCTTGAACCGTGGCAGGCGGTGCATCCCCGGCGAGTTGCTCCAAAACAACGGTTGCACCCAGCGCCTTGTGGGTCATTACGTTCGTGACGTGTCCGGAAAGGCGTGCGTGAGCCGGAGTTAGCGAAATGTCCTGCGTCACACTTGGCTGCTCGCCGGAGGCAGGAGCTTGCACTTCAATCGTGTTCGTGACGTATGCTTCGGCTCCGGCCTTGACGTGCACAAGACTTCCTGCTAGTACCTTTACACTGTAGTTCGGCCCTTCGGCCTCATTGGTAAGTGCAACACCAGTGTTCGACATCGTAAGCTCGATCTCTGGCTTCCTAGCGATAGGCTTGCCCGTCTCAGCGTCCATCAAGCGACCCGAGAGCGTGACATACTTAGGCTTCGGTGGTGCAGCCTGAACATAGACACGGTAAAGATCAAAATCCCCTGTCGCACCGCGGTTACTGGAAAAGTAAACGGCATCCTCAGCCTGTGGCACATAGAAGAACATCTCATCGCGCTTGGAATTGACAGAAGGACCGAGGTTCTTCGGTTCAGTCCATTCATTCTCCCCCGTGCGGCGTGTCATGTAGATATCGTATCCACCCATCCCATCCCGGAGGTGATCTGCTGCAAAGTACAGCGTTTGATTATCGCGCGCAATGTACGGAGCAAGTTCGTTTCCGCTGGTATTGAAGCTCAAGTTAACCGGCTCGCTCCACTTGCCTTCGGCGGTCTTGGAAGACATGTAGATATCAATTCCACCCTTGCCGCCTTTGCGGTCGCTGGCGAAGAAGAGAAGTTGGCCATCCTGGCTGATGGTTGGTTGCGCATCCCACCACTCGGTGTTAATCGGACGTCCAAGCGGTACGATATTCGTTAGCTGTCCGCCGTTTAGCTCAGCTTGATAGATATCGCAAGATTGTAGTATAGCATCGGGACGGTTGCAGATACCAAGCACGGCAGTTACACCATCGCCGGCAACGGACAACGAACTAATATTCTGCTTCCCTGGAAGCTCCGCGAACTTCTGCGGTGCAGCCCAGTGGGAGGCATGATCTTGAGCAGAGGTGGCTGGGAGACGCTTGCTATTAAACAGGTCGTACTTTCCATCCTGACTCCTTGTGAAATAGAGCGAGCCATCCGCAGCAATGAACGAGGTCGCGTCATTGCCCGTGGAGTTCAGATCGGAGACGTTCTCGATCTTAATGTCGTCCTTTGGCGCACCGAGAACCTTACTCGTGTTCGTGTCGGCCTGACCGAACGCGACCCCTGGATTCTGCACGACTGCAAGAGTCAGTAACAGCATCAAGGCTGCACGGAAGAGGAAAGGAAGAGGCGGTTCGCTGCTAACGCACAACAGGCGGTTAGTCGGCACCGACGAATGATCGATCATGCGTCGTCCCGGTGATGAATTCGAAACCATGTATGTAATTGGCGCGGAAAACGTCAATGAAGAACACCGTGAATGTCTTACCATCCACGCTGCGAGCGTCCGTCGGGGCGATGGCCGGTGAATGATTGCTCATCCACTGCTCGCAGTACCTAAACATCGGGTGCGGGTGACCACTCACCCACCGTAGAAGAACGTTCGTCCACGGTGAAACCCATTCAAAATTCGGTAACCTATAACAGTTCTAGGTCAAAAGCGTTTCTGTTGGATTCCGGGAATCCAGCCAATTTTTGGCTCATTCTGCGGTTGATTCAAAGGACTCACTCCCATCCCTACCCCCCAGATGGCTTCCCTCGGGACACGTAGTTGCTGCCCTTGACATAGTATCTCCATGGGTGATCTACAGCCACGCTGATTCCGATACGTGTTGAAACACCGATGGCGTCAGCCGATAGTGCTTCACCAATCGTAATGAACAACTCCTGACTCTCGATCAGATCGAGTCCATTGTCGCCTCTGCTTAGCCCGAATGCTTGACAGAGTTTTCCGGGGCCGTTTGCAATATCCACTTCGCGGCTCGCTTTCGGGCGGAGTTGACGCATCATTTCGAGTCCGACCACCGGTTCAACCGCACGGATCAGAACCGCTTCCCCTGTCCCCTCTTCGCTCGTGGTAACATTGAAGCAATGGTGCATTCCATAGGTAAAATAGACATACGAGTACCCGCCATCGCCGAACATCACAGCGTTCCGCTGGGTCCTTCCCCGAAAAGCATGGCAGGCCTCATCATTGGGTCCGTATGCTTCCGTCTCGACGATCTTCCCAACCAACTCAACACCGTTGACTTCCCGATGCAGATAGCATCCGAGCAACCGTTGAGCTACGACCAGACTTGATTGGCGATAGAACGCTCGAGTAAAGCGCCTTCGAGAAACGAACGCGCTCATCAATTCTGCTTGAGAAGGAGAGCGAGTGCCTCGGGCTCCGTGACCGGAAGCTCGCAGCGGAAATCGTGACAGACATACGCAGCAGCCTTCCCGCTTACCGGTTGAAGGGTTTTCGCAAACTCGGCCTTAGAAGTTGATGCATGTATCTGAACCGCAAGCGGTAGATAACCTTTGTTTGCAACAGCTTTCAGATCACTTATCTCAATCCCTGCTAGAACGACCTGCGTCGGTGGTACCAACATCCAGTGAGCCGCAGCCATCATTTCCGGCATCGCATAGGGATACTTCCCAACTTTCGAGACACCATAGCGAACGACTCGCTCAGCGCGTTCTCTATATCGCTCATCCCCTGTAAACTGTGCCAGCCTGAAGAGGTTTAGCGCCGCAACGGAGTTACCGCTAGGCTCTGCTCCGTCATAATCGCTCTTTGACCGAACAAGAATGTCCTGACTCTGCCGACTCATGAAGTAGGCTCCATCCGCATCGTCGAACAGTTCTTGATCGAGTTCTTCCTGCAACTCGATCGCTCGGGCAATCCATTGGATCTGGAAGGTTGCTTCGTAGAGTTCAAGGAAGCCTTTGATAAGGAAGGCATAATCATCGAGATATGCGTTGAAACGCGCGTCATCCTCCCGCCAACGATGCAGAAGCTTTCCGTTCGGGCGAACCCTGGACCATATGAACTCCGCCGCATTTCTTGCAGCGTTGGCCCACTCCAAGTTGTCGAGAACATCCGCGGCCCGGGAGATCGCGCCGATCATCAGTCCGTTCCAGGATGTGAGCACCTTGTCATCAAGGTGCGGACGAATTCGTTGTGAACGGACCTCCATCAATTTCCGGCGCGCATCCACGAATAACTTTTCATTCGCACCGGACTGCTCCGCCACGTGCAGTACATTTGTCGCATGTTCGAAATTACCCGCTTCGGTGAGTCCATAATAAGCAACGAAGGCGTCAGCTTCGGCCGCAAGAATCTGGCGAACCTCTGCAACCGACCACGCGTAGAACTTCCCTTCCTCTCCTTCGGAGTCCGCATCCTCAGCGCAGTAGAACGCGCCATCAGGATGACGCAAGTCACGAAGAACATATTCGATCGTATCCTTCACAACAGAACGAAACAATGGATCACCCGTGATCTGATATGCATCAAGATACGACTCGACCAGTTGCGCCTGGTCGTAGAGCATTTTCTCGAAATGTGAGACACGCCAGTACCGATCCACGGAATACCGGTGAAATCCTCCACCGAGATGATCATTCATCCCACCCAGCGCCATTTTGCGAAGCGTGAAGAGAGCCATGTCTCGTGCCTTGTCGATTCCGTACGAAGCGAAGTAGTGGAAGAGAAAGTCATACTGTACCGGGCGCGGAAATTTCGGTGCTCCTCCGAAGCCACCCTCGGCGGGGTCGAACGCCTGTTCAAAATGCTGATACGTTTTGTCGAGCAGTGCACGAGTAATCGCTGCCTCTGGTTCGACGACATTCTCTGGCAGGATGGCTTGCAGCAAATGCTCTGCGGAGTCCATTAGGGACTCGCGATCCGTTGACCATAGTTCATCTATTCGCTCCAAAAGCTGTCGGAAACTGGCGCGGCCGTGGGCCGGTCTTGGAGGGAAGTATGTACCTGCAAAAAATGGCTTTAGATCCGGAGTCAGAAACACCGTCATCGGCCATCCGCCAGAGCCGGACATTGCCTGCACCGCTGCCATGTAGGTTGCATCCACATCCGGCCGTTCTTCGCGGTCCACTTTGATCGACACAAAGTGCTCGCGCAAATACACTGCAATCTCTGGGTCTTCAAAACTTTCGCGTTCCATCACATGACACCAGTGGCAGGTACTGTATCCGATTGAGAGAAAGATCGGCTTGATTTCGGCCTTCGCTTTTGCAAAAGCTTCATCACCCCATGGATACCAATCCACGGGGTTGTGCGCATGCTGAAGGAGATACGGGGACTTCTCCCCCGCGAGGCGATTGGCTGAGAGGTTCAAATTCTGAATTGGTGAAAGAGGAAATCTGGAGCGTGCATTCACATCAGTACTGCACTAAAGTTGGATCGGAAAGCGATGATTCCTTAATGCCGCAAACTCCTCCGCCCGCTCACAGACAAGGATCCTTGCGCCACGCGCGATAGCCTGATCGAATTCCAATTCAGTGGTGATCGTATAGATACCCAGGAAGATGTTGTGTTTTCGAATGTCGGCAAGGCCCTCTGGTGTCAAGTCGGAGATTTGGCATCCGTATCCGCTGGCTCGCGCAATCTTCATCAATTCGGACGGAAGATAGCTCGGCAGCGGTCTGTCGAGAATAATTGGATCCTCATAGGCGCGCATGGTGAATAGCATCCGCATCTCCTCGTCAGGGTGAATAATACAGGTGGGAATCATCCATCCAGCTTCGCGAATGTAGTCTGGGCGAAAGGAGGAAAGCAACACGTAGTCAGCGAACCCAAGCTCTGTCAACATCTCAACAAGTCGGTGCATGAACAGCTTAGGGTCACGCGCGGAGTATTCCTTTACCTCGATGTTGAAATAGGTCTTGCCTTTGCAAGCTTCGAGAATTTCAATCAGCGATGCCACTCCTGCGGCTTGCACATCTCGAAAAAAGCATTGGTGAATGGGCTTCGCAAGCTTCGGGTGCGTCTCGTCGTGCCAGCAGACGAATTCCTCATCAGCCGTCCATTGAAGATCGACCTCGATCATATCCGCACCCGTGATGAGCGCTGCAACGGCCGCCTCCACACTGTTCTCCCCAGCACCATGAGAAGTATCTCCACGGTGGGCAACGATCATTGGTCGGGCAGCGAACGGATAGTCTTTGAGTAGGAGCATTTCTGATTCGGAGTGCTACGTGCTTGGTCTTGTTTGCTAATTCAGGAATCGAATAACCCCATATTCCCACGAAGAAATTCTTCCGTGCTCATGGCCCGCTTTCCTTCCCGCTGTAATTCGAGAATTTCTATTGTGGAATCCGAACTACCCACGAACAAGCGCTTTCCGTGTTGATCATGTTTGAAATTTCCAGGAGAAAGAGGAGATTGTTCAGCCGCAAGTCGTGTGCGCAGGATCTTTAGTTTCACTCCGTTCTCAAGCGTCATGACTGCCCCCGGATGGGGTGAGAGCCCTCGTATGAAATCGTGAACTTCGAGAGCTGTACGGGATAAATCAATGATGCAATCATGAGGGAATATTTTGGGGGCGGTAGTCGCTTTCTCGTCCGCCTGGGAAACGGGATGAAGCCTTCTTTCGGCCAATCCACGGATCGTTAGCAGAGCGAGTTCCGAGCCGATCATCATCAATTTGTCATGCAGTTCTCCGGCTGTTTCCTCCGGGCCGATCTCACATCCCTTGGAAAGCAATAGATTTCCCGTGTCGACCTGCTCGTCGAGCAAGAATGTCGTAACGCCCGTCTCTCTCTCTCCCCGCATTATCGCCCAGTTGATCGGCGCTGCGCCGCGATACTTCGGAAGCAGCGAAGCATGAACATTGAAGGCTCCGAGCCGCGGCATGCGGATCACTTCCATCGGCAGAATTTTGTAAGCCACAACGACGAAGAGGTCGGCATCGAGCTCTCGGAGCGCTGCGAGGAAGTCGGGATCACGATGCTTTGTTGGTGTAAGTACGGGAATTCGAAACTGCTCTGCCTTGGCCCTCACTGCACTCCCCTTCATGCGTCTACCCCGGCCCTGTGGCTTATCCGGCGTAGTAACAACTCCAACCACGTGTTCGCCACTATCAATCAAATGACGAAGAATGTGGGCGGCAAACTCCGGAGTGCCAAAATAAACAATGCGAATTCCAGAAGGTGATTCCATAGGTCAGTACCTAACACTCTTTGCTCGCTACTCGTTACTATCCCACTCTGCGTTCACTTTGCCAGTATCATCTTGCGAGTGATGGTCGTGCGAGACGTCTTGACCTTGTAAAAGTAGATACCACCAGGCCAGTTGGTTGCATCGAGAGGATACGTGTGGCGACCTGCTTCTAACTTTCCATTGACAAATACGGCGACCTCCCGGCCAAGAATATCGAAGACGGAAGCTCGTACAGTCGTTGGCTTGACCAGTCGAAACGCAATTTGCGTTGTCGGATTGAACGGATTCGGCTGGTTTTGTTCAACGAATACGTCCTTATCAACGCCATACTCTAGCTTAACCGGTACGCTATAGGTCGGCGGCTCCTTTTCATTAAAGCCAATGATCGCCAATCGATAGAATAGCTCGATGTCACCGCTGAGGGTTGGCAGATCCTCGGCGGCGGAATACCCGTTCCTCGAAATTACCGACTGGCCCTTTTTTGGTGCCCTAAGTCCATGCTTTGCCTCAATTGTCAGCGCCTTCTCGTAAGCTCCGAATGTACCTACTCGACGCTCAATCCTGTATTGTTTGATACCGAGTTCGCTGGTCGTCTTCCAACTTATACTGACTCGAGTAGGAGACAAAAGATCGGCCGCAAGCATTGTCTCGTCAAGTTGCACCGGGGAGGTTGTCTCGATTATCTGCGCGAGAGTATCCAGCGTGATCATGATGGGGAGGAAGCCGATGTTCTCTCCATTAGGGAATTGCTGCTTTAGCGGAACGCTGCTCCGTGCCGTAAGACCGTGATCATCAAAATGGAAGATCGCGAACGCATTGTGAATCGTGTCACGCGCAGCGGTGGTGATGGCACGGTTGAAATCGGGTGGTTCTCTGTAAGCGGTACGTAACAGTTTCAGCTCATCTATCGCAAAATCATTGTCGGCGTTGGTATCGCCGATCGTCAAAGAAGTGATATTCTCAAAGAGTCCCTTTGGAATTTCTGAGATCAATGCAGGTTGCGCATCCAGGAATAGCCGAAGCTTGGAGAGAGAATCGCGAGAGATGACGAGGTTGTGCCAGAGGCCATCGGCAACCAATGATTTTGATGCTGTGAATAGCTTCCGGACAGGCCGAACTTCTGAGAATGTCGGCTGCCCGATCAATCCGGTGCCGATCCGGAGTTCTTCTCCGTTCTCGGAATTCAGCCGGAAAAAGCACTGCTGAATTCCTGTCGTGCGAAACCAGAACTGAATTGAGAAGGGGTGGGCAAAATACTCCCGAATCGCTTCCGGCAGTGTCCTCAAGCTGGCGGACGTCGCCTTTCTGCCTTCTAACACAACTGCCCTGGCGGTCCGCAGCACCCTTTCAGTTCGGATCGTCACCGCAAGTCGCTTAGAGACGATTCCGGTAAATGAAAAATCCGCCTTCGGTGGAAACGTCATCCGCCAATTCTTATTGGTAGGTTTCGGCTTCTTCGTTTTTGGATCGATCTCGGAAATAGCATCGAGAGAAGTACGCTCGATAAGAGCGGCTTTCACTGTGAGTGTTTGCGTTGTCGTAGTGCTGAGACCTGGCTTCGTACTGAAGACGACGAAGTAGGCCATGCCATCGGACTCGGGGTCAAATTCTTCCGAATTCTCCCCAAGGGCAACGACTGCGTGTCCTGCCTCGGGGGTAAGCAATGCACTGACCTCCTCATCACGCAACAATCTGACGGAGGTTTGTGCCCCAGCTTCGACGCTGAAAGCTCGCTTAATCTTCCATGAGTCGGGATATTCAAGGGCAAGAACGCGGTCCAGATTCGTCTCACGACCGGTGGCTGAAACGACGACAGTTACGTCATCCCCTTCGGGAATTTCCTCGGGAGCCCGAACGAAGGCTATCTCACCTGTAGCACGAATATCCTGTGTTGCAGGCAAGACCAGCACGAATGCGATGAGAGCAAGACGGAAGAAATTAGAGAAGTAAGGCATCAGGCGCTAAAACAACAGGAGGTGCGCGACCAGCGTTCGTCTTCCCTACCGAGGGTCTCGGAGCATTGCGGCCTCTTGCAGGCGGTCTTTGCTCAATTTGCTTAGTTTGGAAGCGGCAGCAGAGTAAGAGCCTTCGATCCAACGTTTCAATACAGTATTGCTAATGCTGTCATCGAGTGTGATAGTGTTCCAATACTTCTTGTTCTGGTGGTATCCGGGGGAGACCGCTGAGTACTGCTCACGCTGTTCCAAAATGGCGTCAGGCTCTGCCTTGATGTTTATCGTAAGCGGAATGCTATCCATCCCTACAAGGACGAACATCTTCCCCATCACTTTAAAGACCATCGTCTCTTCACCGAACGGAAAGCACTCCTCCACGCCAGGTTTTGACGAACAGAAGTCGCGCAGCTCGTCGAGATTCATAACCCGGAGACTCGTTATTCGTTATGAATCGATTGTCAGGCCGGTCAATTCCTCATCTCAGCAAGGAAGTCCAAACGCTCCTTTAGCTCAGCTTTCGGGACGAGGAGTTTATCCTTCCCGAAAATGCCCTCGGAGGGATCCCGGAAGACAAGTTCATAATCCTTACTCATGATGATCGCTTCTTCTGGACATACTTCTTCGCAGAAGCCACAGAAGATACAGCGGAGCATGTTGATCTCGAAGACCACCGGGTAGCGCTCCTTCAGCTGCTCCGTCTCACTGGCACGTACCTCAATTGCAAGTGGAGGACAAACACGTGAGCACAGTCCGCAAGCGACACAGCGCTCGGAGCCATTCTCTTCCATGACGAGCACCGGTCTGCCTCGAAATGACGCAGGTGGATCCCAACGCTCTTCGGGATATTGGCGCGTAAACTTAGGACGAAAGATATGCTTGAAGGTGGTAAGCAGCCCCCGGATGACTTCCGGCAGGTAGAGCTTCTCCCAGAGCGTAAGCTTTCGATTCGTCGAGGGATTGTTATACTTGGTGTTGTAGCCCATGGTTATGACGACTCAGTTTACGAGGTAAATTTTCTCGAGGGCGGTAAGGATGATATTGACGATGCCAAGAGGAAGTAAAACCTTCCAGCCGAGATTCATTAGTTGATCATAACGGAAACGTGGGATAGACCAACGAACCCAGATAAAAATGAACAGCAGGCCAAGCACCTTCAGAACGAATCCGAGGATTCCAACGATGGACATCGCAAGGGCAGGTAGTCCAAGCTGATCCGCAAATGGCACATGCCACCCGCCGAGGAATAGCACTGTGATCACGGAGCTTGCCGTGATCATATTCGCGTACTCAGCAAGGAAGAACAGCGCGAATTTCATCGAGCTGTACTCGGTGTGATACCCCCCAACAAGCTCGGGCTCGGCTTCTGGAAGATCAAACGGCTGGCGGTTTGTCTCAGCGAACGAGCTAACGAAAAATAGCAAGAAGCCGATGGGGGCTCGGATGATATTCCACAAGCCAGCCGACTGCGAATTGATGATCGCATTCAGATCGAGTGAACCGCTAAGCATGACAACGCTGAGCAACCCCAGGCCAAGGGTGAGTTCATAGCTTATCATTTGCGCACTTGAACGAATACCTCCGAGCAGAGAGTACTTGGAACCGCTGGACCAACCAGCCAGTGTGATCCCATATACACCCACAGAAGTTAGGGCCACGAGCATAAGCACTCCAATATTGATATTAGGAGCGATGGTCAAGGGAATGATGGTTGAGCCGATGGTCAGGCTGTGGCCAAAAGGTATTATTGCTAATACACTGAAGGCAACACTGATCGAGATCACGGGAGCGACCCAGTGAAACCACTTCTGCGCCATCATCGGCTCGATGTCTTCCTTGAGCAGAAGCTTAAGTACATCGGCGAGGGGCTGGAGGAGCCCGAGAGGCCCTACACGGTTTGGTCCAATACGATCCTGCACCCACGCACTCACCCATCGCTCCAACAATACCGTGTAGGACACGGCTGTGAGAACAACCAGGAGAACTATCGCTATCTTGATCAGAGCTTCGATAACCATCAGACTTTTTCCCTACTTGTTTCGGATTTCGCCGGAATATTACTTTCTCAATTCCCGCTTCCCATGAGCGGCGCACCCGTCTCCTGATACACCTCCTGATAGATGGGCTCTTTAACCATACTGTGCTTGCTGGCGATCGGCTGGCCGAGCGATCCGAGTGATTCGTAGGACATGCCTTTGAATTCTGGATTCGTCGCTGCTATCTCTTCAAAGAGCTGTTCTGTGTGCAAATAATGCCACTTAGAACCAAGTTGATTTGAGACAAGCTGTACAAAATGCCAGCCCTCACGTGCATCGCGTTTGTGACCGCGGGCCCACTTGTCATAAGGTGAGCCGAAACGGTCGAGCCGAGACATGTTCAGCTGATCTCTGCCGCGGACCTGATAATTGGTCGTCACTGCTGGATTGAGCGACTGTGCCCAACCCTCAAAATTCACGAACACGCCATCGCGCTCTGCCCAGTGCGAAATGCTAAAGACCACATCCGCACGGCGTGAAGTGATCGTTTCGTTAGCAGCGTGACATGCGAAGAACTCCACATGTTCGAAGGCTTCGAGAAGTTGCGGGTCGGTCAGGAAGTTATCGCCGAGCGCGAAGACTGCTTTGATCTTGCGAGAACGCAGTAACTCGAGAACCGTTGTGTGCGCAGCCTTTTCGCCGTGCACATGTGGATAGTGTCCATCGGCAACACATCCCGCGAGCGTTGCGCCCATCGAATTTGGTGTCTTGTCGGCCTTCAACAAGAGCCGATCATCTTCGCCAACAATGTGACTTATGAACGGAATGGTCTGCTTTCCGAAATGCTCTCGGGCAAGCTTGAGCATCGCATAATTATCTTCAACGGGCACAGCGGCCGAACCGAGGATCAACACTTCATCCTTATGATACTTCTTAAGGGTTTCGGCGGTAACGCGGGCGGCCGTATCGTAATCCGTGGCCTGCTGCTTGCCCGCTGCGTCCTTCATGCGGGGGCCATCAATTCGACCTTCGTTGACAGCGGGATACATCTCGACGCGGCCATAGTCGCACATCCAATAGCTGTTCACATTCGGGTTATTGCGCGGCTCCGTGCGAAGGATCTCATTATTGCGAACACCAATTCGCGTGCTGCAGCCGCGTGAGCAACCTGGGCAGACGGAATCGGTGAAAGACATATCCCAAACACGTGCCTTGAAGCGGAAATCCCTGCTCGTAAGCGCCCCGACCGGACAGATGTCAATCACGTTCATTGACATATTATTGTCGAAGCTTTCGGCAGGAACCGCGTTGATTGTGACGTGGTCGCCACGGTGCACAAAGGTCAGAACTGGCTGATGCGCTACCTCCTCCGCAAACCGAATGCAACGGGAGCACGAAATACAGCGCTCGCCATCAAAAAGGATTTGCGGACCAAGAGGCATCCGCTTATCTTTGTGATTCTTCTCCTCAACGAAGCGGGACTCACCGCGAGAGTGATCGAAAGCGTAATCCTGAAGTTTGCACTGACCCGCCTCATCGCAGATGGGGCAATCCAGCGGATGATTGATGAGTAGAAACTCCATCACATCCTCTCGGCCCTTAGTCGCAGTCTCTGAAAGAGTCTTGACGACCATTCCTTCTGTTACGATGGTGCCGCAAGCTATCTGAAGTTTCGGCGTCTTTTCGACCTCGACCAGACACATTCGGCAGTTGCCGGCTACGCTCAGCGCCGGATGCCAACAAAAATGGGGTATGTCGATCCCGTTCTCTTGCGCAACCTGAATGATCGTCTGACCGGCCTGCGCTTCGTATTCGTTTCCGTCGATTGTAAATTTTGGCATGCTCTCGGAATTAGTGAGTGCGGCCTTCAAACAGTGGTAGACGAAAAATACATCCCCGAGCGAGCGAGATTATCGCTTCCAATAAATTTCCTCCGCTGATCCAGAGTCTGTATCCGGCAAAGTGCAAATCCCTGCCCGGAAAGAAGAATGCCATTCTCACAATCGTGGGAATGGCATCCGGATGTCGCCCAAGATGGACTTACTTAATGAATTTATGTGAATCCTCCCACTTCATGCCAAACGCCTCGGCGACCCCCTGATAGGTGATCGTACCATCGATAACATTTAGACCAAGTCGAAGCTCGGGATTCGCTGAGATCGCCTTCTCGAATCCCATGTTCGCGAGCTGGACTGCGTACGGCAGCGTCGCGTTCGTAAGGCCGATAGTGGAAGTCATCGGAACAGCCCCGGGCATGTTGGCCACGCAGTAATGGACGACACCATCCACGACGTAGGTTGGATTCTCATGAGTCGTTGGTCGGCACGTCTCAATGCATCCGCCTTGATCAACGCTGACATCAACGACGACAGAGCCTTCCTTCATGTCCTTTAGCATTTCGCGGGTAATGAGGTGCGGAGCCTTCGCGCCCGGAATCAGCACCGCACCGATCACGAGGTCGGCATGCTTGATCAGTTTGCGGATGTTGTAGGGGTTCGACATCATTGTCGTTACGTTCTTTGGCATCACATCATCCAAATAACGCAGGCGATAGAGATTCGAGTCCACGATGGTAACATGAGCGCCGAGTCCCGCCGCGATCTTCGCGGCGCTGGTGCCGACGATTCCGCCACCAAGCACAACGACATTTCCTGGCTCGGTGCCAGGGATTCCCGCGAGCAGCACCCCGCGCCCACCCATGGTCTTCTCCAGGTATTTCGCGCCTTCCTGCGGAGCCATGCGGCCCGCCACCTCTGACATTGGAATGAGCAGCGGAAGCGAACCATCGGCCCGCTGAACGGTCTCGTATGCTATTGCGACCGAACCTGATTTCACAATTGCTTCCGTCAACTCTCGACCAGCTGCGAAATGGAAATAGGTAAAGAGCACTTGCCCTTTGCGGATCAGCTCGTACTCCTGCTTGATCGGCTCTTTCACCTTCATGATCATATCCGCTGTATCGAATACATCTTTTGGTGTTGGCAATATGTGAGCGCCGGCTTCGATGTAATCGGCGTCTTTAAAACCTGAGCCGACTCCTGCATGCGTCTCAACATAGACGGTGTGACCGTGCATCTTCAACATTTCTGCGCCACTCGGGGTAAGAGCTACGCGATTCTCGTTTACTTTAATCTCTTTTGGTACGCCAATTTTCATGATTATGGTTGTTATTAAGATACAGTAAATGTGATCTTCTCAAGCCGCTCTCCAACAAGGCAGTCGGGAGATTTGTGCAAAGAATAGTATCACCAAACCGCAGGTCTAATTCACTAAATTTCATTTCCCTGCCACTTGTGTAGCAGCGATCAGGCAGTGGATGAACCTGAACTCCAATCCTATCGAGACATCAAGTGGCCCATAACACTACAGATTATTGTCGATCCTCCGTTATGTTTTGATCGCTACGGAGTTCTATTGTGGACAACTCGCGTCGTCGGCCATAGGGTCGGCGGCCACTGCAAGACACCGGGGACCGCAGCCCGGAGCTTAGAAGAACAGGCCTGCAATGTCTATCTTCCTGCTCCAGCTGCGGTCTTCTTTATGAATTTCCCTAGGCATTCCCTTAAACCGTTATTGCCCCTTCCCCACTCCCGAAGTGGTATATTCGTGGCAGCGCCGGACTCCCATAATACTTCCACGTCTCTAAGAACACGACCCTATCACGTTTCATGCGAATCGGAATCATCGGACAGCCGTGCATTGACGAAATTCAGATGCCAGGGGACGACCAACCCCGCCAATCACTTGGAGGTGTTCTCTATTCCTACGCAGCTCTTGAGCGGATCATGGCAGGATGTGAAAAGGAACACGATTCGTTTGCGCCACTAACCTGGCTTTCAAATTCTGACGTAGATGTCTTAAATACGCTGCTATCTCAATTCCCTCACATGGAAAATTCAGAGGGGCTCTGGCGGACCGATTCGCTTACTAACCGAGTCCTTCTCAATTACTCCTCCGATGGGAGCCGAACAGAACACTGCCCAAACGTCCTCCCCCGCCTGACTGGGTTCCAGCTAACTCCGGCGCTACTTTCTTCGCTGGATGGACTATTCGTCAATATGATCTCCGGCTTTGACGTCGGACTCGACACTTTGGATACGGCACTCAACACGGCCGCGCGACGTCCTTACGTACACCTGGACATCCATGCTCTCGTCCTTGGCCCCCTATCTCACCCCGAGGGAACAGGCAATACTCATGGAGATGGTCGCAAACCGCGAGGCGTACGGAAGTGGAAACACTGGCTAAACGTTGCGGACTCGGTTCAATTGAATGAAATGGAAGTTCGCTGGCTGGGGGATCCAGAAGTGACCTCCGAACAGGCCCTACTACGTTATATAGAGCGGCAGAGGGATCGCCTCCGGTTAAAACGACTCATCGTCACGCGCGCTGAAAAAGGGGCCACGATGTACGACGTGAAGACTGGCGCGGTTCATCATGCAAGTCCACCTGAATTGACACCAGTGGACACCACTGGCTCGGGGGACGTGTTTGGTGCTGCGTTCATCAATTCTGTACTCGCCGGCGAAACGCCTGTAGGTGCCCTTCGGGAATCCGTGAAATGGGCGTCGTGGTCTGCGACGCTGCCAACGATAAACGACATTCTTACTTCACCCCTGTTATGATGATGCGAAACCTCTACCCAGCAATCGACCCATATAACCACGGCTTCCTACAAGTCTCTGCGATTCACTCGATCTACTTCGAAGAAAGCGGTAACCCCTCAGGGCAGCCAGCAGTGTTTGTCCACGGTGGTCCTGGCGCAGGTACAAATGCCGATATGCGCCGCTTCTTCGATCCAAAGCATTATCGCATTATCCTGTTCGATCAACGAGGCTGTGGCAAGAGCACGCCCCACGCATCGCTCGAGGAGAACACAACATGGGATCTGGTTGCCGATATGGAAAGGATCCGTACGCATCTCGGCATCGAGAGGTGGATGGTATTCGGGGGGTCGTGGGGTTCGACGCTCGGATTGGCGTATGCCGAAACTCACCCTGAACAGGTCACCCATCTCGTCTTGAGAGGAATTTTCCTCCTCCGCAAGTGGGAAATTGAGTGGCTGTATCAAGGCGGTGCAGACACGCTATTTCCGGATCTTTGGGAGGACTACGTCAAGCCAATCCCTATAGCCGAGCGCGGCGACATCGTTTCTGCTTACCGCAAACTGCTTGACAGCAACGACAAGAAAATACAGATAGAAGCCGCACGTGCTTGGAGCATCTGGGAAGGTTCGACTTCGAAATTACTCATTGACCCAGTTCTGATAGGAAAGTACAACGAGGATGAATTCGCTATCGCCTTCGCGCGAATTGAAAATCACTACTTTGCGAATCGCGGATTCTTTAAGATGGACGGGCAGCTCCTCCGCGACGTTGATCGCATCCGACATATCCCTACGGTCATCGTGCATGGAAGATACGACATTGTATGTCCAATCAAAAATGCGTGGGACCTACATCGTGTGTTTCCAGAGGCGAAACTGCTTATCAGCCCAACCTCGGGCCATTCGGCACTTGAACCGGAAAATTGTTCTTCCCTCGTTCAAGCTACTGACGACTTCCGCAGCTAGCGATTAAAGGCCACGGCCATCTTAGGCCTCCAGCTCGCTCCTCTCAGGAAGCGGGGCGGCTAATTTCGCGAGCTTCTCATTTTGCGTGCGTATGCGACGACAGAGCGTGGTTATGGCTCCACGTGCAATTTCTATATTATCTACCATCAGGTCATAGAAGACCTCCCAATCAAGCTTTAGCAGAATCGTGTCCTCCTCTGCGGTAACAGAGGCAGAGCGCGGCTCTGGGTCCAGGAGTGCAAGTTCGCCCACCACCTGGCGGCTCTTCAGGTGCGCTAGCGTGTGATCGCCATCGTGCACGCGCACAGAACCCTCCTCGATGATGTAGAGGCAGGTTCCTAGCTCCCCCTTACGCATTACGACTTCACCCTTGTGCACGTGAACCTCCTCCATCGCCTGCGCGATATGCGCGAGGACGGGATCTGGCGTCTCCCGAAACAGATCAACGGTCTTCAGAAGTATTACCCGCTCGAAAATGATAGGCATTGGTTTACCGGCCGAATGATAGATAAAGAATGGAATACCTGTATTTGCGGTACCCTCGTCTTGCGTGCTGAACGATGGGCGAACGAGCCCTGTGGCTGGTCTGCCTTCCACGTTACGATACTCAACAACCATCCGAGCAACTTCTCCTACGAAGTCGGTCCTTTGCGTAGCATGTACGATTATGGAGGCACACTCTCCCCATGAGTGCAGCCCAGCATAGTAGATCGCGGTCGCAACCGTCCAAACATCATAAAAGCGTTCGTCATCTCGCACGAGGAGTTCTAATACTTCCCGAAGAGAACTCCTCGCATCGACAGCGTTCGATTGCAACAGTTCTTTCAGATTCGAAACATCTGCGCGCTTTCCGCTGAGAAGCAAAGTTGCCTCCAGAAGTGTAATCACTGAACGTGACCGGGCTGGCGACAGAATCGAATCCAACGTTTCAAATGCGTTGGCACGGTGCAGATCATTGCCGGCGAATATGCTATCGCGGACGCGAATGATGGTTTGAGAATCATGCAGCACCGCGAGCAAGAGCAATACACGATGGGCCACGTTTACCACCTCACACGCAACCGCACCACGAAGAAGCGAGATTGAGTCATGCTCAGGGCCTCGATCGTCGGTTGGGTCTTCAACAAATCGAACAGCTAATGCATCAAGTTGGAGAATCAACGCCATGAGGGAGGTTGCCCTCGACAATTCCTCTTCGAGAAGTTGATTCGGCAATGCCTTGTCCGGCAGTTCAACTCCCGCTTGCACGATCGCGCGCAATGCCGCCAACCGCAGTTCTCCGAGAACCCGGCGATGGGTAACGGGCCACGTCAGAAATGCGGTGAGTAGTTGAACGGAACGGGCTGTGCCCCAAAATCCGAGCAGGCGCATCATCCGCTGAAGACGGGCGCTATCGAATACACCTTCGTCAACCCGCTCCCCAAGATAGGGAAACACTGCATTGCCAAATCCACGCAACGCGTTCTCGATCTGCATCAGGAAGGAGTGCGATAACGTAGGCGTCAGGTAGAGCTCAATCAGCGGACGAATGAGGCGGGGATGCCCGACATGAGCCGCCGCGCGAGTGGCAGCCATGCGCACCTCTGCTTCATCGTCGGCAAGCAGCACCAACAGTGGATGGTAGAATTGCTTTACTCCAACTTTTCCAACAATGTCCGCCGCCGCTTTACGTTCCGCCACAATGGGGCTGTGCAGCATCGCCTGCAGCCGTTCGCCGGCTAGCAGAATTCCGTCTATTCCCTGAAAGCGGATCAGACCAGTGATAATACCCTCGCGAACTTCGGCCCGTTCGTCATCAAGCCAATGCCGCAAGGATTCAGGGTCGAGATCATGTTGCAACGAGGCATACGTGTGGAGCGCTTGTCCAAGTAATGCCGGTTCGGTATTACTCTCTACAAGTATTCCTTCCACGACTGGCACAAGTTGGCTTCTCTCCTCCGGTGTGAATTCAAAATCCTCAGCTCGCTGCAACGCTCGTTGCGGAATGTCCGTGAGTGATCCAAGGCTGGACGAATAGTGGTGAAGCAACTTCGGAAGCCATGAGATGAAGAATGCCGACTCCGTTTTTGGAATGAGATTCAACGCGTACTCAACCTCAGACTGATGTGTGCTTTCCAGTTTTTGCTCAATGACCTTGCGGGTAATGTCATCCCAAACCAGTTCTGCGCCTTCAACCCTGCGATGTCTTAGAGCCCGACGGATCGTGTTTTTGTATTCGATGTCCATCCAACCGATCGCGAGGACCCAGGCAGCAAGTACGCCGAGCAGAACAATACAAACATCTTGGAGATCCAACCCGCGGACGCTCGACAAAAGATACAGCAACAGAGCCGCACCTCCAAGCGCGAGCGGCTCCATGACGTCGCTGACGGCATAACGCCCTTCGTGGCGCTCGTGGAGGTGCAGAGGTTGCAGTGCAATCGCTAAAGCAGGAACGTGAACGGCCTCCGCCCACATCTCCACGAGCAGCATGTTGCCGATGAAGAACCAAATGAAGAGGTGCTCTGCGCCGCCCCAAGTTACGGAAAGACCAACTCCCGTAACGACTACCAACCCAAGTGGCAACACAACGCTGGTCTTCGCAAGTCCGAAACGATTGAAAAGGCGGCCCGCGACGCCAACCTTCAGCAGGAAGCTGATCACTTTCGTCCCGCCAAGAAAGAGCGCAAGGAAGGAGGCGATGCTTGCCTGGCTCTCGTACTTTTGCTCGATCTCCCGCAGGAAGCCGTAGTCAATGCAGGTCATGGCAAAGAATGCCAGAAACGCGACAAGGGACAGACTGGCGAGATAGCGGTGCCGGAGCAACGTCTGAGCAACGCTTCGGCGTCGCGGTCCGTGGTGCTCTGAGGTGTGATGAATCGAATGTGCTAATGGCTCGGAATCGTGAGCTTTGTGTTCATCAGGATGTTTAGCACCGCTGGCGTGCGCGTGGTGCTCGCCAGCGAGCCCAGGATGGATCCTCCCGGTCGGATGGTCCAGTAAATGTCGGTATCGGACGACAATTCGCTTCACGAGAAGTGCAGAGATCAGGCTGCCTGCCGCGGAGAGAATAAGCAGGTCCCCCACCCCCATAAATGGTAATAATAAGGGGACGGAGAAATAACCTATTATCTTTGCAAGGAATCCGCCGGAGTCGATGAGGCTAAAGAGTCGCTTACTTTGCCGGACATCGAAGAGGAGTGATGAGAGACTCCAGAATTCGTCCTGCGCCATAGAGTTGACAACGAAGGACCAAGCCAGCACACCGAAGCTCGCCCAGGCGGCTCCTGTTGCAAGGCTAAAACGAAATCCGAGCGTGCTAACGCACTGAAAGACGGGCAGAAATGTCATGAATTTCGACAGGAGCATGGAGTGCTCCAGCCGCTCGGACAAATACCCGATGCTGTATTGAAGAACCGCAGCGGCTGCGAACCCTAGAGGCAACAGCCGAATGTCGAACGCTGTAAGAAAGATCGGATACGCTGCACTAACGAAATATGCAACACCCAGTCCCAGAAAAAATGAATGCATCCACAACATGGCTGCAGGCCACCGCTCGCGCGAGCGAAGGTTTAGCGCTTGAAGGAGTGCAGGGGATGCCCAAAGGCGTGCCAGGAGTAGAAGACTCATCGTACAAAGATAACGCCCAAGAGCCGAGCTTTCTTCGAAGAGTGGAATCTCACGCGCTGGAAATGATCGGTTCGCTCTCGACGGATTACAGCTATCATTGCATCGAACACACAGCAGGTGTGGTCCGAAACGCGCGAGCTATTGCTGCCTCCATCAAACTCGGACGTCATGAATTTAATTTATTGCTGGCGAGTGCATGGCTTCACGACATTGGATTTTCAGAGACGTACAAGGGACACGAGCTTGTTAGCTGCCGGATCGCAGAGGAGATGTTGAAGAACGATGTCAGCGAGGCGGATCTCGACATCATAAAACAAGCGATCAAGGCAACAGAACTGCCCCAGCGCGCCGATCACATTGTCGCTCAGGCCTTGTGCGACGCCGACCTCCTCTATCTCGGCACCAACATGTTCTTCCCATGGAGCGACCGACTACGGGAGGAGAATGTCTCCGTACTCGGCAAAACCTTCACCGACATCGAGTGGATTGACATCAACGCCAGCTTCCTATCCCAGCACCGCTACTTTACCCAATTCGCCAAAGACTACTGCGCAGAAGGCTGCGAGCATAATCTCCGTTTGTTGGCAGAGATGCGGGCTGGGATGGAGTAGATTCTCAGACAGCTAGAAATTCTTGCTGATCATGATCCATCGCGATTCGCCCGCGCTGTAGAACATCTGGACGATCCCGTATTGCGGAATCGTAACAGCCGAAGAACTTGGAAGGTAGAAGCAGTTTGCGGGGGTGCTCTTCGTATTGTCGTCGTGGGTAAGCATCACGACCTTCGACGATGAATTGTAGATCGAAATCAATTTACCGTCAGCAGCGCCGCTTACTCCGGTTATTGTGTCTGGAGTCGCAGCGCTTGAATTCGTGATCCGTATCAGCGAATGCGCGCCAGCCGGAAGGTCATTAACCGTCCCGCCGTTTGCTGCGTAGGTGAACGAACGCACCGCAATGTCACCGCTCACATCGAGCGTGGTATTTGGGCTTGTCGTCCCAGCACCAAGGCGCTTGTTCGTGTTATCCCATGCGAGGCTGTCCGACCAGCTCATCACGCCACCTGTCGTGCTAAGCATTGGTGAGCCGTTTTGGGAAGCATACTTCGTCGGTAAAGTGAAGCTCAGATTCGACGCGGACGTCCCTGCCTTAAGAGCCGTATACTTAATTGAAGCGAAAGTCAAATCCGGGGTAGCGTTCGCACCATAGAACCTGAGTTCACGAGGTGTTCCATCCACATTCCCAAGCGCTAGGTTAACGTTGCCGAAATAGGCGAGATTGCTTTGGGCACTGATGTTCGTTTGTTGATTGGTTGCATCGCCATTGAACCCGAAGCTATACGCACCCACTGTCAAATATCGGCCACCAGGGATAGCTGAATTGTTGCCCGATGCTTGGTTGCGGAGGCCGCCACTTACAACTGTTTGGAGACCGCTTGCCGTATCCGATTGTCCGCCACCGACCAAAGAATAATTGTTTGACGCTAGGTTGTTTTCGCCCCCGCCAACTTGGCTATAGGCCCCGGATGCCATATTATTGGCACCCCCGCCCACCACAGAACTCGTGCTAGATGCCGTATTTGTGTCACCTCCAGCGATCGTGCTGTACTTACCGGTTGCGTTATTGTACCCGCCCCCGCCGACAGTGGCATACTGTTTCGATCCCGCACCGACTCCGGCGGTATTGCCAATACCTCCGCTGACAGTACCATAGCTGTCAAATACAGAGTTCGCCTGACCACCAGAAATGGTTGCATAACCAGCTGCTTGAATGGTATTCCCTAGACCCCCGCCAATTGCCGCGTTACCCTGATTTACTGAAGCAGAATTGATGATGGAATTCCCACTCCCACCTCCGATCACACTCTTCGGACCAGTGAGTGTATTATTCTCACCACCACCGATAAACGAAGACTGTCCGTTTGCGAAGCCCGTTGTGGTACCAATAATCGCATTGGTGTAACCACCGGCAATTGTCGAATACATACCTTCCGCTTTGTTGGTGGAGCCGCCCCCGACCGTGGCGTACTCCCGATCTGTCGTACTACCCCAGTTACCCGCCCGGTTAAAATCTCCGCCACCGATAGTGCCAAATTCGTCGGTAACGGTGTTAAAGCGACCTCCTCCGATAAATCCATAGCCTGCGCTCACAGAATCTGTAAAACCGCCCACGACAGTCGCGTAAGGCTCGTTCGAAGTTGTAGCGTCGCTATTTCCTGCTGTATTCAACCGGCCACCCACTATGACGCCGAAATCGTCCGTTACATAATTCACCAAGGTTGAAGAGCCACCTCCAACAATCACGGCGCCAACAACACCGCTCTTAACAGTGTCACCGTAGTACCCGCCAATAATATTAGCGCTTGTGGCGTTCGGCTCAAACCGCATCACCCGTTTCGAACCTTCACCCGGCGAGGCATCATTGTCATAAACGTGGATTTCAAACGCCTTATTATCCGTCGTTCCTAAAAAGTTCGTCCCTGGCGTAGTCCCAGAAGTGCCGGTGATCGACCATCCGGCCAACGCCGCCGGGTTTGTCCATGTGGGAGCATTCTTACCAGCGGAGGTCAGTAAGTAGCCGGATGTTCCCACCGTGCTAAATGAGTATCCCGTCCCATTTCCATAAGCGATCTTCCCGCTGTCTGGTGTCGCGGTTGAATTCGTACCACCGTTTGCGATGGGCAGTACCCCACTCACTTCCCCCGTTGCGAGATCGACGGCGTTCGACAATGAACCCGTACCGACAAATGCATTCGCGGTGATCGTCCCACCAGCAGGTGCGAGTGTGCCACTTACCGTGCTTGCCCCAGCGAGCGTGACACCGCTAGAGAAGGCCTGCGCGGCCGTCCACGTGTTCGCATGATTAAGCGCCAAACCAACAGGCGTAGCAGCGCCGTTACCTGTTAGGGTCGCATCCACTGAAATCGGAATGTTACCAGCTGTTGTTGCGAAGTTCTTTGTCACAAGCGTTGTTGGGCCATCTCCAGCAACCGTGGTGGCGCTTGTGGCCTTTCCGCTCAGACTGAGTGTCGCTGCAGCGATGTCACCGGTCGCAGTTTCTGTCACTGCCGTGTTCTCGACCCAGGCCGCACCGCTCCATCGCAAAGTGGAATTCGTGATCAAACCGCTAGGAATAATGCTACCCGTTGATGCGATCGTCAGCAGTCCACCAGAATTCGTGATGTTCACACCAGCACCAGCTGTCAACGTTGATGCAGCAGGCGCGCCTGCGGTACCAACGAGAACTTGATTGGCCGCAAGGCTCGTCGTCGAGATGGCCCCCGTTCCGTTACCAAGCAAGATACCATTCGAAGTAAGTGTCGATGCACCCGTACCACCGTTAGCGACCGGAAGAATCCCACTATAAGCATTCGCCGTGATCGTCCCTGTGCCAGTGGGCGCGAGGCTCGCACCAGTTCCGACTACCATTGTAGCCGTAAGGTTGGTACCGCCTGTGATCGTGCTAAAGGAAGGCGTGATGATCAGATTCGGGTTCGTCCATTGAGGTGTTGTCGAGGCCCCCGTGCTCGTAAGCACGTAGCCGGACGTACCACCACTGCCACTAATAGCGATGGGGCTCCCGCCGCCGATCAGCGAAACGCCACCGGCCGTAATACCGCCAGCGAAATTCTGAATCGGGACCCATGTGTTGGTTCGAGTAGAGGTATTAAGATAGAGTGCGTTGTTCGTGGTCCCATTCCCACCAAGCGTAGTATTGTCGGTAAGGACAGGGACGTGTCCTGGCGGAATGAGAAAGTCTTTCGTCACGAGCACATTTCCAGGATCGCTGGAATCGGTTGACTGCGATGTTGCCTTTCCAGTGAGACTCAGCGAGGTTGCGGAGATCGCTCCAGCGTTCGCCTTTACCGCAGTGTTCTCTACCCACGCTGTACCACTCCACACGAGCGTTGTATTCGGGGCCGTACCGCCGGGCACATTGCTGCTGGTTGCCGTGATGGTTGTCGCAGTCGCTGATGTATTGATGGATATACCTGTACCCGCTCTAAGTGTGCGGGCAGACGGCACACCTGCTACACCAATGAGGATCTGACTATCGGCAAGACTTGTCGTATTCACTGCCGAAGTACCACTCCCAATAAGAATGCCGTTTGCCGTCAAAGTCGAGGCGCCAGTGCCGCCGTTGGCTACAGGCAGAACACCGTTGACCTCTGCGGTTGCAAGATCGATTGCCGGAGAAGTCGATCCACTTCCGATAAACTGGTTCGCAGCGATGACGCCATTGCCGGTGGTGGTTAGTGTTGAATTTGCACCAACGACAAGCGATTGTCCCGAATTTGTGGCGCCTGTTATCTTGTCAAATCCAACTGCCGTCACCACACCATTCACACTCATCCACTGTGGGGTTGCACCCGTGCCCTGACTTGTGAGAACGAAGTTAGCAGTTCCATCACTGCCGCGCACATTTAGCGGTGCGCTCAATCCATTCAGAATGATGCCCCCATTTGCAGTTGAAAGCAGATTTGTATTCTCTACCCAAGCAGAGCCGCTCCAACGTAAGGTGGAGTTGGTCGAGGTACCGTGAGGTACCGGGTTATCGATATTCACATCGAGCGAACCCGGAGCGTTCACGACTGTGATGCCCGCCCCTCCGGTGATAAATCCCGCAACGGGATCCGCACCCGTAGAACCCATTAAGATTTGGCCATCGGAAAGAGATACAGTGTTGACTGCCGATGTACCGTTGCCAAGAATGACCTCATGCGCCGAAAGTGTCGACACGCTTGTGCCTCCCTTGGAAACAGGCAGGATGCCGCTTGCCTCGGCCGTCGCCAGATCTACAGCATCGCTCGTTGAGCCAACGCCCGCAAACTTATTGGCGGTGATAGAGCCTGTTCCGCTCGGCACAAGAGTGCTTCCAGGGCCAACCACGAGAGCAGCGTTACTGTCGGTCCCGCCGCCGACCTTGTTAAAGGGTACTGTCGCGGAGGAAAGCTGCGAAGTAAGGTAGCCCTTTGTGACAAGCGTGATGTCGGTGTCGCCACTTGTTGTTGGCGCACTTGTCGCTTTGCCTGTAAGAGCGAGTGACGATGCGGCCACAGCCCCACCAGAAGTTTGAACGCTGGTGTTTTCAACCCACGCCGTGCCGCTCCAACGCAAGGTTGAATTGGTAAGACTGCCATTCGCGATCGTCTGCGGTGCATTGATGGTAACGGAGCCCGCACCATTTGTTATGGTGATACCTGTACCGGCTTGAAGCGTCGCTGCCACTGGTGCTACACCGGTTGATCCGATCAGAACTTGACCATTCAATAGTGATGTAGTGGTGACAGCAGAAGTACCATTACCAAGCAGTACTCCATTTGCAGTCAAACTGGATACACCCGTTCCCCCATTGGCCACGGGCAGGACACCATTCACCTCTGTCGTTGCGAGATCAACTGCCGGAGAGGTAGAATTTGCTCCAATGAACTGATTCGCTACGATCGTACCACCATTGCTTGGGGATAGCGTAGAGCCACTTCCAACCACAAGTGCCTGGTTTGAATTTGTCGCACCCGTGATCTTGTCAAAGCCTACGGCCGTGACAAGCCCATTCACGCCGGTCCAAGTTGGAGCGGAGCTGTTTCCCTGACTTGACAAAACATTACCAACACTCCCCGCCGAACCAGCGGATGTCAGCGGACTACTGTTGCCAAGCGTAAGACCATTGTTGAAAGTCTGAGTTGAGGTCCAGCTGTTTGCGTGACTAAGATCAATTCGCAACGGCGAGGCCGTCGTTCCGAGACCGGTGAGAGTTGCACTATCCGTAATGACAGCAAGCAAACCTGATGTCAGGTAGCTCTTTGTTACAAGCGTAGATGCAGGGTCGGATCCGAGCGTGAGGGCCGAAGTTGCCTTCCCCGTGAGCGCTAGATTGCCGACGGAGTCCGCAAGCATCGCAGGATTCTCTGCCCAAACACTACCATTCCAGCGCAATGTAGAATTGTAGATTGTACCTGTTGCTAATGGGTGGACAAGTCCAATCGTGATCGAACCACTGTTCGATGTTATATTGACACCACTGCCGGCCGTCAATTGCGTTGCAACCGGCGCATGCGCAGTCGAGCCGATCAAGAGTTGGCCATCCGTGAGACTTACACTCGTGATTGCGTTCGTGTCATTGCCAAGTAGGATCGAATGATTCGGTAGCAGAACGTTACCTGTTCCGCCATTGAGAACAGGCAGAATTCCGCTGACTTCCGGCGTGGCGAGGTCAACTGCGTCCGTAATTGAGCCACCACCGTTAAATCGATTCGCGGAGATCACGCCGGTTCCACTCGGAGCGAGTGCAGCATTGTTTCCAACCGTGAGTGAAACGGAAGTGTCTACACCAGTTGAAATCTTATTGAACGGAACGCTCGTAACCAAACCCGAAACGGGCTGCCATGTTGGCGTCAGGCCAGCTCCCTGGCTCGTAAGCACATTTGTTGCCGTACCCGCACTACCATTCAACTGGAGTGGGCTGTGTCCGCCAGAGAGCGCAACGCCGCTATCAAACGATTCCAGTGCGCTCCAGGAATTCGCATGTGCGAGATTGAGCCTGACGACGGAGGCCGATTTGCCGGTCCCGAGAATTGTCGTCGTGTCCGTGACGATCGGGATATTCCCAGCAGCGGTTGCAAAGTCTTTCGTCACAAGCGTTATGCCCGTGTCGGATGCGAGCGTTGAGGCGCTGGTCGCTTTGCCTGAAAGCGTAAATGCACCTGCAGAAGTCGCTCTAACATTGGTGTCTTCCACCCACGACGTGCCTGTCCAACGCAATGTTGAATTAGCAACCCTCCCATTGGCAACATCCGCGACAGCAGCAATGGAGATCGTACCAGGCCCATTGGTGATGATAATTCCGGTGCCGGCCGTTATCGAATCCGCCACAGGCGATGAACCGGTCGAACCCATCAACAACTGTCCGTTGGTTAGTTGAATCGTATTGACTGCCAAGGAGTCATTTCCAATCACTACACCATTGCGAGCAATTAGTGACCTTCCCGTGCCACCGTTAGGAACTGGCAGCACCCCACTCACCTCGCCTGTTGCGAGATCGATCGAATCGGTAAGCGAACCAGAGCCTCTAAACTTGTTTGCAATGATCGCACCCGTTCCACTGGGAGTTAGTATCGCGCCGTTGCCCACCGTAAGTGTGTCGGAGGTATTCGTCCCAGTCGAGATCTTATTAAACGGCACGTTCAGCACTAATCCAGTCACCGGTTGCCAAGCAGGGGTTGCGTTCGCACCCTGACTCGTGAGCACGTAGTCATTTGTACCAGGATTGCCAGAAAGAAGAAGTGGACTGGCTCCCCCTGTCAAATCGACGCCAGCGCCGAAGGACTGAAGTGCGGACCACGAATTAGGATGCGCAAGATTCAGCCGAAGCTGAGAACCAGCGGTGCCATTGCCAAGGATTGTTGCAGAGTCGGATACGATTGGTATATTGCCCGCCGCTGTCACAAAGTCCTTTGTGACAAGAGTAGTCCCTGGATCGGAGGCCAGGGTTGACGCACTCGTAGCTTTCCCGCTAAGAGCGAGTGACGAAGCAGTCATCGCACCACCCGCGGTCTCAAGAACATTCGTATCCGGAACCCATGAGGTGCCGCTCCAGCGAAGCGTTGAGTTGGCTGCGCTTCCATTTGTTATATTCGCAATTGACGAGATCGTGATGCTGCCAGGGCCATTTGTTATGCTTACTCCACTTCCAGCAGTAAGGGTATCTGCAACCGGAGAGGAGCCTGTAGATCCAATAAGGATCTGACCATTTGTGAGCGTTGTAGCCGTCACAGGTGAAACACCTCCATTGCCGATCAATATTCCATGCTGTGGTAGAGTGGACGCTCCCGTACCACCATTAGAGACAGGCAGAACGCTTGACACGTCTGCTGTCAAGTTGATCGAAGGCTCGAAAGATATCACCGAGCCATTACCCTTGAGATAGCCTGTGCCATTCGTCGCCGTGCTCGTCGTGATATTATCAGGGCCTGTTGGGCCTTGTGCACCAGTTGCACCCGTACTGCCAGTTGCCCCTTGCGCACCTGTCGCGCCAGTATTGCCCGTCGGGCCTTGAACGCCTGTTGCTCCGGTCACACCTTGAGCTCCCGTGGCACCGACGTCACCGGTTGGCCCCTGAGCACCAGTTGCTCCCTGGGCACCAGTCGCACCAGTGTTCCCGGTTGGCCCCTGCGCGCCCGTCGAACCCGTGAGGCCAGTCGGACCCTGAACTCCTGTTGCACCCGTAGCGCCGACATCACCCGTTGGACCCTGCAGACCCATTGCGCCCTGTGCACCGGTCGGACCAGTAACGCCTGTTGGACCTTGAATTCCTGTTGCACCGATTGGACCCTGCGCGCCGGTTGGACCTGCATTGCCCGTCGGGCCTTGAAGACCAGTTGCACCCGTAGCGCCGACATCACCCGTTGGACCCTGCAGACCCGTTGCGCCTTGAGCACCAGTCGGACCAGTAACACCAGTTGGACCTTCAATTCCGGTTGCGCCAATGGGACCCTGCGCACCGGTTGGACCTGTGTTGCCTGTCGGACCTTGAACACCAGTTGCTCCCGTAGCACCGACATCACCAGTTGGACCCTGCAAACCTGTTGCGCCTTGAGCACCGGTCGGACCAGTAACACCAGTTGGACCTTCAATTCCTGTTGCGCCAATGGGACCCTGCGCGCCGGTCGGACCCGCGTTGCCAGTCGGACCTTGAACACCAGTTGCTCCCGTAGCACCGACATCACCAGTTGGACCCTGCAAACCTGTCGCGCCTTGAGCACCGGTCGGACCAGTAACACCAGTTGG
>CAIUMP010000020.1 GCA_903900335.1 uncultured Ignavibacteriota bacterium | reverse complement strand
GTTGCGATCGTCGGCCACGCTGGCGCTGGTAAAACTACGCTGGCAGAAGGCATTGCACTGGCCGCAGGCGCTATCAACCGCCGCGGCACCGTATTAGAAGGAAACACGCTCTCCGATTACCACCCCGATGAGGCTGCCCGAAAGCACTCCATAAATACCTCCCTCATCTCACTCAACTCCCAAGGCACCAAACTCAACATACTCGACACGCCCGGCTATTACGACTTCACCGGTGAAGTCCGCGCCGCGCTGCATGTTGCCGACACCGCGATGATCGTCGTGGATGGACAGCATGGCGTCGAGCCCGGCACCTTACAGTGTTGGGAATACTGCGAGTTCGATCAGAACTCGATCATCTTCGTTATCAACAAGCTCGATCACCCCGAGTCGCATTATGACGACACGCTTGCCGCGCTGAAGGAGCGCTTCGGACATCAAGTAGCCGTTGTGCAATTCCCGTACAACGCCGGCGAGAGCTTCAACGCAATCATCGATGTTATGAAGATGAAGCTCCTCCGCTTCACCGCCGATGGCAATTACACCGAAGAGAACATCCCAGCAGATGTCTCCGACAAAGCCGATCAACTCCACAAAGAGCTGGTTGAGATCGTCGCTGAAAGCGATGATACATTGATGGAAGAATTTTTCTCGAACGACGGACAGCTTGAGGAGTCGCACTTTGCTGGCGGCATCCATGAGTCACTCGCGCATCGCAAGCTGTACCCCGTTCTCTGCGCTGCCGTTGATAAGAACATCGGCACCAAGCGCGTACTCGATTTCATCATCACCAACGCCCCTGCACCGGAAGATCACATCGCGGATGTTCGCGGTATCAATCCCGAGACCAAGCAGGAGGTAAGCCTCAGCACAGCCTCGAAGGATTCTACAACCGTCTTTGTATTCAAGACCGTCAGCGAGCCGCATCTTGGTGATCTCTCCTTCTTCCGTGTGTATCATGGCGAGCTGCACTCCGGCACCGATCTCGTGAACGAGTCGAACGGCAAGACGGAGCGCATCGCGCAGCTCTTCACGATGACCGGCAAGAATCGCAAGGAAGTAACGAGCGTCATGATCGGTGATATTGCCGCCGCCGTGAAGCTCAAGGATACGCACACGAACAACACGCTCTCCTCGCGTACTTTCCCGGTCGTGCTCACACCGATCGCATTCCCTGCGCCGGTTATCACGAGCGCCGTCGTTGCAAAGAATAAGGGCGAAGAGGAGAAGGTCGCGCTCGGACTGCACACGCTGCACGAGGAAGATCCAACATTCCTTGTTCGGCAAGATCCGGAGATGCACCAAACGCTCATCGAAGGACAAGGCGAATTGCATCTCGACATCATCATCAAGCGGCTTGCCGAGCGATTCAAAGTAGCTGTGGAGATTGTCGAGCCGAAGATCGCATTCCGCGAGACCGTCAAGGGCACAGCGGACACGCGCTATCGCCACCGCAAGCAATCCGGCGGCGCGGGACAATTCGGCGAGGTCGCGATCAAGCTCAATCCGAAGAAGCGCGGCGAGGGCTACGAGTTCATCGACGCAATTGTCGGCGGCGTGATCTCCGGCAAGCATATCCCCGCCGTGGATAAGGGGATTCACGATTTCCTCGTACACGGACCGCTCGCGGGCTGCCCCGTCGTCGATGTTGCCGTGACGCTCTACGACGGCAAGGAGCATCCCGTCGATTCAAACGAAAACGCGTTCAAGACGGCGGGCAAGATGGCCTTCAAGGAGGCGTTCCTGTCGGCCAAACCGGTGCTGCTCGAACCCATCTACAATCTGGAGATCACCGTGCCAGGCGACCACATGGGCGATGTCATGGGAGACATCTCCTCACGCCGAGGAAAGATCGCCGGCATGGATTCGAAAGGCGACATGGAAGTCGTCAAAGCAATGGTGCCGCTCGCGGAGCTCTACCATTACTCGACGCGCCTGCGCTCGCTAACGCAAGGCCGCGCCTCGCACAAGCAAGCCTTCAGCCACTACGAAGAAGCCCCGCGCGAGTTCGCGGATAAGGTAGTGCAGGAGTATGCGAAGAGCAGGGCGGGGGAGGTGGAGTAACATTACTCTATTATCGAGACGTAAGACGAGCCGATCAAATAGGTCGGCTCGTCTCGCATTTAATGGATGATATGTCTGCAAACATAGTTGAGACAATCTCATATTATGAACGTATGACCCTAATGTTGTCGAGCCGGGTATCCAAATCCAACCACTCTTGAAACCCCTAAAACTCACTCTCCTCTGGCACCAGCATCAGCCGTACTACCGTGCGGGGAATCGCTTCCTGCTGCCGTGGGCGTGGCTTCATGCGACGAAGGATTATCTCGAAATGGCGCAGCATCTGGAGCGCCATCCAAAGATGCACGCCACGATCAATCTTGTGCCGTCGCTCATCAAGCAGATAGAGGAGTACCTCAGCGGGGAAGCGGTTGATCCCGTCGTTGCATTAATGACCAAGCCTGCCGCATCGCTCACAACCGCGGAGCAGGACTTCATGCTCGAACACTTCTTCCGCGCGAATGAGCAGACGATGATAGGGAAGTCGGAGCGGTATCGTGAGTTGTACGCAAAGGCGTTCGAGCCAACCACCCCCCAGCCCCCGATCGAGTCGAGGGCAAGCTCTTCAAAAGGCGGGGGAGCCGGATTCTTTGAGCAGGATTATCGCGATCTCGCAGTTCATTACTCTCTCGCATGGACGGGCGCAATCGCTCGACAGTCGGAGCCATTCAAATCGCTAATCGCAAAAGACCGCGGCTTCACTGAAGATGATAAACAACAACTCCACACAGCACAACTTCGAAACGTCCGTGAAATATTCCCACTTCACCGCAAGCTCGCAAAGCGCGGACAGATAGAGCTCACCACTACGCCGTTCTATCATCCGATCATGCCTCTGCTGATTGATACGAACGTCGCGCTCGAATCCATGCCGAACGCAACACTGCCCGCGACGCGGTTCGAAGCGCCAGAAGAAGCCGACGAGCAAATGCGCCGCGCTCACGCGTTCTTCAAATCGCACATCGGAATGAACCCGAGCGGAGTGTGGCCGAGCGAGGGGAGTGTATCGCAAGACACACTCGCGCTCATTCGCAAAAATGGATTTACGTGGACTGCCACGGATGAAGGCGTGTTGAAGAATTCAATTGAAGACGAGACATTCAAAGTCGCGGGGCAAACCATCAAACCAGAACACGCGAAGTACTTTCCTTGGCGTGGGAAGACTTCAGAGGGCCCACTGACTATCTTCTTTCGCGATCATCGCCTGTCGGATGACATTGGCTTTACGTATCAATCATGGAATGCGAAAGAAGCAGTTGCGCACTTCATCGGCAATCTGCATGAGATTCGTTTGTCGCTTGTACAAGAGTACGGCGAGAAGATTCTCGATGACGCGTGCGTCTCCGTCATCCTCGATGGCGAGAATTGCTGGGAGTATTATCAGAACAATGGGTTCGACTTTCTCGACACGCTATACACCGAGCTTGTCGCAGATAAACAGATTGCCACCCTGACATTCAGCGAAGCAATAGAGGCTTCATCCGCAAAGCATCTTCCTATTCTTCCGCGTGTCGTCGCGGGCTCGTGGATCAATTCAAACTTCCGTATCTGGATAGGCCACGACGAGGACAACGCCGCCTGGGATGCGCTTGGGCGAGCGAAGGAGTCGTTCGATCAGGTGAAGTTACGCGCTACAAAGATGCGTGGCGCAGCAAAGAAGGAAGGGCTCGCGCGGATTGAACTCGCTCACGAAGAACTGATGATCGCCGAAGGCAGCGATTGGTGCTGGTGGTATGGCGACGATCATGCGAACGCGCAAAAGGACATCTTCGACGAGCTGTTCCGAATGCACCTCCGCGCCATGTATGTGCATCTCGATCTTACTGTTCCACCCGACTTACTGCGCGGAATTCCTTCGAGAGGGGAGTTGATTGTATCATCCGCAACTCCAACGACGAAGTACGGCTCCATGCACAAATCGGATGATTGACGGGTGCGAATACCCAACTCAATTGGCTATCTCATATTTTGCATCATCCTCTGCTTGAGTTTCTCGCAGAGCGCCAATGCGTATCCAATTGCGAAGCTGGAGTTTCAAGGTAATAATCGTCTCTCCACAAGCCTACTTCTGGATGCCGTTGCTAGCGGCAACGACAATCCTCTCGCGCGGAACATCGGCACAGCCTCCGAATTGCTACTTGCGGTTCAGCGGATCGAGGACAAAGCGCGTGCGAGCTATATTCATGAGGGGTTTCTCCAGGCGGCGATAGATTCATTTCAATCGAGGCTGGTTAATCCCGTCGATTCGTCAAAGGGCTTCCAACTGACACTCTTCATTACCGAAGGTGCTCCCTATCACGTTCGCTCTGTTGCAATCACCGGCTCGTCTCTCCTTCCCGAACAAGAGCTTCTCTCCGCGATGGAAACAGCACCCAGCGGTATCCTCGATGAAGCAGTTCTAAAATCCGACATCAGCACATTGCTTCTCCGATACGATCATCTCGGATATCCACTCGCCTCTATTGCGATCAAAAGCATCACGCCGTCCATCGACAGCGCAAAGCAAGAAGGCCATCTGGATATTCGTCTTCACGTGGATGAGGGGAAGCGTGCGCGAATTGGTAAGATACTCATCACCGGAAACACATCAACATCATCGGACGTAATTACGCGCGAATTGCGATTGCCTATCGGATCATACTACGATGAAGATGCGCTCACGGCCGCAAAGGCTCGTGCGGATAGGCTGGGCTTCTTTGAATCCATCGCACAACCTGAGGTGATACTGCAAAATGATTCGATCGTTGCGATTGTCTTCACAGTGAAGGAAGCGAGTACGAGCACGATAGATGGTATTCTCGGATACAATCCACCTCGCAACAATTTGGAGCCTGGGTATCTTAGCGGACTTGTTGATCTTGGCTTTCGCAACATCTCTGGTACTGGGAGAAACGCGTCGCTTCATTATGATCGCACCACGCCATCCTCCCAAACGCTAGAAGTGCATTACTTGGAACCGTGGCTCTTCGGTTATCCTCTGAATGCTGCACTCGGATTTATTCAACGCCAACAGGATAGCACCTTTACTCGAACGATGGGGACAGGCGATCTCTCCCTCATCGTGACGGAGGATTTGAAACTTATCGGCAATCTCTCGATTGACCGAGTCGTTCCGAACAACCAGTTGGAGATGGCATTCTCGGTGTATGATAGTCGAACGGTAAGCACTGGCCTCTCGGCGCGTGTCGATACGCGCGACGATGCACTTGCACCGCGAATCGGTGTCCTCGGTATCTTCGGCGCGAGTTACGGCGTTAAGGACATTTATGGTCCAGCAGGGTTTCTCGATTCCACTACACCAGCTTCCATTACTCTTCGAACACTATCACTTGATTTCAGTGGTTATCATACCTTGTTTAGCCCAGTGCTGGTCGGTGCGATAGGACTACACGCGAGAAGTGTCAGCGCTAATGCAGGTCAGCTGGATCAGAGCGATCTCTGTCGCATCGGTGGTAACTTTAGTATTCGCGGTTACAGGGAGGAGGAGCTTCTTGCGTCGCGTTACGCCTACTCCAATCTCGAAGTGCGTTTGATGGCTGGGCATCACTCCTTCTTCTTCGCATTCACGGATGTTGGGTACACGTTCCGGGACAGTACGAAATCCAATCCCGTGGAACAGGTGCTCTATCCTCTGAGTTACGGAATCGGAGCGCAAGTCGAGAGCACGCTCGGTGTGCTCAGCGTCTCGATAGGGCTTGCGCGTGGCGAACCGGTTGATCAAGCCAAGTTTCATTTCGGATTAATCAAAGAGTTTTAGAACGAGCATCACAGAATGGCCGTCGCCAATACAAGAAAGCCAACTAAGCGGAAAGCACTCTCCTGGAGCACTGAGCGTCCCCATTGGAAGCGCGGCATCTTTTCGATAATTGGTGTCGATGAAGCTGGTCGCGGGCCGCTTGCAGGGCCAGTTGTGGCGGGCGCTGTCCATTTCGATTACGACACCTGCCACAACTTCCCGAAGAGCCTCCGCGAGTTGAACGATTCGAAACAATTGAACCACAACCAGCGAGAGCGACTCTTCGATCTCATTCTTAAACATGCGAAGAGCTGGGGTACTGGAATCGTCTCACGAGAAGAGATTGACTCGCTCAATATTCTGCAAGCGACGATGAAAGCGATGACGATTGCTGTCCAAGACGCTGCCGCCAAACTTGTGGCCGAAGAGATGCCTCCAGAATTGCTCCTCGTCGATGGCAACTACTTTCGCACCAATCTTCCATACGAATTTCAGACCGTTGTGGATGGCGACGCTAAGTCTCCCCTCATCGCGGCGGCATCCATTCTCGCGAAAGTAACGCGTGATAGAATCATGGTGGAGATGGATTCGGTTTATCCCGGGTACAATTTCAAATCGCACAAGGGGTACAGCACGCCCGAGCATCTCCGCTTACTAAAAGAGCATGGGCCGTGCCCTGAACATCGCCGTTCGTTTCGACCGGAGCGGTTCAACCAAGGAGTGTTTGTTTTCGAGTGATCGTGTTATGGACGAAGATCAAGAACCCAAATCCAAAAAGCAACTCGCCAAGGAAAAAGCGATAGAAGGGGAGGAGCGCGCGTGCAAACATGTGGCATCGCTCGGATATCGCATCGCAAAGCGCAATTTCCGATTCGGGAAGGTTGGAGAGATCGACATCGTGGCTTATGATGACGAAACGCTCGTCTTCATCGAAGTGAAGACACGCTCCGATTACAGCTTCGGCGAGCCGGAGGCCTCGGTTGATGCACGGAAGCAGGCTCAACTGAAGCGAGTGGCGAGGATGTACTACTACGTTAATTCGCTGAGCGATGTTGTCTGCCGGTTCGATGTTATCGCCGTTGAGTTCAACAAGAACCAAGTTGAGATCCGACACCACAAGAATGCGTTCTTTTAATGACGACATTGCACTCAATGTGATTCGATCCAACACGTCATTGCGAGGAGGCCGAAGGCCGACGAAGCAATCCGTTGTTAAGGAGCACTCGCATCTTCGACAACGGATTGCTTCGTCGTCCCTCCGGGACCTCCTCGCAATGACATGTGAATATTTCTGAGAAGTAATCCGACTCAATGCCACTCATTTCTCTTACCGATGTAACCGCGGGCTATTCCAGCGCGTCTCGCGTCCTGACCAATTTCAATCTCAGCATCGAGAAAGGCTCGCTCACCGTCCTATTCGGACGAAGCGGCTCAGGAAAAAGCACGCTCTTTCGTCTCCTCACAGGTGAGCTTAAACCCGATTCGGGCGAGGTGACGGTTGCCGATGTCGCCGTCAGCACACTCGGAGCGCGAGCATTAGCGGAGTACCGACGCTCTATCGGCATCGTATCGAGCGATCTGAAGCTGATTGACAATAGAACAGTCGAGGAGAATCTTGCGCTCTCGTTGGAGATCGGCGGGATGAAGCGACCACGTATTGACGCACAGTTGGAGGCAGTCGTTGAGCGCTTCAATTTGCAAGGCCTCCAAAGCCCTTATCCTCCCGATCTCTCCATGAGCGAACGCCAGCGTACCGCCATTGCGCGCGCCGTCATCAAAGAACCATTGGTTCTGTTTGTCGATGAACCAACCGCGCATCTCGACACCACCGCCTCCCGAGAAATCGCCGAACTTCTCGCGCATGAGAATCTGCGCGGGATGACCATTCTCATTGGGACGAGTGATGAGAGATTTGCCGCCGCGCTGCCGACAGCAGGCATTGTCGCGCTGTAGTGTTGTAGTCGTGACCTTTAGGTCACGGTGTGCGGTTTTGCTCTCCGCAGCCGTGACCTAGAGGTCACGACTGCAACGATGGCGACCTAACCCTTTTCCAGGTCACTAATTTTTGCCCTAAACCAGTGGAGCGGAGTCCGCAGCAATTGTGTTCCGCACCCGTCATCCACCATTAACCCGTCAATAATTACTCTATGCCCGAAGTCACAACAGGAAGCCTCGACGGACGCGAATTGCGTATCGGAATTGTCGTTAGTCGCTGGAATGCGGAGATCACCGATGAGCTTCTCGCAGGCGCACAGCGCGGCCTTGCGGCCTGTGGCGTGCTCGATGAGAACATCACGATCGCGCAGGTGCCGGGTGCATTCGAGATCCCCGTTGCCGCCGATAAGTTAGCCGTCGAGCGTTACGATGCGATCATCGCGCTTGGTTGTGTCATCAAGGGAGAGACGACGCATTTCGAGCATGTGTCCAACATGGCAATGAACGGCATCGCTCAGGTGGCGCTCGAAAGCGGTATTCCTGTAACCTGCGGGATTCTCACGACGTATGACTTGGCGCAAGCGCAAGCACGGGCAGGCCGAGACGATAACAATAAAGGCACAGAGGCAGCGCTCACCGCCATTGAAATGGCGAATCTCCTTCGTTCACTAACACCGGAATTTTGATGAAGCTTCTCCTTTGGTTTGTTGCGGCATGCGCTGTCCTGCTGCCTCGGGTCTCAAACGCACAAGCGCTCAACCCAGGCGAGTGGCGTTCATATACCTCAATGCGAGCCGTGCAGTCAATGGTTCTCAGTCCGGACTCAATCCACGTTTGGTCAGTGACAAGCGGAGGTGCATTCCGTGCGAACATTCGGGATACATCAGAGCCATTGCTCGTATTACGCACTACGGATGGCCTGACGGAGAATGATCTGGTTTCAGTTGCTGCAGATTCGAAGGGCAATATCTTCTTCGGTGGCCGCTCTGGCGGCTTCGACATATATCGCGCATCTACCGGACTCGTAGAGCGTCTTGGAAGTGACATCACCACTTCAGACCACCCATCAAAGACTATCAATGGAATCAGTACTAGCGGAGACACCGTCTTCCTCGCTACAGCGTACGGCATTGGGGTGTACCGGAATCTTCAGCCCGGATACTTTGCGCTCACCGTGGGTTCGATCGCTTCTCTTCCTCCATCCGATAGTGTCGAGCAGGTTGTCAACTACGCTGGGTACGTTTATGCTGCAATGCGCGAAGGAGTAGCATTCGCCAGCAACAAGATTGACCTCTATAGCAATGCGAACTGGACCGTTCTGCGGGACACTGGCGGTTCGGTACGGTCACTCGCGATTTTTGGTGGAAAGCTGTATGCTGGTGCGACGAATGGCCTCTTCATGGTTTCTGCAAATCATCAATCCCTTGTCCCAATTAGTTTGCCGTCAAGTACGGTGGTGGTACAGCTTACGGCAACCACGGATTCGCTTTATCTTTTAGATATATCCGGAAATGTCTTTTCCACGAACGATCTGCTACATTTTGCCGTGCAGAATTACACTGGAGTCTTAGGTGGGAGGCCTACTTCAATCGCTGCCCTTCCCAAATCTCAGATTGGGATTGGTACAGCCACAAACGGGTTCGCATTGAGTTCGAGGAATCAACTGCACACGGGTATTTATCCACCCGGACCGATCAGCAACCAGGTCGCATCGATAAGTTACGCATCAGCCAAGGACGAACTGCTCGTAAGCAATGCGGACTTCGGAATCAACATCTTCACTCCGTCACCGGAAGCTTGGGAAACCTTCGAATCTGGTGTTGGAACCACCCCGCACGGTGGTTTCGGCGCCTTAACGTACGACTCCACCCGAGATCTCATTTGGGTTGGGTATTCGGGGGCCGGATTCTACAATGTGAAGGATCTTGGCAGTACCAATCCCACGTGGACTCTCTTTCCAGTTGGCTCTGCAGGAATACCTCGTTTTCAGACGGCAGGGGACTTTATGGTGGCCCCCGGTGGGATCGTGGAAAACAAAGGCCGATTCATCATGACTACCTGGGCAGAAAATGGCAGGGGTCTTTCAATCACCTCCGACGGGAAGAACTTCGAATCGTACGCCTTGAACGATCCCACGCCAGACTTTGGCTTGCCCTACGGATGTGTCACGGAAGATCTTGAAGGCAACTACTGGGTTGGTACTATTCGGCATGATAGTCCTAAGTCCTACGGGGTTTTCTGGCTCCGATCGACTGACAACGCACATGGAAGTATCCCCGGGGGCCAGGGTCTACTCTTAGATAATCCAGCAGTCAATGCGATCCTCACAGATCAAGACGATGGCATCTGGTGTGGCACCGAATCTGGCGTTCAGATCATTGCAAATCCATACACCATCAACGATGCCTCGCCGAAGTTCTCGATCCGCAAAGTGTCCCTCCTGGCCTCACAGATTGTGCACTCGATGGCGGTCGATGGTGTCGGGAACAAGTGGATCGGAACGGAGAATGGTATCTTCGTCGTCTCTCCGGATGGCTCTGATTCCGTTGCACATTTTACGAAGGAGAATTCTCCCTTGATAGACAACACCGCACTCTCGCTTGCGATCGACACCAAACGAGGAGAGGCGTACGCTGGTACATTTTCTGGGATCTCTCGCTTCAGCACGATCTTTAAGCAGGGCAAGTCAGACTATGCCGGTATCCATGTTTTTCCTAATCCGGTAGTTCAGAATTCAGATGAAAGTCCTCTGATCCACATAGACGGACTTGTAGCGGGCTCCACTGTAAAGGTCTTTACACTCAACGGTAAACTGGTTGCGGCGATAAATGGCACAAATCTCGGCTCGACGGTCGTCTGGAGTGGGCGCGACGATCGTGGAAGACAGGTGCCGTCAGGTATTTACATTATTTCAGCGACTTCTCCTCAATCGGGAGAAAATGGACAGGCAAAAGTGGTTATAGTGCGAAAGCCATAAGACAATGCCTACCTACGAATACCGATGTCAACATTGCCGTAAGTCGCTCGAAGCTTTCCAGCGCATGACGGACGCCCCACTCGTGAAGTGCCCGCATTGTGGTGAAGACACATTGCAGCGGGTCGTTTCTGGTGGCGCAGGTGTCATATACAAAGGTGAGGGATGGTATGTAACGGATTACTCCAAAACCTCATCGGGTGGGAAAGAAAAGTCTGAATCTTCGAAGACATCAACTTCCACCACTGTATCAACTGCCACGGCCTCCGCGCCGGCAGCTCCTCCGAAGGAAACCACTTCGACAGCTGCTACGGCAGCCCCAAGCTCCTCTGCACCCGAGAAATAAGCTCGAAGGTATCTGCATCTTGCGCTTGGAACATTCGATGGGACGAACCTGCGCGCTTGGCTGTTTTCTCCACCGTATCCTTCATTAATTCGATCGTAATGACAGAATCCACCCAACCGAGGACTCTCCGTGTTCTATTCATTGGTGATGTCGTAGGCGTCGGCGCTCTCGCCATGACGGCCAAGATGTTGCCCGGGCTCGCTGCGAAGTACCAGTCGGATTTCGTCATCGTTAACGGCGAAAACATTGCAGAAGGGAAGTCCCTAACGAAGAAGCAGGCCAACGAACTCTTCAATGCTGGCGCCAAGGTCATCACCACTGGCAACCACGTTTGGGACCGTTGGGACGTTCGTGCACTGCTATCCGAAGACCGCAGAATCATTCGTCCGGCGAACTATCCCCGTGAGAATGCTGGCTCAGGTTTTGCAATTGGCGAGACGAAAGAAGGCATAAAAGTCGGCGTGATCAATCTTCAAGGCCGTACCTACATGCAGACAATCGACTGCCCATTTCGGGTCTCGAACTGGGCGCTCGACAAGGTCTCCGAGCACGCGCACATTATTATAGTGGATATGCACGCTGAGGCGACAGCGGAAAAGCAAACGATGGCCCGTTATCTAGACGGCAAAGTAAGTGCAGTTCTGGGCACACATACACACGTGCAGACTGCCGATGCCCAAATACTACCAGGTGGAACTGCCTACATCTCCGATGTCGGCATGTCAGGCCCGTACGAGAGCGTGATCGGGATGAGGATTGACGTTGCGGTCAAACGATTTCTGAATCAGACTCCGTACAAGTATGAGATCGCGACCGACGGCATTCGCATCGCTGGTGTTAGCTTGACGATTGATGTAGCAACAGGTGCGGCAATCGACATTGAACCATTCATGTTTCCATCGTTCGACCGGAGTCGGCCAGTCGAGGCCCAGATGGACGCCGTCGAAACAGAAGGCGGGGAAGTTGTAGAAAATGCAGAGTTCGCCCCGCTTGAGGAAGTAGCCACATCCCAACCAGGAGAAATTGATGCCTGAAACCCACATCATTGACGGCAAACGAATTGCCGCTGAAATTCGCGATGAAGTCCGGGTGGATTCCATGCGCTTCCGAGAGGCCTACGGCATCCAGCCTCGGATCGTCTTCATACTTGTGGGCAACAATCCTGCGAGTGAGGTGTATGTCCGCAACAAAGGTATAACTGCGGAAGAGGCCGGGTTCTCCCACGAGACCCATAAACTTCCTGCTAACACCAGCGAAGAAGCGCTGCTGGATCTTGTTCGGAGCGTCAATGAGGATTCACGATCCCACGGCCTCCTTGTCCAGTTTCCCTTGCCCCAACACATTCGGGAGGAACGCGTCATAGAACTCATCTCGCCAGCAAAAGACGTTGACGGTTTCAATCCCATCAACGCTGGACGACTCTCGATTGGTAAGGGCCAATACTTTGCTCCCTGTACACCGGCCGGCGTGATAGAGATGCTGCACAGAGAAGGTATCGAAGTAGCAGGAAAGCACGCCGTGATCGTGGGCAGATCGAATCTTGTTGGTAAACCACTCGCGCTGCTCTTCGCACAGAAGAATTCGCACGCCAATGCCGTTGCTACCATCGCACACACTGGCGCAGGCGAGCGGCTTGGCGAGATCACCCGCACCGCAGACATTCTCGTCGCGGCTATGGGAGCACCACTTGCTATTACGGCGGATATGGTGAAAGAGGGCGCGGTAGTAGTTGATGTTGGAATGAACCGGATTGAAGACGCTTCCAAGAAGTCCGGATTTCGGCTTGTCGGGGACGTGGATTACGATAATGTTAAACTTAAAGCGAGCGCGATCACTCCGGTCCCCGGCGGTGTTGGACCCATGACTATCGCGATGCTTTTGAAGAACACATTGCTTGCAGCTGAGAGACAGCGACGATCATGAACAACATTGGCATCATCGGCAATGAAGACCGCCCGCAAGTCCGCGAGACTCTGGTGCTCCTTCTCACCAAGCTGGCGGACCGCTTCCCGGGCAGTACTATCGCACTCTCCGAGCCGATGGCGGCACTCTCCGATTCCAGAGACTGCCAGGTCTTCGCCTCCCACTACGATCTTGCTCGCTTCAGCGACATCATTTTTTCCATAGGCGGCGACGGCACAATGCTCATGGCTTCCCGCGCTATCCAGCGGGCCAATCACAAGGCAGAACTCATCGGCGTCAACGTAGGCAAGCTCGGCTTCCTCTCGGAGCACCCACCGGAAGAGCTAGACCAACTCCTTGAAGAACTCTCGGGTGGTACGTTACTGGCCGAACAGCGTCTCATGCTGCACGCCGCAGTCAGAAGCGAGAGAGGGGACTCAGTCACCATCAACCGGGACAACCTCGATCTATCCCGGGAAGGCACGCAGCAGCCAAAGGTTACACTCGATGCCCTCAATGAAGTCGTGGTGGATAACTACGGTTCTACCCGGATGCTCCAGCTTGAGGTCTTCGTAGGATCGGCCCTGCTTGGCATCATCCGTGCTGATGGCATCATGGTGGCAACTCCAACAGGCTCCACAGGCTACGCGGTCAGTGCGGGCGGCCCCATCGTAGAGCCCACAAGCCCTGTGATGCTCATCACTCCCATCGCACCACACTCACTCAATGTTCGGCCCATCATCGTATCGCAGGAGGCCACGATACGCATCCGATGCGCCTCAGACGAGACCAGTCAGGTCCTCATCGTCGCTGATGGGCAGGAGCAGATCATCGCCTCTACACCCGCAGAGATCATCGTCCAAGCAGCGCCCAATCCACTGAAGCTGTTGCGTCGCAGAGAGCGCTCCTACTTCGATCTGCTCCGCACCAAACTCTTCTGGAGCGCCGACCGCCGTGATGTCGGCAGACGTTAAAACTCCTTCTTCGAAAAGGCATAGCAGGCGATAGCAACATAGACCATCGCAAGTCCCGTCGTCAGGAACAGGGGAGTGCTATGTAGCTCTTTGCTGAGGAGTACCTCATTCAAAGCGCCTCCCATGCCCTCCGAGGGTATGGTGTAGTGGAAGATCTTCGCCACGGTAGTGACGATCCCTCCTCCGGTATCTCCATTCAGCAGCTTGTCGATCCACTGGGCTATCGGCACCACGATACTTGCAAGCACGTAAATCGCCAACCCGATGATCATCGCGAACCAACTGCTTCTCGTAAGTATGCCAACCAGCGTCACAAGGGCATAGACACCAGCGAAGCTGAGAGTGATCAAAGGAATACTCGCCAGGAACACTCCACTCCATGTATGAAGCGATAACCCCGCGACCAGCCATAATCCGAAGATCAGGTAGCTCACTTCGACCAGAATGATGAGCACCGCTCCGCTATACCGCCCGACGATGTAAAGCCACCGTGGTACCGGCTTCGACAGCAGCAGATCGATGTTGCCCTTCTCCATCAGCGACGTGATGAACCCCGTTGTCACGAACGACCCGACGAAGATGGATGCCACCAAGAGCATCATCGAGATCGACATCCATACGTACTCCAGCACACTAAGGCCCATCAGTCCTGGTGCGGGCTGGTTGCTGCCGTTCTTGATATGTTCGCCAGCAGGGGAGAGCAGCCCTTTTTGCACAGAATCCATTTGGAAGAGCAGCACTGCGATGATGATCGTCACTGTACTAACGATGAGCATCCCCAGGATCGTCTTCTTCGCCAATCCTTCCCGGATCGTATCTTCGACTATTGCGAGAAATTTGCGTAGCATATTATTGATGAGTAATGTCACCAGACTTGAAAAGATCTACGAACCTGTCTTCCAGCGTGGATTTCTTCGGTACGATGCTCTCGATCAGTACTGACTGCCCACGTAAATAATCTATTGCTGCGTTCAGCTCCTCGACAGTCAGGAAGCTCATTTCAAGCGAGCCATCCGCCGTCGGAAGTAGTGCAACATGTAGCGCGCTGAGCACCTCTGGCGTCACGTTGCCAAGCTTCAACTGATAGATATTCCCCGTGCGCGTCAGGGCTTCCACAGTCCCTTGCTCCACGATCTTCCCGTGATCCATGATGACCACGCGGTCCGAGATGCGCTCCACCTCCGAAAGCAGATGCGAATTAAGAAAGATCGTCTTGCCCTCGTTTTTCAGCCGCACAAGCACTTCCCGAATCTCCTTGCGCCCAACCGGATCAACCCCGTCTGTAGGCTCATCCAGCATGATAAGCTGCGGCTCGTTAATGAGCGCCTGGGCCAAGCCCAACCGCTGCATCATGCCCTTCGAATACTTCTTGACTTTCGTATCACGCCAGTCGGACATCCCGGTAAGCTCCAGCGTCCTCGTTATCTGCGACTCCAGCTTCGCAGCCTCCAGCCCAGAGAGCTTCCCGAAGTATCGCAGTACCTGACCGCCCGTTAAGTGAGCTGGATAGCGATGGTTCTCTGGCAGATACCCGATATGCTCCTTGGCACTCACCGACCCGAACGGCGACCCCAGCACAGAGCCAGAGCCTGCACTCGTAAAGACGATGCCCAGCACACACTTGATGAGTGTCGTCTTGCCAGCACCATTCGGACCCAGCAAGCTGAATATCTCACCACCAGACACACTAAGCGACACTCCCTGCAGCGCATGAACGGCCTTCGTGCCGCTACCATACGTCTTGACAAGACCATCACAAGATAAGGCGATTTCCATAATATTTGATTTGGCTACTAACCGCAGCAATTCTACTTCCTCCAAATTTACGACATCGCACGCGACATCTCATGAGAACTGACTTCTTCACAACCATACGTGCTTTCTCATCTCCTTCCATCTTCATCATTCATCTCTCATCATTTCCCCACCATCCCTCAACCGATTCAACCCCGCCATCACAACCTCCGGCGATTGACCTGTCGCATACCCGCTATTCCCCATCGCAATACGAAAGCGCTCGCGCTCTTGCAGACCCCACTCCGTCGGCTGATAACCTTTTGCAAAGACCGCCTCCGGATCATCTACATGATCGAGCATATATTGCCGAAGCAGCGGACCCTTCGCAAACGCGGCAAGCTCCGCAGCGCTCGCTTCGCTCTTTCCCTGCCACGGATCGCTCCAATAATCACCATGATCTTCGTCCTGACGAACTGCATTTTCCCCTTGCGTGTCAATTGGCGATTCATGAACTGTCCCGTTTCCAGCGCGCTTTCGAGACTCTGCCGAATTTTTTTGCTCTCGTGGTTTCGGCCAGCCGACCTTCGATACCGTCTGCGCTTCCGTGCACAAAACCCCTATTGGCCCACGACATAATTTCCCCGGCTCCATCTCCGATTTCACCTCCTGTGTGAAGACGACGACCGTCATCTGAAATTTCTCCTGCATCGCTACAAGATCGCGAACGATGATGCGCTTCTGCCGATGCTCCATCGCTGCAAATTCGAATGAGTTGAGAATGAGCACATCCGCCATCTCCTCATCGTGTGGCGAGAGTTTGCAATTGCCAATGTTAAACTCCACCGCCTCGCGTCCCCACGTCCCAGTGCGCACATCCATGAAGCGCAGATCGAGACTACCGGCAACGTGCTCTTCATTCGCCTCCGGCTCAACTCCATCTAATTTCCCATACTCCTCTTTCCCAAGATTAACAATAGTATGATTGCGTGCAAACGAATTGAGATAGACAACTTTCTTTCCAACTCGCGCCAGCTCCAACCCCATCCGCATCGCTGTGCGTATGTTGTAATAAATGTCTTTACACGAGATGACGTTG
>CAIUMP010000019.1 GCA_903900335.1 uncultured Ignavibacteriota bacterium | reverse complement strand
GAGATCTACAGTGAGTGCTTCAATATTGTGCTCTCGCGAGATGTCCGAAGAAACACCCAACTCGCTGCCGAGGTAGCCATTGACATCGCGGCGGACGACCCTCGCATGGATGTGATCTATATCAACACGTTCGCAGGACTGAACTTGCTCAAGCAAAGCTTTGCCAAGGCCATGGAGAATTCTGGTGTCGAAGAAATGGACGAGGATGCACTCCCGAACCTGAGTATTCTGGATTTCCCGCTGGGTGAGTGGAGTACGAAGGTGATCGCAGAAAATATAGAGTCTCACGGACGCGAAACGGCACCAACCGTTCTGGTGATGAACGCTTTCGAGTTCTCTGCACTAACGCGGGGCACGCGTGCCCGTGTGGCGCGGGAGTTGCTCAAGCTGCGTGACGAGTACGCACTAACGATCCTAATTTTCTCACAGGAGATGCGTCGCGATCTTGCGCCGGGTCTGGCTGGGCGTGGCGCGGTGGGTATGATCGCCCCACGTGCGCTGACAGTCTCCCGACTGTTGGACCCATTCGAACACCTGTATGGCTCAAAACAGGCTGAAAAGCCCGATGTTCATGAAAAAATAACGCACATCAACGACATACTCGGGATGCCAGCGCTCGATCCGGAGGAGCAGCCGGAGGAGCTGGAGCCACCGGTTTTGATGGATTCCGGTGAAGAATTCGAGCGGCAGAGCCCTAAGTTCGGAACGCGCATGCCGGACAGGAAGAGAAAACTTTATCAGTCCGGTACGGAAATCCGAAAAGACCGAATGGCAACAGCATGAAACAACCGTCCATAGCGGAGCAACCTGGTATCCATTGACCCTACTCCCCTTCCGCTTCGGAATGCGGAACGACGGAGACAAGCGAAAGCTGCTTCTCGTCTCCGAAAAGGAGCTTGGCTTCGGTACGGACATCTTCGACTGTCATGCGGCTGATCTTATCGACATCCCGTTCGATGGTCTGGTAGCCGCCATAGTAGAGCAGGTTCTGGGAGGTCCGCATCATGCGATTGGTGATGGATTCCATGGGTAGTACCAGTGAGCCGATCATCTGCTCTTTTGTGCGATCGAGTTCGGCATTCGATATGGGACGGGTGATGAGGCTTCGGGCGATCTGTCGCATTTCTTTGACGGCACGGTCGCGGTTTTCGATGGCAGTGGCAATGTAGAAACCTACAGCGCCGGCATCGGCAAATGGTGAGTAGAAGGCCATTGCATCGTAGGCAAGGCCAAGCTCTTCACGAAGTCGGAGGTTCAGTCTGCTGCTCATGCCGACTCCGGCAAGCGTGACGAGTGCCGAAATGGTAAGCTGGCGTTTGGAGTGAATGCCAGGAGCGCGGCGGCCAAGAATGATATGGGCTTGCGATCCGGCGGTTCGGGGGGCGTGAACTTCGCGCTCCGGTTTGCGGGGAAATGCGGGGATCGGAATTTCGCGGCGAGTGACGTGAGGCGGCAGATGCTTGATGGCTCGATCCACAGCGGCGAAAAAGTCATCGTGAGAATGAGAGCCACTGGCAACCACGACGATGTCTTTGGCGCGGTAATGTTTACGATGGAAGGCTTCGATCGCTTTGCGGTCAATGCGTTTGACAGATTCTGGAGTGCCGATGATGGGTCGCGCCAGTGGGTGCTTCCCGAACAGCTCCTTCTCGAAAATATCGAAGACGAGTTCATCGGGTTCATCATCGAGCCCGCTAATTTCTTCGATGATAACGGCCTTCTCGCGCTCGATATCCGCCGCTAAAAACGTGGGCCGGACGGCGAGATCAAAGAGGACCGAGACGGATTCTTCCAGATGGGTAGTGCGGGTCCAGGTATAGAAGCAGGTATGCTCCTTGGTGGTGAAGGCATTCAGGAATCCGCCACGAGACTCGATAGAGCGCATGATCTCCCGCATGGTTCGGCCAGCGGTGCCTTTGAAGACGACGTGTTCGATGAAGTGGGCCATGCCACCGATCCGGGAGCTTTCGTGCCGGGAGCCGGCCTCGACCCAGAGTCCGACCGAGAGCGAGGAGGCTCCTACGACCCTCTCGCTGAGTACACGAAGGCCGTTCGGGTAGGTCCGGGACTGCACGTCAACCTTGGCGATCTCCTCGGGGCCGATAGCGATAGTGGCCGGTTGGGGCTGGGGGCGACGGGTCTGAGGTAGCGTTCTGCCACGTTTGGCGGATGGCTTTGGGGAAGGCTTTTTTCTGGATTTCAAGACGATTCTATGGAAAGCGACATTCTTCGCGGATTCGAGCCATGCTAACGCAGAACAGTGCAAAAAGGTAATTCGGACTTTTGAGGAAAAGACACATTGGAACGAGGCGCTGTGCGAAACCATAAGCCACGGCGGCGAGGCAACAGTATCATAACATAGAGATAACGCTCCCCTATCATGCGGGGCGTTACAGAGTGACACACGAAGCGTTTAATAGAGCAGAGCCATAAACCACTCGATATGCGAATAGCACATATCTCGGATCCACATATCAACCTGAAGTACCATCCGCAGCACTTGCCCAGGCTGCGACGGGTGCTGGAAGACGCGCTTCAGCGGCAGGCCGCTGATCACATCGTTCTAACCGGCGACCTAACAAGCAATGCCGATGCCCGTGACCTTCGCACAACACGGCGGCTCTTCGAGACACTCGGCATCATGAGTGCAAGCAAGCTAACAATTGTACCTGGTAATCACGACATTTATGGCGGACCTCATTTGGCAGAAGAACTTCTGGGGTTTCCTGATCGATGCAAGACGACCGACTACGACGAGAAGCTCTCCATTTTTCAGGATACCTTTTCAGAGCTGTTCTCGGATACCATCATCAGTGGTGGTTCTTACCCTTTCCTCAAGCGGATTCGGAATGTCTGTTTTTTGGGATTGAACTCTAATGCGAGACATTCCTTGCTCAATAACCCAGTTGGCTCGAATGGTGAAGTTGGGAAGCCGGATCGAAAAGAGATCACAGAACTGACCAAGCATCATGCCTGGCAAACGGCCTCGCAACGCATCGTGCTGATGCACCACCATCTCTTCCGTAGGAAGGATCTGGATCATCTCCGGCTTCCAGATGGAGTTACCTCCGTTGGAATTGCGGCATTGCTCGAACAGCGAACGCTGAAGCTTCACGGAAAGCGGCACATCCTGAAGACGTTTGGTGAGATCGGTGCAGACATGGTGCTACACGGACATGTTCATTTTACGGCTGAATACGAGCGGCATGGGATCGTCTGCCTCAATGGTGCCGGGGCAGTGCATCCCATTTCCCGCAGTGATGGGTTCAACTATTTCGTCATTGATGTGAAGCCCTATCAGCGGGAGATCAGTATGGTAGAACTTCCAAAGAAAATATCGGAGGCGACAGTAAGTTCATCGGACGGTAATAACCTCGTAACGGCAGCGGCGTAGTTTTGAAGTGGATCTTAGGAACACACAACGAATATTACAAACCCATGAAACGAGTACTTCAAAGCGGTTGGCAAATGTGGCTCCTCGTCGCGCTGGTCGCAGTCTTCGCGGTTGACATCGCAAGCCATCTGACCAATTTCCCCGTCCGACTCGGGATGCTCCGAGTCGGAGTTCTGCTTGGCGAGCAGGTCTGGACGAAGTTTCGGATGTAGCTTGCAATCAGGAAATTGGTAGGACTACTCCTTAACAAAGCTAGCTCGCTGCTTACCATCGCTCACGAAATACATAGCAGCCGGAAGCTTCGAGATATCGAGTGACTTCCCGCTTTGTGGGCAACGACAGACTCGGCCGAGTACATCAAAAACCATCAGCGAAGCACTGGAGGACTCCACAGTGAGAATACTTGATGCAGGATTGGGAGATAGCGCCATCTCTTGCGGCAGGATCACCGGCCGATCGACTCCCATATTGGCCTTTTCGATCCGGGCAAGATAGGAATATGTGAGAGCGCCGTGCGAGTTCTCGACTACAGCAACAGCGTTACCATCGGCGGTGGTCGCAATGCTCGGAATATATATCGGCCACTTCGGCGGGTAGATATTGTCCGCCGGAATGAGCGTATCTATTTGCCAGGACATTCCGTGATCCCTGCTCACAATAATATTCTTCCAAGAAAGAGAGGAGCATCCACCCAGAAACGCAACGTTTGACCTGAGCGAAGAAATAGTTGGAGAGTTCGCATTAATGGTGTCGGGAAAGTCGATGCGCGCCCAATGGAAGCCTGCATCGGTGCTCTTGAATAGCTGTAGGTTCGAAGGATATGGGCTGTGAACAGTGTCCTGAAGAATCGCCGCTGCCAGGATCGTATCCGCGCCCAGATATGCCAACTCGCTAATAGTGGTGTCGCCGATTTGATTGAGACGATACGGCATAAATAGCGCGGAATCGACCAAGTTCCAGTCATCCGAAGTGCGATAGATCACGTTGTTAGCATCCCAGTCAGAGCGCGTCCGGAATGCATTACCGCCATCGGAATGGCCGTCCCAGACATCGTTGCGTGGCAGAAAGGAAGCCTCAGTCCACTGAGCGCCTCCATCATGCGTTGTAAAGAGTCTATTGTTCCATGTAAATATTCCTGTCATGGAATCGGAGAAATGAATCGAACAATAAGAAGCATCTCCCGAGAGGGCAGTATCAATTTGATTGTCCCACGTCGCGCCGCCATTGGATGTTTTCAATACTATTCGATTACCCTTCGGGTAATAATTCAAAGAGCCAATAGCAACAGCGTGGCGGGCATCGATCTGTTGAACCCGTTGAATATTAAAATAGGAATGAGCACCCGTAGCGGCCAAGCCGGGATCCTGCTCGTTCCACGTATGCCCGTCATTCGTGCTCCGGTAGAACATCAGTTTGTACCTGCCATCTGTGCCATCGGGGATGGAATAGTCTATTCTCAATCCGGCCGCAGTACACACATCACCCGAGCAATCTACGGCGAAAAAACCGTACGAAAATGCACCCACGGTATCGAGATGTGTAATTCTAAACCGGTATTGCGCCCACAAGTCCGATGTCGCCATCAAACACGCGAGGAAAACGAGGATGCTTATTCGATATTTCATCATGGACATGGTAAAAGATAACACGTTCCATTGAGCCAGGGAGTTCCGGGATCCGGCACGGCACTACAGGTGCAACTCCCGACTCGTCTAGTATTACAATTCGAATAGATACGTTTGCCAGCGCTATCACAGACGCTGCAACTTCTTTCACAATAGCAGCTATCGAGGGAACAGGGCGAGTAGATATACTGACCAGAGGGACTGGCTTGCGACCAGCAACTGGGTGTGTAAACCGATATCTGGAGCGCGGGCTTGGTACACGGCTGGATGCCACAATCCGTTACTGCGACATCGCGAATGTAATTCGCGGCGTAGTTGAACATCGCAACCGGATCGCTGGGATCACACTTGGAATTCCAGGGTTGAAAGCTTTCAAGATAAGCCTCCGCAACATTGCCGCAGCAGCGAAGGCAATATGTAATCTTAATGCAGCAATTGTGCGGGTAGCACCCCAACGGGGGAGTGCAAGGATCAGGCGAGGGTGGGTTACAATCAAGAGGATCTCCACCCATGGAAATATAGTCTGTGTAAGGCCCCGTCCATGCACAAATCGATGGATCGGGGGGCGGACCGCTAGAACCAGGGCACTGCGCCTTCGCTGGAGATGTAAAACTAAGCCAAACAGCCAGCACTACCAGCCCGACCCTAAGTAAAGAACTACAAAGATTTTTCATAGCACAAATCAATTTTAGATGTCGATACACCCGCAGGCGGGCTAATTTCACCCGGACAGTAGAGTGCTGAACAGCGCTTTCGGTCTTTGGTTCTGTATGTTTCTTTGTCTCCCTTCGCGTCACAGAGTCGGCAACCAGCTCCAGGATTTTCAACTCGTTCTTTCCAGTTTCTATTGTGTATTCAGGCTCTCGATGATTGTACGTAGGATCGCCGTCGCCTCGGTGACAGCTCGGTTCAGCTCAGCGATGCCTTTGTCCACATCCACTTTGCTCTTGTTCCGGAGCGAGAGTTCGATCGAGGGCAGCTTCACATCGGCATATCCATTCTGCGGATCGGAAATGACGAGGAGATTGCGAGTCCACGTGTCATGCGGAAGTCCAGCCTTCTGCGTGAACGCCAACCCCACACTGCGGATCTTTTGGTTCAGTTGTGATAGAAGATTTCTGGGAATAGGGGGACTCGCTAAAATGGCCTTCTTGTCGCGCGTGGTAGTGTACTCGCTGGCCGCGCTTGTGAATTTTGCGAGCGAAGTTTCTAATTCAGAGAAGCTGCTGTTATCGCGAAATTCTTTCAGTGCGTTGAGCTTGCTTTGATGTACGACCTCCGTTAACCACTTGGCCGTCTCGGAAAAGTCGAATGGCAGAATGTCTGCGTTAGCAAGGCGCATAGCCTCGATAGCAGCGAACTGTGAGGACTCTGCGTGATATTGGAACGTGGAATCGCCGAAATGGAGCGTCCAGTTGATATTGTCGTGGTTGGAGTGGTACTGTCCGAAGGGCCCTCCGAAGCCGTGCTCCAATGAGGGGATTCCGAGATGGTTATAGAATGCAGAAAAATCACTTCCGCCGCCGAGCAGTCCGATCTCTGGTCGAGCTTCTTCACCTTCTTTGGGAAGAGTCCTGCTGCTCTTTACCCAGTTGTTAAAGAGAGAAATATCATGCTCCTCCTTTAAAGACTTGCTAACCTCATATACGAGTTGGCGGAGCGAGGGATCAGCCGAAGCCCCGAAGGAGGAGCCGGTGGCACACATATCCTGATTGATATAGGCGACGGCTTTTTTACCGAGTTCCTGCTCTAACTGCTCGACCCATTCGGTCGAACCAAGGAGTCCCCACTCTTCCGCATCCCAGGTCACGAAGAGGATGGATCGTTTGGGCCGGATGCCTTCCTTTGCCAGTTTGGCGAAGGCCTCTGCCGCCGCTACGACACTCGCACAACCGGAGGCGTTGTCCTCGGCGCCGTAGCACCAGGCATCACGATGACCACCGACGATGATCCACTCATCAGGGTACGTCGAGCCGGTGATGGTGGCTACTGTGTTCCAGATGGGCTTGAGTGTGGAGTCGGAAGTTACGTTCATCTTGACCTGAGTGCCTTCTCCCCCGATATGATAGCGGAAAGCAAGGCCGCCCTGCCAATCGGAGTTCGGGATGTCGTGACCTCGCAGTTTGGAGAGGATCTCTCCTGCGATAATGTAGGAAACGGGGATAACTGGAATGTGTGGCAATGTTGTAATGGAGTCCAGCGGTACACGATGCGCCCCTGCTACAGAGGCGTAGCCCGGGGTCGTCGGGTCGCCGTGACCATTGTAGATACTGCCCCGCTGGACGCCATCGCGGGCACGCATCGGGCCGACTGGGAAGACATCTCCAGCATCGTAGCCATCGCCGGATGGATCGGAGAAGATGATGAGCCCTTTGGCTCCATGTTGTTCAGCCAGCATTGCTTTGATACCACGGTAACTCCGGCCGTAACGCGCTATGACGATCTTTCCCTTGACGCTTATACCGAGGCTATCGAGATTGTGATAGTCCTCGTGCAGGCCGTAGTTCACATAGATCACATCGGCGGTAACCGTCCCGGGAGCAGAGTAGCCGTTGACCCACGGGTATTCATCTCCGAGGGTTTGATCGAGTTCCAGACTAGTGGGTCGCTCGTGAAGCAGAAAGCCGTGGGCGGAATTGCCAAGGAGATCGAGCGAAGAGCTCTTCGCGTGGGGAATGAAGACCTCATAGGGATAGACAGCGGTTTCCAACCCAGCTCGCTTCCAGCGGTCGATCACGTAGTCCCTAGTCCGGGCCTGCGCCGGAGTTCCCGCGACGTGGATCTCGCTGCTGATCGCAGTTACAATGGAGCGTAAGGAATCTGGCCTTATTTCGGCGATGAGGCGTTTTTCAGCAGCTAACTCGGCCGGAGTTGATGCTGGTGTAAATCCAGTTATCTGAGCCGATGAGGCGGTTACAAATAACATCGCATTACCAATCAGCGCGAGTCCGGAAGCACAAAGAGTACGATAGGTCATAGTGGAACAATTCAGTTTGTTATCATAACCAAAACCGGTGCGGCTTGTTTCCTGTGCAAATTCCGTTGGACAAATCAGTCATACTGGTGAGAGACACTTCCCCCGTGCGGTTGATCGGTCATCCACTCTCAGCTCACGTCATTCTAACCACAACTTGAATGTTCGTACCAAAGTTATTTACGACCCTAAAGGACTATAATCGTCAGGCCTTCGTGAAGGATCTGACAGCTGGCGTTATCGTCGGCGTCGTTGCACTACCACTCGCGATCGCCTTCGGAATAGCCAGTGGAGTCTCACCAGAAAAAGGCCTGATTACCGCGATCATCGGTGGCTTTATCATATCTGCACTTGGTGGGAGCAGGGTGCAGATCGGCGGCCCGACCGGAGCGTTCGTCGTTGTGATCTATGGGGTAGTTGAGAAGTTTGGCATTGACGGGCTGATAGTGACGACGGTGCTTGCCGGGGTCCTGCTGGTCTTGATGGGGTTCGCGAAATTCGGAGCGGTTATCAAGTTCATCCCTGCGCCGGTTGTAACAGGATTCACCAGTGGCATAGCGGTGATCATCTTTTCCTCCCAGGTAAAGGACTTTTTAGGCTTGAAAATGGGAGCCGTGCCTGCTGAGTTCTTCCATAAGTGGATGGCTTATGGGGAGAACATCATGGCATTCAACCCATCGGCGATTGGCGTCGCTGCTCTATCGATGATAATCCTGCTTTACTGGCCTCGCGTTTCAAAGAAGATCCCGTCGCCCTTCGTGGCGCTTATCGTCACAACAATGCTCGTTCAGATCTTCAACATTCCGATCGAAACGATCGGTAGTCGATTCGGAGAGATATCCGGGGGCTTTCCGATGCCCCACATGCCGCATATCACGCTCGCTATGATCCGGGTCTTGATGCCATCGATATTCACAATCGCTGTGCTCGGTGCGGTAGAGTCTCTACTTTCAGCCGTCGTCTCCGATGGAATGATCGGTGGAAAACACCGCTCTAACATGGAACTTGTGGCGCAAGGAGTCGCCAACATAGTGACTCCGCTTTTTGGTGGAATTCCAGCAACAGGAGCCATCGCGCGAACGGCGACGAATATCAAAAGTGGGGGCAGAACGCCCATCGCAGGCATTGTTCACTCTTTGACGTTGCTCCTTATTCTCTTGGCCTTCGGAAGGTGGGCTTCGATGATCCCCTTTGCGGCATTGGCAGCGATACTCGTGATGGTGGCCTATAATATGAGTGAGTGGAGAACTTTCGTCTCGCTGATGAAAGCACCTAAATCGGATGTCCTGGTTTTAATTTCGACCTTCGCGTTGACTGTAATCGTGGATTTGACCGTGGCAATAGAAGTAGGAATGGTGATGGCCGCATTCCTCTTTATGCACCGGATGGCATCGGTAACAAATGTCAGTGTTATTACGAGAGAGGTGGAGGACGGCGAAACGCCGTTGGCACCAGAACTAGCGCATTTGAAGATCCCGAGGGGCGTCGAGATCTACGAAATCAACGGGCCATTCTTCTTTGGTGCTGCGGAGACATTTACCTCAACGATCACTTCCGTTGGAGATGCACCCCGTGTCCTTATTATCAGAATGCGGCATGTGCCAGCAATCGATGCGACTGGTATGAAGGCGCTGGGGGACATCATGAAGAGACTGCGCACTGCAAAGGGGCGGCTGATCTTATCCGAGATCCACTCCCAACCTTTTCTTGCTTTGGAGGCATCAGGCTTCTTGAAGAGCCTTGGAGAAGAGAACCTGGCCCCCTCACTGGTAGAGGCGGTGGAGCGGGCACAATAATCAACATGTGGCCGCGTGCAACGCTGCCACATCGACGTTCTCGCTATCTTACTTGGCTGAAAGCGGTAGTTACCGAGCCTTGCGGTGTCCTGAGCACGCAGTAGTATGTCCCTGCACTGAGCTCTGTGAGGTCCAAGGACGCAGTGTGGTCACCGCTTGTTTCCTCTTCCCCAGCGCGGACGAGTCTCACCTCCCTACCCAACGCATCATAGATTCGGATTGCGACTGACCCTGTGTTGCCCAGAGAGTATCGAATCGTTGCATTCGCATTAGAGGAGGGATCAATCGCCAGCGACAGACCCGAGGAGTGCATCGCTTGACTTGCCGCAACACCAGCTGTGATGTATGGCACCTTTGTTGCCCGATATCCAAAATCGTGATCCGTAAGCGTCATCTCAAATACTGGCTTATTCGTATTGACCTGAACCTCTGTCATAGTAATTGAGTCATATCCCCACCCAATTAGCGTATTCCCGTTCGGCAACCGTTGAACGCTGCCCATCGCGAATGCATAGGTCTCGGGAGTGTGGTGAAATTGCCATACAAGGGTTGCAGTCTTAGCGTTAGTGTCCAATCGGTACTCCACCGCTCGGCTTTGTCGAACAGTGTCGTCAGATGGCCGCCCACTGACAGAGTCCACGTTGCTGTTATCATAAAGTGTCAAGTTACCATTCGGGAGCCAGCGTGCATCATGTTGGTAGGAGAACCAAATAGAATCTCCTATAAGCTGAAATTGATTGTGCTTGCCACCGAAGTGCCAAACGGTATTTCCAGATTTACCGTTTATCTTCGTAATCTCGCACAGATGGCGACTCGAAAGAATGATATCTCCAACAGCATCGAAGTCGATGGAATTGGCGTGTTGGAAATCTACGGACTGCTTTTTTACGCCCGGCTGAGCACGTAACGGTACCTTAACGGCGTCTGTGATCAGGAAGTGATCTAATCCACGCCACCGTAAGATCAGCTTACGAGTTGGATCGAATACCTCGATGAGGCTGCCTCCAACAGTGGCATTCGCCAGACCACCATACTGCGTGAGGTCCATCGTGACTGTATCGACACCAAGGATCGCGTAGCTTCCGTCAGGGAAAAGGTGCATGTCGTGACCATCGGTGGAGTCCTTTGAATCTGCTACCTGGAAACTGTCGCGAACATTCAGAAGAGTGGTATCCACGAGGTAATACTTTCCCGTGGTTGCATTCCAGTAGGTTACGGAATTGTTCGCTGCCGATGGCTTATTCACATCCCACTGGGTGTGAAAATCTAGCACATGCCCACCAAGCAATGGGTTCTCTCGAATGAGTGTACCATGTTCATCGAAAACCATCATATGGCAGAACAGCGGCTTGCCCGTACCTTGTGCGTAGTTAGCGAAGTATATCTCGCCTGGAGTGGCGTGATCGTCAACAGCGATGAATGTCTTCGGTAAGGTTGGGTCGGCATCCAATGGTTGAATCCCAGATTGCTTGGTCGGGATTGAGGCGAGCTCTTCGTCAATGAATGGAGCACGTTCGCCGGGGAGCAGCGGAATTTTTGTAGCGTAACTAAAAGTGTTCTGCAGGTTACCTCCCTTGGCCAAGGGGGCGGAGTAGGTGAAAGTCACCCTTTCGCCATAATCAAATGGTTTTACAGGGTGAAAGATCAGCATGTCTCCTGACTCTGTCAACTCTGCCGTCATCGCGTGAACTCCCGAATGCGAGCCGGTCGCATCCGCTTGAACTTTAGAAAGCACATCTGAGCTAAATCGTTGAGTTGACCGAATGCCAATATCTAAGGTGGGCGATTCCTCAACCGCTCCCGGCAGCGGGTACTGGTGCAAGACCCCTGTCTGCTGAGGTCGTTCACCCGGAGGCATCTGCTGTGAGTGCACGATTGAGTGTGCGAAGACGGAGAGGACGCAGATGAGCGCCAAATTACGTAACAGTTTAGTCATGATTGTAGAATGTACGTCAATTCTGAGGACAATTTGTCATGTGACCACGCAAGAATCGAAGCTACCAGACCGTAAGTAGCAACCTCTCGATTGTTGCACAAGATAAAATCTGTTTTTCTCTACAATAATTCATACGAATTTGGGAAGAACTCGATGTAACTTAAACATCACAGCTTAGTGACTTCAATTGAGGAGTTCAAATTCTTGCGAAATTGCCACGCTCTTTGAACGCAGAACGAAGAAATACGTCCCACTATGCCATTGCTGTGAATTGAGGTGGAAAGTCCGACGGCTTGATGTGGAGACTACCATATCGGAGACGGTTGACACTTCCCTGCCCAGCACATCAGCGACAACCATAGAAACATGTTGATCCTCGAAAGTTGGGTTTTCAATGGTAATTGCTCCATTCATATCGACATCGACGCGAAGTGGTTGCTGACTATTGCTACCGTGCCCAACAGCCATGTGGACGACCGGTGTATCCATTGGCGCGGGGTATTTGATCGCACGATAGGAGTAATTGCTATACATCATGGCCATCTCGAACGCCGTTGAGTTGTCCGGTCGGACCTCCGTGATCGCAAGCGTATCAGCCCCCCAGCTGATGAGAGTGTTACCATTCGGGAGGCGCTCTACATAACCCATTGCGCTTCCATAGGTTTCGGGTGTGTGGTGGTATTGCCAGACGACTTGCGCGGTCCATGCGTTGGTGTCAAGTTGGTACTCGACCGCTCTACTATGTTGAAAATATTCGTGCGCACCTTCAACGGAATCAAAATCACTATTGTCGAAAAGGGTCAAATGCCCGTTTGGCAGGAGCCGCGCCGAATGCTGGTACGAAAACCAAACAGAATCACCTACTAACCGAAACGAGCTGTGGGCCCCGCCCAATCTCCACATAATATCGCCCGTCTGCCCATTGATCTTGGTGACTTCGCAGAGGTGTCGGTTCGACATAATGATATTCCCAGCCGAATCGAAGTCGAGAGAATTAGCATGTTCAAAGTCAATAATATGCTCCGTCAGATTCTCATGAATAGCGTCTGTAATTTCATAGTGATCGAATCCTCGCCAGTTAAATATCTGATTGCGGCTCTTGTCAAAGATCTGGATCACTCCACCACTCACGATCGCCGTCGAGTCGCCCCGGACAACCGCGGCATGCAGATCTTCCGATCGCTGCTCGACCGCCAGTAGTGCATACCCGCCGTCAGGAAAAACGATAAGATCGTGCGCATCCGGCAGGTACCCGTCCGCCACCTGAAAGCTGTCCACGATATTCCAGGCCGTGTCCATGCCATAGTACTTAGCAGCGTTCCAGTCAAAGTAAGTCAATAAGCCATTCGGCTGCATTTTGAAGTCGAAGGCGTGATTGTAGGGCAGAAGCCTCTGTTTAATTATTGCTCCATGTTCGTTCAATGTAAACAGATAGGAGCTATCCGGAATGATCGAAAACCCTAGATTTGAAAAGTAAATCGTACCCGGCGTTGCACTGTCATCTACAACCACGTTCATGATGGGAATTCGTCCGTGAGAAGTATCTTGCTCAGCAGCTGAGTATAGAGGGCTTTCTTGTACCTCCGAATTAGGTGGAGCCGAGAAGATCATCTTACGACTTGTTTGAAAATCGAAAGTATCCACTACGATCGTCCCGCCCACCAACCTGGCACTAAACTCCACATGAACGGTCTCACCAAAGGCGAACGGCTGAACAGGATGTATGACCACCGTCTGCCGATCACTCGAGAGGGTGATCGAGACGGGGTGGCTGCCCGATTGAGTGCCAGTGACCTTAACTCCAGACTGGAGAAGCGACTTTCTGTCGTACGCCGCGATCGCGTGAATTCCGATGTTGGTCAGCGGCGTCACGCTTCGAGAATCGGAGAGGGGATATTGGTTCAGAACGAGTGAGCTTCTAGCCCGTTGTTGACAATTTGAACTTGCCCCTAAAAATAGAATCAAAGCGCAGCATGCGTAAGCAGCCGCTCTACGAACGAGCTTCATATTGACGGATCGACAGAAATTGTTGACGCACAGGCACCGCTTCTTCCTGTCAACAACTGACACCCTGACGGAAAAAGGGATACAACGAGTTTAAGAGCAAAGCGACGAACGAAGGAGATACGGGTTAATTGACGCGATTCACACGATCCGGTTTAATCGCTCAAGTCTCAAAATAAACTTTCTTATCTACCCCCCCCAAAAAAGCGACGTAGCAGGATGTCAATCCCTGTTGAGCGATAAATTTGTAGTCTTGCGAAATGCTGAATGAACCATCCCAGTCCACTTCTGGAACAACTCTCCGGTGTTCGGGCGGCTATAACATAGGTGCATTCGGAATGTCGGATAAGTCAGCATCAATGTAGCGTCGACGAGATTCCAACGCCGCTTCATACATAATTCTGCTATCTCTGCCTAAAATTTCAACCAGAGCGATCCTGTGAATGGCCCTCATCACTAACCGTCAGAAGCAGGACAACTAAGGAGGTGAATTGATTTGAATTCATGATACAGCTCGCTTCTTGCGTGTTGATTAGGAGATTGTTGAATTACTTACCGATGGCGGTAGCAATTTGGCAGAAGACAGAATCCGCGAAGCTCTTATTCGTCGCGCCCCTGACCCGATCCTAGCGAAGCGTCGTCGTCGCAGAGTTGACAGTTGCCAGAATGAGAGAAATTGCCTTCGTGTAGGGATCGAGACAGTTTCGATGTTAATCCTGCGAGAATAGTGGCAACGCCGAGTAGCCTACGATCGACACACTTCCCGCGATCTTCGCACCGGTACCACCAGCGAGCATCGTCGGAGTGGCCGAAACCTGGGAAATTGCAGCCACACTATTGTTCGTTACGTTAATCTCGGTAAGACCCACGCAACGAGAAGCAGGCAAATGCCGCCGGGTTTGGATGTTCAGAAGAAGATTAACGAATTGCAGCGCGCACAGGCTGAGCAGTCGAGAGCTAAATTTCTAATTCGAGTCGTCTAGATGACAAAAACTGAAGCGCTTCCACACCAAGTCTAAGGCTAGGCTCCATTCGCCCCACTTAAAAAATACCGATTAGTGATCTCATCGTAGGCAAAACATTTGTTAGGAGATAAATCTGGACCCTACTAATCTGCAACGCAATTGCTATTCTGCACTACTCGCCAATAATCTTTGCCAATTCTCGATGAGAGATTGTGAGCGCAACATCGTGGTTGATGATCCCGAGTTCGAGCAGACGTTCCACCGCGACCTTCTTCGTTTTTTGCTCGATCTCCTGCACAGAATCCGTGCCAAAAATTTGCTTGAGCCAGTGAACGCCCTTCGTCAAGTGGGTTCGCTCGTCGGCATTTACGTAATCGAACATCCTTCCGGTGAGATCGTCGCCCTTCTCGTAGGCTTCGCGGGAATACCGAAGCACCTCCTGCACAATGTTCGCCTCGCCAAAGAGATTGATCTCCGCCAGGGAGTAGAGTGCGGGCATCTTCGTGCGAACTTTGATGCCGAGCAAACGATTCAGCAGATCGTAGGGATCGTGTCCGAGTGCCTCCATCGCTTTGTGGCCGAGTTCGGTGTGGCGAGTCTCATCCCAGATGATGCGCGCAAGATCGAAATCAAATCCGAACGGAACATCACGAATCTCGTAGAGCACATTGCAGAATGTCTCGATCGCATCAATCTCATCGCGCTGTGAGCGGACGAGATTGAGCCGGGTTTTGTCGAACTCCGATTCGTACTCGGGACTCTCCTTCGCCTGCACGCTCCCTTCCGTTTTGTCGGCCTCTTGATACTCGTACGTGTGCTCGAACGTCCCGAAGCGCGGATCGCGTGTGGCTATGAAGGAGCGCTCAAATGGCGGCTTGCCTTCGGAACGCAGCTTCGCTGGTCGCGGAGCCTCCACCCCCCGGCCCCCTCCTCGTGCCGAGGTGGGGGAGTTCGTTGCGCCTCCGGCTGACCGAAGCAGTTTCTCGATATGATATTGCCACTTGTGAAGTGAACTCTCATCATATCCACCGCGGATGTACGCTTCGATAGCGCCCTTCCCCCACGCGATCATCTCATCATAATCAACAAGAATCTGGCGAAGCATTCGGACAGTCGGGGCGTCCGCAACTTGATCGGTATGGGCTGAGTGTTCAGCGTAGGCAAGTCTCATCGCGGGGAGAATAACGCCATACAACGCTGCGACAAAATGCGCTGGTGATTCTGAATAGATAAGTTCGTGGAAGAACTCGGCGATGCCATCATCCGAAAATTTGTCGGTCGTCTCTTCGGCTGTGCGCAACTCCGTCAGGCGTGTGCGGATCTTCATCCCGGCTTCGGCGTGCCAATAAATGTGGCGACCGTATTCTACTTTCACTTCGAACTCTGGCGTACCCATGCTCCATCCGGCGATAGCGCGGAGCATGTTGCGTTCGAAGAGGAAAAACCGGAGGAGAGTCTTTACATTTTGCTCTACAGTGAAATCTCCGCCGAGGCGACGCGAGTCTTTGGGGAATTCGAATCGCGTGAGATTCTTGCCAACACCTCTCAACTCCGGAGAACCGGACCAGGCTTTCTCCATTGCACCGTTTCTATCTTTGGGATGACCGTTGTTCTTCATTGCAACGGGAAGAACTTGCAGGGTAGGGAGAGAATTCCGATGTTGCTGTTGTGTCGGATGAATCTTTTACGTCATTGCGAGGAAACCCCGGAGGGGTGACGAAGCAATCCCTGGACAATGGAGGTGTTAACGGACACGACGCCGATTACCCAGCAAGTTCCTACCCCCGTGCGATGGGAGGAAGAGCAATACTAACCAATTGAACTGACTGCGTTTCAGTCGAGCACGCACCACACCCAACCGCACAAGCTGGAGCCGAACCGTGAGCGGCTGTCAAACTACGACCAAGTCCCACTACGTGTCGCCCGACATGCCACGCCGCGAAGCCGATGATCGACCAGAGTATGAGTGTTTGAAGTATCATAATGCTTAGCCATATCCCAAAATCTTGCCACCCTGATACACTGCGAACGTCACTACCCATGCGAGTACGCTCATATAGACCAACTGAAATAACGGCCATTTCCAGCCGTTTGTTTCACGCCGAACTACGGCAAGCGTGGAGATACATTGCATCGCAAGTACGTAATAGACCATCAATGCAATGGCCACGAGGGGAGTAAACACTTTCGCGCGAGTACTTGGGTCAACATCATCCCGCATCCGTTGCTGGAGATCTATCTGCCCGCTTTCGGTCTCCGCATCACCAACGCTATAAACCGTCCCCATTGCAGATACGAATACTTCGCGCGCGACGAACGATGAGATGATACCGATCCCCATCTTCCAATTGAATCCCAACGGCGCAATTGCGGGCTCGATGATATGCCCAAACTCTCCCACCAACGAGTGCTGCGCTCGCTCACTTTGTGGCAGTTCTTCATGCTTGGGGTAAGTCGCGAGCGCCCACAGCACGACGGAAACAGAAAGGATAACCGTCCCGGCGCGGCGCACGAATAGGCCAGCGCGTTCGATCATCTGCGTTACTGCCGTTCGCAAGCTCGGCACTCGATACGAGGGCAATTCCATTACGAAGGTTGGGGATTCACCCTTCAACAACGTGCGATGAAACAGCCACGCAATGCTAAAGGCCGCGATCATACCGAGAAAGTACATCGAGAGCAGTACCACACCCGGCAATGTAAGAATTGTGAATCCGCCGAGGGACACGATTGGTCGAGCTGGGATGAACGCTCCGATCATCAAGGCATAGACTGGCAGCCGTGCAGAGCAGGACATGAGCGGTGCTATCAAAATCGTAATCAGCCTCGCCTTGCGATCTCCAATTGTGCGAGTCGCCATGATGCCGGGAATGGCACAAGCAAAGGAAGATACCAGTGGGATGAAGGATTTTCCATGCAAGCCAACGCGACTCATCAACCGATCCATCAAGAAGGCGGCGCGAGCCATGTAGCCGGTATCTTCAAGCAGAGTGATGAAGAAGAACAGCAGCAAAATCTGCGGAAGGAAGACAAGTGTGTTTCCAACGCCGCCGAGGATTCCCTGTTGCAGCAAGTTTCGCAAATCACCAGCGGGTAGCAGCCCGCCGATGAGACTACCGAGCGCGTTCATCCCCGATCGTATCCAATCCATCGGTGCTTGCACCCACGCGAAGATGGCCTGGAAGAGAACCATCATCGTAAAGACGAAGATGGCGTATCCCCAGAACGGATGCATGAACACGCGGTCGATCTTCTCGTCAAAACTCCGTCGCGATTGCGATTGTTTTCCGCGCTCTGTAATCACTCCCGCAGTGATCCCGGCGATCCAAGTGTATCTCTCTTCAATGATCGTCGCCGCGTGATCTAGATCATCGTGGAAGTGATGATCTTCGAAAACAGGTAGTTCTGAACCAGCGCCCGTTAGCGAGTGATACTTTTGTATCATATCTTTGAGAGCTTCGAGACCTTGCTTCTTCGAAACAATAATCGCGCTAACAGGAACACCTAATCGAGACGCGAGGAGAACTGTGTTAACTGACTTGCCTTCAGCCTCCAGTAGGTCCGTCATCGTAAGCACAACCACAACAGGTAGCGAGAGCTCAAGCAACTGCCGTGTCGTGTATAAATTCCGGTCAAGATTCGTGGCATCAACTACATTGATGACCACTGTCGGCTTCGGGGTATCGGAGCGCAATCCGAGCAGAACCTCGCGGGCAATCTGTTCATCCGGTGATCGTGGTGTGAGGGAGTAGAGACCCGGAAGATCAATGACGTTTACTTTCTTGCCACCACCAAGAACCGCTATCCCCTGCTTCTTCTCAACGGTCACACCGGGATAATTCGCGACCTTCTGCCGCAATCCCGTGAGCGCATTGAACAGCGTAGTCTTGCCGGAGTTAGGATTGCCGACAAGCGCAACTGTTGGAATAGCAGCAGCAAGTGCTGGCAATCCTTCAGCGCTGTTTCCGGAAATTGAAGACTCAATCCCTGCTGGGATCGTGCTCTTATTGGAAGGCAAAGTTATTAGAGGGTCGTTCACGCTGCGTGCACACTCCTTAGCTCGATGGCCGCTGCTTCCTGCTGACGAAGGGAAAGTCGGTACCCCCGGATGGAAATATCCAAAGGCCCGCCCATCACGGCGATCCTGCATACACGAACATGCGTACCTGGCGTGATTCCCATTTCCATAAGATGCAAGCGCACCTCTCTCGTCCCGGTAATGGCGTGAATGGTTGCGCTATCGCCTGCGACTAATTCCGAAAGACGACGGTGCTCGTGGCCCGACGCGTTGGGTGCCTGGTGCCCCGACACGACGGGTGCGTGGTGCCCCGATGGCGCGGAATGACTGACCGTAGAGCGAAGCTTGGTTGGCGTCGAAACGCTTCCACGCTGCCGAGCTCTGCCGCTCCATGTAGATGGCCGAAAGAGGTGAAATTTCTTGTGCTTCGAGGGCATGAGATTCTGTCGAATGTCTTGCGGCCGCCTCGGAAAAATCCCGAGTTATTCGCCACGAGGAGGATCGCACGATGGTAACACAAAAATGACCGAAGATAAATCCTTATTAAGACTCAATATAATTGAGCCGGTCCAAAAGTAGCTTTTTGGGCCATATTGTGAGTTTGATGGAAGTTCGACACTGTGTACGCCCGTCGGATCTCACGGTGCGAAAGGCATTCAATCATCCTGAATATCATCAGCACTCATGGGGATAGGCTCCCCGCGAAGTTCTGCGATGCGTTTGCGGTATTCGAATTTTGGGGTAACGGTTATGAGGGCGATGTAACGGGCTAGTGCTTCCGCTGAATGTGCCTTCGCGGTCTCGGCTGACAATTCATGATGTTTAATAATCCGCCAAATCCAAAAATGAATGTCTGCTCGCTCGGTCGCTACCTTAGTTTCGAGGAGTAGTTTTTCTAAAGCCTCTCTCGCGTTTCGCACTTTGTGCTCAGCGGCATCTATTCGGGCGAGGAGGATTCGCGATTGAAAAAGAGTGTCTTGTTTGGCAAGCTGTTCGCTGATTGCCAGTGCTTCTACTGCATTCTCTCTTGCTTCATTCAGCACCAGAGTACGCCAAACAGCCATATCTTCCTCCAACTCCGGGACATAATTCCCCAACCAAACCGGGAGCTCCGGCAAAGCTGCCACTGAAAGCAAAGCCTGAGCGATCTCATTCAGCCAATGTGCAGAATGATGCAAATTCCCAATCGCCCGGTGACTTGCGAGTGCGGAAGTGAGGTGCTCCAGTGCAAGCTCGTACTCTCCCAACCAGGCGTAAGTCCGACCAATCCCCCCAAGTGCAACAGCGACACCGCGCTTGTCGGATAGTGCTTCCGAAAGCACGAGCTTTTCGTAGTAAATGTCAATCGAATTCTGGTACTTCCCTTCCTCGAAGAGAATCTCCCCAATGTTGCCAAGTGCGAGTCCCTCCGACTTCTTGTCCCCTACTTCCCTAGAAAAAGCCAGCCCCTGCTCGAACGACGCACGCGCGGCTTCTAACTCGCCGCGTCGCATATGGAGGGCGCCTGAATTGAAGACGGCCTTGGACATCGACTCGCGCGCTCCGAGTGCCTCGGAGATCTCATATTGCTGATTCAATAATAACTGAGCCTCATCCAGACGATTGAGTTGAAGAAGTGCTATTGCGATATTGCCGCAAGCGAACGCCGTTTCTGATCGATCCGCAAGCGATTTGGCTAGCGTTAGGCTCATCTCATACGACTCTTTCGCCTTCTCATACTCGCCGAGCGAATAGTGTATGTTGCCGATTCTGGAGTGCGTTCGAGCAAGCCCTGTCGTGTCTCTAAGCTCTTCTCGAATTCGCAATTGACCCATAAATCGATCCATCGCGCCAGGGTAGTCTCCAGCATAAAACAGGAGCAGCCCAATGTTACTTTCCGCGGAGGATATTCCAAGTAAATCATCAAGTTCTCTCGCGATTCCCAGCGAAATATCGTAGTGCGCTCTTGCTAGCTCGTTCTCGCCGAGACGCCAGAAGGCAATTCCGAGACGAAGGTGTGCGTTCATCACATACGATCGATTTCCACTGGCCTCCGCCCACTCTAGGTAGGAGGTGGTAAGGTCACGGCTATCCGACCAGGCACCTCGCGACTCTAACATAAGCGTCACCTGCTGAAATGCTTCTAACATCAGTCGTTGCCGCCCGCCGCTATCGAGAAGCCGTTGCATCGATTCTCGGAAGTACGACTCGATCTCAAAACCCCGCTTATGAAGATCCCGCAATTGAATCATTACATCCGAGCAATCATCCGACCGATACAACGGCAAAAACACCTCAATCTTTGCGAGCGATCGTATGAGTCGCGCATCCTCGTGCGCTAGCCCAAGTTGATGGGTAAGCTCCTGCGCTATCCTCAGGGATATCATGCCGGAGTCTCCGCCAAGTCATCTGCGGACATCGGCACCCGCTCGCCTCGAAGCTCGGCAATGCGTTTACGGTATTCGAATTTGCCAGTACTTAGGTGGAGTTTTTCAAGGAGACTGGTTGCATGAATCGCGTGCGTTCTCCCACTCTCGGAATCTTGCGATTTCCAAAGCCAATAATGTGTCTCCGCAAGTTGCTCTTCATCGTCCGCTTCGGAAGCTAATGCCTCAAGGCGCTCGACTGCACGTGCAACTCTGCCCTCAGCATGATCTATTCTCGCCAAAAGTATTTGGCTTTCAAAAACAGTATCGGGTTTTGAAAGGTCTTGGCTGAGTCGTATGCATTCCTCCGCGTTGTCGCGCGCTTTCTGGAGCATTTCAGCCTTGCTTGAAGCTACTCCGGTTTGGGCGAAAGCGGAATGCAGCAATGCTTCTGCAATTCCGATGAGCCAAAAGCTCATCCCAAACTTGAATCCAATCGCTCGGTGCCCCTCCAATGCCTCCAAATTGGCTCGCAAAGCCTCTTCATGTCTGCCAAGTTTGAGGTGCACCGTCGCAAGGTTCCCCATTGCAATGTACCGTGCCCGATGGTCACCCAGCTGTTCTGCGAGTTCTAATTGTTGGTTTAGGGTGAGCACAGCTTGGCTGTACGCACCCTTGTGGATTTGAACCAGCCCCATGTTACCTACCGCGTGCTTCATCCCGGACTTATAACCCAGCAGTTTCGCGAGTTCGTATTGCTGCTCATAGCATTTCAGTGCTTCACTGTAGCGTGATAACTGCATATAGACAATCCCGAGATTTCCCGCTGCACTGCACATTGATTGCCGGTCACCCAGGGCCGTGCTAAGTTGGAGATCCTGTTCCAAGCAGATGATTGCTTCGTCGAAGCGACCCTGGTCCATGTGCACGAGTCCGATATTTCCAATCGCGCCAGCGATTCCGTGTCGATTTCCTGCGGCTTCCTCAAGTGCCAACCTTCGTTGAAAACAATCTATGGCCTCCGCATATTGGCCAAGATCCATGAGAACAAGTCCGAGGTTACCGATGGATCGGGCGATGTAGCCCTGCTCGCCAAGTGACTCGGCGAGTTCCAAAGAGCAATCGTAGTGAGCTTTTGCTTCCTCAAATTTGCTAAGCCGCCAATTGAGCGACCCCAAACCGAGTTCGGCGATCATAGATTGCCGCGAATCGGAGTTCGCGTTCGCCCATCCCTTGAGTTCCGCTAATACCTTCTGCGAATGTTCGAACTCGCTCCGTGCGTCGAAGAAGCTATTCATCTTCTGCAGAGCGAGTACCAAGTGCTTCGAGTTGCTAATTCGGAGTTCGTTCAGCGACTCACTGAAGGATAAGATTGGGAGGCGCCCGCTCGTCGATAATCTTTGCCAAAGCGCGAGATAATCTGAGACTTCATCTCCACTGTAAAGTACAAAGAATACGTGCACGCTGGCGAGTACTCGCGCAAGTCTCTCATCCTCTCCCGCCTTCTCAAGCTGATAGGTCAGCTCCCGCGCAATTCTAAGTGGAATCATGCAACCTCCAAAGCCTCTCGTTCCGCAGCTTCTGCCGCTTCATCCCGTGCGATCAGCTCATCGACAACCTTCTCGAAGTAATCCGCCAGAATTAAGTGCTTCGCAACTTGAGCGGGTTCATCCGGCAGATAACGCTTCTCGACTGCGCGGCGCAGGAAGTCATGGAAAAATGTGAGAAGGCCCTCGTTTCGTAAGAAGTGGTAGTCGAGCGCGATGACGACGGAAGCGATCTCCATGCGCGAGACACCGATCAACTCTTGCAATTCTATCTCGGAAAGTCCGGTGCGCGTGGCCCAGATAAGTGACAGAATGTCTCGAACAAGACTCTCTCCGAAATCCTGCTCGAAGCGATGCAGCACGACCTGAAAGAGATCTTCCGTGCCGGTTGTGGCGAGGTAGCGATCTATTTGTGATTCGAGATCTTCATGACGTCCGAAGAGGCGAAGCTCTTCGAGGACGGTTCGCAAGAAGAGTGGGTGTGCGCACTTCTCGTCTTCTGCAATCCGCTGCACCTGCTTCGCGGAGAGGGCTTTGCCATACTGCCCAAGCAATCGCTTGATGATGATCTCGCGCTCCTTTTCGTGCAACGGCTGTATCCCAAGCTCTCCCCAACCGCGCTCACGCAGATGGACGAGCGTCTCTTCCACCGTTGTTGTGATGATAAATCGAATCTTTGGCGGAAAGAAACGCGGTACCCATTCCAGATTGAGCGCAACACCAGAAAGCTGGTTGACCGCGTCGATGATGAGGACCATCGGCGAGTCGAGGGTAAATCCAAGCCAGTTCGCGAACTGGCGTTCGATCTCTTGGGGCGTCCCGGGAATTTCCTCGGTACGATTGAACCGCTCCTTGATCTCCTCCATCACATGGCGCATTACGCCGTAGTGATCCGTCGCGCTTGCGCCGATACCAATGTAGTGCTCTACAACGTGCGCCCCAGGATGCTTCTGCCGATGCTCCTCTGCCCAATAGGCGATGAGTGAACTCTTGCCAGAGCCGGATTCCGCGTAGAGGATCAACGGCGGTTCTTCACTTTCGGCAAACTGATCGAGACGCTCCACATACTTGGGATCGGCAACATACGCCAGCCGCCGCGAGTGAGCGAACGCCTCGTGCTTTGCGCGTTCATCTTCCAGCGGCGTACGGGCCTTTACATCGCCGAAGTCCTCGTTCACAACTTGCAAGAGCCCGTCATAGACGAGTTTACCGAGCGTAACGGGATCAGAATATTCATCTGTCCGATACCCGGCGGCGGCAACCCGGGCCTGAAGTGCTTCCAGTTGCTTCTGATCCTGACTCTTCTCCGACTCCCACACAACCGGAAGATGCCGGAAATAGAAATTCGCACGCGGCCTCTCACCAAGCGCTGCTTCGTTCAGCGCTCCTGATTGAAATTCAAGATCGGTGATACTCGCGCCGCTTGCAATCGCTTGCTCGATCCAGGGGTAGCGCGTGAGTAGCTCGGGATCATTCGTAATCTCTTCCGGAACCGGAATGTAGCCGTACCGATCACCCGTAATGCCAATGAAGTACGGTCGACAGCGATCAAGTTCTTCTAAGCAAGTGCGGATAACGCGACCTTGGATCTTATCCTCATCGGTAATTCCCCAGCGGAGATCGACCTCCGTTAACGTGATGCCACGCTCGCGGCAGATCGCCCGGAGTTCGGGAAAGACTTTCTTGACGAGATGCTCGCGTTCGACTTGCAAGTCTCGGAAAGTGGAACTGATGAAGACGCGAAGTTCTCGTGCGTTGGATTGCGTTGCCATTAAATATCAGGGTAAGATTAGCAAATTTACAACACTCTCCGGGGAATCTTGCTAAAAGCTCTTCGTTGCACTGTCATCGGACATATCCCAAAGCATCCCATTAATCGCACAAACCCCGGTTCTTACCCTTGCACTACCTCGGCCTACACATCATCGACTGGGCGATCATCGCGCTCTATCTCGCCGCTCTTATCTACATCGGGCGGAAGATGCAGCGCCGCGTTCACTCAACGAAAGACTTTTTCCAGGCCAACCGCAGCTTTGGCAAAGTGATGATGGGATTCCTGAATTTCGGCAACATGGTCTCTGCCGATCAAGCGGCAGGGGTAACGCGAGAGATCTATCGTCAGGGATTGCAGGGTGTGTGGTTTCAGAATCTCGTGCTTTTTATCACGCCGTTCTATTGGTTCACATCGGTGTTGCAACGCCGCGCGCGCTACATTGCGCCGGGTGACATATATGAGCATCGGTTCGAATCCAAATTCCTAAGCGGACTATTCGCGGTCTATCTCCTACTTGCTTCGATCTACGGCTCCTCCATCGGCTATCTCATAACGGGAAAGACCATGCAAGCCGTGATGCTCAAGCCACCGGCAGCTTATACTATGGCGGAGAAACAGAGTGTCGCAGCGTTTGCCGAAATGCGAACGATGGATGAAGCTGTAAAGAATGGGAAACTCGCCGATAGTCTCAAACCACGACTCGCAGTATTACACGAGCAGGAGAAGCGCGGCATCATCTCTGGTACCATCTCCTATCTCGATCTCGTCACATTCTATCTACTCTATGGAGGAGTAACGGCGGCGTATGTCATCATGGGCGGACTCTTCGCCGCCGCGTTCACGGATGTCCTCCAAGGCATCATGATCCTATTCCTCTCAACCATATTAATCCCCGTCGGGCTCTCAAAGCTCGGCGGCTTCGCCGGACTTCACGCGCGATTGCCGGACGAGATGTTCCGGCTCTTCGGCACTGGCGTCGGCAGCGAATACACCTGGTGGTTTGTCGCTACGATGGTGCTCGTAAATCTGATTGGGCTTGCACCCAAGAGCTTCACTATCGGTGGCTCCGCGAAGGACGACAATGCTGCACGCGCTGGGATGATAACCGGTGCGTTCGTCAAACGGCTTGTGATGATAGGCTGGGCGCTCACCGGCCTCATCGCCGTCGCACTATACTCCGGCACTCTTTCGGATGCCACATTCATCTGGGGCACGATGACGCAGGATTTGCTTGGTGCGGGCTTTGTCGGGTTAATGATCGCGAGCGTTCTCGCGGCGAATATGGCGTCAAAGGCTTCGTCAAGTTTAGAGTGGTCAGCAGCGTTTACGAAGAACATCATGCTGCCGCTTCGTCCTCAAACGACGGAACGAACACAGGTGCTCATCGGGCGCATCGTTATCTTCATCGTTCTCATTGGCGGGATCGGCTTCGCATATATCGTCAACGATATTTTCGTCGTCTTTAAGTATGTGCTCTCCATCGGTACTATCGTTGGACCCTCGTTGTGGCTTGTCTATTTTTGGCGAAGACTCACGACGAATGCAGTCATCGTTCAAATGCTGCTGTCGATACTGATTACTGTAATGGTGCCGAATGTCGTGCCTGCAATTTCATCGCTTCGTACTTCGTCTGTGTTAACGTCCACAACACACGGACGCGAAGAGCACATCACTGTTAAAGCCAAGCCCGAAGATTTAAAGGCCGGTAATGCGAAAGCGATCGGCGAATCAATTACAAAGACGAATAGAGAAGAGCCGGTCGGAGTCTATTTCGAAAACGTCGTTCATTCCAACCCCGACGATCTCCACTCCCCGCTCGTTGGGAGCGGCATCTTTCGCTGCCAACTGTGGATTATCGGACTCACTGGAGTTGATCTCACCACTTTTTCTAAAGCCGGACTATCTTCGCTCTCCTTCCTCTTCGACATCTTCTTCCCGTTCATCGTTTTGTTCATCGTTAGCTTGCTCACGCGACCAAACAGCGAGCCGATTCTGCGCGAGTTCTATGCGAGAGTCCACACACCTGCACTTGCCGATGCAGAGCAAGATGCACTTGAAGTTCGCAAACGATTCGAAGACCCCTCGTTCGTCGAACGAGATAAGATGTTCCCCGGCACGAACTGGGAGTTCTGGAAGCTGACGAAGCACGATGTCGTGGGATTCGCATTGTGCTGGGTGGGCGTCGCAGCTATCGTTGGACTGTACTTCCTACTAACGAGTATCGGTTCGTAGTTATCTTTGCATTACGTCATGTCATTCTGAGCGAAGCAAATCGGAGCCCAACGGAGATTTGCGGAGTCGAAGAATCTCTTCACAATGACGAGAGATCCTTCGACTCCGTTCGTCCTCTCGGGTCGGACGAACTCCGCTCAGGATGACATGCAGACTTCATCGCGGCAACCTCACACAAGCTTAGTATTATTGACGTGCAATCGCTTCATCCCGATTTCGAAACAACCCTCCCCAATACCGATTACTTCTTCCTCGGCACGGGCAAACTGCAAACTGCAATTCAATGGAGCCGACACCCCGGTGCCACACGCCTTGGAGTGCTCCTGAGCGACCCTGAGCACTTCTCGCGCAAGTGGTCCACACATCTCTTTCATCCGGAGTATGGACTGGATAGAACGATGCTCACAATCATACTCAACGGCGTTCGTTATCAACCGAACGAGACGACCAAAGCCGTGTGGTATCCGGGGGAAAGACCATCCGTTGTTGTGATGTGGCAAGCGGGCGAAGTGTGGGTGATCGAAACGTTTTGGGTTGGATTCGGCGAGCCAGTTTTGTTTCGCGAGATCTCCATTGGCGCGGATAACCCCTTTGATTCGGCGGAGGTGGAAGTCGCGCTCTATGGCAACCCCGCGCTCTTCTCTGAGTTCGTCGGAAATGATTTTGCGCTTGGTGCGAACGGACGCGACTCGCTTCAAATCATGTCGAAATCACCCGGGGTCTTTCACGAGCGAACGCTCACGATCCCACTCGAAGTCGATGACAATATCTATCGCGGTATCGTCTCCTATTCTATTGGCGACGGGCCATCGTCGAATTCAATTCAGAACATCGCCAACCTCGAAACCGCATATTGGGAGCTGACATGCAATCGCTGGACGGAGCCGCATCCATCAGAACTGCATCATGACATCGAGCGCATCTTCACGGCCTCCGCGATGGGGCTGCGGGCGGCAGTCGGCGGGAGCGGTCGTTTCGATGCGAGTTTGTGGCAATATGGATACGAGTGGTCCGGCGATGCGTCGATGGTTGCCGAGGCGCTTGTCTATTCTGGGCAATTCGAAGTCGCGCAATTGGTGCTGGAGAATATCCTGACACGCATGACCATCGATCAAGGCATGGCGATGGAGTCCAGCCGTTTCCGTGGCGGCAAAGACGCCGAGCTAAACAACAACGGCGAGATCCTCAAAGCCTGCCGCACCTACATGGATTGGACGGGCGATAATGAGTTTATCGAAGAGCATTATCCGCGCATCAAGGCCATCGCGGATTATCTTCTCCTGCCGGAATATCTAAACGAAGATACTGGACTCCTCATGGCCTCTCGCGATATTTGGGAGCGCAATGAGGCAACGGGAATTCTGCCTGGTTATGACATCGCTCACCAAACATTCGGCATACTGGGTTTGCGCGACGCATCGTTCATCGCGGATGCACTTGGCGAACAAGAAGATGCAGTTCGATGGACCATCGTCGCACAACGAATGCGTGAGAGCTTCCTCAATCATCCAACGCATTCGCTTGTCGAAGATGGTCGGTTCATAAAGCGTAGATTGCTCGATGGCTCGGTTCAAACCGGGCTGATGCCGAAGACGAACGATGCAGATTTTCTAAAGAACTTTGTGCCGAAAGGAATGCCACTTGCCTCCGCTGGAATGCGCCGATGGGAGCCAGATATTTCCGAATGCCTTCCGATCGCATTGGGTGTTGTCGATCCATCGTCTGCCGTTGCAAGGAACACAATCGACGCGCTTGAAGAATTGTGGTCGCAAGCATGGGAAGGCGGAGGATATGGAAGGTACAACATGGAGTCAGAACCGGATTCCCCCGGTCCGTGGCCGTTCGCGACAGCATTCATGGCGGCGGCATGTATAGAATCCGACGAAGTCGAGCGCGCACAACGCGCGATCAATTGGCTGATCGAGAAGGCCGGCGCGGGCGGAAGTTGGTTCGAGTTTTACGGAGATCGTCCAACGCCGCCACTGCCTCCGACTGGCATTATCGTGTGGGGTTGGGCGCAGTGGATCACGCTTGTTGTGCGGCATCTCATCGGGGCGCGTGTGAAAGATGGGGAGCTCGTCATCCAGCCGCGCCTTGGCGGATTCAACGGCGAGATACGTTTCCGCGATTCGAGTGTTAGGATACTATGAGCGTTCACCGGCGGAGAATCCACCCCCCAGCCCCCTCCTCGTGCCGAGGTGGGGGAGTTCTGCTTCTTATTTTTCTACTGTATGCCAGTACGGTCAACGCTCAGCATCTCCGCGTCTTCGCCTGCGCTATCGGCAACGACAGCGCGGGAGCGTTCATGGGCGGAAGTTCGAACGGCAGCGGACTTTATCAATCCGACGACACCGGCAAAACATGGAAGCACCTCGGATGGCGGAACATCAAGTGCTACTCGATGGACATGGTGCAGTCCTCAAATGGCCGCATCCTTTATGAAGCCACCGGCCTCGGCGTTCTCCGCTCCACCGATTACGGCGAGCATTGGAAGCAGATAACCGATTGGCGGATGTCGGAGGTGATGGATGTGGCGGTCAATCAGAAGAACCCCGAGGAGATTTATCTTGCGACGGCGCATGGGGCGTGGAGGACGAGGGATGGGGGAAGATCGTGGGAGTACCTTAATGGAATAAATCCGCATTTTGGCTCACGAGCAATGTACAGCCAAGACACACTGCTGCCAAATGCGTTGGTGATTGCTGGCGAAGGAGGGATCTTTTGGCGAAATTCCTCAGACACTTCGTGGCATTCACCAAAGAATGGACCAACTCAAGTCCGAGATGTTAAATTTAAGCGGATTATTTTGCATTCAACTCACGATCACATCGAAATCGACAAGTCAGGAAATCCAACTCCTCCTTCTAAAGAAAAGACTGCGGACATGTGGATTGCAGCGAGTGGAAAGGATGGACTATTCTTCTCTTTCAAAGGCATTATTGGATTTGCTGGCAACACGACGAACCGCTGGTCTGATACGGCGGCAACATGGTGCGTCGAACAGCAGGATGACCACAGAATTTGGGGTGGACCAGATGGAGTAAGCGATGAATCATTTGGAGGAGATGTTGGGATGATAGCGGTAGATCATACTCTTAAGAATGTAACTACCTGTCTCCGAGTTGGGGATAAAAATATTATTGGCACCTTGGATCAGGGGATTGATATATGGGGAGCGAAGCCTCTACCTCACCGTCAACTTTGGACCCTCAAATCCTTCCTCGTCACGCCATGACATTTTCTTTGTGTAGTGCCGGACCTTTAGGTCCGGCGAGGAAATTCACCGGACCTAAAGGTCCGCTGCTACACCTGCTTCTTCTGACTCTTCTCACGAGTTCGGTATTCGCACAATCCCCATCAACAAGACACAACATCCTCTCCCGCATCGAGCACGCATCCTACGGCCCCACATTCTCCGTCGTTGCGGCGAAGATCAGAGACGGCTACGACCTCGATAAAACCTACGCGCAACTCGACACGCTTCTCGTTCGCCCTTATGGAGACATGTTCTGGATGTACGGCTGCGCTGGGCTGTATTATGCAACGCAGGACGTGTTGCGTCCCGCATGCAAAGAGCGCATACGCGAGTGCTGGAAACACTTCACGCCCTATCGCGGCGACACGGAGAATCACTTTCTCATGTATTATGGCTCGCTGCTGTTGATGTCTCAGGCGTGGCCCGGTTTGGCTGACACCGAGTGGTTCATGGGTAAATCATCGAAAGAGATTTACGATGAATCGAAAGAGTATCTCGATCATTGGATCGACGAGACCGTGCGCTACGGTCAGACCGAGTGGAGTTCTCCGCGTTATGGATATTACTATATCACCCCGCTCGTCCTTCTCGCCGAATACACGAAAGACTCGCGCCTGAAGCATCGTTTCGAGATGATGCTGGAGTGGACGCTCGCGGATTATGCATCGGACTATCTCGCCGGCTGCTACTGCGGCGCGCACTCCCGCGTGAGCGATGAATGTGCGATCGATCCACGCAAGGCGGAGATCACATCGTATGGCGAATACTTCTTCGGAGATACCATCACGCATGTTGAACCGGATATTGCGTTCGCCGCTCTCTATCACTTCGAATGCCCAAAGATCATTCGGCAGATTGCGACGGATCGGATGCAGCCATACGAGCAGTTCTCATACAAGCGCGGGAGGCAGATGATACGGTATATGGATAAGTGGAGCGAGGGCGCCGCGGGGGGCGCCCTCCACGCGGATTCTGGGTTCCATGCTCCCGTTTACAAATATGAGTACATGACGAGGGACTATTGCCTCGGCTCGATGCAGGGTGGGATTGTTCAGCCGATTCAGCAGCAGTCGTGGTCGCTTGTGTTCAATTCGGATAAGCCGCATAATATCATCACGGGTTTGCATCCGTATGTCAGCGCGGAAGAACTCGGCATGTTCTTCCCGGAGTATCCCAGCTTCATGCTCGAACGCATCGGCAATGTGAAGAAGGGTTACACGAATGAGAATAAGTGGGTGGGTGGCTCGCCGTATGAGCGAATTTATCAGGATAAGAATGTGCTCGTGGCGCTGTATGATTTGCCGGATAGTGTGAAGTGGCGGCATGTCGATTTATTTCTACCGAAGGGATTCCATGAGATCAAAGGTGCTGCGTTCTACGAAGATCCCTGGCAATTCTATGGGATTGATTCGCTGCTCGTCGGGGTGTACATGCTCGGTGGGTCAAGTAATTATGGAGTTTGTTTTCCTGACTCCATCGGCCTTCGATTTCGCAGATTTCCACCGTTATCCGATACGAGTTGTCACGCCTTTGGATATCTGATTTATTGTATCTCCTTGAGAGGGAGATCCGGTCAGGATGTGATGGCTGAAGTTGGAAAACTTCACGTCATTGCTGAAGGAGATTTCGTTCGATCTGTAGAGGATTCGGGAGAGACCATTCACATGGATATTTCGGCGCCATCCCAGGCTCGACATCCAGATTGGCTCTTCCACTCCCCCTACCTCGAATCGAAAAAAGGCAGCGGGGTGATGACGATGCGGTACAAGCGCGAGAAGCGGGTGTTGGATTTTCGGAAGTAGTCTGAACTGTGATTTTTGTGATTTGAATGATGGGGATGATTGAATTCCTAAATCATGGGGTTAATCATTCAAATCACACAAATCACAGTTCAGACAGCGTTCTCTCAATCTGCTTCGCGTGCGTCCTGTCATGCCCATCCATGATTTCGAGGATTCTCAAAATATTCATCTCACCATACCTGGAGTGAATGCCTTTGAGTTGAATCTGCTCGTTGGACATCGACTGGACTAATTCAACCGTTTCGCGTCGAGCGGTCTTCAACGCTTCTGTCCCAGCTTCATACGGCTTTTCGTTGTATCGGCCTTCGATGGCTTCCTTTTCCGGGTCCATCTGCTGAAACTGAATCATCGAGCCATCAAGCAAGCCGCGCATTCGTCGCTGCCAGAGACGCTCGACATCGAGCATGTGATAGACGATCTCGGTTACACTGAATGCTTTCTCGGATGGTTTCGCGGTGAGGAGTGACCTGCCACCGGCCCCTTCCTCGGAAAAGAGGGGGCGTTTTGTCGCATCAAGAAATATTTGGAAGCTCTTATCTAATGCCGCCAGATGATCTTCGCACGGGCTGCTTGCGGGGGGCCGGTTGCTCATGGGGTTGTTCGATGTCGTTGGCATTAATGGTATAATCGTAGGATAAATACGCTAGTCGAACGGTGGGGTGGGCCGATATCCAGGCTGTGATGTTCGGCGGTGCAAAAGCCCGAACAAAGTCAATCATCGTGTTGGAGACTTGTAAAAGTTCGTCGGAGTATTCACTAAATTTTTGCGATAGATACAGCACGTTGGAGTGGCGGTCTAATATGTTCTTGCTTGAATCTGCGAGAAATTTGCGCGTTTGATCATCGAGTTGAGCGCTCAACCGATACTCGGAGTAGGGTTCTGCTCGAAGCGCTGGCGAGGTCCGGGCTGCATCAAATAATGCAAAAAAGGCGCGCGGCTCTCGGAATTGCTTGGTGAAAATTGAATGCTCGATGTCGCTAAGCGAGTAGTACGCCCCTCCAATCAACGCGACCTTCGCACCCCAAAATCCGCCAATATCTGAAATAGCCCGCACCGGTGGGTTGGAGCGAATTATATCAAGCACGTATGCATTGTGAGCGTTCAACCAAAACGCTTGCGCCTGCGGACGTGATGTAAAGCCATCCGTCCGAACCCGTGCGATCTCGCGGAGGTAGCTTGAAAGATCGCTATCCCCTCGCAGCTTTGAATAACTGATCGCACCATTGGCATCGAGACAGTTGCTTAACGTGCGGAGGAACAAAGAATCGTCTACATAGGCGACGGGGCCCCCCTCAGCCACCGTCGTTACGGTCGTCATTGGTACACTTCCGCATGACGGAAGGACGAATGCCAAAGCCAATATCGCACCCACCCGCACTGCGAGGGCAAGGATCTTTGAGCGCATCTTGGCGTGATCGTGCAACTCCGCAGATAGGTCTCTCACACTTGAGCCTTCATCCTTTCTCCCAATTCTACCATACGTGCGTGGAAGTATTCATAACGTTCAGGATTAAGGCGAGAGAGCTGGATATAGACTTTCCGTGCATCCTCAAACTTTCCCTGTCGCTCCATGATCCTTGCGAGTGTTTCGCTTACAAGTCCGATCTCGGCGCGTTCTGTACCACCCGGTTTTTCTGCAGCAGGCAGATGATGGGAGAAGTCGAGCGGCGGAAATAATGCGATCTCCGAGCCCGAGCCATCGCCGGCGAATTGTGAAATCGCGGGCGGCGGCCTCATACTTTTACCAAGGGCGACAATCTCGGTGGATAATTGGAGTAGGATCTCTGCCCGTGGCGAGTTCGGAGCACGTTCAAGCGCCCGCTTGAACTCCTGCCGAGCTTCATTGAACTGCTGAAGTGCGTAAAAACACTCACCTCGAACCAGGAAAAGTGTTGCAAAATCGGATTCACCGACGCTCTCAAGCATGGTAAGCGCTTCCCTCGCCTGACCGGAGAGGGCGAGGTTGCGGACGGTGTGGATTTGAGATAAGAGGCTCTTCATCGTTCGTCTAACACTGGTTGGTCGCAAAGCAATGCTTACGACAGGATTCTAAAATATATCGAGGAGCAAGTGAACAGTGATTATTCCTCCTCCCCTGCCCTCAATCTCTCCAACACCGAAAAATCTTCAAGCGTCGTCGTGTCCCCCGCCACGGAGCCCGTCGAAGCAAGCTCGCGCAACAAGCGCCGCATGATCTTGCCACTCCGTGTCTTAGGAAGCGCATCCGTGAAGCGGATCTCATCCGGTTTGGCGATGTGGCCGATGGCTTCGCCAACGTGTTTGCGGAGTTTTTCCTTCAAGTTCTCATCCGCTGGCCAGCCCTTCTTGAGGGTGACAAACGCCACCAGCGCGGAGCCTTTTATCTCATCCGGCCTTCCAACGACCGCCGCTTCGGCAACAGCTTCGTTTCCGACGAGTGCGCTTTCTACTTCCATCGTGCCAAGGCGATGCCCGCTGACATTTATCACATCATCGACGCGGCCCATGATCCAAAAGTAGCCTTTCTTGTCGCGGCGTGCGCCATCGCCAGTGAAGTAGATGCCGGGGAAATCGCTGAAGTATTGCTTTGCGAATCGCTCGGGGTCTTTATAGATGCCGCGCAACATCGAAGGCCACGGCTTCTTGATTATGAGGTAGCCCCCCTCGTTAGGTTTGCAGGTCGTGCCATCTTTGCGAACGACTTCTGGTTCGATACCAAAGAATGGAAGCGTCGCCGTGCCGGGTGTGGTTGGTACTGCGCCGGGAATCGGGGAGATCATGATAGAGCCAGTCTCCGTCTGCCACCAGGTATCGACAATCGGGCAGCGGCCTTTGCCGATCACGCGATGATACCACATCCACGCCTCGGGATTGATCGGCTCGCCGACGGTCCCGAGTAACCTCAGCGAGGACATCTTGTGCTTATTCGGATGCTCGTCACCCGCGCGGATGAACGCGCGGATGGCGGTGGGTGCCGTATAGAAGACCGTGACGCCATGTCGCTCAATGATGTCCCAGAAGCGATCCGGCGCGGGATAGGTCGGCGCACCTTCGTACATTACCACCGTTGCACCGTTCGCGAGTGGTCCATAGATGATGTAGCTGTGACCAGTTACCCAACCAACATCGGCGGTACACCAATACACATCCTCATCGCGAATATCGAAGATGTATTTTGTGGTTAAATAGGTGCCGAGCAGATAGCCCGCAGTTGAATGGACGATGCCCTTCGGCTTACCCGTTGTACCGGATGTATAGAGGATGTAGAGCGGATGCTCGCTATCGAGCGGCACCGCGGGACAATCTGCGCTCGCCTCTGCCATTGCATCATGCCACCAGACGTCTCGACCTGAGAACATATCGACGTGCTCACCCGTCCGCTTCACAACGAGTACCTTCTCCACACTCGGACAACCACCCAGTGTGTGCGCTCCACCCTCAATGTTGATCGCTTCTGTGCGCAGCGCCTGATCCACATTCTTCTTCAACTCAACGGTAGTCCCGCGCCGGAATGCGCCATCGGCAGTAATGATGAGCTTGCACTCGGCATCATTGACGCGGTCGCGGATGGCCTCGGCGGAGAATCCACCGAAGATGACGGAGTGCGTTGCGCCAATGCGTGCGCACGCGAGCACTGCGATGGCAAGTTCGGGAGTCATGCCCATGTAGATCGCAACGCGGTCGCCGGTCTTCACACCGAGCGACTTCAGTACATTCGCGGCCTTCGAGACTTCGCGATGAAGCTGCGCATAGGTCAGTGTGCGCTGCTCGAAGTTCTCACCTTCCCAGATAATGGCGGCCTTGTTCTTGCGCGACGTTTCAAGATGGCGATCGATGCAATTGTAGCTTGCGTTGATCTTCCCGCCAATGAACCACTTCGTGAATGGGGCTTTCCATTCGGACACTTTCCTCCACGGTTTGAACCAGTGCAGCTCCTCGGCTTGCTTCGCGAAGAACTTCTCCGGATCCTTGATACTGGCGCGGTACATTTTCTCGTACTGCGCCATCGAGCCGATCTTCGCCTTTGCTGCGAACGCCTTGTTCGGCTTGAATAGACGCTTCTCGGGAAGAGTGGATTCGATGCTCTGCGTGTGGCTCGTCCCACTGACAGGCTTGACGACTTTCTTTGATTTGGAGGGAGTTTTCGTTGGCATATTCAATAAGAATTTGCTTCAAATTTACGACATGAATTGAGCTGCTGGATGATCTCCGCTAATGACTAGAGCTTGGACCCGGAGAATTGAACTGATAACGAACGTGATACTGCTGCGATATTCGGCGTCGCATTTGATGCAGTAGATCAGTGAGATCGGGGATGTCATACGCAAGATAATACTCGCCGGAGGAATGACGAGCGATCCATTGCAAGCGCTTATCAACGTCGCTTCGGAAGCTGATTGCGAAGAGTCGAACATGGGTGGCCTTGAGCAGTTCGCTCAGCGTTTCGATGTCAGTTCGGCTTGCGTTGTCCTCGCCATCAGTCACGACGATCACCACATCTGCTCGTGCTGTATCTCCATTCATTCGCCGGCTGGAAATATTTCCAACTGCAGCAGCGATCGCATCGTAGAGCGGCGTGTAGCCGGTGCGAATGGTATCGAAGAAATGCCAGAATGTTTTCACGGCACGGATGCTGTCGCGAAATCCACTTTGTGCAATGAAGACCGATGAACGGCGCGTGTAGAGATGCGATTCGCTTCTCGGCGTGTTGTCGAAAGTAACCGCCTGCCCGAGCGCGCCGGGTGTAAGGGAATCCACAATGGTATCACACATCCGAGTGAGCGAATCATACGCATGAAACATGGAGCCAGAGTTATCCAGAACGAAACTGAGGGCGAGGCGAGATTTGAACGTCGCACCAACAGAGTCAATGCTCAGAATCTTGGCGGCTTGCTTTCCCATCGTCACATGCACATCGCTGGTCGTCAATTTCTTCGATAGCGGTGGTGCGCCATCGAGTTCGATCCACGCCTCGCTCCAATTTGCGCTGTCGGTTCGAAGGAGACCGCAATGAGAGTCAGTTAGGGATATGCTGATCTCTTGGGCGTGGGTGGGAATTGTGAAGGATAAAATCTGAAGTGTGAAGATAAGGAGGAATGTGAATACACTGTGGGTATTTATTCGGAATTCACAAAACCCTGAATTGTCATTCCCGCGAAAGCGGGAATCCATCCCGCGGACCTGGATTCCCGCTTTCGCGGGAATGACATCCCTGCTGTTCCATTCATCTTTCATCTTTCATTTCTCATCTTTCACCTCAGCCACCCCATAGGATTTTGCTTCGACTTCCCCTTCCACACCTCGAAATGCAGCACCGCGCCGTTCTCCTCGTTCGTGCCGCTCCTCCCTACTTGCTGTCCGGTGCGGATATGGGTGCCCTTCTTCACACTTGCACCACTGAGATCCGCATAGACCGTATGCAATCCACCCGAATGTTTGAGCACGACAATCGTGCCATAGCTCGGCAACGAAGCGACAAGTGAGACCTCTCCTTCGGCGGACGCGACAACCGAAGAGCCTTGCGGCGATGAGATGTCAATCCCCAAGTTCATCGTGACGGTCCCGATCTCTGCATTGCGATGCTCGCCGAACCCTTGCACAACATGGTGACTTGAAGAAGGCCACTGTAACGAGTGCGGGCCGTAAGCTCTCCCAGTTGCGGCGTCGTTCGCCAGTTCAGGTTCGTTCTTGCGATGACGTTTGTTCGTCTTGTTGCGAGTCTCAGCCCGCTTTGCCTTCTCTTCACTTGCAACGAGGTTCGCAATGATACCTTCCAATTTCTTCGCGCTCGCCGTTCGCTCCTTGAGTAATTGCTTGAGCCGATCCTTCTTGATCTGAATTTGCGCAAGTTGCTTGGCCTCCTCGCGTTTCTTCTCTTCGAGCGTCGTTGCCTGTTGCGCTGATTGACCGATGCGCTGTTCCTCCGCAGTAAGGGAATGTTGAAGTTCGAGACTTGAAGCACCGAGCGTCCGCTTCATCGAATCGAGGCGTGTGCGGTTCATCGCGTGCGCTTCGCCGATGGTTTGGGTGTAATAGCTCATTCGGGTGCTCATCTCTTGCTGCTCGGGGGCAAAGAGATAGATGTCGGAATTTTGAGGGGCGAGCGCGCCGTGCGTGTAGAGATAGCGACTGCTTTTCGCGTACGCGTTTTTCAGAGCATCAAGCGTGTTCGCCGTTTGATGAAGTGATTCATCCACCTCCGCTTTCTCGGAAGTGAGTTCTTCGACTTCGGCTTCCAAACGATCTATCGTGGCACGTAACTGGGCCGTTCGTTTTTCGAAGGCGTGAATATTCTTCTTCGATTTCGCTTCGAGTTTTTCATGTTTGCGCAGTTCGGATTGATACTGCACGATCTCTGCCTTTACCTTCTCAAGCTGGTTTTGTGTCGAGCGGATTTGCTGGGTTTTCTTCGCGGGTTTAACGGATGAGCGTTTCGGGTGCCGCTTGGCGTTACCAGAGGGCACAGCGAAAGCAAGAACGCCACAGAGGGCAATCGCTGTTAGAAACGTGAACTTCGGCAAAATCGGACGTTCTACTTCAAAGGGATTGTACATGCAAGCCGGCTCGTATGAAACTCAGTAAGCATTTCACATTAGATAACGCTCCTGCGAGCGAAGTTGTGTCACTCTGTTCATGACGCGTTTAAGATTTCGGACGTATCTCCTCATCATTGTATGGCTCGCGTGCTGGACATCCTCAGCACAAGGAGTCCAACGTGACACGTGGAAACTGCTGAAGAACTTCGGTTCAACAATCGACTGCGGATACTTCTTCGACAAAGACCATGGTCTGCTTGGTGCTGGAGTCCGTCCGGCTACGTGGTACGATATACAGAACAATCCGCACCTCGTTCAGGGGACACCGGTCGCGATCTACAAGACGACGAATGGTGGAGCGACCTGGATCGCCTGCTTAGTGCCGACGACCGAACTTGGTGCGGTCACTGCCATTTCCATGCTCGACACGCTCGTGGGCTACGCCTCTATCTTCAGTGATGTCGAGTACGACACGTATCACTCTTTTGGTAAATCCAGTATCTGGAAAACAACTGACGGCGGACTGACATGGCAGGACTCCTTACATCTGGATCATGACGCGACGTGCATCTATGCCCAGAATGGCCTTATTCTCTTCACGAAGTGGGATTGGTACTACACCAGCGTGCATACCCCACCAATTGATACCTTCGGAGGGGCTTATTCATTCGACGGAGGTAAGACCTGGACCGAGAATTTTCGGCGGGGCAACGGTATCGCATTTACGGATAGTCTCCATGGCGTGATTAGCGAAATGAATGATGCCGTTTTGTCCTACTGGAACACTTCGGATGCTGGTCGCACGTGGAAGCAGACGGCAACTCAGTTTGAATCGTGGTCCATATACGGCGTCGCAGGAACCAGCATGTTTTTCTGTGCGAATGAATCGCAGTTGTCCCTGCCACATCAGAGTGTCAATTGGTCTACGGATGGCGGTGCTACTTGGAGCGAGAGAATGCACTTTCCGAACATGCACTTCACAGGCACGATCCAAGGTAAAGGAAGTACCCTGTACATTCAGACCGACTCGATGGTCTATCTGGAAGCAAACCCGATAATTCAAGGAATGTACCGATCCGATGATCTCGGGGCGACATGGCATTGGGTAGGCGGGCCATCGAATAGCAGGGATACACGGTTTGTCGTGACAGGCTGCTCCGGCGAGGTTGTCTATGCCTTCGACGGTTATGGGAATGTTTGGAAGACCGAAGACGGCGGAGATGGGACAATTCCTGGCGGTAATCCCTACGACGCGAGCTTCTTTCTTAGCTCTGACTCAACAACATGGTCTCCAAGCCCGTGCGGCGATAGTCTAAACTTTAGCGTAACCTCGTCCGCGTGCGTCCCTGTTACGATAGACTCTATCGTGCAACTCGTTGGCACAGACTTAATTCCTATCAGCGGTCGTACTTTACCACTCCAGCTAAGGCAAGGAGATAGCATCTCGGCGGCGCTCGTCTTCTCACCGATCCAAAATGGAAGTTCACAATCGACGATACGGGTGTACGGGCATTCCGGGTACCTGCTCATCAAAAGGGACCTTCGGGTGACGGTGGCGAATCCTGAACTGACGGGGATGATCCTCTCGAAGACGACCAGCACCATGAACGTCAGCGGGTGCGAATCCCAGATTGACACAATCAATCTGGTGAACTTTGGCTGTCCAGGTTTAATCTTGGATTCCGTGAATCTTCCAAGGGGAGAAATAGTCGTTCTGAATGCATTCCCTGACTCCATTTCCAACGACCACCTATTTCCATTGCGACTCGCGTACAGTCCTGACAGCGCAGGGACCCATATAGTGACAGCGGAGGTATTCGCTCACAACGGTCGCCGCCGCTATGATACTCTTCTAACGATCACCGCTGCTTCTGCAAGGGTGCCCCTTCGCTTCTTGCTTGATTCCTCCTCCATCCAATTCGAGACGAAGTACTGCAAACTTCGAGAATCTCATCTGCATATCGCTACTACGAGTTGCGATAGCCTTTGGATCGATTCCGTACGAATCTCGAATCCGAGCTTCATCCTCGCGGAGACACCCAGCGGCCTGAGGCCACGCACTCAGGATAGCATTAGAATACTGTTTGTTCCAGATTCATTTGGAGTCGCAAGCGGTACTCTTCATCTCTTCGCACATACGCACATACGCAACATCGACACGGTCGTCTCGTTGGGAGGAAATAACTTCGGCCTTCCGCAGGCACTGACGATGTCTACAACCGCGCTTCTGCTTTCAACAAAAGGTTGTCGGCCAACCCGTGATAGTATTACTATTAGTAACCAATGCTGCGAAAGCTTGTATCTGGATTCCCTCGCGTATCCACGCGGAGAGTTGACGCTTATTTACGACACACTTCACAGTACTTTGGCAAGCGATGATTCGCTGCGAATTGCGATAGTGTTTGCACCGAACGACGGCGTGGCGAAGCTCGTGTCGGTGCACGCGTACCTTCATACATCAAAGCGAGTCATAGACACTGTTTTCTTAATACGCACCGCCAATGCAATCCCATCGAATCCTCTCCAGGTGACAAGTGACTCCCTCTTCCTCTGGACCAAATATTGCCAGCCTACCACGATTCCCCTCATGATCGCGAATTACGGCTGTCCGGATATGAGAATTGATTCGGCGGTGATTACTGATGACGCCCGACATGAGTTTGCAATTGATCCGATCAAGCCAGTCGTACTATCTCAAGACTCGATCCGAGTCAATCTACAATTCTGGCCTGACACCTCCGGGACGAGAAGTGCACATCTGAAGCTCTATACCTCGGGTGGCAAAGAGGTAGACACTACCCTCGCTGTCTCGGGCAAGAATCTCGTCGCGCCGGAGCCCTACGTCCCAACACTGCCGAAGCGGAGCGCCGGGCAAATCCTGCGTATCCCAATTATGTTACGCACGACCCTGGATACGTTCACAATCCAGAGCTTTGTGGCACACCTTCGATTCAATACTGATCTGCTGACGGCATACGGACTAGATTTCAATGGTACCTGTGCAAAGAATGTCAAGTCCAGTTCACTGAATTTTGAGCCAGGGAATGGCGCGTCCGTACGTATTGTACTTCAAGACACCATTTCCGACACCTCCGAATTGACGCTCCCCTTGGTCTACGTTCTTGACAGCGTTCGTGTAGCCTTGGACACCACGACGATGGTCGTACTTGACACTTTCGTCACCGACCGAGAACCGGCGCTGGCATTATGTAGCATTCCTGAACAGCCATTTACTCTCGAGCAGCTCTGCCCGGATCCATTTTATCTCGATCTTCTTCGCGGAAATGCTATCCTATTTGATCTGATCAGTATTTCACCCAATCCCGCAACTCAGCAGGCAGTATGGGATGTCCAATATGATCTCCGCAAGTACGGTGTCCAACTTACGCTAGACTTGTTTGACTCACGTGGTATTCAGGTTAGCAGCCAGATGCTAGAAACCGAACGAGTGGGAAAGCATCATGTCAGTGTGACGGCACCACGCGAAAGCGGCGACTACACGCTCGTCATGAGCGACGGCACACGGCAGGTTATGAGGAAGGTAACCCTTAAGCGGTAGGCTCACTACCACCTTATGCCGGGAGTAGCTTCAATAGTAGAGCCTCAATCAGCAGTTCATTATTTACCTGCGCTCCGCGCGTCTCCGCTTCCGAATGAACAATCGCGCGCAACGCGTTGTCGAGCCTTTGCCTTGTGTATCGTCGTGCGATCGCGATGGTCTCTTTCACAAAGTAGGCAGCCCCACCACGCATCTCCAACGCATCTGCAATCGAGGCATCACCTGCACCCTTGGATGCCATCTCTCTGGCGATGATCAACTGCTCGATGAACCGAGCCAGCATTACGAATAGGAATTGGCGCTGATCCTTGTCCGCCTCCATCATCTTAAGGGCAATCGTTGCGGCAATCGCCTTATTTCCGGAGCCGATCGCTTTCGTGAGCTCAAACACGTTATGCTCTCGTGAAGCACCAACAACTTGCTCGATGTCCTTCGAGGTGATTTCGCTCTTGCCCGAGGTATAGGTAAGAAGCTTGTCTAGTTCATTTGCATGATCTCTTAGTGATGTTCCAAGATGCGAAACCATCAATCTGGCAGCTTCCGGAGAAAGTTTGCGTTTGAGCTCTGTTGCTCGGCCTCGTAGCCAATCGACAACCTCTCCCTCTTTCAGCGCTGCAAATTCTATGACGTCGGCCTTCTCACTTAATTCTCGGAAAGGTGATTGATTCCGGGCACCGAATTTCTCCATGTCAAAAATGAGCACACAGTCTGGATTCGGCTTTGCGAGATAACGGAGTAATGGGTCATCCGTGGCTTTCTTCTTTCCTCTAGCTCCGGCGCTGCCAGCGGGTTTCGCACGAAGCACACGCTCTGCTTCTCTGACAATGATTAGCCGCCTCTCCGCCATCATCGGATAGCCCAGAGCCATTGTAATGATTTGGGCCATTGTGGTATCGGCTCCATAGAGTAGATCAAAATTGAAGGATCGGGTAGATTCCTCCGGGACGAGTATCTGAGGGGCGGCGTGCAAGATCTCGCTGCGAAGGAATTCCTCTTCGCCATGCAGTACATACACTTTGCCTACCTTTCCTGTCTGCCATGCCTTGGTGAGAGGCTCGGTTCGTGCCATAATCGTTTTTACATCAATTTAGTCCGGGATGCTATAGCATTTCGTAACTTTGCACCGTTCCCGATGACCACGCGATGGGGGAATTTCCATTTCGTAAGATATCGGGAAATAATTGTTAGATTTGTGGCACAGAGGAGCCTCTCGCCGGGTTTCGGACGAGGGACTTTTTGGAGAGCGTAATTAACGGGCTAATTCGAATGCACTTCTCAACTGATCAACAGGACGCGACAACAGTATTCCGATTTAAGGAATCGAGGCTCGACTCCAGAAACGCTGGGCAGTTGAAGGCCGAATTCCTGATATTGTCGCAGCCCGATATTGATACGCTCATCATCGACCTGACAGAAGTTCAACACGTCGATAGCGCGGGGCTTTCCGCACTACTGCTGGCACATCGCCAAATGGCCTCACACGAAGGTGAGGTTCGGCTGGTCGGTGCATCGGAGGATGTGCAGTCGCTTTTGCGTGTAACCCAACTCGATAGAATTTTTCCATTATTTAACACCGTTAACGAAGCTCTTGACGCCGAACCCTCGTTCGGTGATGATGAGGACGACGAGGCGGACGGTAGCGTCTTGCTGGCAGAAGCAGATACGCCTCTGGCACCTGGCGCTCCGAGCGCGAACGATATTCGATCAGGAGCAATCGCGGCAGGTGGTTCGTTTGGTGCAGCAGCCTTAACTAGAATTATGATGACTGAATACGAAGAAGAACTCGATCAAGTGAACATCCTCTCCTTTGGGGACGATGAGGATTATGACGACGAAGAGGAAGATCTCGATGAGGATCTTGATGACGATTTCGAGGAGGACGAAGAGTTCGCTGAAGAAGTTGCTGACGCGGAACCGGCGGCCGAAGAAGTCGAAGAGGACGACCTCCTAGAGGATGATGATCTCGACGATGACGATTTCGACGAAGATGACCTTGACGAAGAGGACGATTTTTAGTCTTCGGCGCCGCTCATCTGGATTCCACTATGAACTTTCCGACAGTCACCCGGGCTACATTGCCTGGGGACTCCTCGCGGAGTACGTAGAAGCGAACACCTGCTGAGCCAAGTGGGATTTGTACTTCCTGCTCCGACGAAACCGGTTCGTCGGATAGCGGCATAGCAACCACCCTCCCGAATTCGTCGTAAATTGACAAACTGACCTTCGCGGTTTCGCCCCCATGCAGCAGAAGCGTACAGCCCGCTCCCCCATTCTGATTGCTGCGAACAAGTAAGACCGAACGCTGAGGAAATGAGGTTCCTCGCCCTACCCCACCTTTTCGAGTATCGGACCACGCAGTTCTGCTGCGCATACTTCCTGAGATTACGGTCACACCAAACTTGTGCCCTCCCGAGGAGCCGGTGTCGTATACCGTCACAGTCCTGCCATTTGCTGGAATTGTTTGGACAAGTACACTATCACGTGTAATAGAAAAGTAATAATTGTCTGGCAACGGAAATCCGAAGGTCGTTTCGGGTTTGTAATCCCACTTGAGCAAAGTTGTGGTCACGCCGTTGACGGTTGTGTCAGTTGCAATTAAATTCGCAACTGGCATTGGAGCAAACGGTTGCACGGCTGCGGTGTAGACATCAAGATCACCCGGCACTCTAGCGTCCGTCCAAGTTGGATACCAGTTGCCAGCTCTACCGGCAATGCCAAGATAGTCTCCGAAAAATCGGAAGTCCAGATTTCCGGCGCTTCGAATGTCCTGCCCTTGCCGTGGGTCGCAGGACATGCTGGAGATCCTGTGCGATGTGAATGAGTCTCCACCATCTGTTGAAAAGGACATGAAGAGATCAGTCAGAACATTGTTCGGATCCAGACGGCTGTCGTTGTAGGCAATTCCCACATCACCGGTGATGGGATCGACTGCGACCCAAGGGAAGAACTTGTCGCTTACAAGTTCAGATGAATCGCAATCAACTGGGCGCGGAGTACTCCATTGCTTTCCACCGTCGTTCGAGGTGGACATGAACACCCTTGCCCGATTGCCAGCATCGATCCCACACCACGTAACATAGGTTCGTCCGGAATGCCTACCTGAACCATCGATCGCAATCGACGGGAAGCTATTGACCATCAGATCATTCTTGAGGATTTGGTATCCGTTTTGATCGCCAATAGGTTCGATCGCCCCAAGATTCGAATACCGAGAGATGACCTGAGGAGCAGTGAATGACATTCCCCCATCCGTCGAATGGACGCATAGGATTGACTCCTGACCAAACTTGTAGTTTTCGAACGTCACGATGAGTGTGCCGTCTGGCGCAGTTGCGGGCACTGGGGCGGTGAAGTAGCCCAGATCTGAAAGATATATTCGCTTTGACCAGTGGTACCCATCGTCGTCGGAGAATGAACAAACTATCCTTGCTCCGGGAGTACTTGCATATTCTACCCACACCGCATAAATCCGATCCTTGAACGGACTCGACGTGCTCCCATCGACCGCGAAATAGTACTTGTCGGTGGTAGTATCATTTCCAAAATCGGTATTGGAGTAAGGGGTGCCAGCGCGCCCCCAAGTCTCGCCCTTATCCGTGGACCGATAGCATGCGACATCCGAGCACTGATTATTGTCCCGATAGTGACCAGTACCGAAAAGGGGATTGCCACCCCGGTCGAACATCACGGAGGGATCCGTCGCATAAACAGTGAAGGACTTTTCCGGCGGTAGTGAGAGATTTGACCAAGACATCCCGCCATCGGTAGTAGCGTAGGCGTATAGTGTTGTATCGGAGCGGTCATCGTTCGCCCCGATGATAATATTGAGAGAGTCCAGCGGATTGATTGCGATGGATGGCTCGGTCTGGTCGGGTGTATAAAACGGAACCGAGTGGATCACGTTGATATTCGGGAAGGGCCACAGGGGGTCTTCCGGCGGAGGGATTGCGAGTGTTCTAATGCTCCGATCATGCCTTGGGTGTGGGCGGTCCGATTCTCCAGCTCTTTCGTCAATCCATTGTGCGCACGCGACACGCGCAACAAGAAATACCAAGAACGAGAGTATCGCGCAATGTCGCATGTTCAGGCAGATGGGAATAATTCTCGCAGTTTAGCATCAGAGTATCCTGCGGCTCGTGCGATCATCAGTTTGATCCGGGCCTTTGGGCCACTTAAATAAGGAGAGAAGATGCAGCCGAGCTTTTCGAGTTCACGGCCAGCCCCTTCGTAACTATAGTACGGACGCACCGGCCCACTCATGCACCGCGTTGTGATGACGACCGGTACGTTCATCTCTCGTGCCCTGGCAACCCCGTTCACAACCCCAGGTGGGACATTCCCCTGCCCCATCGCCTCGATGACGATTCCAGCGGCACCGGCTTTGAGAGCGGCGACGAACAGCCTATCATCCATACCTGCGTAAGTCTGCAGCAACTCAACATACGGAAGTTCGACATCTTCTGGTAGAGGAATGTGGTGCCTAGTGCGCGGTGCGCGGAAGCGGCGGGGTTCGTCCATAGCGAGCGTGTTGATCGTACCTACTGAGCCGAAGTCAGGTGACCGAAAGGTATCGGTCCGCATAGAGTGCGTCTTGGTCACCTCGCTCGCAGCGTGGATATAGCCATTCATCACAACAAGAACACCCGAATCTCGAAACGACTCACTCCCAGCGACCGCCAGTGCGTCCACTAGATTGCGGCCTCCATCCCAGGCAGCATCCGTCGATGTGTGCATCGAGCCAGTAAACACGATAGGCACATGGTCACCAATCACCAGATCCAGAAAATAGGAGGTTTCTTCCATGGAATCGGTACCGTGCGTGATAACGATTCCATCGGTGTGTTCCTGAAGCACCCGGACAAATCCCGCGAGCGTGAGCATCATCTCTGGTGACATGTGCGGCCCTGGCAAAGTGGCAAAGTCGTGCACCTGGACCCTGGTTGTCGGCAAATATTTTGCAATTTCGGGCACGCGCTCCAGGATCTCTCTGCCTGTAAGGACGGGTACGACGTTGGAATTCTTATTGGCACTCACGGCGATAGTACCGCCGGTAAATACTGCCGCCACGCTCGTACCTTCTCTATTGGTTCGCTTCAGCGCAACTCCGGTGCGCGTCACGGGTTTAGATTCTGCTGTAACAAAACTCATGATGAGTAGTTATTCTGGGAAATTCCACGTCCGATGAAATCGGTGAGGATCGAATGAACGACCATTTAGGTAGAACCTTCTAGAGGAAGAATGAGATTCCATCACCTAAACTCTAATTATGTGGACCGCTGCGGTAATTCTTCTACTCGTTATCTCTAACACCTTCATGACCTTCGCCTGGTACGGCCATCTGAAGTTCACCGGCAAGCCGTTATGGAGCGTGATCCTCGTCAGTTGGGGAATCGCCTTTTTCGAGTATTGCTTTCAAGTCCCTGCCAATCGTTTGGGGTTTGAGCACCACATCGATCCGGCACAACTGAAGATCCTTACCGAAGCGATCGCGCTGACGGTGTTCATTGTGTTCGCTCGATTTTATTTCGGTGAAGCGTTGAAGTGGAATTACGTCGTGAGCTTCAGTTTGATTTTCACAGCAGTCATTTTCGCGTTCGCTTTCAAATAACACATGCTACTGAGAATCTCTCTCGCTCTCCTGCTCTGCCTACCGATCTCGGTAATTGCCCAGCCGAAGAAGCCCGCCCGCCACAAGCAGTTGCCGAAGCCAGCTGTCACTGAGCAACCGGTGTACAATCCTCTGGGCATCATTGGAATTCGGCCAGGAATTGGTATTGATAGCGTGCGTGCCGTAATGAAGTTGTCCGGTGCTTTGCTTAGAGAAGTTCGAGAGGACACGCTCTCTCACTCCTACGCGGGCACCTCAGTCCACATCTATGTCGTAGACTCGATCATGTGTCGTTTGACATACATGCGTATGGCTTTCTTGGTTGATGCCTCAAATCGCATTCGGCGTCTAACGATAACTCCACGCGAAAGCTCGATTGCAGTGGGCGCAAACGATGACATTGCAAATGTTCTCCTCCTCTATTTTGGCCAGACCTGGGGAAAGCCCGAAATTAGCCTGGAGCCACCGCTGGCGTATTTCCGCTGGCGCACCGGTAATTTACAGGTTAGGGGCTTCATCCAACGCGGATACCCTATGTGGGTGATGGAGGGGTAGGCCTGCGTCTGAACCAATAGGCTGGCCGAAGGCTTAGTGAGTGATATGATCAATACTCCAGAGGAAGACTCATCGCCGATTCGACCCACGAGTCAACCTGCTGAGATGAGCCCAGCAGAACGACAAAAGGCAAACCGCGAGTACGCGCATCAGGCGGCCACGCAGTCGCCCTTCAGAACCCACACAGCGAAAGAGACCGAAGCCCAGCAAGAAATTCTTCAGGAAACAGGTCCATACCTCACGCTTGGAATACAGCTCGCCCTTTCAATCGCTCTCTTCGCGGGCGCGGGTTATTGGATTGATCATGCGTTCGGAACATCACCCCTTTGGCTAGCAATATTTGCGGTTTTTGGAGCAATTTCGAGCTTGGCATACTTTATAGTGACTGTACTCAGGCTGTCCAAAAAAGAGGAAACGAAAGGACAGTAAAAAGCATTTGGAGCGCGCCCGGCGGAAGGGAGACCATCTGAGTAGGGCATATTCAGTTGAAACGGTAACAAACGGTTCATTTTTCCGTTAACAGCGGCAAATGAAGACGTCCTTGATGACCCGCAACGATCCCACTTACGAAAGGTTAACTTTGCATCAATCAGTCGCTCCAGCCCGGCCCCTTAATGTGACCGCACTCGCTGCCCCGGCTCCTCAGAAAGTCACTGATCTTCTTCTCAGTCAGGAAGCCAGCCGCTATTTTATCCTGCGGTATGTGGCCCTCACCATTGTTCTCCTGGCGACAAGCTCTACACTGCTGTATTTCCTAGCGACACCCGCCTTCACGAAGGCTTGCTATTTTGGAATGGCGCTTCCAATTGCGACGAGCTACCTCAGCTTTCTGGTTACGGAGTGGGCATTCGAGCAACCGAATTCCCTCTTCGTCTTGGTTTCGACCATGAGCATCATTATCCGAATGTTCAACCTGCTGATCGCGTTTTGCGTAGGGTATTTGACACTCAAGCTCAATTCCGCCGGCCTCATAATTGGCCTGTTGGCGACCTACTTCTCCTATCTCGCGATCGAGATCGCGTACGTCCACAACAAGGGTAAACTTCTCGGAGTCTAAGGATGGAAGCTAAGGATTCAGTTGTGCAAACCGGAACAGCGGCTGCCCCAGGGATCTCCCAAGAAGCCCCGCAGAGCACCAATATCTTTTGGAGACTGCTGGACCCGAACTCGAAGGAGACGGTTCTCGGAGATCACCATTCCCTCCAATTCAAGCCACTCGCCGAAATCCCTCTCCCATACTTTTTCTGGGATAAGGACGGATTTCACAGTTTTGCAAGCGAAAAGACCGTCGAAGAAAATGGGGCTTACGAGGTTAGTGCTACCGGCAAGGCATCGCGTAAGGATGGAACACCTATCTCCTTGGACGTTTCTATCACTTCGAACGTCTTCTTCCTGCTTTTTGCTTCGATCATCCTCTTCGTCGTTCTTCGCATCTCTGCGATGAGCGCGAAGAAATCGCTGGTTCCGAAGGGAATTCGCAATGTTGTTGAAGTTCTGATCGTATTCGTCCGCGATGATGTCATTGCTCCGAATCTTTCCGAACCTTATGCAACCTCACTTTTACCCTACTTCCTAACCGTCTTCTTCTTTATTATGACGGTCAATTTGGTCGGATTGCTGCCATGGGGGCACACCGCGACTGGCTCGATCAACGTAACTGTTGCTTTGGCCTTATGCACCTTCGTAGTCACTCAGATCGTCGGCATTCGTGCAATGGGTGTTAAGGCCTTCTTCAAGCATTTGCTCGCTGGGGTGCCGGAAATGGAGCTTGCGCTTGGCATGAAGCTCTTCCTTCTACTCATTATGTTCGTGATCGAATTTATCGGTCTCTTCACGAAGCCAGTCGCGCTCGCGATTCGTCTTTTTGCGAACATGACCGCGGGCCATATCATCACTGTGTCGCTGATCGGACTGACATTCCTGTTCCATTCGTTCTGGGTCGGCGCCTTCGTTTCTGTGCCGTTCTCGCTCTTTGTCTTTTTACTCGAAATTTTTGTTGCACTCTTACAGGCCTATATTTTCACGACCCTTTCAGCCGTGTTTATTGGCATGATGGCCCATTCGGAGCACGAGGAACATAATGAGGCTCATGAAGCTGCGAACGGTGATCATCCTGTTGCGGCCCATCAGTCGGCCTAATCAGTAAGGGCGAAAAGTTTTATTTTTTGAATCGGTAGTACCAACGTAATCAATAGGACAATCTGACTTATGAATCCATCAGGATTGGCATTTTTGGGAGCAGGTATCGGAGCGGGTGTTGCAGTTCTTGGTGCCGGACAGGGCATTGGCAAGCTGGTCTCCTCGGCAATTGAGTCAATGGCGCGTCAGCCAGAGATGGCAGGCGGTCTTCGCACGACGATGATCATCGGCGCCGCGCTCATCGAAGGTATCGCACTCTTCGCACTCGTTATCTGCATCATTCTCGCTACCAAGTAAGCGAGCAGAGAATATGTGTACCGGGGTTCGCCCCGGTCCTTTAATCGTTCAGGCGAAAAACCTGAACAATGTGACGTTTAACGCCTATGCTGGAAATTAATCCTGGTCTAACGATCTGGACGTTCATCATTTTTATCGGGTTGCTTTTCATTCTTGGAAAGACTGCCTGGAAGCCGATGCTCGCATCGCTTAAGACCCGCGAGAAAGCAATTGCTGATTCGCTGGATCGCGCAGAACAAGCACGTGCGGACGCCGAACGACTCATCGCTGATAGCAAGCGGGAGCGCGTCAAGGCTGAGGAGGACCTACAGAAATCCCTTCAGGAGGGCCGTACCTATGCTGAGCAGATGCGCAAAGACCTGGTCGAGAAGGCCAAGGGAGAAGCGGCTAGAATGATCGAGCATGCTCGCGCAGAGATCCAACGGGATACGCAAAACGCGCTTCGCCAGCTACGTGAGGAAGCAGCGGATCTCGCCATTTTGGCGACCAGCAAGCTTCTCGACGAGAACATGGATGAAGAGCGTCACCGCCGCGTCATTCATAAGATGATAGCTGAACTACCCGCAATACCAGAATAATTTTTAGATAGTCAGCATGAATCGCAGAGTCGCAAACCGGTATGCTATGGCCCTCATGGGCTTGGGAGAAGAGCGGAAAGCACTGGACAAGATCGCGGAAGACTTCCGTGAAGTAGAGGCCACTGTTCACGGCTCGCGCGAATTCAAGGCTGTGCTCATGAGTCCGGTCGTTACTCCCGACAGGAAGTTAAAGCTGCTGACCGAGATCTTTGGTAAACGTTTTGACCTCGTAACCATGTCGTTCATTGCTCTGCTCGTCCGAAAAGGAAGGGCAGAGTATTTGCTGGCAACGGCCGAGGAATTTCTTGCGATGCTTGATGTGAAGCGTAATCTCGTGCGTGCCAAGGTTTCTAGTGCGACCGCTTTGACGGCAGACGAGCAGAAGCAACTTCAAGCCAAACTTGAGGCACTAACTGGTAAGAATGTTAGTGCAGGTTTCACTATCGACCCTGCTTTACGCGGCGGCTTCGTTGCGCGAATTGGGGATCGTATGGTCGATGCAAGCCTTCTTCATCAGCTTGAGATGCTACGGGAGCAATTCAAGCATGGTGGCGCGCCAGTCTTGAATTGACACGAAACTCCTTTGTTCATTGGCTCTTTTTGAAGATCGGATGAGGTTTGGGTGGTGCGGATGCCTGCTTTTGATGCTGCTCTTTTCTGGGCGATTAGCTTCACAGCAGACGCATAAGGCAAAGAAGGGACCGGCGCAAAGACCGAGCATTACCGCCCGGCGCGTGCAGGCTACCAATGGCTTCCATCCAACGTGTAATCTCGACTCAGGCTCAGTGGGACTCTATTTCTTCCCTGCAAATCTGGGAGCGAAATGGACCCTGCGAACAATAAAGCAAGTACTTGACGCTTCGAACACCGTTGTCAAGTGCGACACTACGTTCAGCTACGAGATGGTGATCTCCGACTCGAATAAGACCTTGCAAGGGTTGCCAGTATTACGATGCGAGTCCTGCATGCCGTATGCAGCGGGGCACGAGGCGGAGGCAAAGCGGAACGTGGTCGAGTACTACGTGGACGATTCCACAGTGATCGCGGTGTTCAACCATTCGGTATCGAACAGCCTAAATCACACGTTGCTTGTCAACCCGCTGCGGGTCGGTGCATCTTGGCGAGACAATACGGACGATACCATCCGAAGTAGGGTGATCGCACTTGACGAACCGATAACGACCCCGATGGGCTCCTATGCGAAGTCGATGGTCGTTGAGTCCACCATCGGGTTTGGAGTCTTGTCCAAGTACTTTGTGCAAGGCGTGGGAATTGTTAAGACTGTTTTCAGAGGGATGCCTCCGACCAAGAACGGGGTATTTGTGGTCACGAGCGAGCTAATCTCGCTTGATCACGGGGATTCAAATAGAAGTATGAAGCGACAGTTCGAAACTGCGGTGCCTGCGAAGGGGCCCTCTCGAACGAAGAAACCAGTATCACACTAAAGAACGAGAACAATGTCAGCAGTTCGTCCGGATGAAGTAAGCGCGATTTTACGGCAGCAACTCTCGGGCTTCGAGAAGGAAGTCGATGTCTATGATGTAGGCACTGTCCTGCAGGTCGGCGACGGCGTTGCTCGCGTGTACGGCCTCACGAAGGTCATGGCGGGTGAGTTGCTCGAATTCCCTGGTGGTGTATCGGGCATGGCGCTTAATCTTGAAGAAGATAACGTCGGCTGCGTGCTCTTCGGTGATGAGACGCTCGTTAAGGAGGGCGACACCGTTCGCAGAACGGGGCGCATTGCCTCCATGCCAGTAAGTGACGCAATGCTTGGCCGCGTCATTAATCCTCTCGGAGTGCCGATGGACGGCGGTCCAGAGATCAAGACGGATAAGTTCTTACCGATCGAACGCAAAGCGCTCGGCGTTATGCAGCGTCAGCCAGTCAAAGAGCCACTCCAGACGGGCATCAAAGCTATTGATGGTATGATCCCGATCGGACGTGGCCAGCGAGAACTCATCATCGGCGATAGGCAAACGGGTAAGACTGCAGTTGCTATAGACACGATCATCAACCAGAAATTCACGCACACAGCGGAGGCTGTTGCAAACGGCGTGAATCCTGTTTACTGCATCTATGTCGCTATCGGCCAGAAGGCTTCTACCATCGCGAACGTACGCGCGAAGCTCGAAGAGAATGGTGCTCTCGCCTACACGACGATCATTGCCGCGACGGCCAGCGATCCGGCGCCGCTTCAGTTTATTGCACCGTACTCCGGAGCAACGCTCGGTGAGCATTTCCGAGATTCAGGGCGTCATGCCCTAGTGGTATTTGATGATCTAACAAAGCAGGCCGCGGCCTACCGCCAGGTGTCTCTCTTGCTCCGCCGTCCACCAGGGCGTGAGGCCTATCCTGGTGACGTGTTCTATTTGCACTCACGTCTCTTAGAGCGCGCTTCGAAGCTCTCCGCAGAGCTTGGTGGTGGATCACTCACCGCTCTTCCTGTTATCGAAACGGCCGCTGGTGACGTCTCGGCGTATATTCCGACAAACGTGATCTCTATCACGGACGGCCAGATCTATCTCGAACCTAATCTATTTAACGCTGGCGTTCGTCCGGCTATCAACGTTGGCATCTCCGTTTCCCGCGTAGGCGGAAACGCGCAGATCAAGGCGATGAAGAAGGTCGCTGGAACATTACGTCTCGATCTAGCGCAATATCGCGAGCTTGAGGCATTCGCAAAATTCGGATCCGATCTGGACAAGTCAACGCAGCAGCTGCTCCGTCGTGGGCAGCGCCTTGTGGAATTACTGAAGCAGGGACAGTACGCACCGATGCCCGTTGAAGAGCAGGTCGTATCGCTCTATGCCGGCACGAACGGCTACATCGACGCGCTTCCTGTTGAGGATGTGCGTCGATTCGAGCTTGCGTTGCTGGAGTCTATTCGTTTGCGCAACCCAGACCTGCTCTCGGACATCGCGAATAAGAAGGAGCTTTCTGGAGACATCGTGGAGCGGCTGAAGAAGGTACTCGGAGATTTTTCGGCGTCGTTCAAGTAAGCGGTCGCAGACCATCGTGTTCGATGGACTACAACCGCTCCGTTTTGCACTCTGGGGTGTTCACTGACTTTAGGGATCAGAATTCTCGCATTGTCAATGACTCATCTACGAATTGCGCTCCGCCATTCTTTTGTTCTTTGTCAGATAGTTTTGGGTGCGACGAGCTTCTGGGGCAACGATGCCTTAGCTCAGGATACCACGTCATCTAATGACTCGATCCGACGCGTTACATTCGTATCGACTGGCACAACTCCTATTCCGCTTGCCATCAACGGCAGACGAGTGGATGGTGCCTTGAGCGGCGGTGTTGGGATTTACTCACGGAGCACTGAGTTTCCAGTTCAAGGGACCTTGAATGCCGATTTCTCGGCGAGCTCTGAGACGATCAATCTCATAGGTGGTCTTCACCTCGGGTTTTCGGATCCTTCCACGCTCGGCCTCTCGGTAGGACTTCGATTTCCGCTACTGGGGTCTGTGCTCCTTGAACATGGGCTCTTCGCCGATGCATCGCTGCTATTCTTCGATAACGGAGAAGACAGTGGCGCATTTCAAACGGGCCTCAGAGGAGCGATCACTGCCCGACTCGATCCTTTCGAGGCTCGGCTCGCTGCAGAAATGCGAAAGTCTCCGTTTGGAGGGGACAAGTTCGAGACCTGGGCAGGCATCGAGGTGGGATTCTTCTTCAGGCTCGCGAAACAAGGCCGCCAAGTGCCAACGAGAAGGGATACGCTTCGATCGGCCCTTAAGTACATTGCGACTACACAGGAGTTAGAAGATCTGGGCGCGACGTACAACAAGGACGAGCTGAATACATGGCTCGACCGATTTTGGCAAGCCCGAAATGTAAGCGAATCCGTAACGAATGACGCTCGTCAGGAGTATATGCGAAGGATAGACCTTGCTAATGAACGTTATGGGACACCTATGACAATGGGGGTCTCCACGGACATCGGGCGCGTATTACTGGTCTACGGCGAGCCCAATCACAGCGAAACTGTCACGTCAACTTCAGATGCTTCGAGACACTATCTTCTCTGGGTAGACGAGAACCGGGTACCAGGACGCCGAACCGCAGTTTTTCTGTTCTTGGCAAAAGAAGGGAAATCATCTAAGTCGATATTCGCGGGACAACGTGACTATCGGGAGGTTTACTCCGATGTACCGGGAGAACCCTCGGATGGAATTCCAAACGACCTGCCGCCAGCAATGATAAGCTATTTGCGCGGATTTGGTATGTAGCAGATGATAGACTTTTGAACGTAGCTTTTATTCTAGAAATGTAGCATGGCAACATTACGAGAAATTCGACGCCGCATTGTCGGCGTGAAATCAACGGCGAAGATCACGCAGGCCATGAAGATGGTCGCTGCTGCGAAGCTACGCCGCGCTCAGGATTCCATCGGAGCGGCACGCCCCTATGCGCGTGCGCTTGAGGGGCTCCTGAAGAACCTGTTGCAATCTGCTTCCCTCGAATCTGCTCGTTCACCGTTGCTTGTTGGTCGTAAACAAGATGAGAAACAGCGCGTGCTCTTGCTCGTCATCACGAGCGACCGCGGTTTGGCTGGCGCTTTCAATTCTGGCTTACTTAAATTTGCCGAGGGCCGAATCCGCGACTACTACCAAGAGCACAAAGATTCTGATCGGCTAACCATTATCCCTGTCGGACGACGTGCGACCGATTACTTCACGAAGCGGGGTTACAAGCTACCTGGAAAGTATCCAGGCATATTTACAAAGCTTCAATTCGACACTGCCCGCGAAATTACGGCCTTCGTTACGGACCTCTACAATCGGGGAGAAGTCGATCATGTGGATATTATTTTTAACGAGTTCAGATCCGTGGTTTCGCAACGGCCTATCGCAGAACGCCTAATGCCAGTGCTCGATCCTTCGGGCTTCGTCGAGGGTGGCGGAGAACCGGAGCGTGATTACATCTACGAGCCCGATCCAATCTCCATTCTTGACGTCCTCGTGCCTCGCCACCTGGAAACCATGGTATGGCGCGCACTGCTCGAATCTAACGCCGCAGAACAAGGCGCCCGCATGACTGCGATGGACTCCGCTACACGCAATGCCCGCGATCTCGTCAACGCATTGCAGCTCTCTTTCAACAAGGCGCGTCAGGCTGCTATCACGAAAGAGATTTTGGAGATCGTTGGAGGAGCCGAGGCGTTGGCGAAGGGGTAAGCGCCGTCTCCTACAATAGATTTAGCATTCGTCAATCCCGCAATCGCGGGATTGACTGTTTATGGCGATCGTGTTGTAATCAGTTTTCCTGATTCATCGCGTTGAACGCTTCTCTTTGCGCCTCAATTGTCCTATCCAAATCGTCCTGTGAGTGCGCCGCCGAAACAAACATCGCCTCGAATTGTGATGGTGCGAGATAGACACCGCTATCCAACATACTCGTGAAGTAGGACGCGTATTTGGTCGTCTTCGATGTGACTGCTGATTCGTAGTCAACCACTTGCCTGTCGGTGAAGAAGAGACACAACATAGAGCCGACACGAGTTTGAGTAGCAGCAATCTCAGCTTGTTGCAAGTTTGCGGCGAAGGCATCGGCAAGGTACGCAGACTTCTTCTCCAACTCCGGATACGGATTCTCCTCCATCACTATGCGAAGCGTCGCAATCCCCGCCGCCATTGCGAGCGGATTTCCACTGAGTGTACCCGCTTGGTACACCGGACCAAGAGGTGAGAGTAACTCCATGATCTCCCGCTTACCACCGAAGGCGCCCACAGGCAATCCCCCACCGATGATTTTGCCGAGTGTTGTTAGGTCGGGGCGAATTCCATAGAGCTCTTGTGCACCCCCGATACCTACGCGGAAGCCGGTCATCACTTCATCAAAGATGAGAACGATGCCTTCGCGATCACAGATCTTGCGGAGACCCTGCAAGAATTTATCTTTAGCAGGCACAACGCCCATATTGCCTGCCACCGGTTCGACAATGATCGCCGCGATCTGTCGCGGGTTCATCGCGAGAAGCATCTCCACGCTTGCGATGTCATTATACCGCGCGTTGAGTGTGTCCTGAGCTGTGCCGCGCGTAACGCCTGGAGAATCCGGTGCGCCAAGCGTGAGAGCACCGGAGCCAGCCTTAATGAGAAACGAATCGCCATGCCCGTGATAACATCCTTCGAACTTGATGATCTTCTCGCGTCCGGTGTAACCACGCGCAAGCCGGATGGCTGACATCGTCGCCTCGGTGCCACTTGACACCATCCGAATCAGGTCAATGGACGGCATAACCCCCTTCACCATCTCTGCGAGTTCGACCTCCAATTCTGTTGGTGTGCCGAAGCTGGTTGCGATCACTGCTTGCTTCTGAATTGCTTCAACAACCTTTGGATGCGAATGCCCGAGAATGAACGGTCCCCACGATCCGACGTAGTCGATATACTTATTGCCATCGGCATCCCACATGTACGCGCCCTCACCGCGAGTCATGAAGAGCGGATGCCCACCAACCGAGCGGAATGCGCGAACGGGAGAGTTCACGCCACCGGGAATGCTCTGCTTGGCGCGAGTGAAGAGATCGTTGCTTGCTGTGTGGATCATCGGTTACGTAATGTGAGGTCGTTTAGAATCTTATGTTGGCTGAGGAACAGATCGGATAACGCGGTCATGCTTTGCGCTGAGCCGCTCGAACGACTGATGACCATGATCGACAAGGATCACGTCGATTCCCAATGCCTTGCCGACTTCCAGATCGTGATCGGTATCTCCAATGAGCACGGTGTCATCAAGCGAGATTTTGGAAAGCGTCAACATATCACGGCCTCGTTCGGGCTTAGAGGTCGCCATGTTGTCCTCAATCCCAAATACGTATTGAAAGATGTCTGACAGTCCGAAGTGACCGAGGGCATCGACCAAATCTTCTTGCCTTGAAGCGGAGAGCACGCACTGCGTCTTACCCAGTGCGCTCAGCGATTCTAATACCTCCCGCACGTCCGCCACAAGCTCGCACTGCCTCATGCCGTCATAGTATCGCGTGCTGAAGTCGTCGCAAAGAGTTTGAAACACATCCGGTGAGGTGTCAAAGCCAAGCTTCCGGTAATACTCGATCACAGGAAATTGGAAATGCTCCCGATGATGCTCAACCGTGATCGGTTGGAGTGATGCCGATTCGAGCAGCACATTCATCGTGCGAACGTTATGCTCCACATCCGCCAAGAGCGTGCCGTTCCAATCCCAGATGATCTGCTGTTTGTCGGATAGCTCCGCCAGAAGATTCTTCATCACCAAATTTAGGGCTATCGCTTCGCCAGCAACTCCGCTGCTCTCAGTGCGAAGTATGTAAGGATGATCGATGCACCCGCACGCTTGATGGAGGTGAGACACTCCATGATCACGCGATCCTCGTCGATCCATCCATTCGCACCCGCCGCCATGATCATCGAATATTCACCACTGACCTGATATGCAGCGGTCGGCATTGTGAATTGCTCCCGAATTCTTCGGATGATGTCGAGCGAAGAAATCGCAGGCTTCACCATCACAATGTCCGCGCCTTCTTCGATGTCACGCTGAACTACACGCATTGCCTCTTCTGCATTGGCGACATCCATTTGATGCGAGCGTCTGTCTCCAAAGGTTGGTGTGCTCCCAGCGGCATCGCGGAAGGGGCCATAAAGCCCAGATGCATACTTCGCGCTGTAACTCATGATCGGAAGTGAGGTGAAGCCGCTCACATCCAGCACTTCACGGATAGCGCCGATGCGGCCATCCATCATGTCGCTCGGAGCAATGAGATCGCTTCCAGCTTCTGCGTGACTGACTGCCTCACGCACAAGCAATTCAACAGTCTTATCGTTAACAATCTCGATGCGACCATTCGCTGTGCGCTCCACCACGCCGCAATGCCCGTGATCCGTGTACTCGCACAGACACACATCCGTGGCGACGAGCAATTCTGGGAAGCGTTTCTTGATCTCGCGAACACTCGTTTGAATGATCCCCTCATCGTTGTATGCTTCGGAACCGACTTCATCCTTATGCTCGGGAATACCGAAGAGGATGACGCCGCCGAGCCTTGCTTCAAGTGCCGCCTCGCATTGCTTGAGAATCCCAATGAGTCCAAGCTGCTCAACTCCCGGCATGGAGGCAATTGGCTTGCGGAATTTGGGATCCCCTTCAGCGGCGAAGAGCGGAAGGATGACGTTTGATGCATCGAGCGATGTCTCACGGACGAGACGGCGATGCATCTCGGTCATGCGTGTGCGCCGCGTACGTGCGCGCGCGGGTACTAACGGTTCTTCTAATTCGTCGTGATCGTGTGTGTGCATGGTGCTTCAAACAAGGCGCTTCGCGAGTTCCGTTGCATTGCGAATACAGGAGCCCATCGAGATTCCGCCGCGATAGTTGCCGAGGAAATGCAGTCCTGGATTCGCAGCTTCCGTCCGTTCGATCTCCTCCAATACTGATGAGTAGCCAACATTGTACTGCGGAATCGCCCGCTTCCAAACTTTCGTATGCTGAAATTGTGGCGTCCCCTTCGGACGAAAGAGGTCTTGTACTTCCGCAATGCCAGTCGATACTATCCGGTCATCCGACCATTCGCTCACTTCCCTATTCCTTGCGCCGCCCATGAGTACGGTCAGCAACAGATGATCTTTGGGTGCTCGGCCCTCAAAGTTAGAAGACGAGAATATCACGCCAAGAATCTTCCGCTTCTCGCTACTGGGTATCAGTCCGCCAAAGCCTTCCGGTGGTTTTGTAAATTGATCGTTGCGATAACCAAGATAGACTACCGCGACGGGCGGGTAGTCGATAACATCGAGGACATCGCTCATTGCGGGAGCGATAGGTGCGATCATCTTCGCGACATTGTATGAGGGCAATGCGAGAATGATCTGCGCGCTTCGGAAATAACCTGCGGAAGAACTGACTCCGTAGTGGTCGTTGAGCTTCTCAATATGAATTGCGCCATCGTGCAAGCGGATAGCATCTTCAAGTTCATCGCGAAGTCCGTCTATCAACTCTGACAATCCATTCGGGAAGGAGATGATACGCGATTTCATCTTCGGCGGCGAAGTCTTCTTCTTTCTCAACATTCCTCGAATGAGCGAACCATGCTGCTGCTCTGCATCCCACATTGATGGAAAGGAATGTCTCATGCTCAGCTTGGCAGGATCACCAGCGTATATGCCGGTGATGAATGGGTCGGCAGCGTAGTTGAAGACTTCACTTCCGAGACGCCGCGTGACAAATGATTCGGCAGATTCATCCACAGCCGAAGACTTTGCGATGAATGGCTCTACAAGTATTCGCAGCTTTCCACCAAAGGAGAATAACGGTGTCGCAATTGCCTCCAACGGCCCACCGGGAACCTTGACCCACTTGCCGTTCTTCAGAATATAGCGTTGCTTCGAAGCCGCGCTTGCATCTAACATCCGGTCGCGCAGACCCATGGACTCGATCAGATCAAGCGTAGCTTGATTCTCAACGCGTATAGAGTTCGGACCCGATTCGAGAAGGTAGCCATCAACACGCTCGGTGCCGATCTTCCCGCCTGCGTTTGGTGCGGTTTCGAGAATGACAACGCTCTTACCAGCACGCTTCAAGGTCACAGCAGCAGTCAGCCCAGTGATGCCCGCACCGATTATGATGAAGTCGGGGTCACGCATGGGTTGCAGCCAACAGTTCTCGCACATGATCCGCGACGCCGGGTGCACAACTCACAAGTGACCCGCCATCAATCGTTCGTTGTCCTGCAAAGTCAAATGATACGCCACCAGCTTCCTCGACAATGACACCGAGCGGCGCAGCATCCCAAATTGCCATATGTGGATCGAGCATCACATCGGCGCGGCCTGTGGCAACGAGAATGTGCCCCCAGCAATCGCCCCATCCGCGATAGACACCGAAGGAATCGGTTATCGCGTTGTACTTAGCATCTCCGAGGACTTGGTGCAAACGCGAGGGACTTGTTGTACAAAGGAGGCTCTTCGACACATCTGTTGCACTTGAAGCGTGGCATCGCTTCCCATCGAGATAACAACCTTCTCCCCTCCCAGCCGATACCATCTCGCTCAACGCTGGCATGTACACGACGCCATGCGTCACCTCGCCCAGCTCCTCGCGTGCGATCATCACGCCATAGAGCGGCACGCCGTGAATGAAGCTTTTCGTGCCGTCGATGGGATCGAGTATCCATCGCACGTTTTGGTTTGCGCCGTCTAATCCAAACTCTTCGCCGAGAATCAAGTCGTCGGGGAAATGCTCACGAATCCGGGCGCGAATATATTGTTCGGACTCACGATCAGCGCGTGTAACGGGGCTTTCATCCGCCTTAGTGATAATCTCCAGTTCGGGATTATTGAAGTACTTCCACGTGATCTCGCCTGCGCCGCGAGCGATGTCTTCCATGAAGAGTCGATAGTCCATCATTCGTGTCTCATTGCGTTGATTTCCTGAATGGCTACATCCGCCAAGCATTCTATGAAGAGCGGATGCGAGTTCAAGCCCGTCATGATGCGGTAATTCGTGATTCCGGCTTTGTCCGCCGTGTGCCGTTCTTCGATATCTAGTTCATGTAGCGTTTCGATGTGATCGCTAACGAATGCAATGGGCACGACGAGCACGTTCGTCATCCCAAGTCTTCCGAGATCTTTGATGGTATCTGTTGTGGCAGGCGTCAGCCACTTCTTCGGTCCAACTTTGCTTTGGAAGGAGAGCGTGTAGTGGCGGTCATGACCGCGCAGCGACATGAGAAGCTCCATCGTTTCGCGAATCTGCTGCGCGTAGGGATCGCCGCGTTCGACCATATCGACGGGTGTACCGTGTGCGGAGAATAGGAGAAAGACTTTGTCTGGGTTCTCGAACTGTGCAAGTCCTTCATCAATACGCGCGTTGAGTGATGCGAGATATTTCGGATGTTTGTAATACTCTCGAATACGGCGTTCGTTGAAGCGCTTCTGTTGTTTCGCCGATTCTCGATCCCACTCATTAAAGCTCGACCCGGCATTTGTCTTTGAGTATTGAGCGTACAACGGTAGCAGTACGACGTCATCGAACCCTTCATCCGCAAGCGACTTCATTGTATCCGCTGTGAACGGCTTCCAGTATCGCCCTGCCAAGCGGACGGACACGTTAAGCTCTGGATATGCGGAATCGAACAACTGCTGCAATGCCATCACTTGCTCCTCGGTCTTCTCAACGATCGGAGACTTGCCACCAATCTCTCCGTACTTTTTAGCAACGGAAGGCGCGCGGCGGCTCGATATCTGTCCAGCAACAAAGCGCTGGAAGCGTGGGCCGAAAGGGAGTTCGAAGATGTCGGGATCGCTGAATAGATTGTACAGAAATGGCTCGACAGCATCGAGCGAATCCGGGCCTCCGAATTGCAACAGAACCACTGCGACCTTGTCTGACTTTGGCATTACGCGGCCCACTCCTTTGGATTCTTCAACACTTCTTCCAACTTCGCTTCCGGCGAACCCGGTGCTGGGTGCATGTCATACTCCCAACGAGCAAGCGTCGGCAAACTCATGAGGATGCTCTCAATGCGGCCATTCGTTTCAAGCCCAAAGCGTGTTCCGCGATCATAGACAAGATTGAATTCAACGTACCGACCACGCCGAAGCAGTTGCCAACGTCGCTCCTCCTCAGTGAATGACTCGCCCTTGTGGCGTTCCACGATGGGCACGTACGCCGGGAGAAATGCGCGACCGATCTCTTCAACGAATTCGAAGTTCGCTTCGCGCTCGGCCTCGGTATCGCCGGACACGTTATCGAAGAAGATACCGCCAACTCCACGCGTCTCGTTGCGATGCTTGATGTAGAAGTACTCGTCGCACCACTGCTTAAAGCGCGGGTAATGTGTGGAATCGTGCTTGTCGCACACAGATTTGAGCGTTGAATGGAAATGCCGCGCATCATCCTCAACGAGGTATGACGGCGTTAAGTCCATGCCACCACCAAACCACGATAGACCATTCGATTGCTCGAAGTATCGAAAGTTTGCGTGGACGGTAGGGATCTTGGGCGAATGAGGATGCAACACCAGTGAGATTCCGGTCGCAAAGAAGGTCAACTCTTGATTGCCACCGTGCAGTGACTGTGGTGCTTCACCATGAACTGCGGAGAAATTCACGCCCGCCTTCTCAAACACATCGCCCTCGGTCAGTATTCGGCTTCGTCCACCGCCACCGCCGGGACGCTCCCAGCTGTCCTGAAAGAACCGCTTACCGCTTCCATCGAGAGCTTCGAGTGTTGAAGTGATCTCGTCTTGAAGCTTACGGAATAGCTCCTCGGCACGCTCGCGAAATGGTTTGCTAGTTGGCGACGACATGTCTTAGTCTTTCTTGCGAGTGTAGGCGTTCTTCGCAGCCCGAACAAACGCACGCGCGTTCTCGGGATCAACCTCCGGCGTGATACCATGACCAAGATTGAAGATATGCCCCTTCGGAACCACCATACTATCGGCGATAGCATTGACGCGCTCTTCGATGATCAGTTCGGACGTATAGAGAACGGTTGGATCGAGATTACCTTGCAGCGCGACCTCATCACCGATGATCGCCTTTGCTTCGGCAATGTCAACAGTCCAATCGAGACCGATCACATCGCAGCCTGTCGCCGCTTGCTCAAGAAGGGAATGGTTCGCACCTTTGCAGAACACGATGATGGGCGTTGAGTTGCCGGTTTCCGTCTTAACCAACCGCACGATCTCCGCAATGTAATCGAGGGAGAATTCTTTGAAATCCTCTGGCGTCAGTATTCCCGCCCATGTGTCAAATATCTGCACGATGTCGGCACCGGCTTGAATTTGTGCGATGAGATATTGCGCGATAACATCCGTAAGCTTGCGGAGCATAAGATGTGCTTCCTCGCGGCGCGTGAAGAGCATCTCTTTGGCATGCCGGAAGTCTTTCGAGCCGTGACCATCCACCATGTACGCGAAGAGCGTCCAGGGCGCGCCAGTGAAGCCGATGAGAGGCACGCGCCCTGAAAGCTTCTCCTTCGTCAAGCGGATCGCGTCCATCACATAACTTAGTGACTTCGCAGGGTTCGCATCGCTCAGCTTCTTAATCTGTGAGTATAACCGAATCGGTTCGGGGAAGCGCGGGCCACCCTTCCCTTCTTCGACTTCGAGCACCATCCCCATCGCCTCCGGAACGACGAGGATGTCCGAGAAGATGATCGCGGCATCGACATCGACAAGATCAACGGGCTGAATCGTTACCTCGGCGACGAGTTCTGGCGAGCGCACCATTTCGAGAAACGAGTGCTTCGCGCGGACAGCGCGATACTCAGGAAGATAGCGGCCAGCCTGACGCATGAACCACACAGGCGCGCGTTCGATCGGTTCGAGTCGAGCGGCGCGGAGAAGGAGGTCGTTCTGAAGAGGTTGTTTCAATTGCGTTGATTATGAAGCTCAAGATAATGAAGGATGCCTTCGGCAAGCGTGCGTTGATCCGCTTTGCGTGCGACGATCTCGGGTCGGCGATGCAGCGCTGCTTCGACGGCCTTGGAGGTTGTTTCACCAATGCATGCGAGCGCGGGAAGATTGTGAAGCAGCCCGCTCGCCATTTCCGCAAGCGCGCGTGTGAAGTGTGTAACTGCTGATGGCGAGAAGAATGCGATCACTTCAGGCCGTGATTCATTCTCCAAGTACCGAACGAGACGCGCAAGATCTTCTAGACGAGGCCCATTCGTGTTGTAAAGCGTGACTCGCTCCGGCTTCGCGCCGATTGCGACAAGCGCATGTTCGAGCACATCGAGCCCGATCTGCGATTGCAACAACAGCACCTGCTGCCCGGACAAGTTTTGTGTGCTAAGCAACGATGCAAGATGGCCGCTGCCTCCGCTCGCCGGGATCGGCAGAAAGATCTGGAAGCCGTGTTTCCGTAGTACCGCAGCTGTTGCGTTGCCCACCGCTCCGAAGGCTCCGCGCTTACGAAGCGCCGGCAACAGGCCGATGCTCTCCGCATGTTGCGCGAGAAAGTGCGCTGCCGTTGGGCTGCTGAGGATGATGGCCGCGAATTCACCAACGGATGCACGGTGAAGCGCAACGTCAAGCGCGGTAGTATCCGATGGCAGATCGAAGTTGATCATCGGCAACTCCTTCACTATCGCACCTGCCCCACGTAGGATTGTGTGAATCTCACCCTCGCCAATCGAGAATGGATCCGGCCGCGTCAGCAGTACCATCGGTAGCCTATCCTCGTGGATTCGAGCTAACATGCTCCTCCGCGGATTGAATGCGAAAAACTGCATCGAGAATTTCCTGTGCGCCATCGCGGAGCAGCGATTGCGCGAGATCATTGCCAATCCTGGCAGCACTGTGCGCGTTGCCTGTATGCACTCCTCGAATTACTGACTTGCCATCAAGCCCTGCGACGCAGCCAGTCAGCTCCAATGTATCGCCGACGATTGTTCCATGAGCGCCAATTGGTACTTGGCATCCACCACCAAGCGCAGCGAGGAAAGCACGCTCTGCGGTAATCGCCGCGAGCGTTTCCGGGTGATTCATTGGTGCAAGCAGCGCAATAACCCCCGCGTCTTCCGTTCTGCATTGAATACCGAGCGCGCCCTGCCCTACCGCTGGGAGTACCCACTCGGTCGAGATAGTGTGCGCCAGATACTTGGTAAGCCCCAAACGCTCGACACCAGCACGAGCGAGGATCATACCAGCCCAATTTGAATCGAGCATCTTTTGAATGCGCGTCGGCACGTTGCCGCGAATATCGACGATCTGGAGATCGGGCCTCTTGCTTAGAATTTGAGCTTTGCGACGAAGGCTACCTGTAGCGATGGTCGCTTCGTCGGGCAAGTCCATCAGTCGGACGGACGTATCCTTCGACATGAATACATCCTCGACATTCGCGCGCTTCGGCACGGCGCGAATCGTAAGCTCTGGCGGATTGACCGTCGGTAGATCCTTCAAGCTGTGGACCGCAATATCGACGCGACGATCAAGCAGCGCCTCTTCCACTTCCTTGGTGAAGACTCCCTTGCCGCCAAGAATTGCCAGCGGCGTATCGAGCACGCGATCTCCCATCGTGTGAATGATCTCGATCTCGACGGTGAGATCGGGATAGAGCGAGCGCAGGGTGTCACGAACATAGTTCGCTTGCCAGAGCGCGAGGTCGCTTCCACGGGAGCCGATAATGAAGGTGTTCGCTTTAGTCATTTTGGGAGTTGCGTCGAACAACATTTGTCCAAAGAAGCAGGGCGATGCCAAGGATGGCTGCGATAGAACCGTTGACCGCCCATTGCATCTGTCCGCTCATGAAACTGCCCGGGAGAATACCAACACCTTGGAGTATCCAAACGAAGCCACCGAAAATTAGGCAAAGCCCGATGCTATTAAGAATGATTTTCAATTGTTTGTTCAATACGTTCGTGGCTCGTGATCCTGTCTACTGTCCAGCCCAAAGAGCTGCCGGACAATCTCTACTCGTGTTAGCATTTCTTCGGTTGAACCAAGAGGCTCCTTAAGCGAAACCGTCGGAGAGTGGAGTAACCGGTTCATCATTCGCCGGCTCATATCCTCCATGAGCGCAAAACTCTTCGAGTCGAGTTTGTTTTGATGTCGTTCTAGCTCTTCTTTGCGAACCGCTTCAAAGCGATCGCGAAGTTCCTTAATGGTAGGCCCGACCTCCAATCGGGAGAGCGATTGCAGGAAATTCTCCAATTCCTGCTTGATGATCTCCTCCGCCTTCGGAATTTCCTGTTTGCGACGGTCGAGATTGCGATCGACAATTGTTCGCAGATCGTCGATATCTTTGAGAAACACATTAGAGAGTTTGGAAATGGCAGGATCAATGTCTCTCGGAACTGCTATATCAATTAGAACGACCGGATTCTTCGAAGCCCGTCGCTTGAGAGCAGCTCGCATCATCGGTTCGGTGATGACGTAATCGTGCGATGCCGTAGCACTCACGATAATGTCCGCCTTTGCCAAGGCGTTGCCCAGTTCCTCGAGCGAGACCGTCGTAAAGCGTCCGGCCAGACCTTCCGGTGCGATTCGAGCGACCATTTCTCTAGCCTTCTCGACGTTCCGATTCGCAATAGTGATCGCGCCGGCATTGCGCTCTATGAAGTGCTTGGCCGCGAGCTCACCCGTCTCACCAGCACCGATCACAAGGATAGCGCGCGGCTTCAGATCGTCATAGATCTTTCGAGCGAACTCAACGGCGGCATACGAAATTGTAGCGGCACCGTTAGTGAGTGTAGTCTCGGAAATAACGCGCTTGGCAACGCGGAATGCGGCATGGGCAAGTTTGGTAAGAAAACCTCCAGTACTCCCAGACTCAGAGCTAAGCCGGAAGGCATCCTTCACCTGTGCAAAGATCTGTTGATCTCCCACAATTTGGGAATCAATTCCTGCAATGACACTGAAGAGATGCGTCATCGCGGCATCATACGTCTGACGTTCAAAGTAGTCCTTGTATTCCTCCCTTTCGTCAAAAGGTATAGCTTTCGCAGTTAATATCAATTCAATGAGGTGGTCGCCGGTGATGCTGCCGTCGTTGGGGAGTGCATAGAGTTCGGTTCGGTTGCACGTTGAAACTAACACAGCTTCGCGAACGACGCTGTCCTTGATCTGTTCCAATAGCGAACGAACCTCGGCTTCAGACATGGAAAGCCTCTCCCGAACCGCAACGGGTGCGCGGCGATGAGAAATGCTAACGGATACGAACTTCTGGGGCATTAACTCGGGCTACAAGAAGCTGTGAAACTGCGTCCCGATAGCGTTCACGATCATCATCGAGACCACCGTAAGCGCGAAACCTGACATCCAAAAAAGGACGAGTCGGCGCCCCTCCACGTGCATCACTCGGCCAGCAAGGAGCGTAACGCCGAAAACGAACCATACGAGTAGCGTCATCATCACCTTCGGATCTGCAAGTAATTGCAATACGCCTGCTTCCGGGGCGTAGGTGTGATAGAGCCGCCCTCCGAGAACGATGGAGATAGTGAGGAAGAAGAATCCAACGGCGGTGGATCGAAGTCCGAATCGCTCTAATCGTTCAAGGCTCGGAATATGTTCGAAAATGGCGCCGAATTCATTACGTTGGATAACGCGATACAGTAGCAGGTAGAGGCCACCGTAAATCGCCGCGAGAATCAGTGCCGCGTACCCGAAGACCGACGTTGTGACATGGGCATTGAATATCGGATCCTGCAGTATCGCCTTCGTCACGGGCATGGTGACGGAGCCGATCGTGAACGAAGAAATTGTCTGGAGGAGAAATGAGACGGCTGTCACGAAAAAGCCGGTACCTGAGGTCTCTTTCGAAGGCCTTAACTCCGCAAACACGTAGACGGCAAAGAGTGTGAAAGCAATGAGTGACGAAAGCTCGGAGACTGTTGCAACGAGGTCATGGTGATTGAGCGCTGTGTAGGCGCCGATGTAAATCCCGTGAAGTAGTAATGCGAGATACGCGGCCGGAACAGCAAATTTAAGCCTCCATTCTGCATTCCCGGATCGAAAAAAGCTTCTCCCAAAATAGGCGACCAAACCCGCGTAAACGAGTGGTAGGAGGATTTGAAAGGCTTGGGTGAGAGTTTCCATGCTGAAAGCGGAAAACAGGCAAAGGTCCGGAAACATTCTATTTTCCCACGGTCAGCGCAGTGAATCCAACTACGGGTGAAGAGTCGCGGGTCAATGCTTGTGAACTAACTCCAATTTGCGGACTGCAAAGACAGATCCGACTGCGATCGCAAGCACGATGCCATAGAGCCATCCGTATCCTGCCCAATCGAGCAAGGCACCAGCAAGTGCGGTCAAGAAGCACGGTAATGCGAGGAGCGAGTTGAAGAGCGCTATGTAGGTTGATCGGTCATGCTCCGGGCTGATCTCGATCAAGTAGGTAAGCCCACCGATACCGGTACCCGCATCAACGGCTGCAGCAAGCGAAAAGACTACGGGGTAAAGTACTCGAGGCAGAGGAAATACAAGGTAAAGAAGGACGATCAGGGGCATTAAGGCCCCTATGACAGCAACAACCTCAAGGCACGCTTTGGAGCTCTTTCGATCGGTCAGTCTTCCCCAAAAGAAGCTACCAGCGATTACACCTATGCAATCAGCAGCAATGAAGATTCCAAGATCACCTGTCTGAAATCCCAGCCGATTGTTCGCAAAGAGAACTAGAAATGGAACGCCGATCGTCCATGACGCCATCAGTAGGCGGATATTCACGTAGCGGAAGTAGCGTCTATCTGAGCGGTAGATGTGCCAACCCATACGGAAATGTTCTAGAAAACTACGCTCGTCCGGGACCATCGGGGCCCGAGGTTCTCGCATGATAGCCATGCAGATCAGCCCCAGTGTTGCGATCACGGCTCCAACCAAGAAGACGTATCCAAAATTGGTAGGAAACGCAAATGCAACAAGGAAGAATGAGATAAGCGCGGCGCCGAACGTTGCTGAGAGCAAGGAGCCAATGGCGGTACGAAGTCCGAAGAATTTTCCACGTTTATTCGGCGCTATCGCCTTTGCTACCAATTCAAGGAAGACGAAACCACTGAGGCCAGCACCAGACGAGAACAGACCATATAGGATGACCGAGATGAGCAGTAGCCATGTGGGATCTGGTGCAAGCAACGTAACCGTGGCGAGCCCGAAAAACGCGGATGCTCGTAGCAATGTAGCCATCCGATACAACGGCAACTTTCTTGCGCGATGTACGACGAACGTGGCGGCAAAGAACTGAGGAAGATACCAACCGATGGATTCGAACTGGGAAACGATCCCGATCAGCGCACTAGAACTTGTCAGATGGGAGAAGAAGCTCGGGATGACCGTCGAGCGCGAAATGAAATAGGTACCTAGACCATAGAGCACACCATTAGAGACACCAAGGCGGAAGTTTCGCTTGTCAGTTCGGGCGGACAGTTCTTGGAATCGTGCTTCCTGCGGGCTTTGTCTTGCCTTGCCAGTGGGCGCTGTGAGTTCGCTCAATAGAGATTTAGAAAAATGTCAGTTACCATAGCATAAGTTTGCCGGATGACGCACGAAACGAGCACGGAGAAACAAAGTTTCGCTCTGTAGGGGCATAGATGAGTAGCTGCTCTATCCTGTATGAGCAGTGGCCGATACTCACTTGGTGAGCAGTCCCTGCTCGATCATACTTTCTGCGATCTGCACAGCGTCGAGGGCGGCACCTTTTAGCAGTTGGTCACCGCTGGCAAAAAGATCGACCGCGTGCGGATTGCTAATGTCATGGCGGATGTGGCCGACAAGCACATCGTAGTGTCCGGCAGCATCCTTCGGCATGGGGAAGTAGTTGGCTCCGCGCTCATCAACTACCTTCACACCTGGAAATTGAGCGAGAGTTTCGCGCATTGCTTCAATCGAAGGCCGCTCCCCTTCGAACTCGATGTTAATGGATTCGGAATGAGCCCGAAAAATGGGCACTCGGATGCAGGTTGCAGTAACCGCCATCGACTCATCATGCAGGATCTTCTTCGTTTCGTGGATCATCTTCCATTCCTCACCATTGTAACCTGATTCATTAATGGCGGAATTGTGCACGAACAGATTAAAGGCAATCGGATGCGGCAGTATGGTTGGTTCGATGGCTTCGCCGCGAAGAAAAAGTCGAGTTTGTTCTTCCAACTCCTTCATCGCCCACGCCCCAGCACCGCTAACGGCTTGATATGTAGAGACGACGATTCGTTTGATCCTCCCCAATTTCTGGAGGGGTGCGATGGCCATCAGGAGAATGATGGTAGAGCAATTCGGTACTGCTATGACACCGTTGTGGCCGACAAGATCGTGAGCATTGATCTCTGGTATGACCAGGGGCACATCCTGCTCCATTCGGAAGGCACTGGAGTTGTCGATCATTACACACCCGGCTCGCCGAGAAGCTTCGCGCCAGCGCTTACTGATCTCGCTGCCAGCGCTGAAGAGTGCAATGTCAAGACGCTCGAACGATTCCGCAGTCAATTCCTCAATTTGGTGCAACTTCCCGCAAAAAGGAAGCTCCTTCCCAACAGAGTTCGTACTGGCGAACGAGTGAATTTCGGAAACGGGAAACTTGCGCTGTTCAAGGACACGGAGCATTTCTGTTCCGACCGCGCCAGTGGCGCCAATAATACCGACTGAGTACATTACTGGATAGTTGATGATTGCAGGAGACACTCCCTCCCAAAAAACTCCACCATACAAGTGGATTAGTGGTAAATATATTCCCTACGAGAGGAGAAACTAACCCACTAACGATTTCAGTCTAAGCCGATCAGCGTCTACCAATCCGGCAACGTCCTCTATTATTTCGCGCTGCCGAATGATCCAATAACGGTCTCCATCTACAAGTACCTCGGCGGCACGAGGACGCAAATTATAATTCGACGCAAGTGTGTATCCATAGGCCCCTGCGCAAAGAACGGCCATCTGATCTCCACGTTTGAGCGCGGGCATCTCGCGTTCTTGAGCGAGGAAGTCGCTGGTCTCGCAGATGGGGCCCACAATATCAACCTTCCTCATCAAGTCACCCGCCCTCAAGGTCAGCGGTGCAACCTGATGATACGCCTCGTACAAACATGGGCGAATGAGTTCGGTCATGCCCGTGTCGGTAATGACAAAATTCTTCAGGCTATTCGACTTCGTGTAGAGTACACTTGCTAGCAGCGCGCACGCATTTGCAACAATCGCGCGGCCTGGTTCGAAGATAATCTTTAGTCCGGTTTGATCGAGTATTGGAAGCACTGCCCCGACAAACTCGCTGAGCGAGGGGACGTACTCACCCTCGTCACCATACTCATCAGGTGGTAGCATTGGGTGTTGGACAACATTGCGGTAGTGTATACCCTGTCCTCCACCAAAGTTCAAATGCTCGAGCACGATGCCAGTCTTTACGCGGAGGGAGTTCACAAACTTCACCGTCGAACGAGCGGCCTTGATAAATGGATCAAGCGAGGTGATCTGGGAGCCAATGTGAACATGAATGCCAACCACTTCCAGTGCTGGATGCTGGGAAGCGTAGACGAAGGCCTCTCGGGCATCGTGCATGTCGATCCCGAACTTGTTCTCTTTGAGACCCGTGGAAATGTACGGGTGGCTCTTCGCATCGACATCGGGATTGACACGAATCGATACCTTTGCTCGCAATCCAAGCCGCTCTGCAATGTTGTTGATCACTTCAAGCTCTTCGAGTGACTCCACATTGAATGCGTGGATAGCGGCCTTCAGGGCGAGTTCTATCTCAGGATCGGTTTTGCCAGTGCCATCGAACGTGATCTTCTCTGGCGGAAATCCGGCAGCAAGAGCTACAAGCAACTCGCCAGCGCTGACAACATCTGCACCAGAGCCTTCTTCTGCAAGTACACGCAGAAGTTCAATGTTGGAGTTCGCTTTTACCGCGTAACTAACATAATGTTCTTTGCCCGAAGCCTTCAATGTTGAATCGAACGAGCGGAAGTTCTCGATCATCTGCCGTTTGGAATACACATACAGCGGCGTGCCGAATTCCTTCGCAAGCGTTGAGAGTGCTACCTCTTCGCACATCAACTGTGGCTCCGCGTCCGCAGAATATCGAAAGCAATGCTGATCTAGTACATCTCTCATGAATCAATGGGTAAATTGCAACGCAAAGGGCGACTATGCGATGCTCGTGAAAGGCAGGTATGGATGCAGAACTTCTGGAATGCGGATCGTTCCGTCTGGCTCCTGGTAGGTCTCCAAGAACGCAACCATAAGCCGAGACGTCGCAAGTCCCGATCCGTTTAATGTGTGGACGAATTCTGGTCTAGATTTCGCATCACGCTTGAAGCGAATGTTCGCACGACGAGCTTGGAAATCCTCAAAATTCGAGCAACTGGAAGCTTCCAACCACGCACCCTCCACTGGCGACCACACCTCAAGATCATATTGCTTGGAATTTCCAAAACTCTGATCGCCAGTGCAGCAAATGATGCGACGATATGGAATTTCAAGCAGTTCCAGCACACGCTCGGCGTCGGCGGTAAGTTTCTCGTGCTCCTCGTATGAGTTCTCGGGAAGTGTAAATTTCACTAACTCCACCTTATTGAACTCGTGGACACGCAAGAACCCACGCGTATCCTTACCATACGATCCCGCTTCGCGGCGGAAGCAGGCACTGAAGGCACAATGCAACAGTGGAAGAGCCTCCACGGGGATCATCTCTTCCGCATACAGATTGGTAACTGGTACCTCTGCGGTTGGGATCGCGTATAGCTCATCAGCCGGCATGTGATAGACCTGGTCGGCAAACTTTGGGAATTGCCCCGTGCCACGTAGCGACGTGGCATTGACAAAGAAGGGCGGAAGAACTTCGGTGTATCCGTGGGAGCGGGTATGAAGATCGAGCATGAAATTAATAAACGCACGTTCAAGCTGGGCACCGCGCCCCATATAAACGGGGAATCCGGCGGCAGCGATCTTCGCGCCGCGCTTGAAATCGAAGAGACCATGTTTCTCCGCGAGAGCAAGATGATCGAGGCCGGCACGCTTTTCGAAGAGCGAATCATCCCCATTCGGTGACCAGCGCTTTACCTCCACATTATCCTTCGCATCGTTGCCGATCGGAACCGATGAATGTGGCATATTCGGTACCGTATCCATAAGCAAATTCAGCGCAAGTTCTTTCTCACGCAAACGTTGATCGAGCGCGGCGATGTCATCGCTTACCCCCTTCATCTCCGCGATCTTGTCATCGGCGGGCTGCTTTGTGCGCTTGAGGCCGGCAATCTCCTCCGAAACCGTATTGCGTCGGCTCTTGAGTTGTTCTACCTCACCAATAATTGTTCGGCGTTCTTTGTCGAGATCGAGAATCTGATCGACCACGTCCTCAGATCGCTTTGCGGCGATTCCTGCGCGGACGGCTTCTGGGTTTTCTCGAATAAATCTTATGTCAAGCATGATTCAGCAGTAACAAGTTAGAAGTAAGTAGCGATAGAGAACTACCTGGTATTTATCAACACCCAATTGACATTCTCATTCGTAAATGTATGGGATATCCTCGCCCAATAGCTCTTGAAGGCCTCGCTCCATGACCTGCAAGCCCTCGTCAACGTTTGACAAACGCAATCCGAGATCGGTCTGCGCCTTGAGTGAAACGAGTCCGTTTCGAACCGGTCGCTCGGCACGAAGATATTCTCCACCCGGTCTCTTTTTCAGTTCGGCGGCGGTGATAGGCTGTATTAACGATGTGTCCAAGCGGAAAACTTCTGCAATCTTTAGTGCGAATTCGTAACGAGGCAGCATTTCCGTACCTGCCACATGATAGAGGCCTAACCTTCTTCTCTCGGTCGCGCGGACGATTGCTAGTGCCAAATCATCGACTAGCGTCGGAGTGGAATATAGATCTGTTGCGGCGTAGATCGTCTCGCCGCGTCCTAATGCAAGCACGACGGAAAGAGCATAATTCGCATTCGCTTTTTCGGTTGCACCATAGACCAGGCAGGTTCGGAAAATGGTGTGCTCTAGTCCCGCAGTGCGGAGCACATTCTCACTTGCCAGTTTGGTCCGGCCATAATAGTTGACTGGATGGGGAGCATCTGTCTCAGAATACGGGGCTCGGAGGCCATCGAACACGAGATCTGTTGATACGTGGATGATCCGGGCATCCACTTTCCGAGCAACTTCGGCGAGGTGCTCAACGGAAGAAACATTCGTGCGCCACGCCAATTCCCGCTTCACTTCAGACTCATCGACCTTGACGAAACCTGCACAGTTCACAATAACCGTTGGTTTCGTCGAGGTGACGATCTCCTTAACTGCCGATCGTTGAGTAACGTCGAGCGGATGGTAGGCAAGTATCCGTGCCTCGTCGGCAGTTCCGACAAAGAGCGTTTCCTTCTCCCTTGCTGTCAGAATAAGATCGCAGTTCGACTCCTCAATAAAAAGACGCACGACGTGCTGCCCAAGAAACCCATGGGCACCAGTTATCAGCACTGTTTCGCGTGTCTTTCCTCTTACGATCAAAATGCAGTCTACTTCAGTTTACCTTTCGGCAGGATGATTGGGCTGATCAAGACGAAACAAGCGAGGCAGTTAAGCCTCGCTTGTTCCTCTTAAGAACTGTAAACAGATTCTTAGCGCATTAGTGTCATTTTCCGTGCCGCGATACGCACGCCGCCAGCGCGAAGTTCATAGACATAGTTACCGTTGGGTGCCAGCGGTAGAGCGATGTCACGCACGTGAGCACCTGCGGACTCGTGGCGAACATCGGTAAAGACGACTCGTCCGAGATCATCGAGGATGTGGAACTCGATCTCGCCGCTCTCCGGAATGGTGAAGGGAATTGTGAATGTAGGTCCAGCCGGGTTCGGATAGCTTTGACCCAGCTCAAAACCTGCCGCAGCACCGAAAGCGACACCACCAGGTGTGAGCACCTTCCCAGTTCCGCTGATCGCAAAACCAGTCGACGTTGCATCTGCGAAAGTTGCAGTCAGGGATGCCGTTTGTTGGCCGCCCGTCATCGGTGTAAAGGTGATGTTCAGGGTCAGCGAATCCATGGGCTGCAATGTAACAGGCGGCGTCACACCAGTCACCGAAAATGCGGTACCCACCGGGAGCACCGCAAGCGAGGTGATCGACAATGGCCCATTCCCTGTATTGCGCAGAACCGCAGGAAGCGTTTTTGTTTTGCCGGTATCAACGTTTCCAAAACTGACAGATGAGGGAATCAGCGTAAGTACACCTTGTGTACTTGCAACCGCAGGACCATCCTGTAGCGCTATCTTCACTATCTTCGCGCCGCCACCAGCCGCGAGCGTAGTGATCCATGCAGTGTTTCCTAATCCGCGCGGGTCATATTCCATGCCTCGAATATTGGTAACCGACGCAGAGGGATCGAGAATGGTCGCTGCCTTCACTTCAGCACCAGTAATGGGATCCAAGAAAAGGACATAGCTTTCGATCAATTGTGCAGTGCTTGGTGTGCCTTCGAAATCCGTAAAGGCGAGTAAGTACAGATTCTGCTTCGTATCATACGATAAACCTCGCGGTCCGTAGAGCGCCGTCCGATCGAAATTCAGCGTTGGTAGTCTGCTGAAATCGTAGGTCCCAACGATTGCCTCACTGATACTGCTAGTGAGCCTATCTGCAACGAACACCGTGTCACCGCGAACAAGGATACCCGTCCCGTACGATGCTGGCGAAGCGGCTGTCTTAATGATCGCTCCGGTTGTAGAGATCTCGTATATCTTCGAAGTCCAACTGTTCGTACCGCTGGTGCTCACACGCTGGACGAACAAATGTTTCCGCTTTGAATCGTACTTAATCCCGGTCAATCCCTGCGCCGACGGGTCACTGGGTAAAGCCACAGTAACGGAATCGAGAAGTGTCCCATTGTCCGGGTCGATCTTGTAAATGTGCTTGTCCGTGCTGCTGAAATTTGTCGCCCAGAGCACGTTGTCATCCTTGTCGTAGGCAAGGTCATATAAGTAATACGGCAGTTCGCCAGTAACCGCAAGCTGTGCCCCTGCAGTCCTCTGAATGATGGAAAAAAGTGGGGAGACAACTGTTTGGGTGCCATCACTCACCTTTACGAGCGTGTTCTGGCTTGGGGCGTATTTTATCGCGTCAATCTTGTACGATGTACCGGTTGCCCCTGTTGCCAGACTCTGCCAGGTAAGCCCACCATCAAAGCTGATCTGAATCGAAACCGCACCGCTGAAGCCATGCCATACTATCCCGGCCGTGTCGCCAATAGCCCACGTAGTCCGCTGACTCGGAGTCGCGATACCGGGAAGGTCATCTACCATTGGAGCTTCCCAGATCGAGCGTCCGTGGGTGCCAACCCGAAGCACTCTTTTCGAGAACTGCACTTCCAGATCAACTGCCGCCGCGTTCGGGAATCCAGTGCCATAGGGTAGCCACACGCCACCATCATTCGGAGAAAAGAACACGCCGACATCCGTACCGATATAGAGGACTGTCGGATTTGCCGGGTCCATGACAATCGAATTTACCGGGATGTCCGGAAGAGAAGCACTAATATTCGACCAGTTAGAGCCACCGTTTGTAGTCTTGAACACGTGACCCGCGCCAAAGCCCGATAGGGTTACGTAGAAAGTGGACTTCGAAGAGGGATTAAATGTCGCCCATGTGACCGATCGCCCAGGGAGGCCTCTCGTGACATCCAGCCAATTCGTACCCGCATTCGTTGTGTAATAGACCTTGCCGTCGCCGCAACCGAGGGCCAGCGTCTGTTTATCGCCGAAGACCCCTATAGCTGATATCGTCGTTCCAGTCGAGTAGAAGCCAAACGTCCTTGAAGAAGCGCTCCACGAAGCCCCGCGGGAGCCGGACGTGTACAAATGCTTACATCCAAAGTAAAGGATATTATTCTTAGTGTCCGTCATGAAGGGATTCACCCACCGGATCGAATCTCGAGATTCATTGCTGGGTATATTACCGTATGCATTCGACGGCGTCCCATTATCATACGCGCGAGGGTATCCATCTGTTGTGGTGTAATACAATCGACCTGAAACGCCAGGATCGGCAACTGCGAATGCTCCGTCACCACCACCGAACTGATTCCAACTCGCGCCTGCCGTTCCGAGTTGAGAACCATTGTCCTGTGCGCCACCGAACGTCACATCGGATGTCTGATCGATGCCAATACCATAATACTCGGTTATCGCCATCGGTACCGGGGAACTACCATACGTCGAGCCACCGTCATTCGACAGATACACTCCTCCATCGCAACCGATCACAACACTTGAAGGATTAGACGGTGCAAACGCTGCTTCGTGCTGATCTGGATGGATACCACCTGACTGGTAAGCCCGACCAACATCAGACCAACTTCCCCCCTCATTCTTGGTTTCCCAGATCGAAATACCACCTAAGAGCAAATGTTGTGTGTTCTTCGGGTCCATGCGAACGTACACATCATACCACCCCTGCGGCGGTGCTGAGGAGGAAGAGAGGAAGATATTGTTGGAAGGTGTTACATCACTCCACGTGCTCCCACCGTCGTGCGAAATAACCACCCCCTCCATATCATCTACATAGACACCACCTTGGAAACTATTGGAATCGACGCTAACGACGACCACTTCCCTCCAATTTGCAGGATACACATCGAGCGAGATACGGCGGAATTGGCTCAGGGGAATATTATCCAAAGAACTCCAGCTATCGCCGCCATCCGTTGACCGATAGACTGCCTTGTTCGCAACACCTGCATATAGTACGGCAGTATTGCCGTTCATGGCGAGTGCCAGATCGGATACAGACCCGCTATCCAAAACTCGCGCCCATGTTCCGCCTCCATCCGTTGTGCGAAGAACGGCCCCACCACCGCGCCCGGCGGAAGCGTAGATTATATTTGAATTCTTCGGATTGACGATAACCCGCGTGTACGCTCCTATTCCGGGCGGACCAATGCTCGACCACGTCGTTCCGCCATCCGTTGAACGAAGCAGCCCATACCCACTATAGGCATCAAGCGCAGGAGAATACTCGCCTGTCCCAGCATAAATCGTCGTCGGCACCTGCGGATCAATAGCGAGCGCCCCCATTGCGATGGACTGCATGTTATCGGTCAGGGGCTTCCACTGAACGCCGCCGTCTACCGACTTCCAAACGCCGCCGTTGGCGGCACCAACATAGATCGTCTTGGGATCAGTTGGGTGAATTGCGATCGCGTTCACTCTACCACCAATATTATTAGGGCCAACAAGCGACCACTGGACGCTCGAGGCCTGCGAAGACATTCCACTTGACTGAGTGGTCTCGCCTTTGTGGCTCCGCAACGCCCGTAATGCCTCTGCCTTCGCTCGTGCGTTCTGAAGAGCATCCTTTGGGATGTAGCCCAGGCCAAAAGTTCGCTGGCGCCAATACCAATTCATTGCATCAAGCGGCCCGGATTCCGTTTCAGGTTCGGCACTCACCGCAGCTCCTGCCTTCGGCACCGCCTTGTGCTGATCTATATGCGTAAGCCATTGGGCGCTCCCAGTAGAAGACGCGAAAAGGGAAGCCAAAAGGAGAAGGGTTAGTCTCTTGAGCATGAGTCGAAGTACGAAATAGTGCGCTTTCAATCTTCTCGCTTCGATATTTATTACTAGGACAAATGACCGGAACGCTAAGATTGGATCTGGATTGTGTTATTTAACCATAATTCTAAGCCTTGATGGACAGTAAAAGTTCTTTGAAAGGAGACCAGCCGGGAAGAGTTAAGAGTCAGGCGTTGTTGCTGACCAGTATATGAAACAGAACTCACGGTTTTGAAGGTAGCACTCCTCATCGAATATGACGGTTCCGACTTCGCCGGATGGCAGATCCAGGAGAATGCCCGGACCGTGCAGGGTGAAATGGAGAAGGCGTTCCGACAGCTGTACAGTGCAGAGATCGCCGTGCATGGTGCTGGCCGGACGGATACCGGCGTACATGCACGCGGCATGGTGGCACATGTCGAGTTACCTGACGAAAGCCCGATGACGCTGTTCAAGCTGGTCGTTGCTATTAACTCCACCACCCCCCATGACATCGTGATCCGCGATCTCCGGCCTGTCCAGAAAGACTTTCATGCGCGGCACTCCGCTCTGGCTCGGCAATACCGCTACTCCATCAAGCGCGAACGAACTGCCCTCGATCGAAATTATGTTTGGGCCATCCGACGGGATTTGGATCGGTCAGCCGTTGAGCGAGTGACCGCCTTACTGTTAGGAGAGCATGATTTCACAAGTTTCAGCAAACGGTCGAACGACGTAGAGCATTACCGTTGCATCGTCGAGGAGGCACTTTGGGATTTCGATGGCACGAACCTTGCCATGACCATTCGAGCGAATCGCTTCGTCCGTGGAATGGTGCGCGCACTTGTCGGTGCGATCATTCAGGTTGGGCAAGGGATACTGAGTGAGGAGCAATTCGAGCTGCTACTGCACAGACCGGAGGACATCGCGCGAGCTAAGTACATGGCCCCGGCGCATGGACTTGTCCTCGAAGGCGTATCCTATCCTGATCGATTCGGACTCTGGAAGATCCATGAGCCTCTGCAGTTTTCAAAATAACTATCTATAATATGATCAGCTTTTCGTCCTCTTTCTTGCAACGTCGAGCGGCATTGCTGCTAACCCTCGCCGTCATTGCACTCAGCAATATGAGCTGCGCGTCTGGCGGCCTAAACCTTTTCCCGAAATCCGAGGACGTCTCGCTCGGACAGAAGATGTCAGCGCAGATCGCGGCTGATCCCCAGCACTACCCCATCCTGAATAATCCAGCTCTGACAAGCTACCTTCAGTCCATCGAAGATCGCATCGTTACATCACCGAACGTTGCAAACAAGGATTTTCACTACAAGGTACAAATTATCAATGATCCCAATACCGTCAATGCCTTCACAATTCCTGGCGGCGGTATCTACGTCTATACTGGGTTACTTAAATTCATCGACGATGAATCCGCCCTTGCTGGAGTGCTCGCTCATGAGACGACCCACGCCGATCATCGCCACGCAACGCGGAACATGTCCCAGCAATACGGCCTTCAAGCCGTCGCCGGACTAGCCCTTGGCAGTAATCCCAGCATCATCACCTCCGCTGTTGCCGGACTCGCGACCAACCTCTCCGTTCTTCGCTTCAGCCGCGACGACGAGCGCGAAGCCGACCAAGGCTCGTTCGATGATCTCAATAAGATGCCCGGTCGTCCGTGGTTTCCTGGTGGTGTGAAGGGCTTCCTGCAGAAGTCAATGGCATCGCAGAAGTCTCAGCCCGGCAAGTTCGATCAGATGTTCCTGACCCATCCAGTTGATCAGGAGCGCATCGATCAAGTCAATACCAATCTCCAAAAGTCAGGGCTGTCGACTGCAACCCCCTCGCAGTTGAATCAATCGAACTACGCTCGGTATAAGGCGATGCTGCCGTAGTTACTGGGTAGCGGCCCTTCGAAGACGATCATTGATCGCCCGGCCCAAACCCTCCTCAGGAAATTCCTCCGCGAAGATTACCTTCGCTCCTTGGCGGTCCAGTTGCCTCATCGCGGCGAAGAGATTCTTCGCCGCTTCGCGCAGGTCCCCCGCACGCGAAAGCACCACCTGCTGACTTGGGTGCAGCTTCTCGCTCTCGACTGAAAATCTCAGTGCTCCGATCAGCGATCGCTTGTACTTATCGAATTCTATCGGCCCAACGACAAGGGGTGTTCTGGGCGCGTAATGACTTGTCAGCGACCCCGGTATCACCGCATTAGGCAACGACTCCGTTAGAACCTCCACCTTGCCGATCAATGCCTCAACCTCCTCCACGGAAACCCCGCCCAACCGCAGCACGATAACACGTCCTTCCACCTCCCCAACAATCGTCGATTCCACCCCGACCGCACACTCCCCACCATCAAGGATATACGGTATCTTCTCCCCAAGCTGCATCATCACATGTTTGGCTGATGTTGGGCTTACATACCCAAACGGATTTGCACTTGGTGCAGCCAGCGGAAAATCAAGCTGCGATAACAAGTCCAGAGTCATAGGATGATTCGGTACTCTGATCGCAACCGTATCCATTCCCGAAGTAACCAGATCAGGAATACTCTTCGCCTTCGGAAGCACTAGTGTCAGCGGCCCTGGCCAGAGCGCATCCGCTAACTTCACCGCCCAATCCGGAAACGCGGTCACATAATTCGACAACCGCTCCCGCGAAGCGCCATGCACGATGAGTGGATCGAACTGCGGGCGGTTCTTGATCTCGAAGATCTGCAACACGGCATTCGGATCGAGTGCATTCGCAGCGAGGCCATACACCGTCTCGGTTGGAATCGCAACAGCCAATCCCCGCTGGAGCAGTTCTCTCGCCTTCGATATGTCCTTCCCGATCTCCGCAAGCATTATTGTCTGAACCTTGATTTTAGGGGATTAAACAGATTGATAGATTGGGATTTCGAGTACCGATAGAATTCAATATCTCAAAAATCTTCCTCTTCTCGTAAAATCAAGGTTCAGACACGATTACTCTCGGTGTCACCGCTCGCTTATCGAGCAAAGCTGGCCAATACGCTACGACCTCACTCGGCTTCGGACGACCACCAGCAACACCAGTCACGCTCGGCGGCCCAGTGAGCAACAACGGCGCGATCTCCTTACCAAAACGCTCGATCGACTTCTTATCCTTGCCACGCACACCCCATCGGACAACAACCTCCTGCACATCATTGAAGTTAACCTTCGTTAGCGGCCCATGGCAGGAATTGACACCGAGATACTCGGTCCGCATCTCATCATACACACAGCCCGCATCCTTCAAACGTGATCGGAGTATCTTATCTGCAAGTTGCGCCTTCTCCATGGTGTCCGGCCATGTGTAGGTGATTGTCCCGAACGCGGAGAAGCCATCGTTGTAGGACATCGAAACCTTGTAGAAATCCGTCGCGGGGCGGCCCTTGATGTCGCTAACTCGCACGCGGTCCTTACCCAAATCCTCCAGCTTGATTGACGTAAAATCCGCGACGCAATCTGGTGTAATGTACTCTCTCGGATCACCGATCTCATACAGCAACTGCTCCGCAACGGACGCCCGCGAAACGCGTCCACCCGTCTTCGGATGCTTGGTAATGACGAAATCCCCATTCGGATATGCCTCGGCAATCGGGAAACCAATATGCGCGAAATCTTTCACCGACTTCCAATCAGCCGAGAAGTTACCGCCCGAGGACTGCGCCCCGCACTCCAGGATATGCCCCGCAACCGTACCCGCCGCCATCTTATCCCAATCATCGGCAGTCCAGCCGAACTCATGGATCATCGGCGCAAGAGTCAATCCAGTATCAGTTGTGCGGCCCGTGATAACGATCTGCGCACCCTGCCGCAATGCCTCAACGATCGGCCACGCACCGAAATAGACATTCGCCGAGAGCACCTTATTCCGAACAGTGGTCAGTGGCTCGCCCGTCTCCATGTTCTTGAGCTGATGTCCCGCCTCAAGCAACGGATCAATGCCATCCAAGATATTATCACCGAGCACCACACCGATCTTGATCGGAATCCCACGCCGACGCGCCACCTCGAAAATCGCATCGCGGCAACCCTCGGGATTAACCCCGCCACCATTGGTGATGACCCGAATATTCTTCGAGACCAGATCCGGCAACATCGCATCGATGACCTCGACCAGATCGCGGGCATACCCGGCTTTCGGATCGCGCAGCTTCTGCTTCTGCATGATGGACATCGTCACCTCCGCGAGGTAATCCATCATCATATAATCCAACGGCGATTCCTTCGACGCCCGACGAACCTGATCGATCGGCGCATTCGGCAAATCACCCCAAAACCCCTGACCGGAAGCAATGCGAATCTTATCTTTCATCTATTCAAAAATTAAGTCCTGTTTCAAACAGCAGACAAGGGACATTCGCTTCTTAAGAAGTTGCCTTTTCAATTGTTCATCGCGTCCTACATTATACCTAGTCTGAGACAACGTATTATCTTTGCACAACAAACTTCCATCAAGAATCATGAATATAGCAATCTTAGGTACTGGGAACGTAGGACAAACCATTGGATCGAAGCTTATCGCGGTGGGGCACAGCGTGCGGATTGGATCGCGCACCGCAACGAATGAGAAGGCAGCGGCCTGGGTGAAGTCGGCAGGCGAGCGCGCTTCGGCGGGTACGTTCGCGGATGCGGCGGCATTCGGGGAGATCCTCTTCAACTGCATCGGCGGCATGGTGACGCTCGACGCGCTCCGCATGGCTGGCGCGGCGAATCTCTCCGGCAAGATCCTTATCGACGTTTCCAACCCTCTTGATTTTTCGAAAGGCTTTCCGCCAACGCTCTCGGTCTGCAACACCGATTCCATCGGCGAGCAGATTCAGCGCGAATTTCCCGATGCGCTGGTCGTCAAGACGCTCAATACAACTAATTGCAAAATCATGGTCGAGCCAACGCTCCTAACCGGGGATCACGATCTCTTCATGTCCGGCAACGATGCAGGGGCCAAGGCAACGGTCCGCGAGATGCTGGAATCGTGGGGCTGGAAGACCATTATTGATCTCGGTGATATCACCACCGCGCGCGGCACCGAGCAGTTGCTGCCTATCTGGGTGCGGTTAATGGGGGCGCTTGGTACGGCGAATTTTAATTTTCATATTGTGAAGGCCTGAAAGGGAATTTTTGATCGTCATTCCTGGCAGTCCGGGGATGGCAATCGGAGAGCAGCGCGGAAGCGAACCCTGCCCTCCCCTACATCGTTAGCAGTGTCCTATGATCCAACGCATTTTTCGCTTCTCGCTAGTCGGTCTTGTACTTTCGCTTGCTTCGGCAACAGCAATCTTCGCGCAGGGTGAAGGCGGAGTCTTTTTACAGAAGGAGCCGCTGCAGATCGCCCCAGATGCGGGCACGCTCGCATTCGAGCGGCCGCAGATCGACTTCGCCCCGCAGTCCACAGGCATCGAGAACTGCGTCAACATGTCGCTGACGAACACGACCGATCACCCGCGCTTGCTCACGGAGCTGAAGTCGCTCGACCCCAAGCATTTCTATATCACCTCACCGGCGCAAGGAATGCTGCCCATCACGCTGGGTGCGAACAGCACGTTCATTCTCAATCTCTGCTTTAAGGCCGACGAGCTAAAGTCCTACAAGGGGCAGGTACTTGCGATCTTCCAAACGGACACGGCCCGGCTGACCATTACGGGACGCGGAGTAACCCCTCCGGAGGTCGTGCCAGTCCCCAAAGAGACGAGCATCACAGAAGTTCGTTTCAAAAATAAGATGTGGACGTTCCAGTTTGGGCTCTCCAAGCGCAGTACCGTTAAGCTCTCGTTGGAGAACACACTTGGCAAGATATTACGAACCTTCCCATTCGAAGAAGTCAAGACCGCCGGATACTATGAAGTAAACTTCGACGGCAAGAACGATGCCGGCAAGAAGCTGGAAAAAGGCGGCTACATCCTGCGCTTAGAGGCCACCGGCATGGACAAGATGACGAGGGAGCATTCTTCGAAGTATGTGGTGATCAAGTAGGCGAAGAGACACCTACTGCTTCACGATCATCTTCCGTGCGACGGAGCCACGCATATTGCACTCAAGGAAGTAGGTACCGGTAGGCAAGCTTGATAGATCGAGTCTGAGGTCGCCAGTCGCCTGCTCTGTATTTCTCATTATGGTCTCGCCAAGCATATTAGAGATCCTAATATCCTGCTGCCCTGCACCTGCACCACGAAGCGTGACGGCCCCCGTCGTTGGATTTGGATAGACTTCGACGCTACCACTTCCCAAAGAATTGTGGCTGACTCCCGCTGTTGAGAAATCCGAAAGCGGTCGCTTCCACACACCAGCACCGCCAGTGAACAGATTCGCGCTGCTTGCCGCCACGCACGGAGCACCAGCGCTTTCGATACCCGTCATGCCAGTGTTCACAGCAGTCCAATTCGACCCATTGTTGGTTGAGCAGTAGATACCACCCTTCGTTGTAGAAGCAGCGCCTACCGCAGCGAATAGGTTACTCCCACTCGCCGCAAGACCAAACACATAGTCCGCAGGCAATCCATTACTCACCTTCGTCCAGTTGCTGCCATAACTCTTCGATACATATACACCCGCTCCTGATCCCCCGGCAGTTGTAACGTAAAGTGTCGTTCCTTGCACTAGGAATGACTGAATGTGCAGGTTGCCCAAGCCAGAATTGACCGCCGACCACGTCGCACCATTGTCCTTTGAGAGCAGCACACCCTCGCCGTCCGTACCAGCAAACCAATTGGTACCAATGTTGGCGAATGCCCAGACAGAGGTCGATCCATGGCCCGCAACCGTGGACCACGTCGAGCCGTTGTCGGTCGAAACCTTCAATCCATTGAGTCCCGTACCCGCAAGGATCGTTGAGTTGCTGACGAATACCGCGTTGACACCAGTGTTGGTCACATTCAGGTTGGTCCAGCTTCCACCATCGTCCGACGTGCGAAAGAGCCCGCCCGCTCCGTCCGTGCCGACATACAGACCACCCATGAAAATAACCATCGCATTGACATACTCCCTGGGCAAGCCGTTGTTAATGTCTGTCCAGGATAATCCATCGTTCATCGTTCGAAAGGCCCCGGCGGTTGTCCCAGCGTAAAGAGCTGATCCATCAAGGGCAAGATGTACCGTGAATGTCGTGTCCGCCGAAGCTGGCCAATTCGTTTTGACCCATTGCGAATAGGAGTTCGCGTTCAGACTAACGAACAGAATTAGAACAGCGCTGACCTTGAACGAGATGTGTTTCATGGGGTATGCTCTTGACGTTGCAGGATTGACCGAACGGTTGCTATTGAGGTGTTGGACATAGCAAACAACATATCACGCGAAATAACATCCCCGGCTTACAGCAAGGCCCCTTACGCACAGTCTCGACCCCTTTGAACTAAATCCTACGACTTCTTCCTAAAGATGAACGAGACCGGCGTCCCCTCGAATCCGAAGTGATCGCGGAGTTTCCGCTCGAGGAAGCGCTTGTAGCTCTCCGGAATCTCCAGTGGATGATTGGAAAAGAAAGCGAAGACAGGGGGCTCTGTGTTGACCTGTGTGATGTAGTTGATACGCAGATCGTGACCGTTGACAGATGGCGGTGGTGTGCGCTCGATCTCCGCTAACAACTCTCCGTTGAGTTCACTTGTACTGATGCGCGTCTTCCGAGACTCGTGGATCTTCAGTGCAAGTTCCAACGGCTTGGTATGACGCTGATGGGTAAGCGCGCTGATGAACTGAACAGGCAGATACTCGAAGGTTCGGAAGGTTTCCTGAATGCTCTTCTTGAAGTTCACTGCTGTCATGGTATCCTTCTCGACCAGATCCCACTTATTGACGACAATGATCGCACCCTTTCGAGCATCGATCACATCGTTGACGATCTTCGCATCCTGATTCTCCAACCCTTGCGTGGCATCAACCAGGACGAGCGCGACATCGCACTCTTCGATCGCCTTCATCGTGCGAATGGTCGAGAACAACTCAACAGAGTCCGAAATGTACTTCTTTCGGCGGAGACCCGCCGTGTCGATCAGCGTAATTTCCTTACCGTAGTAGGTGTAATTCGTATGAAGCACATCACGCGTTGTGCCAGCGATCGGAGTGACGATCGCGCGGTCATATCCAAGCAGCGCATTCATGTAGCTGGACTTGCCAACATTCGGTTTGCCAACGATGGCCAACTTCATTGGCTGCTCGCCCTCTGGGAGCGGCTCGACAGGTGGCATTGCCGCCAAAAGCACATCCAGAAAATCGCCAACACCACGTCCATTAATGGCGCTAACGGAGTGCGGCTCCCCAAGACCAAGCGCGTAAAACTCTCCACCGGCCAGATTGGCGCGTGCCTCGTTGTCGGTCTTATTTACGGCAAGCAGAATGGGCTTCCCAGAGCGACGAAGAATTTCGCCGACTTCCATGTCCAATGGATGTAAACCCGCGGCAAAATCCACGACAAAAATGATAACATCTGCTTCCTGAATAGCGATGTCGGCCTGCTCACGAATGGCACGTTCAAAGATGTCATCGGACTCTGGTACAACACCACCCGTATCCACGACATTATACTCGCGTCCGGCCCACTCGGCCTTGGCATAGTGCCGGTCGCGGGTGACGCCGGAGATAGCTTCGGTAATCGCACGGCGCTCACCGACAAGCCTGTTGAAAAGCGTTGATTTGCCGACGTTCGGACGACCTACAATGGCTACGGTTGAGAGCATGTCAAAACTGGGATTGATAGGATTGGGATGGAGACCTTGGAGTTATTCAACCCGAGGAGATTCGTCCATCGCGGCCTTGTGATAATACGGCGGAAAATTCTTGCAAGCAGGCATCAAAGCCTTATCTTATCGGATTCAATCCCGCAAATCCAATTCATCCCACAAATCCAAGTTCGGACTACCCTTCCAATCCTCTCAGAAATGCCTGTCCCTCAGGCGCATCGGGCGCGAGAATGCGCATAAAACCCTCAAATGCCTTGCGGGCGCGCGTATTTCCCAGTTCGGTGAAAACAATGATGAGATTGCGGATCATCCGGAGCAAGATCGAGCGCGGATGGGTTGGCTCCAGGAATTGCCGGTTAAATGGCAGCCCGGAGCCATCAAGATAACGCTTGATGTCTCGTTCACGTAGGACGGTGCCGCCATTAAAGGCATCAATAAAGAGCGGTTCGGAGCGCAATCCATCATAGCGGACAAGGAAATGTCCCGGCGCGCTGGCACCGCTGAAGGGTAGTTTCAATCGCGTGCGAACGACAAGTAAATAGACAATCGCAAGGGAGATGGGTATCCCCATGCGTCGCTCGATCACTTTGTCGATATAGCTGTTCTCCGGCTCCATGAACTTCGCCTGATTGCCACGGAATCGGAGTTCGTCGAAGAAGAAATGATTGACCTCTTCAAGCACCTCCAACGCGGAAGTTAATCCTGCAATGCGATAGTCCAGCATTTGAGCAAAGGAGTCGAGATCGGATTTATGCTCCGTAAGATCGAGTTGCGGATTCCCATAGCGCCCAATTAGGAACACGCCATCCTCGAAAGCTGCGCGATCCCCGCGCTCAAGCCGTTGAGCAAGCGATTCGAACTCACGATTCATCCGCTCAATGTTAAACTCGGCAGCGATCTGCTCACCACGAGTGCGGGCTAATGGATCGGAGTTCAGCTCAAGAAAATCCAGGAGTGGAGAGATGGCACCATGTCCGCGCGTTCGAATGCGCTCTGTGACGACCTCGGCAATCCGCGGATCGGGATCATCGAGCAGCGCAAACAGCGAACGTAGTTCTACGTCGGGTACTGTAAGATCCGAGATGTGTTTAAGAACCTGCGTGGACGACTCTTCCTTCATTCAGAAGCGATAACAAGCAGATGGGGCAAATGAAATCCGATTAAAACTCGATCTTGCGAAGCATTGGCCATGCGAACTTCGGAACAATTCATCCATTGACCGATCAGCCATCTATCAGGTGCGGCACGAAGCGGCTGGTGTTCGATGTGATCAAATCCGTGCTCTCCCGGATCCCCATGCCCGCTGGCTCTTGTCCGATCACCCACGAACCAATCACGGGGTGGTTCGAGTCAAAATCGGGCATCAGAGCCAATCCCTGATGCACATAGCCCTCCTCACCATAATCGCCACCAACCTCCGCGATCATATTGCCGTATTGGAAGAGCTGAATGTTGGCCCCTTCGCGGGAAAGCAAAGGCTTGATCGCCACATTCGCCTTTATCTCTGCCGCACGTGGGTCATCCGAAAAATAAGCAGGTAACAGATACGGATGGTTGGGATACAGCTCCCACAAAATCGGCAGAAGACCTTTATTGCTTAGAAGCATCTTGAATGCGGGCTCGATCCAATACGTCTTCATTGACTCCTCCAGCAGATGTCCGCCAAACTCCTCCTTCGCCAGCCACTCCCACGGATAGAGCTTGAAGAGATTACCGATCGGGTTATTCTCCAGATCAACCCAGCAGCGTCGCTCATCATCCCAGCCAAGATCAGCAATGTCCAGAAAAAATGTCTTGTATCCTGCCTGCTCAGCAACATCGCGCATGTACTGCATAGTGATGTAATCCTCCATGTGGCCACCAACACCGGTCACGTACAGAGGCTGGCTGGCATTGAGGTATGGACGGAGAAACTGCCAGTAGGCAATGAGCTTCTCGTGAATGGAATTGAATTGATCCTTCGTGCTGTCAATATCCTGTAGCCAATACCACTGAATGACGGATGCCTCTAACAAACTGGTCGGAGTATCCGCGTTGTATTCCAACATCTTCGGTGGATGCACACCATCGTACATCAGGTCGAAGCGACCGTAGATCGCTGGCTCTTCGTCATTCCACGATTGAGTGATCAGCGGCACGAAGCGCGGATCGATCGCAAGTTTGCTAAAAAGGTTATTGTCAATGACATGTTGCGCGGCCTTGAGGCACATCTCATGAAGTTCGCCTGTGGCGCGTTCAAGCATGAGCACCTCCTGCATGGTGAAGCTGTAGTAGGCGCTTTCGTCCCAGTACATTGCCTCCGTGCTGTGATAGAAGAAGCCAAGTTCTTCCACCTTCTTTTGCCACCCAGTGCGCGGGCTTGTTGTGATCCTTTTCACTAATTCTTCAGATGAATTCCGTTAAGCAGAGGCTCCGTGTCCGTAACCCGAGCTTCCGAAACCGCCGCGCGCTACATGCGCCGATGACACATAACCAGACGAGGACGGATTGCTCATACTGTAGTAACCGGGATAATATCCTCCTCCGTGGTAGCCCATGCCTGGATAGAAATGGCGGCGACCAAACCCGCCGGAAGAATCGAGATCCATTCCGCTGCCATAATGAGGTCTGTAGGTTGGAGGGTAATACCCATAGCCATTGAACATCCGGCTCAGCAAAAACCAGTTGAAGGCACCCTGGTGATAGTGGGAATAGACCATCCCTGGGTCGCTGGCGTGGCCATAGTAATTGTACTCACTGTAAGGATTCGCGGGCGGCGGAGTCTCCTTGCACGCAACATAGGTCATCGCGATGGACGTAAGCAGGCCAAGCTGTACGACTGCGCTCTTCAGTTTGCGCGAGGTCTTCCGGGAGGCGCCAGTCTCAGAATTGGCTAAATGATGTGGTTCTTTGCGCTTCATTTTCCGTGCTGGGATTTGTTGAGACTCTCAGAGGTGTGATGCGCGGCGGTATCCCAGGAATAATCACTCGGGTCAAAATATTTCAACGTGTCCACCTTGAAGAGCACATCGTACTCCTTGTCGGCTTTAGTGTATTGCGTGTAGGAGCTTCCGTCGTCATTTTCATTGACCACCTCCGCGTTCTCCTGACCCAGCGCGGGCAGGGTGTCAATGGAGATTATCGCGCGCCGCAAGTTCTGCCCACCAACGAATAGCGTCTTGTTCAGCGTAAATACGCGCCGCCCATCGGGAAGCTTCTCCGTAAGGAGATTCAACTCATAGGAGTTTTGGCGATAGACCGTCGGTGGGGCGTCGGGAAGAGGCTTCTCCTCCTGGGAGCAACCGACGAGACACAAGAAAATGCAAAAGAAAATACTTCGACTTAGCATAGAACAGTAGATTTCAACTACAAACGGCTACCCCGAATGTGGAGTTCACAAAACACATCCAGACGGGCACTGCAAAAGACTTAGCACAACTACTCCCTAAGCCACCGGATTCGAATACAAGAACGTCTCTTCCCCCTCATCCAATCTTGTTAGCTCGGACTTGACATAATCGAACGCATCTTGCGGTGTGTCGGAGAAGTGAATGAGGTTCAGATCGGAGCGCGAGATCATGCCATAATACGCAAGCTTCTCGAAGTCAATGATGTCATCCCAGAAGCTCTTGCCATAGACGACGATGGGCATCTTCTTGCGGATCTTGCCGGTCTGAATGAGTGTCAGGCATTCGAAGAGTTCGTCCATTGTGCCGAAACCACCGGGGAAAATAACCAGCGCCTTCCCGAGATACGCAAACCAGAATTTGCGCATGAAGAAGTAATGGAATTCGAAGTTCAGCTCGTCAGTGATGTAACTGTTCGGCATCTGCTCAAAGGGCAGCGCGATGTTAAAGCCTATGGACTTGCCACCGCCGAGCATTGCGCCCTTGTTTGCAGCCTCCATAATGCCGGGACCACCGCCGGAGCAGATGACATACCGCTGCTTGAAAGAATGCGTCTTGATCGTCTCTACATTCACGTAGGGAATCTGCTCTCTCACCTGCGCCGCTGCGATCTGCCCTTTCGCTACTTGCGCTTTCTCGTAACCCTCTGCTGCTTTTGTGATGGACCACTCCGTCAACAAATGCGCAAGCTCTGTGGCCTCGACATAGTAGCGCGACAGCTCCTTGTGCATCGTCGCCTGCCTGATAGCCTCTTCGAGCTCTCGCTGAACATCAGGAGTGAATGAATTCGTCTGCTTCGCCAGCATCGTGGCGTTATCGAGCTGATGCAACTCAGCATCGACCTCTTCGGGAGATTGTATCCGCGCCGAGCCGAAGAAGACGATGGTGTCCTTGACGCGAGCATGCGCCAGACGCGCACGAGGCTCGATGTACTCCGTGAGAATTCGGACCGTACGGGCCTCGGGGCTCGTTAAGAACTTCTCGTTAAGATATGCCTTCTCGGCTTTATGTTTGATCGCTGACACGTTCGGTAGTGCTAAAGTGCTGAAGTGTTAATTGCTGTCTATGGATAGTAAACCCGCCCGTCGCAAGTTTCATTTGGCCCGCGCTCACAGAATTGCGACCGCAACGGAAAAGCCTATGATCGCCTGCGGAATGAGCACATCACGCGGAATCCTGCTTTTGTATGGCCGGAGCATACCAATGGGAGTCCAGTAGGCCCAGGTGATCTCGTTATCGCGAAGCCCATTGTGCTCTCTATTTTCCCAATGACCATCATGCGCTCGCGGATTAATTAGATTCGCCCAGCCATTGTAGCCTATGTCATCGCCCCAGGTCCACCAAATAAGATTGAAGGAGATCGCCGAGGGAAGTCCGCACTCTCGTAGAAGAAAGTATGAGAGTCCGCATTGAATGCTCACTTGCAAAATACGATACCAGTCCGGTGCCCTGTTGTTTTCCCGAACGATGTTATATCCCACGTAATCGAAGAGTGAAAATGCAAGGGAAGCACCCGTAACCCATGCCACTCGTTCTAACTTTGTGCCACGAACGCCGTCAAACGAGAACCAGGAATGTCTCGCCGTATCTCGGATTGAGATCGAGTCTTGAGTAGTCATCCGAGATGTAGCATTAGCGCCGCAGGGTAGTGCGATGCAACACGCAATCAAGAGTAAGAGTAGTGTAAAAATACAGTTGGACCTCATTCTGAAAATCCCAGCAGGTAGCCAATCGAGACAGAGAACCCGATCGCAGCTTGCGCAACAAGGACATCCCGAGCGATCAGGCTCTTCCATGGTCTTGTCAACCCGATCGGGGTCCAGTAGGCCCAGTCAATTTGCCGCCCCATCAACCCGTTGTGGGTGCGGTTCTCCCATGGAGGCCAGGATGGGTTCAATAGGTTACCCCAGCCATAGAACGAGATGTCGTCACACCATGTCCACCACATAAGGTTGAACGTGATCGCCGAAGAAAGCCCACATTGCTTGTAGAGAAAATAGGAGATCGCCGCCTGCACGCTGACCTGAAGCAAGCGATACGAGAGTGGTGCCTGGTTATTCTTCCGTACCAAACCATACCCAACATAGTCGAAGAGCGAAAACGCAAGCGACGAGCCCAGCACATAAGCCGTGCGTTCAAGCCGCGCGCTGTCCGGTTGAGCGTGCAAGACACTACTGCACGATGCCATGAGGAGGACAAGAACAGCAAGGGATCTCACGGGGCTTACTTTATAACCTCGAAGGCCGCTGTGCGGGATTCTCCCGCAGCGTGGAGCGTCACGTAATACGTCCCTGCTCCAAGCTTACCAATATCAAAGCTGGATTGTTGTGGGACGCTTTGCAGCACAAACGTGCGCAACTCCCGAAGCTGCTCACCCGTGACGTTCGTGAGGTCGAGTGTTACTTCACCTGCGGATTCGACGGAAAAATCTACGAGTAGGGCGTTTCGGTCAGAGCCGAAGTGTGTCGTAAGCTGAGGCGCAGTGCTGGTTGGTAAGTGCTCTGCAACACTCGCGTCCGAGTTGAGCTTCACGACCCATGCATCCACGTTGCCGTGATAACCCCTTATATCTCCATCAGTCGAGCCCGTGTTACCAGCAAGGGCGTATCCCCCGTCCTTCGTCCGCACCATCGAGATGGCTTGATCGATGCCGCTGCCGCCCATGCACTTCTGCCACTCCATATCGCCAACACTGTCGAGCTTCACAAGCCAGACATCCTGGCCGCCGTGGTTGCCCTTCACATCACCATCATTCGACGCGGTGTATCCTCCAATAGCATACCCACCTTCCGGTGTTTGCACGATGGACCACGCCATATCCAACCCTGATCCACCGAGGCACTTCTGCCACTGCAGCAGCCCCGTGCGACTGATCTTCGCAACCCACGCATCGCCGCCGCCATGATTGCCAACGATATCGCCGTCGGTCGAATAACTGATTCCGGCAAGGGCATATCCTCCGTCGGAAGTTTGAATAATGGAGTTCGCCCACTCGTTCTCACTGCCGCCAAAGCATTTCTCCCAATCCAAAAACCCTGTAGGACTGATCTTCACAACCCATACATCCGAAGCTGCACCACCAAGATAGTCGGAAACGTCCCCATCCGAAGAATAGGTAAAGCCAGCAAAGATGTATCCGCCTTCGGAGGTCTGTACGATCGAGTTTGCAACATCTCGTTTCATCCCACCGAACCACTTCTCAAATCCCGCAACGAAGCTGGAAGTCTTGATCTTCACCACCCACGCGTCATCGCCTTGTCCGTGATGCTGGTCCACTTCGTTCGGCGTCTCCGAGCGTGTCCAACCAGCGAAGACGTAGGAACCGTCGGTGGCTTGAATGATCGAGCACGGGTCATCATAATTATCGCCCCCGTAGCACTGCGACCACTCGATCGCCCCGGTGTCATTTAGCTTCAATATCCACGCATCGCCAAGCCCATGATTGCCAATCACCTGCGAATCGAACGACTCCGTCCGGACAGCGACAAGGTACCCGCCGTCCGCCGTCTGTGCGATGGAGTTTGCCTCCTCCGCATTACTGCCACCGTAGCACTTCGCCCATTCCAGATTGCCCGAGGGACTTAGTTTCGCAACCCACGCATCTTCACCTCCACCGTGATGGCCAACCACATCGCCGTCCGTGGATGTAACGTAACCGCAGAGCGCGAAGCCGCCATCGGCGGTTTGTATCATGTTAAAGGCATAATCCGCGCTCGAACCTCCGAGGCACCTTTGCCATTGAATATCCGGGACCTTCGTGTGCGCCTGGGCAAAGAGGATTGCAGGAATCGCATTGAGGGTCGCTAAAACGCACGCAATGATGGCACAGAGATATGAACTCCGCTGCGATGCTGTTATTCTACTACTGTTTGCGCTGCGTGCGACCAATGGGATGTGCTTTCCAGAACGATAGTTTCGAGAAGGAATCGGACGACGTGACAACTCCCCTTTTCCGTCATAAAATCCCGGCTCTGACTCCCTCGGGCTCCCCGAATTCAGTTGCCGAGCAGGATCAGCGAATCTACCACCCTGTGCAATCTTGGCAACTCGGCCCTTCCACGATTGTTCTTTCCGAGTGTGCACGTCGTAACGACCACAATCTTAAGATCAGGGACGATGCAGACGAGCTGTCCACCGTAACCCACGGCGCAATAAACCTCGTGACCGTGCGAACGGCGACGCCACCAATAATATCCGTATCCGTCAACACCCGACATCACGTCCCATTTGTTTAGCCCCGCATGCTTGGCGAGAGATTCTGCTACCCAATCCTTCGGAAGCACTTGTCTCGAACCCACAAGCCCTGAATCGAGGTAGAGTAATCCAAATCGCAGCAAGTCGCGTGCAGTGAACTGCATCTCCGATCCCCCGATGTATCGCCCGACCGCATCTTTCGCCCAACCTCGAAGAGTCATGCCGCAGGGCACGAATAGAGCGGTGTCCGCGAAGGTGCGAAGATCAGTACCGACGAGTCTCGCCAAGGCCGCGCCAAAAACATGTGCTACTCCAGTCGAATACTTGAAGGTATCGCCGGGATCATCCCCAAATGGCATTTCGAGTTGGAAACGAACGGGATCGGACGAATAGTGCATTACGCCGGAGGGCCCTGTGTTGTCACCGAACTCAAATCCTGCTTGCATGGTCAAGAGATCTCGCAACGTCAATCTGTGAAGTGATGAATCGGCATCCTTGACATCCTCATAACCCCACACGTCAGGGGTCACATGCCCTCGGGTGGCATATTCAGGTAGTACGCCAATGACTGTCGTGTCCAGGTTCTTCAAGTATCCGCTAGCATAGGCGGCTCCAGCAATAGCCGAGATAACGCTCTTCGTCACCGACTTTACGTTGAACGCAGTCACGGTTGATGCATCGTGGAAATAACGCTCATGTACGATCGCGCTATCCTTCCAGACGAGAAACGAGGCGATGGTAGGGATGGTAGATTCGAGTTCTCTATCAAGTTGACTGAAGAGTGAAACTGGATTTCGATAATTGGCCTTGCGAGCACTCCAATCTGGAATCCCCGGGTGGCGCG
>CAIUMP010000018.1 GCA_903900335.1 uncultured Ignavibacteriota bacterium | reverse complement strand
TTGGAAAGCGCATCTTGGATTATCAATCAAGAACTTCGCGAGCGCCAGACCAGCTTTGTCATTGCCCGCGCCGAACGAAAGCCCGATAGAACCAACACAAGCGCAAAACCATGCATCATCGGAACGATAGGAAAGCACGGAAAATAACCAGTTCCGAATTTCAAGCCTTCCTTCCGTTGTACTCACAGCTATGCCTGCGGAAGAATTTAGCCCGCCAAAGGCCATGTCAGGATCTGCCGTGGGATAGCAATGGTCGATATAGTAGCGCATTGTGTCATACGCCGGTTTGTAATTGCGCTGGTACTCCCAACTCCGAGCTTCTGCAAGCATGCTGTCGCAACTGCTTATCGCCTCTATTGACTGAACATGACTCACCTTTTTCGACGGGCGTGCTCCATAATCGCCACAATGGACCGTAGGTGCATCTAATGGAGCTGATAGATAGTCATCTAAGGGGCTACCGCCATCAACAGTAATACTAAAATGAACAAAAGAGCCGATGGCGGGCGGGACGGCGCCCCACCAGTTGTTTGAAATATCGCCCACATCGGTGCTGTTCGGCGCATCGACAGCGCGAAGGTCGGGCGTCCTCGCCCGACACATTGGGGATTGTGCGGAGGTCGTCACTATCCCGAAGAGCGCGGCAACACAGAAGAGGGCGATCGCACAATAGGTGGAAGATTTCATAACCAAATCAATTCGTGATCAATCCAACGAGCGACTTTTGCCATCGGTTCTCATCGGGAAGTAGAGCGATGGTAAGCGACTACCGAAGAAGAAGGAGTTGGCGTTTCAGAAGCGGAAGGCAGTTCCCGAAAATCGAATTGAAATGGTGGTGGAAGTTTGTGCCTATTTTTGCTTAGGAGTTGGCTGTCTGTAACCGCAACTTCTACTTTCTACTCGTCATTTGAAGAAAGGAATTTGCCATGTTCACACGTCGATTGGTTGTTTCTCTACTCGTTAGCTTCATCGCGCCAACCGCAACGGCAATTGCCCAGCGCGTGCCGTTATGGCAGGTGTGCGACAGTACACCGATGCAGTACATGTATGATCTTGGCAAACTCATTTCGGCCGCATCTCCAAACGATTTTGCTTCGATCGGCGATGCGACGGGAGGAAATAGATTGGATCATGTCGTTCGGCACTCGACGGATAGTGGTAGAACCTGGCATGAACTCTACTCGCAGGGTGTAGCTGATGATAACTGGAGAGGAGTGATTCACACAACAGCCAACTCCTACACCATCTTCGGGGATAGTAATACATATTTGGGAAGTGACCGCAATGGCAATACCGAATGGCGCTACCAACCGTATATTTTATACTCACACGATGGTGGGGTGAGTTGGGGTCGGACATGGTTGGATACGAACCTCATCATACGCGACATCGCAATGCGGAACGCGTCCGACGGCGTTGCGCTCGTTACGCATTTGGGAAACATTTATGACACGTTACCATATTCACTTCCCGATGAGATCCTTCTCACTTCAGATGGGTGGCGGACCTGGCGTGCGATCGCATCGCCTGGCAAGGTACGGGGGGCTGAGCAGGCGTTTTATTTCCGCGATGGAGTTTTTAAGATCGCTTGCGGAGATTCCACAGGCACGTTACACGTGTACTCCACAACAGACGGGGGGCTGAGTTGGAGCAGAGGCGGAGCGTATCCATACCTATGGAAGATGAACTTCGTGAATGAGCAGGTGGGATACGGCGCGGGCTCAGATTGGGAAAAGGACTTCACACGCGGCCTCATTGTAAAGACTACCGACGGTGGGGGTAGTTGGACAATCATATTTAATGATTTTCTTAACGCGTCGCGTTATGGCGGGTTCAACGATATTTCCTTTTCCGATAGCACTCATGGGCTCGCTGTGGGTGAGGAGATATTCTCGACGGTGGATGGTGGGCTCTCCTGGACAATCGTAGATCCCCCTTTCCAAGCTCCCTCGAACGGGGCGGGAACTGTTGGAGCTGTTTGCATGCTCAAGCCCGATTTTGGCGTCGCGGTTTTTGGATCAACCATCATCCGCTATACTGGTCGGACCACACTCGCTTCACCTTATTTTCATTCCCATGAGCCTGGTCCAATACCAATTGCACCAACGACAATTTCCTGGACTCCTGTCGTCGGGGGAGATCGTTACGAACTTAGGTTGGCAATGAGTCCACCGTGGCCGGGTTCAGCGTGGAATTTATTCGCCGAGCCAGTTCTGGACACGGTTGTCAATGACACCACATTTACCTATGCGAACCCGATACCGGGAGAGGCGTTTTATGGATGGGTTCGTGCGATGAATGGAACTGACACAAGCCGATGGAGGCAAACGGGCGACTGGTTTCAAATCGGACTGCTCTTCAAGACCGTGAGCAGGCCAGGATTGGCGCCTCCTCCGGTGATAGTTTCTCCAGAATACGACGCTCATATTCAAGGGACGGTTCGTGTGTCCTGGACTTCGGTACCAGGTGCAACAGGCTATGAATTCAAGTATGCAAACATCATTGCCTCGAATTATCAATTCATTGCGCTGAAGGATACGTTTGTTGACCTTCCGGATTTGACTCCTCAGTGGCCATACTATTTTCAGGTGCTGGCCTATATCCCTGATGACAGCACCGATTGGTCAATGGAGGGTTCATTTACGGTGGATGCTGTAAATGGTGTGGAGCGGAGCCCATCGAGACAGACCTTGCTTGTTCCTAATCCTGCAAGCGATGAGGTACATTACACAACAGATGGCTCCGATCATCCTCGACAAGTTGTAGTGTACGACCAACTCGGTCGAGTGCAAACGGTGCCCTGTCGCGTCTCTTCCGAAGCGTTGGGACTGGATGTTCGCCACTTGCCATCCGCAGTGTACACCGTCGTGGTTGATGGCCGCGCAATGCGGATGGTGATCAAGCATTGAGGTGCGAATCAATCCCGAAGCCGAAATGAAACAGCTTGTTTTCGCAATGATTTTGGAGTGCATACTATACAGTACTTGCTCCGCACAGCTTCCTATGCTCGGAACGACGATGGATTCTGCAGACCGATTCGTCCGCCGGGCCGGTATCGCTACAGATAGTGAGTGTGGAATTGGCGGCTCGTTTCTGGAGATCGTTTATGCCCCAGTTGACTTCCAGTCGATCCCGGGTATTCTTGTGTTGTCTTTTGACTCAACACTATGTGTAAACTCCATCGAATGGATGAGGGCCAATCCTGAATCCGAAAGTAGTTTGAGCTACATTCTATCTCACCGTCCGACGTGTTCGTTTGCGAGCGCATCCGCGCGGATTAGGAATGACTGCACATTGGCCCAATACAACCAGGCACTCAGCAAACTCGAGCAGGAATTAGGTCCCGCCTCACACCCCTATCAGGACTACGTGAGAGAAGTCGCCCAGAAGCGGGCCGAACTGACACCCGTTCAATTTGAACAGTGGGCACGGGAATTCTACCCGAATCCAGCTCTTACACCAAAACCTGAGGATGACCTAACGGATGCGAACTGGGAGAAACGACCCTACATTCGAGGACTCCGATTTCACCAAGGCAAACTGAGGTACTCGGAGCACTTCATGCCGAAGGATTATCCCGATAGATAGGGGATAGGATAACCGGTAGTGGGGGTAATAAGCCGATGAAATACCCGAGGGGTGTTCAGCGAATGGGTCGACCATGAACGGCGACGTAGCAATGTCGGCGCTCGCCAGGAGCTTGGGGTAGAACCGATAATAGCGGTATGGCTCAGAATACTTTTGCTATTTTCAAAATTTGGGAACCGCAAAATTTTTTTGGAAAGCGCTTTTGTCCTACAGACAAAACGCTGTAAGCTGTTGATTTATATGAGAAGTTCATGAACTATGAATTGACACACACAATAAAATATACGCAAGGATTGCCGCATGAAATATGCGTAGCTATGAGAAATGCTGGAAGTTAGGGAGTGTTATCGCGTCAGAGCGATATGCACACAGTCGCGCTCGCGTGTGAGGGAGGTCATTCGAAGCGCACCGTAAGCCTCTGGTGTACTCGCGAATTTGACGAGCGATCGGGTGAGGGCGTCGAGGTTGTTAGAGATGACATCGAGGGCAAGGCCTTTGACATGGAGGGATGCTCCGGCCTCGGTGCCGTCCCGCTTTACGCAGTCGGCGGGTGGGTTGACGGGGAAGCGGCGACGCTTGAGCCACTGCCATGCCGGCTCCCAGGATGCGCGGTCGCTGACAGAGGCGGTCATGAGGCCAGGAAAGGCATGCATCATTCCAGCCCCGGCGATCTTCTGCTTGATGATCTCCAGCTGCCCCTCGCCGGAGCGGACTCCGCTGGTGATGGTGACAGCGAGGTGGTGCTGGGCGCAAAATGTGGAGAGTCCGTTGGCGAAGTTGGCCAGGTCCTTGGTCATGATCACTCCGGGGCGAGCCGTGAGTGCGCCGCCACCGATGGGGATGGCGGGTTCGAGTGGCTCCGGTGCTTTGTCGAGGAGTGCGGAGGAGCGCGCGGGCAGGTCGGCAAGGCTCCAGCGTAGGTCGGACTCGGCTGTGAGCCTGGCTACGTATGCGAGTTGGGATTGCGTTGGAAGGGGGATGTCGATGATTGAGCGGTCGGCCGCCTGTGCTCTTCGTGACTTGCCAGAAATGAGTACCACCGCCAGCACCAAAAGCGCCAGCCCTAGCGACCCAGCCCCAATGACGACATGGGGCTTCCGAAGGTGCTTGCGATGCTTAGCGAGGAGCGTTGGTATGATGTTGCTGCTGGACAAGTATAGTGTTGTGGTTAAGCTGAGGTGTTAACAGAAATGGGACAGGGAGGTTTCCGGCGGGTGGCTTCAGGAAGAAAGTCAATCGACTTTTGATGTCAAGGTGTTTCGTAGCCCTTGGTACTTGACCAGCTTCGCCTCGATCTCGCCAATGAGGATCTTGGATGACATCTTCACTGGTATGTGATTGTTGTCATCGGTGAGCCAGATCTTGATGGTGCCTTCGCTCTTGAAGAGCCCGCCTTCGACTACCATAGGTTCGATCACGGAGCACTCGAATGTGCCAGCCTCGGTCTCCACCTGCTGGTGCCCGAGGACTCTGACGCTCAGCGGATTGGTCTTGCCATCGTAGAAATTCTGAAGGCGTATCACATCTCCCTTGTGTGCGTGGGTGAGGTCGAGGGTGCGGACGTAGTAGAAGGCGCTGACAATGTCATGAACGTAGGCCGGTGTCTTGAACTTCTGCCCGTCGCTGGTTTCTGCAGTTTCTTCTGTTGGGTCAAAAAATGCGTCATAGTCTCTGCTGTAGTGCCCTTCCCGCACATGCTGCTCAAAACGCCAGGGGAAGATACCATCGACATCCATGAAGGTCTCATACCGATCGCGTACGCGAAAGACCCAATCGAAAGTTGAGCTTGAACTCGCCTCGATCCTCGTTTCGTACGTCTTTCTTCCGTTGACATACTTGTAACCGGGGATGGACATGACTGCCTCCCCCGCGGTGATGATTCCGTAAGAGAGTTCAAACGTTAACCGTTCACCGACGGTGAATGCGTTATTGTCGAGATGTCTAAGCTCGCCATCGGCGGGAATGCTTGTAGACGGGGTGCTCAAACTCGTGGTCTTTAGGGGAGTTGCAGAAATGAGCAATGTGCCGAAGAAAAGAGCAAGCCATCGCCATGCTGGATTGACCGCTTGTCTACTCCCTGAGACGGATACGTTCGGGGCTCCCTCGGAACCGGAGTCCCGGCGAAAGATCCCCTGCGGATGGGTGATGAATTTGGTAGGCATGATTACCTCTCAGGATTAGTCGAATGGATGAGCTTCATTACCTCTTCTGCTACGAAGGGGGCCTCTATTCGTTCCATGCAGGTACATTCCTTACACTGAGGACAGCCTGCAATCGCGGGAGCGGAAATATTTGCCACATGGTCGCCACGAAATCCCCAGCGCTCTTTGCTAATTGCTTTTGGAAGTGCGTTGAGCCCAACGGTCGGAGTGCCGAGAGCGGCTGCAAGATGTCCAGGCCCGGTGCTGACAGTAACTACAGCCAATGCGCGCTCAAGCAGCGCTGCGAGCTCGGGCAACGTTCTGCCGATGGACATTTCCGCCACCAACTCCTGAGCAGCCTTCTGCAGCCCAGTCCGGTCACTCTCAGTCCCAGTCAAAATGATCTCGCAGTTGAGGTGGCATTTCAGAATCCTTCCCAGTTCTACAAATCGCTCAGGAGGCCAGCCATGTGCCGAGCCTCCAGAGAACATGTGCAGAACTATGAATGGGGCATTCCTAGTGACCAAGTGTTCTCGCAGCCACAGATCCGTGCTAACTCGCTCCTCCTCTCGAAGATTGATCTTGGCGATTAGGCTGAGATCTGCATCAATTCCTAGAGTAGCAAGCATCCGAAGGTTATACTCGGCCTCATGGTGTCTTGCGTCCTTGCGATGATCATAGACTCTGCGATTGAACAGGAATGAGTACCATCGGTATCCGGTGCCAACGCGTGTAGGTACCCTCGCTAGAAGGGCTGCAAGTGCCAGCGAGAATCGTGGGCTTGGAAGAAAGACGACGCTAGGGCTCGATCTTCTGATTAGTCGAACCAATGGGAGAAGCGAAATGACATCACTCACAACGAAAACCTGATCCACCCCAGTCGCACGTTCAAGGATAGATCGAGTATATTCCCGAGCGAGGAAGCTTATATTTGAACGAGGGATGACCTGCTTGATCGCGAGAACCATCGGAAGAGTAAGCAGGACATCACCGAGTCGGTCGCTGCGGATAATTAGGATGGAGCCTGAAGTATCAGTACTTGGATTCACCTTAGCTTAAAGAAGGAGGGACGCGGGTAGGGTAAGCATGAGAAGCTGGGTACCAGGAAGAGGCGTATGTGGAGCGGGAGACGGGGTTCGAACCCGCGACGTCCAGCTTGGGAAGCTGGCATTCTACCACTGAATTACTCCCGCAAGGAATTTCGAACTAATACAAAAGATCACCGGAATCGTGGCCCCGGACTTCACTGGTCACCTACCGGAGGTAACGACATCTAACTTAGAATTTTATCGGGGTTAAAGAGGCAATCGACAGTCGATACTATTGAGCGCGCTGCAATGAAGAAATTGTTACCGCAATAACTTCGGAGTCGAGTCCGCGCCATCATTTACTAAGACGCTCTGATATAACCGCAATTTCGCGCGGCAAGTTCGTGGAACATGATTACACTCATCAGTGCTGGGTTGCAGATCGTCGTATCTGTAAGAAGAAAAACCACGACTCACGCCGTGGTTCATACATCGTGAGCAGTACACTCTGGGATATTCTTACCAATAAGGTGCGAATCTTATTTCGGTTTGATAAGAAGGCGTCGATTCCCATCGTTCGCCTCTGACGATCTCTCGTCCTAACGGAAATGAAGACTCCGTGTCTATCATAATGAGTGCCCCGCACGATCATTCCATCACTAAACGAACCACATGCGGCCGAAGTTCACCCCAATGCATTAAAGAGGAGAATTCATTACCTGCCCTATCGTGTCCGCGAGTTGTTCTACACGGAATGGCTTGACTAAACAATCTGAAAAACCACGTCTTCTTAGTTCTAGCTTGTCAGAATCCGAAAAGTAGCCGCTAACAGCAATAGATGGCATCGAAGTTGGTCCGCTTGCGAGAATATCATATCCACTGCCGTCAGGCAAGTTCATGTCGCTTATGAGGAGATCATATCGAGAAGATGACAATCGCCCGATGGCTTCCGCGACGCTTGCGGAGGTATCCACGCTATAGTCCCTCAGCTCGAGCATCAGCTTCAACGCTTGAGAGGTGTGCACATTATCTTCTACAAATAATATCTTCATGGATGACTGACGTCGCTGATATGGCGGGGAGAGTCCTTGATTACCTAACGACAACAATCCGCTTGGATAAGATAATCCCACTGCAATCAAGGCGCAAGATGTAGATACCAACGGGGAGTGAGGCAACGTCTATGCTCGAAATTCCGGTTGGAATTAATCGCTGGCCCCCTGATACATTTCGACCCATTACGTCAAAGATGCTGAGCCTCGCTGATTGATTGCCACTGAAGGAAACCCGTAAAGCACCATCATTCATCTCAACCCAGTTGATAGTAGGAGTTATTCCTTCGAGAACCGATCTTAGCTCAGCATCTCCACACGCAGCATGAACGCAGACTTCCGCTGAATCGAGATTTGTTGATAGTATGCACGCAGAGAACTTTGGATCGTCCGGGGAAAAGACTAAGGACCGAAGCCGAAGTACAGTGCACTCGCTGCCGGACAAGAAAGAAGTAAATCGCAGCGTGAGGAGTTTACCTTGGTTGACCGTGACACTCGTTGGCACAAAGAGGGTGGCACCCGTGGATGTTCGGTTGATATCCTGAATCGTTGTCCCAACCGATAGGGAATTTCCATAATCAGGCGGGATCATCTGGAGTAGATCCCGATCATAATCAGCCTCGATTTTGTACCCCTGCACGGCGGTGCTGTTTCCGCCAGTTAGTAGTATCGGTACGTTGATCGTATCGCCTGGGTGTGCGTCCAAAACATCAGCGATTAGCGCGCGCGTATTCAGTGCAGAGGCACCGCCAACTGAGAAATGCAGCGAGGATGATAGGCTATCGCGGTGAGTACCGATGTGGTAAAAGAGGTGAAGTCTAGAAGAATAAGTTCGTGCAGTGTCGACTGGAAGCGAAACTGAAACCATCGTCGAATCCGACGGACCGATCTGCCGAATGAGCGCTACCACAAAATACTTTCCGTCTGGACCCTCAAAGGTCACTGAGTCAACAACAGCCGAGTCGCACCCGGGGTTATTCAGACGCAGCGCAGCAGAAGGTGCCTGACAAACGGTACCTGAAGCGGATAGGGAGGACGCAGAGAGCGACGCGGATGTGGCTGAGCGCGAAAATACAACGGTGGAAGATAGGGTGTCTAAAGTGGATCGCGAGTGGCAGAATATACGAACTACCCCAGTATCTTCTCCCGCGTTCGATGCCATTAGCGTAAGTAGCAATTCGGTCGAATCACCTGCTGGAACACCTCGCACCGACAGAAGCGGCACGACTCCAAAGTTCTTCGTGCCAACGAACGCAAGGGAGTCGATCGTCAATGAATCGCAGGCTCCACTCGTTACTCGGAGCGATACAATGGTATCCACGCAAGATTTTCCATTTATGCTCAGCGCAACCTGCGCCGAGGGCGGCGTAGCGCTCGATTTCAACCCAAGGGAAAGTGCTTCGCAGGACGAAAGGGTCTTGCCAGTTGGATCTTGGCCACCAAAGATCAAGATCGTGGAGGTCTGTTCGCATGGACGCTCCCTATTGGACCGGTTATCGACTATCCCGCAATATTCTTCCCTTGCAACATTAAGGTCGGGACCGGCCCAACTTGTGGCGCTGCTATATTTGTACCAAGTGGTTTGAGCGGAGACATTTGTGAACGTCGGCGTCGACCCGCCAATCATAAGAATGCTGTCATTACCGATTCGTAGGGTAATACAATGCCAATGCGCTTGGCTCAGTTGTCCGACATGAGACCATTTCCTCGTTGACCAGTCGAAGGATTCGATGTTAGCAGTAGTCTGGTTTGGGCCGGTTCTTCCGGAGACCAGCAACGGTTTACCGTCGGGCATCTGAATCGCATTCAGTTGCCCATTGTCTCGAGGTTCAATCGAGCTGTCACCAAGAGACCATATACTATTTGAAAAAGAAAATATTTGGCTTGTTCGCGGGTAGAAGCCGTTGAAGCCTCCAAATACTCCACCGCACACCAACGCTGAGTTGTTGACTGCTGAGTAGTAAACAAGAACGCCGTCAAGGGACATTGACATCTTTGGTAGCGTAGTGAATGTACCACTGGATGGATCGTAGAGAAGTGCAAGATTGAGGTAGTGTGCTGGAGAATTAGCGTTAAGACCTCCAACGACAAAGACCAGCCCATTCGGGAGTTTTATCGCCGATGCATTCTCGTCCGCCTCGGGTAAATTTGAAGTCGGGCTCCAAATGCCGGTTGAGGGATCGTACAATTCACATGTAGCAGTTGTAGCAACATTCAGATCAGTTAATCCACCAATCGCCAGCACACGCCCGTCGTTTAACTGAATGAATGGACAGCGGTATCTCGCCTGGCGCATGGACCCAGTGCTCAACCACTGGTCATTGATTGGGTCATAGATTTCACAACTCGCTAGCGCTCCTGATGCATCTTTTCCTCCCGCCACAAGGATCAAGCCATTGCTTAATTTGACACAGGCTGGTTCAGCTCTGGGTGAACGCATGGGCGCAATCGGCCGCCAACCTTGCGAGTACACAGAATTAATTTGCGAGCAGGCAATAAGCAAAGAAAAAAGAAACCGAGTTATCAGCTTGCTAGGTAACACTTTTCATTAGCGAATTCACTACTTTTAATAATTGCCTTCCTCGTTCGGAGATATCAAATCTTGCAGCGGAGTGGCTCACGGCCAGACGCGTTGGGTCGTCAGCGAGTAATGCTTGCTTTATCGCAGACACAATGCCCGCTGGATCCTCTCGGGCAACGATGTACCCGTCGGATCCAACAACTTCCCTCAGAGCATTCACCGGAGCCACAACCGGTATGCAGCCGCAGCTCATTGCTTCAGCGACGGAAACACCGAAACGTTCCTCAATGCTGAACTGGCAATACACACCAGCGTCCCAGAATTCCTCCAATAGATCTGGCAACGGAACCCGACCTGGCCGAATAGTAACATTAGGGAACTGCAGCGCGTCGTGTCGGGCCTGCTTCAACGCATCTCCTCTGAGTCCAACCACATGGAACGGAATATCGGGCAGTCGCTCGGAGATGCTTATAAAGAGATCAATCCCCTTTCGTTTATACTCCGGCACAGAGTCAGCTTGAGAAACGGTCAACGCAATTCGCTGTCGCGGCCGCGGATCAAAATGATACAAATCAGTATCGACTGCGTTGTAGATCATCGTGCTGGGCCGATGGTCTGGAACGGCGGAGTCCAGATCAAACTGCGTGTCTTGGCTGACTGGGAAAATGTGATCTGCAAAGCGGAAGGTATGCTTCACTGCGAACCAGCGGAGCGGGCGTGCCCGCGCCCCGATTCCGAGATGTGGGAGGTAAGTAATGTCAAACCCGCCTGCAACAACGAATACTTTCTTCTTTAGTAAGCGGGCTATAATCGTCGGGATTAGAGTGTAATAATCCGCAAACCAGAAAAACAATGCATCCGCAGAGAGGAGAGACGCGATGATCCGGATATGCAGCAAAATCAATTTAAGCCCGCCCTGGATACCTTTCCCTAAATTGACATCGATGGCATCTAGTTCGTACTCTTGTCGCAGAATAGTGACATCGTTCTTTACAAAAGTTGAGATCAGTGGACCTACGAAGGTTATCTTCATTTAGTAGTAGTAGTCGAGTCGCACTGGCCAACTACCCGGTGATGATGGAGGTTCCGAATTCAATCGAAGAAGCTCCGACAATATTGTCGGGGCTCCTTGTAATAGTATTAACCTTCACTTGGTCGCACAGATACTTTTAGACACACTTGACGTCGCATCCGAAGCGGTAACAAAATAAACTCCATTTGCAAGCTTCGGGTTGACCAGTCGTTGGTCAACGCGGCCGAACGCGTCTAGGTGAGTTGACACCTGATAGACGACCCTCCCAAGTACGTCGGAGAGTCTAAGCTGGATAACGGATAACGGTTGTCCAGCAACCTGCACTCGAATTAGATCCGATGATTCCGTAGAACTTGCTATGATCGAAAGTGTAGCGGGCGATTGAATCAACATCGGGACCGATAGTGACTGTTGAGGGACATCCATTTGAGGGGACATAACCCAGTGAGGTTCTTTCAGGAACGGAGTGCTATTCTGGACTGACAGTTCTTCTAGTATGCTTATGTGGGTGCAAGCACTGAGACCGCTTGAGCAGGTGGTTTGCCATTTACCATCGGTGCCGACCCGCGTCTTCAGCGGAGCATCATAGTTCCACTTTCCCAAAGCCTCAGGAAATATCAGAAGTGAGTCACCGGGTCTACCTGTACCCGAGATGCGGGACACTTCGCCCACTCTCTCGAAGGTGGTGAGTGCGGGACCAGAATAAGAAGAAAGTGCGGGTATCCCCTTCACCGACGCACCGATAATTCGGATTCTTCCAATTCCACCATCGCCGCCGTCCGAACCTCCTCCAGCGTACTGATGGACTGCCGCACCACCTTTTCCACCATCAACAATGAGTGATCCGTCGACATCTATGAGCGGAGCGGTCATCGCAATGGCGCCACCCGCGCCTCCTCCTCCGCCCGCGCAACCAAAACCGTACGGGCCAGCACTTCCATTCGTGGATTCACCATCCGCGCCCTTGGCAGAGATAGAGCCGGAAATATCGATTTTACCTAGCGAGATAATATGAACCGCTCCACCGCCGGCACCCCCTCTGCCAGCGTATCCATATCCGAACTGATTTCCACCACCACCACCAGAACCACCGCAAAATGGAACAATCAGACAATTGCCATAAGCTTGGCCACCATTTGGTCCACCAAGTCCTGAGTTTCCACCGTTTGTAGCAAAAGCACCGCCACCTCCTCCGAAGCTACTGTCGGGAGCTGAACGTTCACCTCCACCAGAGCCTCCGCCAATTCCTCCTGCCGGACTGTTGCCACCTTCCTGAAACCATGTTCCGGGTCGACTTGCTGTACCGAACGGGAATCCGGTTCCGCCGCCTCCGCCTTGATCGTCCCACCAGCGATCCCCAAGACCACCGCCACCAGGAGTTCCGTTCAGACTCGCCCCGCCATTCCAACCATCTGCTTCGCCACCGCTGCCCATGCCTCCCGCACCGTGCATTCCACCGGCAGCCGTAAATCCATTGCCGCCAATATTACGGTCAGGTTCGACCTTGCCTACTGTGTAGCACGCACCGCCACCACCACCACCCGCTACCGCGTTCTTGCCAACACCATCCAGACTGAGTGTGCCTTCTATATGCACATCACCTTTTGAAATAATCGTTAGTGGCAAGAATGCCTGGTTGCCGGGTGTCAAGGGATCTGGATCGTTAGTGCTGACAGTATACGTCCCAGTTCCAAGATGGAGGGATTCAACAACAAGCGTATTCCGTCGGGATCGAGTACCGTATATTCCGCCGGAGCCAAGCTCTCCGGGCGGAAGGTTCTCGCTTAGAACTTGGGGTGCCACAATATAGAAGGTGTCGACATTGCTCTTCCCGTTCGATGTCACTACTCGAAATGGGACTGGCCCTGGATCAACATCAGGAAGCACCATCATGAGGACCGAGACCATTCGGCCATCCCAACTCGTTACTCTTGGGCCTACAGCTAACCGTGCAACGTCGAGTGGATTGATTAATTCGATATCCACATTGTTTAACCCGTCTACACCGAAGTTTCCCGGGACGTTAGGCCCGATCAATTCCGTGTATATCGCCATGCCCGGTCCGGCAGCATCGGGAGTCAGGTAAGAGAGCACCTGTTGGTGTTGAGCACATGCACTACTTGCTACGAAGAGCGCGATCGTGCTGAGAATTTTCTTCATCGTCGAAAGTGGGTTAAAGTAAACACAATCATCTCGCTACCTCTATAAGAACCACGGAGATAGAAAAGGTTACACTTATGGTCAATAATATTTTAGAATTTCACGTGAATCGCTTGCACCAGGGAATGCTTGTCCTTCGGAATGGCTATTCCGGTGCCAATGCCGAGGAAATACAGATCAGCGACAATTAGGAAGGCTCGAGTGTTACCGTTGGCTATGGAATTCGAAGATGAGGAAGCACTAGCCGAAGCTCGGAAAGCGATGGACGGCGATGAGGGTCAGGGAAGCCAGCCACGCGAGTTCCAGTTTGCGTGCGAGTTGTCCCTGGTACCTGCCGATGGTTCACGGGGTAAAGCAATTGCTCGCGAGAATGACGAAATTGCTCTATTTCGCTTAGGGGGACATGTGCATGCAATCTCCAATTTGTGCCCGCATGAACTTTCGCCATTGCTGGCTTTCGGAGATGTAGATTTAGATGCTTGCACCGTGGCATGCCCACTGCACGGTTGGACTTTCGACATCAGAACTGGCCAAAGAATCGGGGGAGGGGGAGATGTGCCTGTCTATGATGTGTGCGTGGAAGCAGAGGCCGTCTGGGTAAGCACCGAGAGCCGAGCATGAACCGGTGCGTTAACCTTGCGACCGCAGCGGTATTCGCGCAAGTAATGGCCGCTATTGGGCCTCGTTCAAAGTTAGGTCCCGTTCATGGCTTCATTCGACCACGGTCTGCGTCTGCCAGCTGCTTCCAAGGTTTGCAACCTGAATTTGATAAGCACCTTTTGCTAATCCTGTTATCGGAATGCGGATCTCATGGTCACTAATACTCAGATCGCCAACCCAGCAGATTTTTCCCGCCGAATTGATGATCTGACAACGCGCTGATGTCCCGCGAAGCTCAGGGATTCTTACTGAGATCACTCCGCCATGAACTGGGTTGGGATATGTCGTCGGCAATTGTTCATCCATTGATCGCACCGAGGCAGAGGCAACAGCGAATGTCCCTGCTACCGAAGATTCTCCAATAATGGATTTGGCCTTGACTTCGTAATCATAGGTCCCTGCCGGGAGGCTATCCAGCGCGTAAGCGGTATCCAAGAGGTTAACCGCCGGATTGGAGTTGATTGTCAAAGAATATCGCACGAACTGCGCGCTGCCGAGCAACTGTGGTTTTGTCCACTGGAGCACGATACGTCTGTTTGGTAAGTAGCTCTTGGCGATCAGTGAGGTAACCTTACCGGGTAACTGTACCGGATTCATTCCACTTATTGTGGAGAACAGAATTTTATCCTTATCGCCGTCTTGCCACAGAGAATACAGAGAGCCATTTGGGGCAAAGCGTACGATGGGTAGCTCCTGATCATCGGAGGCAGCACCGGGAAAGCTGACAGGTCGCTTCCAAGTGTTGCCACCATCAGACGAGTACGAAAGCTGGATGGGTTGGCCATTTAATTGTGGCATGAAGGCGCACGCAAGAAGACCGCCGCCACCGCACGTCACATCGGGCCAGTTGCCAGCTTGAGCATTGCTGTTGCTGATCGAATAATTCGCATTGATCGAAGACTCACCGGCGCGCAGCATCGTATAGTATGCGATCAACTTGCCAGAGTCGTCGCGGGCGTCATTCCACGAAAGGTGCAAGTTTTCTTGAGGGTCGAGCGCGATATGAGGACCTTTCGTAGGACAGGCCGAGAGAGTCCAGCCGCCAAGCTGAGCGCGAATGGTGCTGTCGAATGTTAAGCCTCTGTCGTGCGACCGGCAGATGAAGATATCGCGCTTATCACCCGTCTTTGTATCCATATTTGTTCGGAAGGCGATATAGACGGTTCCAGTTGGGCTGACGGCGATGTCCTGTCGGCAGCACTCGCAGGTACCGCTCAGCGTCATTGGGAGCTTATCGGCAACGACGGGAAGCGACCAGGACGCCCCGCCGTCAGTAGAGTGCTGGAGATGCATCTTGTAACGATCCACGGCTTTTCGCATCAAATAGCGATTGTCGAGATATGAGACGTAGAGATTGTCCGAAGAGTCGCACGCAATGGCGGGGAAGTCTTGAGCGTAGAGTGTTGAGTCATCTGGATCCATTATGGAAAGCGGCTGGGACCAGCTAACGCCATTATTGGTTGACCGCACATACCAGATATCGCTTTGCTCTTGCTTAGTGATGGGGTTCTTGATCCGAGCTTCCATCCAAACCAGATGGATCGTGCCCTTCGTGTCGATAACGAATTCTGGGGCGCGCTGGAGCAGTGAGGTGTAATTGTTGGTGGTGACTTGTCTACTTACAAGCGTAGGGGTACTAAAGGTCTTACCCGCATCTTCCGACCGGCTAAAATAAATGTCGGCGTTTGCCTGAAACCAGCTTACATTGATTGCGCCATCACGCCCGATGTGCATTTCAGGGGAGTGGGATCCTGATCTCGAGCTTACAAGAATTGGCGCTGAAAACGTCTGGCCAAAGGAAGGGGATGTTAAGTAGACCAAGAGGATTCCGAGACCAAATGCTTTGCTGTTCATCAATGTGAAGGTTGATTTTCAGAGTCAACAGTGTTGCAAGCCAGAGTATTTCAACCCATGAGTTAGCAAATGAGCCAATTCGGGAGAATTCTGGTTGTATGCTTAACACATGACACGACAGCAACTCACAGCATCTATCAAACAACAGGCACTCGACATCGGCTTCACAAAGGTCGGCGTTACGAGCGCACAGTCGTTTGACAAGGCTGCGGATCGGTTCAATATGTGGGTAAGGAGCGGTGCACATGGTACAATGCAATGGCTGGAGCGCAATCCCGAGAAGCGTCGCGATGTGAAGGAAATCATGCCGGAGGCCAGAAGCATTCTCTCGCTCGCGCTTAACTATTTCTCAACCAGTGACGCAAGTGGCAAAGCTGAGAGTACGGAAGCGGACCCACTGAAGATATCCCGGTATGCGTGGGGGACGGATTACCACGAGATCATTCCGCCAATGCTCCGTCGCTTGCTTGCAGATATTCAAACGCTTGTTCCTGGAGCAGCGGGAAGGTACTACACAGATACGGGACCGCTCCTCGAAAAGCCGATTGCTGAACGGGCAGGTATCGGTTGGATAGGGAAGCACACGAATATTATTACCCGCGAAGTGGGGTCATGGGTCTTTCTTGCGGAGCTGATCTTAAATATTGAGCTTGATGTAGATCCACCAGCTGAGGACATGTGTGGCACTTGCACCCGCTGTATTGACGCCTGCCCGACGCAGGCGATCACAGCGCCATACCAGCTCGATGCGACTCGTTGCATCTCGTATTTGACGATCGAGCTGAAGCCCGAACATCACATTGAGCCCGCACTCGCCTCGAACATGGATGGGTGGCTCTATGGCTGTGATGTCTGTCAGAATGTCTGCCCATGGAACCGCTTTGAACAGCCAACTGCTATCATGGACTTCGCCCCTCGAGTAAAAAACCTGGCGCTTCGCCCTGACGAGATAGAGGCGATGGCACAAGAGGAGTTCTCCAAACGTTTTAGAAAATCTCCGATAAAGAGAACGAAGCTTGCCGGATTAAAGCGAAACCTAAAGGCACTGCTCGGCACGCACGTAACACACTAAAAGAATTCATACTGAAATTCGAATGTCCACACATCATCATCATCACACCCACACCCATCTGAAGCGGGAGGAAGTTCATCAGGTGCTCATCATCGGCTCCGGGCCGGCGGGCTTTACGGCCGCACTCTATACCGCCCGTGCGAACCTCAACCCGATCATGTTCGAGGGTGAGCAACCCGGTGGGCAACTTACCATTACGACCGAGGTAGAGAACTATCCCGGATTCGAACATGGAATCCAGGGGCCGGAGTTGATGGAGATCATGCGTAAGCAGGTGCAGCGGTTTGGCACCGAGTGTAAATATGAGACCATCACGAACATTGATTTCTCGCGACGACCGTTTCGCGTTGAGGCGGGACCCAAAGTTTATCATGCCGACGCGCTGATCATTGCAACAGGCGCGAAAGCAAAGCTGCTGAATATTCCGACTGAGCAGATTTACATGGGCTATGGCGTCAGCGCGTGCGCAACGTGCGATGGCTTCTTCTATCGCAATCAGGATGTGCTGGTCGTCGGTGGTGGAGACACTGCAATGGAAGAGGCGAATTATCTGACACGTTTCTGCAAGTCGGTCACGATCGTTCATCGACGCGATGAATTCCGTGCCTCGAAGATCATGTTCGATCGTGCCAAAGAGAACCCGAAGATATTCTGGCGCACAAGTCAGCATATTACTGAGGTGCTCGGACAGACGGACGACAAAGGACGCAAGACCGTCACCGGAGCAATCCTGGAGAACACTGTTACCGGCGAGCGTGAGACGGTCACCACAAACGGCATATTCGTTGCGATCGGTCACTCGCCAAATACAGAGCTCTTCCGCGGCATTCTGGATATGAACGAGGTCGGCTATCTCGAAACGAAGGGAAAGACCAGCTTCACGAATATACCGGGCGTTTTTGCCTGTGGAGATTGCCAGGATCACGTCTATCGTCAGGCGGTGACCGCGGCAGGCAGTGGATGCGTTGCGGCTATCGATGCTGAGCGGTACCTTGAGGCAAACCCGCTTATCTATGGTTACGAGCCTTCCCATGATGCCACCGATCAGATCATGGAAGCAGAGATTCCCCATCACGCTTAGACTCTAGCCGCTAACATCCGAGATGAGTGACGACGCAGTTGAGAACCTTCTGAGACTCTCTCTGGGATGCGAGCCCTTTGACGAGCCGATCGAGATCTACATTCGTCCCGAAAGCGGTACCGATAGGATCGTTGCCGACGATGTGATCACGAACGGGAATTACAACTTCATTTCCATGCACTCTGGGCCGCGTGTGATGAGGTATTATGATTCGCTCGTGCTTGCTGGAAAGACACCACTTATTGTGGATGCGGGCGCGAACATCGGCGCAAGCGCTTTGTATTTTAGGAGATTCTTCCCGGATGCGAAGATCTTTGCTATCGAACCAGAGCAAGGTAATTTCGATGTACTAACCGCGAATTGCGCTGGAGAAACTGGAATTGAATTGTTCCACGGTGGGCTTTCGGATACAGTCGAATCCCTATTCAACGAGGATCCTGGATTAGGGGATTGGGGGTTTCGCACATCGAATGCCGGTACTGTAGAGGTTCGAGCCATCACTCTCAACGCGATCTTAGCCGCCCAACCAGCAAATGTGCTACCTTTTCTCTGTAAGATCGATATCGAAGGCGCAGAGCGTAAGGTCTTCGAGAGCAATACTGAATGGCTTGATACGATGCCGTGCCTCGTGTTGGAATTGCACGACTGGATGTTCCCCGGTGAGAGCTCCTCACGAAATTTTTATCGCGCGATCGCTGCGCGTTCTTTCGACCTGATAAGCCGAGGTGAGAATATCTTCGCGTATAACAATGCTGTACTTCCATTTGGGTTGGAACCGGACCTAAGTGCTGAACGGGATAACCTCATTGCACATAGTTTGGAGAATTACCTTGCTGGTGATTTTGCAGCATGCATTACCAGTGCCGGGCGAGCTCTGACGATCGACCCTTATTCTAGCGTGGCTTGGGCGAATGTCTGCTGTGCCGAAAATATGCTTGGGGCGTTCGATGAAGGCAGGAGAGCCGGAAAGCGAGCGGTGTGTTGTGATCCCAAAAATGAATATGCAAAGGCGAATCTCGAATGGTCGCTGCGAGAATTGGCGGCGCGCGCCTGAACCGCAACCGGAGCTATCAATTTCCAATGTAACAATCTTCACTTTAGGAGATTATTATACCTGCGGCTGTTACCTTTCGCGTTTTCAGTTGTCTTCATTACAGTGTATTCGTTCAACTTCATGAAAAACCGAAGCTTGTTCCTGTTGATTACCCTAGTTATTTTTACTGCTATCATCTCGGATTCCCAAGCTCAGAAACCGGCTGGATTAAGTTCGATGGGGAGCGATTTCTATATTGCCTACGTCGCGCCGAGCATAAAATGCGGGGCAGTTAAGCCATTTCAGTCTGTCTATGTTGTCGTCTCAACCGCATACGATTGCAATGTTACGCTATCGTATTTTGATGCGACTCAGGGCGGCCAAGAGGTGACCGGGACAACGACCCGAATATTCGCGAAGCATTCCGCGAACATCCAGCTTGATCTGAATTATATGGATCCCAAGGATGCCAACGGCAACCGCATCAACACGGACGGTGAAGTGCCAATGTACAACGCGTGTAGAATCCATGGTGACCGTCCAATTTCTGTGAGCTACTATTCAACTGGACCGAACGCTGGCGCCAGTTACCTCGCACTACCGACACCAGTGCTTGGGAAGGATTATGTTGTCGCCAGCTTCCCCGCAAATCCTGCACTGGGTGCTGCAAATAGTCACCACTTCACGTGTACAGTTGACTCCGGAAGCTCAGAGTTTGCAGTTATCGCCATCAAGGACAACACTAACGTCACGATTGCGCCGAACGGGTTGACTCGACAAGGGCAGAACGGACATACGCATCCTTTCGACGCCAAGCTGATGCGCGGTCAAGTCTATTGGGTGAAATCCACGCTGGACAATTCGGCAAATGATATGTCTGGCTCGCTTGTCCATGCTGACCAGCCGGTGGCAGTTCTAAGTGCGAATGAGGATGCGTTCAATGGGCAGTCGCAGTATGTGAGTTCTGGGGGCGACCAACGCAATATGATGCTTCAACAAATGGTGCCTACGCAGTATCTGAGGTCCAGCGGCTACCTCACGATGCCCTTAATGGACTCGCCTGGCCTTCCGCCTGGCGACCCATCGGAGGGTGATGCTTTGCGGTTGTTGGCGCCATCGGGCACTGGAGGGACGGCGGACATTGCCTTGTACAACATGGGTTCGCAGACCCGGCAAGTTAGTGCGTTTCCAAGCACGACGCAGGGTGTTGAAAATGTGATCGTCGGAGCCAATGTAAGCGAACGCTTTGGCCAGAAAATCATGGTTGAGCAGTATGACTACAAGGCGATGAGCCAAGAACCGTACACCGCACCGACGATGATGAACATTGTGCCGATTGCGAGCTACGCAACATCTTTCGCGTTCGGTGTGCCGGATGACAGAAACCAGGTACACAAAAGGCGATTCATCAACGTGATCGCGAGGCAGGATCAATTTTCAAGCATCAAGGTGCAGCTGAATGGTAGTGCCCCCACTCCGCTTACAAGCCTCCCGAGCGCCGGATCAACCGCCAGTATTCCCGGCCATGCAGAGCTTAATGGGCGACGCTACGAGATCCAGCCGGGAGGATATTTCATTCACGGGGACAGCGCCTTTATTGTTTATCAATACGGGATGCTCGGGATCGACCCCGATTTCGATCTAGGCGACAACGATGATGACGACTATTACTTCGAGTACGCTTCTCCAACGGGAGAGACGTTCGGCATTGAGGGTGTCACTGCGGCGGCGCGATTTACGATTGATACCATTTGCAATGGATGGCGCCTGCATGTTCGAGACACAACTGCAATTGACGGCGGAATTGCCCAGATCGAGCTGCTTCGGGATGCACTCGGAGTTGAGGCGCGGCGCTCGAATGCGGATTCGGGCTACGTCAGTGTGAACTGCAGCACGGTCCCGACGAATTTCACCGTTGTGCCTGGCGCCACGGATACGATTGCAGACATTCTGGTAAATGACCCGCTAAAGAGCGCCGATGCATGGGTTAGGATAGTGAATGTGGGAGGGAAGGATACGGTCATTCATTTGCATTACACGCCTCCAGCGCTCTCGATGAAACCCGACTCGGCCGACTTTATTAATGCATCAATTGGGGTTGACACATGCACCCATTTTACCTTCAAGAATCTCGGTAAACCGGGGGATGTGAGCTTTAACGTCTTTAGCTATAAGTGGCTTCAAGGCGGGCAAGGTGTTCGGCTAACATCCACCAACCCACCTCTTCCATTTAAGTTGGGTCCGGGTGACTCTATCCTACTCAACGTCTGCTTTAATGCTACTCAGCCAGCGCATGTGTACTATGATACTCTCATCTTACAAACCGATTGCCCGACACCGATGGTGAGCATCATCGGTACGACGACCGTTCCGAAGATCAACACCGAGGATTATGACTTCGGCACTGTGGTCGTCGGCAAGAAAAAATGTCATGCAATTAGAGTATGGAATCCGGGGGCGGCTCCGTTCATGCTCACGAAACAATGGGTACTCGACAATTTCATAGATTTCGAGTTCTCGGACACTGCAATGCTACCGCTGGCGATAAAGCAGGGCGAGGGAGTCTATCTCAACTTTTGTTTCACACCCACTGTGGAGGGATGGGACACTACTTACATGCGCTGGACCTCCGATATTCCAGAGCCATTCACGCATGTCATCAAGGACGTGTCGCGCCTTTCTGGTCGCGGGATCAGGCCGAAATTGAAGTGGAGCACCGATCACCTTAACTTTGGCTCCGTCTTCCCCAAGACCCTTTCGATAACGCTCTTCGATAGTGGCACGGCCGGTGTGCATGTCGACTCTGTTCGAATTGTTGGGACAGACACCGGGGAGTTTCAGATCACCGCCAATGCGACTGGGCACTTGCCGATGGATAACTTCGACCTACTGCCAGAGTCGGGTGACTCTGTTGAAATCTCCTTCATTGCAGATCCGCTGAAGCACGGGGATCGACGCGACACACTTTGGGCATTTGACCGGGAGGCCATATTTCCCGTTGCATTTCTCTTCGGGAGTGATGGCGTATCCGGGGTGAGTGAGCCAGTTGGAATCGCCGGTTCCGAACTACGGATTTCAAGTACCACGCATCCGGGCTACCTAACCGTCTATCCACCCCAGTCGATGCGGCCGGGTTACCGTCTGCGGATGTTCGACGCCGTCGGGCGGGTAGTCTCGGACCTCAGAGGGAAGGGGGAGAGGCTTGAGATCGAGGAGAATTGGCTACCGATCGGACTCTATTTTATTGAGGTGACTGGCGAATCTGGCCCGAATGGGGCCATTCTTCGAACGACGGCAAAAATTCTCCATTAAAATTTGTAACCGGCGACGTTTTTTGCGTTTCTATAGTACGTAGGCACACACCGATTCTCGTTCGATAGCGTGAAGAAAAGGTGGACTAAGGGTCATAATAGATCTACAGCCACCACATTGCAGGTAAAAAGGGGACGCCCCGCTGATGGTCATCAGCGGGGCGTTTTAAATTGGTGAAAACGAAAAAGCCGCGCTAAAACGCGGCCTCCAATCGTTGCAGTTTTTGTGGACCGTAGGAGAGTCGAACTCCTTACCTATAGAATGCAAATCTATCGCTCTACCAGATGAGCTAACGGCCCGAATTTATTATCAACAGAAACCGTGGGCCTAAGTGGAGTTGAACCACTGACCTCCCGCTTATCAGGCGGACGCTCTAACCAACTGAGCTATAGGCCCCACTTGCCAAATAGGAATTGATCATTAAAAAGTAAGAATGGAGGAGAGCTCCCTTCTTGCCTTTCTTCATTCGCATCTTTTCCCCACAGGCGCGGGATTAACGGGTGACTCAGTTTTCCCGTTCCCATGAGTTCGCGATTGGTTGCAATTAGAAGCAGCTATAAGGTAATATTGGTAATTCAGCGCTCGGTATCGGGCGTGAAGCTGATTTCTTCAAGGGCTTTCACGATTTCTTAACTATTTCTCTGGAGGTGCTGTTACACGGCGCACTTGTAAAGAGGATGATTGCTCATCCACAGCACTTTGTTAAGCAGTACGTATCATACGAGATAAAAGGAGAGAGACCCATGGCTATCATGATCACAACCGAATGCATCAATTGTGGTGCATGCGAACCAGAATGCCCGAATAACGCCATCTACGAGGGTGGAGCTAACTGGACTCTCGGCGGACAATCCTTTGGCTCGAATGATCCCGGTCCTAGCGGTGCCGTCGGGTTCTACTCCTCCGATTATTTCTACATCGTACCGGATAAGTGTACCGAGTGTGCTACTTTCCATGATGAACCCCAATGTGCAGCTGTTTGCCCGGTCGATTGCTGCGTCCCCGATCCGAATTGGGTTGAGCCGAAGGAGCAACTGGAGGCGAAGGTTGCGTGGTTGGATGAAGTCGATCCGGGCCGGAAGCGATAATTCACTGGCTTGCACGAATCCGCCGCTACGTCCTTTGAATCTCGGCTTAATGCCGCTAACGCCATCCCTTGTTGAGGACATCTTTGCTCTTCAACAAGGGATTGCTTTGTGACCGCTCAGCTGGTTTCTCGCAACGACTAATTAATCATAATCTATGAGGATTGGAAATTACACGATCACTGCGCTCGAAACCGGGAGATTCGCGCTAGACGGCGGCGCTATGTTTGGTGTCGTGCCGAAAAACCTTTGGTCGAGGACTAACCCGGCGGACGAGCAGAACAGGATAGACATGGCACTTCGCGTGCTACTGATTCAAGGCAACGGGATGAACATTCTCGTTGATACAGGGATGGGGGAGAAGTACGACGCGAAAACCGCCGGAATTTACAAACTCGACCACTCCAAGTATCGCTTACTGGACTCGCTGGCTTCAGTAGGACTACTTCCCGAAGATATTACGGACATCATTCAAACGCATCTCCATTTCGATCACTGTGGCGGATTGGTAACGCGAGCAGAGACAGGTGAGCTTGTGCCGACTTTTCCAAACGCGAAAGTATTTGTCCAAAAAGCCAACCTCGGTTGGGCTAGAAAACCAACCGAGAAAGACCGTGCAAGTTACCTTAAAGACGATTGGGAACCCATCGCCGCTAATGGGATGATTGAAGAGTTAGATGGACCAGGAATTCTGTTCCCTGGGATTGATTTGCGAATTTTCAACGGGCACACCCGCGCCCAACAATTGCCTCATATTTTTGACGATGCGGGCAATCATCTCTTTTTTTGTGCCGATCTCTTCCCGACGAAGGCACATATCAGCCTTCCCTGGATCATGGGATATGATAACTTCCCGCTTACCACCATGGAAGAAAAGCGAGCATTACTTCCGGAAGCGTTTGAGAACAAGTGGTCTCTGGTTCTGGAGCATGACCCTGTCAATGCCGTTGTTTCTCTCGATAGCACCGCCAAAGGATTTGTGGCAAAGGTGGTCGGATAAAGCTGCTTATTCGGGGAGGTAATGATTTCGTAATGCTTCCCAAGGTACCGTCATTTTTTTTTACTATATTTGTACGCTGAGTTTGAGACGGGGTATCATCCGTCATCCCGGCTTGATCGCAGCCTTTTGTTGTCGCATCTTTTCATCAACCAATCGGAGACAATATAGTATGATTCGGAAATCTACAAAACTCGCATTGCCAATCGCCGCCCTTATCGTGCTTTCAACGTTTGCTCGCACGTCATTCGCTCAGGAGAAGGATGATGCTGCGCGTCCGCTCACGAAGCAAGGTTCGGCCGCGATGATGTTTACGCTGAGCGGCTTAGGGACGTTCGGGATTGGAGGACCAAGTGCCGGGTCTGACTCCGGCGGAGTTATTCCAGGCGTTGGCTTAAAGTACTTCATTTCAGATGACATGGCGCTGCGAGTTCTTCTCGCATTTAGATCTGTAAGCGGTAATCCAGCGAACGCAGACAGTTCTTCTATCAAGCCGAGCACTTCCACTTTCGGGGTGGGTGTGGGTGCAGAGATGCATTTCCGTCCACTTTTTTCCACATCCCCGTACGTTGGAGCCCAGATCAGCTTCATGAGCGCCTCGACCGACAATGGCCGTTCGGGCAGCTCACAATTCAAAACCAGTGGCTCGACCTTCGGAATCGGAGTTCTCGCAGGCTTTGATTGGTTCTTCACAAAGGGACTGGCACTCGGCGGAGAAGTGAATCTTGGATTCAAATCGATGGGATCCTCCAGCACATCCGGTTCTACGACGTACACTAATCAGTCCGTCACAACTATCGCTTTGGCAACGGATGGCAATGTTCACTTCATTGCGTATTTCTAAGCACTCCACGTTACTTGAACGTGACAAAGCCCTTCCAATGTTTGGAAGGGCTTTTTGTTACTTGCTGACGAACATCCCGTAAATTCGCGTCACTAATTCGATTTTCGCTTTGCAAACAGACGTCCTCGTTCTCGGCTCCGGCTCTGCCGGATTGTTCTTCGCACTGACCGTCGCGGAGCAATCTGACATGTCCGTGCTCGTCATTACGAAGAAGGACCGCTCGGAATCCAACACGAACTACGCTCAAGGCGGAATCGCGAGCGTCGTCGATGAAATGGATTCGCTGGAGGCGCATGTCCGCGATACGCTGATCGCAGGCGCTGGGTTGTGTCACGAGGATGCAGTTAGAGTTCTTGTCGAGGAAGGGCCGCAACGCGTTGACGACATCATCGCGCTTGGTGCGCGATTCACCCGTACATCCGGCGGCAAGTTGCATCTTGGACGCGAAGGAGGTCACTCCGCGAATAGAATTGTTCACGCGAAAGATCTTACAGGACGAGAGTTGGAACGCGCATTGCTCACCGCCGTTCAACTGCATCCGAAGATCACGATTCTCGAAAATCATTACGCGGTCGAGCTGCTGACAGATCACCAGCGCATAGATGGTGCTCGAGCGAAGAAGTCGATCACCTGTTACGGCGCGTATGTATTGAATGAGCCGACGGGGCAAGTTGAGATCGTTCGCGCCCGTCAAGCGGTGATGCTTGCCACTGGAGGTGCTGGACAAGTTTACCTTCACACAACAAACCCGCTCATCGCGACAGGCGATGGTATCGCAATGGCATCCCGCGCAGGTGCACGCATCGGGAATATGGAGTTCATTCAGTTTCATCCAACGACGCTCTTCGCGCCGGATGCGAATTCGTTCTTGATCAGCGAAGCCGTTCGCGGTGCCGGTGGGTTGCTGCTTGATAAGGATGGCGAGCGGTTCATGTCCAACTACGACGCCGAACGGATGGAACTTGCACCTCGTGACATCGTTGCACGCGCCATTGATGCTGAGCTAAAGAAGCGGGGTGATGATTGTGTCTATCTGGATGTCTCGCATCTTCCATCAAGGGAGGTCAGACACGAATTTCCGAATATCTACAATCGCTGCAAAGAACTTGGCATTGACATTACCAAGCAGGCTATCCCGGTAGTGCCAGCAGCGCATTACACGTGCGGTGGCATTGTCACCGATCTCGAAGGTACCACGAATATCGACCGCCTTTATGCATCTGGTGAGGCTTCGATGACAGGCGTGCATGGTGCGAATCGTTTGGCGAGTAATTCACTTCTCGAAGCCTTGGTATTCTCTCGACGTTCTGCAAATCATCTTTTGGAGCGTGTGAAGAAGGAGAAGAAGCCGATCAAGGATGTTCGATTGATGCCGTGGGATGAGTCGGGTACGGAGAATGCCGAAGAGTGGATCTACATCTCGCACGACCACCGCGAAGTGCAGCAGCTCATGTGGGACTACGTCGGCATTGTTCGCAGCAATTATCGTTTGGAGCGTGCGTATCGCCGCATGAAGCTGATACGGAAAGAGATCGAAGATTATTACCGCAAGACGAAGGTAACCGTGCCGCTTCTCGAACTCCGCAACATTGCCGAGAACGCCATGCTCATCGTTCGCTCGGCGATGCGCCGCAAGGAGAGCAGGGGTTTGCATTACACGACAGATTATCCGAACACGGATGATCGGCATTGGCGGCATGATACGATTATTGGGCAATGATGAATTATGAAGATCGAATGATGAAAGTCTTACCACCCTCTACAAATTTTCTCGCACTTCCGAAACCACACGGCGAATACGATAACGCAAAGATCGTCATCCTCTCCGCACCATACGAGAAGACGGTCAGCTATGGGGGCGGCACAAAGAAAGGTCCGGCTGGGATAATCAATGCTTCACACTACGTGGAGTTTATGGATGACGAGTTTTTCCGCGAGCTGTGCTTCGAGGTTGGCATCGCAACGCTGCCGCCGCTGAACTTCGGGTCGAAGAGCGGTAAACAGATGCTCGCGCAACTTCAGAAGGCAGTTGCCGCGCAGATCGAGGCGGGGAAGTTTGTTGTCACGCTGGGAGGGGAGCACACGATTTCAACCGCCCCGATTCTCGCTCACCAAGCTAAGTACCCGAATATGAGCGTCTTACATTTCGATGCACATTCGGATCTGCGACAGGAGTACTCCGGCACACCGTTCAGCCATGCCTGCTTCATGGCGCGTGTTGCGGATGCGGGTTTCCGGATGGAGCGCGTTGTGCAGGTTGGCATTCGCGCGCAGGAGAAAGCAGAGTTCGAGTTTGCACGAGATAGGGGAGTGAAGACATTCTACGCAACCCAAATCCGTCGCGGCAAGCATGGCGCGAATTGGCAGAAGTCCGTTTCAACGACGCTACCCACGAATGAAGTCTATATCACCTTCGACATCGACTATTTTGATCCCTCCATCATGCCCTCGACCGGCACACCCGAGCCGGATGGATTCCTCTGGAGCGAGACGATGCAGATCTTCCGGGAATTGACAGCAGCAGGGAAGAAGATCGTGGGATTTGATGTGGTGGAGTTGAGTCCCGACCCGAAAGCGCGCCACGCAACGTATCTTGCCGCGAAGCTAGTCTATCGGATGCTGAATTTTGCGTTCGATTAGGGAAGGAAAAGTTAAGCTCACTCCATTACTTTATCGGATAATTTGCACTTTCGTGGATTGATTCCGCGAGGGAATGTACAGTTGATACATCTCCGGTTGAACGTCGGCGATGTTCATAACATCCGAGCCAGCGAAGAGAGTTTGCTTGCGAATTGTGCGGCCCAGGATGTCGATCAGCAAGACTTCCGTGCGTTCTTCCCCGCACTCAATGCGGAGGACATCCGACGCCGGATTTGGCCAAACCGGGAATGAAGTCGCAGCTTGAGCAGAAGAGACGCGTTCGAACTTCGGTGCGGTTAGACCCAGAGCAAGCACGTCGATTGTTACAGTGTCATTCTCGCGCGGCCAATGCAGTTGTGTCTGATAGTTGATGTGGCTATCCCCAGTGAAGGTAGTCAGCACTTGGATATTCTGGGGAGGGAAACCAGTATCCGGCCGGACGTTGTCTGGAAGCGTGACCGTACCTAAACCGGTGTAGTTACCAATCGCTAGTGTAAAGTGCGGATCGTCATAGTAGGGCATCCCGAAGTACTCGGTCGTTGGATCATCGTTGCCATAGACGGTTAGGAACGTGTGTGGCCCTGCCTTCGATGAAACGGACGACGTGAAAATAATCCCGGCCGGATGAATGCCATGCTTCAGCTTGGGAATCAAAGAGAAATAATAAGGGCAATACACATCTATCTTCCCAGACACTGAAAACGAGAATGTACTATCCTTAAACCCAAGCTCCTGCTGGTACGGCGCGACGATGCCAGTGACTGTTGCATAGCGCGACTGATCCAGTGTATCCAAATACACGTTCTTATCCTTCAAGGTTATAACAATGTACCCACTATCGTGTGCGGCAATCATCAGTGGCGCGGAAGCCTCAAAATCCATGCTGTCGTAGCCCGTGGCGCGAAGGTTTCGGAACGTGATTGGGAAATCTGAGGTGTTAATTACCGCAGCAGCGTTGCCTTGGGTTCGCCCGAGGAAAGGTGCGGTTAAATTGACAGGTAACTGGCGGATGACGTATCCATCGGCACGCATGGAGTAGGCATCGATCGGCGTGCGGGTAACGACAGAGCCATAACAATTGGTAGAGGTGGTAATGATCGTATCATGTACAACTGATTTCGGGGCTCCAGCGAATGTCCAGCTCGGCCCGGCGAAGTAAGATGGAAGATATAGCAGGGTGGTATCGGACCATGACAGCGTAAAGTGGTCTGCGTACTCCCCAACGATTCTACACGATACTTTCGTCTGCGAACCAACAAAAAGTGGCCCTTGATTCTGAACGTAAGTCACCCAGGGTAACCCTCCGACATACGCTGGAGAATTCGGGTTGCTATAGAGCTTATGTCCGAAAAGGCCTTCTCCAAAATCGCAGGGCGCAACGCACGCGGCCGGCACTTTTAACACACAACGGGCTCCAGCATTATAGGTGTCAATAGAGTCAATTTTGACTTGGGCCACTTCAAACACGGTCGAATCGATCACGTCCTGAGAGCTCCATGCAATACGACTAGGGAGTAAGAGTGGTAAGCGGATCGTGCCATACGGCGGTATGGTAAATTCTAAGAGAGACTTACTATAGGAATGATCGTATGCAGAGTCTAGATATTTGAGAGGTTGGCTATGGCTAACCGTCACGTTGTACGAGGTAAGAAAAATGGAATCGGCGTGCATGAATAATGAATCTTGACGAGCTACACTTGGATTCGGACTGACGTTGGTAGGATCGACAAACGCATGTACCGCGTAATCACTCATGTTCGTTGCTATTACGGCGGTTCGGAACAAGCGAGTACCAGAATCAACGGGCGGTGGTATCCTTTCCTGATGCAGGACGACAATACTATCAAGCGGAGGGAAACTTGCCTCCTTGGTCAGTTGAATGCATGGAGCAAAATGCTTGATGTGAGCGGAGGCAGTATCGCCCGGCGGCCAACCGTAAACATGGCAGTAGATTGGGCCGTTACTCAGCTTGTCCCACTGGCTGATGCTCGGAGTAAAGGATAGCCATTTTCCGACCCAGGGGGGATCGTAATCATAGGTGATATCGGCGCTGGTACCGGTCGATTGGCAGTTCGACGGGTTGTTGGAGATGACAATTTCTAAGCTATAAGTATCTTGCGATTGGAAGAGGAATGTTGGCGGGAAGCGGAAGCTGCCACTCGTGGGAGTGAAATTCGTAGGAGCCTTCTGGGCATCGCTTCGAATGGGCAAAAGGACAGCTAATAGCCCGATCGCTGCAAGAATGGAGATACGATACGTGTTCATCGCTCGATAAAGAAATAACTACTCTCGTCGAAAACGAACAGCGAAGCCAATTCCTGACACGTTCGGGCTATTTGAATATCACGCCTCCACCAAATTCGTCGGCCTTTCGGCTTTCACCTTCTCCCAGTGGAAGCAGGCGACGAGATGTCCCGGCTCGATCTCTTGAAGCGGTGGCTCGGACTTGTAACACTGCTCCGTCGCCCACGGGCAGCGGGTGTTGAAGTGGCAACCGACAGGGAAGTTCGTCGGGGCGGGGACAGTGCCTTCAATGGTCATCAGGCGGTCCGTCTCGACGTTCAGCTTCGGGATGGAGCCGAGGAGTCCGACGGTGTACGGATGCACCGGATTGTAGAAAATATCATCGACCTTCGAATACTCGACAATATGCGCGGCGTACATAACGGCGACCTTATCGGCAGTCTCCGCGATCACGCCGAGATCGTGCGTGATGAGGATGACGCCCATGCCAAGCTCCTGCTGGAGCCGGTTGATGAGTTCGAGAATCTGGGCCTGCACGGTCACGTCGAGCGCGGTGGTGGGCTCGTCGGCGATGAGGATGTCGGGATTGCAGGAGAGCGCGATGGCGATCATTACGCGCTGACGCATTCCGCCGGAGAGTTGGTGCGGATACTCGCCGTACCGCTGCTCCGGCGCGGGGATTCCGACCAAGCGGAGCATCTCGATAGCGCGCTTCTTCGCCTCTTCCTTCGAGACTTTTTGATGCAGAATCACCGACTCCTCGATCTGATTTCCGACCGTGAAGACGGGATTGAGCGAGGTCATCGGCTCCTGGAAGATCATGGAGATCTTGTTGCCGCGGATGGCGCGCATCTCCTCTTCGGGCAGTTTCAAGAGGTCGCGGCCCTCAAAGAGCACCTCGCCGCCGACGGTCTTGCCGGGCGGATCGGGAATAAGCCGCATGATCGACAGCGCCGTGACCGACTTGCCGCAGCCGGACTCGCCGACGACGCCCAGCGTCTCCTTGCGATCGACGGTATAACTAACATCATCGACCGACTTGGCAACGCCGTCATCGGTGAAAAAATAGGTTTTGAGGTTCTTAACTTCGAGTAATGCCATAAAGAATGGTTTGGAGTTGGATGACCGATCATCCAGACGGGTTTGCGGAAAAATGCCACCGCGAATTCTTGGGAGGCTCAACAGAAGGGGAGAGACTTAGCGTTTCCGAGAAGAGGTGCAGCAGGCACCTTTCCAGAGGCGAACGCCGTTCGATGGTAAACTACTCTTCATGATTATGAAGCGACTTCTTTCACTTAGTGTCTTCGTTGCGCTCGCGTTTGCGGCGGGTGGTTCGGTGCGTGCGCAATGGGTGCAGACGAATGGGCCAGCAGGTGGGGGACTTCGTTGTTTTGCAGCGGTGGATTCACTTCTATTTGCAGGAACGGTTACCGGTGGCGTATTTCGCTCGACCAACAGCGGATCAGATTGGAGTTCAGCAAACTCTGGCCTAACCGATAGGGCAGTGCAATCACTTACTTCGAAGGCGAGCACACTATTTGCGGGAGGCGATGGCGGTTTCGTCTGCAGGTCAATCGACAGCGGAACTACTTGGTCGGCTTGCCATACATCGCTTGGGGCTCCTGTTTATTCTTTAGCAGTATGCGGGAATTATGTTTTTGCGGGTACATTTGGGAAAGGCGTTTTTCGGTCCTCCGATGATGGAGTAAACTGGCTCGCCATAAACAACGGCATCACGAACCTGAGCATTCATTCACTCGCGGTTCTCGGCACTTATCTTTTCGTAGATCAGGGCCAGAATGTTTTTCGTTCTACAAATAACGGGGACACATGGTTATCCGCGAGTAATGGCATCATACGCTACAATGATCCCGTTTACACGCTCTCCGTCAAAGGCACCAAATTGTTTGCTGGGATTGGTGAAACGGGCGTATTTTGCTCCACCGACAGCGGTGTAAACTGGAGCCGCATGTGGACAGGAATCGTCCCCTCTCAGTTTCGCCCATTATCGATTCGTCAACTAAGGGTTTTCGGTTCGACTCTTTTCGCAAGTGCCATTGGGCTTGGGATCTATCGCTCCACCAACGACGGTGCAAGTTGGGACACCGCTAACAATGGCCTAACAGACCTGTACGTAGAGGCATTTGGCTCCTGTGGTAAAAACCTTTACGCTGGGACGGAGTATCTTGGGGTATTCCGTTCCACGGACAGCGGTGCCCACTGGGATGCTAGCAATTCGGGTTTTTCTACGGGTAATGTTTATGCGCTATGCAAGAGCGATTCGTTTCTCTTCGCGGGCACGGAGTATCACGGTCTTGCTCGCACTTCCGACGATGGTAACTCGTGGATGGAAGTTAACAACGGTATAACAAACAGGAACCTCGATGCATTAGCCATTCAAGGAAAAACAGTTTTTGCTGCCGCCCAGCCCGGCTATGGTGGCGTATTCACCTCATCAGATAATGGGGCAAGCTGGATCATCCATGATAATAGTGTACTGCGAACGGAGGTTTATTCCCTTATCGTGAACGGTAACTATGTGTTCGCTGGCACACATGGCGGTGGTGTGTACCGTTCTTCGGATGATGGCATTAGCTGGACTCAGATTAGCAATGGCATCACAAATGACACGGTACGTGCACTTGCGATGTCCAACTCCCGTTTGTTTGCAGGTGCATATAATAGTTGGGGTTCGTATTATTTCCCTGGAAGGAATGGTGCCGGGGTGTTCTACTCCACGGACGAAGGCTTAAACTGGTCCCAAGGGAATAACCTGTTCCGCGATGCAAACATCTTGGCCCTTGCCGTCCTCGGTCCCTATATTTTCGCTGGAACCGATTGCTGTGGCACTTATCGGTCCCTTGACAGTGGCATTACCTGGGTGCCCATGCACGAGGGGTTGCCTTCTGGCGTCGTTAATGTTCTTGTCGCGACAGGAACCAGCCTCTTTGCTGGCATCAATGCGGAAGGGGTATTCCGTTCTATTGATAGTGGTGCCACTTGGGCTGGATTTAATAATGGACTTAACAATGCGTATGTGTATTCTCTCTCGGTGAATGACACTCAAATATTTGCTGGGACGCTCGGCGGAGGAGTCTTTCGGCGTCCACTTTCAGAATTGAGCATTCCGGATGCAGTGACTCCAATTAACCGTCTTCAGTTGGGACCACTGATTTATCCAAACCCCCTATCCCAATCCACCACCATCACCTTCACGCCCGAAACCTCCGGCCACGTCGAAATCTCCATCCTCAATCTCCTCGGCACCGAAGTCGCGCATCTCTTCTCCGGTGAGTTAGCGACCAGCGGCGAGCACACCTTTACCTGGAACCCCAACCAGGCGCTCCCTGATGGGATGTATGAGTGTCTCATCCGCATGAACGGGCGCGTGGAGCGTATGGGGATGATACTGATCCGATAATCGTCTGTGGGCCTCGTCGGCTTGCAGCTGTCGCCGTTCGAAGGACGAATTTCCGCTAATGCGGGAACCGGGTTCATTAAATGAACACGCAATTGAGAGAACAGGGGCACCCCTGGCTGGGGGAAAAGCCAGAAGTACGGCTTAAGAAACCGAATTTGGAATTCGCACAGAGAAGGGGCCTCCGTGGTTCTGGCGAAATTTGGCTGCATTCGCCATTTGCGATCTGAATCGTAAGGAATCTTGAAATAAAAAGGGAATTTCTCAGATTCCCGGAACGTCCGTGGGGGGAGGTGGGTTTACAGGTCGCCAACGAGGACGGGCGAGCAATTCCCTGCTCGCCACGACATAGGAAAGGTGCTCTAAGGAGTCTAACGGCTCTGCAAACCATCCTAGTTTAGACCTCCGTCACAACCGAGCATTCGGGCCGCCCAAGAGCGGATACGGAGTTGATACTCTCACGAGAATCAGGTAAATTGGTGTGCGTTTCATAGTGGTCAGCGAATTTCGATTCGCTCCGTGCGATGAAAAAACGATTTGAAAAAAATCGTAACTTTCTCGAAAATAACACACAGAAGAGAGAACTTCCGGGAAGGGATTCGGGTTATACCGGCCCCGCGTGAAAATCGGCGCTTCGGTTGCAAAATCGACGCCCACACGCACAAACAAGTGTTCATTGAAATGGAAGGGCTATCGACAATAGGTCGATAGCATCAGTCAGCATGATGAGTCAGCGCAGTGATGCGCTGAGGTGCTTGCGGATTCAGGAGACATCCTGGGTCCTTGGTAAGCAACAGACTCATCAAGCAGCAAGCAACCGTTGAATTATGAGATTCACAAACGATTACGAAATTAATCGTACACTTGCAATCTGGAACAACAAAGCGTTTATTTAATAGACGTCAGAGTTGTCTCGAGATTTCAGTATCAAACAAATACGTTTAGTACAGATTTTGCGTAGGCCGGTTTTAATTGGCGCCTCTCTTTACGGAGAGTTTACTACGTGAAATTGCATCAAGGGCCGTGAGGTCTTTGGTCAAGTGAAAAAATGTACTACGGAGAGTTTGATCCTGGCTCAGGACGAACGCTGGCGGCGTGCCTAACACATGCAAGTCAAGGACGTAGCAATACGGACTGGCGCACGGGTGCGGAACACGTAGGTAATCTGCCCTCCAGGGGAGAACAACTCGTCGAAAGACGAGCTAAAACTCCGTAACATCTTTTTTCGGCATCGAGAGAAGATCAAACTTTCTGGGGGATGAGCCTGCGCCTGATTAGCTAGTTGGTAGTGTAATAGACTACCAAGGCTACGATCAGTAGCTGGTCTGAGAGGATGATCAGCCACATTGGGACTGAGATACGGCCCAGACTCCTACGGGAGGCAGCAGTGAGGAATATTGCTCAATGGACGAAAGTCTGAAGCAGCAACGCCGCGTGAGGGATGAAGGTGCTCTGCATTGTAAACCTCTGTAGTCGGGGAAAAACGATGGGTTACTACCCATTTGATGGTACCCGAAAAGTAAGGATCGGCTAACTACGTGCCAGCAGCCGCGGTAATACGTAGGATCCAAGCGTTGTCCGGATTTACTGGGTGTAAAGGGTGCGCAGGCGGACTGGTTAGTCAGAGGTGAAATCCCATCGCTCAACGATGGACCTGCCTTTGATACTGCCAGTCTTGAATTAGGGAGAGGTTCGTGGAATTCCGAGTGTAGCAGTGAAATGTGTAGATATTCGGAAGAACACCAGTGGCGAAGGCAGCGAACTGGCCCTATATTGACGCTCAGGCACGAAAGCATGGGGATCAAACAGGATTAGATACCCTGGTAGTCCATGCCCTAAACGATGATCACTTGGTGTCGGCCGCAAGGTCGGTGCCGGAGCTAACGCATTAAGTGATCCACCTGGGGAGTACGCTCGCAAGGGTGAAACTCAAAGGAATTGACGGGGGCCCGCACAAGCAGTGGAGCATGTGGTTTAATTCGATGCAACGCGAAGAACCTTACCTAGGCTTGAAAGGCCGTCTAAACCCATGAAAGTGGGCTACCCGCAAGGGGGGCGGTACAGGTGCTGCATGGCTGTCGTCAGCTCGTGCCGTGAGGTGTTTGGTTAAGTCCAGCAACGAGCGCAACCCCTGGGTTTAGTTGCCAGCACGTAAAGGTGGGAACTCTAAACCAACTGCCTACGCAAGTAGTGAGGAAGGTGGGGACGACGTCAAGTCATCATGGCCCTTACGCCTAGGGCAACACACGTGCTACAATGGCATCTACAACGCGCTGCAATACCGTGAGGTGGAGCGAATCGCTAAAAAGATGTCTCAGTTCGGATCGGAGTCTGCAACTCGACTCCGTGAAGTTGGAATTGCTAGTAATCGCTGGTCAGCACACAGCGGTGAATACGTTCCCGGGCCTTGTACACACCGCCCGTCACGCCATGAAAGCCGGGAGTACCCGAAGCCGCCTAATAAGCGTCTAAGGTAAGACCGGTGATTGGGGCGAAGTCGTAACAAGGTAGCCGTACCGGAAGGTGCGGCTGGATCACCTCCTTTCTAAGGTGCTCTGATTCCTCTTATGAGGAGTCTATGTCTTATTGTCTTAAGGGTTTTCACGGACCTGATGATAAGACAGCACATAATGGCCTACCGCCACGCAATGATGGTAACATCAGAGTGGGGCGCGGTCAGAAAGTGGATCCATAATTTACCTAACGCATACGATGTATGTCGATGCGCATCATGTTGACCCTTCTGTTTTGATGGCGTTTTACGGTGGGAAACCATCGAAAGACCCCAGTCGCTTTGCGGCTGGGGTTTTTTTATTGTTCTGACTCAAGATGTCGTATTTTTGTCCTCATGAATTCGCATCACCTAAATGGCTGGAAATTCGAATGGGACCCGATCAAGGCGAGGATCAACTTCGAGAAGCACGGGGTCGCTTTCGAGGAGGCTATGACTGTGTTCAATGACGAAGCTGCCGTCACCATGTTTGACTTCGGCCATTCGGACGAAGAGGATCGATTCATCGACTTAGGAAGATCGAAGAATGGAAACACGCTTGTCGTGGTTTATACCGAGCGAGGCGATACCATTCGCTTAATACAATCACGGAAAGCGAATCGAGAAGAAAGGAGACTTTATGAAGAAGACAAGCAAGCACGAAACGAACGGTAAGAGCGATGAGATGTTACCGCATTACGATTTTTCGGGCGGGGTGCGTGGAAAGCATTTTAAGAAATACCGTGAGGGAGTAACCGTTCATCTGCTCGGCGAGAACGAGGACACGCGATTGGTCGTGCTCGATGAGGACATGGGGAAGATTTTTCCCGATTCTAAATCGGTGAATGTTGCGCTGCGGCATTTGGTGAGGGCAATGCCGAAGACGAAGACAAAGCAGGCCGGATAGTGCGATGAGCGAATATCTGATCGTAATTGAAAAAACCGAAACCGGCTACTCGGCTTACTCGCCTGATGTGGATGGGTGCATCGCTACTGGTGCAACGAAAGGGGAGATGGAGAAGCAGATGAAGGAGGCGCTCGAATTTCATCTGGAGGGAATGGCGTCGGAGGGGTATGACATTCCGAGACCGCACGCTGTTGCGAGGTATGCGAGAATAGCGGCGTAAATACGAGGTGAAGAGGACATGACGACAATCGAATATGATTCGAATGAAAATTTTCGAGACCTGCTTGAACGGATAAAATCTGCCGATGGTACTCCGATCGAGAAACTGCTCGTGCTAGATTTAGCAACTTGTTCGGAATGCGTGAATGGAGTCTACATCTTTACTTCTAATGAGAAAACGCCGCTTTATGTGGGCAAAGCACAGAGTCAATCCTTCGCGCAACGGATCGGAATACACTTTGACACGAGAACTGATGGGGCGATGGGTACCATTTTAAAGAGAGTAAAGCTAATTGAGAAATTATCGAGCCCGGTCGCAGGGTTACAATTCTTGAAGGAGAAGGGCGCACGACTAACTCTACTAATTTTCGGCGACCAACCGATTGCCAATGCAGTCATAAGTAAGCTTGAGCGATATTTAATACGGGGGTTGGACGTGGTTGCTCCTAATGGCTATAATACGGTTTACGGCGTTAAGAACTTAGTACTGAGCACTGATGATTTTAATGCGAAATGCAAGGTGCTGTTTGAGGCCTAGTGATGAAACGGGTCACTTTACCAATATGGTTAATCTCAGATCGATTACAAATGTCGCATGGTACTGCTTGGCACTCGCGCTAATTGTTAGCGTGAGCTTCGCACAGGGGAAGGGTTCAAGGAAGCGGTTGCACGATGACACAATTTCAATCAGAACTGAACAGCCCGATCCGATAGACGTATGTCATGACAGCATCAATCACATTGAGACGCTGCTTCACCGCTTTCCGCAACTCGCGAATACGGATGCTCTGATCGAGGCATTAATTTGCCCATACGGAGACTTAGACAATTTTGACCGGGCTTCTCTTGAGTACCGGCCTGATTTGGATCGAATCTACGCCGTCGTTAAACTGCTCGTAGGTAATGGTGCAGACCCCGAAGACAGGGGCTACAATTACCGTGGTATCAAACCTCTTCCTCCACCACAGAAGGAGTACAAGCAAACAGTTTATACTTCGCTTGAGTATGCTCCCGACTCGGCCATTGCTGACCTGCTGATCGAGCATGGCGCAAAGGTCAATGGTGCGTGTCACGGGAATCTGTTGAATGGTTCGGGTTTCACCCCCCTTGGAACAGTGTTATTTAGTCGTCGAGTTGTGGACATCGGTCTTGTTCGTGTCCTTCTCGGTCACGGAGCAAATCCCAATCCTAAGACCCAAACCGATAATAATGAGACCTTGCTTTATCACGTAGTCCAAGAAGCTGAACCTGTTGAGGGAGTTCTCGGCACTAATTTCTCATTTTCTGATTCCGCTGTTGAGATTGACACGCAGCTTGTTAGCTGCTTAGTCAAGGCGGGAGCGAATGTAAACGAAAATCGACCAGAATCGGTACTTTTGCCCGCAGTTCGAAACCGAGCTGTCGAAGTGCTCAAAATGTTACTGGATGCGGGTTCAGAAGTAAATTGGAGAGACAAGAATGGAGATCCCGTGTTGTTCCATGCGCTACGATTGCTTCATTCGGATGAGGCTGTTGAATTAGAGCACGCAAATGATGTCAAGCAGTCACCTGATGATGAATTCAACATTGGTTGGTTAAAAGCGGCCAAGTTTGATGTTAATCGGGATCATCAAATTATAGAAATGTTGCAAGCGCACGGAGCAGTGGAACGATAGGAATTATGGGTTTCCTCGAAGATAATAGCCTCGCCGTAATTGAATTCGAGCCGCTGTCGAAGATCGAAATGAAATGAACGAAATTATCTTCTTAACTAAAGAAGCGCCAGAAGGCGGCTACACGGCTCACGCGCTGGGCCATTCGGTCTCCGTTCAAGCTGAGACGGAAGAGGAAATCCACGCTAAAATTCAGGAGGTAACAGAGAGCCATTTCGGGTCGGGCCGCGAGGCGAAGATTGCAATGGGCACCCAAATTCGCGCCGCCTCGGGGAATCGCAATCTAATTATGGAAAAGCGTTTCTGTCTTGCGGCAAAAAGGGATAAGCCGTTGAATTGTATAGGGGGTTCATGAAGCACCAATCAAACACGACTGGGATGAATGGGATTTTGGTGGGAATGGATCGGTAGCGAAGATTGCGAAAGGAGAGTGGCTTTCATTTTGCTCTCTGCTCTGTTAGGAGCTTTTCGCGGCGCCGCAACCGGCCCCGGAATGGATTCTCTTTTACACTATCGAACACTCGACCCATGACCAACACCAGGTTTCTCCCGCTACTCGCAATCCTCTTCATTTCCGTGTCTGTGGGCTGCAAAGCGCGGAATCCATCAACCGAGGAGCTGTTTCCCGGCCACATGATCCAGCCGGCCCAGCTTGCCAAAATGATGACCACCGACTCGGCCCACGTGCCGCTTATCCTCAATATCGGTCCGCGTAAGAATATTCCGGGTGCCGTAAAACTTGGCGCTGCCGAGGAGCCTGAAGGCATGGCGAATCTCAAGGCCCGACTTGCAACCTTGCCACTGGATGCTCCAGTCATCATTTATTGCGGCTGCTGTCCGTATGAGCATTGCCCGAATGTACGCCCAGCAGCTGAGTTACTGAAGGGGATGAAGTTCACCCATTACCAATTCCTCGATCTCCCGCATAATATTGATAAGGATTGGGTTGGAAAGGGATTCCCAATGGCGACCTATTAGTCGTCGTTTGTTAGGTCGATAGAAGAGTTAGCGGTGCATTGCGCTCTGCTGAGGATCTGGCATGAACGGACGTTACTGAACGCTCGTTAGCATCCGAGCGTATTTTAGAGTTTGTTCGTAACAAATGAGGCTTCGTTCTATGGTTAGATTGCTCCTGTGTCTATTCATTACCGGTTTCCTTGCGGGCTCACCTGCTGTCGCTCAAAATAATTGGGCGCCCGTAGGAGGTACGTTAAGCGGTGCTCCGACATCCATTGCTATCAGCGCGACGGGTGACATTTTTGTTGCCGTGCCGAATGAGGGTGTCTTCCGGTCAACGGATGATGGTGCCTCGTGGACGCAACTCCCGAATCCGCACGCGGCGACCCTTGGTCCTGTCTATGGATTCAATTACAATTACAAGGGAAAGGGCGACCTCTTTGTCGGAGGAGGTTTCGGCCTGTTTCGGTCGTCGAACAACGGTGATGCGTGGCAACAGCTGCGTATACAGCCGACGGTGGGGACCGATCCCGTGATCGTTGGCTTCACTTTCACGACATGGGGTGATATTTTCCTTGCATCAAACGGATCGGCACTATGGCAATCTACGGACAATGGCGCCACGTGGAGCGAGGCGGGCATAAACAATGACATCACGCTGTATCCTTCGTTTGTAGCCTGTAGCCCCAAAGGCAAACTATTTGCAGGCACTTCCAATGCAATGTACAGTACGACGGACAAGGGGAATTCCGTTTGGCAGAGCATCAGTGGAGCGATGGGTTCAAACGTGTCCTTTGCGTTCAATTCCAACGGAAGCGAAATCATCGCCGGAGGTACTTCCGGCCTGTTCCGCTCTTTTGATGACGGAAATTCATGGAAACCACTATCGCCTCCGGGGATGGGTAATCTAACTTATTACTCGTTGGCAATTGCGAGCAATGGTAGCATTTTTGAAGGGACTGAGTCATTGTTGAACAGTGTCAAGGCGGTCTCCCTTTCTGCTGATAGCGGTACCAGTTGGTTGGATATAAGCTCAGGCTTGCCGAGCAGTCTTGTATATGCTTTCGGTGTTAGCAGGAAGGGGTATGTGTACGCCGCCACGGATAATGGCGTATTTCGGTATTCTCAGCCAACAGGGGTCGTAAGGGCAATTTCGAATGGGAAGCCATCCGCTTTCGATTTAGGTCAAAATCACCCTAATCCATTTTTCACTTCAACGAGGATCCCGTTTTCTATCTCAGAAGAAGTTTATGCTACCTTGAAGGTATACGATGTAACTGGTCACGAGGTTGCCGCCCTTGCAAACCAGCAGTATCAACCAGGGAGCTACGAAGCTGCTTTCGACGGTAGCGGCCTCCCAAGCGGCCCCTACATCTGTAGGCTTACTGCGGGCCCATTCTCCCTGACACGCACGCTGATCTTGCTTCCTTGACTAATAGTTACTAATCGAAGCGCTGAAATGGGTACGGCCGGAAGGATGAAGTAATACTAAGAGCTCATGGCGAATCCAATCTCGCTGAAGCTCGAACCGATCGGGCATATTTCGACGCCATTTATTTCGAAGTCGGATGCGCCGCATCAGCCTGGGAGTGGGGGAGCGGAAGGGATGGTGACTTTGCTGACTGGCCAGAACTTCGAGCAGGCGTTGGAAGATTTGGATGGGATGGACAAGATCTGGCTTGTCTATTGGTTCGACCGCAATCCGAATTGGAAGCCGAAGGTGCTGGTGCCGCGCGGTCCACGCCAGAAGCGCGGTGTGTTTGCGACGCGTTCTCCCTATAGGCCAAATCCGATCGGAATCTCGCTGGTTGATCTCGTTTCGGTTGACGGGTTGACGCTTTACGTTCGGAATGTCGATCTGCTGGATGGGACACCCATCCTCGACATCAAGCCATACCTGCCCGCAGTCGAAGCCTATCCCGATGCGAATGCAGGCTGGATCTCCGACGCTGAGAAGGCACATCATAATCCGGAATATCGGGTTTCGTATTCAGAGCTTGCGGCGAAGCAATTGATATTTCTTGAAGGATATGGAGTCGAGCTAAAGAATCGTATTGAACGCGTTCTCATACACGATCCATCACCGCATCCATATAAGCGGATTGAGCCAAAGGGCGACGGATTTGTGCAAGCAATTCGGGGATGGAGAGTCGAATTCCGGGTGGATGGTTCTGATGTGACAGCTGTAGCTGTTCGTTCTGGATATGATGAGCAGAGTTTTGTCAGCGCGGTTGAGTTGTCGGACGATTCCGCCCAGCGGGCGTTCCGGGCAGCGTTTGGATCGTGATCTACTAATCGGCGGAATTCCGTTTCTCTGTTATCGTGGCGAGTGTGTAGCTTGAACCGTGGAGTTGATTGATGCGCATCAGGAAGTAATTCGATAATTCGGGATTCAGGTATTTCGCAGTTGTATGTGGGAAGAAATAGACCTCTCGCAATCCGTGATCGATCCAATTCTTAATGTGAGCGGCCCATTCGTCAATGCGTGTGAGGTCCGTCCTATGCAGATCATTACCATCGAATCGGATGAATGCCGAACGCGTCGTTAGCCCTTGGTGTACAGCATCTCGGCGGCCAGCGGTGTCGGTGATGACAGTGCCAATTTTCCGCTTCCGCATTTCTGCGAAGAGTTTGGTTTGAAGTTTCGGATCGGAGAACCAGTCCGGATGACGAAGTTCGATGTGAAGGGGTAGGGAAGTGTCCCAGATGTCGAAGAAGTTCAGCAAGTCATCGAAGCGAGCAGGTGCGAAAGAAGGATGCAGTTGGAGGAATACTGTGCCGAGATGCTTGCCAAATTGATGCATCGCATCGCAGAAGCGGTTGAGCGCTTCTCTGTCCTTAGCGAGCGGCCTAACGTGGCTTATCGGCTGCGAAATTTTGGGACAGAATACAAATCCTTTTGGGACTACACTTGTCCAGGCTCGAACCTCCTCCTTTGTTGGTATCTGATAACCTGTCGCATTCAGCTCGATTGCATTGAACTGCGTCGCATACACCTTCAGATAGTCCTTTGCCTTTGTGCCCTTCGGATAGATTCTTCCCATAAATCCTTTGTCCGCCCAGACGGGACATCCCGCATATACCTTCACTTGCCTGGCGGGTTTGTTGCTGAGAACTTTCGCAGTTATCGAGTGATCGGACGGGAGGGAGAAGTCGATGGAACTGATGTCTTCGAGGTGACCGAATTTCATAAGATGACTGAGGTTCTGTGGTCCTTCTTAGTCCTTGTGTATATCGGTCACGCCGCCACGGATTCTTTTTCTGCCTTCCTCCATCGCTCGGCCATTCTTTTCCATGCTGGAAGGTATCGATCCCAGTAGTACAGCGTCTCTGGATCGAAGTCTGCTCCGTTCGGCCACTGCACGGTTTCGAAATCGGTATTCAGTGTTACTTGCTTGAAGAATTCTGGATCGCGAAGCGGGCCAAACCTTTTCCCCATGAGCACCGGGCTCAAGTCCACGATACGTACGGTTTCATCTTCAAATACGAGACGAAGGGTATGTTCGCCAACCACCTCGGCTTCGTGGATTGCGTGTAATTCGTGTCCTTTTTCTGTCATTCCAGTGGTTTTATTGGATCCGGATTTTCGTCGTTCATCAACATTACCCAGTCTTTTTTCAGTTCATCGTGATGTAGCTCGGCCCATGCCTCCACGAACCTTCGCTGTCGTGTTGGCAATGAACCTGCGAGCAGTTCAATCGGCTCCAGACCGAACGATGCTTTATACTCCTGATAGCGAACATGAAAGTGTGGCCCGTGATGCCGAACATCTGCTTCCCAGAACATTCCTATCACTATTCCGAAGAATCTACTAATTTCAGGCATTTCTCTTAAGAATCCTATCCTCTCCCAGGCTAACGGTGAGGGGATAGTGGAGAGTTTCTTCTTGCATGCGGACGCACTTTTTCCGCTCAGCCACCGCCTCATTTAGCCCACCCGATCAGTCATTGTGGGAGATAAAGTTGAATTTCAGAACTGGCTCTCAGATTGTATTATGTTGTTAGTGCTATGATGGGCACCAATTCAATAGGAATACTACCGCATACGGATGATCGGTCATCCATTGTTCATCTCGATCTCGACACCTTCTTCGTGTCGGTGGAGCGGTTGCTCGACCCAAAGCTAAAGCAGCGGCCGGTCATCGTCGGTGGTGAGCCGGGTGGCCGCGGGGTCGTTGCTGGATGCTCCTACGAGGCACGACGATACGGCATTCACTCGGCGATGCCGATTCGCACGGCCTATCGGCTCTGCCCCGATGCGGTCTATCTGCGCGGACATTATCTTGCGTATGCCGAATACTCGCGCCTCGTTACGCAGATGATGCAGGAGCTTGCGCCGCTTGTGGAGAAGTCCTCGGTCGATGAGTTTTATCTCGATCTATCCCACTGCGAGCGCCTCAAAGGCGACACCTACGAGTGGGCGCGGAAGATCCGCGCGGAGGTTCGTGGCGAGACGCAATTGCCGCTCTCGCTCGGCGTGGCTTCGAACAAGCTGGTCGCGAAAGTTGCGACGACGCAGCAGGCGAAAAAGCAGGAGCAGGAGCGGAGTTATCAGGTCCGTAATAGAGAGGAGGCGTCATTCCTTGCGCCGTTTCCTATTCGCGCACTGCCGGGTATCGGGCCTGTGCGGGAGTCGGAGTTGCTGGAGATCGGCCTGCGGCGCATTGGGGACATCGCGAAGACGCCCGTGCAAATCCTCGAACGGCAATATGGCAAAGAAGGCCGCTCGTTAGCGAATCGCTCACGCGGTATCGATCATTCGCCGGTCACACCGGTTCATGAGCAGCAGCGATACTCGCGCGAGCAGACTTTTGGCGAGGACACGCTCGACATCGAACAGCTTGTCGGCACCATACTCTCGCTCTCGTCACGTTTGGCGCAGGATCTTCGCGAAGCAAAAGTGATGACGGAAAAGATCACCGTCAAACTCCGCTACGCCGATTTCCAGACGGTGACGAAAACGATCGGCGTCAGCTTCACGAACGCCGATCAGGCGATCTATCAAGCCGCATTTAAGCTCTTCAAGCAACTCTGGACTCGCCGCGTGCGCGTCCGGTTGCTGGGCGTCGAGGCGAGTCATCTGCTTGAAGATCTCCGGCCCGGATACCTCTTCGCTGAAGACCAGGCCCGGTCCAGCACGATCTACACAACAATGGATGATCTGCGCAGCAAGTACGGCTCGCGGATCGTCCGCTATGCATCAACTCTACTTTCATAACAGATACACGGTCATGAGTTTCGCAAAAGTTGTCGAGGATGCTGCGACACAGCGTGCCTCGAATAGATCTATACTACGAAAGCACACGCCAGCGGATGAACACTCGGCGGATATTGCACCGCTGATAGAGCGCATGAGGAAGCAAGCTCCGCTTCTGAAAACTCTCGCAGAGCGTCATCACATCCTCATCGGTACGCAGAGCAGCGCCGTTCACGATCTCGCTGAACAGTTCGAGCGAAAGAGTGAGGCATTGATCCGCTACGTCGAGACCTTCCCGACGCTCGAAATCCCGTTGCTCTTCCTGACATCCATCGAGGAAGAACTGCTGCGGCTGACGAAATTCCGCTTTCGCCATGTAACGTTCCGCATTATCATGGAGCAACTCACAGCCGCGATGTTCGATGCCGGGCGCTGGACGCAATGGTTGCAGGTGATCGTGCATAATAAGCTGCCATTTAAGTCCTCGCTTGTGCTGGTGCTGCACGAGAGGATCGCTTATCGTCCCGAAACGCGGGAGACGCTGCTCCGATTTATCGACTGCTTAGACGGCCAACCACTCCACATCGAGTTCGAACACTGGACGTGGAACAAAGAGGGGAGAAGGCAGGAGCTATGGGCCGCGCTCTCGGGACGTGGAATGCTTCCCATCGGCTGGGATGGACCGCTGCTTCCCGGTATCGTGCAACGGCGCGTGGTGGGTTCGCGTCATGGCGCACATGTGCGAATGCTCGGGCGCAATGCGGCGGGGTGGTTCGATACGGCGACCAAACATCAGTATAGTTATACGCAAAAGGAGCTTCTTGAATTTGCAAGCGCGCTCACTCCCGAGCGTCCGCTCTACATTACACTCGCCAACGATCCGCCCCTGCGGGCGCTGGCTAACGCCATCGACTTAGCAGAAGTATTCGCCGCTATGCTCAAGAAAAATGTTTAGCCACTTACACGCCCATTCGCAGTATTCCTTCCTCCGTGGACTCATCCCTGCGGAGCAACTTCCCCTGCTCGCACAAAAGCAAGGGATGAGTAGTGTCGCAATGACGGACACGAACAGTGTCACGGGCGTCATACCGTTCTACAAATCCGCGAAGGCCAACGGGATAAAACCGATCATGGGTGTCGAGCTAAAAACGCGGACGGAGCGAGCCGTGCTGCTCGCGAAGAACAACGCCGGTTATGCGGAGATCTGCGCCACACTGACGCGCGTGCTGGAAGCCATCCCACAGATCAAGCCGAAGCTGACAGTCGAAGATGTCATAGAAAATGCGGATATACGAGGTGTGGAGGAAGAGATTCGCGCTCCATGGATGACCGAGCAATTGCGATTGAGCGAGAAGAGTACAGTGCAATCGCTCGCGCCGTTGTTGCAGGAGTTGAGTGAGAATGTGTTTATACTTTCCTCAACTGCATCCATTCTCGAAGCACTTGCTCCGCGCCATAGGCACCATTTGTTTATCGAGCTGATTCACGCCGAGCGCCATGAATGGGCGAAGCTCAAACGGATACAGGCGAATCGAAATTTCCGATTCGTCGCGACGAACAACACCTGCTTCGCACACGAGACAGACCATACATTGCACCGCATGCTCCGTGCAATTGATACGAACACGACCATCGGCACGCTGCCTCGCAATGAATGCGCCGAGCCATCGCAGTATTTCGCGTCCGAGGCGGCAATGCGCCACATGCTGCGGGATATAGACCCGGTCGCATTCCAAACCGCAGAAAAGATTGCCGAAGCATGTAATGTCGAGTTCGATGTTTCCCGCTCGAAGTTCGCGACCTTCCAATGCAACATGGAGCCTCTGCGCTACCTGACGGCGATAGCGGAGGCGCGATTACAGGATATGGGTTTGTCCGGTAGCACCTATCGCAACAGATTCACGCTGGAAATGGAGATCATCGCGAAGATGAACGTCGCGAGTTATTATCTGGCAGTCTGGGACATGATCAACTTCGCGACGAGCCGAGGATTCCCACACATGGGCCGCGGCTCGGGGGCGAATTCGTTCATTGCGTATTTGCTGGGGATTTCGAATGTCGATCCGGTAAAGTACAATCTGCAGTTCGAGCGATTTCTGAATCTCGAACGAAAAATGCCGCCCGATTTCGACATCGACTTCTCCTGGACCGACCGCTACACCGTTATCGAGTACATGCTGGAGAAATACGGCAAGCCGCAGAACGGAACGGCGAATGGCGCGATGCTCTGCTCCATCCAGACGTTTCGAGATCGCGGCTCGATTCGCGAAGTCGGCAAGGCACTGGGATATTCGGAGTCCGAAATGTCGGCGCTGCGTGCAAAGCTCGCAAGCGGTAGATACGCGGATATTGTGGGCGAGAAGAAGCCCCGTAACGACACCGGCGAACATGTGGACGTGAAAGAGTGGCTATCCTACGTTGACCGCCTGCGCGGGATGCCGCGCCATCTTGCGATGCACTCCGGCGGACTTATCCTGCTCGACGAACCGATCACGAACTTCTCCGCCATGCAGCGCTCGATGAACGACATCTTCATCATGCAGCAGGATATGCACAGCGCCGATGATTGGAAGCTCGTCAAGCTCGATGTGCTCGCCACACGCGGGCTCGGCACCTTCTGGGACACCATGCGCATGGTAACGGAGCGCCATGGCAGCCGTCCGCCTATCGAGGATTATTACATTGCCTTCAACGACGAACGCACCAAGTCAATCATACGAGAAGGCGGGACGAAGGGCTGCTTCTATATCGAGTCCCCGGCGATGATCGGATTGCTGCGGAAGCTCAAGACCGATACCTTCGAGAATCTCACTGCGGCAAGCTCCGTCATTCGTCCTGGCGTAGCACAGTCCGGTATGATGGATGAGTTTATTCGTCGCCATCACGACCCCACGCGGCGCAATCACATTCATCCGCTGATGGGGGAGCTGATGTCCGAGACGTATGGCATCATGGTCTATCAGGAGGATGTGCTAACGGTCGTGCATGAGCTGGCGGGCATCTCGCGCGGTAGGGCAGATATTCTGCGGCGCGCGATGTCCGGCAAAGGGCGTTCGCCGGAGGAGATCGAGCAAATTCACAAAGAATTTATCGCCGGATGTTGGACGAAGAATCAGATCAAGCAGGATGTAGCCGAGGAGATTTGGCGGCAGATTTCCAGCTTTTCGGGCTACTCTTTTTGCAAAGCGCACTCTGCCAGCTACGCGGTTCTCTCTTTTCAGGAAGCGTGGCTCAAGGTTTATTATCCGACAGAATTCTTGTGCAGCGTTCTCAACAATTACGGCGGTTTCTATCGGCATCAGGAGTACATCGATGAAGCAAAGCGATTGGGTTGCACGGTCAAGTTGCCGGATGTCAACAAAAGCCGGATGGAGCACTCCGTCGAAGCAGATGGCGTGATACGACTGGGCTTTGCCGGAATGAAGGGTGTGACATCTTCGGTGATCGAGTACATGCTCGCTGAACGGAATTCGCACGGACGTTACACGAGTATCGAGGACTTCGCCGAACGCAGCGGCATGGGCCTCGAAGAAGGAAAGCTGCTCATCGCCATCGGCGCGTGCGACACGCTGGAGGCATCGCGGCCCGTCGCAAATGTGAAATTCTCGCTCTATATCAAAAGCCGACGCCTAGCGAAGAATCAAACCATCCCACTCGATTTTCCACGCGAGGCATTTCACTTCGATCTCTCGCATCTGTCCGAATACGGTAGGCCCTATATCTTCCAAAAGGAGCGGGAGTGCCTCGGCTATTCCGTCACCGATTACCCGAGCAATTTTCTTGCACCGTACCGCGAAGGCGCGATCACGACAACCGAAATGCGAAAGTACATCGGCAAGCGCACAACGCTGGTTGGCCACATCGCCGCCGCGAAATTCGTGCGGACAAAGCGCGGCCAAAGCATGTGCCTCCTCAACATCGCCGATGAATTCGGCATGGCCGATGTCGTGATCTGGCCGGAGCTATTCCAGACCTATCATCTCACGCTCTCCATCGCCGTCGCACTTCGCGTAACGGGCAAGATCGCCGAGAACTTCGGCGTCCCCTCGCTCATCGCCGAGACGATCGAGCGGTTGGATTTTCAGACGGAGTGATATGCAGTCGGTTGGGCTCATTCATTGGCTGAACAGAATAAAGTCGTAAATTTGCATAATTCTGCACACGGCTTAGACATTCATCAACGAGGACTCCCATCAAGCGATTAACGGTTCTGGCATCCGGCATTGGTACGAATCTCGCGCATATTCATCGCGAGATATTGGAGGGAAGGCTCGCCTCCGTCCAACTTGCGCTCGTTATTTCGAACAATTCTACTTCTGGCGCGCTTGAGTACGCACGAAAGAATGGAATCGCCGCCGAACATGTTTACCTCGTACGCTCCGGCAATGACGAGGCCAAATACGAGGAGGATTTTCTTCGCGCTTTGCAAGCTGCCGACACCGACATCATCGCTCTTGCCGGTTACATGAAAAAACTACCGGATAGCATAGTTCATGCGTATCAGAATCGCATACTGAACGTACACCCGGCCCTGTTACCGTCGTTCGGTGGTGCGGCGATGTATGGCGTACGCGTGCATGAGGCCGTGCTTGCGAGAGGATGCAAAGTCAGTGGCGCGACCGTGCATTTGGTAACGAGCGATTACGATGCTGGGCCGATCATCATGCAGAAATGCTGCCCCGTGCGGGAAGATGACACCGCAGAAACGCTACAACGGCGCGTGAGGATCATCGAGTACGAGATATTTTCGAAAGGAATCGACCTTGTCGCGCGGGACAAGGTTCGAGTCATAGATGGAAGAGCAACGATCATAGATTAGATGTCGCATCAAGCAGGGACCGAGAAGGAAATAGAAATTGATAGAATACCCATTCGTCGCGCGCTCATCAGTGTGTCGGATAAATCGGGATTGGACAAGCTAGCGAAATCGCTCGCAGAACGCGGTGTCGAAATCTATTCCACCGGTGGGACTGAGAAGTATCTTCGTGGCCTCGGAATTCCGGTAACTTCTGTTAGCGATCTGACTCAATCACCAGAAGTGTTCGATGGACGCTTAAAGACGCTTCATCCCATTGTTCATGGGGGATTGCTCTTCCGCCGAGAATTGCCATCGCATGTTCAGCAAGCGGTGGAGCACAACATCGCGGCGATTGATTTGATGGTCGTCAATCTATATCCGTTTGAAGAGACTCGCGCCAAAGTGGGAGCGACGGATGCGGAGATCATCGAGCAGATTGACATCGGCGGTCCTGCGATGCTCCGAAGTGCTGGTAAGAACTTTCGCGGAGTGACGCTTCTGACGGATGCTTCGCAGTATGATCGCTTCATCACGGAGTTGGAAAGTTCCGACGGAGCAACCAGCCTTGCGCTGCGATTCGAATTGGCGGTAGAAGCATTTGAACAAGTCGCGAAGTATGATCGCGCTATTGCCGATTATTTTCTGGGGAAGAAGCCGGGGCAAGCTGAAGCTTGCCCCACACAACTGAGTGTTTCGTTGCCGCAAATTCAGTCGCTGCGTTATGGGGAGAATCCGCAGCAGAAGGCGGCGCTTTATGGTGAAGGCTTCTCGAAGATCTGCACACAACTTTGGGGTAAAGAGTTATCCTACAACAATATTCTCGATTCTTCCGCCGCGTTAGGACTTATCTCTGAGTTTAGCGATTCATCCATGACAGTTGCCGCGATTGTGAAGCACACCAACCCCTGCGGCGTTGCGGAAGGGGAGAGCGGATTAGATGCATTCAACCGCGCTTTCAGCACAGACCCGGAAAGCCCGTTCGGCGGCATCATTGTGCTGAATGCACCTCTCGATGCCCCGCTCGCAGAGCGCCTCAATGAGTTCTTTAGTGAAGTGATCCTAGCACCGGAATTCTCGGAGGGGGCGCTGGGAATTCTCAAGAAGAAGAAAGACCGGAGGCTTATTGGCTATAACCCGGAGGCACTAAATGCCGCCATATCATCGATGGTAGAGCTGCGGTCCGTCATCGGGGGCGTACTTTACCAAGAAACAGACAAAGAACTGCTGACCAATTCTGCAATAACTTCTGTTACCAGTCATTCGGTGGCGGATGGGACCAAACGCGGACTGATGTTCGCGTGGAAGGTCGTGAAGCACCTGAAATCGAATGCTATCGCCTTCTGCGGTATCGAGAACGGTTTTGCTCGAACGCTCGGGCTCGGTGCAGGACAGACTTCGCGGGTGGAATCGTCGCGTCTTGCCGTTGAACGGGCAAAGCACCACGGCCTCGATTTGGCAGGCTCCTTTGTTGCGAGCGACGCATTCTATCCGTTCGCGGATGGATTGCTCGAAGCCGCTGATGCCGGAGCTATCGCCGCCATCGAACCAGGTGGCTCTGTTCGGGATGCTGAAGTCATTGCAGCAGCAGAATCGCGCGGTATGGCGCTCGTCATGACGGGTATGCGCCACTTCAAACATTAATATTGTAGCCGCGACCCTTAGGTCACGGTGAATTTTGTACTTTAAATACGCCGCGGCTTAGAAGTCACGGCTACACAGATTCAGGACTTTTTTCATGTTGAGCTTATTTAGCGCGGACATCGCAGTCGATCTTGGGACAGCGAACACGCTCATCTATATGAAGGGCAAGGGCATCGTGCTGAACGAGCCCTCTATCGTCGCCTTCGATTCCACCACCAAGAAGATCGTCGCTATTGGCCGCGAAGCGCAGGCCATGGTCGGGCGCACGCATCGGGACATCCAAACCATCCGCCCGATGAAGGACGGTGTGATCGCCGACTTTGAAATTGCTGAGGGGATGCTCCGCGCGCTGATAAAGAAGGTGCATCCATCGTGGTTGCCCTCACGCCGCATTGTTATCAGCGTGCCTTCGGGAATTACCGAGGTGGAGAAGCGCGCAGTTCGTGATAGTGCGGAACATGCTGGCGCAAAGGAAGTGCATCTTATCTCCGAGCCGATGGCTGCCGCTATCGGGATTGGGCTCGATGTCGAAGCGCCTGTGGGAAACATCATCATCGACATCGGTGGCGGCACGACAGAGATCGCCGTTATCGCTCTTTCGGGTATTGTCAATCAGGAGTCTATCCGCGTTGCCGGCGACGAGTTGACGATGGCCGTCATGCAATTCTTCAAACGCAATTACAACATTCTGATCGGTGAGAGAACGGCGGAGCTTATCAAGTGTCAGGTTGGAAGCGCGATGCCGTTGCAGGAAGAGCTGATGGTTGAAGTGAAAGGCCGCGATCTTGTCGCGGGTATTCCTAAGACCATCGAAGTGAGTTCGACAGATGTTCGTGAGGCATTGGCAGATCAGGTCAATGCGATTGTTGAGGCAGTGAAAGTGAGTCTCGAACGCACCCCGCCTGAACTTTCCGCTGACATTCTCGACAGAGGTATGATGCTCTCTGGTGGTGGAGCATTGCTTAAGGGATTGGACGAGCGGCTTCGCCTGGAGACGAATCTGCCCGTTCACGTTGCGGATGATCCCCTTACCGCAGTCGTGCGGGGCACCGGCAAAGTGCTGGAGAACTTGCAGCAGTATATGAAGGTGTTAATTAAGAGCCGTCGCTATTAATTAAAAGTGCGCCGATTTCTCGATCTTCTCATTGCCTTCAAGGAGTACGTTGCACTGACGATCTTCGTCTCCGCTTCGCTTTCCATGATTGCCGTCTCTCACACCACGGATGTGATGCCCCTGCGCGCGTACACCACTGGAATGGTCGGCGCGATTCAATCACTCTACGCGTGGATTCCAAATCCAATTACGCTGTCACGTGAGAACAAGGAGCTTGAAGCGAAGTCCATCCAACTTGCCGCGGAGGTAGGAAGATTGCGACGCGCCGAAGCAGAAAATTCCGAACTGCGAAGAATGCTCGGTATTGGCCCTCGCAAGGATTGGAAGCTGAAGGCCGCAGAGGTTGTGGGCAAGACCACTACCTTCCAGCGCAACATGCTTACCATTGATATGGGATCGAAAGATGGCGTTGTTGATGGCATGGCCGTCGTTACGGATGGTGGACTCGTCGGACGTGTCTATGCAACGAGCCAGAATTTCTCGCTTGTGCAGATGTTGTTCAACACAGACTTTCGCGTTGCGGCGAAAGTTGCCAGAACTCGAGTGGAGGGCATCATTGCTTGGGACGGCGGTCCGGTGCTTGTAATGCGAAATGTGCCGAAGGCGCTCGACGTGCAACTCGGCGATCTTGTGATTTCCAGTGAGTATTCCTCCTTTTTCCCAGCGGATGTTCCCATCGGCACAATTGATAGCATGGCCGCCGAGCCCAACTCTCTCTTCCGCCGCGTGTATGTGAATCCTTCGGTGAATCTCTACCGGGTCGAGCATGTCTATGTTATCATGAAGGACGAGGCATTGGAGCGCGAACGTCTAGCGCTCGAAGCCAAAGCACAGGAAGATGCCTTAAAGCAACCAAAGCGGTAAACCAGACGCAAACCCATGCAATATCTGATCTATACCGGAATTGGTTTTTTGCTCATCGTTGTGCAGGTGCTCGTGAGCCGCTTTCTCTCGATTGCTGGTGTCTCACCGGATTTTTTGCTCATCTTCCTCGTCTGGCTTACGATCCGCGAAGGTCAGTTTGCCGGATTGATCGGTGGCTTCGTGTTAGGAGTCTTGCTTGACATTCTCTCCAGCGGAATTCTTGGCGCGCACGCGCTTTCGCTCACGGTCGCGTGTTTCCTCTGCGGCTTCTTCTACAATGCGGAGCGCGTTGAACAGAACATGCGCAATTGGCCGTTCTTATTGCTCACGTTGCTTGGAGCGGTCGTGAACAATGCGCTCTACTATTTTCTGATGACACGTGGTAGCGAAATATCTTTCACGGAATTTGCGTTTCGATATGGCGCTGTTGGCGCGCTCTACACAGTGTTCATCGCAATTTTCCCGCTCCTGTACTGGTCGCGAAAGCGAACGTATTAACACATGGCAAAACTTATTCTACTTCGTCACGGCGAATCGCAATGGAATCTCGAAAACCGCTTTACCGGCTGGGTGGACATTCCATTGACTGACAAGGGCCGCGCAGAAGCCCTCGAAGCTGGCAAGCGGATCGCCGATATTCATTTTGATCGAGGATTCACGTCTGTTTTGATTCGCGCAATCGAATCGATGGAATACGCTCTTCGTGGAGCGGGACAGTCGGGCATCCCGATCGAGCAGGATAAAGCGCTGAACGAACGTATGTATGGTGACCTGCAAGGGCTTAACAAGGAAGAGACCGCACACAAATTCGGTGCAGAGCAAGTTCACATCTGGCGCAGAAGTTACGACGTGCCGCCGCCAGGCGGGGAGAGCCTCAAGGATACGGCCGAGCGGACGCTTCCGTACTTCCGCGCGAGCATCCTCCCGCACGTCCAGAAGGGTGAGAATGTCATTGTAGTGGCGCATGGAAATTCCCTGCGTTCGATCGTGATGGAGTTGGACAAGCTCACGAAGGATGAAGTACTGCAACTTAATCTTGCTACGGGCGTTCCGATTGTGTATGACATCGACGCAACCGGTACAGTACTAAAGAAGACGATTTATCAGAATTAACAACGCACTGATTTGAACCTCGCTTCTCACCCATTTAGTATCGCGGTTGCCGCTTTGTGCGGGTTGCTCATGGTGTCCGGTTGCAAGGATGCTGGCTTCCGAGAGCTGGATGTGGCCGCTAAAAACAAGGCATCGGTTCAAACGGCGAGGGAGGTGCTTGGTCAGGTGCAGCAAGGTCTCCGATCGTTTTACGAAGCGAAGCACCGCTACCCAACCACGACGGAGGCGCATCTGTATGACTCCATCCGCAATTTCATTGCGACCGAACTCGATCCGATCCATCTATACCGAAACGAGAACGGAAAAGGCTACTTCATTGCGGTCGGTTCGCGAACCGAGCGAATCATCTATCGCTATCCGCCAAGCATCGGGACGGGTGACTACACGCTCTATTGGGTAGGGCCGAACGGTGTTGATGAAGATGGCGAAGGCGATGACCTCGATGCATTCTCAACCCTTGATACCACGCGCCGATTTGAACGTCAGCGGCTTGCCAATTTGATTGGTGGTCGTGACCCGCTGCGGCTGATTATCATTCGTACCGGCACGAACATTTTCAAGGATTCCGTCCGACTCGAAGTGGCAAACCATGATTCAATTCTCTATCGAGACGCATGGCCTCTTTCCGCTTATTTCAAACAGCGCCCAGAGTTAACGGATGCAGACCGCAAACGACTTATCCGAACAGAGCTCGACCACTTCTTTAGTCCCGGCGCATTCGTCAAAACAGATTCCTTACTCGATCACGACTGGTCGAAGTGGGCGGATGTCGCGCCGCAGACTACGGAGATGGGCGAGATCGTACATTCCGGCGAACTGATGTTCAACTATTATTCCGGCGATCGTGGATCGAAGGGAATAGTGTGGCTGCCGTCGAAGCACAAATTCGTGGTTGTGTGGAAAAGCTGATGGTCAAGATGGACGGCCCGAGGTTTGCAGTTTGCCAGTTTGCTTTGGCATGGTTTGTCCTGACTGCCGTCAGTATTGTTTCTGGGTTCGTTACTAGTGCTGCTCGTGGACAGCAACCAGAATCATCTGTAAAGATCGATTCCTTCGGCTCACCCGCCAAGACCATTGATTCCCTCATTCGTGAAGACTCTATCCGCCAGGCGGTCGATCGAGAGGAGTGGCGTAAACTTGCTAGAACCAAACAACTCGCAACCCAACGTGAGATCGACTTGACCGGTGATGGAAAGCCCGAAGTGTTGCGTCTGTCAGGCTATCTTGCACCGATGGTGGATAGCACGAAAATGACGTTCACCATCAAGTCGGGCAACAAGTTGCTCTTTGAAGATTCCTGGTTGGCTTCGGGCGTATTCGACCCTATTGATCACCTTCTTGACAGTGTAAAACTCTGGCGCCTCCGTCGTTTCGTGCTGGTCTATTTTGCAAACGAGAACTTCGAACTTGTTGATTCGGCAGAATTCGAGAACATCATGCAAAAGGTATCGCCAGCTGATATCGCTCCACATTCTCGTGATGCAGAAGAGTTGTTCAAAGCGCCACGTTTGATGTACTCGGTCTTCCACAGCCGGGACTATTGGTACGGCCTCGTTTGGGATCCGAAGAAGCAGAAGTTCGTCAAGGTGTGGAAGAATTGAAGGGGCGTGCATGAAGACTGTAGAGGCGGAGCGTGTCTAGTCCTTGTAAGATCATCGGGCTAAGTTCGGCGTCGTAGCTCCGCCCATCGTCGTAGAAAAAGCCGAAAGCGGAATCCCGAACGACACCGATAGAATCGAGAACGTCCGGCAACAAAGCTCGCCCCGGTTCGAAGACACCACCAACGGGACTCGATCGCAGAATCACATAGTCGATGTGGTTCTCCTTTAGCTTCCCAATTGCTTGATTGGCGTCCGGCGGCGGTTGAAACATATCAAGCGTAAGTATCTCGCGCGATGTATCTTTTAGCGCCCAATTGAGTCCCGCAACATCTACGAGTATGCGACTCTTCGGAAATAACCCATGTGGCGTGGAAGCCAGAAGTTTTGCAATGGCTGCTTGTTGATCCTTGCTAACGGTCTCTCCAAGTGTAGTGTCGGGTAATGCTCGTTGCGCTTGGAGAGTTAAGGCCGCCAATAACACGAGCGTGACGAACAGCGGCCCATGCCACCGGCTTTGATGAACATCCAGCCAAAGTTGAAGTACGACCGCACACGCAATCACAAGCAACGGAACAATGTGGAACAAGTAATACGGCCGACTGCCCTGAAGCAGCAGCCAACTGAGCGTGCATAACCCCGCGACGAGCAGCAGAAAACGTTGGCATGAAGAGGTTGCGATCTTCAATTGTGTTCCTCTCCGCCTAAGATGCCATTGCCAACCTTTGTAGAGTAGGATTAGGAAAATACAGATCAGTAGTAGCGTGAGAACGCCGGGGATATCCTTTTCAAACAAATTCCAGCGCTCCATCAAATTTGATACTTGAACGCTGCGAGAGAATGGGCGCAAGATCGGTAATTGCTGCAAGACGAACCCGTAGCTTCCCATAGTGCCGCCGCGACCGAAGAGGGAGAACTCACTGGCTCCGATGGTATAAGCTGCCGCGAGCACCAAGAGTACGGAAACGAAGCCGGCAAACCATGCAAACACGATCCGAGGAGTTTGCCATATTCGAATCACGAAGAGACATGCTATAGCCGCAGGCAGGGCGAGGGTAAGCAAGTGACGAGAGAAGATAATTAGCAAAATCGACGACGCGCCGAACAACAATCCATTCCGCGACGAAATCTTCTCTTTACTTTGCAACTGTGAAAGGAAATAGCAGTACCAGACCAATGTCAGTCCGGTTAGCAGATCATAGCGCGCGCAATGGGTGACCCACACGAATCCCTGATTAATGACAAGCAGCGCGACGGCAGCGGATGCAAGAACAGCATTGACACCGAGCCTCCTAAGTATCAAGAATAGACTGAGAATGAGAGCGAAACCGAGAACCGCTGTCACCGTTCTTCCGGTGCTTATTAGATCGTGGGAAGGGGAGAAGTACCCGCCTGTCGCGCCGTAAATAAGCGCATCAACCCACATACTTCCTGCGAGAAGACCGTCGGTTCTGGTCGGCGCACCGAAGTACTCCGGGTACGCCATCGCGCCGTGTGCCGACTGATTCCCAAACTCCCGCATCAACCACGTTTCATCCCCGCCCCAACGGACGGAATCGTAAACCGGAACTGTGTACAGCGACCGTAGTTGCAGGACGTATACGACAACTGTGACGACAAGAATGATCGTCGAGTGGACTCGTTGCTGGGTCGTTAGTTTCTTCAGAATATCAGTCACGCAGCGAATATAGCTAATGCACGGGAGCCGGAAGCAAATAGCGGCGGTTATCAGCGGATAAATCTGCAATGACCCTGCCAACAAACTCCGAAAACGATCGCTACCGCTCGACGAAGTACTTTCCTTCGCTCGACGGACTCCGTGCGCTCAGTATTCTTGCTGTGATCTGGTATCACGTCCCGGAGCTTCGTCCACTATGGGCCACTGGATTCCTCGGAGTGCATCTTTTTTTCGTCATCAGCGGATTTCTGATTACGACACTCCTGCTTCGCGAAAAAGCAGCATCTGGCAGAATCTCACTGAAGAATTTCTACATCCGCCGTACCCTTCGGATCTTTCCGGCCTATTACTTAACGCTCGGACTCTTCCTACTCCTGTGTCTCGCAGTTCCCGATCTACACGCGAACGGCCTTGCAACATATCTCCATAATCTGCCTTCCTTCGCAACGTACACATCCAACTGGTTCGTCTATCCCTGGGGGCCGGGTAGAGTGGTGTTTGTTGCAGCGTGGTCGCTCGCGACGGAAGAGCAGTTCTACCTCTTCTGGCCGGGGATTATCGCCCTGAGCAGGAGATGGTACATACCTATCGCAGTGATGCTACTGCTAATTGCTGTCAATGAACTGATTAAAATCAAACTCGGCTATCTCTTCTTCCTAAGCGGTCAATCGCTGCCCATCACCATCCTCAACAGCGTTTCAACCGCCATCTGCCTCGGCTGCTTGCTCGCGTTCACACTTGATAGACCGAAGAGCTTCAACCTCGCCTGGAAAGTCCTCGGGCAGAAGTGGAGCGCACCCCTCTTCATGCTGCTAATGCTCCTTGTCTCAGTCATCCCCAACAACGACGAACTCCACGTCCTGCGCATGTTCTACATCTGCATCGCAATGACACTCGCCGTCGGAGCCAGCTCCATCAGAACCGACAACCTACTTCGCCCACTGCTTGCCAATCGAGCAGTCCGATATATCGGCAGCATCAGCTACGGGATGTACCTCTTCCACGCATTCGGCATCAACTTCACCGACCGCTATTTCGGCTTCACAAAGCAGTGGCCGCTGTTGCAATTTGTCGCAGTGGTCGGTTCAACAATAGCAATCGCCAGCATCAGTTACTTCTTCTACGAACGCTACTTCCTCCGCCTAAAAGAACGCTTCTCGGCGAGGCGAAACTCGGAGTCCAAGTCCAAAATTGAGCCCTGAATCGGAAGAGGAGAGTCAACACGACTCTCCTCTTCATCAAATTACCATGAACTGGGGAATTACGTCCCAGCCGCGTAATCCATATTATACGCGATCTGCTCCGGCGTCAGCGTGTCGATCGACACACCGACCGTCGCAAGCTTCAGCGCGCCAAGCTCCTGATCCTGCTCGACCGGGATGTCATAGACGAGACCGCGCTCCATCTTTTCCTCACCCTTATCGACCTTCACGAGGCGAAGCTGGCTGAGGAACTGGTTCGCGAAGCTCATGTCCATCACCTCTGACGGATGTCCCTCCGCTGCCGCGAGATTCACCAGACGACCCTGCGCCAACAGATAAATTCTGCGACCATCCTTCATCACATACTCTTCGCAGTTCGGACGAATCGTGCGCTTCGATTTCGCGAGCTTCTCCAGATCAGGAATATTGATCTCGCAATCGTAGTGGCCCGTGTTGCAGACGATCGCACCATCACGCATCGACTCAAAGTGACGGCTAACGATGATGTCCTTGATACCCGTCGCGGTGATGAAGATGTCGCCAATCTTTGCGGCCTCGTCCATCGTCATAACGCGCATACCTTCGAGCGTTGCCTTGAGTGCAGCGGTCGGCTTCACTTCCGTCGCGATCACATTCGAGCCCATGCCCTTCGCACGCATCGCGACGCCCTTGCCGCAATGTCCGTAACCGGCGACAACCAGGTTCTTACCCGCGAGCAACACGCTCGTCGCGCGGATCACACCATCAAGCGTGGACTGGCCCGTACCATACACGTTATCGAAATCCCACTTCGTCTCGGCATCGTTAACGGCGATGACCGGATAACGCAGCTTGCCATCAGCCGACATCGAACGCAGGCGATGCACGCCCGTCGTCGTCTCCTCCGTACCGCCGATGATACCATCGAGCATGTGCGGAAACTTGTTGTGGACGGTGAAGATGAGGTCAGCGCCATCATCCAGCGTAAGGTTTGGCTTGAAATCCAGCGAGCGCTCGATGCACCAGTAGAACTCCTCGACGTTCATACCATACCAGGCGTACATCTGAATGCCAGCGGCGGCAAGCGCGGCAGCAACTTCATCGTTCGTCGAAAGCGGGTTGCAACCCGACCAGCTCACCTTCGCACCGGCGGCTTCGAGCGTCTCGATAAGCACGGCGGTCTCCTTCGTAACGTGAAGGCAACCAGCGATGCGATACCCAGCCAGCGGCTTCGTCTTGGAGTACGTCTCACGGAGCTTCATAAGAACCGGCATACGGCTCTCGGCCCACTCGATTTG
>CAIUMP010000017.1 GCA_903900335.1 uncultured Ignavibacteriota bacterium | reverse complement strand
CATAGATATTATGTTGAAACCCTGCATTTGCGCCGGTCTCGACACCATTGTGATCGAACTCGCACGCCTCGATCAGCACTTCGTTCGTAGTGTCGTTACCCGTGAGAATCCCCTCCTGGTTATCGTGGAAGTAGCAGCGGCGGCACTCCATGCTATTCGATTGCATCCGGATTCCCGCCCCGTTCTGCCCATCAATACTGTCGATGGCACAGCCTGAGAATTCAATCCCCTCTATATATGTCCTCTTCCCGTTGATAACCCAAATCGCCTTTCGCTGGGCGGCAGTCCCCTGTGCATCCAGATGCGCGTAGCCACTAGAGCAGCGCAGCACCAAAGAATCGGCATTCCAAGCTCCAACGTCCTTTACGTAGATTCCGGGGTCTATCTCGACCGTGTCACCGTTGCCAACCAGGGACATCACCTTACTGGGTGCGGTGTACTGCCGCGTCGGGCCGACATGCCAGGTTTTGCCATCCATTGAAGTAGCAAACAGGAGTAACAGTACCAGGGTAGTTATGTATCGGCTCATCTCTTCGGGTTTTGTCTCTTCATAACAACTATGCTGGGATATTATCACAGCTTCCGGCACAATCGGGGGGCCTTCCGATGTTGCTTTTACTGATGAAGCGTTTGCTCTTGCTGCTCATACTTGTTGCCGGGTGCCGCTCGGTCGAACCCGTTCGGGACATTCGGCCAGCGTGGTCCCCCAATATCTCGCGACTCATGCTGCTCAGCGGCAAGGTCGTGCAGTTTGACGCAGACCTCGGCTGGTACGACAAAAAGGCGGGTATTATCGAAGGAATGACCTCTGACAGCCAGCATGTCACCCTCCATTTAGCGGAGATCGGCAGGATCGAGACTGTCCGCAGCTACGAAGTGGTCATTGCCGTTCTGACTGGCCTCATCCCGCTAGGGCTCGGGATCTATATTCTGGCGAAGCTACTTCAGTTCGTTTAACCAAAAATTATTCCTCGTTTAATTCGAAACCGGAGCGGCGAGGCGAGGCGTTTGGTGCTCCTGTAGATGACTACGGTCGATCCAATTCGCTGCCGGAATCATACAAGGGATCGCTACTTCAAAAGCTCGGAACCGTGCGGTCTACACAATTTCAAATAATCTGCCCAATCCGCTGGAGCGTCAACGCGGAAGTGGGCTACTACTCCTTCACAGAGTGCAGATAACCGTCCATTTTAGCCCGAATCATGTCGACGAGCTCGAATTACGCGATAAGGTCGTCGTCGTAATTGATGTGCTGCGCGCCTCGACAACGATCACCTACGCAATGCGCTCCGGTGCTCGCGAGATCATCCCAGTTGCCACAGTAGCTGCTGCGATGAAGATCGTCGGCAACCTCCACTCTACCTCCACGGTCCTATGCGGCGAACGAGGTGGAAAGCGGATAGAAGGCTTCAAACTGGGCAATTCTCCGTTCGAGTACACCGAAGAAGCAGTCCGGGGCAAGGCACTCATCTTAACGACCACCAATGGAGCGGTCGCGCTGACAAAGTCTAAACATGCACGGGTCTGCTACGTCTCCAGCTTTGTGAATCTCACAGCCACAGTCGAGGCACTCGCCGCCATTCCCAACATTGACTCGGAGAACCTCATCATCCTTACCAGTGGCCGCGAGGACGAATTCTCCCTCGAAGACGCCACCTGCGCCGGCCTCCTTATCACCCGACTCATGACACGCTTCGGCACCATGCGCCTATCCGATAGCGCACGCGCCGCACTCTCCGTATATCACCAATACGGCGGCGACATCTACCGCACCCTGGTCGAGTCCGACCACGGCCGCAACCTCACCGAGCTTGGCTTCGACGAGGATATCCGCGCCGCCAGCCAGGTGGACTCCGTACCGCTCGTGCCAGTCCTGGAGCAGACCGCCATCAAAAAGCGGCTCGTCTTCTCCGACCAACTCCGCGCCGAGCTCCTCGAACGCGGCATCCTCGCCGATGACGGCATGGTCGCGCGCGTTGCAAAGGTAGCCTAAATTCCAACGCAGACTGCTTTTCATAGGGACGACTCCGCCCTTTCAATAGCATTCTTTAGGCAAATTTTCTCAAGACGCAAGCGCGGCGCAAACACATTTTGTTGTGTGTGTCAATTCATAGTTCATGAACTTTCCATATAAATCAACAGCTTACAGCTTTTTGTCTATATGACAGAAAACGCTTTCCATAAATATTTTGCGGTTCCCATACCGACCGGGAATTTGTAAATGTGCGAAGATTTTTTGGGAATGTCTTCCTTCGTAGCCTGGCTTCCAACCCAACCAGCGCCCCAAATTTCACACGGGCTCGGAACCAGCGTAGTATATTCGTCCCAAGTCTCTGCCCGACACACCCAACATTGAGAGTACGCGTGCCGGCCCGGACAAGCAACCGATTTGATTCTGCGGCGCAACTGCAAACCGCGCCGCGTGTTGGTACTAAATAGATTGAACATACTGCATCTGCCATGAAACATTCTCGCGTCCGAACATACAACTCAGCTCTCAGCTCTCAGCTCTCAGCTCTCAGCACGCTTCGCCACGCTACTAGTGCGTTAATATTGTTGGTTGCTGTTGTAAGTTGCTCCCCGGCCTGGGCTCAAAACACCTTTCCTCCTGCCCCGCCGGTTGGCATCGGAACAGAGATATATGGACCCGGAGGTTCGCGGAATGCTCTGCAAATCCATTACGACCCAACCAGCATGATGGTCACGAAGCCGGCTGTCCTGCGGTTATCGCAAGGCACATCCACCTCAACGGATACATGTGGTCTCCTCGCATTCGTCCATGATTCGACAGGCTACTCCTCCCTTGCAGCAGGGTTCGATCTCATCCTGCACGAGAACAAGCAAGGTGATTTGATCCTCAATAACTACTGGCCTTCAACAGCACTAACACACGCTTCGGGCGGTGCTATACGATTTGCTACGGCGGGCGATACAACGAGACAGGTTGCACCTCCAATCGCCTCCGCCGATTTCGAGAGAATGATGATCCTTGCAAATGGCAACATCGGCATGAACCTGCCAAAGGACTCCGTACCGTACGAACAATTTCAAATTGGTGGCGGAACGGTCGCACCCGCGGGCCTGAGCGACCCCGTGCCCGGACTTACAATCTATGGAGGCAACCGATACGAAGGTATGGCCTTACGAAGCGGGGGAAGTGAAGCCATTGACTGGCGAGGAATTTCCTTCAACCACTATCAAGATCACTGGGTGACAACCGGCGGACTTGGTAAGCGGTTCGCACGCATGTCGAGCTCTGGTATCGGGTTTTCACAAGATAATGGAGGTCTTGTTCATATCGGCTGCTCCCCGTATGATGCAGGTAGGGGGATAGACGATTTTTCGGCTGGGATGCACGTTGATATTTCCGGGCAAAAGGGAATGGAAGTCTGGTGCGACGACAGCGCGGCTGGCGGCAGCACCTACCATCACCTGTTCGATGTCTGGCGGCCCGGCTTCAGCGATAGCCATAACATCACAGGGATGTTCCTCGTCCACACCCCAATGTATATTGGTGGATCGGAATCCCCGGACTCGACACGATTCCCAAATGTTCATCCCAGATTGAGCGATGGGAAGACCTGGAAGCTTGCGGTCAACGGACCCGCGCTATTTAAGGAAGCCTATGTCAGCACCGAATGGCCCGATTATGTCTTCGACTCATCATACACGCTACGCAGCCTCAGCTCAGTCGAAAAGTACATCAAGGCCAATAATCATTTACCGGACGTACCGTCGGCTGATGAAATCGCCAGCACAGGCGTTGCGCTCGGGGCAACCGAAGCAAAACTACTTCAGAAGATCGAGGAGTTAACACTCTACACCATCGAGCTGAGCAAGAGAATAGACGCACAGCAAGCCGAAATTAAGGAATTGAGAAAGGAGAAGTAGGTATGAAACATATCCTAACGATTCTTCTTCTGACGTGCTCCGCGAGCGCGGCATTGGCGCAGTTAGTCAATCCAGCGATTATCTATCAGGACACCGATATTGCCATCCGCCACACGGATTGGTATCACAGGGATGTCTATTACCGCCCGTTCGCGCCGCCACCAGCCACAGCCACACGCAAAGAGTTAAGCTGCCTCGGCTCGGAGGACTCCGACGGGATACTGCAATGGTACTATCCGAAAATCAATGGCGGCAAGTTGAGTGACTGGCACCCCTGCGGAACTTCCGTTGGCGATACAATCGGTAATGCTGTGCCGTGGCAGCGGCTCTTCACTGCGAACGATAAACCGATCACACACAACCATTCCGATATCGTCGTGGGAGACACGAGCGGAACGGACAGCGTCATCACGGTTGATTCTTTGGAAGATGTTGATTTTCGTGCAACGGGGACGATCCGATTGGAACCCGGATTTCATATTATGCCCGGTTCCTACTTCCATGCTTACATCGCCCCGAAGTGGGGGGACTCTGTCTTCAGCGATAACTTCGCGGACACAGCAAAGTTTCGAAGCCAGTGGCACATCTTCGATAACGCACACGGCTGGCCCGTGCAGGGGGCAGATTGTTCGTATGATACGAATCTTGCCATTGTCGATGACCCGGATGCCTTGGATGGCAGGGCACTTCGGATCGATCTCAAAGAGGATTCGTGCAATTGTATTGAGCCTGGAACGCCCCCTGTGCATACAACCTTCCACTTCTCCACCGCTATTATTAGTGGCAGCCCGTGGCCGTGGAAACGGGACTCCATTCCCATCAGGTCAGCATACGAGAACGCACCGTATGGCAAATGGGAGATTCGCGAAAAGGTCCCGATCGTCAAACACCATACGAATAGCTACGCAAACGCTCAAGCGAACGAGTGGAACATGAACGAAAAGTGGGGTGGCGGCCTTGATGAAATACATCTCGGGCTTTCGCACAACTTCCCTTACGGGCCGTTTCAAGGAAAATTTGGAACGGACACCGCCGGTCACCCGGCTTTCCGAAGTCCTGCGGCGCATTTTGCACCGTGGAATGACCCAGATGCGGTCGTGATCAATAACTTTCCGTACGAGGTTAAACAACAAATAAATACGCACCACCCGGATACATTACTCCTGGCGGATCGGACTACTATCGGAGAAGGTGGTTTCCCTTCATCACTCGTTGCCGATTCGAACCGTTTGGTTACGTTTTATTACATCAAGAAGAAGAGCAACGTCAGCGATTCGCTCTCGTGGCGAGTCGATTCGACTGGACGATATTTCACGGGAGCGTATGCGGACAGTGTCCATGCTGATGGCACGCATGACACTCTTTTCTTCAATAAGGGTTATCAGCCAAACTCGATTCAACTCTCACTCCTCGACCGCTATTATCCTTGTCATTGGGATCATGCCACTGGCAAAATCTATCTTACCACACCGCTCGACTCGGGTGCCTCACATATCGCAACTAAACGCTTCTCTTATACTTGCGATGAAGGGCCGGACTACCCAGTTGCACCGATTCTCGTCGATACAACCACCTACAAGTATCACACCTACACCATGGAGCTCCTTCCCCACGAAGCGGAGTTCTTAGTTGACGGTGCGGTGCGGCAGCGATACCCGGATCATCTTATTCCCATTGGTGATAAGCGGTACGACTACATTACAACCTTCCCACGGGCGCCCATGGGCATAATACCCGCAGAGATCGACATGGATGGCGTTCCAAGCGATTATTCGGACACGAACTCGATCTACTACCAAGAAGTGAAATATTTCGAAGCGAACATCGCCACCTGTCAAGGATGTGACCTTGTTGAGAGTCCCCCGGGTAGCAGTCACTTCCAGCATACTGCGCACCATCTCGTAGATTATTTCAAAATATGGGATTTGCCGAGCGATGCCAAGCTCCCAAACTTTCCACGCTAAAAACAGATTATCCTATGAAAAAGCTATTATTACCACTATTCATTTGTGCCTTTCTGGCCAGTGATGGAAGAACGCAATGGAAGGGTGACTTCTTTAGACCACCTGCTGCTTTTGGTGTACATGACGCGAGTCTCTTCGGAAGCATGAAGGGCGGGCATCTGTACCGCTATGCTCCTTCGACACCCGACAAATGGGTGTTTGCAGATACGGGCATTCGCCCAACCTTCGCAGACAAGATGGTGAGAGCATTCGGCTCGGTCGGTCAATTCCTTTATGTTGGCGGTGGTGGTGTGTATCGCTCATCGGATAATGGATCGAACTGGACACTGTCCAATAAGTACTTGAGTGGCGGAGAAATCACTGCGTTCGATACGATTGGTACGAACCTCTTCGCCGCAGCAGGTGGCACCTTTGGATATGGAATATTCCGTTCTATTGATAGTGGCGTACACTGGGTTGAAAAAGATAGTGGTGCCATTGCGAACGTTTCCTTTCTCGTTGCACTGCAAACGAGTCTTTTTGCTGCTACGACCGGCGGTGTATTCCGTTCGATCGACAGTGGCAATAGCTGGAAGCCAACCACTGTCAAGGACGGTGTCCTTACTTTTTGCGTCATCGGCTCAATCATCCTTGCGGGGAGAGCAGATGGTGGTGTATATCGTTCAACCGATAACGGTGATACCTGGAATTACATGGGTGCCTCGGTTCTCGCCAAGAATTATGTGCCGGCACTTGTAACATACGGAAAGTATGTTCTTGCTGGAACAGAGGGAGGAGGAATATTTCTCTCGACGGATAGTGGTGTAACGTGGGACACCACGAATATGAATACCGGCCTTCGCTCGACCGTTGTTCACACCTTGTGCGTTTTCGATACATTCCTCATAGCAGGAACTGACGATCCTGTTTACCCCGATGGCAACAGTTATATCCGTCCGCTTTCGGAGATGCTACGGAAGAGCGGGGTGAAGAGTGTGGCTGCCGTGCCAGTGCGGGATACCCTTGAGATTTATCCCAATCCGGCAAGTGGCCTCATCACCATTCACGGCAGCTATTCTATTGAGCGCGTGAGTGTGCTCAACGTGCTCGGCGCGGAGGTGCTGAACATGCTGAACAACCGCGCGAGCGAGCTTACGCTCGATCTCTCCCACTTTGCTTCGGGCACCTACTTCCTCCGCATCCATTCCGCGAATGGAACGGTGATGCGGAAAGTTGTGAGGGAGTGACCAAAACACAAAGGGCAGGTTTACACCCGCCCTTTTCATTCTATCATTTTTTTCTCGTCGTGTTACGACCGTCTTACTCCGGCACTACCTTGTCCTCGTGCTTCGTGGCAGGTAGCTTGGCGTAGAGCGTGGGTTTGGAGATGCCGAGGATGCGGGCGGCCTCGGTGCGGTTGCCGTGAACCGCTTCGAGCACGCGGCCAATGTGCTCGCGTTCGATGTCGGCCAGCGAGCGGTTCCAGTCATACGCATGGACCGCGCCGGCATGTTCCGCAGCGTGCGGCAGTACCGACTCCTCGATCACATCCGATTTCGATAGCACCACCGCGCGCGTCAGTACATTTTCCAGCTCGCGCACGTTGCCCGACCAGTAATGCTTCTGTATCCGTTCGGACGCCTGCGCGCTTACCTTATAGACTTTCGTGTGCAGCTCCTCATTGATGCGTCGCAGCAAATTTGTCACGAGTATCGGAATATCTTCCTTGCGCTCGCGCAGTGGCGGCGCTTTGATACTAACGACGTTCAAGCGGTAATACAAGTCCTCGCGGAAGCGGCCTTCATCTACTTCCTTCTTCAGATCGCGATTCGTCGCTGCGATGATTCTCGCATTCATAGGCAACGTCTTTTCGCCGCCCACACGCTCGAACTCGCGCTCTTGGAGCACGCGCAGCAGTTTTACTTGCAACGTGTGGGATATCTCACCGATCTCATCCAAGAAGATCGTACCACTTCTTGCCAGTTCGAACTTACCGCGCTTGTCACCCGTCGCGCCAGTGAACGAGCCTTTCATGTGTCCGAAGAGTTCGGATTCAAGCAGTGTCTCAGCAAGTGCTGTACAATTGACCGCGATGAATGGCTCGTCTTTCCAAGGCGAGTTAAAGTGGATAGCTCTGGCGATGAGTTCTTTACCCGTGCCGGACTCACCTTCGATAAGCACCGTCACTCGCGAGCGCGTCACGCTGCCGATCGTCTTGTAGATCTCGATCATCTGTGGCGACCGCCCCACGAGGATGTTCTCGAGTTTGTACTCTTCACGGTCGGTCTCCTTCAGCAGATCGAGCTGCTCGGAAAGCTGCTGCGTCTCGATGAGGCGATTCAGAATCTTCTTGAGCCGTTCGAGATCAATCGGCTTTGTCATGTAGTCATATGCGCCCTGCTGCATCGCCTTGACCGTCGTGGGCATATCGTCCTGCCCTGTCATGAGGAGGATGTTGATATGCGGCGCGAACTCCTGTATCTTCGCCTGCATCTCGAGTCCGGACATGCCGGGCATGTAAATATCAGAAAGGATGATCTCCGGCTGATCGACCTGCACCGCGAGCAGGCCCTCGTTGGCGTTTGCGGCAGTTGTGACGGAAAAGCCTTCGCGCGTCAAGAAGCGCTCAAGGGTGCGGCGGGCCGTCGCGTCGTCGTCAATGACGAGGATTCTCCGCGCCGCTGCGCGGATCGGGTGATCGGGCAATCGTGCGTGCTCCGCGGCGCGTGCGCGCTCTGCGGGATCCGGTGTGAGTGTGGTAAGCGATGCGTGATCGATTACCTTTGATGCTGCTGGTGCAACGCGTTCGTCTTCCACGGTAGTCATGCGGGTAGTGCTACAATAAATTCAGTCGTAAAGGGAGGTTCTTCTGATTGTCGAATATCGAGGACGCCATGATGTTGGCGTACTATTTTGGCGCTTGTCGCCAGACCGAGACCAAGACCCTGAGATTTGGTTGTGAAGAATGGGCGAAAGAGTCGGCTGCGGACCTCTTCGGAGATCGCGGGGCCGCTATTGGCAACTTCAAAGAGGATCACTCTGCCGGAGGAGCTAATCGGCCGCCACGAAGCATCTTCACGAAGATCGACCTGGACGCGAACGGCGCGCTCTTCGCTCTGCTCTGCGGCTTCAATGGCATTTTGAACGAGGTTGAGCATAACCTGCTTCATCTGATCGGGATCGAACCGTCCGGTGAGGCGATCCCCATCCATCTTCACAAGAAGCTTCACATCTCGCTGCTCGGCTTGGAAAATTAGTAGCTCTTCCAGCTCTTCGAGGAAGCTTGACAGAATAACGCGCTCGTAACGAAGCTCAACATTACGCGCATACGTAAGCACGTTCTTCACGAGCACTTCTAAGCGCTTGGCTTCACGGCTGATAAGATGAATGGATTCGCGCTCCTCTTCTGTCCAATGCGCTTCCGCATCGGCATTCTGCTCAAGGAGATAGATATTCATGGCAATGCCATTGAGCGGATTGCGGATCTCGTGAACGAGCGTCGCGACGCTCTCGCCAATGGCCGCAAGCTTTTCGCCCTGCACGATCTGAGACTCCATCCGCTTGCGCTCCGTCAGATCTATCTCCACGCCGAGATACCCAATACGAACGGGTTGGCCATCTTCCCCGGCCTCTGCGAAGATCGATGTGATCGTCAGGAAGCACGTCTTCTCCGCACCGTGCTTGGTTCGATTGACGATCTCTCCCTTCCATTCACCATGTTGACGAAGCGATTGCCACATCGTCTCATAGAACTCTTGCGTCGAGTAGCGAGACCGAAGGAATCCGCTTCGCTGACCGATCACCTCTTCGCGAGGGAATCCGAACATGCGAACGAATGCATCGTTGACCATGCGAATGATCCCTTTGGGATCTGTGAGCAGCATTCCATCGGAGGAATGTTCAAACGCAAAACGGACTAGCGCGGATTCAGTTTGTGGCATTGTGCGAAATACGGCCAGTTCTGTGGCGTCCGGTCGCACCATGGCGGGCAGGTCAAGAATGACCGGCCCGAAATCCACCGAGGCTCCAGATTCGCCGTTGATGCGCTGATGCTGAATGTCCGGCGTCAGACCATTCATACCAGCGCTGTGCATTGTAGATGACAACTCGACCCCTTCAAAAGGGGACGGACTGAGCGTTTCAGATCGTGACTGACCCAAACCCGCCAGCTCATCCACAGAACACGGCCCTCTAAAGTTTATTCCGCCATTCATAGATCCAATCCCAAATTGGATACGTATCCTTCCCGCATCAAATTGCCCGGGAAAACATGTTTTTCACAGCGCCGTCCGCAGCGGCACCCTGCTCCACCGGTGCGAGATAGGCATCGAACTGTGCAGCGATATTCCGCAAAAAGTAGCGCCCTCGGTCTGTGACCGTCACAGACGATTCGTCGCAATAACACAGTCCGTCGGCCGTCAGCGGTTCGAGTGTGGAAAGAGCGTCGCGGAAATAGTGATCGAATTCCATCCCGAACAACCGCTCCACTTCGTCCTTATCAACGAACGAGTTGCACATCAACTGCATGATGACATATTCTCGCACGGCATCATCGGCCGTCAGTTCATAGCCTCGCTCCACGGGGAACATTCCCTCGTCTAGCATCTTGTAATACTCGGGCAGCTCCTTCACGTTCTGCACAAATGCATTCTCCACTCGCCCGATCGCCGAGATACCAAATGCAAGCATGTCTCTACCCGCGAGTGTAGAATATCCTTGAAAATTTCTGTGCAATGAGCCTGAGCGCTTCGCTTCAACGAGCGCATCGGTCGGCTTTGCAAAGTGGTCCATACCAAGGTATTCATATCCTGCGTCCGTTAACTCCTGTATTGCAAGCTCCAGTAACGCGAGCTTCGTGCTCGCGATCGGCAGCGTATCAATACCGATCAATTTCTGGTGCGGCTTGATCCACGGGACGTATGCGAAGTTATAGACCGCGATCCGGTCCGGCGATATTTCGCGAACGGTCTTGAGTGTCGCGGTGAAGGACTCGGTCGTTTGATACGGAAGCCCATAGATCAGATCAAGATTGATCCCCGTCATCCCTGCTTCGCGGCACCAGTCGATCACTTGCTCGGTCATGCTCCGCGGCTGTACCCGGTTGACTGCCACTTGCACATCCGGGTCAAAATCCTGCACACCAATGCTCGCGCGATTGAACCCGACGCTCCGCATCGCATGAATGTGCTCAATCGTCAGTCCTCGCGGATCGATCTCTATCGAAACTTCCGCATCCGGGGCGAATTCAAACGTCTTTCGAATATGCGCACCGAGCTCGGCAATTTCCTGCGGTGTCAAATGGGTAGGGCTGCCACCGCCCCAGTGCATTTGAACTACAATGGGCGTATTATCGAGCGTTTCGGCAACAAGCGTGATCTCACGCTTGAGATAGTCCAGATACTCCGAGATCTTCTCACGATTGTTTGAGATGAGCACCGTGCATCCGCAGAAATAGCACAGTGTGTCGCAGAACGGAAGATGAACATAGAGCGAGACTTCGGTACCATCTCCAGAGAATTGCGTCAGATGGGTGATATAGTCGGAGCCATCGAAGCGATTCGTGAATTGTGTTGCAGGAGGATAGCTGGTGTAGCGTGGAACAGGAACATCATACTTCGCAAAAAGCGGTAGCAGATCCTCTCGACGTGGCATTTCGAGGCGCGGTGGTGCCTTCTTCAGTCGTTCACTGCGTTTCTGCGGCTTCTGTAATACTGCTTGTTCCATGACGTTTGTTCGGCGTTAAATAAGACGATCCAAGTACTCAACGACATTGTCTGATCTCTGCATCACGAATTGTGCCCCCACGCTGCTGTACTGTTGGATTGCGCCGTACGGGCTTCACGATTATCGTAGGAGGATTTTCGATCCTCTACCTTTGCCTGCGGTTCCTCTCTTGGCAATCCCGTTCGCTTGTCAAATTTCTCTTCTAAAGCCAATGCCTTCGGGAAGAGCAGGTTGTTCTCCAGATGGACATGCTGGTGCATGTCGTTGATGAATGCCTGCAATCCTGTGATCACCGCTGCGTGCATTGCTGAGGCGTTCTCAGGGATCGTAAAATCGGAAAGAAGCGCACGGATCTTTGCGAATAGCTGGGTCGTCTCGAAATGCTCTTCCTCCATCCGGTTCAGTGGGCCATCCACTGTGAGGAACGGCGCAAGCGGACGACGCCGTGCGAATTCCTTCGCAGAAGCCAAGGACTTGATATACGGGAAGAGGATCATCTCTTCCTTCCGCATGTGCTGCTCGATCTCATGCGCTGCGCGTTGGAATAGGAAGAGCACTGGCTTAATATAGGGGTACGCACTCTCCGAGGCACCACTCGAATTATGCTCCCGTGAGAGAATCGTGAGCTGCTCCAACAATACGGGGATTGTCGCGTGGCAATACCGATGATGGTTTTCGACGATGTATTCGATCAGGAATTCCTCATCCCACAGATCGCAATGCAAGAAACTGTAGGGCCGTGCAAGGCGCAGCTGCTCCATTTCCCGAAGCACAATGCTGATATCAAGCCCTTTCTTGCGGCAAGCAACTTCGAGCGTCTCATGTCCCAGGCAGCAGTAATCAATGCCATAACGCTCGAAGAGGTGCGCCATTGCACCTTCCGCTAGAACCAATTCTTTGAGTGTCCTGGATTTCATGTCTCCCGAGTAATGCTCAGATTCTCATTATTCTGCCCTGAATCATGTAATTTAACGCTTTCCAGCGCACAATTACCTTCCGGATTGAAACTGTAAAATTAGTTTACGCTTCTGATCGCCTACGCCCTGCCACCTGATCCCAAGACTTACTCTTTTCCCTGAAATCACGCGAATTTCACTGATTATTCGCCCGACGAAGGCTGGCTCATCCGTTCAGAATCTAAATGGAGAAAAAGCTGTGCCGAGTCAGGGAGCGCTTCACACCGGGCTGGCGGGTCAAGCCTCGGCGGCTGTAACAAAAAAAGAAAGGGGCGGAAGAACCGCCCCTCTGTCGCCTTTTTCTTGTCGTCTATTGAGGAGGACCTTGTCATCGGAATGCAACTCGTTGTGACCCCTCAGTTCACAGTAGGAATTTCGCTTCCTGCCTATCTTATATCGACTTTCATACCAACGTGATACTATTCGCTTTTCTCGTCAAACGAGGTGCGTGGCCAAAATTTGCCGTAAGATAATTTGATGCCCCGGAAGGAATTCTTACTTGCGCTTTGTAGGAATCGTAAATCGCGAGAAATCAGTAATTAAGATTTACGCCTCAACGCTGTGGGTTGGCACCCAGAGGTAGACAAATCGTTACGCTCGTTCCCTGGCCCACGGAGCTCTGAACGGTGATGAGGCCGTGGTGCGCGTCGATCGCATGTTTCACATTGGCTAACCCCAGACCTGTACCAGGGGTCTTCAAAGTCTTCGCATGATCAGATGAGCGAAAGTAGGGCTCGAAGAGGCGCTCCAGATCACGCTCGGGGATGCCTATCCCAAAGTCACGTATCTCAAGACAGGCGCCCACGTTCTGCAGGGGTGCGTTCGCCCCGGAGTCCAAAGAAGTTGCCGCCCCACTAAATGTTCGTACGACAATTCGCCTCCCACTGCCCTGACCACTACCATTATTCCCAATTCCATACTTGATCCCGTTCGACAATATGTTCGTTATCGACGTATGTAGTGCGGTGGCATCTGCTTCGATCGGCAGTGCCGAATCCGAGAGCTCCAGCGAGAGCGCAAAGCCTTGCATATCGATCAGATACTTCAGCGGAGCGAGCGCGTCCAGAACGCACGCGTTAAGTTCACACGGGGCAAGGTGGTACTCCATCGCGCCGCGCTCAATGCGCGCATGGTCGAGAACATTATCAATCAGGGTCTTGAGGCGATCGCTCTCTCCATCTATGATGCGAAGGTATTCCATTTCTGACGGTGAGAGCGTCGCTCGCGTTTGTTCGAGTAATTGCACGAACAGCTTGATCGATGTGATCGGCGTCTTCAAATCGTGCGAGACGCTGCTGACCAATTGAGACTTCAGTGCATTTAATTGCTTTTGCCGCTTCGCTTCGGTTTGCTCTTCTATCAATTGTTCAGAGAGCAGACTCCTCTCGATCGCAAGACCAGCAGAGCGAGCTACCGTTTCGATCAGATCGACGTCCTCGATGCTCAGCCGCTGGCCGGAGCGCTTTGGCCCAAGAGCAAGCGCTCCGAGCTGCTCGCCATGTTCACTCAAGAGCGCGACCAGCAGTGCTGTGTTCAGACGTGCCTCTCTCAGAGGGTGACGTAACGCTTCTGCAAATGGTACGAAATGAGCACCCGGCTCAATCACACTCGCATCGCCGTGCGGCGCCATTCCGAAGGAAGCTGTCAGAGTCCTCTCCACGTCCGAACCACGTGGTGCGCTGCCGACGGTAAGAATGAACGGCCGTTCTGCTTCGGAACCCTCAGCGCCATCCTGCGCTTCGCTGATTCCTCGTTCTCGCCAGGCGCGTGGGAAGATCGCGACACTCGACCATTCTGACTTCAACAGTTTGTCCACACTGACGACCAGGAGCCGGGCAAGGGCTTCGGCGGTACGCACTTCTGCCAACTCCGCAAGGATCTCCTTCTGTACCTCACGATAATTATATCGAACGCGAAAGAATGTTCTATCGACGAAGCGCTGCACATGCTGACGCAACGGCTCGAACAACAGCGCGGTTAGTATTGCCACACTACTTGAGAGCGCGAGATTCCCCGTGGGTGAGATCTCCCCGACGAGCGACGTTGCTACGATAAGCAGCGCTGCGTAGAGCCCAAAGAGCGCCGCGCCAACGGCGAGATAGACCGTGGCACGATTGAGCAACGCATCAATATCCAGCACTTGGTAACGGATGATGGCGATCGCAAATGTAACGGGCGCTACCGTCGATGCAAGCAGCACCACTTCCTCGCTGACAATGAAGGGAATACCAAGAAGCTGGGGAAGCTCTTCGAAGAAGAAGAAGAACAAAGAGGAAAAGGAGATCCCTACAAGCACCCACCGTACCTTCTTCCGCTCTGATTGCTCGGTCGAGCGAGAGTAGGTGATACAGAACGCCCCAAATGCAGCAAGCGTGATCACACCGAACAGCCACTCCGACACATTCAATAACGATGCGAAGCGATCGAACTCCCGAAGGCTGCCGAAGTGAACTGCGCTACCAAATAGAACGGACTCCCACGCTGCAAGCCCGAGCATCACCATATAGAGCATTACCAGTAAAACACTCCTATTCTTGAAGAGCGGCTTCGGGAAGAGCAGTCCGAAGTGGAGCAGCAGAACCGGCACCAAGCCATACGCAAAGAAGAACACGTATCCGTAGAGCGCGCCAGCGACGGGGGCAACGTAGTAGCCCCACGTATCCAGGACGATGATACCAGCCGCCAGCGCGACAGCGTTTACGATACGCGCCGTTATTTCATTGGGTCGGCGAATGAGGATCAGCAATCCGAAGAGCATGTATAGCAGCCCCGCAAAACCGCGAACGAGAAGGCTCAGAGTGGAGTAGGTGCGGACGAGCGGGACTGTGTGCGTTAAAGCTTGCGCAGACTGTGGCGAGGAACTCGTCAAACGGATAACGCTTCCGGGCAGCTGGGAATTGAGCAAAAATCGCAACTCATCTTCGGCATGAACCGACTGCCCGTTGACCGCAAGGATCGAATCACCTGCAGTCATTCCGAAGGAGCGCACCTCCGCAGTGGACGAAGCGCGAATGCAACCAGCATCCGCATAGACCGAAAATGGCAGCGACGCACTATTCCACACCACATACAACCCACCCATCGCGCCAAGAGCCACAACGGCATTCGCGAAATAGAGAAGCAGCAACACCCGTGATCGCATGGCTACTCAACTCATGATGAGCGCGCCCGGTTCGCGCTGGCTGGGGTCGCGGGATGGGTTTCTCTACCTCCACTCTTATCCAGGCGATTAAATCCTTAGGTTTTGCAACCAGCCGAGGAAGCTCACAAAATTGGCTGCTCGAAACGGCACGAATAGGCATTTTGGGCATATTTCTTCTTGGCCGGGTGACATTTGGGACTGATTGGTGTTAACTCTGTCTGATGAAGAGAAATATCCCTATGAGCTCACGCAGCCTGATTTCCTTAGCCTTCGGTATCTTGTCCTTTGTCGGGACACTTTGCCTCTGCCTTTCACCGCAAAGCACATTTGCCCAAAAGCAGAGCGCACAAAGCATCCAGTATCTGTTCCCGGCCAGCGGCGCAACCGCGATTACCCGCGAGGCGACCATCATCATCCGTCCCGGCGACATCCTCAACGCCTCGACCATCAAGGCGTCGCTCATTACGGTTAAGGGGTCATTTAGCGGTACGCATTCCGGGACCTTCACGCTATCGGACGACAAGCGCACGATGATCTTCAAGCCCAGCACGCTGTTCACGTATTCCGAACGCGTGACCGTCACTTTGAGGAAGGGTATCTTGACAACAAAGGGCATAAAGGTTGACTCACTCTACTACTATTTCACGATCCAATCCCAGCCGAAGGGTAGAACCCTCACATTCGCCGAAGGCTCGGCGGCAGGCGGGAGCCAGAAAGCATCGCAGATCCGCGAGCCGAACAACTCCTTCTCTGTGAACAGCCTGACGGGTTCGTACATCAACTTTCCGAAGATCACCCCAACCACGATGGATAATCCGTCGCCCGGAAGCATCTTCCTGGCGACCTATCACGCCACAACGCTTCCGAACTATGACCTATCGTATCTCGCGATCGTCAACGATTCCGGAGCAGCGCAATTCCTGAGACCTGGCGTATCAGAAATGACCGACTTTAAAGTCAACCCAAACGGGCTGCTAACATACTACGACGCAGGCAAGGGTATGTTCTTTGCGATGGACTCCAACTACGTGATCGTGGACAGCTTCTGGTGCGTCAATGGATACACGGCAGACATGCATGATATTGAACTGCTTCCGCATCATCACGCACTGCTTATTGCTTACGATACGGAGAAGAATGTGGACCTTAGTCAGTGGATCACTGGTGCAAACCAAGACGCAGAGGTCGTTGGGGTAGTGATCCAGGAGCTTGATTCGATGAGGGACGCCATCTTTAACTGGCGAAGCCTTGATTCTGGAAATTATAAGGTGACCGACATGATCGAGGATCCCAGCAATTTTCTCTCAAATTATCTCGACGAGGTACATGCAAATTCGATCCAGTTGGATAATGACGGGAATATCCTCCTCTCGGCCCGCCATCTCGATGAAGTGACGAAGATCAGCCGCGACTCTGCAAAGATCATTTGGCGCTGGGGCGGCAAGAACAACCAGTTCACCTTGCTTGGCGACACGCTCTGGTTCTCTCATCAACATGCCGTTCGGCGCATTCCGAACGGGCACGTCGTCATGATGGATAATGGCAACGACCATCGCTATCACGATCCGAACGCTATCTTCTTCTCGCGAGCCTGCGAATACGCCCTGGATGAGAATGCGAAGACAGCAACGCTGGTCTGGAGCTTCGGCGGACGCCCACATGACATGAGTGAATTCATGGGCTATGTTCAGCGGATGCCGAATGGCAATACTTTCATCGCGTGGGGTGGCACCAATAATCCGGCGATCACGGAAGTACGGCCGGACAATTCCATCGCGTATGAAGCAAACATCGCGTTTCCCTATTTCACTTACCGCGCCTATCGCTTTCCGTGGAATCAGCCCAAACTCTTGCAAGGAGTTGCACCTCATTATGGCTCCGATATTCCTTCCTCTTTAACGCTGTCCGATGCGTATCCGAATCCGACTACAACTTCCTCCAACATTACGGTAGGGCTTCCATCCCAACTGTCGGCGGATGTTCGCGTCTTCGACGCACTCGGACACGAGGTGGCAGTACTCGCCTCCGGGCTTCTTTCCGAGGGACCACATAGCTTCGCCTTCAATGCTTCGAAGCTCGCTGACGGGGTATACCATTGCGTTGCCCGTGCTGCTGGGCAAACTGCCGTCAAGCAGATAGTGGTCAGCAGATAATTTCCACATTTGGTGGTGTCCTTTTTACGAGGCGGCGAACTGACCAAGGCCGCCTCGTCTATTACCGGATAATATGCACGAGGTGCTTCGCAGTCTCGCTGCCCATTTGCATTCGAAGCACATACGTGCCGTTGGCAAGAGTATGCAGGCCAAGTTGATCCAAGTCAAAAGGAACATCACGCTCACCGGCGGGAAAAAAGCCTGAGAGAACGTCGGCGACACGGTGCCCCTGCATATCATAGAGCGCAATCTTGATCGCGCCTGCCTTAGGGAGAGACACCCGAATTGTCGTGTGACTAGCAAGGGGCTCCGGAAACGTCGATAGCCCCACCCCACCCCGCGTTCCGTTCATCGCAACCGACTCGCTATTGGCAGAAGTGAACTTCCAGGTGTCAGACCAATCCCCTGTCAAGTAATCATTCCGTCCTCTCGCGTGCCAGTAGAATGTTCCACCAACAGATGTGGTAGAGAATGAAAGTGTATCGGCCTTCCCGACATCCAAACTACGGACAATGTTCGTAAAGAGGGAGTCACTGGCGATCTCTACAACACTCGAATAGGTCGAGTCCGGATGCTGGGGCAATTCCCACTTCAACACGAAGTTGTGCGATACACTTTGCGAATCATTGTGAGGAGCAATCAGCCTAAGATGACTCGGCGTCACACGAGCCTTCCATCCCTCCAGGAGCAGACGTAGCGCTTCGGGTTTATTCTGTGGAATAGGATTGAGCGGATTGGCTGCAGCATCGTTCGTGCCATGGCACGATGCGCATGTGCGAACATCCCCGGGTTGGTAAGTTACCCAATAGCGTTCGCGCACAACATGTCCGCCGGTCGGTGAAAGCATCTCCCACGTAAGCGCGCGCCGAGCTGGCACGAACGCGGCCATAGATCCATCGCTTGCGATCTTCACGCTTCCAGTCGGGCCAGAAGTAGGCAGGTTTTCAGAAGCCGCATCGTGCATTGCAACGGGAAGTACTCTGCGCCCTGGCAACGGCGGGCTCGCGGGTGTTGACATTCCATCGCCGCGAAGGTAGTCACCTTGATAGAACTGAAAATCGGAAACATCATAGATCTTTCCCGTGGGATTCGGCGATTGCTTCGATGTGCCGGCCACGCGAATATAGAATGGCTGCTGTTTATCTGCGCCATCGCGGTGCGTGACGTCACGCGTGATAGCAACGGCGAGTCCCCGACGCTTCAGGTAGAGTTGAAATTTGTCAAGAGGCACTTCTTCTTCGTCAAAGATCTGGCGCTCTGGGTTTTCCACGGCGTAGGACGGACGCGGCGAGACTGGACGATTATGCACTTCCACTGGATCCAACTCCCAGAGGAGTCCCGAATAATGCACCAACGTGTCGGGATCCCAATAGCTAATGCTCTTCGAAATACCATTGGTGATTGGTTGATCCGCAACCCACGTCGTACCGTTCAACTTGAGGGTCTTAATCCGATACGCATAGCGCGATACCGGCATCCCGCGCGTGCCTTGATTCATATCACCACGGGTCTCTGATGTATGCGACGCGATGAGAACCCCATTGGCCAGCGGTATCGGATTGCGATAAAATCCAGAGTGCTTTGGATTGGGGGTGGTACCTTCCGGTGTAATGTTGAACGTAGCTCGATCCGTCACATAGGTTACCGTGGTCTCGTTCGGATCCAGCGTTGGTTGCGCGGTCAGGCTGATGATCTGTCCGCCGGAATGTGTATGTGTCTGCTGAGCGTCAATGCCATAATAGAGTCCGGGATGTATTGCATCCTCCACGACCTGCGTGAAATTGTTGATCGGGTTTTTGTTGCTGCGACCCGATGTGGCATAATTGAATGGCACGACATTCGTATCGTCATTGATCGCGTTGTTAAAGAATTGCAGCATCTCATGGCGACCGAGGTGATTCAACGTTTCCGGTGCTGAGCCATCCTCATTGATCATCCACGGAAAGAAGCGATTGAATTCGAAGCCGTTCATGTTTGTGCCGGCAAGCAAATCCTTGCGGCTGCTTTGCGGCTCGGGATAGACCTCCGTCCTGTTGCCGAATTGTGGTGCGCTGCCTGGTGATTCATCGGTATAATTAAATGTACCCTTCACACCCGTTCCCAGTGCATCGATGTCAGCATTGCGATCACGCTGAAGCCTATCCCAGCGCATGATGAGCAAACGCCCGTAGCTATCTATGAAGGGGGAGAAGTCTCCTGAAGGAGAATGGTCGAGTTGGAAGAGGTATCCTGTTGACGGATTTAGTCCCCAAAGCCCCGTATTCGTATGAGTGCCCTTGTATTCATCAAGCGCGGGATAGAGATGTCGCTGGCCGTTGATGGTTCTGTCGGACGTGAAGAAGATCATGGTGTCCGTCCCGTAAACGGGACTGACGTTGTTGAAGTCCTGAGGTTGGTTCGCAACTTTCGTGATCACAGGTATTTCAGTCTCCCCGAGCCCGCGAACTTCATATATCTGCCAGTAGAACTTGGTGGTGTCACCTGGCTTTGTTGCTCCACCGACCACCATGCTGAAGAGCGCCCGCGTCCCACTCCAATGCACGCATGGCTGCCGTACCGCGACCGCACCAGCGGCTTGCAGCCCATCAACCCCGTATCCAGCGGCTTGAGTTAGATTCTTGACTGTTCCATCCGGATAGCGGATCATAAGGTCCCCGCCGCGCGGTGCATCGATCATGCTCCCACCATGATTGCCGAATAGCGCCGCCACTGTGGCAGAGTCCTCCGGCGTAGGAGCCTGAGTAACGAACAAAATGGGATTTGTCAGCTGCTGAGAATATACACTATTGGGTGCGCCTATCCCGATACATAATGTAGATAGTGTGGCAAGAGCCAAGAGGCCGCGAGTAATCCAGTTGGTGTGGGTGCTCATAACGCGATCTGTAACAACGACGACAGTAAAGACATAACAGCCGAGACAAGAAATCCTCACATACTGAGAACGCGCTTACACATTCCACCAGGCGAGTTTGGAGTTATTCGCATTAGTGCATCGTCTGAGATCGCAGTATGAATCAAAAAGATTTCTATCTTACGAACCATCGTATTCCATGCAATTATCGCGCTCGTTGCAAATCCATCGCTACGTGCAAAGCCCAATTATTTCGGCGATAAGCATGCCCTGCCGGCAATTACTCTGAATGACCAGAAACCGTTCAACCCACAGAAGCTCATCGGAATGGGGCTCGATACTGTGCGGATGTTCTTCGCGACCATTGGCCGGATCACCGAAAAGACACAAGGTGGGGAGACTCCGCTGCATGCCATCTCCTCGGATAGTCTTGTCCATGGCACTCGGCCTTCCGAAGTAGATGCCATTGTCGGAAAAAGTGGAACACGGACTTTCACGCTCAGCTTTTACAAACTGCCACCTGATCAAATGAAGAAGTTCGGCAGCAATGATCTTGCTGGCGTTAAGATGCTTAGTTCTTCTGAAGAATTGGAGTACACCAATATGTTCGCCCACGTGGAGATGAACACAAAGGCCGGCATGTCCTCGATGGCATGTCGAGCAAAATAGGATCCTCGCTTTGGTTACAAGCTCCCGGGCAGAGCGCACACCCGTTGATGTACGCTTTGCTATTGACTAGCCCGCTATCCGCTCGAAGTGCGCTGTAAAGTGCCTAAGCACCGGCGCTTCGTACGTGATGCGCATTCCCGGTAGGGCCTCTCGCTTCGCAAATACTTCACAGACAACCTCAGCTACGTAATCAATATGACTTTGCGTATAGACCCGACGCGGTATCGCCAAACGGACAAGCTCCATTTGTGATGGAATAAGCGCGCCCCTCGTATCGTACTTACCGAACATCACGCTTCCAATTTCTACAGAGCGAATACCTCCGTGCTCATAGAGCGCGCAGACGATGGACTGCCCGGGATACTGCTCCTGCGGTAGATGCGACGCAAATCTCTTTGCATCGAGATACACTGCGTGTCCACCTGTTGGCCGCATGATCGGTACACCCTGCGCCTCGAGTGCGTCACCCAAATATTGAACAGACCGCAGACGGTATTCAAGATATGGCTCTTCCAACACTTCGACAAGCCCACGAGCAATGGCTTCCAAATCGCGACGTGCGAGGCCACCATAGGTGGTAAATCCTTCTGTCACAATTAGTACATTGCGTGAATTCATTGCGAGTGCGTCGTCATTCATTGCAAGAAAACCGCCGGTGTTTACCAGCCCGTCTTTCTTCGCACTCATCGTGCAGCCGTCTGCGTAGGAGAACATCTCCTGCGCGATCTTCTTCACAGGAACATCGGCATAACCCGGCTCGCGCAGTTTGATGAACATCGCGTTCTCGGCAAAGCGGCAGGCATCCAGATAGAATGGTATTCCGTTTGCACGAGCGATCTCGCTGACAGCACGAATGTTCGCCATCGATACCGGCTGACCGCCCCCAGTGTTGTTTGTAACCGTGAGCATGATCACCGGAATGTTCTCACGACCGACGCGCTTGATCAACTCTGCAAGTGCCTCGGTGTCCATGTTGCCTTTGAAATCGGCAAGGACTTCCGGTTTTATGCCCAGAGGAAGGTCGACTGCCTCAGCTCCGGAGACTTCAATATTAGCTCTCGTCGTGTCGAAGTGCGTGTTGTTTGGGATGATCTTGCCTTCTTGGCCTAGAATACTGAAGATGATCTTCTCCGCAGCGCGCCCTTGGTGCGTGGGGATGACATGTTTGAATCCTGTGATGTCCTTAACGGCATCCTCGAATTTGTAGTAGCTGCGCGAACCCGCATACGCTTCATCCCCGTCGATAAGCGCAGACCACTGCTTCGCACTCATTGCGGTTGTGCCGCTATCAGTCAGCAGGTCGATCAGCACATCGTCGGAGCGAAGAAGAAATGGATTGTAGTAGGCCGCTTCCAGCAATTGCTTTCGTTCTTCGACGGTGGTAAAACGCAACTGCTCGACCATCTTGATTTTGAACGGCTCGATGATCGTCTTCATAAGGCTAATTGGTAAAAGTAATAAATAAAAAATGATGAACGAAGGGCCCGGATGATCTCTCGTCCGGCGACCACGCATCGTTCATCATTCATTCTGCGGCGCAGTAGTTGTTCTCAGTTTCGATACGGAGAGGCTCGACAGTTCTGACAGTCAAGCCTCCGTTCATCAGTGTGCAGCGCGTGGCTTGCCCCAGATCGTCCGGCCGAAGAGCGGTGCGAACATACAGAAGTTCACCACGCCCGCCGCCAGCACCACAAGGCCAATGATCCCAACGATAACCCCGGCATCTCCGAAAAAGCCCCACCACATCAGGAGAACCCCGGCTATAGCGCGGATGGCTCTTCCAGGAGCAGCACGCATGAAATCAACGAAGTTGTTCATATTGTCTATTGTTAAGACTTACTTAAGTGTATTCAGGAATGCAATAAGGAGTGCGAGATCATCGTCTGGAATTTCGACCGGATCCATGTTGCCGTCGCGCATCTTCTGTGTCGGATTGCGAAGAACCTTTACAAGTTCATCGTGATCGAACTTCACGCTGACACCGATAAGCTTCGGTCCGTTCTCGGTGCCCTGTCCGTTATCACCGTGGCAACCGTCGCAAGAGTTATCCGTGAACAGCTTCTTACCCTTGGCTGCTTCTGGACTGAGTGGCGCGGCAATAAGCATTGCCGGTCCCATCGTCTCGGACTTGAACGGGGTCTTCATAAAGGCCTCCGTCTCCGTTGCTTGTTTCGCGAGTTGCTTTGCGACAGCAGCGTCGGCACCATCTTCATGTCCACTCTGCCACCCAAGGAAGATAAGCCCGCACAGGATCGTTGCAAAGGAGAAGGACGCGATTGGCCGCTTCCAAGGCCGACGTTCGAGGCTCTTATCCATGAATGGAAGAGCTACGAGGAATCCCGCAACGATACCCGGGATCACGACGATACCTACAATTGCGTAGGCACCGCTCCAGTACTTCAGCCACTGGAAGATCGGCAAGTAATACCACTCTGGACGTGGAAGAAATTGTGTATCCGCAGGATTCGCTTTCGGCCCTAATTCTACCGGCGACAAATACGAGAGCAATCCAAGCGCGCCCACCAGGATCGTCGCGAAGACGATATCCATGATGACCTGCTTTGGATAGAACTGCTCCGATTTCTGCTTTGGCTCATACGGATCTTCGCTGATCGGCCCTGCGCTACCTGCTTTACGGAAGAGATAGACGTGTGCTCCGACAAACGCAAAGATGCCCGCCGGAATGAGAAACACATGAGCGACGAAGAAGCGAGAAAGCGTGAGCGTACCCATCTCTGTGCCACCACGCATTAGTGCCTTCAGCCAATCGCCAATGATGGGCACTTCGCCGGCGATGTTCGTACCGACGGCAGTCGCGAAGTATGCTTTCTCATCCCACGGCAGAAGATAACCGGTAAACGCCATGCCGATCACCAGCGCGAATAGCATGAGTCCGGAGATCCAGAGAATCTCTCGGCGGCCTTTGTAGGAGCCAAAGAAATAGGTCTGTCCCAGATGAACAACAAGCGTGACCACCATCGCGCTCGACCCATACGAATGCAAGCTGCGGATGAAGCCACCCGCGGTAACCTGTTTGGTAATGTACTCGATAGTCGTGTGCGCATGATCGGCACTGGCGACATAATACATTGCGAGGAAGACGCCCGTTACGATCTGCGACAGGAGTATATAGAGAAGCCCTGACCCAAATACATATGCCCAACGAGCGCCGCCGGGTATAGGCTCGTTCAATGCCTCATGCTTCAAACCTTCAATGCCTGTGCGTTTGTCGAGCCAGGACATGAAGCCGCTTTGTTTTGCGTTCTGTTTCATGCCAACACCTCCTTGGACTTCACAAGCTGACGGAATGTTTGATAGCGCACCTGCAGATGGCCGTCTTGAATGCGCATTTCCAGATTATCCATGTCGCGCGGTGGCGGACCGGAAACCAGCTTGCCTTCTGTCGTGAATGCTCCGTTATGACACGGGCACTTAAATTGGTTGTTCGACTCGTTGTACTTGACCGAGCAGCCCAGATGCGGACAGATCGCCGTTAGTACCGTAAGTTCTCCGGATGCCTTCTTTACTACGTAGATCGACTTTTCGGATAGGACGGTTCTCCAGCCATCCGTTTGCGTGATGGAAATCGTCCGCTTCTGGGGAGCAGTGGTCTCGGAAAAATCGCTGGTTGGGCCAAGGTCGCTCCAACCGGTGGAGGTCGCGGCACGGGTAAGGGGATCCAATGCAAAACGAACGAGTGGGATAGAAAGCAGCCCCGCAACCGAGACCGTCCCCAAGCCAATTACCCATCCGAGGAAGGTTCGACGCCCGGTAGGCGGCGGGTGATCCAGGCTCCCCGATGTGTTGGAGCCAGACTTCGATACTTCAGAATTCTCGATCATAAGTGTTTGGTGGACATTAGTGACGTGCGACCCGATCATTCCTATCACAAGAACGGGACACCGTGGACGGCTGAGCATCCACAAGAAAAAACCAACTTGCTACTGCTTCTCTGCAAGCGGGTACGAATCTCGAATGTTCGCTCCCCTACGGGAGCAGGCGGATGGCTGGCTCGAAATCGCTCGCCATCCACCCATTCGCAAAGGATTGATGCATCATTTCTTCTTGAGACCGCCCAGCCAGGTGGCAAGCGTCTTTAGTTCGTCGTCTGAACCGCCGAACTTCTTGATGTGCTTTTTGCCATGTTGCTCTTCTTCCTTGAGGAGCCACTTCTGGATCCAATCCGATTTATGTCGGCTTCCGACATCGGAGAGATCCGGCGGCTTTGTGCCGCCTTCGGGTGCCTTGCCTTCGCGCTGCAAGCCCTGGGATTCTATGGAGTGGCATTTCGTGCACTTGTTTTGCTCGAAAATGGCTTTGCCCGATCCGCCTGCGGTTCCTGCGCTGGTCAATGCGCCTGCGAACACGATCACTGCGAGAGATGCTGCGAGTTTCTTCATCGTCTTGAGAATTAGGTTTTGAACGGCAAGATGCAGATGATCACTCATCCGCGGGTAAATGATCGCTCATCTATGGTCTGGTTCACCTTGTATCATAGGTTGCCCAGCACAGGTGGCGCGTTTAAAGCCGCTCCACCCCCCTTAGTCACAAATTTACTTCCGTTCTGTCAAACCCAATTATCATTCCAACGCACTCAGGTCAAAACCGAATAAGCAAATATAAGCCGGAATGGCGGATATGGTGCTCGTGGGAGTCGCGGATTCGTAAGTTTTTTTTACGAATGCACAAATTCCTTAACGTTGGCGGGATGCTCAACAGTCAGGAATCCTCCAATTTCGCGGTTACAAGCTTGCGGCATTCTTGTGGCACGGTGTAATTACAAAACCCAAACGCTTATGAAAATGACACGTGGTTTTCTTACAGGTCTCACCGTTATTGGTCTTCTGACAACGAGCGCAACCTTACGCTCGACTGCCGACAAGGACGGCAAAGCACTCTTCAACGAGAACAAGTGCTCCAATTGCCACTCGATCGCTTCCGTCGGGATCAAGGGCCTTCGCCCCGAGGGCGGAGCAAAGCCGAATGATCTCTCCAACACGGGTGGGAAGTTCAAAGCGCCGTGGATCGAAAAGTGGCTCATGAAAGAAGAGACGCTCAACAATAAGAAGCACATGCGGAAGTTCAAAGGAACACCCGAGGAATTGCACACCCTCGCCACATGGCTTGAGACTCTCAAAGAGAAGAAATAGCCAACTCCCAACCTTGCATTCCTGTCACATTCGGTTTCCGGAGTTGACTGGGATGTTGATTAACTCGTGAAAAGCGGGCCGTCCCAAGCTGAGGGCGGCCCACGGACATAAAGCACGCTGGTGGTCTCCGGTGCTTGCTAATCTCTCGAGTTCTTAACAGAAGTATTCGAAGGATCTGTACAGTGGATCCCAATTGCCGACGATTATCTGTGTCGGCAACTCTATCACCCATCTCGAACACCTAGGGACCGCGGGGACCCCTGGGAAGATACGCTCCGCAGGTTTCACGGCTCACACTCTATGATCACACCACTCGAAGCACTCATCGGCCTGATAATCATCACGGCCGGAATCGATCTCTATCTCGTCCTGCGCCCATCGATCGCCCACGGGGGCGGCGGGAAGCTGCTCGGATTCGTTGGTATCTTTCTCCTACCGCTGCTCATTTGCAGTATGTCACTGACAACCCACATGGAGGACTCCAAGCGGACCGAGTTTTGTCTCTCCTGCCACATGATGAAGACCCACGGCATGAGTCTGTACGTAGATGATAAGGAATACATTCCGGCCGTGCACTTCCAGAATCATCGAATCCCAAAAGATCAGGCCTGCTTCACCTGCCACACCACCTACACCATGTATGGTGACTATGCTGCCAAGCTGCGTGGCCTCAAGCATTTGTACTATCAGTATCTCGGCACGATCCCGGACACGATCAAACTCTATGAGCCATTCGATAATCGCGAATGCCTTCACTGCCACGAGGGCGCCCGCTCGTTCGAAGAGCAATCCATTCATCTTAGCTCTCCGGGGCTGATGGATTCCATCAAACATGGGACGATGTCCTGCCTTTCCAATGGGTGTCATGACATTGCTCATGACATCAAGAGCCTCCCCACCGCGACGTTCTGGAAGCCATCGGATGTGCGGTATCGGCCCGATTGGATGCGTGACACGAATCTGATGAGTGCAGAGCTCACGCAAATTCGCATCGATCACCAGTTCGGCAAACGGCCGGCACCACAAACCGTGACTGCCCCTGCATCGAGCGCAACTCCCATCAGCGCACCTGCCGCGAGCGCTCCAGTGAACAACGGGCCTACCGACTCTTCAAAATAATCAGGTAACACCAAGATGAAAACACAACTCAACGCCCTCGAACGCCGCATTCGGCAGTCGGCCATTATGGTGCTTATCGGTCTTGCCGGTACGCTTGCATCACTCTTGATCTTCCACCCGCTCTCCTTTGTGGGGTTCATCGTCGTAGGTATTGTGCTCATCATTGTGGCGAACTTCTACTTCCTTGTCGCGATCATCCGCGGTGAGCGCACAGCACCGGTAAAGGCGGAGATCTAGGACTGCCCATTGCCGTCCACGCGGAAGCCCCTTGGACATATCTACAGCAAGAAGCCTGCGGCCCGATATCGAGGGTCGCAGGCTTCTAATTGTAACTCGGTCAACTCATTGCAGCTTTCCGTATTCGCGCTGCGATTGAATTATCCTTTCTTCAGCGAGGCAAGCCAGGAGGTTAGGGTCTTCAGGTCCTGATCCGGACCGGTGAACAGCTTCATGTGCTTCTTGCCGTTCATCTCCTCTTCCTTTTTGAGCCAGCCTTGCATCCACTCGGAGGTGTGTCGCAACCCAACTCCTGAGAGATCCGGCGGCAGTTTACCCCCGCCAGATGGAGCCGCGCCAAGGCGCTCAATTCCCTGCGAAGAGACGGAATGGCACTTCGCACACTTTTGCCCTTCAAAGATGACCGCACCTGCACTGACGCGCAGAGTCGTTGGCTTCTTCACCGGCGTCTCCTTGACCACTGGCACATCCTTGATCGTCGTGACTTCCTTGGTGGTTGTCGTTTCTGTCGTCTTGACTACCGTGGTGGTGGTTACGTCCTTGCTCTTAGCCACATTGGTCCTTACCGAAGTATCGTTACTCGTAAGCGAGGGTCTAATCGCCTTCAGGGATTCGAGCCAGGCAGTAAGTGTCCGCAGGTCGTTATCCGAACTGGAAAACTTTATTGCGTGCTTCTTACCGTTGATCTCCTCGTGTTTCTTGAGCCAGCGCACGATCCAATCGGCGTTGTGCTTGCTACCAACATCCGATAGATCGGTGGCAAGTTTCCCCGCCGCAGGAAGTTTGCCTTGCCGAAGGATTCCTTGCGACTCAATCGCGTGGCACTGCGAGCACTTGTTCGCTTTGAAGATCGCTATCCCCGTGCGCGCAGGAAGGGAGTTCTTGAGAGTCGGCTTCGGCGCAGCTTGCGTGTCTAATGGTAGCCCGCGGGCTCCAATTAGGGCAGATGCAAGCAGTACTATTGGCAGTGCTTGTTTGATCATAAGGTTTTAGTCCGCAAATTCTACTGCTTCAGCTGACACTTCCGCTGCGATCCCAATCCGATCTTCCACTGGGCAGCTCTCTTCGATCCCACCGGGCCGCACGAGCGTTGCGCGCCAGGTTAGTGCGCAGCCACTGCGCAGAAGCATCGTGCTGACACTGCAGTACTTGGTTTGCGATAACTCAACTGCGCGACAAAGCTCCCGCGAGGTTGCATCCGGGCTGGAAAGACGAATCTGCATGTCGATCCGGGTGAATACTTTTGGCTCTGTGGCGGCGCGATCAGCGTCCAGTTCAACCGAAAACTCGGTGACAGTCCTGCGCTGCTTTCGCAGGATCGGAACGACATCCATCGCGGTACACGCTGCGACGGCTTCAAGGACGGTCTCCATCGGGCTTGCGGCGGAGTCAAGTCCACCGCCTTTCACGCTCGTGTCGAAGAATGTCTCGTGGCCCTTTTCGTTGGTGCCAATGATGCGGAGCGCTTGGTCTAGTTGAATTCGTGCTTTCATCTTATCGAATACTTATGTCAATACCTAACAACCTGAAATATGCGGTACTCTGGCGGCACTCGCCCGCGAAGTGCGAAACGAAGAACCAACCAGCATATGCTTGAGCAATAGCTGCCCCTCAGGCGCAATGTACGGCAAATTCCGCGCCGAGTTTTTCGCATAGTTGCAAGATCCCGAAAGCTTCACTTCGAAACGCCCCACAATCTCGAATCTGGCCGGGACACAAAATAGAAGTGCCGACACTTTCGTGTCGGCACTTTGCTGTTCTTACTGTATTCCGCCTGCTAACTCAGGCTTTCGTCTCTATCGCGGGGTCTTGTCGCGATATGCTGATTCCACTTTCTTAGAATCCAAGAACTGCTTCGATCATGACACCGCTGAACTTGCCATCCTTGAGGATGCTCGTTCCAGCCACGCCGGTTCCACCTGGATAATCGTTGTAGCTCTGTGTTACATATTCGGCCTTCATCATGAGGTTCTGTGTAACGAACCAACCAAGCGATCCAACAATGCGATTGATCGTGACAGGTGTGCTGGTCGTCGGGGTCTGATAGAGATCGGCCTTGACGCTGTTGTAACGCGCACCAACCCAGAAGTTCTCGGATGCTCCGAAGCGGTAGAGAACGTCGGCGGCCATCTGCGTCGCATTGCGTTGCGCTGTCTCGTTGATCTTACGACCCTTCGCACTCTCGTACGTTCCGAAGAACTCGAAACCATCAAACTTGACGAAGGGGTTGATCATGAAGGTCGACACCTGATCGCTGAAGCCTGGATTGAAGCGGCCGGAGAACGCATTTCCTGTCGTCGTAGCACTAAGCGGCTCGAGAACGAGGAAATAGTGAGATCCAGTGCGGTCGCCACCGAAGAGTGTGCTGCTGGATGTGCTGCCTTCAATGTACATGGATGCTGTCAAACGGAGTCTCAGGTCTGGATTGATCTGATTGTCATAGCCAACTTTGAAGTGGTAGGCTGGCTGATACGCGTTCGGGCTCTTTGTGACACTGTCAAGCGCACCATACTTGGAATCAACGACTGTCGGGTTGAGCATACCATCTGTTACACCAACCATCGCAATGATGTGATTGCTGAGCGGATGATACAGGAATTCCGCACCGATCTCTGTCGCGAATTCGTCCATGATGTAATTCTCCGTGAATGGGTTGAACATCGAGTTACCACCGTCAACGCGACGATAATGCTGATCACCATAATCCACTTCAAGATCACCAACCTTGATCGTGAGGCTCTTCATGATGTCATTCAGTGCATCCATGTGAAGGAATCCGAGCTTGTCGATCTGCACGTATCCATTCTTTACCCACGCTTCATTGTGATGCTTCGCGGAAAGATAGACGGTCACGTTTGCACGGAGACCATCATCAAGCTGCGCGTCAATGTACATATCCGCCATGGCGAGATTGAATCCACCTGTGAGTGGGTCGAGAATGTTTGCGGAATCAACCTTCGGTAACTTGCCGCTTGTCGCGACATAATTGGAGGCGGTTAAGGCCTGGTAATCCTGCGTGAAGGCACCACCAATGCGAACGTGCTTACCGGTAAAAAGTACCGTATCCAGCTTCGAGGGCTCGAAGATGTTCAGTCCGCTCTGATCCCAGGGACGGAAAAACTGCATGGACGGTTGTTGTGCTTGAAGCACGCCTGTCGCAAGGCACAGTAGGGTGAGAACTCTAAGAATCTGTTTCATAATATTGTCTGTGATTTGAAATGAAAATCGAAAGTGACTGTCGCCTGCGCGAGTGCGCGTGCGATGTGTGGAGTAAGGGATCACCTTATTTCACGAAAACCAATGAGTAGTTAAGGGTCATCGCATCGCCAACCTTCATCGTACCCAGCATAAAGGACGGGCGCTCGATATTGAACTCGGACAATTTGAGTGCGAGTGTACCGCTGCAGCTAACCGAGCCATCAGCATTTACGACTGCGGATGTGTTGAGCGTGACCGGCTTGGTCGCTCCCGCGATGGAAAGATTTCCAACCGCTGTGATCTGATACTTATTTCCGCCAAGTGACGCGACCTTCGCTGAAGTCATCTTGAAGATGATGTTCTTATTGTCATCTGCCTTGAGCGTCTCGTAGGCATTGTCATTCATGCCATCGTGGTCGCTCTTCAGGTTATGGACTGGAAGCACGACGCTCAATGCGGTAAGTCCGCTGAGTTGATTGTCCGCAGTAATGTTGAACATGGCATTGCTGGAGAACGCGTGAGCGGTCATGGTCCAGTTATGCAGTGTCGAAGTCCCGTAGAGCGTGATGTCCGGCTTTCCGCCCACTTTGTAGGCCGTCTGTGCTGTGGTTGAAGTCGCAATTGTCAGGGGCAGCATGAGGGCGATCATGAGCATTCCTAAGCGACGTGCTAGCGTGGTATTCATAAGATGTCTGTGATTGCTGTTCATAGTCCGAAGGTGTTTCCGCTTCCTGCTTGAGTCAGGCAGCCAGATCCCCACCTATTTCGTAAAAATTAAATTGTATGTCAGGGTCATCTTGTCGTCGGCCTTGATGGCTCCGAACAATACCGACGGGCGCTCTACATCGTAGTCCGACATGCGCAAGCCCTCGGAACCCGTGAACGTGATCGCTCCATCCTGTGCGACAAGAGATACCATTCGGAGTGTTACCGTGCGGGTGACACCAGCTACGGTCAATGTACCGTGGGCCGCAATCTCGTATCGGCTGTCGTCCTTCTGCTCGATCGTGGCAGAAGCAAGCTTAAAGATGATGTCGTGGTAGCGATCGGCTTTCAGTGCTGCGTGAGCGTCGTCTTCCATTCCTTTGTGCTCACCCTTTAGGTTACACACTGGCAGACTGAAGTTCAACGAATGGATCCCTTTCAAGTGGTTGTCACGTGTCACGACCATCTTGGCATCGCCGGAAAGTCCGCGGGCACACATTGACCAGTCCTTGACCGGGGTTGTGCCGGAGAGATTCATGACAACGTCCTTTGATGGGCTCAGTCGGTAGGTGGCCTCTTCAGACTCTGCGTTGCGCTTTGCCACGCGGCCTTCCATATATGTCCCTGAATGATGAACTCCAAGGCCGGACTGCCCACCCGGCTCAGTAGCCGGCTGGCTCTGAGAAACAGCCGGAGTTGCGAGTATGGTCACCGGTAGGACGGTGATCGCCACGGCTATCATAAGCGTGGTGGCTTTACTCGAAAGAATGCTGAAATTAGACATGTGCGACGATTGAAATTCTAAGGATTGAAATCCCCCGCTTTGGGGCAATCTTTCGTTCCTGACATGCTCAATTGCCAGTTCTGTTCCAAATCGTAGAATCGCATAATTTGGCCGTTTTTGAGCACATAGCACCCGTCAACCGTAAAGAAAGCTTACGGTCGTCGAAAGCAATTTTTTCTCACTCTTTGGCTCACTGAATCCGACAATACTGCACCGAATCCGTCGCGGATCTTGTCCCTTCCGTAAGTATCTTACGCCCTGGTAAATTTCCTTGACAACTGCCCTTTCTGCGAGGAGAGAATTTGACAGAATATCCAACGATGATTGGGTCAAAATAAAGAAATTTAACGGTTTTCATATTTTTCATGTAACAGGCCAGACCGGAAAAATTCTTCACGCCGCCATCCGGGAAGAAACACCTTGGGCCACCTTCCATCTGAATTTCCTATGTTGGAAGAGGAAGCCGTTGATAGTCGCGCACGATGGCACTCGCATCGCAAAGTGGTAGCATTTGAAGTCGTAGGGTCTCAAATTCTGGCGATTTTGAAGGAATTCTGGGTTCTAGCGCAACCGTAAGAAAATCTTACGCTCATCTAAGGTCCGATGAAGTAGGTTCGAGCAAATCGGCCAAATTCGGGTCAGCGAGCCTCCTGGTTTGGCTCGGATAGTGTAAAGATTTTACGAAGTTGTAAAATTACTTGTCGGTTTCCTTTGGCTGGAGAAAACCTTGGAGTGCGTGTATGTCTTGAATTGATTAATCTCGATTCATGGCACCACCCTTGAATCGGGAAAACGGAGTGAAGTGTACCCATGTCCGCACCCTTCGATAATTGATCCACGGTGCTGGCTTTCACAAATGTTGACAACTCGGTTCTCTCGCAAGAGCCAGTGGATGAGCGATCACCCACACCCTAGCGCGGGTCGCTCTGGAGCAGCAATGCTCCGGGAAGGTCCAAGCGGCATGGTAAAGACCGGAAACGGGCTCCGCCATGAATCCTTGATTCAAGTGTTTTTCACTTATTTCATTCGTAATCCATGAAGAATCTACTGTATTCCCTCCTTCTATCCACGGGGGTGGTATTCCTTTTCTTCGGAGCTATTGATACGTCTCCGGGAGGATCCACACCTGTCGCCGCAATTGCGACGAGCGCGACGAAGAGTGCGAAGTCAGGCACATGCATGCGGGATATGACGGCAGATGCGCAGGCATCTTCGGCAACGCATAGCACGGCCCGAACGACCGCAATCGTCGCGAAATCCGCAACTGGCCCGGAAGCATGTGCCGAATGTCATGACGACGAGGTTGCCGCCTTCAAGCGCACAACCCACGCCAAGTCCTGGCACAATGGCATGGCCTGCGAGCAATGTCATGGCGACGTCGCTAAGCACCTTTCCTCTGGTGGTGCTGCCGGGACGATCACCAACCCGGCATCGCTCACCCCGCAGAAGCTTTCCGAGACCTGCCTCAAGTGTCACGAGAAGGTGGGCGAGCAGAGCCATGCCAAGATCAGCGAGCATGCGCGCGCTGGCGTAGCGTGCGTCACGTGCCACGATGTTCACCCATCGAAGGAGCAGAAGACCACAATGAACGCTATGGGCAAGAGCGCCATGATCCGCGGCAACCAAACAGAACTCTGCCTTTCCTGCCACAAGAGCACGGAAGCCGATTTCAATAAGCCGACGCATCATCGCGTGCTCGAAGGCACAATGAAGTGCAATGATTGTCACAATCCGCACGGCTCCGACAAGCCGCATCAGCTCCGCGCTGACACCAAGACGCTGTGCGTCAAGTGCCATCAAGACAAGCGAGGACCGTTCCTCTATGAGCACAACGCTCAATCGCAGGATGGTTGCGTAGCATGTCACGAACAGCACGGTTCTGCTGCACGGAATATGCTTAAGGTTCGCGATGTGCGCGAGCTCTGCTTAAGCTGCCACAGCGCAGAAATGGGCGTTGGACCTCCCCACGGACGCGGAAATCTCAGCACGACAAGCGCTGGTGATTGTACCCGCTGCCACGTGCAAGTCCACGGATCGAACCGCAATAAGTACTTTATTGAATAAGGAGGACTGACTGATGAAACACATGAACAAGCTTACAGCACTTAGCCTTCGGGCGATCGCGCTCCTCCTGACGACCATCCTCTGCGCCACCGTTTCGATGGCTCAGGATGGCAAGACCCCGCCGAGCGGCGACGGCACCTACATCTTCAGTGGCGGCCTTACGGCTGGCTACAGAAGTGCTTCGCTCACGAACGCCGATGGTAGTGTCGATACGTTCGCAACAGCACGCTACAATGAAGCATACAATCTTCAGAAGGGCGTCATTCTGAACTCGATCAACCTCTTTGGCGAAAAGAGAGGCACCGAAGGATTCTTCGATGAAATGTATCTCAATGCCAGCGGCATTAACGATCCATTCACCACAGGATCATTTCGCATGAGAGCGTTCAACTCCTACGACCTGAAGGTGGACTATCGCTCGTCGAAGTACTATCTGAATCGCAATGATTCGATCCTCTCCGGCTTGCACAAGTACGACTTCACTCGAACCACGCTCAGTGCGTCACTCGACGTCAACGCTTCCGACAACCTTAAGGTGAACGTGCAGTTCAACTCGACAGGCAGAAGCGGCGACGCGACGCTCACACACAATGCGATGTCCGATGGACCATTCTCTACAGGTGGATCATCGAGCGGACCATTCTGGAGCAGCGTTCCTCGCAACGACAAGACCAGCGACTTCACGGGATCGCTCATGTGGCAAGCGGACCCAACATTCTCGCTTGCATTGGGTGGCGGGTATCGCTCCTATTCACAGACGATCAACGGTACGCTTCTCGGTAATGACACACTCCCGTTAACCTTCCAGAACTATCTGGATGCCAACGGAAAGCCGTTATACGTGTACGATCCAGCGATCCAACCGCAGATCAATCAATTCGACGGCATGTTCGGTGGTTACATTGCTCCGAACACCGCAAAGGGCGCCTCGCTCAGCGGAACGAACCCACTGGCGCTTCGCACCTTCACGCAAACGGAGGATCATGCAAGCACGACACCGTACTTCTTCCTGAATGGCGTATGGCGCCCGACAGATGACGTAGATGTCACAGCAGACGTTCGAAGCGAAAGCACAAGCGCTACCCCGACATTCAGCATCTACCAAGCGGGTGTTGCTGGCGCGCTCTTGAAGAAGGGCGCCGGATACGTGCTCAATGATTCTACCTACAACTATAGCGCGACCAGCACAGCGATGAGCCTCAAGAACTCGCGTCTTGTCGGCTCGTTGAATTTGACGGGTCGCTTGATGGACGAGTTATCGGCAACAGGCCGCGTCGAATACTCGAAGACGACGGAAGATGGCTCCGGTACATACCTGTACAGCCAGCATATCTTCCATCCGGATGGCACGCCGGGTAAAGTATTCCCGGATACGACACTGAGCACAACGACGAGCTATTCGACTCCGCAGATGGCATTCGAAGGATTCCTGAACTACGCGCCGGTTACCATGCTCGCGCTCAAGGCAGGTGTCCGCTTCACGTCGATGACGCCAACGGTGACACTCGTTACGCCTCCGACGGCAACGCCGGATTCGTTGACGAATGCCGTCCTCTCCGAGAAGACCACGTCGATGACACCGTACTTGAACTTCAACTTACGACCATCGAAGGACTATCGTATTGACGGTCGCTATAGCCACACGACAACGACGACGAAGAACGCGGAAGGATCGACCGTCGACAACATCGTCCGCACCGTGCCAGCCAGCAGCGACAATTTCTCGCTTGGCCTTCAGGGCAGCCCAATGGAGCACCTGAGCGCGTCGCTGCGATTCACTGGCAGATTGGGAACATCCACCCTGCTTGCAACAAACATCGTCAATGGTACGATCGGCAACGACATTCGTCGCACGATCAACCTGACGGATCGCCCGTATGACAACAAGATGACGTCTCTCAGCGCATCGCTTGGTTACTCCTTTGGCAAAGAGCTTTCGGTGTACGTAAGCGGTGAGTATAAGACGAACACGTATGACATTCCAGTCACGTGGGGTACGATCGCCTCTGGTGCGACCACCATGAACACCCAGGCTCTCTATGGAGATTCTGGTACATTCCTGGTCAAGCAGAATACGATCGATCGTTATCTCGACGTAACGCTTCGCTCAGATCCGATCTCTGCATTGCACATCTCTGCTGGGCTCGCGTTGACATCCTCTTCAGGTGGTGTGCTAGCGGACTCATCCATGCGCGTTCTCTACAACAAGGATTCGATCAGCACGACTCTCAATCCTAAGGGTGTCTATCAGGATCGTACCTTGTTCGGTGGACCCTTCTCTTCGTATCAGGCACACGTAACGGTCTCTTACGACATCACGGATAACGTGGGTCTCATGGCGGACTATGAACTTGTGTACTACAAGGAAGATGCTTCCAGCATGGCCGATTACTGGGCGCTCAATAACTACAAGGCCAGCCTGATCCGCGGCGGCTTCTCACTGAAGTTCTAATGATCTATTCATCCGATCCCCCACTCGGATGAGGAGTGGAACACATCCACAGTGATGTGATTTGAGAATCCAGACAGGGACGCCAGCAATGGCGTCCCTGTCTGTTTACGAAGATTCCTTACGCGCGTGCCGTAATGAACTCAAGCCTTCTGCGCGGGCTCCACTTAGGTCCAGTAGTTTGCTCCGAACGCATTTTTTTGCAGGTTGCCCTGGAATATCGTTAACTCTTTCGGTTCAACGGCAAGAAATTTTCCTACCACGATTGTGAATCTTCCGCTCTTCGCAGGTTCCATTCAAAACTTTAACTCGAAATGTGCGAAATCAGGTGATTTTGAATGGGGCGGCCTCACGGGAATGGTGTAAACTTCATTTGGCACAGCGTTTTTGTATGTTTTTGACGGATTCCGTTCATCCATCGCAGTATTATTCTACCGCCATGCATCTACATCAGGAGTTAGAAGGCTTTTATTTAGGCATGAGAGATAACCGAGCTCGACCAACCGATTCATCATATCCCATGGAAATCAATCCGAGCGGTGAGCTGATGAAGCGAGGCCTACGACATGCGCGCATCAGTGAGCATGCTTCTACGAAGAAGACCCATGGCTACTCTGTCATGGAATCTGCTGAGGCTCGCTTCGTGCTCTTGATCTTGGAGGACTTTGATGAGATCCGGGCCTTCCTCTCACGTCACTTCGCTCGCGATGGTTACGATGTGTTTTCTTCGGCAACTCTACGCGATGCACTGGCGATCGCGTGGGAGGAATCTCCGCAGGTCATTCTTATTGACTACGATCTGTGCGGCGAGACAGCGATTCATGCGATCGAACGGCTTCATGAGGCTCGCCCCGACAGTTTCGTCGTGCTGATCGGCGGCCCAGGCACCCCGGAGGTCGAAGAGATCGCGCTGGCAGCGGGCGCCTCGAAAGTGCTTTCCAAGGCTTATGCGATTTCCGAAATGGACCAGATCGTCGAGCAAGCGATGCATCTGCCAGTTGACACGCAACTGCTGATGTGACCCAGGTTTAACACGGGAAAAAACTCAGAGGAAAACCCTTTCTGGATGTTAGAGTATCCAGAAAGGGTTTTACGATTTGAGGAGCTTCGAGTGGAAAAGCTTCAGCAATTCGAACCACGTCAAGCTCACGGCAGCAGCCCCGGCCGTGACGATCCAATCGCTCCAGTGAAATGGCCCGAAATGGAACAGACTTGAAAGCACAGGCACCGTTGTGATCAGCAGCAAGAGAACGATTCCCGCCGCCATGCACCACCAGAGCGCCGTGTTTCGAACCTTGAGCATGGAGAGGAACGTCCGTGACCAAGAACGATTGACAAGCGCGAGCATCAGGTTGGCCAAAACAAGCGTTGAAAATGCAAGCGTTCGCGATTCGAACTCGGAGTGCGTTCGCTGGTATGCCACAAAATAGATCGCTGCGACCATCAGTAGAACGCTAACCCCTTGCAGAAGGGCTATCGCAACGTTAGAACCCCGGAACATTCGCAGTCGCGGATCACGAGGCGGGCGCCGCATCACATCTACCTCTTCCGCCTCTGCCTCGAAAACGATCGAAGAAATCGGGTCGATGATCAGTTCGAGCAGTACGATATGAATGGGGTAAAAGATGATCGGCAGTCCGAAGAGCAAGGGTAAGATCGAGAGACCAGCAATAGGGACGTGCATCGCGAGCACGTAATACATCGCCTTCTTGATGTTGTCATACGTCCGCCGCCCGAGCCGAATAGCACCGACGAGCGAGGGGAAGTCGTCTTTTGTTAGCACCACCGCAGCAGCTTCTCGTGCGACGTCTGTGCCGCGTGCTCCCATGGCAACTCCGATGTGCGCTGCCTTCAGCGCTGGGGCATCGTTGATGCCGTCCCCGGTCATTGCAACGATCTCGCCCGCAGCCTTCAGGGCTTCAACGATTTGCAGCTTCTGTATGGGCTTGATTCGCGCGAAGACATTCGTCGTGGCAAGCCTTTCACTGAGTTGATCGCTCGTCATGTTGGCAAGCTCTTCGCCAGTAATGACTGCGTCGGCGTTACGAATGCCGGCCTCGCGTGCGATCGTTGTTGCGGTTACAGGGTAGTCCCCAGTGATCATCGCAACACGTATGCCTGCCTCATAGCATTCGCGAACCGCTTGCGGGACGCCAGGTCGCAACGGATCCTGAAATGCGAGCAATCCGAGGAAGGCCAATGTGTGCTCTTGCAATGGCCGTTGTTGATCGAGTGAGTTACTTTCCGCGACTGCAAGGACGCGCATTCCACCCAGAGCAAATGTTTCGAGCTGCTTACGGATGCCGGCCTGTCTATCGGCGCCAAGGTTACACAGCCCCACAATAGTCTCCGGCATTCCCTTTACGGCAATGATGCCCGTATCGTTTACCTCTGCATATCCATGAAACATGGCCGGTAGCTCGGCAGAGATTGGGATCTCGGTGGTTGGACTAACACGTGGTGCTTCAATCCCCTGTCGTAGCGCAGCTTCCTGCACCGCACGATCCATGGGATCCCACGCTGGAAATTTCGTGGCGAGTTGCGCGATCTCGATGAGGTGACGTTCCGCAGCCGAGAGTTCAATGACTTCCTTCTCAAGGGAGAGAGCGTTTCCATCCGAAGTGATCGCTTGAAGCGTCATAGCATTCATCGTGAGCGTGCCCGTCTTGTCAACACACAACACGGTGACCGTGCCAAGTCCTTCGACAGCGGGCATCGTGTGAACGAGCATTCCCTTGGACGCCAGTCTACGCGCACCCAGGGCTAAGAAGATCGAGAGAATGACGGGAAACTCCTCCGGCAATAGAGACATTGCTAACGCGATACCGGCAAGGCTTGCCTGAACCCAATCCCCTCGTGTGATACCGTAGATCGCAGTGACGATGAGACAAAACCCAATCCCCGCTATCGCAGCGAGCTGGACGAGCCGGGCGGTCTCCCGCTGAAGGGGTGTCTTCGGGGTTTCTTTCGTGGCAAGGACTTCACCGATAGTACCAATCTCCGTTGCGGTGCCTGTTGCCGTGACGCGAGCAAGGGCACTGCCACGAACGACAAGCGAGCCGCTGAATATGCGCCTGCTAGTGACTGGTTCACCCGTGGCAGATTTCTCTACCGGAACAGACTCCCCACTCACCAGCGATTCGTCAACCGCTATCCCTGGGGTCGAGACGACTTCGGCATCGGCGGTGACACGGTCGCCTTCGGAAAGAATAAGCACATCTCCTGGCACAACTTCCCGGGACGGAATTCGCTGCGGGCGGCCGTCTCGCAGTACCAGTGCGCGCGGGCTTGCGAGATCGCGAAGCGCGCTCAGTGCACGGTTCGAACGAATTTCCTGCACGAGCGTGATCATGATGACGATCAACGCAGAGCCGCCAAGCAGCGCTGCTTCTGCGGCATCGCCAAGCAGCGTGTAGATCGTAGCAGAGACGATGAGGAGCAGAATCATCGGCTCGCGAAGCGTTTGGAGGATCGGCCCCCAAATGTCGCGGCCGCTACCTTGCATGAGTTCGTTGTAGCCGACGCTACTCAATAAGCTCGCAGCTTGCGCGCTGCTCAGACCTTCTGTAGCTGGTAGACCTTCCGATTGGATTTTTGGCATTGTACTTGGGCTTCGTATCGGATCTTCTCGACGCTATAAGGTCGAGGGTGTTAAAGAGCGCTGATCTTTCGAGAGAGAGTGTAGCTTCATGCAGAACTGCCTGTAACATTAATGTACCACTCTTCTTAACCAACCTTATTGTGGACGAAGTTCTATGCCAAATGCTCCGAATTACCCGGAGGCAGATGTTCGTCAAAAATCTTTACTCAGCCTGATCCCCTTTTCAAAAGTCTTTACCACCTTCTGGCCCGAAATTGTCATACTAAGCCAGCAAATGCTGCACGTCAATAGTGGCACGAGACGCTCAATCTGAACGAACATGAAAATTCTCATCGCATACGACGGTTCCGCCTGCGCAACGGACGCCATTCAAGAATTGAAGAATGCCTATCTGCCGGAAGATGGCGTCGAAGCAAGGATACTTGCGGTCGGGGAAGTGCGCTCCCCTACGGAGCCTGCTCTCAATTTGGATCCCAGCCTGCCCATTGTCACGTTCGCTATGGAAAACGTGCAGGACATCATCCAATACGCTCGCGAAGCCGCCGAACGTGACGCGGAGGAAGGGAAACTGCTGCTCTCCAAGCTCTTTCCAAAGTGGAACATCACTGTAAGCATTCACTTGCATTCCCCGGCCTCGACGATACTGGAGGTTTCCGAAACATGGAAGCCTGACTTGATCGTGATGGGCTCACACGGACGCGGGGCACTCGGTCGGCTCTTCCTCGGAAGCGTTTCGCTCCGTGTTGCAAGCGAGTCACACGCCTCCGTTCGCATCACCAGAGCAAAACAGGAGCGATTGTCGAACGCCACTCCCGCTGGGTCAGCACCAAGAATTCTGCTTGCCTTCGACGGGTCGCATAGTTCAAGTCAGGCGGTACACGCGCTTTTGCGGCGCAACTGGCCGACCGACACGCTACTTCATATTGTCACCGTGATAGACGTCAGTATCCTCGCGACACCGGAATATATCTGGCTTGTTGGCAGCGATCTTGGAGTCTATGAAGAGATGAAGGAATCCCATATTGGTCATGCTTTGCACTCGTTAGAGGGCGAAATGAAGAAGCGCTTCGCACACGTCACAACGGCAACTCCGGCTGGGACTCCTGCGCGTGAATTACTCGAAGAAGCGAAGCAGTTTCACGCTGATACGATCTTCATCGGTTCGCGAGGGCTCTCACGCTTCAAGAGGATGCTCCTAGGTAGCGTGGCAAATGGCGTGCTCTCTCATGCGGAGGCCACCGTGGAGATCGTGAGATAGTAGGATATTCTCTGATTTAAATACAAGACGGGATCACATGGATGTAATCAATTGGTGGCGCGGATGGCCGACATGGCTGCAAGACGTTTCGGTCGTCATTCTTGTACTTTCGATCCTGCGATCCCCCGTCGTGATCAACCAATGGAGGGGTAAGAGAGACCGAGATTAGACTTGTTCGCGGGGATTCTGTGTAGTTCGAAGTGACGACTTCGAACTGAATTAGTGTAGGGGAAAGTTTGGAGTGAGCGACCCGCACTGTGCCGCCACGTATCAGACTCTCTCGAACATAATTTTGTGTCGCACTCTTCCTAATGGTTTCTAGAACACTTCTTGTACAACGCCCTGCTCAAACCTTATTGCGCGCAGCCTCGATGCTTATGGTGTGTCTGTCTGCGCTGAACGCTAAAGCCCAACCGCAACGCGCTTTTGCAGACAGTCTGCGTCAAGCCTATCACATTCCGGGGCTTGCCTATGCCGTTGTGTCGCCCGATACAGTATTGGAATTACAATCTATTGGCTTCCGCAAAAACCGCTCCGATCTCGCAGCACGAGTCTCCGATGAATTCCACCTCGGGTCAAACAGCAAGTCTGTTACTGGCTGCATCGCAACGATGCTCGTCAGCAAGGGCATTCTGCGTTGGGACTCGCGCGTTGTGGAGGTCCTTCCGGAACTGCGAGGTTCCATTCGCCGAGAGTATCGGTCGGTCACGCTTCTCGATCTGCTTACGCACCGCAGCAGGCTTCCTCGATGCGGCATTGGCGACAGATTTCCGCGGAGATCGTTATTCCATGGTTCAGATTCAGAGAAACGTCTAACCTTCGGCAGATGGATCTTGCAACACGCGCCAGCCGGACATCGTGGAAGAATACGCTTTTCGAACGGTGGTTACATCATTGCGGCGTTGATGCTCGAACGAGCATCCCAGCGCTCATTCGAGCAACTCGTTCAAGAATTTGGATTGTCGGTGGGTATTCACATTGGCTTCGGATATCCAAACACTTCCGATAGCACCCAACCCTACGGCCACGACGAGCGAGGGCACCCGCTTTCGTCCGGTGATGCATTCAGAGAATCGCTGCTTTCGGCCGCAGGTAATCTCCGAATGTCAACGCCGGATTTCGCGAAGTTTCTTCAATTCCAATTAAGAGGATTGTGCGGCAGGTCTCCGTTGATGGACAGCACCACATGTGGTTACATGCACTACTGTCGGTCAGTGTACTCGGTCGGCTGGGAGTGGCATATAGACGCGAGGCATCGGCGTGTTTCAGACCATCTCGGAAGCGCGGGGTCGTTTTGCAGTCGCGCGATCCTCATTCCTGAGAGCGGCCGCGCAATCGTGATATTCACAAATGCTTCACCAGATGCATCCGTCGAAGCCATTGACTTGCTCGCGCGACGGCTACAGTGGGTATACGCAGAATAACCTCGCATCGGTTTGGTCGTCCAAATACTGCGGTGCTGCCTCGGCCACACTTCCTGTAACAAAGCACGCATCGCTCGTCACAGACAACGAGCGATGGTGTCGTCAGCCAACACGCTTCAATACGGCAAAAGCGTTCGGACTAACAATCGATATTTCTTGCGGAGTCAGACCGGCAGCGGGTGTGAAACGCTCTCTGCTCGCTGTGCCGAGGAAAGATCGCTTCCACGCTCACTGATGGGCATCAGCCATGCACGGAGTTCCTCGTAGAATGTATGGAGAGCCAGCGTTTGTTTTGCATCCGTGATGCTGAGTAACTTGTGAAGTTTCATCTTCATTTTCAAAAGCCGCTTCTCCAACGCGATCTCCAGCAGGTCGCTCTTCTCGGGACTCGCCTTGCGCGCACCGTATCCGATCCACGCGGCGTCCCGCATGGCCGCGGACACTTCGCTTTCGATCACTGCTGCCATCTCGCTAGCGACGGCAAGAGCAAGTGACAGTGCTTCTACTCTCGGAGTTAGCCACTCCTCCATGCGTCGTTTGTATTTGCCGAATTGTGATGTGCGAAGGAAAATGAAGCGCCCGAGCGCTACGCCTACCGCTACTGTGGTTGCCGCTCCTATTGCGACACCGAGTTTGGTCCGCTTGATCTGTGTGGAATCCGCTGGTACTTTCTGTTCCATTGGGATTGCAAAGATTGACATGATGATCGTACTCCTTTCAAGGTGAGTGGAGATGAGTGAGCCGCTGGTGTTGGCCGTTTCACACTCAGAGGCTGGCCTTGGCGCTCACCATCTCGCAGAATGAACTGCGCGGTGATACGTCTCACACGAAATTGCAACCAACGCCGCGCCAATCAAGATGACGGACTATTCATTCGGAGCATGCACTACTAGGTCCGGGCTGCTCTAGCGCGAGTAAGGATGCGTAGAGTCGCTAATGAAGCCAACATTTGTCAATGGCAAAGCAAAAAACTTACTTTGAGTGTAACGATTCTTGCACTGCTGGAAGCAAACCGCGGCGAACGGCTCCCGGATATACACGGAATATCCAAACGAACACGAGGGAATGTGCATCCACCCGGATGCGGCACGGAAATAGCCATGTTGCACCAGTATCTGTCAGTATTCATCACTTAACGGACAACGACTATGTCACTCATCAAGTGGACCGAAACACCATTCGAAGCGATGGAGCGCATGTTCCAGACTTCGATCGATGACATAGACACCAGGCTCAATCGGCGCTTCGGCGTCGCAAACGATGTCTATGTGCCAAACCTCGATATCGCAGAGGACAAAGAGAACTTCTATATCATCGCCGAGCTTCCCGGCCTGACGGAAAATGATGTGAAGGTTACCGTGGACAACAACGTACTTACGATCAGCGGCAAGAAGGAGCGCAATGCAGAGAAGAAGGAGCAGAACTACCATCGCGTCGAACGCTCCTTCGGCTCATTTGCGCGTTCCTTGACACTGCCGAAGAATGTTGCGGCCAAGGCCGTCGTGGGGACGTTCAAGCATGGGCTTCTGGAGATTACGATGCCAAAACTCGTAACCGAGAAACCTGGCGCCCGTGAGATCCCGCTGAACATTGCGAGGCCTGCAATGAAGGATGGCCACGACATCCTGAAGAACGGGAAGAAGACAGAAGACATGCGCGTGCATGCATGAACCAAACCGAGGTGTGGCACAGACCGCGCTAGTGAGAGGCATCGTCCTTGCGACTATCGAGCGCGATGCGACAATGGCCTGTGCCGCACCTTTCCGAGAAGCCGGTTAAGATAGACTCTCGTTTATCACGGCATGAAAGTGGATGCAGTGCCATCCACACACGACTATGAAACTCCTCATCCCATGTTCAGCTGCCGCATCGCCTCAGGCGATCATACACGACTTAGAGTATGCTGGCCTGCCATCACAGTCCCACGCATTGTTGTTGTTGCCTAAGCGGCACCACGCGATGACGCCAGTCCTCGAGATCGCCCAGCTACGAGAAACATCGCGTAAAGCGCATGGTTACCATCCATACGAACAGTTACTGGAGATCGACGAAGAAGACAAGCGCATTCGTGCCGCACTCTTGGATCATTTTCCTAACTGGTTCATTGAATTCGAGTCAGATGAACGCGTCAGTGCACTAGAAAGCAAGCCTTCACAAGGAAGTATTCTAGAGGCCGCCCGCGCATGGCGAGCGGACATGATCCTGCTTGGCTCAGAACGGCGGGATCGCTCTCGGGACTCGCTTCAGAGCCTTTCACGCATTGCCAGCGAGGCACCATGCAGCGTACGTATCGTGCATCCCCGCTATCAGCATCCCGACGCGCCACTCCAACTCATGGCATACATCGACGGCACAGAGCAATCCGTCCACCTTATTGAAGGATTTGCCTCGCGACCATTCCCTCGGAATACTCGTCTGCATCTCATGAGTGTAGTCAGTAAGAGAGAGAAAGAGATCGGGATCATCCATCAAATGCTGGACTACTTCGCCGAGCACTTACGTCAGGAGTTCCCTCATATTGAATCACAGATCCGGTATGGTGATCCGGTCGAGCAGATCCTACACTATGTCGAGCAGCAAGAGATAGACTCGATCTTCCTCCCCACCACTAGCGCACCGGAGAACGCGCGGATACAGACCGCGATACTGGTGGCGCAACACGCAGAAACCACAGTGGAGATCTTTCGCTACAGCAAAACCAGCAGACACAGCGCACATTAAGCATCCAAGAACGACCATGAACTACTTAACGAATATCCTTTACAACACCGCAGAGAACCAGAATTTCCGAACGGTCCTGCATACCGGGTCGAAGTCTCAATTGGTGGTGATGTCGATCCCACCCGGTGGTGAGATCGGAATGGAGACGCACAGAAGTGTCGAGCAGTCTTTGTTCTTCTTAAGCGGAACGGGTGTTGCGATCCTCAATGGCGAGAAGCGCGAACTTCAGGCTGGCGATGTGCTTGTTGTTGCACCAGGCACCGAGCACAATGTACTCAATACCGGGGATGTACCGCTCAAGATCTACACGATCTACGCACCACCCAATCATCTCGATGGTCGGATCCACGCCACAAAAGAAGATGCGGATCGCGATGAAGAAGACGAAGCCTTCGGGCATGCCAACGAGTAACATTGACACCTTCATTTAAGCGCGGCAATATAACCGCGTTGATCACTTCTGAACACACGCGGGAGATTACCATGAATACATCGACTACACAGGACTCACGCTCGAACGAACGCAGCCAACCGCCGATAGCACGTATATTGATCACTCCATCCACGCTTGCTGAGAGGAGATCTGGGAAGCAGGCCGCAACACCAGCCTCCCAGGGTCGGCAGCCAGGCTCGCTTACCGCGTTGCCGGTGACTATCGACGTAGCGGCGCTGGCGCAGTTGTACAACTCCCAGCCAGCTTCCCATGTCCTTCGTGAGGACTTGCTGGAAGCTGCTCGAACAGCACTCATGAAATACGAACTGGCCGAGGCAGACATGGAAATCGCTGCTGACTCACTTGCGCGCGCCATGCACTTACTGCTGGAGCAGCATGGAATACGCAAGTTGGAGCCTCATCATATGGCAGAACTTGAGAGGGACGTACTCAAATGGTGTGGACTGTGCAGGCCACAGACCATTTCCACGGCCACGCCTGCCAACGGCTTCGAGAAGCAACACGGCCAGACAAGCGAAAAGGATATCATCATGTAACAGAATAGCTGAATGCGACTCCCCGAGTAACTTGCCACAAACAGGCATCGTCGCTCGCAACCTCGGACAACGAACGACACACTTCACCCCTCACAACGTGTGATGACACTATCAACACAATTATGCACACTCCTTCTTCTCCCCTATCAACAACCGTCAGTGCTCCTGAGTACGTACTTCCATTCGCAACGATCGGGATGTCCGATCTCTCAAAGGTCGGAGGAAAGAATGCCTCGCTCGGAGAGATGGTGTCCAAGCTCTCCCCGCTGGGCATTCGCGTACCGGATGGCTTCGCACTCTCCGTCGAAGCCTATTGGCACTTCATTGAAGCCAACGAGCTTGCACCGAAGCTCCAACTTGCACTTGCACTCCTCGACCGACGCAATTTCTCCAATCTGCACGAGGTAGGGGCGACCATTCGAGAAGACATTTTGAAGGCCGCACTTCCAGAAGAGATAAAGGCCGCCGTCATCAATGGCTATCTTGCTCTGACCGCAGGTGTAGCAAAACCAAGTGTTGCCGTTCGCAGCAGTGCAACAGCGGAGGACCTTCCGAATGCTAGCTTTGCGGGTCAGCAAGAGACGTATCTTAACTTAATGGACAAGGACGAAGTCGTCATGGCTGTTAAGAAGTGCTATGCATCGCTGTTTACGGATCGGGCGATCAAGTATCGCGAGGACAACGGCTTCAACCATATGAAAGTCGGGCTTTCTGTGGGTGTTCAACGTATGGTTCGTGCCGACATCGGTGCTTCGGGTGTCGCATTCACGCTCGATCCCGACTCGGGGTTCGACAACGTGATGCTCGTAACAGGTGCCTGGGGTCTGGGTGAGAATGTTGTAGGCGGCGCAGTGACGCCGGATGAATTTATCCTCTTCAAACCTTCTCTCATTTCGGGGAGCCGTGCGGTCATCTCAAAGAAGCTTGGCTCGAAGGAGAAGATGATGGTGCTGGGAGACTCATCGCAACATCCCGAGGTAAGAGTATGGAATGTTGATACTCCTGAGAAGCTTCGCAATTCATTTGTCCTCACCGATCTGCAACTTGAGAATCTCGGGGACTGGCTCCTCGCCATTGAAGATCATTATGATCGCCCAATGGATGTGGAGTGGGCGCTTGATGGGACGACCGGTGAACTCTGGATCCTGCAGGCGCGCCCGGAGACGGTGCGCTCACGCGAGAAGCATCTCAAGGTGACCGAGTATGAGTTGAACGAGGAAGGCATTCTGCTCGCGCGCGGTCTCGGTCTGGGAAACAAGATCGTGACTGGGCGTGCTCGTTTGCTCGCTTCGCCGAAACAGGAGAACCTGCTGCGAACTGGCGAGATATTGGTGACCGACATCACCAGCCCTGATTGGGACCCGATCCTGAAACGCGCTGGCGCAATCATCACGAACAAAGGTGGACGAACAAGCCATGCCGCTATCGTCGCTCGTGAACTCGGCACTCCGGCGATCATTGGTACTGTCGATGGCACACGCACCATACAAGATGGCGAGACCATTACGATCGTCTGTGACACCGCATCACGCGGGGAGGTATATCGCGGAAGCTTACGCTTCTCGCAAACCGAGCGGGAGATCGGCAACATAACGATGCCGCGCACAAAGCCGATGCTCATCCTTGGCGACCCCGAGCAGGCATTCCGACTCTCCTTTTATCCCAACATGGGTGTTGGGCTTTTGCGACTGGAGTTCATCATCAACAACCTGGTAAAGATTCATCCGATGGCGCTCGTCAACTATCCGAATCTGAAGGCTGAAGAAGCGAAGAGACAGATCGAGTCGTTGGCGGCCGGCTTCACCGATAAGAAGCAGTACTTTGTCGAGAAGCTGGCACAGGGTGTGGCCACGATTGCTGCGGCGTTCCATCCGAAGGATGTGATCGTTCGGATGAGCGACTTCAAGACCAATGAGTACGCGGGTCTCATCGGTGGCGCAGAATTCGAACCGAAAGAAGAAAACCCCATGCTTGGCTTCCGCGGCGCCTCACGCTACTACAACCCACGATATCAGCCTGGTTTCGAGTTGGAGTGCAAAGCCATGAAGTTGGTGCGCGATGAAATGGGGCTCACGAATGTTAAACTCATGATCCCCTTCTGCCGTACTGTCGAGGAGGGAAAACGTGTGGTAGCGATCATGGAACAACAAGGGCTCCGGCGCGGCGATAACGGTCTGGAGATCTACGTCATGGCCGAGATCCCGAGCAACGTGGTGCTCGCGAAGGAATTCGCGGAGGTCTTCGACGGCTTCTCCATCGGCTCGAATGACCTCACGCAACTGACGCTCGGCATCGACCGCGATTCCTCCATCATCCACGAGCTATTCGATGAGCGCAATGACGCGCCGAAGGCGATGATCGCTTCGATGATCCAGGCCGCGCGGCTCGCCGATAGAAAGATCGGACTCTGCGGCCAGGCACCGAGCGACCACCCGGAGTTCGCGGAATTCCTCGTCGCGAATCACATTGACAGCATCTCCTTCAATGCCGATGCATTGCTTCGGGGAATCGAGAACATCAACCGAGCTGAGGCAAAGTATCCCACGCACTTTGCCATAGCCTCCGAAGAGGCCCGCTTGGAGCACGCGGGACATCCGCATGATTTCGATATGGAAGAATAACATCAGGCCGATGAATCGGGATTGGCACAAGGCGCACCGGATGCTGAAAAATCCGACACAGACACAGCGTTTGGAGTGGCACACAACACACTCCAAACACTGCGATTGCAGACCGGTACCAAAGTCCGTAGCGGAAGAGATCATGAAGGTGAGCAAGGAGATCAAGAAACGGAACGCGGCAGAGTGACACAGTATATTCTAAAAGCGAATCATCATGAATAGGGTCAAGGACAAAGTAGCAGTGATTACCGGCGCATCGCTCGGTATCGGTCGGGCTGCGGCCATTCGGCTAGCAGAGGAGGGAGCACACGTTGCAATTACGGATGTGCTGGAAATACCTGGCAATGAACTCGCTATCGAGATCCAAAAGGCGGGTGGTGACGCTGACTTTTGGCACCTCGATGTATCCAGGGAAGCGCAGGTGGAGCATGTCATGTCCGAGATCGGTGCGCGATGGGGAAAGATTGACATACTCGTGAACAACGCGGGTATCTCCGGAGCAAACAAGCCAACGGATCAGGTCACCGAGCAGGAATGGGACTCGCTAATGGCAGTCAATGTCAAGGGAGTCTTCTTCTGCACCAAACATGCTATCCCATTCCTGCGAAAGGCCGGAAGCGGCAGTATCATCAATATCTCTTCGATCTACGGCATGATCGGCGCGGGCGATGCTCCTCCCTACCATGCTTCGAAAGGCGCTGTGCGAGAGATGTCGAAGAACGATGCAGTGCTCTATGCGAAGGAGAAGATCCGTGTCAACTCCCTCCACCCGGGATTCATCTGGACTCCCATGGTGGAAAACTTTGCCAAGGCCGGCGGCGATGCCGATGCTGTTCGCAACGCACTCAATGCACTACATCCGCTTGGGCACATTGGTGAAGCCGATGACATTGCGTGGGGCATTGTCTATTTGGCCTCGGACGAATCCAAGTTTGTGACAGGATCCGAACTCGTTATCGATGGTGGATATACGGCGCGGTAGCACTGTCGAAGGAACAATTGCCTGGCTTCCAAACCTCCGAATCGTTATTCATCATGCCCCACTTCGGCCAGAGGTGGGGCATATTTTTGCTACTGAAATTCTTTACAGTTGCAGAATGAAAGCGTTCAATATTCTTCCGCCTTTCAAAAATCCTTTCTCTTCTCACGCGCTTTTGCAAGCTTCTTTAGGACTTGGATTGCCAATAATTGCACATTTCAATTTGAATTCACCACTTTAGGGTAATGGCATAACCTTCTATATGCTATCTCGTTAAAGTGGAGCAGGATTGCTTGGGCGGTCCGGTCGTACACGAACTCTACTTTTCTTAATCCGATGCTCAAAACAGAAACACTCCCGGTAGCTACCACAGATTTCAGTATTAATGCAGTGGAAAACACGCCCGCGAATCACCCGCTGCACGTATTTTTCCACCCAAAGACGGTCGCCATTATTGGTGCTTCCGAGCGGGCCACCAGTCCTGGAGAAGCGCTTACGAGCAACCTCTTCGCACGCACAAGCTCAGGGCCGGACGTTTATGCGGTCAACCCCGTCCGCAAGACGATATTCGATCGCCCGGCGTATGCGCGTATCGGCGATGTTCCCGCAAAGGTGGATCTTGCCATTATCGTCACTCCCGCAGTCACCGTACCGGAGATCATCAGCGAGTGCGTTGCCGCTGGTGTTCGCGGTGCGATCGTTATCTCTGCTGGTTTCCGAGAGTCCGGCGCCGAAGGAAAGGCACTTGAGCATGAGATCATCGAGCGTATTCGCGGCACCCAGTTGCGTGTGATCGGACCGAACTGCATCGGCGTGATGAATCCTGTTGTCGCGCTGAATGCCACGTTCGCGCGTAAGGCCGCGCTTCCGGGTAGCGTTGCATTCATTAGTCAGAGCGGCGCGCTCTGCACTGCCATTCTTGACTGGAGCTTGAGCGAAGTGCTCGGCTTTAGCGTCTTCGCTTCCGTTGGTTCAATGCTTGACGTCGGCTGGGGTGATCTGATCGATTATCTCGGGACAGATCCGAACACAGAGTCCATCGTGATCTACATGGAGTCCATCGGTGACGCCTCCAAATTCTTAGAGGCCGCTCGGGAAGTAGCCACCCGCAAGCCGATCATCGTCATTAAGGCCGGTCGTACGGAGGCGGCTGCCAAGGCCGCTGCCTCGCACACGGGCACGATGACGGGCAGCGATGCCGTGCTCGACGCCGCATTCCGCCGCGCGGGTGTGCTTCGGATTGATTGGATCGGCGATCTTTTCCACATTGCAGAAAGCCTTGCAAAGCAGCCGCGCCCGAAAGGACGACGGCTTGCGATCGTTACCAATGCGGGCGGTCCCGGCGTACTCGCGGCCGACGCCCTGATGACGGGTGGTGGCGAACTTGCACAGTTATCGAGCGAGACTATGGAAGCGCTCGAAAGCATTCTGCCGGCACACTGGAGTCACGGCAACCCGATCGATATACTGGCAGACGCAACAGAAGCTACATTTGAACGTGCGATCGAGCTTGCACTCAATGACAAGGGTGTGGATGGTGTACTCGCCATCACGGCACCTCTGGTCGCGGCACGGCCCGTCACGATGGCAAAGAACATTGCAAAATATGCGAAACTCGGCAAGCCGCTGATCGCTTCATTCATGGGTGGCAACGACGTCTCCGACGCGGATGGCATTATGAGCCGCGGTGGCATTCCAACATTTGCCTTCCCCGATGACGCCGCACGTGTATTCAATTACATGTGGAAGTTCGGCGAAAGCCTGAATACACTGGAGCATGAGGCAGATGACGAGTCCGCTAATGGTGGAGCGCTCCTTAAGTCAGCGAAGAATCGGAAAGTATCTCCCATAATCGAAAAGGTCAAGAGCGAGGGACGCACACTCCTCACAGAAGTAGAATCGAAACTTCTGCTCGCGGAATATGGCATTCCAACTGTCCAAACCCTCTCCGCTACCACATCCGATGAGGCCGTCGCTGCAGCGAAGCAGCTTGGCTTCCCGGTAGTCGTGAAGCTGCTTTCGAAGACCGTCACACACAAGTCCGATCTGGGTGGCGTGAAGCTGAATCTTCAGAACGAGGATGATGTCCGCCGAGCGTATCACGAGATCCGTAACGCGGCGATCGCGCGCGGACGCTTGTTCGACTGCGATGGCGTCTCGGTGCAAAAGATGGTGAGGTTCGACGGTGGCTACGAATTGATCGTCGGCAGTAGTGTGGATTCGCAGTTTGGTCCGGTGATCTTGCTCGGTGCGGGCGGCGTGTTCGCTGAGGTGATGAAGGATACGGTGCTCGAACTTCCACCACTCACTCCTACGCTTTCCCGGCGCATGATGGAGCAAATGCGCATTTGGCAGGCACTCAAAGGCACACGTGGCAACAAGCCCGTGGATGCTGCAGCGCTGGAGACATTCCTCGTAAAGTTCAGTCAGCTCATTGTCGATCAACCATGGATCGCTGAGCTTGACATCAATCCCCTTCTGGCCTCGCCGGATGGCTGCATTGCGCTCGATGCACGTGTGCTCCTTCATCCGGCAACGATGTCCGAAGATGAGCTGCCACGTCCGGCGATGTTCGTAAGCACGAAGCGGTGATGCTCTCCGAAACAGAATTTACCATTACACATAGTCCATGCAGAAATTAGAAAAGCGATCCTGGGCAGAGCCCTTTAAGATCAAAGTTGTCGAACCGCTTCGAATGACAACGCGGGAGTACCGCGAGCGTGCACTTAAGGAAGCCGGGTACAACACGTTCCTGCTTCGTTCGCGCGATGTCTATATCGACTTACTGACCGACAGCGGCACGAACGCGATGAGCGACAATCAGTGGGCCGGCATGATGCTCGGCGATGAAGCGTACGCCGGCAGCGAGAACTTCTATCATCTCGAAGCGATGGTGCAGCAATACTACGGCTATAAGTATCTTGTGCCAACGCACCAGGGTCGTGGCGCGGAGCATCTCATCTCGCAGATACTCATCAAGCCAGGCGACTATGTACCGGGCAATATGTACTTCACAACAACACGGCTGCATCAAGAGCTTGCGGGCGGTACGTTCGTGGATGTGATCGTTGATGCAGCACACGATCCCGAGGATCTTGGGCCCTTCAAAGGAAACATCGATCTGGAGAAACTTGCGAAGCTCATCGACCGTGTCGGTAGCAAACGCATTGCGTACGTTACCGCCGCAGCGACGGTGAACATGGCGGGTGGTCAGCCAATTTCCATGCAGAATCTGCGGGAGTTGCGGGAGCTAACCAATCGCCACAATATCAAGGTGGTACTCGATGCAACGCGCGCGATCGAGAACGCATGGTTCATCAAACAGCGCGAGGCGGGGTATGAGCAGCATTCGATCGCACAGATCCTGCGCGAAATGTGCTCCTACACGGACGCGTGCACGATGAGTGGCAAAAAGGATCTTCTCGTTAACATCGGAGGATTCCTCGCACTGAACGACGATGAGATATTCGAAGAGGCCCGCAACCTTGTTGTGGTCTATGAAGGACTTCACACCTACGGCGGACTCGCCGGTCGCGATCTCGAAGCAATGGCCCGCGGTATTGAAGAGGCCGTACAAGAAGATCACATCCGCGCTCGCATAGGACAGGTGGAATACGTAGGTGAAAGGCTTCTGTCTATCGGTATCCCGATCGTTCAGCCCATCGGCGGACACGCGATCTTCCTGGACGCGAAGCGCTTCCTCCCACAAGTGAAGCAATTGGAGTTCCCAGCTCAGACGCTTGCCGCAGAACTCTATCTGGAATCCGGTATTCGCACGATGGAGCGTGGCATTGTTTCAGCGGGCCGCAATGCAGAGACCGGCGAACATAATTTCCCAAAACTCGAACTTGTGAGATTGACCTTCCCGCGTCGCGTCTATACGCAGGCACATTGCGATGTCGTCACTGAGGCAGTCGAAGCAGTGCATGACAGACGCGAAGAGATCCGCGGAATGGAGATGGTCTATGAACCGAAGTACCTCCGCTTCTTCCAAACCCGGTTTGAGAAGCTGAAGTGATCGCTTGCAGAATGGTGGGACGATCGCGTTTTCCACCATTTCGCTCTATCGCGGCGAGCGCATCAATATTGTCATTCCGAGCGAAGCGAGGAATCTGATAAGGGTGTCTGCCCATCACAAAGGGATTCCTCGCTTCGCTCGGAATGACGTTTGGGGGGGTGGATGGGCCTGGAGCCACCGCGCCATACCCTTTCCGCCTCATCCGAAGGAACGCCTCTCTCCTTCGCCATGTCTTTGGATAGTCGTCTTTCTATACTACTGTCGCAAAAGCATGAAACGTCTGTCTCGTATTCTCCTCTGCATATTAGTCCTCTTGGGTAGCGCAATTAGTACGCGAGCCCAGTCAAGCATTCTCTTCGGCCACGCAGGCTTAACAGATTACGGCTATCGGGTGATTCCTGCTACAGATGGCGGCTTTTGGGTCGGTGGAGAGGGTGAGGACTCGACGGCGCAGTCCATGCAATATTGGGTCGCGCGATTCTCTTCAAAGGGTACGCTGCTCTGGGACTCCACCTATGGAGGTGACGCAACGGATTTCCTCTGGTCCATCCAGCCGAGCGCGGATGGTGGCGTGTTGCTCGCAGGATATACCGGCATTCAATGGTCTGGGGCAGAGACTGCACTCATGTTGAAACTCGACTCCACGGGTCATACGGTCGCTCGTTATAACTGTGTCGATTCAGTGCGAGGGATCCACTCGCACTTCGTTGGCGAGCGCCCGCAGGGCGGATACATGTGGACCGGCCACACTGTTGATCCGAGCACAAACTACGGCAAGATCGTTGCCGGAAGACTCAACGAGAATTTCGAGCCGATCTGGCAGAAGCGATTCCCCATGGGAAACTTCGCGCATGCGCACTGCGGCCTTGCCACCAGCGATGGTGGAATGCTCATTGTCGGACATACAGATTCGATCCAACCGACCCATGATTGTGCGATTCGACTGGACTCGAATGGTAACGTTCTGTGGTCCGGTATCTATATGAGCACGCTCGCCAATGACGATGAGCCATATGGGCTTTGCGCCACACGCTCGGGTGGCTTTGCGATCTTCGGCGGATCCGCTGCTACAAACGGATCAAGCTCCATGTGGCTCTTGGTTCTGGATGCTACGGGCCACACGGTTCTCGACAAGCATTACGGGCTCGGCAGTGGCTGGGGATACTCCGGCATTCAGTGCTCTGATGGTGGATTCGTAGAGATCGGCGGCATCGGAACGGCGGCATCGGAAATTTATGCCGTGAAAACGGACAGCGTTGGCAATGTGGAATGGACGAAGACCTTTGCGCCGGCGGCGAATTCGAATGGCAACGACGTGTTCCAACACAACAACCAACTCGTGATGGTTGGCGAGGCCACGAAGTCGGGACAGTCGAGCGAGCTTTGGGGACTCTTCACGGATATGAAGGGTGTCAAAGCCGCCTATGATGCGAGCATCCCCCCTGCTGGGGTTGCTGGTTCCGTGGGTTCGCAGTCCGAGCTAACAGTTAACCCAAATCCCTTGCCATCTGGTGGCTTGGCAACATTTACACTACCCTCCGCAGATGCAAACTCGATCGCGATATACAATGCGATCGGGCAGGAGATCTACTCACATCACATTGCAGGCGGGGCACTCGTTACCAGTTGGAATGGCACGACCAACGACGGAAGCCAGGTTACCGAAGGCATCTATGTTGCCGTCGTCCGGACCGCTTCCTCGGCGATTCAGACGAAGTTCGTGGTGAAGTAGCCGCCGCGAGAGAAGCGGCTATCGAGTGTGATGTACCTATTCTCGATAGAAATCGGTCCCCACATCCGTCAGAAATAAAAAGGCGCAGCCAGAATGCAAAACATTCCAACTGCGCCTTTGGCGTAGAATCCGGGATGATCGCTCATCCGCTGGTGCTTCCTGCCGGGCTCGAACCGGCGACCCAATGATTAAGAGTCATTTGCTCTACCAACTGAGCTAAGGAAGCGAGCGAATAATGGTTTTTCGGCCCCAGGAGTTCCATTTTTCTGAAAGAGACCAGGGTGTACTGGGCTCGCCTCGCGAATTGTGCGCCAATTTAGCCCTCCCAACCCACGACCGACGGTGCGACACGTGCCCCAAGCCATGCATAGCTCGCTGGTAAAAGTTCAAATCGCCGCCGAAACCTACTGGTTACGGCGGCGATTTGTGAAAAGTTCGGTCGGGATGTCCTATCTCTCGATCACCAGTCTTGACGTTACCTGCTCCCCGTTGGAGCCCAGAACTCGGACGAAGTAGGTGCCGGAGGGAAGCTCTTGCGTTGCAAGTGATGCCGAGTGTTCACCGGAGCCAAGCTTACCCAGGTTGGAAGTATGCACCTCCCGACCAGCCCGGTCGAAGACGTGAAGCTCCAGAGTGGGGGCCAGCGGAAGCGAGAAATGGAGATTGACGACGTCCTGAGCAGGATTTGGGGCAAGCATGAGACTCAGTATTGTCCTGGTTCCTCCGGCCACACCCGCTTTGAGCGGCGAAGCGCCGTAGCCGCTGAGTTGCAAGGCGATCGTCGTCTCGTCATCAAGCGTTGAGACCAGCACACCTGTATGCTCTCCGATCGAAGTTGGTGAGAAGATCACATCCAGTGGCAGCGAACCGCCGGGCTTGATCGTCACCGGCATTTGCGCTCCGCTGTAGCTAAAATCGGAAGAGCCGGAGAACGTAATTGACTTAATTGTAAGCGACAAATTTCCCGTGTTGCGGAATTCGGCGCTTTGCAAAATGCTCTTTCCCGAATCAACCACTCCAAAATCCAAGGCCGATGGCGACATTGCAAGCACTCCTTCGTCTCCGCAGCCTGTCACTCCTATGGTGCGGCTTGCTGCCCCGGACTCATCCGTCGAAAGGGTGATCGTCCCGGCATAGCAGATCTGCCCTGGTGGTGTAAAGCTGACGAGCACCTTAACGGAGCCATTCGCCGGAACCGTATGCGCTGACGAATCAACGATCTTGAAAATACTCGTGAAGCCTGACTGGTCGTAGTGCAGAATCTTGATCGGGCTAGCTGACGTATTTGTAACGGTTACGGTATCGACAAGTGTAGAGAGCACTCGGATCGTGCCGAAATCTATCGTCGATGGCTGGACTCTCAACGCACTGCTAATTGCTGTGCCCTTGATATACACGGTCGTTGAGGGTATTTTCGGATCATCGCCATTGATCGTCAGAGACCCTTTGAATGTACCGGCCGCAGCGGGGGAGAATTTCACCATCACGAAATCGGATCCGCCTGCCTTTACACTGTCAACACCGGCCGCCAGGGAGAACGGAGTTGGCCCCGCCGTGGCGCTCGTGATGTGGAGCACATCCGAACCATTATTCAGAATGATGAACGGTCGTGTCTGGATATCATAGACACGAATGGACCCCATATCGACCGTGTCCTTGTCGGCCATAGCAATGTGTGGCAGCGTTCCGTACCCAACTGCCGTAACCACCGCTGACAAGTTTGAGGCATCGTCAGTTGCGAAATGTATCTGCGCCGTATCATTCATCTCCAGATTCGGAGTATAGGATACATGAAGCGCGCCCAGGGAATTTGGCGGTAATACGGGATCGAAGGAGACAACGGTGAATTTCGTACCGGATTGAGAAATGGTCACTCCCGAAATGTGCAGCGTGTCTGTACCGGCATTTCGGAATTGGAGGCTGCTTTGCAAGGTCTTGCCGACGCGGATAGCACCAACACTGAGAAGTGAGGCTGATGCAAACGTTGGTCCGATCCCTGTGCCTGAAAGCGATATCGCTGGAATTGTCACGCCCTCGCTTGCCGTAAATGTCAGCGTGCCACTGTACGCGATCTTAGATGTCGGATTAAACTGCACAATCACCGAGTCCACCTGCCCCGGTGCGAGACGAAGAACATGCGGCTGCTGTGCGAGTGTAAAGCAAGAACCGGTGACGGTCGGAATCGCTGCAAGGGTCAAGGTGTCATCACCACTGTTAGAATAATGCAGTGTGGATCTGGTGGGTATATTGACACGAACATTCCCGAATGGCATTGAATTTACTCCACCGGAATTGAAGATTCCCTGAATTCCCTGTCCCGAAACATACACAGCAAAACGCTGCTGCAATGGGGAGTCGGAATTGGTGGTATAGATCACAGAATCTGAGAAGGCACCCCGGCCTGTCGGAGCGAAGGAGACGCTGTCCATCTCGGTCGTACCTACAGCCAGCACCCGATTGGTACTGGATGGGTAAGAAGAGAATTGTGTACCGCTCTTCATCGCGCTTGATGCGATAGTGATCGGCTGATCTCCAACGGACTTGATGGCCAGACTGTCCGCCTTACGCTGTCCAACCCTTACAGAACCCAAAGATACTGCTCCGCGCAGGGCCATTCTCTTCGCCGGACCGATGATGTGAATAACAAACTTTTGCGAATTATTCCAGTTGTCGGAGCAATCGCCATTACCATTATTACCATTGCCGTTGGTCGCATTGCCGGTAGCATAGATCGTATCCCAGCCGGAGACGGCACCTGTGCTGTAGGCGAAATCCCAGCTAGCCGAACCACCCGAAAAAGCTTTCGGTGAATCGTGTGTTAGCTCCGTATTCAGCGAAAGCAATCCGGCCGAAGGCAGGAGTCCGGTACCGCTGTAGGTGGCGATGTCCACTCCGCCGTAGTTGTCCGTACCGTTGCTGTTTGCCACCGTTACAGTGAAATGCACCGTGCTATTGGGTCCAACGGTCAGCGGGGACGATCCGCCGGAAGTGGTTAGCGTCACAGTGGTTGCAGAACTAGGATTCGGGCAATGACACCAACAACCAGCTGAGGGACCGGAAGAGGTTTTCTCCGTTTGACCGGAAATTCCTGTTTGGTGAGCATTGATTTCATTGATAGCGTAGGAGCCTAGTCCTAAAAGTGAAGCGAGCACGAGCACAGAGGCAACTCTGATGTGCGAGAGGAAATAGCGGATACGAGTCACAATGGTCTTTGAAGGGGAAATCATATTCTAACTTCAGGTTAAGGAACACGCACACTCAGGCAATGGTCAGACGGTCAGCGTACGCTGTGCTATGACCCTCCGCCCCACCACAATAAAATGGAGACGCTTTTCATGATAAAGAATTGCTTTGCTGTTGATTTAGTTTCCAACGCTTTGGAACAAGCCCTATCGGAACGAGTTCAGCCGAGCATGCGCATCCCCTTTGGAGCGGCATCAGCATCGCCCTCTCCGGCAAAAATTTCAGCGGGTCATTTTAGTGTATTCTCGCGTTCTACTGCGCAATTCGTTTTCGATTACCCAACGATCGTCGGAAGCCACTATGCCGCACCCTAAGAAATCGAATCAATCCCGCACAGCCAGTTCAGCGATGAAGGCCGTACCTACGCGGCGCACATTGGTCCTATTGGAGTCCGGGTTACTGCTCGGCTTGGCGGAGGGGATCATGGAGGATATCATCACTCATCTTGATCTCTCACCCTATCTGAAAGCACTCCTGCTGATGGTTGGAGTTCTGGGAGTGTTTGCGCTTGCCATCCGGATCCTCGAGCCGGTGATTAGGAAATCGCTGCATGCAGTTTCGAAACTGGACAAGGCCGGTGGAGCGATGATGCGACTGGGTTTGCACCTCGTGATCTTCTTTCTGATATATGCGGGCTATGTCCGTGTGTTCTTTCCAAGCGCACACTGATGGATCACTCCGAGAATCAACTCATCATTACAGAGTCGCTTCGAATACCGTTGGCAGAGATCGCCATCGACTTCGTGCGCTCCAGCGGACCTGGCGGTCAGCATGTAAACAAGACTTCTACGCAGGCGGAGCTGACCTTTGACCTAGCGCATTCCCCGAGTGTTTCGGAGCTCGATCGCGCATGGCTCATCAGTCGACTGGGCACGAAGCTTGATTCAAGCGGAGTGTTGCGAGTGACCTCGCAGGAATTCCGGAGTCAGCTTAGGAACAAGAATGCGGCATTAGACAAATTGCAAGCGATGCTCGCGGCCGCGATGCACCGACCCAAGAAGCGGAAAAAGACGAAACCTTCACGCTCGGCAGTGGAAAAGCGGCTCGCGGGTAAAAAGAAGGAAAGCGAAAAGAAGAAAATGCGAACCTACAAAGGCGAATGAACAGAATTGCAGTACTAACAAGCGGTGGTGATGCCCCAGGCATGAATGCCGCGATCCGAGCCGTTGTCCGCGCCGGTTGCGACAAGGAGATGAAAATGTTCGGGGTGCGCGAAGGCTTTCAAGGACTGATCGCCGGTGACGTGATCCGGCTTCGCGCGCGCGACGTCGGCGGCATCATTCAGCACGGGGGGACTTTCTTAGGCAGCGCACGCTCCGAGGACTTCCGGTCACCCGAAGGCCGTGCAAAGGCCTTGCGCAATTTGCGCGAGTACAAGATCGAGGCACTCGTCGTCATCGGCGGTAATGGTTCGCAGACCGGTGCGTTCGAACTGGGCAAAATGGGGTTTCCCGTTGTTGGCATCGCTTCGACGATCGACAATGATCTCTATGGTTCGGATATCACGCTCGGTGTTGATACGGCGCTGAACATCGCGCTTGAAGCGATCGACCGACTGAAGGTCACTGCCTCTTCGCACCACCGAGCGATCCTGGTGGAAGTCATGGGCCGCAAGTGCGGCTATCTGGCGCTCATGAGCGCTATTGCCGGTGGGGCGGAAAACGTGGTGATCCCGGAAGTGGAGTCCTCCGCAGAAGGCATCGCTAACGACATTCTCGATGCATATCGCCGTGGAAAGAATCATGCACTGGTCGTGGTTGCGGAAGGGGCGACACTCAACGCAACAGAGCTTTCGAAGTACCTGGAGCAACATAAGGACCTGTTGGGATTCAGTATCCGCACCACGATCTTAGGCCACGTGCAGCGCGGCGGAGTGCCGAGCGCCTCCGACCGCATCCTCGCAGCGCGGCTGGGGGTTGCTGCTATTGAGGCAATTGCACAGGGACGTCAAGGTGTTCTCATTGGCATTGGAAAGGGAGAGATCATCGAAACACCGCTTGAGCATGTCGCTTCGAGGAAGAAAGAGTTGGACCTTGGGCTTTTTCAAATGTCGCGCATTCTAGCGACATAGGCGTGATCGAAACGAAGACGATGCAGAGCGAACAACACCGCGTCTGGCTGCGGATCATTGCGATCTTCAAGTTGGTAAAGGCCCTGCTCCTCGTGCTTGTTACCTTCGGTGCGCTTTCAGTGCTGCACAAAGACGTTGAGAGTGCGCTAACAGGCTGGACGGCCCAGCTCGGGGTTGATCCGCACAACTATTACTTTCACAAACTGATCGCGTTGGCTGGCCGCGAAAGCCCCGGAGAGTTGGAGCTTGTTTCCGCAGGTTCGTTCTTTTATGCGCTGCTCTTCTCGATCGAAGGAGTAGGACTGTGGCTGCGGAAGCGTTGGGCAGAGTATTTCACGGCGATCCTCACTGGATCATTCCTACCCCTGGAGTTCTATGAACTCGCAGAGCACGCCAGCTTACTAAAAGCTGGAGTGATCGTTGTCAACATCGTAATTGTGGTCTATCTGATCGTAATGATCCGACGCGGAGCGAGACGCGCTGCAGGCGCATCCTGACGAAGGTTACCTGCCAATTACAGAAAAGGCATCCGTTTGGTACGGATGCCTTTTGAAAATTAGCTGATCAATATTTAGAACGGCAGATCGTCGATTGGCGCGGACTGCGGCTCGTAGTCCGGCTGCGGGGCGTAGCCACCAGATGCCGGCGCAGGAGCTGAAGCACGGTAGCCACCCTGGTTGCCACCATCGGAAGAGCGGCCGCCGCCACCCTCATAAGGAGCACCACCTTGCCCACCGGCAGAACTTACCGGTTCCATTACGGAAACCTCGTTTGCAACGATCTCGGTAAAGTACTTCTTCTGGCCATCCTTCCCGTCATAGCTTCGTGTTTGGATTGGCCCTTCAACGAACAAACGCTTCCCTTTCCGAACGTGCTCACCGCAATACTCAGCAAGCTTACCCCACGCGGTAATATTATGCCAATCGGTCTTCTCTTGCCATTGACCGGTTGCCTTGTCCTGCCAGGACTCGTTTGTCGCTAAGGAGAAACTCGCGACCCCGCGGCCATTACCTGTGTAACGGACTTCTGCATCTTTGCCAGCGTGGCCAATCAACGTGGCCCGGTTCATACTTTTTGCCATAATGCTTGATCTTTGAATGCGATAAAAATACTTCTTGTGATGTGCGGCATCGCGGAGGTGCCCATCATACACGCATCCAATATACGAAGAAATTGGATGCCGTAGAAAAGCTTGCAACCCGCTACCCGGAAAGAAAGTTGGGGAATTCGCTGGTCGGTCGCTACTCTTTGACGATCGTCCTGAACAAACGCTTCCCTTCCTGAGCCGAACTGCGGTCCCTTACGACAACCTGCACCGTGTAGATGCCGGCGGGCAGCCAGGATAGATCCTCTCTCCCGCCATTTTCCAAGCTTTGCTCTGGCCGTACACAGCGACCGATGGCATCCCACAGGCTCACGTCCAGAGTAGTTTCTGCTGCACTGCCAAGTACTTCGATCCTGGTACCATTGGTAACAGGGTCGGGCCAAACCTCGAGTTCAGGTTGCGTCAGTTTCTCACGCGATGCCACTTCCGAGCGTCCCTCCATGATAGCTTGCGTATTGATGAGGGACAATCGTACGTCAGCTTGAGAGACTCCGAAGCCGAGTATCATCGTCATCTCTGACGAGCCGCTTGCCAACGAAAGATCCTTATCGCCGAAAAGTACGGCCACATCTCCTGCGCCAGCGGAGCGCTTGTTGCTTTGGAACAACGCCCATGTGATACTGTCCGTTGCCGTGTCAGCACCGTGTTCGTAGGTGGAGGTAAAGTGGAGCGGGTCTGTAAAGGTGATCCCTCCATCGTCGGTGTCGAGCCTCAACGCGTAGTGGGTAGCGGTGACACCAATTCCTGGATGAACCAGCTTCATCCCCACGTAAGGATACGAGGGATCCTTGCGGAAGATATAGAAGATGCTGTCAACGGCATTAAAATATGCAGTGTCCTGTAGTCCAGTCTGTCCGATATCCCAATCCATGAAGAGTCCGGCGTCGAACCGGGCAGGTACTGTTCCAGGGAGGAATGCGTAGTGTGTAATGAACGTATTAGCGGCTGCAGCGGCCTTTAGCTCATAGGCCGTTTCAGCGACACGTACTCCCACATGTCCGGCGATGGGTGCGCTTGTATCGGAGAAGTGGATCTCCAGCATCTGGCCAGGACCATACGGGGTGGTTTCCGTACGCACGATAGGCGCAAGCGAGGCAAAATCAAGATGCCTTTCGGGATCGAACCCTAGTCCACCAAATCCATTGGCAGAGTGTAGCGCGTCACTTGCAACGACAAGACCGCCATCGAGCAGAACTGAACGGCCATCAAGCAGGATGGATCCCGGCGCTTTTGTCCAGACCAGGCCATCACCCTGTACGTCATACTGCTGATCGCGGAATCCGATGCACCCTTTGTCGTCGAAGGAAACGGTGACATTGTTGGCATCCAACGTTTCGTATCCGGGGTTGATAGTAAAATCAAAGTAGTCGTAGTCCCCAACATAGCCAACCGAACTATCGCTGATCCATAGCCGACAGAAGACCTTGGTGAGAGCAGGTACTTTGCTGTCGGTCTGAATTGCGAAATTCTGGACTGGCGAAGAGGCAAGGGTGCCCATTGCTCCAAGATCGAAAGCGGTCTTCGAAGCCGTCACATATCCCGACTGCAACGAATCACCCATATCATTCAAAAATTCCAACCGGACCTTCGCGTGCGAGAGTGGGTCAAGTACATTCGTGAAGTTCAATTGTACGTCGGCTAGATCGCCTGCACGAAGGACGCCCTTCCCGCTATGCCGCGCGACCGAGGCGGAATCAAGACGCAGCGAGTAGCTGTGCGGATCGGTGACTGCGCGATAGACATTGATCAGCCCTTTACCACGAAATCCTGGATGAGAGCCGGAGATCGTGTCGCAGGTCACGCGGAGTCGCTCAGTGGTTTGCCGGTTGGTATAGGAAGGAAAATGCTGCCAGACAAGCCCGAGCGCACCGCTGGCGTTCGGCGCTGCCATGCTTGTGCCATAGTCTTCCAAGTATCCTGTGGGGTTGGATCCATCCTTGTGAACGGTGCTCAATATGCGTTCTCCGGGCGCTGCGAAGGCAACGTGGGTGTTGTACGTGGGATAGTCCTGAAGTACACGCGCATCATTGACAGACGTAACGGACACGGCGTGCCGACAGGAAGCCGGGTAGAACTCCGTCAATTTGGAATTACGGTTGCCGAGGTTACCTCCGGAGACGACAACGATGGATCCCTTAGCGTACGCGTAGTCTATGATGTCTTGTTCGGAAATAGATCGGTTGTATCCTCCCCAACTGCAATTGACCACCTTCGCCTTGTGATCTGCCGCATAGGCAATGGCTTCGTCGCCAGCGACGATGAAGTTATCGAAACTGGAAGAGGCTTTTAGCACCATGATCTTTGAGCCGAACGCCACACCCGCAATGCCAACGCCGTTGTTGCCGACGGCACCCATGATTCCTGCAGTGTGGCTGCCATGCTCGCGCATAGAGTAGGGACTGTTATGCTGCAACCCATCTCCGAAGTAACCAGCAAAATCCCAACCCTCCCAATCGTCGATATAGCCGTCGCTGTCGTCGTCGATGTGGTTCGTGTCCCTTTCGCCACCCGTCACTGCAGGACCAGTTTCACCGGGATTGCGCCAAACGGCCAGCTGCAAATCTTCATGATACAGATCGGCTCCTTCATCCACATCCGCCAGTACCATGGTGTCATTGTTTGGAATGGCGGAGTCACAACGGACGATCTTCCATGCTCCCAGCACATGCATCATTTTGAGCGCATATTGGGAGTCCGACAAGGGATCATTTGTAGTGTAGCGCATGGAATCACACAGCATGCGCGCAAAGACCGGTTCGGCGAACTCTACAGATGCCGACGTCGAGCACCAGCGTGCAACTTGCTCCGGGCTGATGTTGTCGGAGAATTGGAGGGTGAACCAACGAGAGAGTCTTTCCTCGCTGCTACGTAGTAGTGCGTTCTCACCAACGCGTACGCTCTGTAACGAAATCTTCGGCGCGAAGAGTGAAGGATTCAGGTGCTCACGAACGTCTTCAAAAACGAGGCTGTGCTCCGGAAGGAATGGACGAAGACGCGACGGGTGAATGCGCGCCGAAAGACCAAGGAATTGCGAGAGGTTGTCCGTTGAATCAAGCGAGATGCGCTGGATGTCGAAACATGTTGCTCGCTTTGCAGCGAATGCAGGATGCAACTTTGCGGCAGCGTCAGCCCTCAGAAGCAGGCGGACAAGGTGCGGCACGGCCTCCGACTTTGGAGTGACGGCCAACGAACCAGAGGGCAAGAAGGCCGCGAACGAAAGGAAAAGAAAAAGAAACAGTATGCGAGTGAACATCGGTCAATCAGTAGCGATGGCAAATCCCAAGTGATAAGTCACCGGATGGAGACGAGTTCTTTTGTCAGACGCAGGCCCCCAATTCGAACCTCCGCGACGTACACTCCCGGCGGAAGACGAAGCGATGAAATATCGCAGGAAGTTCCCTGGTAGTCCCCAGACGCCACGACCCTACCAATCATATCACGAATGGCAACGTGTGCCGCGCCATCACCTGCGGCGAAGGGCCAGCAAACATGGAGCGATGATTGAAATGGGTTCGGATATGCTTCGATTGCGAACGCACCGGGTGTTGTTTCCGGGCGGACTCCAAGCTTCGCATACCACAAGACTGTCGCTACATCAATGGTGTGGCGGAGCTGATCGGCATTCTCCCCGAGTGCGATGACGACGGTCATTTGAACGGAGTCCTCTGACTTCATAGGCATGTTCTTGAGCCCAAAGGTATGCGAAATGTCGCCAGGTCCGGTTTGCTGATACCACTCGATCATCGAACGCCATTTGGCTTCCTTCGTGTAATCATGGTAGCTGCTGACGTCCCCCTGGGTTCCATCATTTCGGATCGCGTGATACTGCACCTCCGCGCCGTGCGGGATCGCGGAAATGATCTTCATTCCTACGAAGGGGTAACCCGGCACAACCGAGTTGGAGATAGCCGTTGATGTCGCAGAATCGAAGTGCGTCATATTCAACGCACCGGAAAGGCCAATATCCCAGTCAAAGAACAGCGCGACCGCGGTACTGTCGGTTGGTGGTGCGCTCGATGCAGTCGGAGCTTTGAAGAGTGTGTAATCCAGGACGAGCGCGTTCGCGGCAGACCCCGTCGTGAATTCATAGGCGCGCTGGTGTACATTTACCCCGACTTGCAAGGCAAGGTCCGCTACAGAATCCGAATAGGCGCAGGCTATCTCCTGCACCGCATTCGCGTTGTCCGGCGGGGTAACATACCGCGCCGGAATATTTGGATTGAAGTCCTCGTCGGCAGAACTGGCATCTTGTGACTGCACCACATCAACGACATGGCTTGCATCTGTACCGATCATCAATCCGCCCTGGAACATCAGCGCTTTGCCGAACGGCTGAATAGTCGAAGGTGCGTTCTTCCACTCAAACCCTGACCCAAATTGATTGTGTGTAACATCGTTATACCCGATCGAGCCCTTCGAACTGATCGTCGTTGTGATGTTATTCCTATTTAGATCCAGATAGGTCGGGTTGATAACGAAGCTAAAGAAATCCACATCCGGACCGTAGTGGACAAGCGAATCGAAAAAAGTTACCTTGAAGACGACTGTCGTGTTCGGCGCAACCGTGTCGTTGACCTTCAGATGTAAGTCTGCCTGCAAATTCGAAACGCTTTGCAATGTACCCGCTTGTCCAAAGGATACGACTTTGGGTTGAAAGCTGATCGCGCTTCCACCTTTGTACACTTCCACATACCCGCGTAGCTGCTGAACTGGCTTGAGATAATTCAGTACATCCAATACTACACCACCGCTCTCTCCTGGCGAGAACGATCCCTGCCCGAAATCATCCGCGATCGTCACCGCCTCAATACGAGCCGAGTGGCTATTAGTATCCGTGACGGCGCTATCGGCACGAATGAGACCGTGGCCCTGAAGATCACGGCGGTTGGAATCCATGATCGCTGACCCGGAAGTCGCTCGAACCTGCTGCATCGCTTGACCGGCGGTCATCCAGGGGAAGCGCTGTCGAACAAGGGCCACGACGCCGACGGTATTCGGACATGCCATGCTGGTGCCGTCCTCTGTACCGTAGGTATTCGGCGGTATGGTGCTGAGAACACCGGCACCCGGGGCGGAAACAGAAACGTGCGTATTGAAATTTGACCGAGTATCGATCACACCTCCACTGCCGACCATCGCGACGCTCAGCACGTGCTTGTAGCTTGCTGGGTAGAGATCGTTGTTATCGGCGAGGCCATAATTTCCCGCCGCCGCGATAACGGCACAGTCTTTAGCGTAGGCGTAATCCACCACGTCCTGCTCTGCCACGGAATACGCAGAACCGCCCCACGAGCAATTGACCGCCTTCGCGTGCATGTCGGCGGCGTAGATGATACCCTGAAATCCAAAATCCAAATTGGACCCTTCATCCGGTGAGATCTTTATCGCCAGGATGCGTGCGCCGAATGCAACGCCGACGATTCCTTTGCCATTGTTTCCGGTGGCAGCCATAAGTCCGGCAGTGTGCGTACCATGCGGCGCGTCTCCGCGGGTGTCGTTGTCCGGAGTGTCGCCCTGCGGGCCATCGAAATCCCATCCATGCCAATCGTCGATCATGCCGTTGTGGTCGTCATCAACGCCGTTGGCGCGCTTATCCACTCCGTTCGAGTCAATTCCGATCTCACCTTGATTCAAGTAGATTGCTGAGGCGAGATCTTCGTGTGTCCAGTCCGTGCCGTTGTCAGCATCGGCAAGGAGCATTGACGAGTCGCAGCGTACGACATCCCACGCTTGCTCGGCGTGAATGAGCTGAATGCCGTACTGTTGCGAGAGCAGCGGATCGTTCGGCACGAAGGCAAGCGGATGACGATAGTGTCTTGCTTCGGCAAGCTCGATCACCGATGATTTGCATGAAAGTCGAGCCGCTGCTTCCGGAGAAAGGGAATCCGAGTAGAAAAGGAGAAAACAGCGAGAAAGCCTTTCCTCGGCTCCGCGAAGTTGATTCAGGCCTTGTGTAGGCTGCGCAATCGTGAACGATGGCTTAGGAAAGAGCTGCGGATTAGACCGTTCGCGAATGTCTTCGAATGCGATGCTGTGCGTTGGAAGATACGGCCTGAGTCGAAGTCCGTGAAAGGCCGTCGGTAAGCCGAGTATCCGCCAGATGAGCGAATCGTCTTCGAGAGAAGCGGAATAAATACTGTTGTGTGAGAATGTCGGATCGGACGCTGGTCGAACGGTTTCGAAGGCCCGCGCAAGCTCGGCTACTCGTTCGGGTGCGACCCGGATCAACAGCGAGCGCGGTATCTCATCAGACCGTGTCTGGGCGAATCCCTGAGCGGAGCATGTGAGGAGTACGAGAACGAGAAGCGAGCGCATTTCGGGCCTTGGGATGGTGGGTCATCCACCGCTATTTCACGGCGTAAATTCTCATGCCGCTGGAAACGAAATGATTAACGGCACGCACTGAATGGAACACGACACGCTTCAATAGGTTGCGCGGCGCAGCATGACCTTTTTCTAATATTCCATACTTGCGGAGCATTTCCATAAGCATGTCGCCCTGATTCGTTACTCGCACGACTCGGAATCCCGATTTCTTAAGATATTTCGACATCGTGCGGTTCGAAAAGTAGTAGAGATGACCCTCCGGCATGAAGTAGAACCAGTCACTGCCGCGGAGCTTGCGCTCGGGGCAATCGTAGTTCCCTGTAGCCATGAAGAGCACGCCGCCCGGTTTCAGCCAGCGATGGATAGTCTTGAGAGACTCCATCGGATGCGGCAAGTGCTCGATGACCTCGCGCATGACGATCGCATCGAAAGAGTTTTCCGCATGTTCAGCATCCTCAATGGATTTGGTCTGCACGGGAATGCCCATGTTGCGGACGAAATCTGCGGCATAGCTGCTCAGCTCTAATCCCTGACAATCGAAGCCATGCTCGCGGGCTTTGGCAAGGAAGACACCTGTGCCACAGCCAATCTCCAACAACGCGTGGCGGGCACCGCCCCCGGTACCCTTGCTCCCTGAGAGCATCGAGAGGATCGTGTCGGAATCCCAATCGTTCAGCGTGTAGGTAGCCTTTTCCGCGCCGTACTCATCAACCTCTTTGACGTAGTTAACGCTTGTGTCAAAGCCATGCCCCTGAAAATAATCGGCGTCGTACAACTCCCCGATCTTCGCGCCATTGAGCCGCGGATTGGTATAGACCATTCCGCACTTCTTGCACTCGACGATAGAAAACCCGCGCTTCGTATATTTTAGCTGCGGCTCATCTGCCCCGCAAAAATCGCACGGCAGAGACTCGAAATCGGACGGTTGGAATTGTGTCATAAGCGGGGTGTGAACAGGCGGGTGGGGGGAGGGAGTTCGGGTATTGGCGAATCGAAACCTTTTTGAGCTTTATTGACATTCCCGGCATCATCGGAAGTGCAATGACTCCAGATGTCTGTGTGTTGCTTTTGCGCTATGGTCTTAACAATAATTGAAGTTGGTGTACTTGCAGCGTTTTTGGGGCTTGTGCTCTTCACCGTGAGGAGGTATAAGCGCTTGCCCGACGATAGTTTTGAGACTAATTATCGCGATGGGAAGCGAGATGACTGGCCATTCGATGGCGGGAGTACTGGTAAAGGCATAAATGCGGCAGCGGGAGCCGGATCCTAAAGGCCACAGCTAAGAGCTGGTGTCCGTCACCGTCTCATTCCCGCGAATCGCTTGCCCTCAACCTGATCGGGGGCGGGAATCCAGAGTCCCACTATCGACAACGTTGTGGATTCCCTCTTTCGCGGGAATGACAAGTGTGCGCCAGCATCTTCAAAAACTAAACGCCAGCGTCCCCGTCACGAAGAAATTGCGATCGACTTTGTGTGTCAGGCGCCATGTAGCATCGAAGCGGAAGATGTTGAGAATATTGCCGATGCCGAAGCCAGCTTCGAGGTACGGCGTTAGGCCAATTGGTTCAACAGGGGTGGCGAGAGCATTCTGGCTCTTCGCCGTAATATCCATAGTGGCGGCATTGGCAAATCCGAACCAATGGAGATCGATCGGCAGCTTAATTCCGAGGGCTCTTGTCGGAAGATCGTAAAAGTTTTGCTCGAACATGAGCGAAGAAGCGCGATCGCCCCGGAACTCCAGCGGCGACATGGTTCGGAAGGTTTCGCGAGGTGCAAGCACTACATTGCGTGATTCGAAATGGAATAGCGACTGATTGGGAAGCGATCCGTTCAGGGTGTAATCGAACTTTCCGTGTAACCACGTTCTGCCCCAGCCGCCAGTTTTTCCTTCGAGAGAGGCTTCGATCGCTCCGGTCAAATAGTCAAACTGACTGCCGATACCAGCACTTGAGTATGCGAATTGAAGACTCCCCGATCCCTGCCAATTTCCAGAGGAGAAACTCTCAGTAGCGAAGGCGCCGATCTCGTGAAGCCGCCCGTCGTTGATCGCGGAATTTGTTCTGAAGGTATCGCTGGCCAACAGTAGGCTGTAGTTTGTCACATTCTTCAAGCTGGTTTGATCCTCGTTCTTGAAATGCAGTCCAGAAGAGAATTTAGAATTCGGGTCGAGTGAGTAATCGATTGTGAATCCCTTCGCCCGATAATAATCCGGATAATCATTATGGAGGAAGAGAGCCGTGAGAGTATTGACAGAGCGGTCATACTCCTGCCCTCGCATGATATACGTATCATAGACTCGACCACCGATTGATGAGGTGACCGAAGTCGTTGTCTTCATCCCACCAAAGTCCACATCGCCGGAGAGCGACATGCTTGCGCTCATGCGGCGGTTTTTCGTCCAGGTTAATCCTTGCGTGGCCGAGATAGAGTACTTCCATCGGTTATCGCCAACGCCATAGCCGACTGATCCGCCAATCGTAAGCGGCCACGCATCCGAAGGCTTGAACGAACTTGCAAGCGTGAAGCGAGAGCCTTCGACACGATTGAAGCTATAGACGTCCGGTATCGGGACAATCTGGAACAGCAGCCCAAGCGGCGAGAACGACGGCGGCGGGATGGGGATCTTGCCAAGACTATCGAATGAGTGATACGCAGCGGCTTCGTCCGTTGCGAGTGGCATCATCCGCATCGCGACCCAGTGCACCGAGTCCACGCTGTCGGCTGTTGGTGCAACGCTGTGACGGCGTTCACCGAATAACGAGTCCTGCACTCCGCCATTGATAACATAATCCTGTAGAACCGCGCTTTGCTCCATGTGAAAGACAGGGATGAACGGGAAATCAACTTTGATCGAGAAGCCAAAATCCAATTGTGACGGCATCCAATACTTGTTATCGACAAGTGAGAAAGTTTGCGATACAGAAATATCCTTCACGGGTCCGATCTTTATCGCCTCGTTCGAAGAAAGTCGGAGATACGCGATGGTGTAGTCTGTCTTGTCGATCCAGAGTATACCCTGGAAGGATGGATACAGTGCGCTGCGAGGCTCGACGGAAATCTTATAGACTGAAGTGCCATTGAGTTCTCCCTCGCCGATCAGATCATAATCATACCTATCGAATGCATCGTGCGCGACGGGGCTGATGACGCTGTACTCGTCGAAGTCAATTCGCTCGTTGTAAAAATTATCGACATCGAACAGCGCGGCGCGGTTGGCCTCGGCGGGGAGATTCGCAGTCTGCTTACGCGCGGTGATGCGCTCGGCATATCCCTTGTCCTTCTTCCAATATCCATCGGCAACAGATTCGAGAATAGCAATGACTTTGCTCGATGTGTCCTTCTGGGTGCGCACATTCAGACGTGCGTACACCTGGAATTTGTAATCCTTGATTGCCGACTGCCATGCATCTTTCGAATCAATCACTTTCTGGATAATGCGGTGAGCTTCCCGTCGGCTTGCGTCAGCGGAGACGGTTATCATCGCGCCGCCCACCGGTGCCGGGCTGAGGGCGATCTCAGTGGTTGAATCCTTCGTAAGCATAAAGCGGAGCGTATCGGGCCGGAAACCAATGGAGGTGACTCGGATGCGATAGGAAGCGCCTGCATCCAGCTTCAGATCAAATCTTCCCTCCCTATTTGCTTTCGCACCACGAGAGGTACCGATAATAGCGAGTGATGCGCCCGGTATAACCTCGGTGGAGCCACGCTCGTGGACGGTACCGGTGAGGTGAATGTTCTGCGAGCGGCCAAGTTCGGGTAGGGAAACGGTCGAGGCGATTAGAACTACGGCGAAGATCAGAGAAGCTACACGGCGCTCAAACATGGACTGTACGATGAAGGTGAGTACGATGAAGGTGAGTACGACAACGGTGCGAAGAGAAAAGCAACACACGCGGTGCTCGAAGCAATTCTGAAAGTAAAGTAATACGCTCGTCGGATGACGGGGCAGGAATATCCCGGAATTAAAGATTAGGAAATTCGGATAAAGGCCATAGAATTCATACCCAAGCCCTTTCCTCCCGAAATCGGGTTCTTTCGCTCAGGGCTTTGGAGGCCAAAATTTTGGAATAAGAACATTATGAGCAACGAAGCAATGAACACCGCACAGGGCATCCTCGAACGCACGCTTGCCGATCACGGTATCTCTCACAGCCAGATAAATTTCAATCTCTCACCGGAGGAGCTTTATGCCGAGGCGCTCTCACGCGGTGAGGGTCAATTAGCCGCCAACGAGGCACTCGTGGTTTCGACGGGCAAGTTCACGGGTCGCTCGCCAAAAGATAAGTTTATCGTCTCGAATCCGGCGAGCCACGGGCACGTGTGGTGGGGCTCGGTAAACCGCGAGATTTCCGAGGAGAATTTCGAAAAGCTCTATCAGAAGATGGTCGCCGCGATGAACGAGAAAGAGCTCTTCGTTGCCGACCTCTTCGCCGGTGCCGAGAAGGAGTACCAGCTCCCGATCCGCGTGATCAACGAATACGCCTGGCACAACCTGTTCTGCCACGATCTGTTCATTCGCCCGACGCAGGCCGAGCTGGCGGAGCATCGCCCGCAGTTCACTGTCATCGATCTGCCATCAGTCAAGGCCGACCCGGCGACGGACGGCACTGCTTCCGAAACGTTCATCCTCTTGAATTTGGAGCGTGGCCTTTTGCTTATCGGAGGTACGGAATATGCGGGCGAGATCAAGAAGTCTATCTTCACAACGCTCAACTATCTCCTGCCGCTGAAGGGCGTGATGTCCATGCACTGCTCTGCTAATATCGGCGAGCATAATGACACAGCTCTCTTCTTTGGGCTATCCGGCACTGGCAAGACGACGCTCTCCGCCGACCCGAAGCGCAACCTGATCGGTGATGACGAGCACGGCTGGTCCGATAATGGGGTCTTCAACTTTGAAGGCGGATGCTATGCCAAGGTGATCAAGCTTTCGCAAGAGCACGAGCCACAGATCTGGAATGCCATCCGCCGCGGTGCAGTCCTCGAGAACGTGGTGCTCGATGCGAATGGCGTACCGGACTACAACAATACTTCCAAGACTGAAAACACCCGCACCGCCTATCCACTGCACTTCATAGAAGGCGCTGTGGAGCCGTCGGTCGGTCCGCATCCGAAGAATATCATTTTCCTCACAGCGGACGCCTTCGGCGTGCTTCCCCCGATCTCCCGTTTGACGACAGACCAGGCGATGTATCACTTTATCTCCGGTTACACCGCAAAGGTGGCTGGCACCGAGCGTGGCGTCACCGAGCCAGAGCCAAATTTCTCGACCTGCTTTGGCGCGCCGTTCATGGTGCATCATCCGAATGTCTATGCCGGTCTGCTCGGTAAGAAGATCGAGGAGCACAACGTCCGCTGTTGGCTGGTGAATACAGGTTGGACCGGCGGCCCATACGGAGTCGGCAAGCGTATGCACCTGCCCTATACCCGCGCCATGGTGAACGCCGCCCTTGCCGGTGAGTTGGACTCTGTCGAGACCGTCACCGACCCGACGTTCGGCCTAAAGATCCCTCAGCATGTACCTGGCGTTCCGGCCGAGGTTCTGAACCCACGCGACACGTGGTCCGACAAAGCCGCATATGACAAGCAGGCCGCTGATCTGGCCAAGCGCTTCGTGGAGAACTTCAAGAAGTACTCGGAAGGGACCAGCGAGGCGATCAAGCAGGCCGGACCAAAGGCCTAAGAACTTGCGAATTTCGTGAACAAGAGAGCTGGACCACTATGGTGCCAGCTCTCTTGTTTTTGGGTAGTGCGTTTCGAGGTGAATCTTTACGGATTGCGAAGCATTTGAGTTGTATGGTCATTTCGCGGAAATTGTTGACGTTCCTGTTCCTGTGTCTTTTCTTGCTGCCGGTGTCCGGGTGGTCAACGGAAGGGCTGAACTCCTCTTTGTTCAAGGCTGCCAACGAGTCTGATATTCATGTCCCAATTGCCGAGCGAGGCGGTGCCCAATTTCTGGAAATGGATCGCGGTCGGTTTGAAGGGCTCGCATCAAGGAAAGAATTCACCTGCCTGATCCAGAATTTCCCGCTTGCCTCTGACGGCAACTACGATCTTCGTGTCGAGCAGTTTGATGTCGTTACCAAAAATATTAAGGGCCGCTTCCCTGTTCCTGCCCACGTGTTTTTTCGTGGCAGCGTGGATGGAATTGCAGGGTCGCATGTCTGCCTTGCCATGTACGAAGATTGCGCCTGGGGCTACATCGTCGCCGGTGAGCGAACCTACGCACTTTCAAGCGCGGGCCGCAGTGAAGCGGGCAACCTGATCCTTGGCGTTATTGCTGACAGCACAACGGCGGCGAACTTCGTCTGCGGCGTAGAAGATTTCAAGAAGTCGGCTCTCTCCCCATTGGTTCAAAAGCTTTTGGCGCACCAAGAGTCTCCCCAACAGAATCGGGTGTTTGCTTCATCCATCCCCCAGTTCAGCATTGGGTTGGAAATGGACTCCCCGTTCGTAAAAAAGAGCGGTGGGAATGCAGTATCCGCCTTTAAATATGGGCTGGCTATTCTTGCAGCCGCAAGTGACCTGTATTTGCGTGACGCCGGAATCACACTCGCCTGTGCAACGCATCTGGAATGGACCTCGAATGACGGCTATCCAGACGTGAACGTGTGCGATCTGCTCGATGTCTTCGATGGATCCAATCTGCCGGGAGATCCAGCCAACATCAACGTGCTGCTAAGCGGGCGATCGATGGATGTCTGCGGCGGTAAGGCCGCGGGTATTGGCACCTTGTGTAATACCATGTACTCCAAGTGCGTGTGTGGCATAACAAACTCGGCAAAAAAGAATGGCTGGGACTATCCATATCACATCTGGGTCTGGGATCTGATGGTTGTGTCCCACGAAACGGGGCATGTCGTCGCGTGTCCGCATACGCACAGTTGCTATTGGGATCCGCCTCTGGACTCGTGCGTTGCCGCCGAACCTATCAACTGGGGCGATCCACCCTGTTTTGACCCGCCCGTTCCGAGCCGCGGGACGATCATGAGTTACTGCCACACCACGACCGCCGGCGCGATCCTTCGATTTCATCCTCGCTGTTCTGAACTGATCGACCAGATGGTAAGCTCCTACACCTGCGGAACTACCGTTTCCCAGCCGCAGCTGGCGGTCTCTCCGCAACGAGTTGTCCACGAGTGTATGGGCGGCTCATTTCGATTTACGCTGACGGCCTCCGGCAGTACTGGACCCTATACGTTCGAATCCAATCCGCCCGCGGACTCCATTTTATCAGCTGGCAGTAACTGCACACTGGTGCTGAATCCATCAAAGGCACAGAAATTCTACGTCCGCGTGACGGACAGCTCTTCGGTTCGCGCGTATGACTCGATCATATTCCTCCCAATCCCGGGCTACCAGGTGCAGATCCGCATCGACACTACGAACGTACCGGCAGACTCGGCACTCCTAATCGCAAACATGGCCGATACGACAGGTGTGGCATTCACCTGGTACAGATTGCCAAATCCGCTCCATAGCACCGCCGGTACAGGCAGCTCGATCATTATCGCTAGGTCGGTTGCTGTGCAATATGCAGTTCGCGCTGCAAGCTCGGGCGGATGCTCTGCCCAGGACACCGTCCTCGTTCCGGCCTCCTCACTTTCTCGCGGAGTTTCTGAAATTGAGCCGACCGCATTCCGAATGTTCCCGAATCCCGCCGCTGACCGGCTCACCGTTATCTTTCCTGCCACTCCAACGCGCTGCTGGATCGAGGACATGCTGGGCCGCAGGATAGAAGTACCATCCTTGATCCATGGGGAGATGCCACACAAGGTAGAGTTCGAACTTGCCCGTCTAAGTCCCGGGACCTATTGGATGGTCAGTGAAACCGCTGGCAAGCTCAGAAGCTCCGCCTTCGAGAAGCAGTAGTGGCGAGCCTAGTTCACATGTGCTCTCGTTGGGATTTCGTATTTCAACTGGCGGCCCCGTTTTTGGCTTATTTTTGAGCAATAGAATCTCTTCCCGGCGCAATGCCGAACGAGTTGAACGACAAACAAATCGATCAGACGTTATGATGACAGCATTAACTTACGGACTCTACGCGGCAGGAGTCTCTATCGCGATCACGCTGCTGGAGTATTTTACTGGCCTCGACAAGACCACCAGCGGCCAAATGCTCGGCTATCTCTCGCTGCCATTTCTGGCGTGGTTCATCTTCATGGCCAGCAAAGAGCGCAAGGAAGATGAATTTGATGGCACGATGACCTATGGTCAGGGCGTCGGCACGGGCGCAATGATCGGTCTTTTTTCTGGTGCGGTCATGGCGGTCTTCATGGTGATCTACATCCAGTTCATCAATTCCGGCTTCATTGACATGATCGTCCAGAAGCAGGAAGAGGCGTTCAAGGCTTCCGGAAAGATGACGCCCTCTGACATCAAGAACTCCCTTGGCTACGTTCGAACCTGGGCACTACCGATGACGGTCATCTTCTCTGTCATCGGCAATACCTTCTTTGCCACGATCTTCGCGCTTATCACCTCCATCTTTGTCCGCACGAAGGAGGATGACGGGGTGGTGAAGGCGGGGTAACAAATAGACAGGGAGAACGGCTACCCCGTCCCTCGTCGTTGTACCCGTTCTATGTCTGAGACTTTCCAGGTAACCGCCCGAAAATGGAGGCCGATGCGCTTTGACAGCGTTATTGGCCAAGACCATGTGACCCGCACACTCAAGAACGCGATCCGCGAGAACCGGCTCGCGCATGCCTACCTATTTACAGGTCAGCGTGGCTGCGGCAAGACGACCGTTGCGCGCTTGCTCGCCAAGGCGATCAATTGTCCGAACGCCGCGAAAAACGACTACGAGCCTTGCAACAACTGTGATGTGTGCCTTTCGATCACAGAAGGCCGCTCGATGGATGTCGCGGAGATCGACGGTGCCTCGAACAACGGCGTCGAAGATGTCCGAGGATTGCGCGAAAATGTAAAGTACCCACCGCTGCAAGGGCAATACAAGGTCATCATCATTGATGAAGTGCACATGCTCTCGAACAGCGCGTTCAATGCGCTGCTTAAGACGCTGGAAGAGCCTCCGAAATATCTCGTCTTCATCTTCGCGACGACGGAGGTTCAGAAGGTGCTTCCGACGATTCTCTCGCGTACGCAGCGCTATGACTTTCGCCGAATTCAGATCGAAGAAATAACATCGCTGCTTCGCAAGATCGCGGATGCCGATGGCATCACGATCGACGACGATGCGCTGCTGATGATCGCGAAGAAGGCCGATGGCTCGGCGCGCGATGCAGAGTCTATCTTCGATCAGACGATCGCGTATTGCGGCATGACCGTCGAGACGGCCCGCTTGCGCGAAGCGCTCAATCTGATCGATCTCGATTTCTACTTCGAAGTCACTTCGGCCATTACCGCGCGCGAGCCAAAACGAGCCTTTGAGTTAAGCGGAGAGGTTGTTGCGCGAGGCTACGATGTAGAGGAGTTCTTCGCAGGGCTACTGGAACACTTCCGGAATATCCTGACCGTTGCTATTACTGGCGAGACCAAGCTTATCGAAGTATCCCGTTCACACGCTGAGCGGTACTCGCAGATCACAAAGGATTTTCCAGAGAGCGATCTCATTCGGCTCGTTCGGCTCGGGCAGCAGGCGCTTGAGAAGCTTCACTCATCCCAACAACCACGCATCGTGCTGGAGATCACGTTGGTGGAGATGATGCTCCTTGAACGAGCACTGGAGATCTCTCAATTGATTGCTGAAGTTCGCGCACTGCGCGGAGCAGCCGTACCGTCGGGATACGCACCACCACCGCCTGCTCCAGCTCCCAGGCCGACTGCGGAAGCACGTCCAGCATCGCCACCAACGCCTTCTTCGACCGTTAGCCGCGCTTCAAGCTCACCGCGGGTGCAGCCGCCGCATGAAGTTACGCCGACAGTTCGACAACCTGTCGCGCCACAAGCTTCAGAGGCTGTTGCAGTAGAGAATGATACCATCTCGCAGCGATGGCTCGCTTTTGGTGATTTCGTGCGTACAAAATCGCGGGGGCTGTTTACGATTTTTCCTGAGTTGGAGTTTTGCGGCGTGCGAAAGTCCATGGTGTATCTGGCCGTTCCAGGAAAGATCGAACGGGACTTGCTACAATCGTTGAAGGATGAGATGACGCAGGCACTCAGCGAGTTTTTCGGCACACGGCTTGCATTTGAAGCAGGCACTCGGGCCGACATGCACGCAAAGGCGGGCTCGCCAGTGGTGAATAATCCCGAGATCGTCGCGCAGGTGATCAAGCAAGCAAAACCAACGCAGGAGAAATCTGCGTTGGAGGTTGCCATCATAGAGCAACTGGATGCTCGGGAAGTCTGAAAGTGGTGTACGATGAAGGTTGAAGACGACGCCAACTTCTGCGGCTCATCCCCTCGTCTCCTCCCCGTTCATCATTCATAATTCATCCTTCATAATTTCTCCATGCTCATTGCTCTGCTCATCGGTGCCATCACTGGCTGGCTCCTCTCCATGCCGATCGGTCCGGTGAATGCTGCTGCTATTTCGCGAACGCTCAAGGATGGCTTCCGCTACGGGCTTGCTGTCGGGGTCGGCGGAGCGGTGATGGACGTGATCTATTGCGGGGGCTCGGCGCAGATCAACCAATTTCTTGTTGCCTCACCGATCGTGAATCTGCTCTTCGAAGTCGCAGGATTTATCGCGCTGATCTGGCTGGGCGTTCATCAATTACGGACAAAGCCAGAGCAACCGGCAACACCGGAACATGTGAAACACACCATCGGTGAATCAGCCATCGCCGACGGAAGTGTTGGCGATCGAGCAGCGGCCCTAGCGATAAGGCGTATGCACATAAAGAAGAAAGGACTGGCCGGACCGTTCGTCGTGGGTGCCCTGCTCTATGCGACGAATGTGATGGCTGTTCCAGAATGGATCATCATATCGGGTTTGTGGAGAAGTTGGGGGCTGCTTGGCTCCGGATTGAGTATCAACATAGTCTTTGCGCTTGGCGCGGGTGTTGGAACAGCGTCGTGGTTTCTTGTTCTGATCCGATTGATCTCAAAAAGCCAGAGCGGATTCAAACCAGCGACACTCAAACGAATAAATATGGGCACCACAATCGCCATGTTTGCATTTGCCGGATACTTCGGCTATGCGATCGTATTCGGAACGAATTGGAAATCGGTGGACTCTCACTTTAAGCAGGACACACATCAAGTTCTGGGTGATTCGGTGCAGTCGAAGTAGCAAGCACCTCCTGCCCTTTCCTCACCAATTCGAAATCACTGCGATCAACAGATCTTCTCCAATCTTGTCCTCGGCCTTAGCCAAGGCGTCTTTGAGGCCCGCGAGGTTTTGGGCAACCTGGTAGTCGGCAGTTTGTGTGAAGTCGCGCTCCCAAAAATCCTTTTGCTTCTTTTGGTCGCGGTAGATCGCGTGGATGCGAAGCGTGATGCGCTTTGTCGTAACCACTTCTCCCGCCTTTACGCTGACGGGCTCATCGGTAATTCCACCGGCAAGAATGGAGGTTTCGAGCAAAGCATCGGCGTTCGCACGGCCTGCCACGCGGAGCGACCCCTCGCTCGTGAATTTCAGGATGAGTAAGTTGGTAAGGTCCTGCCGCACCACCGACTGCCCGAAGCCCGAATTATCTTCGACAAGCGGAATACCGATAGTATGAATGTGTGGCGGAATGCTCGAGCCGGTAAAGGAGTAGCAGCCTACGAGGAGGAGCAAGGGTATTGGGTACAGGCTACGGAGTATGGGGTATGGGGTATGAAGCAAGCGAAGAAATCTGGTGAGAAGTCCTCTGAACCTATACCCCATACCCCACACCTCATATCCCTTATTCAAGTCCCTTCTCCTTCATCTTTCGATAGAGCGTTCGTTCACTGATACCGAGCGCGTTGGCAGCGTGTCGGCGGTTGCCGTGATAATAACGAAGCGCGCCCTCCAATGCTTCCGTTTCGAGCTCATCCAATGGTCTAATTCCTCCGTTGGCCGACGCGGTGTGGGCGGTTGGCAGAACACTCGATGGCGGCAGCGCGAGCGGTCCGGGTGTGGCCGGTTGCTGCCGTTCGTATGAGAGCATCGTCTTTATTTCCGCGATCTCGCTGCGGAGTTCGAGCAGCGCGCGGTAGATCAATTCTCGCTCGCTTTGTTCTTTCGGTAACCCTTGCGGTGGGGCGGGCAGCGGGCGCTGATAGGCACGCTCGCCATCCCAGATGCTTGCAACGTCGGCGCTGAGTGCGCGCTCGACATCGCGACGTGTGATGATGGCACGATCATCCATGCGGCTGGGAGAGCATGCAAGTACGACAAGCTGCTCCAGCGTATTGCGTAACTCGCGGATGTTGCCGCGCCACTCGTGGTTGATAAGGAGTTCCGTTGCGTCACCGCGCAATTGTGGCATCTGCGGGCGGCCGTCCGGGCCTGTGATCTTATGCCGCCGAACAAACTCTTCGAGCATTGTTTCGATCAGGAAGGGAATATCTTCCCTGCGGTTGCGAAGCGGCGGAATGCGTAGCATTACGGCACGCAAGCGATAGTAGAGATCAGATCGGAATGTGCCGGAGCGCACATCAAGATCCAGATCGCGGTTGGTTGCTGCGATAATGCGGGCGTCAGTCGTAAGCGAGGACGTCGAGCCAACGCGAGTGAATTTCCCTGTTTCGAGGACGCGGAGCAATTTCACTTGTAACTGTAGGGGCATCTCCCCGATCTCGTCCAAGAAGAGCGTACCACCCTGTGCGGCTTCGAAGAAGCCTTTGCGCTGCCCCGTGGCTCCAGTGAACGAGCCCTTCTCGTGACCGAACAATTCGGACTCGATAAGCCCCTCGGGAATAGCACCGCAATTGACGGTTACAAAGGGCCCCTTCCGTTCGCTGAAATCGTGAATGAGCTCGGCGAAAACCTCTTTGCCAGTGCCGCTTTCGCCGATGAGAAGCACGGTGATCGCCGTGGGCGAAATTGTACGTACTACGGAGACCAGCTCACGCATCTCCTCGCTGGCGGCGATGATGTGCTCGGGCAACGGTGCGCTTTGGCTCCGAGGCAACGATACCTCGTGCTCCCGCAGTTGCAATGCACGTGTTGGGCTATGGATGATCTCAGACATTCTCGGGTAACAGAACTTGTTTGGTCAGCTTATCAGTTCGGAGGATTCTATGACGAGGAATCGAACTTCAGGTTTCGGGCATCGGGCGGCGGGCACCGTGGCGCTTACGGTGATGCTCTGTCTTGCGCTAATTTCCGCGTCTCCGGGCCAAACGAACAAAGGCTATAAAGTTGTCTCCTACACGGCGACTGTACGGTTGGATCGAATGCAGGATTCGCTCTTTGGGGAAGTGACGATGATCGGGCGCGCGGACACCGCGCTTAGCGGTATTCTCCAACATGTGAAGTACATCCTCGTCGATAGTGTGGATGTCAACAGTGCTCGAGCCTCCACCCAGACGACCGACACCGTTTCCGGTGCCTATCTGATCGCGCCACCGAAGGGGATCTCGCCAGGCGAGATCTTCACGGTTCACACTTTTTTTCATGGCCGCGGCAGGCCAGAGCAAGCGGGAAGCATGACGTGGGGCGGAGTCACCGACCAGGACACGATGATGTTCGCGATGGGCGTGGGTTTCCAGGCACCTTACGTCGGATGCACACGGCATTGGCTTCCTTGTTATGATCTGCCGGACGACAAGCCCGATTCCGTCGATCTCACTTTCCTCTGCCGCGATGGTGAAGTCACGGCCTCTAACGGGTTGCTCGTCGGAAACTCGTTGCAGGACGGCTGGAGGAAGATGCACTGGCATGTTGGCCATCCGATCGCGACCTACTTGCTCACCTTCGCAACAGGGCCATACACGGAACAGAACATCACAAACTCACTGGGAATCCCCTTCGAAGTGTATGCATTGAAACGCGACAGCGCGTTGGCGGGGATCCACATGAATGTGCGCGTGCGGCAGGTGCTTGCATTCTATGATTCGCTGTTCGCGCCGTATCCATTCGAAAAAGTTGGTTATGTCGTTACGCCGTTCGGCTCGATGGAGCATCAGACGATGATCTCGCTCGATAAGCGTGTGCTCGTCGGCGACTCGGCCTCGATGGTGGCCGACAGCGGGGGCAGTGGCACCACCGCGATCCATGAGCTAGCACACATGTGGTGGGGTGATAGGGTTACGTGCCAGACTTTCGACGACGCATGGCTCAACGAAGGGTTTGCTACTTTTTGCGAATCCCTCGTGCTGGAGCATCTCTTCCACCGCTCCACCTACCTCACTCGGCAGCATGGAAACATCGCGAACGCGAAAACGAGCACGCTGCCACTCTTCGGCGCTTCGACAGTGGACAAGCACACGGATAATTATCCCTATACGACCATTTATCAGAAGGGGGCGGCGGTGCTTGGTATGCTGCGACAATACTTGGGTGATTCGGTCTTCTTCGAATGCGTCCGGCACTTTGGGAATGTTCATGCCTATTCAACCGCGACGAGTTGGGATCTTGAGCGTGCGTTCGAAGATGTTTCTGGGCAAGACCTTGGCTGGTTCTTCAAGCCATGGGTCTTTGGAACGGGATATCCGAAGGACACGATCGTTTGGTCGCGTTCGGCAACAGGTGCGAAGATCACGTTCCATCAAGCGACGAATAGCGCCAGTACACCCCACTTCAGGATGTGCATCCCTGTGCGTGGCACCACAAACAGCGGGCTTTCAAAGACCGTGAATGTGTGGATGGACTCTACCTATCTCAGCAGCGACTTCGCCAACTTTGGATTTTCACCCGACACCCTCGTGTTCGATCCGGACGGATTGCTCGTGATGAAGATCGCACATGCGACACTTTCGGTTGCGTCGCCGGATGGCGGGGAGTCCGCGTATCCATTCCGCGTATATCCCAACCCGAATCGCAATCGCCAGCTCGAGTTTACAGCCGGACTTCCCAGCGGGTCCGGCCGCTGCGAACTACTTATCTATGATATGCAAGGCCGTATCACCCGACATATCTCCTATGATAGTGTCGGCAGGACGCTTCACGGATCGGTCAGCATGTCTGGCCTATCCAGCGGTTCATACCGCCTATGCCTGACGAGCGAGAACGGCTATTTTGTCAACTGCCCATTCACCGTGGAAGACTAATGTCCCTACATATTTCGAAACCACACGATACCGAACTCGCTCAAAAGGCCTATGCATCCGTCGTGGATGTGCCAACGGTGGAGGAGAACGACCGCAACCGCCTGGGCTATCATGTATGGCTGTATCTGCGTGGTGAGGTAGAGACGCTGGAAGAGGCAGTGAAGTTGGCACGCGCGCGGTTCAGACCGCGCGGCCTTCCGCAAGAGGATGTTGTGAAGATGATTTCACTCGAGTTGGGTAAAACAGTACAAGCGCAGGACGCTGCTGTTGCCTAACGTGCGATCTAGTGCAAATAGGGGTATCGCGAGTATGTGATTAGTTTAGGGGAGCATTGCATCTCGCCGCATCGTGATCGATGTGCCGCCATATCTCGATTCAAGAAACGCTTGCCTCTGTGCACTGCCCGACGTATGAGTCGCCATTTTGGCCGGATTTGAGTGATCCAACATGGGATCGCGTACCGCTAACGCGAGTCGTGAAAGTTTAGCGTGCTCCTTTGGTTGGTCTCCTAACAGGAGTTGGACAGGTTATTGCCCTCTATCCCGATTGAGGATTCCGCCAGTTTCCCATGCCCACCCCACGGAGAGCATTTCCTATCGGCGTAGCTACCTACAATCGACTACTATATGAACAGACTTCTACAATCATCATGGCTGAGCAGTGTGCTCGTCATCCTGACCCTAGAGCTCACGTCCAACGTGACGTTTGGGCAGTTACGTCCAAACCTTGGCACGGCTTCAACTTACGCTATCTTCACGGGTGGCGGAGCTATCAACAACACCGGGCTAACCGTCCTTACTGGCGATGTTGGCCAGGATGGCGCGTATTCCTTCAATGGGTTCCCGCCTGGAACATACACCGGTGCGCTTAATCGCGCGAATGGTGCATCGGCACTTGCGAAAGCAGATCTACTTACTGCATGGACGACCGAAGCGGCAGTCACGTGCGGCTATGTACTCGGCGTCGGAATTGTCGATGGACAATCGTTCGACCCCGCGGTCTATTGCTCGGGTGCGGCAACGACGACGAGCGGCAACATTACCTTCAACGCGCACGGCAATGCGAACGCGATCTTCATTGTGAAGATCGGCGGACAGTTGGACGCCAACTCCGGCACGCATATTCTGCTTGCGAACAACGCACGTGCAGCGAACATCTATTGGTTCGTTGATGGTGCTGTGAACGTTGCGAATAACTCCACTTTCAAGGGTACGATCTTCGCACGCGGTGCGATCTCGTTCGCGGGCGGATCATCGCTTGATGGAAGGGCACTGGTGGCGCCATTGGGTGCCATTACGCTCTCTGGCAACAACATGGCGATCTCGACGGACTCCGGTGCAGCGCCTAACATAACGGTCACCCGGCCGACGACACGTGATTCGATTCGCGGCGGCTTCGCGAACGATACCATCCGATGGACGGGCACTGGCATTGCACGCGTGAAGACTCTACAGTACTCACTCGACAGCGGGCTGACCTGGACGACGATCGCGACAATCACGACCGATTCGCTCTTCTACAAATGGAGCGTGCCGGATACCTTCTCGACAAAAGCGATGGTTCGCGTTACCGACACGGCAAATCTGCGTGGCGTAAGCGGAGCCTTTGTCATCACATCGAGCAAAATCATCCTCACACATCCGCTGCCAGCAGCGATACTGACAGGCGGCGCGCTGAACTACCAGATCACCTGGACCGGCGTCGGGCTTACCCCAAAGAAGACCATTGAGTATTCGCTTGATAGTGGACTGACATGGAGAACGATCGCCATCGTGAACGGGGAAGTATTCGCATACGGATGGAATATTCCTGACACCGTTTCAAAGAAGGTGTATATTCGTATTACTGATTCCCTTGGCATCACGGGTAAGAGTGGTCTCTTCACGATCAAGTCAGGTAGGATCACGGTATTGCACCCGGCGTTAGCGGAGCAGCTTACCGGTGGCACAACGAACTACCAGATCACCTGGAGCGGCGCAGGACTAACCACAAAGAAGACCTTCGAGTATTCACTCGATAGCGGTGCAACGTGGCGCACGATCGGCATCCTAAATTCTGATCTGTTCGCCTACGGATGGAATGCGCCGGACACAACTTCGACACGTGCATTCGTGCGCATCACGGATACAACTGGTATAACGGGGATGAGCGGCATGTTCTCGATCAAGGCACGCTCATTGGTGATCGTTCGACCGGCAGCGGGAGAGACGATCCTCGGTGGTACGCCGAATTACCAGATCACCTGGACAGGCTTTGGTCTTACGTCCAAGAAGACGTTTGACTATTCGCTCGATGGTGGACAGACCTGGACGCTGATCGGTACGATCAGTGCGGACGTTTTCGCATACGCATGGCTTAACGTTCCAGACACGACGTCACCCAACGCGCAAGTGCGTATCACCGACAGCAACGGCTTTGTCGGCAAGAGCAGCATCTTTAAGATCGTCACCAGCAAGATTCCAGCGATCATTGTTTCGCTGCCAGCTCCGAGCGAGATCATCACCGGTGGCACGCAGGGATACCGAATCGCCTGGACTGGCAACGGCATCGCCTCCATGAAGACGTTCTCCTATTCGCTAAACAATGGCCTGACGTGGACGCTCATCGGTAGTCTTAATGCCGATGTGTTCAACTATAGCTGGAATGTTCCGGATTCATCCTCAACGACTGCAATGATCCGGATCGTTGATGGCAACGGTCTTACCGGCAAGAGCGGGATCTTCACGATCAAGAGCAGCAAGGTTACTCCTGGCAGCATCGTCATCATGCATCCCATTGCGGGTGAAGTGCTCGATGGCGGATTGCCGAACTTCCAGATCCAATTCAACGCAACGAATACGACAACGAACAAAACGCTGGAGTATTCGCTCGATGGTGGTATCATCTGGAATCTGATAGGTTTCATCAACTCGGATGTGCAGTTCTACACATGGGCTAGCATTCCAAATGTTGCAACCACGTCAGCTCTTGTTCGAATCACGGATGGCAATGGTGTTCGCGGCGTAAGTGGACTCTTTACGATCAAGGTAATTGCGGGGATCGGCACACTCAATTCGCTCACCCTCAGCAACTTGGATACAAAGCGCAACATTGGCAACAACAAGCCGCTTGGTATTGCGTGGACATTCACGCCGGACATCGGCACGTCGGTCAACGTCGAGTATTCGCTTGACTACACGCTGACATGGACGCACATCGCGACCGTGCAGATAACGGATGTTCCCAGCCTCACATGGACGACACCGATGACGGGCAACACCAACCCAGCGTTCATACGAGTGACGAGCACCAAGGGTATGACCTTGACGTCTGCACCGTTCTCGATCGGCTCGAGCGCTTCGGTCTATGCCGGTGCGGCGCATAATGGATATTCGATCTCGAACTATCCAAACCCAGCAAGCAGCGAGACAACGATCGACTTCACCCTGCCTGTTGGCGGTGATGTAACGCTTGTTGTGAACGATGCCGTTGGACGCGAGATGATGGTTCTCGACAACAAGAACATGTCGGCCGGTACACATTCCGTTAATTTCGATGCCTCGAACTTAGCGAGCGGAGTATACTCCTACCGCTTGATCGCGGGCAGCGCGATGCTCGTCGGCAAGATGAATATCGTCAGATAATTTCTGGATTCGTCCAGGCCTCAAACAGCCCCGAACCTCACAGTTCGGGGCTGTTTCTATTTGGCGAGATTGTCGATTGCCTCCTCATCCAACCGATAGATGTGCCACGTATCCATTGGCTTCGCGCCGAGCTTTTTGTAGAAGCCGATGGCGTCTTCATTCCAATGCAGGACCGCCCACTCCACGCGACCATAGTTTCGCTGCTTCGCGATCTCAACCAGCTGAAGGAGCAGCGCTTTGCCTAACCCCGATCCGCGATGCTCTGGCCGGACGAATAGATCTTCCAGATAGATACCAGGCCTTCCTATGAATGTAGAGAACGTTGTGAAGTAGATAGCGAAGCCTTGCGGCTTTCCCTCATACTCGGCAATGATAGCTTCGGCAGCGGGATGCGGGCCAAAGAGCTGCTCGCGGATTTGCTCGGGTGCGATTGTGCAGAGATCGGACATGCGCTCGTATTCGGCGAGAGCATGGATGAGATCGGATATGAGTGGCGCGTCTTCAGCGGTGGCAGGACGGATAGTGATCGGTGACATAATACTTGTAACCCCCAACGCGCTACCTGTCATTCCCTTGAACGCGACAACCGGATCCACGGAGACCGTACTCTGCGGCACACCCAATGCTTGGGTTTCCGTGTTCACGGGAATGACATACCAATTCGGGACGGAGCGGAGGGGACTTCCTGCCAACCCGTGAAGAAATCGTATTGAACTCCAATCCTCTTTCGGTGTTTAGGCCAGTTCATGGTACGAATTGGAAATCTTGAACTCAGGGATCAGCTGGTACTTTTGGCACCGATGGAGGACGTCACCGACGTATCCTTCCGCCTCATCGCGCGCGAAATGGGCGCTGACGCCGTGTATACCGAGTTTATCTCCAGCGAGGCGCTGATCCGCTCCGTCGCGAAATCCAAGAAGAAGTTGGTGACGCTTGAAGCCGAACGGCCAGTCGCAATACAAATATATGGCGGCGATCCGGACGTGATGAAGGAGGCTGCCATCATTTCTGAGGCCGCCGGTCCCGATTTTCTGGATATCAACTGCGGCTGTTGGGTCAAGAATGTAGCTGGAAAGGGTGCTGGGGCGGGGCTCCTCAAAGACCCGCCGCGCATGGAACGCATGGTCAGAGCCACAGTGGATGCGGTCAGGCTGCCTGTCACCGTCAAGACACGTCTTGGGTGGGATCAGGAGTCCATAAATATCCTAGAGATCGCGCCAATGCTGGAGCAAGCGGGTGCCGCAGCACTGACGATCCATTGCCGTACCCGCTCGCAGGGGCACTCGGGCACGGCGGATTGGGATTGGATACCAAAGATCAAGAAGGTCGTTTCGATCCCTGTCTTCCTCAATGGCGATGTAAAGACGGCCGAGGACGCGGAACGCGCATTCGCCGAAACGGGCGCCGACGGCGTCATGGTCGCGCGCGCGGCGATCACGAACCCGTTCATTTTTCGGCAGATCAAAGAGCTGCGGGCGACCGGTAGCTACCGACAGCCCACTGTAGAAGAGCGCATCCACATGTGCATCCGTCATCTCCGCGACTCGTGCGAGGTTCGCGGGGAGCCGCGCGGAGTCTTCTCTTTCCGAAAGCATTATGCCGGATATTTACGCGAATTGCGCGGCGGCTCTCAGGTGCGCCGCGACCTGATGCAAACACCGACGGTGCAAGAGTGTGTGGATCGGCTCGAACTGTTCCTGCGCGAGTATCAGATGATGAGTGAGCTTGGGGTGGGCGCTGAAGAAGAAGCCATCATGGCCGCATAGGTCCGCTCGCGTTTTTCTTTTCTAAGCAGATTTTTATCGTTAGTTTTGTGCATGTCGCTTCTGTCTTCTCATTGCTTTATCTATAATCCACACTCCGGCCGCGGCGTATCGTCTGCGAAGGTTCGCGAATTCCGTAAATCCAAAGGGGCACAGTATGATTGGGCCGAAACCACTGCGCCTCGTGACGCGACGCGCTTCGCACTTCAGGCCGCTTTGGATGGCGCAGAGACCGTCGTCGCTGTTGGTGGGGATGGCACCGTCCACGAGGTGATAAACGGATTGATGGCTGTACCTGCGGATGTTCGGCCCAAGCTCGGCGTTCTTCCCGCCGGCTCTGGCGATGACTTTGCTTTCGCTGCTGGCATTCCCCGCGATTTCGATAAGGGTGTTGAAATACTATTCGCCGGGAAGAACCGCTTTGTTGATATCGGCTCGCTTGAGGATGATCACGGGAGAATGGAGTATTGGAATAACACGATCGGTATTGGCTTCGACGCTCGGGTGACTGTTCGGAGCAGGCGTTATAACATGCTCAAGGGTGTGCCTATGTACCTCACCGCAACAGTGATGACACTCTTGCGAGATCATCATCAGTTCGATGTCGAACTCGCCTTCGATGGCAACCGCTTCGCTGAGCCCGCGTTGATGATGACGCTTGCGAATGGCCCGCGCGAGGGTGGCGGCTTCTATACCACGCCCAAGTCTGAGATCGACGATGGGACATTTGAAATGTTATTCGTTAAACCGCTGTCACGAGCGCAAATGCTCATGCTTTTACCGAAAGTGTTGAAGGGTACGCACATGGGCTCACCGGCTGTATTTCACCATTCGTTTACAAGCCTTTCTCTCACATCCAAGCAGCCGCTCGTCCTTCATGCCGATGGGGAGATACTCGCCGTGCCCGGCGACAACGTACACAGGCTCACAGTGGCAATGCATCGGAATGCGCTTCGGGTGATTGCATAGATGCGGCCGGCTTTCGTCGGCTTCGTGCGATGAACCAAGTGGCGAGAGAATACACGAACATAAGAATCGAAAACAACATAGACGGGATCGCGACGAAATCTCCGAAGCGGGTGTAGAGCGTTCTGCGTTCGATGAGCGGGACGCGCTCGGTGATCGAGCCGGAGCGGAAGAGCGGCAGTTGTTTCACGAAGCGGCCGCGGTCGTCGATGATCACGGAGATGCCAGTGTTCGCCGAGCGCACCAAATAGCGCCGGTTCTCGATGGCGCGCAGCACCGCGAACTGCTCGTGCTGATACGGCCCAGAGCTTTCGCCATACCAGCCGTCGTTCGTTATCACCGCGAGCAGGTTCGCACCGTGATCCACAAAATGCCGGATGAAACTGGGATAGACCGACTCGTAACAAATCTCTGGGTTAACACGCAGCGTCGGATTTTGCGCCATCTGATTGTGGGCATCGGCAAGATTCATACTCAGCGGCTCATAACCTTTCCCAACATTCCAACTCCCCAGCCCAACACCCCACTGGAACACTCTTCCAAGCGCCGGGAATATCTCGACGAACGGCACATGCTCACCAAGCGGCACAAGCTTTTGCTTATGATAAACGGCCTTGCGAAGCGTTGGGACATTGTAATCGCCCGACATAATAACATCCGTATGATCGCGCGGCAGATCCCAGGTCGGCTGAATGAGCATCGCCGCATTCCAACTGCGATAATAGAAATCCCCAACGCCAGTATAATGTGCATCTTCGGGAATCGAGTCGCGTCCAGCTTGCAGTTCCTCGCGATCCGGGAAGCCCGTCAGTAGTGGATGCTTGATCTCATGCAGAAAGTCGTTCAACTGGCGATACGCATCCTGTTTCGCTGGGGAGGTTATGAAAAACGTGATCGCTGTCTCCGGCCAGACGATGAGATCGGTGGAATCGTGACACGCAGCCAGTGCCGTTCGCGTCGCAGCAAAGTTGGTGTCCAGAATGCGCTGGTCGTCCGTGTTCCACTTCGCCCAGGGGTCAATGTTGGGCTGAACCACGGTAACGCGAAGAGAAGCAGCGGACTTTTCGTGCCTGCTCATCGCGGTCATTCCATAGATGTATGGAATGGCTATGAGAAGCAGCAATGGAATGGCATATCGCAGGCGATCCTTTGTGGCGGCGGATCGAATGAGTTGGAATATCTGAACATTCCCCAGCACGATCACCATCGAAAGCGCGTATGGTCCCGTGAATTCGATGAATTGGATGAAGGAGAGATTGTACGTTTGCGTGTCGTACAGATTGAGCCACGGGTAGGAAAGATCGCCGAAAGAATGCGCGTATTCGAATCCGGCTTGGAATAATGGAAGTAAGTAGAGGGCCGCAGTTCGCCCAAATCGGCGGCGAACCATATCGTACAACAAGAACGGAACGACGAGCCAGAAGGGATGAACGAGCGCGAGAAGTACTCCACCAAGCATCAAGAACTTATCACCCTCTCCGCTGCTGCTCCATCCGCCTACCCAGTAATTCGAAACGATGCCGAGAAAGAACATCGCAACAAACGTGGTGTAGAATGTTTTGCGAAGTGAGTCTGCTGATTCGAGCGCAATGAGCAGCGGAACGATAGCAACAAAGGCGAGCAGTCCTCCGGCGAGGCCCGTTGGCGGGAATGCGAGGCCAAGCAGAATGCCGGACAGCGTGGCGAGCCCGAAGCGGGCGCGGCGAGAGAGAGTGGTGAAGTTCATGTGCTACTGTGAACCACCGGGAGCGAAATACCATTTCGTCCCACACGTACTAATCAAGTAAGTGCTTCAACTTCCATCGTTGTCATTCCCGCGAACGGGGGAATCCAGGCGGCCTATGAACGACATTGAAGGTGATGGATTCCCGCATTCGCGGGAATGACAGGATCACACTTGTTACTTAATCGACGACATCCTACTCAAACCGCAACGCATCGATCGGATGCATATTCGCCGCCTTCATCGCGGGATAGAGGCCGAAGACGATACCGACAAGCGAACACACCGCAAGGCCGATACCCACCCATACCATCGGTACATACACCGTCGCATGAATGAAGATGGCAATGATGTTGCCTAGTCCGATTCCGATGGCAATTCCGATAACGCCACCGACTTCGCAAAGCACGATGGCTTCGGTGACGAATTGTCCGGCGATGTCCATCTTCGTTGCGCCCATCGCTTTGCGAATGCCGATCTCTTTCGTTCGCTCCGTCACGCTGACGAGCATGATGTTCATGATTCCTATGCTCGCGGCAAGTAAAGCGATTGCGCTGATACCAAACCCAGCATACTTCAGGTACATGGAGAAGGAATCAAACTGCGTTGTGAGGCTGTCGTTATTCTCCACTTCGAAATCATTCTCCACGCCGGGCTTCACACCCCGCGCAGCGCGTAAAGCGCCGATCACTTCGTCCTGCGTTTCATCAAAGGTCTGCTTGTTGCGGGCGCGGACGAGGATGTCTAGCGAAGTGTTGTCTTGTACGGTGAATGTGCGAAGCTCGTTGGTGATGGGCACGAGGGCAAAGCCATCCTGCGATTGCCCCATGCCACCGCCCTTGTGTTCGAAGACGCCGATGACCGTATACTCGTGATTGTTCAGCCGGATAGCCTGCCCGATCGGCTCTTCGTTGTGTGTGAAGATGCGACTTACGATATCCTGACCAAGCACAGCAACGTCACGACCGTACTGAACATCGTCCGCGTTGAGCATGCGGCCTCGTGCGATATCGAAGCTGTGATTGATCGCGAAGCTTTCATCCGAGCCAATGATCGAGTAGGATGGATCGCTCTTTTCGCTGCCGAAGGAGGCGATGACCGGAGTGTAGGTATTCTCCGCACTGACCGTTTCAGGCAGCCGCGTGTTGGCTCGAACCGTTCGGATCTGTTCATACAGGATCGGCTTGCGGCGGCGGTATTTCATCCAGTCATTTCCACCCATATGCATGCTCGGCCACTTCTTCAGAGTGAAGGTGGTGGAGCCAAGTTGGGAGAGCGACTGGTCGATCGAGTTCGTTAATGCCCCAAGCGCGGTCATCACACCGATGATCGAGAATACACCCACGACGATCCCGAGCAGGGTCAGCCCGCTCCGAAGTTTGTTACCTCGGATAGAGTGAAACGCCTGCTTGATATTTTCGCTCGTTTGCATTTATTCGTAGCGTAACGCCTCGACTGGATCGAGCCGGCTGGCACGCCAGGCCGGAAGAAGCCCACTGATGATACCGATAAAAAGTGAAATGCCCAGTCCGCTTACGATGAGCAGCGGACTAAAGTCGATCTTAATATCGGACTCTTTTAGCATGCTGCGGTTAATAACGGAAGACACCGTATAGGCGATCACCAATCCCGTTGTACCAGCCACGATACAGAGGATCGACGCCTCGGTGAGGAATTGAGAGAGGATCATTCTGCGGCGCGCACCGATCGCCTTGCGTATCCCTATCTCTCGCGTCCGCTCCTTAACGGTCACAAACATGATATTCATGATCCCGATACCACCGACAAGCAGAGACAGACTCGTTATGACGAGCCCGATCAAGTTCAGAACACCGGTGAGTTTATCGAAGATCTGATTGAACTGATCCTCGCTATTGATCGAGAAATCGCTCGGCTCACCGGGTTTGAGGCCTCGGACGATGCGCATCATGTACTCCGCTTCGGCCTTCGTGTCTTCTTTCGTCAGTACATTTGCCGCCTTTACGGAGATCGTTAGTGAGCGATCGGGCCGACCGAACGTGTTCATAAAAGTGCGGATGGGCACGACCACTTCGTGGTCGATCGAGAAGAAGCCAAACATGCCTCCAACTTTCTTCGCAATTCCGATGACCTCGTAGCTATGGCCGTTGAGCCGGATCGTCTTGCCTATAGCGTCCCCTTTGTGAAAGAGCTGATCCCAAATATCATACCCAATGACAGCAACCGGCCGTGCGCCGAGCAACTCCTGAGTTGCGAAGAGGCGCCCCTTGTCGATGGTGAGGGAACTGGTCTTTTCCGCATCTGCATCGACACCCATGATCCTGATACCATCGACTTCGTTTTGTGTGGTGCGAACGACGACGTTCCATTCGCTCGCGTTCACGCTAATTGCTTTGGCAGTCGTCATGCGAGTGCGCAGCCGGTCGGCTTCCTCCATGCTGATGTTCTGGCGATTGCGTTCTCTCGCCCAGGAGTCTCCACCCCAACTATTTTTGTCTATGTAGTAGACATCCGTGCCCATGAAGCTTGTGGTCGCATGGAACATGTTGTCCAGCCCGGTGATGAACGCACTCATAAGAGTCACCGTCACAATGCCGATGATTATACCCAGCATCGTGAGCGCCGAACGCAGGGGATTGGCACGGAGCGCGGTGCGCGCCATGCTCATTCCCTCGAAGGTATCCTGAAGTAGTCTAGCCACGGCTAAAGTGATGTTCTATCGTGCTACCGGCACGATGCGCTCCGAGACGGGGATAACTTCGTCCTTCTCGACAAGTCCATCCTTAATGCGAACGATGCGCTCGGCGTGTCGCGCAATATCCTCTTCGTGCGTAACAACGATGATCGTATTTCCCTGTTCGCGAAGTTCGTTGAACAAACGCATGATGTCCTCGCCGGTCTTCGAATCGAGATTACCCGTTGGTTCATCAGCAAGGATGATCGAAGGCCGCGTGACGAGCGCACGTGCGATGGCAACGCGCTGCCGCTGGCCGCCCGAGAGTTCGTTCGGCTTGTGCCCAGCACGGTCGGCAAGGCCGACATGTGTGAGCGCATCGATAGCACGCTGGCGGCGTTCGTCTTTGCCGACACCAGCGTAAATGAGCGGCAGTTCGACGTTATGTAAGGAATCGCTGCGTGGCAACAAATTGAATGTTTGGAAGACGAAGCCGATCTCTTTGTTGCGAATCCCAGCGAGATCGTTGTCGTCTAATCCTGCGACGTTCACGCCGTTGAAAAAGTAGTTGCCTGTCGTCGGCGTATCCAAACAGCCTATGATGTTCATGAGCGTGGATTTACCCGAACCCGACGGCCCCATGATGGCCACGTACTCGTTCTTCTGCACACCAACGGTCAATCCGCGAAGAGCATAGACGTACTCTTCACCCATCTTATAGATCTTCTGAACCTGCTCTAAGAAGATGACCGAGTTCTCGGCAGTATGTTTATCCGTTGCCATGTGTGCGACTGTTTCTTCGTACTAGGTTCGAACCGTACTATTTTCCATCACCGGATTTTCCGGAGTTATCTACGGTGACCTTTTTGCCGTCATCTAGTTCTTTCGAGACGGCGCGGAAGTTACCCTTGATGACCTCTTCATCGCCCTTCAGTCCTGAGAGAATTTCTACGTAAGCATTATCCGAAATGCCCGTCTTCACGGCGACCTTCTTTGCTACACCCTTCGACACAATGAAAACGATCGTCGATGTCTCTTCACCTTCGTGGAAGTCACCCTTGTTCGCCTGGCGAACTTTCTTCATCGAGTCCGCTGCCTTATCGTCTTCGTTATCGCGGCGCGTGACAGCCATGAGAGGTGCGGCGATAACGTCCTGCTTCGTGCTTGTCTCTATACGTGCCGTGCAACTCATGCCGGGACGAAGATCCGCCTTCTGAAGTGAATCAAGTCTCACCTTGACCGTGAAATTCGTGGACTGATCCTGCGTGCCGGTGCCCGCGAGCTTCGCGCTGTTGGCAACTTCGATGACGGTACCAGTGAACGTCTGCGTTGGATACGCATCGATGGAAACGCGAACGTGATTGCCGATCTTAATATTGACGACATCGTTCTCGTCCACATCCACCATCGCGTTCATTACGGTCAGATCGCTCACGGTCATCATGTCCGTACCAGCGAAGGAGCTTGTGCCAACGACCTTCTCGCCAAGCTGTGAGATGAGTGAAGTGATGACGCCATCCATCGGAGCGAGGACGCTCGTCTTGCTGAGTGACTCGCTGTACTGCCGCATCTGGCTTTCGGCTGCCTCCGCCTGAAAGTTCGAGGAGTTGAGCCCTGCGACCGTTGCATCGTACTTTGCCTTGATCGCATCGAAATCCTGCTCAGAGAGCAGATGCGTTGCCTTGAGCTTCTCGGCACGCACCAGGTCCTGCTTCGCATTTATCATGGACGCCTTCTGCTGTTCGGCCTGCGCCTTCGAGGAGCTTAACTGTGCTTGCGCGGCGGCATATTGCTCCTGAAACGTTGTCGGCTTGATCTTCGCGATGAGCTGACCCTTCTTCACATGGTCACCTTCCTTGAACGGTAGCGAAATAATTTCACCGGGTACTTCTGGTGATACCTTCACCTGCACTTCCGGCTGGATCTTGCCCGTGGCCTGCACTACTTCGGTTATCGTATGCCGCGCGACTTTCTCGGTCTGCACACTGATCGGCTTTTCTTTGCCCCCGGTAGCGATGGCGATGATAATGACCAGCGCAAGAATGCCGCCAACGATCAGAGCGATGTTGCGGCTGCGCTTCCTCTTATTCTTACGTTTTGCAAGCGACGCCTCCAGCGGCGTTAGCGTAGCCCCACTAGGGCTCGCGGTAGTATTGGACATCGTACTCTGTGGTTTGGTGATCGCCATTATTCGGGGGATAAGGAAAGTCCTGAGTTCTGCGTCATCACAAGGATACCTGTTTCGTTACTCTTTTCGACGCTACTCGTATTCTACTTTAGGACTTGGCACTTTCTATTTTAGTATTTCGTCTGTCCAAGCGTATAAGCAAGCTGGTGCTGCGCGAGGATGTAATTAAATTTTGCATTGACGTAATTTGCGCGCGCCTGCTCGACTGCCGCCTCAGCAATTACGACATCAACCTGCGTTCCCGCGCCAACGCGCTGCCGCTCCTGAGCCAACCGCTGACTTTCCTCTGCACTTGCGAGAGCTAACTCACTGACGCCAATTGCTTCATCGGAGGAATGTAGGTTGTTCAGTGCCTTCGCGGCGTCGCTGCGGATCTGCTGCACAAGTTGTTCAAGCGCGATGCGCTCGTTCTCCACGCCGATCTCCTGCTCGTCAATCGCCAGTCGGTTCTGCATCTTGTCGAATAGCGGGATCGAGAGTGTAAGCCCGGCGCTAAGGTGATGATCAAGGCTGACCTTCGCAAGGTTCGGGTCAGATCCGTTTCCACCGATTCCCGCCGTAGCATCCAGACTCGGGTAAAGTCCTGCGCGCGTCTCCGTGATCGCCTCCATGCTCGCCTGCAACGCATGACGAGCGGCGATGACATCGGGGCGATTGTCGATCGCCTTGTCCAGAGCGGCGTCACTGATCGTCGCTTCGACGGCCGCGCGGGATGCTGGCGATGTCGATGTATCAATTCCGGCTAAGGAGAAGCTGTAGGTATCGTATTGGTTCGGCGAAACATTCAGAAGGAAGAGCACATCGGCCTTCGCGTTCTCGTAATTATTGATGGCCTCGATCAGCCCAAGCGAATCCTGCCCCACCACTGCTTGTTGCTGATAGACTTGTCCGATGGGAATCACACCCGCATCATACTTTCCTTTGACAAGTCCCATTTGCGAGACGGCCTCTTCGAGTGTCTTGCGGGCCGCATCAACAAGCTCGCTGGTTCTCAGCGCAGTGAGGTAGTTGTTTGTTACCGAGAAGGCAATCTGCTGCCGGGTGTAGGTCTTCGTCCATCGCGCGTTATCGAGGGATTGGTTGGCACTGCGTATTCTTGCCGCATCCGCTCCGCCGTGATAGATATTGAAGTCCGCACTGGCACCATAACTGAGCGAGTGATTTCCGGCGTCCTTGGTGACCGTTGTGATCGGAAGCCCGGTGACGGGATTATTCACGGTCAACGTTCGGGCGGCTGCCGAGGAGAGTGAATAAGAGTACTGATAGGATCCGTTGGCAGATGCGCTCGGCAGGAGATTTGCATCGGAGCGGCGCGCTTCGATCTCGGCACTGCGATATTTATTATCGGCGGTTCGCGTCGAGTAATTTCGTTCGAGCGCGGCCTTGATGGCTGCCTCAAGCGTTACTTCTTTCGAGAGTGAAGATGCCGGCGGTGTGGTCTGGCTGGGAATCGGGCCGGGAGCCTGTGAACCATCGTAGGCGGGGCCAGTGATTTGAGCTTGAGCCACATCGGCAGTCGCCAGAAAGGAAGTTGCGACAAGGAATGTGCAGGTTGCAAAACCGCGAAGTCCAGCAATGCGGAGGGCACGCGCAGGGGCGGAGTAAGAAATTGATCGAGCGTTCATCGGTAGGAGAAATACAGCCCAAATGGATGAAAATCACCCACCCCGGACCTTGGCCCAGGGACAGTTGGAATGTTTAGACGGAAACGGGCGAATTTGTTACAGTGAAAACCATGAATTAAGCCAAACTCATTATTCGATAATCCCCGATGAGTCAGCGGCGCAGGAAACAGTTTTGGCGGATGGATGACTCCGCTAGGAACCGTGTATTAGAGTGCGTGCTAAGCCATGTGTGAATCATTTCGGAATGGGTTCGTTTAAGCATCTAGACATGACCTCGCTTCTCCGGATCTTTCTGGCCGTTATGATGCTGCTCTCCTCAACGGGAGTTACTGTTGCAACCATGACGTGCACCAAACGGAGCGCTGGGAAATCCATGACTTGCGCGGCGTGTCGGAATACATTGGCCAAGGGCGGTAGGGCTAAAAAATCCTGCTGCGTGTATGGTGCGAAGTACCTGGTGTTGAAGGCATCCTACGCAAAGCCTGCGCCTTCTGACCAGTCGCTCTCGCAAACCGGCGTTCTGGTTGCGTCAAATTCATCTCTCCTCGCTATCCTGCAGGATTCACCGATCCTGACGGAAGCAACTTCCCATCCCCCTCCCTTATCAGGGGATAGGCAAGCCCTCCTCTCGACCTTCCGCATTTAGTGCATCCGCGTTTCTCTTAAATTGCAAGCTTCACTTAGTGGAGCGGGCTTGCGTTGATTTCGCACCAATGGGTGCAGAATCGTGAGAATGTGGAATGACTATTCATGCTTAAACGGTACCTTACACAATTCGGATGTTCTATGTTGCTGCTGCTCGCGGCGAGCGTAGCCGTGTCACAACCGGCACGCAAGCAGGCGAATCTGAGCCGCGTTTCTGAAGGCGGAATCAGCAACAACGCTTCTGATACGAGCATGATTGGGCTTTACCATCTGCTCAACGCGATCGAACAGCATCCGATGCTAGCCGAGCAACGCGCTGCAATTTCTGCGGCAGGACATCGCATCGCGGACAAGTCGTCACTGGCAAACCCAATGCTGATGCTCGGAGTGCAAGGTGTTCCGGTTACAAGTTTCAGCTTCTCGCAGGAGATGATGACCGGCAGGATGATCGGCATTAGCCAGATGTTCCCCTATCCCGGCAAGCTTGGTGCAGAGCGAAACATCGCGGCGCAGGATACGGTGAAATCCACCTTCGATCTTGCAGAAGAGCGCAATGCGCTGCGGCGTGATGTGAAACTGGCGTACTTCGATCTGTATCACTTGGACCGTGCAATAACCACGAACCACAGCCATGCAGACGCGGTGGATAATCTGATCGCCTCTACTGAACAGCGACTCACAACCGCCACGGCAACGCAGCAGGATGTGCTCAATTTGCAGCTCGAACGCAGCGACATCAAGAAGCAGATCATCGAGGACCAGATGATGGTGGCGATGAAGCGAAGTGAATTGGAGCGCGCCAGTGGGCTGCCCGCTTCCGAATTTAACATCGTGCCGCATCTCGGCCTCCCGCAGTTGGGGTTCACGCTTCCCGAGCTGGACTCCATTGCCGCGATACATCGGGCGAAGCTAGCGGGCATTCGTTCGCAGGTCGAGACGTATCGGCGGATGTCCGCGCGCAATGATCTCGATAAGTACCCCGACTTTCAGGTCTCACTCAGTTACATGCAGCGCGACCGCCTTGCGCCGAACACACCGCTGAATCCGATGCCGACCGCAATGGCACAGAACGATCTGCTCTCGGCGAGCGTGAGCTTTGATCTGCCGTTCCTCCACACCAATCGGCGCGAAGAAGCAACCGGGGAGGCCGATGCGATGCGCACGATGAAACTCTCCCAAGAGCGAGCAGAGAAGCTGGATATACATACAATGATCGAAACCCAGCTTGCGCGACTGGAGGGACTTCGCAAGGAGTACGAACTGCTTAAGGATGAAGTTCTGCCGGCGGCGTCCACAAGCCTTGCGACGACAAACGCGAATTACACCTACAACAAAGCCAGCGCGAATGATGTGCTGCGCAACGAACTTGCCATGCTGCATCGGGAGCATGACGAGTTTCAGATCGAGGCAGAATATAACAAAGCACTCGCGGAGATAGAGTATGAGACCGGGATGGATCTGGTGCGCTATACAGAATATTAAGACAACGCTATGAACAAACAGGTCAAATGGCTTTTCGCGCTTCTGGGCATCGCGGTGGTTGGGGTTGCGGCCCTCTTGTACTTTCGTCCATCGACGCAAAAGACGACCTGGAGCGTGTCTACTCCAACGGCCACATCCTTAGAGGCGCAGAAGGTGGCGACGGTCCAGCTTTCGAATCTCTCGGTCGTTCGTGCCAACATTGCCGTGGCCACGGTGGAAAAGCGGAGCGTCGAGAACACGATCTCTGCCATTGGGCTCATCGTGGCTCCGGAAACGGGTGAGCGAACGATCGCGGCCCGCGCACGAGGGCGCATTGAGAAATTGTTCGTCAACGCGACCGGTACCTATGTCAAGCAGGGCGAGCCACTCTTCGATTTCTATAGCCCCGAGATTCTGAACGCAGAGCAAGAGCTGCTCATCGCCGAACGCGAGAAGCGCGACAACGAGATCATGGCCTCCCCCGCTATGCACCACGGGCATCCCAACACAGGGTTGATCGAAGTTGGAAGGAAGCGGCTTGCATTGTACGGGCTGACTAGCGAACACATTCGCGCGCTGGAGACGAACGGTGAACTGACGAATGTTGTGAGAGTTACCTCGCCGGCGAGTGGGCTTGTCGTACAAAAGCAAACGCAGGAGGGTGCGTATGTCGATGAAGGGACTACCATCTTTCAACTCGTCGATCTTTCAACTGTGTGGGCCGAGGTGGATGTTCAGGAAACGGACATTAGCAGCGTGAAGCTCGGACAGACAGTTACCATTCAATCCAACGCCTATCCAAACCTACATTTCTCTGGCCCGATCATTTTCATTTCACCGATGGAGGACCAGGCATCGCGGACCGTGCGAGTTCGCGCATCCTTCAACAACACTGGATACAAACTGCGTCCCGGCATGACGTTCACCGCTCAGATCAACAGCGGCAGTGAGAGCGCGTTAGCTGTACCGACGAGCGCGGTTGTTCGCTCCGGCACTGGTGATTTCGTATGGGTTCACGATGGTGATAATGTATTCTTAAGCCATCAGGTAACACTAGGCCCATCGTCGGGAGATGGATTCACCCTGATACGCAGTGGCCTAAAGGGCGGCGAGGCGGTTGCGGTTCAAGGAGCATTTATGCTGGACGCGGAGCATCAGATCTCGGAGAACAATCCGATGGCCGGGATGGATATGTCGAAAGGCAGCGAGTCCGGCAAATCGTCCGGAGAATCCACCGGATTGGTGCGCGGCATCGACAAGCAGAAGCAAACGATCACGCTCGACCATGGTAACATCCCAGGTGTAATGGCCGCGATGACGATGGCCTACAGGGCGAGCAGCGCGGCGATGCTGGAGAAAGTAAAAGTAAATGCGTCTGTTCGGTTTACGCTAACCAGGGTATCCGATGGACAGTATGAGATCACGGACATCGAAGCACAATAAGAAATTCACAAACACATCAATTCATCATGCACAAGACACGTACATCCGTTCTTACAATCGCACTCGTTGCAAGCACTCTTGCCATCACATCCTGTGATAAGAAGAGCGACGACAAAGTGGCCACCGATTCGACTGCTGCTGCGGCGGCACCAGCGGCGGTGAAATCCGGCACGGGCAAAGGCATCGTCATCTCCATCGACTCCTCGCGCACGAACGTGAACCTATCGCACAATGATATTCCCGGCATTATGGAAGCGATGGCGATGGATTATCATGTAGAGAAAGCATCGCTGCTGGATCACGTCGCTGTCGGGGATTCCGTGAACTTCACACTGTCAGAGCCACAGCCGGGCGAATTTTCGGTGACCGCTATAGCGGTAATTCCGAAGAAGTAAATTGATTGCTGACGTTCATCCTGTCATTCCCGCGAACGTGGGAATGACAGTCGGATCAGCGTGAAGAGAGTAGTCATCATCCATACGACATCATGATCGAACGCATCGTTGAATGGAGCGCCGGACACCGAATTACGGTGCTCTCGATCTTTCTTGCGATCTCGGGGGCCGGCGTGTGGGCACTACTGACAACACCGCTCGATGCGATACCCGATCTCTCGGAGAATCAGGTGATCGTCTTCTCCGATTTCGCGGGGCGCTCGCCGCAAGTGGTGGAGGATCAACTCACCTTCCCCCTGGTCAGCGCATTGCAGGGGCTGGCGAAAGTCAAGGTGGTTCGCGCGCAGTCAATGTTCGGGATGAGCTTCGTTTATATCATCTTCGAGGAAGGCGTTGATCTTTACTGGGCGCGTGCACGCGTGTTGGAAAAGCTCACCTCTATAGAGCCAATGCTTCCGCCAGGATCGAAGACTTCGCTCGGGCCGGATGGCACGGGTGTCGGGCACATCTTCTGGTACACGGTCGAAGGTGGTGGACTGGACTTAGGCACGCTGCGGGCCGTGCAGGACTGGTTCATCAAGCCGTCTCTTCAATCGGTGAGTGGCGTCGCGGAGGTGGCATCGGCTGGCGGATTCGTGCGGGAGTATCAGGTGAATCTCGATCCAAGGAGGATGCAACTCAGCGGCGTCTCGATCGGCGATGTGACGAACGCCCTTATCCGCGCGAACAACGTGGTAGGCGGGCGCATCGTCGAGACGAACGGAAGCGAGAATTATGTGCGCGGGCAGGGATACTTCCACTCGATAGATGATTTCCGAACGGTCGTTATAAGCTCCTCTGCTGGCGTACCCATTCCGCTAGAGCGCGTGGCGGATGTCACGATCGGTGCATCGCCACGGCGCGGGTCGCTGGATAAGAATGGCGAAGGCGAAGTTACGGGCGGCATCGTGGTTATGCGCAATGGCGAGAATGCGGACCGGGTGATTGCGCATGTGAAGGAGAAGCTCGCGGAGATAGCACCGGGACTTCCGAAAGGTGTAAGCATTAAGACGGCGTACGACCGCTCGGACTTGATCGAAGCATCGGTCGCGACTCTGGAACACACGCTTGTCGAAGAGGCGGTCATTGTTACCATCGTAATTCTGATCTTCCTCTTTCACTTCCCGAGCGCGTTGCGAATTGTCATCGAGATTCCAGTCTCCGTGCTCATCGCATTCTTGCTGATGCGCTGGGCAGGGATCTCTTCGAACATCATGTCGCTGGGCGGCATTGCGATTGGCATTGGCATTCTGGTGGACGCCTCCATAGTCATGCTTGAGAACGCCCACCGTCATTTGTCGGAAGCGGAAGAGCTCAAAGAGAGGGATGGCGCTCCGTATGATTATCGTGCGGTGGTCGTCAGGAGTGCGCAGCAGGTCGCGCGTCCTATATTCTTCTCGATCTTTATTATCGTCGTCAGCTTTCTTCCAGTGTTTCTTCTGACCGGTCAGGAAGGCAAACTGTTTCATCCACTGGCGTTTACTAAGACGTTCTCTCTTCTCGGCAGCGCCATCGTTTCCATCACACTCGTGCCGGTGCTGATGACGCTTCTGATGAAAGGCAAGATGCGAAGCGAGGAGCATAATCCCGTTTCGCGATTTTTCCGAAGGTTGTATCTGCCGGTGCTGCGGTGGTCTCTCGATCACGGGAAGACCGTGCTCGCGCTCAACGGGATTGTACTCATTATTGCGATACCAGTCGCTCTTCGTCTTGGCAATGAATTTATGCCGCCGCTGGATGAAGGCAGTTTGCTTTTCATGCCCATCCTCGTGCCGAGTGTTTCTATGGCGGAGGCGACGCGAATAATGGAGTGGCAGGATGGCGTTATTAAACAGTATCCGGAGGTCGCGCAAGTACTTGGCAAGGCTGGGAAAGCAGAGACAGCCACCGACCCAGCGCCACAATCCATGATCGAAACGATCATTCTGCTAAAGCCCCGCAGCGAGTGGCGACCGGGAATGACGAAATCGAAGATCGTGGATGACCTGAATCACGAGCTTGCATTGCCGGGTGTTGCCAACGGTTGGACACAGCCGATCATCAATCGCATCAACATGCTTTCGACCGGCATACGAACCGATCTCGGTCTGAAGTTCTTCGGCAGCAATCTCGACACATTGGAGAAACTCGCCACGGATGCCGAGCAACTACTGAAGCCACTGCACGGAGCCTGGGGCGTCGCGGCAGAGCGGGTACAGGGTGGTTCGTTCTTGGACATTACACTAAAGCCGGAAGCGGCGAGGTTATATGGCATCAATCAAGCGACGATCAACGATGTGATCAGCAGTGCCATCGGGGGCACCGGTGGCGGCACTGCGGTAGATGGCCGCGCTCGTTTTCCGATAACGGTGCGATATGGCGCGGAGTACCGTGGATCTCTGGAAGCACTTAGGGAGCTGCCAGTGCCAATAGATATTTCTGTTCGGTCGGTGGCGGGCTTTGCACCCTCTTCGTCTGGCACACGCACAACTTCCTCCAATGCCAGTGAGGGCGCTGCACCGACGAACGATGGGATGGGAGGGATGGGGCAGGCAGCACAGGTTGCTTCTGGCTCGACGAGTTCAGGCACGAGGGCTGCCGTTGTGCAGAGTTCCAGTGTTCGGTCGTTGTTAAATCAGCAGCCGGTTTCATCTGCGCAGTTTGTGCCGATGGGTGCGATTGCGACGATTGGGCTGGTGAATGGCCCGCCGATGATCGCGAGTGAAAATGCACAGTTGCGCTCGATCGTCACACTGAATGTGCGCGGAAGGGATATCGTCAGCTTTGTCGATGAGGCGAAGCAGGTGCTCGCGAAATCGCTGCGTCTTCCAACCGGCTACACACTCGCTTGGAGCGGAGAGTATGAAGAGCAACAACACGCGGCGGCGCAGATGCGGATTCTTATTCCGCTGGTTTTTCTAATCATTTATGTCCTGCTTTGCATCACGCTTCGCGATCCGAAGGAAGCGGGTGTCGTGATGCTGAGTGTGCCGTTCGCACTGGTGGGCGGAGTGTTCTTGGTCGCCTTGATGGGGATGAATCTCTCTGTTGCTGTGTGGGTGGGATTTATCGCGCTCTATGGCGTGGCGACAGAGACAGGTGTGGTGATGGTCGTCTATCTACACGAGGCGCTGAACAAGAAGTTAGCTGTTGGCGGGGGTGCTATCACCGCACAGGATTTGTATGATGCCACACTCGAAGGTGCCGTCTTGCGGCTTCGTCCGAAGCTGATGACCGTGGCGACCGCAACACTGGGACTGGTACCGATCTTCTATTCCAACGGTGCAGGTGCAGACGTAATGCGTCCTATCGCCGCGCCGATGGTTGGCGGAATGATCACCAGCGCGATACATGTGCTCATCGTAACGCCTATCATATTTCTAATGCTCAAGAAGCGGCAGTTGTCTTTGGGAACGCCACGAGAAGGCACTCGGGAGTGAGGATTTGAAAGTGTCTAATTGACAACGGACGAGTTGGTTATCAATTTACAAGACCCCTGTGACTATCCTGAGCGGGTCGTGTTCTCATGCGGAATCTAACTCCACATATGCCTTCAGTTATGAATACTTTGCTTCAAAATGCTATGATTCGACGAGTTGCCTTATTCGTCCTTTTGCTCATGGGTTGCAGCGTCGGCCTTGTCCGAGCCACAGCCTATACGACGACACCGGACACGGTGGTCTTCACGCCTACTGGTCAGGGCACCATGACTGGTTACGTCCGCGTATCCTATCTCGGGGACACAACAATGTCTGGTGACCACATTCACGCGACGATTTCTTCGGGTTCATCCTATTTCAGCACCAGACATGATACGGTCTTTACGAAGTCCTACATCTACTGGGCGATCACCTTCACTCCACAGTCTTCACTGGTGTGGGGTTCGATCACCTTCACGGATGACACGACTACCCGGACGGTGATCCTGAAGGGCAATGCCTATCCGGATGGAGAGATCTCCGGATACGGCCCGTACTACCCAACCAACATCGCGCGGGGTGCGGTAAACTGCCAGAACTTCCGGATGATCAACACGGGCTCCGACAACGACACGATCACCAGCGTAGCCTGGACACATAGCACAGGCGGCACCTTCATCTGGGACTCCAGCCTGACCTTCCCGCGCATTCTGCATTCGCATGACACGCTAAACTTGAACATTTGCTTCCATGCCGGCACCGACACCAATATCCACACGGATACCCTGGCTGTCTATTACAGCGATTCGTCGAGCCACAGCCGCTACCTCGTGCGTGTAGTCACGGCACAGGCCCACGACACAACAAGTCCGGATGGCGTCATCTCAAGCTACGGCCCCTACTATCCGGGCAACGTTCCACCCGGTGGGACGAACTGTCAGAACCTGCGCATGATCAACACCGGCGCGGACAATGACACGATCACCAGCGTGGCGTGGTCGCACAGCAACGGCGGGCTCTTCATTTGGGATTCGAGCGTGACCTTCCCACGAGTGATGCACAGCCACGACACACTGAATCTGAATATCTGCTGGCACGCGGGTACGGATACCCTGGTCCACATGGATACAGTGGTCGTCCACTATAGCGATGCCTATAATCACAATCGCGAATTTACACGGATCGTTTATGCACAGGCACACGACACGTCAAGCCCGGATGGCATCATCACTGCTACGGGGCCGTATTGGTCGAACGTGCCGAAGAACGGTACCAGCTGCGAGCCCCTTCGGATGATCAACAGCGGTGCGGATGTCGATACGATCGTTAGCGCAACCTGGTCGCATAGCACGGGCGGGATGTTCGTGTGGGATTCATCTCTGACCTTCCCGCACGTAATGCACTCCCACGACACGATCAACTGGAGCTTCTGCTTCCACGCACCGAATGACACCTCCATACACATGGACACCCTAACGGTGCGGTACAATGACGCATATAGTCATACACGGTACTTCACGCGGTTCGTCTATGGCCGTGCCATTGACACCACGACGCCGGACGTAGCGCTCATCGCGATCGGACCGTATTGGACGGCGACTATTCCGGAGGGCAGCACAAACTGCACCTATGCCCGTGTCATCAACAACGGAGCTGACGTGGACACGATCGTTGGCTGGGCGTGGTCGCACGATCCGCATGGCGTCTTTACTTATGACAGCACCTTTAGCACACCCGTGATCCTGCACTCTCATGACACGATGTATGTGGGCTTCTGCTTCCATGCGCCGTACGATACGTTACGCCACTGGGATACGTTGCTCGTTCACTATCATGATGCCTATAGCCAAACGAGAGAGTTCACCCGCATCGTCTCCGCGCAGGCGACTGACACAACCATCGTCAACTGCTACAGCCTGTATCCGCAGTCTGTCCCATTCACAGAAGTAGGCGACACGAGCCGGTTCCGGGTCTATATTCACAACCTACTGGGCTCCTCTGCATCGTTGACGGCATTGCACTTCTCCGGATCATCGGACGCTTCGTACCGAGTGGATTCCTCAACCTTCCCTCGGACGATCGCTGCCCATGCCTACGACAGCGTGTGGCTCCAGTTCATCCCTCGTTCGCAGAGCTCCAACAGCTACCCCGCTACCCTGACTGGGATCTTCAGCACAAGCGACACGTCGCATTGCCGCACAGCGTATGCTAGCGTGACGGGCACGGCTGCTCAGGCAACGCGCGACACAGCATCGGTGTCGATGACGGACACCTCAACAAAGCACATCGCACTGGTCAGTGATACGAGCGTCAACTACTACGCACATCGCATTGATCTTGTCAATAACATCGGAATTCGCATCCGGATCGACACGGTGTACCTCACGAATACGAACCACATTTACATCGCACAGCAGATCCGTTCGCATTTCCCCGATACGCTGGTTGACGGCGCGAAGCATTCGGTGATCCTTCACTTCTATGGTGACACGTCTCACACCGTCTATCATGACACGTTGGTCGTGACGATGGAAAATGCCCTTGCGGCGATGTACTTCTATGTCGATGGCTACTCGCGTCCGGCGAAGTCCGATGTATTGACGATCACCCGTTCCACCGCGACAGATCTACGGATCTTCCCGAATCCCAGCAGCGGAATGACCAACATCCTGCCCGTCGGATTGACACCAGTCAGCTATGAGATACTCGACGTACTTGGGAATGTGGTAGCAGAACACAGTGGCTCCTTGCTATGGCAGTGGACCCCGGCTGTTGATGGAGCCGATGGGACGTACTTTGTACGGGTCACCGGGCGCAATTCCGAAGGCAACGCTGTGGTCATTTGCCGTCGCGTGGTGGTGAAGCATTGAGCCGGCGGGTCTGGAGAGGATGAACGGTTCTGGGCCGAATCATCCCAGGCGAGAAAAGCTGATCCATGTTTGAAGTCTCCGCAGCAGCGGCCATTGGCCGGCGGCTACGGAGACTTCTCCGTGGAACCCCATTTTTAGCGTACGTGTGGTCAGGAACGGGTCGGTGGTTAGAATGAATTCCGCCTCGAAAGAGTTAGCACTGGGGATATTCCGTTAGGGCACGATAGTTGAACAGGCACGACGTAGCATACCCAGAACATTACGCATGGCATTACCAGTCGCTGAAGAGAAGAGGAAGGTCCAACCGATTGCTGAGGGTCACGAAACGAGTGGGGCGCGCGGAGCATCGGAGGCCGAAGACGCACAGATCAGCTTTTCCAGCGAGATCTTTAGGAAGGCGATCCACCTCGGGTCGCTGTCAATTCCCGTGCTATACTTCTATGCGAGTCGCAACGTGGTACTCGCGGCGCTGATCCCGTTGACCCTCTTCTCCATCGGTATTGATCTTGGTCGTCACAATATTCCCTTCATCCGCCGGATAGTCAGCAAGGTCTTCGATCGAATACTGCGACCTCATGAGCGGCATAGCGGATTCTTGAGTGGGGCGTCCTATGTCCTTATCAGTGCGCTGCTCTGTGTTGTAGTTTTCCCGAAGCTGATCACCATTACCGCCTTTTCGATCCTTATCGTTTCTGATGCCTCGAGTGCCTTGGTTGGCAGGGCGTTCGGAAAGCACAAGTTTCTGGATAAAAGTCTGGAAGGGACGCTTGCCTTTATAGTAAGCGCATGGGTAGTCATTCTACTCACTCCAAAGGCTGGGCCGATTCCGGTCGAGTATTTCATCGCAGGCTTCGCCGCAGTCGTCGGTGGCATAGCGGAGGCGTGGAGCGTGACGCTTCACCTAGATGACAATTTCTCGATTCCCGTCTCGGTCGGGCTTGTTTCGTGGGGGCTCTACTGGGTTTTGATGCTGCTTGACCCGGCACAGTATGGTGGGCTGTACGAGAGGATGATTCAATATTCTTAGCGACGCGAGAATTGAGTTCTTATCGAGTAATGTTAAGACAGAAGAGAGCTGCCAAAGGCATCATCCGGATCCTGTTCGCTGCTATCCTTCTGCTGCTCCTGCTACCAACGTTGGCAGAGGCGCAGTTTGGGGGCACGATCGGATTTGGGGGAGAGACGACGAATAACGTTCAGAAATTGGATACAACGGCCCCTGATAACACGTTGCTTCCGGCCTTTGAATTGAGCTACGGCTGGCAACTGAGCGGGGCATCGAAAGTGACCTTTGCAGGCGGGTACTCCCCAAATATCTACACAAAGAATTCGCCGCTGAGTTACAATTTGACCACAGTTGGTGCAACTGGGAGCTTGTATCTATCGAATCTGGAGGCGATAGCCGAAGAGGCCGGCGAAGCGATGCATGGAGGAGGCAGCAATTTTCGAGAGTCACGGTATGGGTCCTACCATCTCTTCCCGATCTATGATAGGATGTCTGACTTTGATGCGTCGAGCGCAGCCAAACCACCACAGATCGAGTTTGGCTATACCGAACGGCGCGTCACCGAACGGCACGTCTCGCCTCGAGTAGTCACAGCATCGTCGCAAGACGTTGACGACTCGCTGGTCGAAATAGCCGTTGGTGCTCTCTATACTCTGAGTGGTCAGTTGGACTCTTCGGAGATTTCAACGAAGGGGCTTTCAAAGAAACGGATTCAAGAGTTGGAAGATCTTCGGGATTCAATTTCCGATGTCTTGTCGACGACCGCTGATCTCCTCGACAGCACAGGTTACAGTCAGAGTGTAGCCGAGATCATTCTTCCTGAATTGAAAAAGCTTCAGGCCCCGTTTCGTGCGTTGAGTCCGGTCCTGCGATCGACCTTGGTTAATGCTTCCCTCTTGGATACCGCCATGAAGGCTCTAACTTCAGCCAGGCCCGAATCTGACTATCTTGCAACAGCGGATACGCCGGCGCATTCCGCTGCTGGTCCGATCCTCGCGGATAATCCGGTTGCTCCGAACCTGCCTCCAAGCCCAGCACAACCGCATCAAGTGGTAAAAGTAGCGAAGCCGTCGAAAGAGGAATCCCTCGCCCCGATCATCACCTCGGTACAGTCTGGGACTGATCTTCGAGACTTCGGCGCTGGTGAGGTGTCGATCCTCGAGGACCTTGAAGATTCGAATTCTACCACGTTGGCGACTCTCCTCACATTGCCAATTTCCTGGTCTTCACATGCCGCGACAAATTTTTCGACGGCAGACAGCAACCTCTTCGGCGGAGTTTTTGAAGGTAGTCCGAATGATTACCGATCACTCGCTCTTGGAGCGGCGATCGAGAGTTATTTTAGCGGTGTAGCGAGCCTTCGAGGAAGTTATGACTTCACAAAGTCAGCCTACCCCTTTGATAGCGTCTATTCAAGTTCCGAGCACCGATTTGGGATGACACCCCGGATCGCATTGGGAAGAACTACCGTATTGTTTTGCGATGCTTCGATTGGATTTCGAGAGTATCTCAATCCGCTTCAAGTAACTACGAGCCAGGTTGTTCAGTATGATTCGATAGGCGCCAAAGGCCACGTGTTTCATAAAACGAAGGACTCCTCGGTCACAAAAGCGGCTGCATCAAAATTTACACAATTCTCGTATGGCATTGGACTCTCCCAGTTTGTCGGAGAACGGTGGGTGGTCGGATGCCTGCTAGCCAGCAATCACAATCCAAATCTCAGAGCGTATGTGACAACGGCACAAGTACAGACTGTTGGAAAGAAAGGTCGAGCGGTCAGAGCGGCGGTGCAAGTCGCTGACGATGAATACACCTATGACCTCTCACGGTATTCCGTATTTTCCAACGCACGACTGCCTTGGGATCTAGACTTTGGAGTTGATTGCTCTTATGAACAGCGTAGCTATGGCAGCGCCGTGGGACCGAAAGGCAACCCGTTGCCAGGCGGCGAAGGCCGAACGGAAACAGGATGGTTCGTTAACGCCTCGCTTTCGAGACTCTTTCCATTTGAATATCGAATAGCTGGGGTCTTCAATAGCCTAACAACGGAGGCCAAAGTTGAAATTGCCTCCGTCAGTGCATCGCAATCGCTCTACAGTTATCAGGCAACGGTGGTAGGTCTAACCGCAACACTTGGTTTTTGATAAGATGAGATCTGTGCGCAACAAAACCCTACAACTAACGGATGATGATGAAACGACCATCCTTCTCTCCTTGCCCGAGCGACCAGTTACAGAAATCCCGTCTGGCATTTACCTTGGTGAGATCGAACAGGCTCTGAACGTCTTGCCAAACGGCTACTTCGATCTGATCGTCGCTGATCCCCCGTACAATTACGGCGTCGACTTCGGTAATTCCAGCGACAGCCGATCAGAAGCTGAATATTCAACGTGGGTACAATCATGGATCGCTCTTTTACCCCGCATCTCAAAATCCTCGGCTTCATTCTACATCTCCTGTGGATGGGAGTACTCCGGTCTGTTTCAGAGCGCACTTCGACAATCGGGAATGAGAATTGTTAATAGAATCACTTGGAAGCGCGACAAAGGTCGTGGCGCGAAGCGGAATTGGAAGATGAATATGGAAGATATTTGGTTCGCGGTGAATGACTCTCAAAACTATACATTTAATCTCACTCAAGTAAAGCTGAAGAAGAAGGTAATAGCCCCGTATCGAGAGAATGGGATTCCAAAGGACTGGCAGGTTGATCAGGTTGGGCAGCCTTTCCGCATGACTCATCCTTCCAATATCTGGATCGATCTGACGGTGCCATTCTGGTCCATGCAAGAGAATACGCCTCATCCCACGCAGAAGCCGGAGGCTCTCGCCGAACGTATCATTCTTGCCTCGTCGAATCCAGGGGATAGAGTTCTTGACCTCTTTAGTGGCTCCGGTACTGTGTCGGTCGTTGCGAAAAAGCTTCAAAGGGAGTATGTTGGTATCGAGATGAACCCGCAGTATGTGCGGTTCGGAATGAAGCGGCTTGGAAGTGTAGAATAACCTGAATCTAAATATCAAACATGAAGATCGCATGCTGCCAGTTCGCACCTATAAATGGGAACATTGTTCGCAATTTTGAGTCCGTACGAACCCTGGTTCATGCCGCGGAAGCTGATATCTGTGTTTTCCCCGAGCTAGCTCTGACAGGTTACTTTTTTAAGACAATATCCGAGCTCTCGCCAGTGGCACAACGCCTAGACGGAGAGCTATGCCACGCAATAGCCGCGGTTGCTAAAGCAGAGTCTAAGGCAATAATCATCGGATTCCTCGAACGGTCAGGCGATTTGTATTATAACTCGGCAATCGCATTTGACTCTGGTGGCAAACTCGTTGGCCATTACAGGAAAGTACATCGATTCTATTTTGAAACCTGCGTCTTTGAGAGTGGAGATTTGGGATTTCCTGTATTCGAACTGCTAACACGGAGTGGCGAAGTTATGACTGGCATGCTGATCTGTTACGATTGGCGTTTCCCTGAAGCAGCACGATCTCTAGCGCTGCAAGGAGCAGAGTTGATAGCCATACCATCAAATATCGTCACTACTACAGGTATGCTTCATGCTACGCTTCAGACGCGTGCATTCGAGAACAAAGTGGTGGTTGCATTTTGCGATCGAACTGGTTCGGAGGTAAACGGTGGAGAGGCTTTGACCTTTCGCGGCGAGAGTGCTCTGATCAGCTACAGTGGCGAGATTCTTAGGAAGGCGTCTGCTGAGGAAACGGAGACGATCATCGCAGATTTTGACCTTGCTAAGACACGGGACAAACGCATAAACCAGTTCAACGATGTCTTCTCCGATAGACGGCCGGAGTGCTACTCCTCCGCTGGGGAGGATGGACTTCGTTCATTAGTCCATTAAGATCCAAACACCAAATCCGAAAAAGATCATCGGGTAGAAGAATTCGTAAAATTGATTGAGCGCAGCAAGGTATTGCGCCGGCACAACTCCGCCGATCATGAGGAACGCTGATCCAAGGCATGCGGCACCGAATAGAATGCCCACTACTTTGGGAATTCCACCCAAAACAACGACACTGTAATATACTAAACTGACAAATCCCATCACGCACAGCACCTCGGTTCGCTCAACCGAGGAGAGTTGAACATGAAACACTCTCCGGCAAAGATCGCCAATTCCAAACAGGAAGCAATCAACACCAGAGAGGATCAGTACTGCTGAATACTTGGTCTGCGCCCGCACTCCAACGAGCGAAATGAGAAAGCCTATCGATGCCAGTGCCAGCCCACCAATAAATGATTCAGTCAGATAGACAACACCTAACTCGCTCGCCAAACTCATACCCGAAAGCAGCAAAAGCAGCCATCCAATTACAAGGATCGCACGGGATCGCGCGGTTCTTGAAGTCATTGGACGATCGTAGGCGTCCGCCTCTCGGCGAATTATTTTGGGCTCCTCCCGCAATCGAGCTGAGCGGTTCATGAAGAGAAGAGCCAGTAGATAAGCAATTCCGAAAATTCCACAAGTAAAGATATTGAGAAGGATGAAGCAGACCCGTAAGAAGGCCACATCCACTTCAAGCATTCGGGAGAGACCCGCAGCAATTCCTCCGATCAATCGCGCCGGTGCTGGTGCCGGGGTAAAATGTGATACAATCGGGACCTTGTAGATCACCCGAGTAGAAACACGTTGTCGAATTAGGATCACTGCAACGCCAGCAGTGAGATAGAAAAGGCCGGTCCCAAAACGGGAGATTGGCTCCAGTAGCGAAGAGGAAAGCAGGTGTGGGGAAGCATAAGCAGCGATACCAAGTTTCGGTAGTTCGAGCGCCAATCCGAAGAACACTAGTAGAATTGCGATCGCTTTATGGATTACCGCCTGTATTCCATCCCTTGCTCGGAGACGCTGTCGAAGCAACTCCGTGAACGCCTCGAATCTGACATACCTGGAGGAGGCACTTCCAATGTATGCCATACTCAACTCGGAAGCGATGGCCTCCTCGCCTTGGATTGATATGGCAAGTAGTAAGTACGTTAATAAGGCAAGTGGTGTCGCAAGAAATGCAGTGACGAAAAGAAGGCGAATTACGACGACCGGAACCTCATAGAACTCTGCTAATCCGAGTGCCACGCCGGCAATAGCCCTGTGATTTTGAGGTCGATAGAGAGATAGCACGGTCGATCTACCAAGCGGAGTGATTAATGAGTATTATTTTGTATAGCAGAGATCTAAGATGATCCACAGTAAATGACTTCATCTTCTGTAATAACAAGATTGAGTGGCTCATCGTGCGTCAGCTGCGGTATCTCTGCTGTTTCTTGAATTGCAAAAGCAAGCCCTATCCGAGGAATCGTCCTCGGTAACGCGCTGAGAAATCGGTCGTAGAAACCTTTGCCATACCCAAGCCGGGTCCCTTTGCGATCAAAGGCGGCGAGTGGTACGATCACTATGTCCAGCGTATGTAAATCCACTGGGATGCCATGAATGGGCTCTTCAACACCAAATAGTCCACGGTGGTACGCCGAATCCGTCGTAACCACTGAATGCAACATCGTCTTACTTCCATCCCGCTCCTTGATAATTGGCACGACAACGCGTAGGCCGCTCTCTAAAGCTTCTTCAATCAGCGAGTGTGTATCAACTTCTGAACGGAAGCTGACGTAAGTATGAAGCACTTCCTTGCCAACAAGGTAATCCCAAAGATGGTCTATGATCCGACCAGACTTATCTGCTCGAACTGACGGCGGGAGTGAATCCCTCGCTGCGAGGGATTCTGCCCTTAACTTCTCACGAATCCTGACAATGTCTGACCGCACCGTACTTTCCATCACCACAAAGATAACTCATTGGGTGGTCCTCTCGCGGAGAAGGATTCAATTCTCTTTGCAGAATCGAAGACTCAGAGGCCTACCGAACCCCGGTCGGAATCGGACGAAATACTGACCAGATGGAATTCCTGCCAGGCGCAATGATAGGCTGCTGCTCCCCTGGATCACGTGCGCATTTCCATGTAGGATTACTTCGCCAAGCGAATTTGACAGCTCATACGCAACATCCATTTCCTTATTTGCGAGAAATTGCAACTTGACGCTCTCGCCCGATATGGGATTCGATCGAACCCCAGCAGAAAATTGGATCTGGGTACCCGTCATGAGATCGGTCATGAACTGAGCGCCACAGGTGCCGGCGCCGAATATCTGAATTGAATCAACCGTCCATTCAACGCAGCCAGCCCGATCAGGCGCAACAAGGGAAACCCGTATCGTGGCGAGGTCCCCGACGGCAACGAACCGCTTGAGTTCAAACAGCACTAGCGAACCACCAACTGAAGCCTGGATCGGAGTTTGGGATGCGATCTTGACCGCAAGCCCACCCGAGGGAGGGAGACCCGGTTCGGCGATGATCGAGATGATCCTCGCATTTCCCAAGTCGGCTGAAAGCTTGATCGAACTGGTATCGATCGCGGCAACATTCTGGTCCGAGGAAGAGAGATGCACCACAAGAGTATCCAGTCCAAGCTGGGTGAGCGACGTGTTTGTTCGCACAGCAGCTGCTGCTCGCGAGGAGTCTGACAGTTGGGTCAGCACAATATTCGCACTTGCTGTCGTCGAACGACCTACCAGCACGACAGTGTCATACAGGACTATTCCGCCGCCACTCTTGATCTGCAACACCACCTTACCACTTTGAATCGCACCTGCCACATTAAAATGAAGAGCAAAAGGCACCGTCTCCCCTATTTCGATCACGCGTGGAAGTGGGACATCCGTGGTAACAACAATATTCGAATCGCCTGCCTGAATAGCGGAGACCGTGAAGCGATTGCGCCCCGTGTCCGTTACCGGAAGCGTTATATCGACGAGACCGGGCGCACCACAATCATACTCCACACTCTGGGTACTCGGAGCACTGAGCGGCATAGAGCCATCAACTGTGAAAAACAGGTTAAGATAATGGAAGAACGGTGACGAGCCGGGTGAGCCCACCTGCAGCTGCGCTCGCTGTACCTGCCCGATAGCTGGAGAGGCCCTAATCTTGAAATCATACGACTCTCCCTGCCGGATCCTGAACGGGACAACGGGAGGGTTTAGGATCGTAAACTCGATGTCCTGCATCGGCTCCAGATCGGATACAGTTACGTCAACCTCTCCCGTGTTCACGAATCGAATTACCGTGTCCCGATAGTCTCCCCACAGGATCGTCCCAAAATCCACGTCCTTCAGTGGAGTACTCAGCAGCGGGGCTTGGAAGTCCATCACACCATACTCCACCTTGCCCAAAAGCCCGCAGACAGGACTCACCTCTGAGCCACCATAGACCACCAGTTGCCCGGACACATCCCCGACATCTCCTCCACCCATACAGCGAATCACGATGGCCACCGAATCCTTCGATGCTAGCTTGAACGGTGTCGTGATTGTGCTGTTGGCAAACCACACTTGGAATACCGGCGCAGCTTCCGTGTTCGTCACCTGCAAACTACTCACCGACGCACTATCCTGACCCGTGGAATAGAGCCAAAGCATGGTATCTCGAAAATCCCCCGGCGCAAGCTTTCCAAAGTCTATCGTACTATCAGACAACGCAAGCTTTGAAGACTCGGACGCGCCAATGCCTTGCACTGAGATCTGCACGGTCCCATCGCTTGTCGATATCGAAAGCTGAGCAGTTCGTAGTCCAGCACCTTGCGGACTGAACCGCACCTGCAACTGCGTCGGCACCGATGCGCGATGCTGAACCACGAATGGTACACCCGTCAACACCGTGAAATCCGACGCATTCGTGCCGACCACCTGGATTCCATCTACCTGAATATCATCCGTAGCGGAGGTATCGCTCACCGCAAGCGACATATCCAAGGTGCTCGCCACCGGACGAGTCCCAAAATTCAAACTTGTCGGATTGAACACCAGCCGTACCTGACTGAACGCCTCTGCTGACAACAAGCCAGCCGGAAGCCAGCCCCCCAGGATCGGGGCACTCGCGAGAAGAAGGAGGACCGTAATAAGGCGCTTCAAGGAGGCTGCGAAAAAAAATTGGAAGGACTCAATTAGCGAACGACTTCCTTCTATATGACACAACAATCCTTCAATTTGTCACACAACTCGGAAATTTACTTCTGAGATTCGGGAGCGCGCAAACACATTATGTTGTGTGTGTCAATTCATAATTCATGAACTTCTCATATAAATCAACAACTTACAGCTTTTTGTCTATATGACAGAAAGCGCTTTCCATAAAATTTTTGCGGTTCCCGAACCGACCAGGAATTCGTAAATAACCAAACACTCCATCCCCGTGTAGCACAGACTTTAGTCTGTGACCCCCTATGCGCAGACTGAAGTCCGCGCTACACGAGCAGACTTCATCTCCCCACAACAACCCTCCGAGTCTCAACAAAACCGCCCGAACTCACCCGCAGATAATACACCCCATCCGGCAGCGAGGAGACCTCCAGCGCCGCGCTCTGCCCGGAAACCTCCCGGCTAAAACGCAACTTGCCGAGCACATCTAACACCCCCACCTCCACCGGCACCGAAGGTGCCGAGGCAAAATGCACCCTCACCTCGCTCCCAGCCGGATTAGGCTCTACACTCTCGATCTGAAACGGCGAACCGGTGGACATGAAGTGAAGTAGGGTGGAATCCCCGCAGCCATCGAAATCTATCTCAACGCTATCGGTACCATCTGTGGACAGGGCTTGGCAATCGCAGTTCAGGCGCTTGCCGAAGAGGTGAGCGTAATCGAGATAGATTCTTGCAGAGGGTGCTGTGAGATAGGTATTGAACGTAAGCTGCAAAATAGGATTCGGAAGCTCCGTGTTCGAATCTCCTTTAATGGTGAGATCGAGAACGCCACCGCGTGTGCTCGAATCCGTAATGACCCACGATGGCGGCAGTTTCACGCTCCGGAAACCCAGTGCCGGATCGAACCGGATGACGATATGCCCGGAGTCGATGCCGAGTTGGGATTGATCTGCGGTAATATCGAGCGAGACAGTGCTCCCGGCCTTAATACTGATTTGCTTCGAGCTACTGGCGAAGGAGATGTCTGTTCGGAAGTACTGCATCGAGTCCACATTAAGCGACCAAAGTTGTGCAGGGCCGATTGCAAGATTATTATACGTTCCGATGTAAACATAACTGCCTTTTACATAGAACCGGTTATCACTGACCGCCATCGTCGAGGGCATACCACAAAGATACCGCCATGAATGCCCCGTGTCTGTGGACATGTAGCAGCCACGGCTCAGTTGTACAAAAAGATGAGTGAGATCACCGCGAATGCAGCCAGTACTAAAGCCATCCGAACTTGCATCGACCGGAAACCTGTAAATCTCACGCCATGTATCCCAAGCGTCATCTGTGCGACAAACCGTACCACTGAAATCCGTGATTGCAAAGTACGTCTTGCTACCCTGTATTCCTAACGGCTGCCAGCACTCACTATCCATTGCGACTTCCGCCCACGTATGCCCACCATCGGAAGTTCTGAGCCATCGGTGTGGGATATTTGGGTAATCATACCCCTGAACCACAACTCCGTTTCCAGGTGAGGCAAAAGAATACCCAAGGCTTTTTGCAGGCCAAATTGGAGATACTGTCGCGCCCTCATCCCACGAGACGAAATCACGACCGCCAAATCCCGAGAAGAATAGACCGTGGCTCGTAGAGTCATAGTAAACCCCCATCCCGTCTGTAACACCTGGCATACTGATCCACGTGTCTCCCCCATCGGACGTTTTATATCCGCCGCCACCATTGAAACCCACTGCCAGCCATCCGGTAAGAGAATCCTTGAAGCAAAAATCAGAGCCAATGTCGCTAACTGATTGTGACGACAAAATAGCCCTCCATGATACACCACCATTAGTGGTTTTGAGTAATTGAAATGAATCCATCGTGCCCGCGTGCGCGCTCATACCGGCGAAACCAATTCGCGGTGGCCCCGGAAGATCTAAAAAATAGATTGCATTGATCCGAGTGTAGGCGGAACAACGATAACGCCATTGGGCGAGGGCATCGGAGGGCACTTCGGCGAACACCAAAAGTGCCACCAGAAGCCCGGCGGCCATTGGCCGCCGGGCTATGATATGAATTACTTTCGACCGCATACATGGAATGAAAAGCTGCAATCTGCTTGTCCGCAGTCAGGGGAGTGGGGGTCAAGAATATAGATGTCGAAGGCCTCTGCGTCAGGTGGAGTACCGACACCCAGAGGAGTGACAACCGGAATTCGACAAATTGGAGCACCTACTCCAACCACCGGGGTAACCACAACTGAAAGGCCTCCAAGCAGTGTGTCTTTTACTCCTGTCATTGGATCCTTGATGTTCAATTTCACCCGGTACTGCCCGGCCCCGACTCTTGTAACCCATAGTACGCCAAAATCAGCGGTTACAGTGGTAAACCACGTGCCTGGTGCGACATTTACCGTCGCCCACGCACGAATCTCGTTGTCAACGTATGTGGCACCATACACCGCAGCTCCCGATGGTACTGCACCTGTCCCGAGCGTTTGGAAGACAGTTGCGTGCCCATTATATGAAACCTCAAAAGCATTGGCTCGATGCACTGTGTCCGTTCCACTTCCAACAATGAATATTCCATTATCGCTGGAGCTACGGGAGTACTCAGGAATATTGTAAGAACCTACAACGACCTGTGCAATGTCCCTTGCAATAAGCCCTATTCCACCTGGAATTGCAGCGAACGCAGCAGTTGAATCAACCCTGTTAAAACCACCGCCAGCGATGGTGGCCAGCGGCGCACCTAGGAAATTCACTTCACCTCCGCCTATGACGGAAGCATCTGCAGCCGTGTCTATCCAATTCCCCCTTCCTCCGGCGACCACAGCTAAACTACTCCTGACTGTATTGGACTGACCTCCTGAAATAACAGCAAGCCCATCCCAGCCGAGTTCCAAGCTCCCAAAGCGGAAAGGGAATGGGTACTGGATACCCTGAGTTATAGGGGTAATATGGTTATCGATGCCTCCCGCGAGTACCGAGTATGATGATACGTGGTCAATTGTATTTTGCCATCCACCACCGATGATTGAATGGTCAACATTGCTCAGAATAGTATTCTCTTCCCCGCCAACTACGACGGAGTGAAGCGATGTTTTCCCGATCGAGTTATTCCTTCCCCCAAGTACCGCCGAAAACGAAGATGCAGAATCAATTGAATTATGCGACCCGCCAGCGATAACCGAGCTCGTATCCCGCTCCCTAATCAAGTTCGAGTCACCGCCTCCAATAACAGCACGAGTTCCAGAAATCGAGTTGAGAAGGCCTCCTCCGAGGAAGCTGTACTTGCCTCCGCCGATGTAATTATGTGCTCCGCCGACCAATGTTGATGTATCGGATCCCCAATAAATGGTATTGTTAATTCCTCCGCCTAAGAACTCACCATATCCATACATTGTGTCGGCATAGCCACCCACAAACGCGGAATGCTCGTCTTGCAAGAAGTTGTTCTCCCCGCCTCCCATAAAGCTCGTGATACCATGTACCATCTTGTTGCGCACACCGCCAACAATAACTCCACCATATGCCCAGCCAATATCGTGTATTTCATTTCCTCGTCCACCGCCTATGAAGGAAAGTGGAGGCTGCACGATGTTCAACCATCCTCCCGAGATCGTGCTTCCCCAGGCTACTGTGTCGAGTGTGTTACGCCAGCCACCTGCGATTACGCCGAAGCTCGGGTTCTGTTCGGTATTGCCAAACCCACCGCCAATCGTGTTATGATCGGCTCCCAGGTTGTAAATCGCGTTACTATCACCGCCTACAATGACAGAGTATGGTCCCTGATTAATGTTCGGTCCGTAGATGCTCCCTCCCGATAAGATTGCAGCACCGCTCAAACCATTGCCAAGCGTATTCGCACTCGACCCGCCGAGAATATTTGGTGATGTCGCGCCTTCTTCATAGCGCATGACGCGCTGGTTACCGCCACTCGTGTCCGTGGTGTTGTTATGGATGTGAATTTCAAAGGCTTCGCTGTCGTTGGTGCCAAGATAGAACGAAGGCGGCGGAACGCTTGAGTTGCCGTGAAGCAGCCATCCTGCGCCACCCCCTCCGCCTGCCCCTGAATCGGTCCAAGCGAGGGTCACTTTCGGGCTTGTAACCGCCGTAGCAGTCAGCACTTGGCCCGGCGATGGTAGCGTTGTTGGTAGCGTGTAAGCGATGTTCTGTGCTTGGCTCCCGGCCTGGAAAGAACTGTAATACGACGTTGCTGGATAGGCCGTGTCCGTGTTCGGCTGATAAAAGCGTAACTGCCGCGCCTTGTTGTCGATATTACCAATCCATAAATCTACATCGCCGAGATACGCTGTCTGTTTGAAGGCCGATATATCGACACCCTTGTTAAGCGTGTCTCCATTGAAACCGACGCTGTAGTCCTTGAGCGTTAGTCGCCTACCGCCAAGGATAGAGGATGATTTTCCGGCAATCGTGTTGCGATCGCCGCCGAGGATTGCGGAGTATGCGAGCTCATTGAGACTGTCCCCTGCCGCCGTGACACCATTAGAAATTAGATTCCGTTGTCCTCCTCCGATCACTCCATAATCGGAGTTGCGATAGATCACATTCGAATCACCTCCGCCGATGAACGCATGTTGATCGAATATCGCATTGCGTCTTCCACCAGCAATCGTGGAAAAATGGGAGGCCCATACTCCTTCTTCTTCGATGTAGTTCGCCTGTCCTCCTCCAATCGAAGTGTACGCCGAGAGTGCGCTATTCGTATCGCCTCCGGCGATTGTTGAGTACTCCTCACGTGCTTCGTTCCACCGGCCTCCTCCGACTGTCGCATAGATGTCGTCGTTTGAATCTCCGGCCGTATTCCAAAGTCCTCCTCCGACTGTACCGTAATCTGTCTTTACATGATTGTGCTCCCCACCGGCCACTGTTCCATAACGGGCTGAAGTATTCCCTGTTCCTCCACCAATTGTTCCAAAATCGGCATACACCTGATTGTACTCCGTCGTAGTTCCGCCACCAGCGATTACGGCTCCCTGAGGTGAATTAGTCAGAACATCGTTCTTGAAACTCCCTCCCGCAATATTAGGAGTACCTCCAGAATATGGATAGTAACGCATCACAGTCCCTGTGTCTGAGGTGCCGTTTACCTTTATCCAGACCGGTTGGTTGCCTGTGGTACCTAAATAATCAGTGCTGGGTGTGCCAAGACTATTCCCGCCAAGAGCCCACCAGACTACACTGGATTGCGCCCCCGATCCCTTACCTCGCGTTCCACTTCCGGTGCCTGAGGTCAACATTAAAGTATTCGTCCCAGGATCAATCACGGCTCCGAGTCCATCACCCGTCGCGATGTTCAGCGCCGAGCCTTTGCCCGTCACTTTCTCGCCGTTTACCGTTATGGAGGATACGTAGTCCATGTTCACCTTGTCAGTAGTAACCGCGCCGGGTGCCAGCTTGTTCGCTGTTATTGCTCCATTAGGTACGGTGAGTGCATACGGCGCGGCGGAGAGTGGCGCGTAGTAATCCAGTTCTCCGCTGTTGCTTAGCTGTATGCCGAGCCAGAGCGGTGTGCTCATTTTGTCGGCCTTCGGCAGCGGGAAATTACCCGAACCAAGTTGCAGGTCTATCACACCGTGCTTTGCTTGCACACGGTAGGTGCCCCACCAAACCGGCTGCTGTCCATCGGCGTCGGCATATAGCCGCGCAGTGACCTGGTAGGTGTTGTCACCAATGGGATTGCCTTTATCATCGGCTATCGCAGCTTGGTAACTAATGGTTCGGGGAACGTCGGGCATCAAAGTATTCGATGCTTGTTGTGCCCTGGCGTTTATCGCGGAGCAACGGAGAACGACAAGAAAAAATATGGCATTTTCATGATGCGTCATGGGGTTAATGACTCAAACTAAACTCTGGTGGCGACTTCGCGCTATACTCCCAACCGGCAACTGACTTCAAACTCTGGGCACAAGGATACACCATATTTCGGCCTCTCGGGAATATTGTGCATTCAGAACCATCGGTGTGTTTTTCCTTGCGTGCAAAATCCGCAGCACTATTCTCCGGGCAGTCCCCCTAACTCCCCGAAACCTCCGCATGATGAATGAGGTACTCGAAGGCGTCCGGCGCTACGCGGAACTCGCCGGAGAAGGGGCGGTCCATTGCGATGATAAGGAAAAGCGTTAGCGCAATGAGCGCCGCCAGCAGGCCGGTCATCATGTATTGCGTGCCGGGCTTTGGTGTTGTGAAGAAATAGGTGAAGAGTATCGAGACCACTCCTCCGCCAAAGAGCAGGAGCCAGAGTATCGGCGGAATCGTGGCGCTGCTGCTAATGACGCGCAAGCGGCGGTCGGTCGTGAACCCAGCGAGTTCGCGTAAGGATTCGTTATAGGCCGCCTCCTGTGGCTCCTCGGGATGATACTGGTTGTAGCACTTCCAGATGGTCTCTACCTTCAGATAGGTGGCCTGGTCCTCATGCCCAGTTGCCATCGCTGGCCATTCGCGTGCGACGACCGACTCCAGATATTCCAGTGTCCGCGCTTTGATCTCTGTCCTAATGCTGTCCGGAAAGCTTACCGCGAGCCTCCGCAAATTCCCCACGTGGCAGGCCTCTTCCTGCGAGACTTTGTCCGCCTCGCGATATTGCTCCCACACCACGATCACCACAAATGCCAGCACCACGGCATAGATCACCCCAACGACGGCATAGATAAATCCCGCCACATCATGTGATTCCTTCAACCCCTCGCGATTCGTGAACTTCTGAAATAGCCACAGCCCGGCAATGCTCAAACCAACAAATCCGATAATGACAAGGGGGCCAAGAATGGCAAGGTGAATGGAATACAGGAAATCCATAGTGGAACAGTTTGGATGGAAAGGACGAAAAGAACCATGGCGGGCGAACGCCACTTCACAAAGATCAATCTGCGGAAGAAAAACAGCGGAGAGGGAGAGATTCGAACTCTCGAAGCCCTTGCGAGCTTAACGGTTTTCGAGACCGTCGCATTCGACCACTCTGCCACCTCTCCAGGTTACGCTTTTATGGTCAACGGATGATCGCTCATCCGCGCGCGGGCGGTTTAACCGCCTACGCGTGGCAGACGTTCCGAAACCCTCACTACTTACGAAATTCCATCAATATGGTGGAATACGGGGTGCTTCCAGATCGGCACGTGCTGCTTTAGGCGCTCCATGAACTCCATATTCGCTTCATAGGCAGCCTTTCGGTGCCGCGCCGCCGTCCGTACATAGACCGCCGATTGATGCACCGGCACAACACCAATGCGATGCACGCATACCAGATCGGTCAACACATACCGCTCAATGATCTCCTCCCCTATCCGGGTAAGCTCGGCGATGGCCATCTCGCGAAACGCCTCGTAGTCTATGGCGCTGATCGGCCGTTCATCTTCACTGTCCCGCACACGGCCCGAGAACTCCACAACCGCCCCGCAGTTCGGCGGCAGCGGATGTCCGAGGTCATCGCGATGGATTGCTCCTTCGCGTACCTGAATGAATGGGTGAGGCGTCGTTTGATTCATGCCTTACCCGCCTTGCATTGGTGGAATGATGGAGATCTCATCTCCTTCAGTTAGCAGCTGGTCCAGCGGCGCGTAGCTCAGTCCAACGGCGTAGAGGCAGGAGTTGCGAATGGGATCAAGCGCGGGTACCTCGCGAAACAGCACGGCCAGCGCATCCTCCAGCCGCGAGCCTTCTGGCACGACAAGTGGGCGCGTCGCCAGCCCTGCAAGCTCTTTCGAGATCGAATAAAAGTGGATGTTGATCTGCACGTTGTGATTAACACTGACAAGACAAAAACAGGCTCGCACGGGAATACATTCAAGGGGATTCAATCCCCTTGTGTCATGTTCCACTCACACTTCGCCAATGTTAACCGACAGCTTCGCCCGCGTTCACGACTACCTCCGCATCGCCATAACGGACCGATGCAATTTCCGCTGCACGTACTGTATGCCGGAGGATGGTATCTCACTTGGCCCGAACGCAAAGCTGCTTTCATTTTCAGAGATCGAAACGCTTGCAAGACTCTTCGTCCAACATGGCGTTCGTAAGATCCGGATCACCGGCGGCGAACCGCTCGTACGTCCCGAAGTCGAGCAGCTTTTCGAGATGCTTGGCGCGATCAAAGGCGTGGAGGAGCTTGGCATTTCAACCAATGGTGCACTCCTTACAGCGCACTTGCCCTCGTTATTGGCAAACCGCGTGCATCATCTGAATATCAGCCTTGACACGCTTCGCCCCGATCGCTTTCGCTCCATCACCGGGCGCGATGAATTCGAAGCAGTGAATAAGGCGATCCGCTCGGCCGTAGAGTACCGAGTTGATGGCAGCAGCTTCGCCTCTGTCAAAGTGAACATGGTCGTGATGCGCGGGACGAACGACGATGAGGTTTTGGACTTTGTGCGCTTCGGAGAAGAGCTTGCAGCACTGGCGCACGGTGGCCCAGCGATGGAAATTCGCTTCATTGAATTCATGCCATTCCCTGGTAACGAGTGGAACGCAGAGCAATCCATCCCGTGGCGAGAGTTGCTCTCGAACATTGAACAAGAATTCAGCCTGCGACCTGTTCGCTCACCGAATGCCAAATCGAGCACAGCGAAATCTTTTGAAGTGCAATCTTTACGGACGCAGGAGCCGTTGAACTTCCGTATTGGATTTATCACCACTGTCTCCGAACATTTTTGCGCTGAGTGCAGTCGATTACGATTGACGGCAGACGGGGAGTTTCGCGCGTGTCTATTCGGACAAGATGGAGTGAATCTTCGGGACATGCTGCGCAGAGGCGAGACGCCGGACGCAATGGCAACGGCAATCACTAGGGTATTGAAAGACAAATGGCCGGAACACCCGCCAGTTCACGAACTGGCATTTCTCAACAATCGTGAAATGATCTCCATCGGCGGCTGACTTTTTTATAGATATGATCGACGTCTCCTCCAAATCTTCTACGCTCCGCTCCGCCCGTGCCTCAGCGCGTTTGACCATGAACGCACAGACGATTCTCGCTATCCGTGAAGGCCGTGTGCCAAAGGGCGATCCACTCATGGTTGCACGCGTAGCAGCAACACAAGCCGCGAAGAATACCCAGCTCATCATCCCCTATTGTCACTCCATGCCGTTGGACTATGTCGGCATCGACTTCTCCATCGGCGAGAATAGTGTGGAAGTTCAGGCGGAAGTAAGAGCGGTCTGGAAGACCGGTGTCGAGATGGAAGCGATGACTGCCGCCAGTGTCGCAGCACTCACGCTCTATGACATGCTGAAGATGATCGACGATGATCTCGTCATTCACGATGTCCGGCTCGATTCCAAGACCGGCGGCAAGTCCGATTTTAAAGAAGCATTTCGAACACCATTGCGCGCCGCTGTGCTCATTCTCTCGGATACTGTTGCAGCCGGATCCAAGCGAGACACGGCAGGCGAGGCCGTTGCATCACGCTTGCGGGATCGCGGTATCGACGTGACGGACATTACAGTGTTACCCGACGATATTACCCCGATTTCCGAGAAGCTTCGGATGTATGCCGACGAATTAAAATTGGATATGGTGCTCACGACTGGTGGCACGGGGCTAAGTGCGCGCGATCTGACGCCTGAAGCCACGCGGCAGATCCTCGATCGCGAAATTCCCGGACTCGCCGAAATGCTTCGCACCTACGGCACATCGCGGACACCTCATGCCGCTGTTTCTCGCGCCATTGCGGGTCAACGCGGAAAAACGATCATTGTCAATCTACCGGGTTCGGAGCGCGGCGCAGTGGAGTCGCTCACGGCAATTCTTCCCGCATTGCTTCACGCATGTTCAATGGTGCTTGGTGGTATTCATACGGAGAGTGTATCGCGCAGCATCTAACGCTCTCTGAATCTGTATGATCAACTTTGAAGAATCACAACGACTCCTCTCCTTGCATGTGAAGCAGGGTCCGATTCTTGAACTTCCGCTGCTCGACACGCTCGGGCTCGCACTTGCCAAACCCATTTCTGCACGTGCGGATAGTCCCCGCTTCAACTCCACTTCGGTCGATGGTTACGCAATTTCTCTTGCAGACTTCGCCAACAGCCTTCCTGTCACGCTTCCTATTGTCGAGACCATCAATGCCGGTGCTCGATCATCGCAATCACTAAAGTCCCGCAGCGCAATGCGCATCCTCACCGGTGCACCCGTCCCAAAAGGCGCGGACGCCGTTGTCATGCAGGAGCATGTGACGGTCTCTGGTTCGTACGTCACGTTTACAACCACTCCTAAAGCTAGCGCCAACATCCGCTATCGTGGTGCAGAACTCAAGCGTGGTGCTCGGCTCTTCGAACCAGGAACGATCATCACTCCCTCAGTCGCGCAGGCGCTTGCTGCATGCGGCTATGCTAAGGTGCGAGTACACAAGCGGCCGACCGTCACCATTATTGTAACCGGCGATGAGTTGAGAACTCCGGGGACGGGATTGAAAAGCGGAGAGATCTGGGATTCAAACACCACCGGGCTCAACGCCGCGCTCTCCGCACTTGGGATCACCGACGTTCGTACACATCATGTCTCGGACAACCTTCGAAGTACCACCAAAGCGGTGCGAACAGCACTTGAACGATCGGATGTGGTGATTGCAACCGGCGGAGTCTCCGTCGGGGACCGCGATTTTGTCAAAGAGGCATTTGCTGCGAACGGCGTGCGAGAGCTCTTTTGGCGCGTAAGCCTGAAGCCCGGCAAACCAATGTTCTTCGGCACAAAGCGTCAACTAGGCAAGAGGAAATATGTTTTCGGACTTCCAGGCAATCCCGTTTCCGTGATGGTGACGTACCAACTGCTGGTGCGCCGCGCTCTGCTCCGCATGATGGGGCAGGCCGATATAGATACAACTTCCCATGGTATCCTTGCTTCTACATTGAAGAAGTCCGACCCACGTACCGAATTTGTACGAGCTTACCGCGACGGAATGGCGAATGGACTTCCACGCGTTGTTCCACAAACAGCGCGCGATTCACACATGACGACAGGAATGGCAAAGGCGGATTGCCTCATCGTCTTTCCGTTGGAGCAGACACTCCTCGAAGCTGGTGCTGAGGTAAATATACTTCCGATCATCTGGGTACCATATTAAAACAGCCGATGCCATCCACCGATCAACTCCTGATACTGCTCCCGCTCATCTTCCTTGTTGCTGCGCTCTACTCAAGCGTGGGACACGGCGGGGCCTCCGGTTATCTTGCCGTGATCTCCCTCATTGGCTTTGCCACGAAAGCATTCGTGCCCATTGTGTTGATACTCAATGTGCTCGTTGCAAGCATCAGCTTCCTCAACTATCGCAAACCGGGAGCATTTTCCTTCCAACGATTATTACCGTTCGTAGTCACTTCGATTCCAGCGGCATACATCGGCGGGTTGTGGAAAGTCTCCGATGTCACGTTTCAAGTGCTGCTCGGCGTTGCACTCATCGCCGCTGCCTGGCGGCTTGTTCTTCCCAGGGCTCGCGGCAATAGTGGCAACGCGCCGAGTCGCACCACCGCATCAATCTGGGCAATTGGATTGCCGGTAGGGTTGGTGCTCGGACTCGTCTCTGGCATGATCGGAATCGGTGGTGGAGTGTTCCTCAGTCCGATTCTCCTATTCCTCGGACTAACAGACATGAAAGGCAGTGCCGCCATGGCTGCCGCATTCATTGTGCTCAATTCGCTTGCGGGTCTCGCCGGACATGCAGGTGAACTTTCGGTGCTACTGAGTTCAGAAGCACCAACAGTCCTGTCATTCGTCGTGGCAGCCATAATTGGTGGCACCCTGGGTTCGCGATGGGGAGCAATCAGAACCCAGCCGCGAACGCTTCAGTACGTATTAGCCAGCGTGCTACTTTTTGCAAGCGTTAAGTTGGTTCTCTCAGTACTTTCGTAATAGCCGAGAAACCCTGCGGTTAGTTACCGCTGAATGTTACCTTCTTACCGACCGAGCTTAGTCCTAGCAGAGCATCGTTTGTGCGGAAGATGTTTGGAAGAAATTCCAGCTCCGAAGCACATCCTCTGGCCTCATCAACCAAGCGTTCAGCGGTCTGTAGCGCAAGCGGTGCCTTTTGACGAACACGTTTGCGGAAACGGTCACTCTCTTCTGTCGAAATCCCATCGGCAACAGGTTCATCACCAAGGAGCTTGTCCAAAGGGATCTCCTCGAAGAACTTATTGATTGCACTCCAGGGTCGGGTTTCAACCACAGCCTCGCTCGCGAGTCGCGCCACGACGTTACCGCTGAGCATTGCAAAGTATTGCTCGGAGGAGATAACACCATCGATCAACCCAATTTGTGCAGCCTCCGCAGCGCGCAGCATGTCACCAGTAAAAATAAGATACTTTGCCATTCCTTTGCCTGCGCGTCGGACAGAACGCTGCGTTCCACCCAGTCCTGGATAGATACCGATCCCTGTTTCGGGAAACGCGAGTTGCGCACCGGGCAACGCGTAGATCTCATCACAGCATAATGCGAGTTCCAAGCCTCCGCCCAATGTGAGGCCGTTTAGGAGGGCGATGACCCTCTTCTTTGAGTTATCGATCCGATCGAAGACCTGCTGACCGAGCTCCGTAAACTCAACGATCCTCTCAATGCTTCCCTTTCGAATATGCTTGAGGAAGAATCCGATGTCTGCACCGGCGACAAATGCTTTGCCACAGCCCGTGATCAAAATGGTGTCACAAGCTGGGTCGTTGTCTGCAACATCAAAACGATCAGCGAGCTGGGCAATAACATCTTCATTCAATGCATTCAAATCTTCGGGTCGTTCGAAACGAATAATTACCGCCGATCCTGCTCTATGCAGTGAGACATATTCCATCGGCTCGAAGGCCCGATGGGTCTCCTTTGGCGCTTCGCACTCGTACCGACTGGACATTGCGCCCACCAAACGCTCCACTTCCTGCACACCAACACTCTGCATCAACTCGATCGGACCCTTCCGCCACGCAAGACCGATTCGCGCCCCGCGGTTAAGTTCGACCGGCGAACAGACATTCTCGGACAGCAGCTCTCCACATACGAAGAACACAATGCCAAACATCCGATCCCGAATGATCCCTTCAACTTCTGCGCTGACCTCGCCGAAGGATTCTGCGATCTCCCACGGCACGCTCTTCATCGCCTGATCTTTCAACGCTTTACTTACCGTGTACACCGGACCGAGCGATTCCAAGGTCCGCTCGGAGTGATACGCGATCGGTACACCCGTAGCGTTCATCAGAGCAAACGGCCCCATGCCGATCTGGAACACACTACGACACACGCTGTCAATGACGGCGGCCGCTTCTACGCGATTAACACCCGCTATCTCCTCATCAAGCAGCTGCGCCGCTTCGTTCAACCAGGGCACAAAGAATCGGTTCACGGCAAACCCGGGTCTGTCCGTGCACATTATCGCATCCTTTCCTGTTTCAAATGCGAAGCGCTGTAGTGCCCGTACGGTCTCCACGGAGGTGTGCTCACCTGGGATGATCTCGACCAAGCGGTTCTTCGCCGCGTGATAGAAATAATGCACACCACAGAATCTCTCGCGGTGCGTGACGGACTGAGCCAAGACAGATACGGAGAAAGAAGATGTGTTCGTCGCGATGATCGCATCTTCTGACAAGACCGAGCTAAGCTGTGCGAACAGCGCCTTCTTCGCCTCCAGATCTTCGAAGATCGCCTCGACGACCAGATCGCACGCGGCCAGATCAGCCGGGTTATCGGTGCCCTGGATACGACCAAGAATTGCCTGCACCGATGCTTCCGTGAAAACCTTTCTCACTACTCCCTCAGCAAGGCTGTTCCGTAATGTCGTCATTCCCCGCTCGACGAACATCATCGTCCGGTCATTGAGGATGACCGTAAACCCTTCCTGAGCAAACTTCTGTGCTATGGCTGCGCCCATTGTTCCAGCGCCGATAACGCCGACTGTCTTGATCGTCTTCATTGATTCGTCCAATTCGGTTTTCGTTTTTCGAGGAATGCTTCGATGCCTTCGTTTGCATCATGTGTCGTCATGAGGTCGTCGGCATAGAGCCGTTCGAGACGAGGCAAGTGTCTTGCGAGGGTCTCGGCAAATACGGCGCGCTCCGCTTGCACGGCCATGCGCAAGGAGCTTGCGCTCTTTGGAAGTAGATGCGTTGTGATCCACGCATCAGCGCCTTCCCGAAGTGCTTCTGCTGTGGAAAATAGTTTGTTGACAAATCCTAACTCGCTTGCACGGACTGCCGTAATATTTTCGCCGCTCATCAGCACTTCTTCCGCCCGGGCATATCCAACCTTCAGTGGCAAGAGTAGCGAGGCAGGTGGTGGAAATACGCCAAGATTGATCTCCGGTTGTCCGAAGACGGCTGTCTCATCTTCAAAGATGAGATTCGTCGCAAGCACAAGCTCCATTGCGCCGCCGAGGCAATAACCGGAGACAAGCGAGAGCACTGGTATCGAAAGATTCGCAACATCAAGGATCAGCTCATGGAAATCGTGTATCATTCCAGCCGCATGTTCTCGCTTATGCTCCTCGACGCTCGCACCAAAGGAGAAGTGCTTGCCATCACCCATGAGTACGACGGCCTTCACATCGCGATCGGCCTTGATGGATGCGAGCACGGGCCGCAACTCGGCCATAGCGGCGCGCGTCAGAATGTTTCCCTTGCTCCCCCCAAGCGTAAGTCTCACACACGATTGCTCGGGCGCGCCTGTGGGGAGGGCGCGCTCGACGCGAATACATTTCAGCTCCGATTCCATATTTATCGTTTGAAACTTATGCGTGCTGAAATTGCGGAGAGACCTCGCGAACCAGTTCTTCCGTCCACGGATGGCCTTCCGCCAGCAGTTGACGAAGCCGCACAAAATCCACCTCGCGATGATCTTTCGGTCCGTCGTTGAATGCCTTGAACCCGGCATAGGCTTCCGTCATCATGTTCAAGCCGAGCCACTCGCGGTTGCTCTCTTTATTTCGATCCCAATGCTCCAGCTTCTTCTTGCGCACGGATCCCAGCGTCTTCGAAAGACAATTCGGAAAGGTGTTGAGGAGCTTCGCGCACATCCGCTCGACGGCTTCATCCAGTTTTGTGAGATCGACCGTAGCCTGCTTCATGAGTGCCTTACCCTCAGCCAGGGCAGCACCCGTCTTCATCGTGCCGTAGACGATCTGTCCCATCTCATCTACCCATTTATCCGTAACAACGAGCGGATTCGGCACCCATACGCCATCCACGCGTGCAGCAGGTACAAGCTCGGAGAGCAGCCCATAGCGGTAGGCTTCGTGCGCAGTCAACGGATCACACACCGTGCAAGAATACATCGCGCGTTCAACACCGACGAACAGATGCAGAAAATCCGTCGAGCCTCCATCCGGCGCGCTGCCATGCTTCGGGCCGGCCTGCCCGAAGCGAGCGAGGTCCTGAGCGACTGAATAATCACACGCCATGCCGATCTCCTGTCCACCGCCGATTCTCATACCATTGACACGGTTGATAACGGGCTTATCGCACATCAGTATTGCGGAGACCATGTCGTTAAAGAGCCGCATGTACTGCTTGTACTCGGGAGGGTTACCAGCGTAATACTCCGCATACTCTTTCGTGTTGCCACCGGTACAAAAGGCCTTGTCCCCAACTGCGGTAAACACCACGCAAACCACACTGCGATCATTTGAGGCCTCTCGAAATGCGAGGATCACCTCCTTGACAGCTTCCGTAGTGTAGGAGTTGTATTGATCCGGGTTGTTCAGGCTGATCCAGGCATTGAACAGACCTTCGATCGGCTCCCCACCGAGTGTCTTACAGGGGCGCTTCTCAAAGAGGATGTGCGAGTACTCGGCCCGCACCAGATTGTGATTGATAAGTTTGTTCATTGTCGCTTTCTCCGAATTACTTTCCGTTGGGGATGAGGACCGAGCGCTTTGTGTATTTGTGCGCGAGGGTGTCTTTGAAAACTTGATTGATGTCGTCGAGAGGGAATTTCTCGACAAATGGCTCGACGGATAGCCTACCATCGGCAAAGAGCTGGAGGATCTCGGGATACAATTCCGGCTTGCACGCCCATGTGCCGATCATCGTGGCATCGAAGGCCATGAGGTTGCTCAGACGAACTTCCAACTTGTCCATAGTGAAACCGACGATGGAGACTGTCGAAGCGTACGTCATCAGATTGAACGCTAGTTCCTGCCCTGGCTTCGTACCAGAATACTCGAATATCTTCCAGCCATTCGCCGGCGTGCTGAGACTCTGAGCGATCTCCCGCACTTTGTTCTTGATCGACTTCAAGTCGAGGCCAGCAACGTTAAGTGTCGCTTGAATCCCCATCCGCGATGCCGAGCTAAGTCTATCTTCGTTTATATCAATTGCTAGGACCTTGGCACCGAAGAGCTTTGCGATGAGTGCGCCATAAATACCGACGCCGCCCACGCCGATAACGATCGCCAGATCACCTTCCACAATGCCAGACTTCTTCACTGCCTGGTAAGGCGTCGCTACCGCATCGGCGATAACACTAAGCGTTGCAAGATCATGATGCTTCAGCATCTCATTCGGCACCGGACACAAGAAGCGAGCTGGCGCGACGATGTGCGAAGCAAAGCCGCCATCGAAATCATTGCCTGGCATCTTCTGATTGCGGCAGATATTGCTCCTGCCTGAATTGCACAGTTCGCAATCGCCGCACGGCAGTACGGCAGGTATGATCACGCTGCGGCCTAGAAGCTCCGCTGGACCGGCTTCTACCACACCACTGATCTCGTGACCCAACGTGAGTGGCAAGCCATGCCGCGTCGCAACGCCATCGTGCCAAAAACCAATATCGGTGTGACACACGCCACACCCAGCGATCTTGACGAGCGCCTCGCCTGGGGCGAGCGTTGGAATGGGAGTGGAGGTTTGCACTAAGTCCGCATCGCGCGCGACCATGCGCCAGGAGATAATAGTCTTTGACATGTGTGTTAACTACTAAAGGCTGTCATTCTGAGCGAAGCGAAGAATGACGAGCATAGATACTTGGAGCCCTATTAAGAAATGATTTCGAGAAGCATCGCTGTCCCCTGTCCGCCGCCAATACAGGCCGAAGCAATGCCATAGCGAACACCGCGTTCCTGCATTGAGCGCGCCACGGTCATCGCAAGCCGCGTACCCGTTGCTGCAAGCGGATGACCAAATGCAACCGCACCGCCATTGACATTCACCTTGTCGTGATCGAGCCCAAGAAGGCGCTCACATGCAATGACCTGTGCAGCGAATGCTTCATTAATTTCAAAAAGCCCAATATCTTCTACGCGTAGTCCGGCAAGCTCCAGCAGCAGCTTGATCGCTGGTACTGGGCCAAGACCCATGAACTTCGGATCCACACCGCACGACGCAGCTGCAAGAATGCGAGCCATTGGCTTTGTGCCCGAGCGCTTTGCCGCTTCGGCACCGGATGTTATAATGACCGCACTTGCACCATCTACGATGGCTGCGCTGTTGCCCGCTGTTTGGACGCCATTTTTGCGGAAGGATGTCGGCAATGCCGCCAGAGCTTCGAGTGTCGTCGCGCGGATGTGCTCATCCCTCGTGACGGATGATCCTTTCTTTCCCACTTTGATCACGCGTGGAAGAAGCCCGTCGGCAGCAAATGTTTGCGATTGAACCTCCACGATCTCCGGTGCAAAGTATCCTCGCTCTTGCGCATTGGCGGCGCGCTCTTGCGATTGCAGACCAAATGCATCTGTATCGGCACGCGTGATGCCATGCTCTGTCGCTACGTTCTCCGCCGTGCCACCCATCGTGAATCCGGCGGCGGTATCATCAAGCGCTTCCCAAAGCATATCCTTGAATACCACTTGCCCGAGATGATACCCCATCCGGTTACCAAAACTTGCCGTTGGCGCTTGCGACATACTCTCTGCGCCGCAGCACAAGACAGTATCCGCCTTGCCGAGAACGATCTGTTCAGCGCCGGTGACGATCGTCTCAATTCCAGAAGCACAAATGCGCTGCACCTGAAGTGCCGGTACGCCTACAGGTAGCCCAGCGTACAGCCCAATGTGTCGCGCAACAAAATACGCGTCGTAACTCGCCTGACCAATATTGGCAACGATGGCTTGATCGACCGCTGAGGGGGCAGTCCCGGTTCGTTCAAGCGCACCACGCGAAGCAATGATGCCAAGATCGGTCGGCGAGAGACGCGCAAGGCCGCCACCCAGATCACCGAAGGGAGTGCGAGCGCCGCCTAAGAGTACAATGTCATCGAATGTAATGCCTATTCCACGTTCCGTATTATGGTAGCTCTTCATTGGGGAGGTTGGAAATTCTAATTACTAAGTATTGGAATATTCAGAGCCGTTGGGGAGGTTACCGGCTCTTCTATCGTGCGACTTTCATGTATTGTAGCACCAGAGTTGCTCACGAGCGTTCGCTCCAGCCGTGCATGGCGTTGAGCGAACAATGCAGCACCCAGTGCCACACAAAACTGTGGGTTCGTGATCACACTTACGGATCCCGCTGTGTGATCATCCTTTTTGAAACTCGCTGCGAGGAGCGTTCGGAGGAACGGATGATACGCGATGACCCCACCAGCGAGAACCATCGGCAAAGCGGTGTCTGTCTTTAGCTTGAGTATACGATTGGTTAGTGATAGATAGACCCCGCGTGCAATGTCTTCGATGGGTATCTGGTCGAAGCTCCACTTCATCACTTCGGTCTTGGCAAAGACTGTGCAGAAGCTATTCAGCTCTTTTGTTGTGGAAGAAAGCGCCGCAAGTTGACTCATCTCGTCAATTCTCACCTCCATCTTGTCCGCCATCTCCGTCAGGAATGCACCAGTACCGGAGGCGCACTTCGAATTCATATAGAAGTGCTGGACAGCGCCCTTGTTATCAATGGTGATGATCTTAATATCTTCGGCACCAATGTCAATGATATTCGCGCCTCTGCCTGTCAACTGATAGACCGCGCGTGCCGCGCAATGGATCTCCGTCTTGGTCAGATCTGCGCCCGGGAATTGCTCACGGCCATACCCTGTGGCACACACGGCCTGTATTGGGAATCGGTCGCGCACCTCGTCCAGAATGTCCGCGAGCGGTTTCTTGTCGCGCGTCAGTGTCTTGACCACATCGCGATAGAGTACGTCCCGCTGCTCATTGATGACGACAATCTTTGTGTATGCTGAACCCAGATCCACACCAAGATAATACGCCCCACTTTGCCCATTGGTCATAGCCGGAAGCGCGAAGTGTTCACGCTCGCGTTGGGTGGCACGCTGGTTTGCTTCCGCAGTATGTGCTGCGCCTTCGGTCGCGAGCGATTTCTGGGTAATTGCTTTCACCATATTGGTAAAGGCAAGGTGCATAGGGGTTGGGAGGTAATGCTTCTTACCGTACTCGACGAACTTCCCATTGAGATAATCAATCTCCGTTGGGCGCTTGTGCATGAGATCGACCGCAAGCGATGGAAAGTGGCTTCCGGACTTTCGTAAGTAGCGAAGACAATGTCGCACGAAATTCACCTCGAAGTGAATGTTCTCCGCCTTCGCAACGGCGATGGACTCCATAATGACCTGCTCGATAATATCGACCATGTCTGGGAGTGCCATCACCTCCTTCATGTTCATCTGCGCAACGCCGCATAACGCGCTTAGCGATGAATTGAGAATGGATTTCTCCCACACACGCCGCAAGATCTCGAAGGAATCCACGGCCATCGTGTCGAGCTTGACACTCGTCAGCAACTCAGCCCACCAGCGCGCAGCTTCTGTCTTGGAGTCGTCGATCGAGGCAACGTAGTTTGGTGGATTGAAGAAGCTTACGCCGATGACGTTTGGCGCTCGATGCAGACCCGCAAAGTTAACGACCATGCGAAACGTATTCGTCTCTCCGAATGCCTCGGCAAGTTCAAGTTCGGTGTCGATCCCATTTTGTGCGCTGATATACAGAATGCCTTCCCGTGGGAAGTCCGTCATGTCATGGATCAGAGCGGCAAGATGATAGGCCTTCACGGCAAACACGATCGCGTCTGGCTGTAAGGGCAAGATGTCGCGAACCGACGTGAAGAGATGTTCGAATGTAGACTTCTTCTTGATCGCACCCGTGAGCTCAATCCCCTCCTTTTGAATAAGGTGCATGCGGCTCTTATCCATATCGCAGAGGAGCACTTCCTGCCCCGCTTCGTGGAGATGCACCGCTATGATCTGACCTACTGGTCCGAGACCCACGACTGCAATGCGTTTGCGTGCTTGTTCCATGTTAGGCCTCCACTTCCATTTTGGACTCGATGAGCTGCTCCAGGAATGCTTCGATCTTCGTTACAGACTGCCCCTCCGAGAAGAACCGAAGATCGCACAGGTCACCTTCAATTACCAGCGCCGGTATCCCCGTGAGGAGTTGCAGTCGCTGAGGCATTCCGAACCGAGAATTCGAGTTGTTAAAGCAGGTACGAGCGTCGTGATAGATGATACCATCGATGCTGTACTCCGAGAGAAAGTCGGCAAGCATCTTCTCCTTCGCTTGTTCACTACGATTGATGAAGATCTGCGTGTACGCCTCTGCGGTGGATTCGAATGGTTTGCGCTCATCCATGGTGTCCAGTACCCAGCTATTGCAATAGGTAGATGCTACGACCACCGAGTTACTGGCCTGGAAGAGATTGGAGATTGTCCGCAATTTGCCCCAGATGGGCATCCCGTCCCAATACACTCTGCATATTTCATTCGACACAACACCGATGCCTGCTGCGACACGATTCTGCAATTCGAGGAGGAGCGCTTCGTAGTATGTAACAGCTTCTTCGGTGCCGCGCAAGACGACGATCGGCCCCATGTGAATACAGCCGTCAAAGAAGCTGAGTGGTGCGGGCATGTTCTTCGCTGTCTCGAGGACCCGACGCCACAGTATTGACGCCTCTTTGCTCAAGCGAACGGTCTCGCGGAATCGGTCGATGTGAAAGCGGCTGCCACTCACTGCTTCAAGCGTGGGAACAATTGACTCGAACTGCCGACGAACATCGGAGATGTGTTCGGCTGTCACATTGTCCACAAAGCGGGGAGGATGAATACCGACGAGCGGTACATTATAGTGCTTCGCATAGAACGAGAACCAATCCTGAACCTCGCGGCACTGATTGGTTGTGTAAGCAAGTACGTCTGGTCGCGGCAGCTTGCTTAACCCGTAATGCTGTTTAAGCGGTGTTCTATCTTCTAAGAACGCGCCGATGTCACTGGTCAGATACGAGCAGATGTCAGCAGCGTAACCCTGTTTGACAGCGATCGGGATATAGTCGCTCGCGGTACGCGTCGCGCCGAGCAGTGCTCCGTGGTTTTCGGGGAAATACACCTCGAAGCCGAAGGCCCGCAGCAATTCTGCCGGACCTGTGCTCGTGCACCACGCTACCTTCTTGCCCGCACTCTCGCACTCTCCCAACGTGCGAAAATACTTCCCCATCGTCTCTTTGAGTAGTTGCGTCGAATGCAATTCCTGGGTTGCCATCTTCGTTTTGATTGGTTGTCCTTAGTGCGGGTGGCGTGCTGTTGATGTTGGGGAATGAGGTTTCAGCGGAACGACGATGTGTCCACCGTTCGAGAATTCGCTATCATCTTCGTGATGATAGACGCTGTCAATGGCGTCGCGATAGGCCGCAATGACCTTATCCGGTATCACTTTCATTGAAGGCGTAAGCGTGCCACTATCGATCGATAGATCATCATCCACGAGAATGGCGTACGGTACGCGTGCGAACTTCGGGGAGATCGACTCGTTCGCTTCTACCAGACAGCCATGTAGGCATTGTGAAAGATCGGACAATGAGCGGGGACAGACACAGCCCTGATTTGCCGGGTGATCCTCATTGTGTGTCTGTTCGTTCAGAAGCCCGCGATTGGGAAAGAGCAATGCGACGGGGAATTCCTCACCTCGTCCTTCAAGGACGACAAACGTTAAATACGGGCAAGCCCCCTGCAGCGCCTTTTCTACATCTGCCGAGACGATCTTCTCTCCATTCGATAGCTTAAAAATGCGGTCGTTTCTTCCGATGAGTCGGAGCCCCTCGGGTGTGATCGTGCCGATATCACCCGTGCGAAACCAGCCATCCTCGGTGAATGACGCAGCGTTGGCCTCATCATTCTCATAATAACCCCGCATCACATTCGGGCCATGCACTTGTATCTCGCCATCAGAAGCGATGCGCAAGTCAATACCCGGGATCGGGTGTCCTACAATGCCGGATTTCCGCTTGGATGTCGTGCCGGTGATCGTGCAGCATGGAGCTGTTTCCGTGAGACCCCATCCCTCGATGATGCGCACACCCCGCTCTTCGAACTCACGTGCTACGAACTCTGGCATCGGAGCCGCGGCAGTGAAGACGAACTTCAGCTCAGGGTGGAAGAATGTATCAAGCGCCTCCTGATCGCCGCGCACAAGATCCACCAGTGATTGATAGACCCTCGGAACACTGAAGAACGCCGTGGGCTGGATCTCCTTCCAATGGGCAAGAATTGACTGTGGATCCTTCCCGAACGATGGCTCGAGCCACATCGGCACACAGCGATAGAGCGCCGTGAAAAGCTCAAAGATGCCGCCAAAACTGTGGTGCCAAGGGAGATAGGAGAGAAAGCGGTCATGCTCGCCTAGGTACCACACCTGATCGAGCGCCGCTTGCTGAGAAAGTATGTTCCTATGGGAGAGCTCTACAAGTTTGCGCTTGGCAGTTGTGCCAGAAGTGTATTGTCTTAGGCAGATCGTGTCCGGATCGGCGTCGAAATCCAGTACAGACAGATCGAACGGATCGAGCAGCGCGTCGTCCATTGTCCGAACGATCCCCTCGGTCAGTACACTGAACGGAATCAAGTCGGGGAATCGCTCGTCGGACACATCGTCAAAGACGAAGAGGCGTTCGATCAGTGGAACGGGCGATAGACGTTGAAGTTGCGCCGCTCCTGCGACCGCGACAAAGCGCGCACCGCAGAACTCGAGCAAATGATCGAGCATTGCGGGTGGATAGAACGGAAAGATCGGGATCGCAACACCACCACTTGCCATAACGGCAAGTTCTAACTCCAGCATTTCGATCCGGTTCTGCGAAACGATCGCAACCGATTCCCCCGGGTTCAATCCGTACTCGCGAAGACCGCGCACGATCATGCAAATGGATTCCACAAAATTCAGCCAATTGGGTCCCTGGGAGACTTGATGAACCCTCGCCGGTGTGCGATCGGTAAGGAATGGGCTGCGATCGGAGCGTCTAAGGTCGAACTGATTGAAGGTCCCACCGAGCGGCAACCTCCGAACGTTTCGTTCGAGCATGGAGGCAATGTTCGGCAACACGAAATCTCCGAGCGGAGGCCCCTGAATGGAGGTCATAGGAACAGCGCGGCTCCCGTTCGTCTCAAGGGCGGAAGTCGTCGGGCGAAGAATTGTGCTGGTATCACTCATGATCCACCTTCGGGATAAAAGTCAAAGATGATACAGGAAGCGTGGCGAATGCGCTCTCACACACGTTTGCTATGAACTCCCTGCATCGAGATCCCTATCGTAAACTTCTACTCATTCTTCCATAGGAAGCGCTAATTGTGCGGCCCGCTGGACTTGGGGTGTGTTGTTGACCTACGCAGCCATCCGCTTAAGCCGGAGATACCGGTATCCTCCCCACAGCGATGCACCGATCGCGCCAGCATAGATGGGGGCAGGATGAGTTAGCACCGTGTATTTCTGCTTCGTATCCTTTGCAAGCAATTCCTCGATCGCCTGTACCATCCCCTTGTTCAGACCAAGGCCACCGGTAAGCACTATCGGCGATTCGGCTTTGAGGGACATCAGCAGTCGCACAATGCGATTTGCTACCGATAGATGAATACCCTTGATGATATTCGGCGTGGATATGCCACGCGAGACCATATTGATCACATCCGTTTCGGCAAGCACCGCGCAAATACCGGATGGTTGTTCGGGAGTAACCGAAGTAAGCGAGATGTCACCCACTTCTTCAATGGATAGTCCGAGATATCGGGAAATATTCTCAATGAATTGCCCCGAACCGGAAGCGCACTGCCCTGTCATTTTATGATCGAGAACGCGTCCCGTGGAGTCAATCTTGATGGCGCGCGCATACAATGCACCCATGTCGATCACCGTGCGTGCCTCAGCGCAAAAGCTATGGGCGCCTCGCGCATGTGTTGTCATACCGTAGAAGTGACCACTCTTGTGCTCGACCATCTCGCCTTCACCCGTCGAAGCCACGTACGCAACGTCATCCTGGGTTAGGCCCTGATTAGCGATGACCGTCTTCATCAGGTCGTTAGCAACAATGACGGGATTGCGTTTGCGGATCTTCTCCATTCCACGCCCCACGACGCGCGTCTTTGCTGCACCGTTCTCGTCCTCTGAGTATTGGGTTAGAACGGCCTTGATAACGCTACCACCCACGTCGATCCCTAGCGTGTAAATGAAGGAGTGATCGGTCATATGTCCGTTCGTGTTCATACTAATTCCTCCGCCATCGTGGGCATCATCGGTACCGAGCTAGATTTCTTCGCTGTTGGTAATTCAATATTGACCCCCAGGCGCGCAAAGTGGGCACCACCGAGAGCACCCATAAAGATGGAATCCGGATGGACGTTCATCGTGATGTCCGTGCCGTAATTCTCAAATACAAACTGACTGAGATATTTGAGCACCGCAGGATTCCTGGCGACGCCACCGGTAAATGTAAACTCGTTTCGCACACCACCAGAGCGCGCCATAAGCGACATTGCACGAGACACGATCGCCTTGTGCAAACCACCAAGAATGTCCTCGCGTGGTACTCCAAGGTTCTGCAACTCGCGAAGCTCCGCACCAGCAAAGACGGTGCAGGTCGAGCAGATCGTCGTCTCATGCTCTGACTTCGTTGCGGTGTCCCCAAGCTCACTGAGCGTCATACCCAACTCATCCGCGATATAGCCAAGATACCGACCACAACCTGCCGCACAACGGTCATTCATCTGGAAGCTGGTGACAAATCCTTGCGCGTCCACCTGAATAGCCTTCGTGTCTTGCCCACCGATATCGAGCACCGTGCGTGTTTCCGGAAATGAAATATGCGCTCCAAATGCGTGGCAGAGTATTTCCGAACGAATGCTCTCTTTTGGGAAAGGCAGAAGCGCACGGCCATAACCAGTGCCGACCATATTTGCTATATCTATCTTCTGCGCGGCGATACGGTCAATATGCTTCTTGATCGTCTCCGACACCTGGCGCACATTACCTGCGAGCAAATTCAACTCTTCGTCAAAAGCAAAACCAGTAGATGTTTGGCGCTCAGCGAATCCGGTGTACTTCTCCTCCAGGATGTCCATCGCCTCGTGAACAAGCGCGGCGAAGTCCAACGGAAGGATCTCGTTTTCGACCGGTGTGATGCTCTTGTCGAAGACGGTCATTAGCGGCTCAAAGAGGGCCGGGGATTCGAGCTTCGTGACCTCATGATTGTACTGCTCGAAGAAAATGTCTCGGAAGAACTGATTCTTCGAGCCAAGATTCTTATGAAGATATTGTTCCTTGATCTCTGGAATCGCATTCTCGAAAATGCGTCCGAGCGCGGAGAGTATCTTCGGTTGGTTATCTATCGAAAGATACTCGCCCGTTGTCGTCACCAGTTGTCGGTAGAGCCGGTCGGCACGCATACGAAATTCCAGATACTGGAATGCCTCTTCCAGATCGGAGACGTAGCGCCGGAGTTCCGGGTTTGCTTCCAACTCCGAGTGCAGCATTCTCTTGAGGAGGGAGAAGCGTGCATTATACACCGCTTCAAGCCGAGCGATTTCAGACGCAACTTCATAGTTCGCGCGGGTATTCGTGATTCCACGCCCGATGATCTCATCATGCTGATTGATGATCACCGCCTTCGATGTGGTCGATCCTAAGTCGATGCCAAGATAGTAATTGCTCATAGCATGCCCTCCGCCTGAAGAATGGGAAGCAGCGTGTCGGGCGAGGACGCCCGACCTACGCGTTGGGAAGCGATCTCTGGCGCTTGCCTTGTGAATGGCTGACGGCCGCCAACACGCTTACGTTGATCCATCATCTGAAAAAATGAGTCGAGACGGTTCTTGATATTCGCATAAGAGAAGTATCGAGGATCGACCAGATCGGATTCAATAAACGAAACCGGTACGCCCAATCGCGATTCCAACTCGCGCATAATGAGCAACTGACCAGCGGAGAAGGAGTTACAACTCTTGATGGAGTTGATCAGGAAGCCATCTGCCTTGTAGTCCACGATGAACTTCTCCAGCATATTGATGCGCTCAGGCAGGCTGTAATTTGTATAGCAGCCCATGCAGTAGCGCGCAAGGCTTTCGAGCGGCTTTGTGGCCTCGTGTCGGAAGCCCTCGTCAAAGTATCCGCCAACCTTCGTATAGGAGGATGCCACGACAACGACGCCCATATCGTAGAAGAGCTTCCAGAATTCGCGGAAGTGCGTCCAGTTTGGCGGACCTTCCACAACGAGTCGGAATTTCTCTTCCTCGAGTTCTCCTTCGGGCGTGATGGGCGGCTTGCCAAGCGCAGCGCGTGCCGCGACTTCATCATAGAGCTGATGGTAATATTCTACGGCACTCTCCGCGCCACGGAAGCCCGCATTGATCGGGCCGATGTAATACACCCCTGCGAAATATGCGTCGATTGGGGATGGCACTTGCTTCGTGAGATCGAAGAGCTTTGCGATCCAGTCTTCGCTTTCCTTCGCTAAGTCCAGGTGGTGCGCGAGTTTCTCCGGGTTGAACTTCTTTCCCGAGACTTGCTCCATCTTCGGAATGACATCCTCTTCGAGCTGGCGCGTCATGTACTTCACCATGTCGTCCGTGACGATGCCGTCCGCCGCGTATGGCGTGTGCAACATGGCAGTGGGCACACCGGGATACAGCTTCTGAAGGCTCTCGAACCACTTCAAGAATGTGAAGCAGCCGGTATAGCTCAGCAGGAGAAGATCCGGTGGCGGAAGCTTCTCGCCTGTCGGTCCGATGTTCCCGTTCAGGAACATGCCAACATCGCACTTCACGTACGTGCAGACATCTTCCGAATACCCGTACTTCTCTGCATCGCGAATGAGCTGGCCGGATTTCTTGCGCATGCCCCACTGGAGTGCGTTGATCTCTGGATAGACCGGGAGCATGTCAAAGGCAAGAATTAACTCAGAAAGATTACCCGGCACGAACGTATAGACCACCTTCCGGCCCGTCTCTTTCGCTGTGGTGAGGCTATGAAATAGATCCCCGAGCATCTCCTTCTGGAGCAGCATGCTTCTTTCCTTAACGACCTCAGCCGGTTTCGCTGCACCAGCTTTAGATGGGAACGCAGCTGGCGCTTTCGCAGCAGTCTTGAGGAACGGGGGCGGAGTGATTATCTTAGACATACATTAAGCAACGATATCGATCTCATCCAGCACGGTCGGAAGCCACACTTGCACTAACTGCGAAGAGGCTGCATCTCCGATTCCACCTGCTTCTGGCACAGCATCCCACAGTTTGATAGAATCCGAGAAGGCGCCTACTTCTTCCTTGATGACCTTGAACTGTCCGGTATTCTCACTATACTGAAATCCAATGGTTCGAAGACCAGCACGTTCAAGCCCATTCTGTAACTCGGGTCTGTCCAATAATGCGGGGTCGCAAAAACTGGCTGCTGCGAAGACGACACCATCAGCTTTACGGCGGCGGACAAGCTCGGCAAGGCGTTCTACCTTCGTACCACTTGCAGGTGCTGCCTCATACAGCGATGCGGAGAAGGTCGAGTGTTGAAGGTAGGCCTCGACGATAGCAGCCATTGGGTCCGCGGTATTTTCCTCGATATTCCCTTCGATCCAACGCGAGCCGAGCATGAAGTCATCATCAACGATGTAGCATCCTGCCAATTCAATGGTCTTGATGAGCCCGAGCGGAGGCTGCTCACAAAACGCGCCACTAATAACAACGCGAATATTATCCAGCGGGCGACCACGCTCCTCTTGAAGCATACCCTCTACCTCGTACAAGATATTGTTGTGCTCCTCCACCGGCATCGTAATGCCGCTTCGCAGGATGCAATACCAATCGACCGCCGAAAGCCGCCAGGGAAATTCTTGCCGCAAGGTGACAATTCGCTCAATCAATGCGCGATTCTCATTATATAGCCGAATCGAGTGATTAAGCCGCTCCCGCCAGAGATCCTCAGGTATTGGAGCTAAAGAAAGGTGGGCCTGGATACCTTCGATCACCGTTTCCATTTCGCGGCGGTAGTACGCACCGCCGACTTCAGAAAGGAAGTTCTGCGGAAGGTCGAGATACTTAATAAAAGCATCGGCCTTAAAGATCTGAAACATGCCCGACAAGTTTCGGACAACGTCGCAGATCGAAGGAAAGATGAATGCATCAAACTCCGAGAGTGCACCACTCAGTGCAAGTTCAACAACGCCACGTGGCAAATGACAGATATAGGATTGGTAGTAGGCATCCCCTTTGATGATCTGCATCCGATCACCGGAGCCCATAATTCCAACTGGAAGCCCACCCATTGCATGAATGATCTCCCTGGGGATATAGATCGGTAGATAGCCAACCAAAAAACGATGAGCGGCAGGTGACCGATCATCCATACTCCCATCTCGTTTCCAATTCTTGGCATGTGTGAATTGGAGATCGAAAGCGAGATGCTCGCATTTCGAGATAAGCGCTTCAAGTGTTTGTTGCATCACCACGTAGAAGATCAATCATCCGTGGACGACGATCGATCACACGCGAAGGTAGGACCGGTCATCGACACTCCGCGCTCTCACTGTGTCTCAATTTGCGCGGGACTCATTCGACGGCGCGCAAACACCCGGCCACGACTCGGCTCCGCAACGAACACAGAAGGAAGGTGGTCATTGCGAAACAAAAACGAGGAACGACTCACAAGAAGGCGTTACAGATGTAAGAATATCTTACGAGGCGCTGTAAGATTCTTTAACCTGCCGTCAAGAATTACCGTAAGCTTTCTTTCCGATTGCCCACACTGACTGGACTCCGGTAAGAATTCTTTCACCGCTTTTGCTTATCGTTGTGTGGCATAATTGTGGAACCGTGACCGATGCGCTCTGTCCTCGAAGATGATTGATGATCTTCACTGGATGATCGCACCGGATGAGTGTTCATCCGACGTCCACTTAATACTTTTCACCATGTCACTCCATTCTGCGGAGGTTGTGATTTTAGCGGGCGGTGCATCCAGGCGTATGGGTTCACCCAAGGCATTGTTGCACTTCTCGCCAGACGCGAACGTCCACTATACGCTTGGCAAGAAGGGGCATGGGCAATCCGAGGAGCATCGAGAGACATTCCTCGATCACTTGCTCAGTGTCTATCGGGAAGCTGGCGTTGAACGAGCTACGGTGATATGGTCGGAATCTGCACGACGCGATGCGCGAGTGCTCCACGCCATATCGCACCCGCAGAGCATCAGCCTGAAAACAACGCATGTATTTCATGACGATCCCTCCGCCGACCGATTGGCTTCCGTAATGCGCGGCTTGCAACAGACGGAAGAATCCTCCATGGTCTTCCTTCAGGATGTGGATCGCCCGTTCGCTACGCCCGCAGTCATCCGCGCATTAGGCTCGGCGAATATTATCAATGGTAATGGGTACGCGGCGCCAGATGTATTTGGTCACGCGGGCCATCCGCTGCTGCTCTCAGCCTCTGCAGTTCATTCGATCTTGAACTCGCAGAGGAATACTACCGAAGCGCGATCCTCGGGTGCACCAATCACTTTGCGCGATCTTTTACTTCCGCTGCCTGGCACGTTGGTCACTATTGGTTCAATGGAAGAGGCTTTCTTCCTTGCATTGAATATCAATACCCCGTCCGAGTATCGGCGTTTTTTTGCACCGGACCCCGAGTTGCAGGAGCTTCCATTTCCGGTTAAGCCGCACCACCCCGCGTTCGCGCCCGAAGCACCCTGGCACCTCAGCGATCCTTCACGCCATGCTGCCGAGTCCTATCGGTCTGCTACGTACGCTCGATAACAATGGGATAGGAGATGACGAACGAGGTTCTCCGCAGCATCCTTTCCCTACGCGAACAGCGACAAGTGGGAGCCCTATGCACGATCGTGAAGACCTCCGGCTCAACGCCTCTGAAGACAGGGGCGCAGATGGTCGTACGTCCCGATGGCAGTATCGCTGGGACGATCGGTGGAGGTGCCTTGGAGTTCGGTGCAATTTCAGAAGCCCTCTTGTCCATCGCCACGAGCAAGAGCGCGCTCTTCGAGCACCGCTTGACGAAAGATCACGACATGTGCTGTGGTGGCTCGGTATCCCTTTTTGTTGAGGTACTGGAGATTTCATCCCAATGCTATATCTTCGGGGCTGGTCACGTGGGCAAAGCGTTAGCGCATATCCTATCGAATCTTGATATGGAAGTCACGGTCGTCGATGATCGCCCCAATATCTTCGACGGCTGGAAGAAGGATCTGGATGCGAACAGTCATCCCAACTTCATCCAGCAACTGCCAAGCGTCGTGCTCCCCTCGCTTATATGGGATTCCAGAACCTACGCCGTTATCGCAACGCACAGCCATGCCCTTGATCGTGAATTGCTTCGGCAAGCGATCCGCCTTCCCTTCCGTTTCTGTGGGATGATCGGCAGCAAACGCAAAGTGCTTGTAACACGCACACTCTTCCTCGAGCGCGGATTGGCCACCGAGGAACAATTGGATCGCATTGATATGCCGGTTGGCATCGACATTTCAGCCTCGAGTCCAGGTGAGATCGCGGTAAGTATTGCAGCCCGCATCATCGAAGTGAAGAATCACGCAACTCTAACGCGCACCGCCGCAGTGGCCCCAAGGCTAACCCCGGATATTTCTTCTTCTATCAATTCTCCCGAGCTGAAGGAGCGCTCATCAGCCGATACGCTACACCGTTCGGATGATATCGCTTCGCTGGTCCATCCAACCACTTCTGACTACACACATGATCTCATCTGCGCTGCAACAACTCTATAACGAACATCTGCACATTTTACTCGTGATCGACCAACTCCGTGAAGTTGTCGAGTCCCATGACCTTGCAAGCCGGGGCGAAGAGGTTCGTGCTTTGCTTGACTTTTTTCGAGAGTACGGTGATAACTTTCATCACCACAAGGAGGAACACATCCTGTTCCCAGTGTTGGCCGAAACAAATCCCGGCATTGCTCTCCTGATCGAGAATCTGGAGGAACATCACGAGCAATTTCGAGATGCTCTCACAGCAGCAGATTCTGCGCTGGCTGACGAGGACTGGGGGTCCGTTCGAGACACTCTGATTAAGTACGTCTCCGACCTGACTGACCACATCAGCGCGGAAGACGAGGCGCTCTTCGTTTCCGCGGACGAAATGCTGACCGAAAGTGAAAAGGAGCGCATTCATTTCCTCTTCATGGATGCGGATCGTGAATTAGGAGTCGATCGTAAGCAGGAGTACGAAGGCCTGGCTCACCAGAGATCGTTCGCTGGAGGAGATCGTGGATAGCCCCGCGGCGGTAGCCCGCTCAAGCACTCGTGTCGCGATAGTCACGGGTGGCGCACAGGGTATTGGATATGCCATCGCACTCCGCCTTGCTTCGGAAGGGTGTTCCGTGATCATTGCGGATCTTGATAAGACGATCGGGGATGTCGCCGTCGCGCGGATTGGTAACGAGCGCGCCAGCTTCTACCTCTGTGACATTTCCAACGAGGACGAAGTGCAGCAGCTTTTCGAACGAACGCTCACTGCGCGCGGGCGGATCGACGTTGTCATCAACAACGCGGGCATCATCCGGGACCACATGATCTGGAAGATGACACCAGATGAGTTCGACAGCGTCATTCGGGTTAATTTGCGAGGCACATGGCTTATGTGTCGGCAGGCAGCAATCGTGATGAAGGAGCGCAAAGCCGGGACGATCATCAATATTACTTCGCGTGCATGGCTTGGCAATATGGGCCAGACGAACTACTCCGCATCGAAAGCTGGCATTGTTGGGCTAACTCGGTCACTCGCATTGGAACTAGGACCGCACAATGTAAAGGTCAATGCCGTGGCACCCGGACTTATTGATACACCGCTGGCACGCGCACTCCCCGAAGAGGTGCAACAGAAGTTGATCAACTCCCAGCCAACACGTGCAATGGGAAGACCAGAAGATGTTGCCGAAGCCGTAGCCTTCCTCGCATCAGAGCAATGCCAATTCATGACCGGGCAAGTATTATATGTCGACGGTGGGAAGAGTATTGGAGCGGGGTTGTAAATGGAAACACTGACACTTCGGATCAACGGGCGTGAACGCAGCTTCCTCATAGATGAAGGCGAGACCCTAGGGCGCGTTCTGCGCGAGAAGGCCCAACTCACCGGCACAAAGATCGGCTGCGAACAAGGGGCGTGCGGAGCGTGCACCGTGTTGGTTAACGGCCGCTCGACGATGAGCTGTATCACACCGGCGCTGAAGTGTCAGAACGCGGAGATCGTCACGATCGAAGGCATCGCAACGGGAACAGAGCTACACCCAGTGCAGCAGTCGTTCGTCGAACACGGTGCGCTGCAATGCGGATATTGCACGCCAGGGCTCATTACAACCGCGGTAGCACTTCTTGAGAAGAATCCGCATCCCACTCGAAGCGAGATCGCCGAAGCCATTTCCGGCAACCTGTGCCGCTGCACGGGGTATCAGAAGATCATTGATGCGATCGAGGCGGCATCGAAACATCTCCCATCGAATCTGAACGTACCGGTTGAAGCTCCCCCTGAAGCGGCGAACGACATCGTGGGCAAGCGGACGCCACTGCTGGACTCACGTAAAAAGGTCACTGGGGAGGCGAAGTTCACGGATGACATCATTATCCCGAACGCCCTCTTTTGCGCATTCCTTCGATCAACGGAGCCTCATGCCACGATCACAAACATCGACATAAGCGAGGCACTAACGATGCCAGGCGTGCGGGCCGTTGCAACCGGACGCGATCTGCCAGAGACGTTCGGTGTACTCGCCATTTCCCAGGATCAGTCTGCGATGGCGATTGAGAAGGTTCGATTCGTCGGGGAGATCGTTGCAGCAATTGCCGCAGAGACTGAGAAGGAAGCACGGGAAGCACTGAAGCAGATCCATATCCAGTATACAGCGCTGCCAACGACCTTCACCTGGAAGGAGGCGCTGCAAACCCCGGAGGAAGGTGGCCTCATTCACGCTCACTCTGCAAAGCATAACTGCAATATCCATAAGATAGCAGAGATGCACATGGGGACGAAACCGGAAGTGAGTGCCGAAACCCTGACGAGTACGATGGAATTCGACTTTCCGGGGATCAGTCACGGATTTCTCGAACCTCATGCTGCGATTGCCACATGGGATGATCATGATGGCCTAACGCTAACCTCTGCAACACAAGTACCGCACTACACACACCGGGCACTTGCAAAGGTGTTGCATTTGCCGCTTGAGAAGGTGCGCGTGATCAAGCCATTTGTCGGCAGTGGTTTTGGTGGTAAGAGTGACCCCTTCCCGCACGAGATGATCGTCTCCTATTTTGCGATGAAGACCGGTCGGCCGGTTCGCACTCGGTTCTCACGCGAGGAAGTGTTCCTCACAAACCACGGACGGCATCCAACCCACATTTCGCTCACCACCTCCATGACTCCGAGCGGCAAGCTGTTGAGCACGAATGCAGATGTTGTAATTGATGGTGGTGCATTCGGAAGCTTCGGAGTAGTCACTACGTACTACAACGGTGTACTGCTGCAGGCGCCCTACGCTCTCGAAGAGTATGGCTTCCGCTCGCGTCGCGTGTACACGAACAAGCCTGCGTGCGGTGCGATGCGTGGGCATGGTGCGGTCAATCCACGCTATGCAATGGAAGTCGTGCTCGATGACCTGGCGCACAAAGCAGGCATTGACCCCTGCGATCTGCGGCTGCAGAATCTGCTGCCTTCCAACTCCCACACACTGGGACAATATCGCATTACCAGCAACGGACTACGCGAAGCCATTGAATCCGTGCGACGAGATTCACACTGGGATGAGAAGCACGGCAAGATGCCTTTCGGTCGTGGAATTGGAATGGCCAGCGGCTTTTTCATCAGTGGAAGCGCTTTGCCCATCATCTGGAATGACCTTCCGCAATCTGTAGTACATGTGAAGGTTGATTTCGATGGCCGCGTGGTGATCTATTCTGGCGCAAGTGATATTGGACAAGGCTCGGATACGATGCTGGCACAGGTGGTCGCCGAAGCGATGGGAGTCTCGCTCGATAAGACATTCGTACATGCAGCAGACACGCGCTTTACACCAGTGGACCTGGGCAGTTATTCCAGCCGGGTAACCTTCATGGCGGGCAACGCCGCAAAGAGCGCGGCGCTCAAAATGCGAGAGGCGATCCTCGAAGCAGTTGCGAAGCGCACGGAATGTGCTCCGGAGAATCTGAGCATACGAAAGAACAGAGTTCAATCCAAGGATAAACAGGTTGATCTCTCCTGGGATGAAGCTGTTACGATTGCCACGGCGCATCGCGGGGCTCTTGCCACAAGCGGCTGGTACATCTCACCGAAGCTGGGCGGTGACTTCAAAGGAGCTGGCGCGGGGCTTAGTCCATCGTATAGCTTTGGTGCGTTGATCGTGGAGGTAGAAGTGGATACCATAACAGGAGCACTCAAGCTTCTTGATATTTGGGGAGCGCATGATTGCGGTCGTGCCTTAAATCCCCTCGTCGTCGAGGGACAGTTGGAAGGCTCCTGGCACATGGGGATGGGACAAGCGGTGAGTGAAGCGATGGAATTCCACGAAGGAATCCTGCTTAACGGCAATTTGCTCGACTACCGAATCCCAACTGCGATGGATACTCCTTCAATCCACACCACCATCATCGAGACGATGGATCCCGAAGGACCGTTCGGTGCAAAGGAGTGCGGCGAGGGGGCCATTCATCCCGTCATTCCCGCTATCGCGAACGCTGTGTTCGACGCCGTTGGTGTTCGCATGACCACTCTGCCGATCACCGCCGAGGGTATTGTACAAGCGATGAAAAAGCATAAGGTTACAACAGGTCGAAAGGTGACTTCCTTTAAGAAGAGAAAGGTAGTGAAAGAATGAGCTACACCTCGCCAGCCACACTTGTTCAGGCCGCTAGACTCATCAATGACGACGAGGGGGCGATCTATATTGCCGGTGGTACAGACCTCATGGTCAGGCGATCCCTTGGCATTGATAAGACCACCCATCTGATCGATCTATCCGCTATCAGCGCGCTGCGCGGCATCACGTTGAATAGTGAGACGCTCTCGATCGGTGCTACGACTACACTAGCGGAGCTTGCCTCCTCTTCCGCTGTTCGGTCACACTTCCCGGCCCTTGCCGAAGCAGCGCTCTCCATCGCCTCACCACCTATCCGCAACAGTGCTACAGTTGCAGGTAACCTATTATGTGAGAATCGCTGCATCTATTACGATCAATCGGAAGCCTGGCAGGCGGCCGCCGGAGGGTGCCTGAAATGTGGTTCGGAGATCTGCATCGCAACCGGGAGCACGAAGAGCTGCTACTCCGTCTTCATCTCCGATCTGGCACCTGTGTTGATCGTTCTCAGTGCACAGGTAGAGGTTTTAGAGCACGATGATTTTGCGGAGGATGAGGCCTCGCCAACGAGCGTTCTCTCTCCGCGGATCACTTCGAAACCGGTTGAATGGCTCTATACGGGTGATGGTCTCGATCCCCATACGATCTCAAAACGCGACATCGTCACGCGGATCCTGATTCGAACCCTTGATCCGACGGAGCATCCGATCTTCTTCAAGAAGCTTCGACCACGCGCAAGTGTGGACTTCACCAATCTCACTGTGGCAATGTGCCGAATGCGTGATGGCACCTTCACGCTCGCAGCAAGTGGTATCGGCCCGGGACCAGCAGTGTTGCGAAATGCGGAATCCGATGACGCGGAGGTACTTGCCGCAAGTCTGCTCAAACAAACCATGATCATTGATAACGTCTCCTATCGCCGGGCGTATCGAAAGGATATGCTTCGGGAGACGATCGCAGAAGGACTGCACTTTCTCGCGCAGAAACCCCTATAACCAGAGCGTCTGCTTGATCGGCAGTCACCGATCAAGCAGACGCTGTGACCAACGAAACTCACTACTACTTCAGCAGCATCAAGGTCCCGTTGTGCATTGCTGAACCATGCTCCGATACGAAGCGGATCGAGTAAAAGTAGGTACCTGCGGACTGCTTCACAAGATCGAACGGATAGGATGTCACCACTCCACCGCGCAGCACAACGCTGCTTTGTGACACCACTCGCCCAACCGCATCCGACACATTGATCTCTGCAATGCCATCAAGCGCAGGGTTCAGCTCTATCGTCCCATGATAGCCATCCAGCGAGGTCACAGGATTTGGACGGATCTGATCCGTGATGAGTGGCTTGCCGCGAAGATACCACATAAGCGTGGAATCGCCACAAGTGGCAGTGAACTGAGATTGGAGCCCAAGCACGGTACTCGAAAGTGTGCAGGTAGAGAAGGATGCATCGTCGCCGTTGATGACAAGAGAGTCCACGGAAATGGTTACACCCATAGAGTCCGCAACGATAGCAGCCAGCCCGGCGCTCATCACCGGTACACTTGGATCCAGCGTAAGGGCGGAGCCACTTGTGAATACAAATGTCTGTCGAGTCTTCTTGCCAACAATGATAGGCGCCGGAATGCTGGTTGTGACGCCGGGCAAACCGGTGATCGCACCCGGCATGAAGGCATCCGCGTGATAGGTCAGCACGCCCGCGATGGAATGAATTCCCGCCGAGGCAGAAACGGCCTTGTCCGGCTTCAGCAAGACATGGAAGGACTCTCCCTGCCCCACTGGCATCTTCGAGAAGCTGATCAGGAAGTGCACGGTATCAACCGGCAATCCCATTCCCATCACATTGTATGTAAGGGTCTGATTCTGCGGCGGGCCGGTTTTGATCGTCACGACCCCGAGGCTCGGACCAGGAGTTGCGTTGGAGTAATGAACATGCAGAACCTCCCTGCCTTTGGGTTGGAGGGTCGTGTCTCCTGTTGATGACATCGTAAATCCTGCACCGGAAATGCTCCGGTTCACAACCAAAGAACCACAGCCATCTGCGGTATAGACAATGTCCGTATCCCTCGACTGACAGGAATGAACCGGGCCAAAGTCAAGGGTCGGTTGGGATGTAGATTGGATGGTAGATGTGCCCGAGCCCTGACTAACTGAATCCCAGATCGGGAACAAGCGGTCACGCACGGAGCCATCGGCAAGTGTGTAGAGCAGGTGGTAATTCCCAGCGTGCAAGCCCGGTGCAAGTTGTGCCATCGCAACCACCACGCGGATGGACTGGCCTCCTGGTACTCGTATCGGGAACGGCTGATCGGAATGACCATCATAATCGCCGGCAATCGCTGCATCGAAGTTTACCCCAGTCACCAGCAACGTGTCGCAGCCATTATTCTTCACAGAATAGACAACTGAATCAAGATTGCCGCATGTAGAACGGGTTGCGAATATCACTGGAGCCAGCGCAGGTGTCGGGTCGAACGTTGATGCCCCTGCCGCACCATTGGCCGTGATACTCACCGAGTCTATGATCTTCGTTTGTCCATTGTTGGTGAAGATGATGAGCTTTGCCGTTCCCGTCTGTGGTCCCTTCTTGGTCGGGTGAAATAGAACGTGTACGCTTACAGACTTACCGGAGGCTACCGTGACAGGCAGCGAGAGTGGGTCAAGCAAAGAGAAGTCACCACTGAGCAGAACGCTATCCACCAGCGCTGGATCACACGACGTGTTATTGAACACAAGGAAGGTATCTTTAGCGGGGGAACCGCAGAACGGCACCGTACCAAAGTCAAATGCCTTCGCATATGAAAGCGTCCCGGATGGTGCACCAAAACCGGTGAGTGCGATTGTGTTGGTAAACGTCGTGCCCTGGGTGTGGATCACAACGGATACTCCAGTTGCACCCAAATTCTTCGGAGCAAAGTGCAAACGGAACACACGATGCTCCCCTGCCTTGATCGTTATCGGAGGCACGAACGTCACGGGGTTACCAGCGGAGTCGAGCAATGTCCAGTCCTTCACGGTAAGCGGTAGCAGATCCATCTTGTCTATGGTCAGTGAAGTAGCAGCGCAACCCGTATCCGAAATAGTAAAGAACTTGTCGATCGAAGCGCAAGTGGCGACAGAGTCGAACGCCATCGCCTGAGGCGAGGTAAGCGGATTCGGCAAATTGGCATTCACGCGCAGCCCGATACCTACCAGCGAATCCTTGCCCTGATAATGCATCGTTACCGCGAGTGAATCCTGAACCGTCGCGCCTCCATTCGTGATCGCATGAACGAACATACGTATCGAATCCCCCACCTTAAGGGTCACGGGGAGCCTCACAGGCTTGCCAAGGCTATCTGTCACCGTCCAGTTGTTCTTGACAAGCAGCGCTTTTGTGATACGCAAACTATCACAGCCGATATTCTTGATGTTGATGACAGAATCAACATTGCAGGTTGTCACGGCATCCAGCTTGATCGTCTTCGTGTTCTGTGTATAGACTGGCGCTTCCCCGTTGCCGCGAAGTTTCACGCGCAGATAGAAAGTATCCACGGGTTGCACCATGACTCTCTCCAGATAACCCGCATAGAGTATTATCCGTATTGTTGCTGAGTCCCCCGCAGTGGAATCCATCATCGTATGCGGATTCCAGCCAAGCTTGAATGCCACCGAATCCCCAGCGAGGATCACCTCGTAATTGGCAGGCAGACTATCAACTTGCAGCGCGCCGGTCTTCGCTGGTCGGCGTGTAGAATCAAGCAGTCTGATGTCACGGATGACAACTTCGGCAATATTCGGATTGTGGATCCAATACGTGGCACTGTCTTGCGTGCAGATAGTGCTGGTCAGTGGACGGAGCGTGTCTTTATTAATGCAAACGCATTCGGGAATGATCGCGCCATCGCCGCCATCGGTCGTCTTCCATACGCCACCGACATCATCGAACGCGTATATGACGAGACCGCAGGTCTGGACGGAAAAACGCACATCGTAATCTTCATTAGGTCCCCCAACGTTCACCCAAGTCATTCCACTGTCACGAGATCGATAGAGACCTGCGGCATAGTTGCCATATCTACCCCTATTCTGGACGTAGACTACATTGTTTATTCCAGCAATTCCTCCATTGACCTGAAATGGCAAGGTATTGATCAGAGCCCAGTTGGTACCAAATCCCGCGGAACCCATGGAGCGAAAGACCGGCGAACCCGGGAAAGTACCGTCGGCACGGACGGAGTCTTCTCCGACGGAAAGGAAGATCGAGGTATGCTTCATAGCATACACACCAAATTCCTCATGATTGAAGTTTGCACCAGCGGTATTCCATTGAGTACCACCATTCGATGTGTAAAGCAGTGGACCCCAACTTCTGAGAATAGGACTAAAAACCGATGTGGCCACCCCCCAGCTGTTATCCAGAAAATCCAAACCTCCATTGAATTTACTAAAGGATGTGGACCAACTCTTGCCGGAGTCGATAGAAACGTGAATGCCAATTCCCGCCCCTTCAGCGACAACCAGCGCGTGCGAGGTGAGTCGAACGGAAGTCGCCCATGTAAATCCGGCACTGCTTTGCAAGCCAGTCCACGTCTTTCCCGAGTCATAGGTAACCCAGACTCGAGGATCACCGATATTCAGGCTGCCAGCTACTGTGCAGTACCCTGTGTCACTGTAGCGCCCATACGGAGTCCCATCACCGCCAGCAGCGGGAGGGAAATAGATGTCGGTGATGAAGGGTGCTGTGTTCGTCTGCTTTGGGAAGGTGCAGTTCGTCCAGGTTATGCCGCCGTCTGTCGTGCGTTGCAGCGTGCCCGCCCACGCGGTGCCGTCCCAGCCAATGATGCCAATGTGGTCGTTAAAGAACCAGGAAGCCGAGACCTTTCCCAGTCCACTTTGTTGATAGATCTGCTTCCATGTGGCCGAACCGCGGTTCGGAAACGCACTCACGACAATGGCACACGCAAGGATAGCAACGACGCGGAGCATCGCCCCTGATCTGTATGTGGAACGGGATTCTATTCTGGACATAATCGAATAATAGCACAGCACTAGCTGGATGGATGACCAACCGGCGACAACGATCCGCGCCTCAGGCGCAAATTACGCATTAGTGCGACACCAGAACGGGCAGGAAAGTTACAGAAACCACCCAAGAAAATTCGGATTGCCACGTTTTTTAATCGCTTTGGGAGCAGATGTAACCAAAACGTGTTCACTCCGAATACTTGTCTTCAATTATATCCGCTATATCCGCATTCCTGCGACCACCATGTCCACGCACCCGACCGAACATCTCGTGAACTCCGAAACGACGCTTGTCTGCGCAAATTGCGGATTTTCGAACAGCGGAGTCTACTGCACCAACTGTGGCCAGAAGCACCGGACTCCGCACGACTACAAGCTTTCGTCCTTCGCCAAGCATGTCTTCGAAGAATTCACCAGCCTGGATTCGAAGATCTTTCGGTCGTTGAAGTCGCTGCTTTTCTCGCCAGGAAAGCTCACAGCGGAATGGGTTACAGGGCGCCAGAAGAGTTACATCGCACCGCTGCGTTTGTTCGTACTTATTAACATCGGATACTTCCTGTACACGCAAGTGGTACCGATCGATGCCTTGACATCCCCGCTCGAAACACAGTGGAGCATGTTCCCTTATAGTATAGCCGCGCTATTCGACCGATCATCGTCCAGAAGGTTCGCGCATCCAAACTGCCTTTCTACAGATTTGCGGCAATGTATGACACGCAGTCCAAAGCGCAAGCAAAGACACTTGTGATATTGATGGTACCATTGTTTGCGGCGCTTGTTGCGCTCGCGTATCTTAAGCGACGCCGCTACTTCGTGGAGCATCTTATCTTTAGTCTCCACTTCTTCGCATTCTTTCTCATCCTCACGAGTGTGGGACTAACACTTATCGAGCTCCCTATAGAACTAACCCTTTCCTTCTTCCGCGTGGACACTACAGATTTCGATTGGGATAGCATATTTACGTACGTGCCAGGGGTAATCATATTCGTATATCTACTCTTTGCCTTCCGTGCGACCTACGGCGATTCCGTTCGGGCGGCAATAATCAGGTCCGCTATCCTGAGCTATTCGATCATAATTGTAATGAGCATCTATCGCCTTGCTCTGTTTTTTACGACCATCTACACAATGTCAACCAAGTGATAGCCTCACCCAATCTCAATATCAAACGCATCCAGCAACCCAAACACCTCCGGCACTTCGAACTGCGCGCCTTTTAGTTTATTGAGTCTCGGGTCGATTGAGTATCCTCGTGCACCGCGAAAATCCGCCTTGGTCAGATTCGTATTGCGGAACGCGCACTCTTCGAACAGCGCGTTGGAGAAATCCGCTTGGGATAAATCCGCATCGGCGAAATCGACATGCTGCAAAGTGCATCCGGTGAACTTCGTCTCCTTCAACTTCAACTCCGCGAAGGACGAATAGCGGATGAGGCAATTCTCAAACTCGAGCGATAGCAACTCCCGCTTCGCCGTGAAGAAATTAATCCCTTCGATCTTCGATGCGACGAACTTCACCTGCAACACCGCGCCATCGACTTTCACCGAACTGAGCGCCGAGCTTTGGAAGATACAGTCTATCAGCTTCGCATCACGCGCATCTGTAGCGAGGAAGGTGCAGGCGGAGAAGGTGTCGCCATCGAACTCTTGCTCGCGAAGGTCATCGAAGGTTTCTTTCGTATAATCCATGTTGCCGTAATCCTATCTTCGGTGTGGCAGTTCCAAATTGAGAGGGTCAGCGAGTACGGAATAGCCACCGTTGTTCGTGGCGAATGGCTATGCCAATTCCGGCGAGCACCGTTCGCACAGGTCGGCCATTGGTAAAAGCGCATGCGATGGCATAGAGCGCACGCAGAGAAAATTGCTTTTCATTCGAGATCGCATAGATAGGCTCCCATGTCTCTGGCTCGAATTTGGCCTTGAAAAACTCCAACCCGGCAAAGTTATAGAATCGTTTGCCATGCCCACGTGCCCAGCCGAGCAGAAATTGCAGAATTGGAGACGTACGTTGTGACGAGGATTTGCCCGCCATGGTAAGTGGTGAGAGACCGAGCGTAAGATAGTCGTACCCTTCTTCCGCAAACGTCTTGGCGGCATGGCATAGCATGAGTTCGACCGTCCCATTGGGTGCTGCGGAACCTCGGACGAATTGCTCGATGAGCCACCCGTGGCGCTCTGGAATCGGCGAGGCATTAAGGAAGCCGACAACATCGGAGCCTATGGTTGCGACAAACATGCGGCGATCTTCCAACTGTGCGAGCGTCTCCGGCTCTACAAGAAAATGAAGGCTCGGAAGTCCGCGAGTTGCAAGCCACTGCGTGAGGACTGCATGAAGTGTCGAACTCTTCGAGGCTTCCCGTACACCCCACTCTCGAACGACGAGGCCTTTGTTCTCGGCGCGGTGAAGTTGGCTTCGCAGCGATTGCTTTGCCTCAATGATATGAACCAACTCGGAAGGCTTCCAGACAGGTTGGGCTCCCAATTGAAGCACAGCATAACCGGAGTGCCCTACCAGCAAACTCTCAAGCCGAGCTTCACTTGCAAAGTAACAAACGTGCAGTCCGCGAGCAGATGTCTCCGCTTCGAACTCAGCGACAACCTTCGGTAAATGCTCAAACGCGCAAACCGGTCCGCCACCAACGATGCGTGTCTTCGCATACTGGACGTATCCAACGGCAGCCAGTCCATCCTTGCTGAACCAGTATCGAAAGCCTGGATTCATCAACTGGTAGCACGTGCTGTTCCAACCAAATCGGAGAATCAGGTTTCGGATCTTCTCGCGCTCACGCTCCATTCGAATGGAACGAAGCGATGAACCTAAATCGTGCACGTAAGGCCTGTGCCATGATCACCTTGAGGCAATTGGATCAAAGCGACTTCCTCCCCGAAACCACATACATCATCGCCCCGCCGCCGGTGTGATAGGTGCCCGATGCAATCGCCTTCTCGAAGCTGCCATCGCTGGCGGTAACAACACTCCACATCTCCTGAAACTCCTCCGCTGTTCCACCACCGGCCAGGAAGTAACGCTCGCTCTCCTCGCGGCCCCACATGAACATCTCGTTCTCCGTCATGCTTCGCTGATGTGCGAGTAGTGTTTGTTGTTCGCGCCCATTGTATGGTGGAAATATTGCTGAGGTCTTATCGGAGAGATACACTTGAATATCTTTGCCGCCAGCTTCCACGAACAAACCAGGAAGTAAATCTCCCAGCGACGTATCACCCAATCCCAGTGCGATCTTCCCGCGCTCGCAGATCTGGTGGAAGCGGACGTGTTTGACCGTATCCTCGATTGTATTATCGTTGCTGCTGGTACTTCCCCAGACCATCGTCCCCGCGCGATTATTGGGTTCTGCCGCAACGATGATCCCACCCGGCTTCGTCACTCGCAGCATTTCGCGCAATGCCTCCACTGGCTTCTCGACATGAATCAGCACGGTCTGGCAGGTCACCAGATCGAACGAGTTATCTTCGAAAGGGAGCGGCATCGCATCGCCACGCTGATAACGAAATCGTGAATCATCTGCGGTTCGCTTCGTCGCTTCCTCGATCCACTTCTCTTCGCGATCAACCCCAACGATTGACTCTGCACTCGGCAGCACGCTCGCAACGATCCTCCCCCAATGCCCGACGCCGCACCCGACATCGAGCACACTTCGCACATCCTCCGCTCCCCATCGCTTGACGAGGAGTTCGAGGAAATCGCGGTTCCACCAGAAGTCGCGGTAGTCGCCGAAGAAGGCGGCGGAGTGGGGTTGGTGGTTGTTATCCACAGAAGGGCTGCGGTATCACTTTGATACTACGATTTGAACCAACCGAGTCTCTTGGTCAGCGCTTAACTCACAGTAGTATGTTCCTGGAACAGCATTAAGTTGATCCCACTGAATTTCGTGAGGCCCGGCTGTCATTTCATTTGAAAAGAGGGCAGCAACTTCGATTCCGAGAACATTCAAGATTCGCAGCTTAACAAATGTCGTCTTCGGTAGATCGATCCGGAAGCTCGCTCCATGGCGATCAGAAGGATTCGGGTAAACAGCAAAGAGGAGCTGGGTTCCAAGTGGTTTGACACGGGGACCACTGTTGCCGGCAACTCCACCGCTCGAAGTGTGAAGGATTTCTGCACCAGCGCCTGTAACCCATCCATTGGAAGTATCCGTGAAGCAAACAGAATAAAGAGTCATCCCAAATGCTTGACTCTCCCAGTCCTTGCCCCCATTGGTGGTTCGATAGACAGCATTGTCCGAGTTTGCTGCCCACCAGTGATTCGAGTCGGCAAATGAAAACTGAGCGAATCCAAATTTAGCAGACTCACTAATTTGAGTGCTCCATGTTTGGCCACCATCGGATGTATGAAGAGCAACGCCGCGACTCTGTTTTCCGGACTCGGCGTTCCAGCCGGCTACCCACACGTTATTCGAGTCCTTCACATAGATACCGTTGAGTGGGCCTGAAGTACCTGTATCCCATTCATGCTGGAGCGCCCATTCCACACCACCGTTTGATGTGCGATAAATCTGGCCTTTGGTGGAAACTGCCCATCCGATATTTGCATCGATGAACTTGATTTGATTAAAACTTTTCACAACTGCACTTGAGATAACCGGCCATGATTTGCCCCCATTTGTTGTCTGGTACATCGTCCATCCCTGCGTCAGCCATCCTAGGTTAGGAGTTACAAAAAAAGCATGTTCTGGCTGGAAGATGCCAGTCAGTGCCGGGATTTGGTTTCCCCATGATTGACCCCCGTCCGAAGTGTGAAGAATCATCCCCTGCTGCTGACCGTATTGCTGATGATAGTAATGACCAAGAACCCATCCATTATTCACATCAACAAAAAATGCGGATGTCAAATCCAGATCCGTGCTAGTTGGGTCAGCCTTCCACTGAACGCTCCAGTTGTTACCGCCATCCGTGGTGTGCATGATCCCGCCGTTCCCACCGCTGCTCCCGAAACACCAACCAACTCTTGAATTAACAAAGAACAGCTGAATAAGAGGAAGGCCGAACGCACCGGTTGCATTCTTCACAGTTTGGGGCCATGTTTTGCCACTATTGGTAGTATGAAAAATTTGGCCGTCTGCACAAACCAAGAATCCAGAATTTAAGTCAGTGAAGAAGATACTGCCTGGCCCGATCGCTGCAACACTTGACCAGGAACGGCCGGTGTCAGAAGTTCGGTATAATCCATTTGTCCCCACCACCCATCCGTTCGCAGAATTGAGGAGGCGTATGTCGGTAAATCCGTTTAATCCTGACAGTGAGTCCTTCTTCCACGAGACGCCACCATTCATTGTACGAAAAAGCGTATTATAGTATGAGTACACAGGATGGGGATTACCGTATCGGTCGTAATATACCGTTGCGACTTCAACATTACCACCGATCACGATCGTCGTGGTGGCATCGATTGATGCCACTCCGCGGAAATCAAACGTCGTTCCGCTGTTCACACTGTCCCATGTGGTGCCGCCATTCATTGTTCGACGAATCGTGCCTCCGGCACCCACCGAATTTCCAACTCGATTGTCCGCAAACGAAATGGCAGAGAGATCACGAGTCGTACTACTTACCTGTCTATCCCATGAGAGACCACCATCCGTTGTATGAAGGATTGTCCCTTGTCTACCGACAATCCAGCCCACGTGCGGATTTGAAAATGTGATTGCAAGCAGATCAGCACCGGTTCCGCTTGTCTGGAGCCACCATGTTCCGCCGCCATCTTCGGTGCGAAGAATAAGGCCTAAATCACCTACTGCCAAACCTGTAAGTGCGCTGGTAAAGCAAACCCCATGCAGGGAATTTGTTGTATTGCTAGCTTGGAGTTTCCAAGAGTTACCCGCGTCGGACGTATGCATGATGGTGCCACAATTTCCAACCGACCACCCATTGTTGGCATCGCTGAAGGTGACAGCATTCAACGTATATCCTTGAGGCAACGGGTTCTGCCACTCCCAGCCCGCTTGAGCATAGGTAACGGACGGGCAGAAGGCCAGATAGAAAAGGAGGCCTGTGATGGAGTTAGGAAGCAGCAAGGATGATCTCATGTGCAACTCGGTTTTCAGAACAGGAATAACTTTGCAAATTGAGAATTGTTACACCCCCAAACGCAGGTTCTTTCTCCCCTCAACTAATATCCACCCGGATCTTCCCGCCCACCGAACCGGCGTAATTACTGAGCGTGGAGAGGCGGATGTCCTCGGCGTGGTTCTCGGTTCGCATTCAAGCAAGACATACATGTGACGTGAAGTGGCACTTCGCGCCTTCTGAGCGGGAGCGAAGTGCCACTTCACTCCACACCGGTTCATTTTCTATGCACTCCTTTCAATTGGGATTAATACTCCAATACGGGGAGCGTTCACCTCCCATTCTGTGTTTCAATTTACGCTGAAAAGTCCTCGTTTTTCAACGATTTAGGCGGCTTTTCAGCGTTTTTTATTCGGGCCTCGGGCATTCATCCCGCTGGGGCCGCAATCACACGTTTTTACACTCATTTTGCTGTGCGTTTTGGCGCTATTTTCTTAGCGTTTTGGCACTCAGCACTTAGCACTTTTTAATGGCAGAAGAACTGGAATTGGTCCCCGGCGCAGAAAATGTGGAAGCTCACGAATACGGCGCCGAAGATATTCAAATCTTAAAGGGCCTGGAGGCCGTGCGTCGCCGTCCGGCTATGTACATTGGCGATGTGTCGTCGCGCGGGTTGCACCATCTCGTCTATGAGATCGTCGATAACTCGATCGACGAAGTGCTCGCGGGTCACGCGAACGAGATCACGATCGTCCTGAAAGAGGATGGCTCGGTCGAGGTCACCGATAACGGTCGCGGTATCCCGACGGGCATTCACAAGGGCGAGGGCGTGAGCGCGTTGCAGGTCGTTATGACGGTGCTTCACGCTGGCGGTAAGTTCGATAAGAACGTCTATAAGGTCTCTGGCGGATTGCACGGAGTCGGTGCTTCCGTTGTGAACGCTCTTGCGGAGTGGTGCGAAGTAGAGGTGCATCAGGATGGTAAGATCTTCCTCCAACGCTACGAGAAGGGTGATCCGATGCACGAGGTAAAGGTCATCGGCAAGACGAAGCGCACCGGGACGACCACTCGCTGGAAGCCAGATGCGGAGATCTTCCGTCAGTCCATCACCATGCGTATGGATGTGCTACGCGAGCGCATGATGGAGTTGTCGTTCCTCAATCCCGCGGTTTCGATCACGTTAAGTGACGAGCGTTCGAAGGAGGAGGAGACCTTCCATGCGAAGGGTGGTATCAAGGATTTTGTCAAGCATGTTGACCGCACACGCATCTCGCTTCACAAACCGGTCTTCATCGAAGGCGAGAAGGATGCGACACCTGTTGAAATTTGCTTCGAGTACAATGACGGCTTCAACGAGAACCTCTTCTCGTATGTGAACAACATCAACACGCATGAGGGTGGCTCGCACGTCGCGGGATTCAAGGCGGCGCTCACGCGTACGATGAATAATTATGCGACGAAGAATAATCTCGTTAAGTCGGACAAGATCTCGCTCACGGGCGATGACTTCCGCGAAGGACTGACCGTTATCATCTCAGTCAAGGTGCCGGAGCCGCAGTTCGAGGGACAGACGAAGACGAAGCTCGGCAACTCCGAGGTGAAGGGCATCGTCGAGAGCATCATGAACGAGCAGCTTGCGCAGTTCTTAGAAGAGAATCCGCCGATCGGCAAGCGCATTATCGAGAAGGTGCTCCGCGCTGCTGAAGCGCGCGAAGCCGCGCGCAAAGCGCGCGATATCGTCCGCCGCAAGAACGCGCTGGAGAACTCCGCGCTTCCCGGCAAGCTCGCCGATTGTTCGATCAACGATCCGGAGCATTGTGAAATTTACTTGGTCGAGGGCGACTCTGCCGGTGGCTCCGCAAAGCAGGGCCGCGACAGACGCTTCCAGGCGATCCTCCCGCTTAAAGGAAAAATCCTCAACGTGCAGAAAGCACGCTTGCACAAGATGTTGGAGAATGAGGAGATCCGCAATATCTTCACTGCACTTGGCGTAGGCATTGGCGAGCAGCAGGATCTCACGAAGTTGCGCTACGGCAAGGTCATCCTCATGGCCGACGCGGACGTTGACGGTGCGCACATTCGCACGCTTATCCTCACGTTGTTCTACAATCACATGAAGGATCTGATCGAGGCCGGTCACATCTACATCGCGCAGCCACCGCTGTATAAAGTGAAGAAGGGCAAGCAGGAGTTCTACGCTTACAACGACGAAGAGCGCGACGAGATTTTGAAGCGCATGAAGGCGAAGGCGTTCGGCAACTCCACCACATCCGACAAGAAGGGCAAGGCCGTTGTGGAGGAGGAAGAGATCGACATGGCGAACGTCGATCTTGCCGACATCCCAGTTGATGCCGAAGGTCAGCCGGTCAAGGGCGCGGTCATCAGCCGCTTCAAAGGACTCGGCGAAATGAATCCCGAACAGCTTTGGGCTACAACGATGAACCCCGAGACACGCACACTGCTGCAAGTCCGCATTGAGGACGCCTACGCCGCCGCCAACATGTTCGAAACCCTCATGGGTGACGCCGTCGAGCCGCGCCGCGAGTTCATCGAAAAGAACGCGACCTATGTGAGGAATTTGGATATTTAAGAGGGACCTTTAGTGGGTCACTTCTTTCAGCATTACAGTCAAACCATTTCTTGTCAAGTACGTATGTCATACACAGACTCCCTCCGTAAAAACCTCATTCACGAACTCACGACGTGTCAGCATCTCTACCCGAAATTCTCTGCCGAGAGTGCCGAGTGGAAGCCGGCCGAGAACATGCGCACCACGGTTCAACTCATGCAATACCTTACCTACATCGGCAAAGCCATGGTGCGGCAGTACATCACAACGCCCGCTGATCCGGACGCCGCGCGCAATGCGTATCGCGCTGATGCGAAGTGGTCGACCGAGAACGTGACGTTTGAGAATTTCTCGGACATGATCGAACTCGAGAAGAAGGAGATCATTGATATGCTCGCCAGTCTCAGCGATGCTGATTTGCAGAAGGAATCGTATCATCCCTTCAGCGGCGATGTGTTCTCGGTTTATGAAGGACTCTTTACGACCGTGCGCTATCTATGCGCGTATCGTCATCAGCTTTTCCTCTATGCGAAGATGTGCGGCGCGGAGATAGGCACCGTGAACAATTGGTATGGGAAGGATCCGGCTCCGAAGGTTGCTTGATTAGCCTCTTCACGCGGCCTCACACACTGTCATTCCCGCGAACGCGGGAATCCAGTCGTCGGCAATGTTCGATCACTAACGGTCTGGATTCCCGCATCCGCGGGAATGACATTTTTGGATATGTTCATTGTAGAAGTGGCGGAGAATTTCTCCGCCACTGCCATTTTGTCCCGCTATTCTTCGGGACACCTGCGAAAAGTAGGGTAAAATCCCAATATCCTGTTTCTGGCACACTCCTTACACAGCGTCCCTTCATCTAACTAACACTCAGGACTTGAGGACTTAGGACTTTTAACTTACCAAAACACTATGACAGTATATCGTTGGGAGCCACGCCGCGACATCGAGAGCGCCAGCCGCAAGCTGCGTCGATTGTTCGATGATGTCGAAGGGGCGGTACAGAATGGATTTCAGAACGGATTTCACGTCGAGCTTGGCGCATTCTCGCCGCGTGTCGATATTTCCGAAACGCCGGAAGCAATTCACGTTCGCGCCGAACTTCCGGGCATGAAGGCGGATGATGTGAAGGTCACGCTTTCGGATAACACACTCACACTTCGCGGCGAGAAAAAGCGCGTCGAGGAGCAGAAGGATCAGACCTTCCATCGATTAGAGCGCTCGCATGGCGAGTTCGCACGGCAGTTCGCGTTGCCGAATGGACTGAACGAAGATGCCGTCGAAGCGAACTTCGTTGATGGTGTGCTCGACATCACGATCCCGAAGCTCGATCCTGCGAAGCCGAAGGAGCGGGAAGTGAAGATCGGGGGTCGGTAGTCGTGGGCCTTTGCCCACGCTGGCTGGCGTATGAAGTAAACTGTAGGGACGTGCTGAGCACGTCCCTATTTTTTTGCTAATCACCACAGATTTCGATGTAACTTTTTCCGGGTCCGCGTCACTTACGGTTATATGCAGGAAACGGAACAGCAATTCTGGCAATTCATCGAAGCAACCTGGGCGAGCCTGTGGCGATTCTCGCTGGGACTCACAGCTTCCGAAGACGATGCCAGCGATCTCATGAGTGACACCGTGCTGGAGGCTCACAAAAGCTTCCACACGTTGCGCGACCATCAAGCATTCACGAGCTTCCTGTTCACGATAGCCCATCGCCTGTTCATGCGCGGGCGCTGGCGACGCAAAATCTTTGCAAAGTTGGATGAGGCGATCCATGTGATGTACGAGGATGAAAGGGAATCGTCGCATGACCTCTCCTGCCTGCTTCACGCACTCAGTGAGTTGCCCGAGAAACAGCGAGAGGCCATTCTGCTATTCGAAATCAGCGGGCTCTCGTTGGAGGAGATTCGCACGATCCAGGGCGGCTCTCTTTCTGCTGTGAAGCAACGGTTATCTCGCGGCCGGGAAGCGCTTCGTAACAAGATGATCGACTCCGTTGAATTGCCAACTCCGAGCGCAGCACCCAATGACCGCTCCTTCTATCTCGTCCAATCAACTTAATAAGGCAACTGAAATGCAAACACCGAACAACCCTGTCACGAACGTGTCCGAAGTATTCGCGCCGCTTCATGCCACGAATCCGCCGATGAGCGTTGCGCAATTTCGGGCAAACCTCGGCAGTGCAGTTACGCGAAATAAAGTGATGCCGTTTTGGATGTTGGGTGCCGCTGCGCTGGGCCTCATAGCACTGACGACTATCGTGGTGCTCCACAACTCTAATTTGTCACCAGTCGAGATGAGCAGACCGCGTCAAGTGTCGCATGCAAGTGAGATGACGAATCTCGCAGCGCCAACAATTTCGACTGTGGCGACCAGGGAGCGAGCACGCGTACATAGCTACCCCGCCGACAAGGCACTTAAACGTGTTGCGTTCCTAAAAAGGGATGTAGTGACCGCAGATGATATCATCATGCCGCCTTCGACCAACAAGCAAGATGTTGCGCAGACAGCGATTGTGACTCCAAATGCAGTAGATAAAGTGCAAAGCGCTGGTGCGGACAGTGTGACAACTAGAGTCCAAACTGAAGCAGCAATCTCAATATCTGCAGAGCGCGTCTCACATTCGCACACGCTTCCTTCCCCAGAGCGTGAGCGCCTATATGGTGCGATACAATCCGGCGTGATCATGGGTGCGATAAACTCCTTTGGTGGCGGACTCTCGATGACGGCGAGCCATGATTGGATGCAGGCGACATTTCGATATACGAGCACGTTCGGACTCTCCAGCAAAGAGCTGTTCGCTCAGCAAATTGGGAAGACAGGCAGCCAGGATGTTCGCGAATATGCGTTGATGGTTGGCGCTCGCATCGAACAAGGCGAGTTCTGGGCGAGTATCGAGGCCGGGGCGAACGTCATCCATGCATCGTTCAACACCTATTATGCATTTCCCAAAGCTGACACGCTAAGCAATGACATTGGCGGAAGTTGGGGAGGTTCTGCGCAAGCCTCCTTCGGATACAAGTTGAGTGATTATGTGGGATTGAACTTCACGGGGTTCGTCAGCAATCATTCGATCACGTATGGGGGGATCTTGTTCTCGCTGGTTGTGGGTGAGTTGTAGGCATTGGCGCAGCTACTCAGATTAATGGCCACACAAGATTAATGGCCACACAAGTTGTTCCGCGCATCATGTTACACGGAGCCCAAATGCGGTGGTGCAACATTAGCCTACTCGCAGGGCGAGCGCTCAAATAGGAAATCTATTCGGAACTCCTCATCCAACAATAGGAGCCTCCCGCTTCACACCCAGATCTGTCCCCGTCATCTTCACATTCGCCATCTTAGCACCATCCAGTTTAGCATTACGCATATCCGAGAAACTGAAATCCGCATATTCGAGATCGGCGTTGGTGAAGTCGGCATTCTCCAGACTGCACATGCTGAAATTCGCGCCGGTGAGGTCGCAGCCGGAGAAATTCGCGTTGGCGAGGTTCGATGCGCGGAAGACGGCACCGAGCAACTCACGGCCACTGAAATCGGCGTTCGGCAGATTCACGCCTCGTAACTTAATGCCGGGAATCGCAAGCGAGCTCAGGTTCTTCGCACCATTGAGATTGGAGTAGCTTAGGTCCGCACCGAAAAGCTCCGCGTTCGCGAAATTCACGCCTTCGAGATTGCACTTGCTCATGTTCGTCCCGACGAGCTTCGCGCCCTCGAAATTCACGTTCTTCAGGTTGGACATGCTGAGATCGACGCCGGAGAAATCCTTGCCGCTGAGGTCCTGGCCTTCCATGTTCGAGCCACCGAGGCCGATCCAATTCAGAGCGCCGGTGACCATATCGAGTACTTCGTCAAGCATAGTGTTTGTGGGTTAGTTGATTGCGGGATTGTGCTGTAAATTGGAGACGAATGGGGTGGGAAAATATTGTCGGAGATAGAAAGAACCCGCCGCCCACAAGATACCGCGCGCCGGATTGCGCAATTACAATTTCACCTTCTCTACAAACGCATACTCCCGAATCTTCTTATCCGACGTGAGAATCGGGATATTGAACACCCTTGATGAAGCGACAATCAATCGATCAGCCGGGTCGCCATGGAAGGTGCCGGGTAGATGGGTTGATTCGACGACGATCTCGCGACTCAAATCAAGGACTTCGATGCCCGGCAGGTCGAGCGCGAGATAGAACCATTCGAGTAGAGGCTTGGGGATTTCTATTCGTCCTTTCGACTCAAGCATTGCTACTTCCCAAAGCGACATCATACTGACCGCGATGGAATCGGTTGTGGTGTCGAGAAAGGCGCGATGAGCTTTCGGCAGTAACTCCGGTGAGGCAACCCACCAGTACCACGTGTGGGTATCAAGCAGTTTCATCGATTACGGCTTCCCAATCTTCCGGTGGCACAGCGGGTTCAAATGGATCGATGTACTTGTGTGGCAAACCACGAAGAGGAAATGAACGACGAGGTTTATCAGAGCCGTTCGTGAGCTCAATCGTCACGCTAATGTGCTGTCCTTCGCGGAACGGCAGCTTGGGTAAGAGAGCAAAGCCCTCCTTCGAAACGGTGGTATCTATGTGATAGGCCTGCATGATACAACTTGAACCAGCGGAGATGAAAACCCGTTTCAAAATCACGGGAAGCACTTGCGTGCTGAGCACCCATGGGGACGACGCACCGCACCCAAACCAGGGCTTATTGACCTCCGAACCAAATTCGCCCACCCAAAGTTGAAATCTACATGAAGAAAGTGTATCGCCACAAACCGCTCGAAAAAGCCGCTCCGAAGACGCGGAAGAAGGTGGCGCCCAAGCCATCGGCGATCCCTCCGATGACCGATGAGGAGTTGTATTCCCACCCGATATTCCACACGGAATTTGCAGGGAAGCTTGTCAAATACATCCGCCCATTCGATCCCGTATGGCCTTCGGAGCCGCAGAAATAAGACTTCTCGATACACATACCTGGATCTGGAGCGTCGATAAGAATCGACGGTTTGAACGGCAGTTCGCGGAAGAAATTTACCGCGCAGGAGAGAATGTGGCCGTGAGCATTATTTCCTGCTGGGAAATCTCGATGTTGGTCGCAAAGAATCGCCTTGACCTCGGTGCGCCAGCAGGCATTTGGTTTGAAAAAGTGATCGCTCAATCTGGGATTAAGATTCTGAATCTCACACCAGAAATCACAGCGGACGCCTACACCCTTCCAGGCACATTCCACGACGATCCCGCTGACCGAATGATCGTTGCCACTGCGAGGAGTTTGGATTGCTTGTTACTCACCGACGACAAGAAGATTCTAAAATACCCGCACGTACGAACCGCCTGAGCCGCCCTGCCACCCTGTCACACCATTCCCCCCGCCACCCACGCCTCCCGCTCTATTTTCGCCACATCGCCCGCTGGCACATTCCTTCTTACTACTCCCTTTAGAAGCCGAGAATTGTGGCTAATGTGGGTTTCTGCGATTCGCAAAATGGCCTCCGAATTTCGGGGGGCATTGATGAATATATTTTTAGAAAGCTATATTTGCGAAGCTGGGAAGGCATAGTTCATGAAGCGCAAACGAAAAACAGAACACCGTGCGCACCGATGATGCGGATTTTCTGGATGGGCGGCAGAGCTGCAGGACTGACACGTTGGTGTATGACATTATGGCGCAGCGTCTGAACCGGGTGGCCACGTCGTGATGATTATCGCCTAATGTTGGCGAGCAATCGTCCGAGGCCTTTCAGAACAGATTCTAAATCCCGGGGAGTAAGAACGCCAAATCTACGGAGGACGAGATCGCTATGAAGCGAGACCATTTTGCTTAGACGCACCGTAGAGGGATAGGCGAGGCCAACCGACTTCCAGTCTTCGATTGTGACATCAATCTCGCTTACGCGTTGCTTGCTTGTGATGCGGGCGAAGAGAACATCGCCATCGACTTCGGGCAGAAGGACCAAACCGGGACGCCGCTTTGCACCGCTACCGTCGGTGAAAGGGTAATCGAGAAGAACGATGTCTCCGAATCGCATTAGTACGAGTCGTAGATCGAATCCCGATCATCGTAATCGCGGAAAAAGGACTCGATGGCGAGACGTTGCCAGGCCTTATCGTCGTTGTCATGCGTCGCTTCTGAGGCGGGGATAATGACGACCTCGACCTTCTCCCCTTTGGGGAAGGGCACATTGGCGAGCATTACGCTGCCATTGGCTTCGACAGTTGTTTCGGCGTGATAGGTTTGCATGAAAAGTGCAACATCGCTGGGGCGGCTGAAAGTGCCGAAGTGATGGAGCCTCTCCCAAAGCAGAGCGCGCGAACCCGGTGTGCGCCGATGATGCGGATTTTCTGGATGGGCGGCAGAGCTTCGAGACTGACACATTGGTGTATGACATTATGGCGCGCACATTTCGGCTCCTGAAGGGTGACAGATAGCATGAAAGATGTCGAAGTAAGAGTCGAAGCTGTTATCGATGCTCCACGGGTGAAAGTCGCGGAGTATGTGGCAGACCCCGATACGGCGCCGGAGTGGTACGAGAATATCACGCGGGCGGAGTGGAGATCGCCGAAGCCGCTGAGGGTCGGGTCGCGCATCGGGTTCACCGCGAATTTTCTCGGCAAGAAATTGGACTACACCTACGAGATCACGGAGTTCATCCCCGATGAGAAACTGGTGATGGAGGCCGTCGAGAGTCCGATGGCGATGCAAACGACCTATCTCTGGCAGGACGCCGGTGTCGGCAAGACGCGGATGGTGCTAATCAACCGGGGAAAGCAGTCGAAGTACTTCGGCTTTCTCTCCCCACTCATGATGATCGCCATGCGCCGCGCCATGACGAAAAACTTGAAGGACTTGAGGAGGATTTTGGAGAAGAAAGTCTGAACCTTGTTCTCTCGGCAAGCGCAGGAAAGCTTCATGAGATTGCTAAGATTGTGTGCGCCGATGATGCGGATTTCTGGATGGGCGGCAGATCTTCGGGATTGACACATTGGTGTATGACCTTATGGCGGGGTGCCTGAACCAGTGCCAGAAGTACTCCCAGTTCAGCTAATGGGCCAAGGGAATTGCTACGCTTTTTCGAGGGTTTATTTAGTATGGAAACTGCAACTCTAACATTAGGTGACGTTCACATTCCTTCGTCCATGCTTCAGCGGCACGGAATGAAGAATGGTGCTCGTGTAATCGTTGAAGACACACAGGAAGGAATACTGATTACACCTCTCACGGTTCGGCGACAGAAGGATGCGATTGCCAGAGCAGTCGGGCTTTTGCCGAAGAACAGCAAGGCACTCGATGTGTTGATGGATGAGCGATCACGCGACCGCGAAATCGAAGAGAATGCCACAAGTTCTCGATAGCTTCGCTCTTGTCGTTCTCTTCCTCCAGCAGAAAGGATGGGAAATCGTCAGCCAGCATTTGAACGATGCTGCGGATGGGCAGTACACACATTTGATGAGTTCGATTAACTTCGGCGAGGTGTATTACTCCATCATCCGCACCGAAGGCGAACAGTATGCCGAAGCCGCACTTAAGGCCATCGCAGAAATGCCGATTGAGATTATCGACCCAACACGAGAGCAAGTCCTCGCCGCCGCCAGACTAAAATCGAAAGGGAATATTTCTTATGCCGATTGCTTCGCCGCTGCTCTCGCACTTGAAGGAGGGTTGCCCGTTCTGACGGGTGATCGTGAATTTGAGAAGGCGGAACAGCAGGGTGTGCTAGTGGAGTGGCTGCCGCCGAATAGGTGACTGTATTCTTTTTCGGCTCTGCCACCCTGTCACACCATTCCCCCCGCCACCCACGCTTCCCGCTCTATTTTCGCCACATAGCCCTCTGGCACACTCCTTCTTACTACTCACCTTAGAAGGTGAGAATTGTGCCTAATGTGGTTTTCTGAGATTCGCAAAATGGCCTCCGGATTTCGGGGGGCATTTATGAATATATTTTTAGAAAGCTGTATTTGCGAAGTGGAAAAGGCATAGTTCATGAAGCACAAACGCAAAACAGAACCGGGTGTGCGCCGATGATGCGGGTTTTCTGGATGGGCGGCAAAGCTTCGGGACTGACACATTGGTGTATGACATTGTGGCGCACCGTCTGAACCTTGATTTTAGGAGATTTTTGAGATTGACTCCGTCCCGCAGTACAGAATGAACTGGAACGAAAAACAAGGATGAGCTTCGCGGCTTTCGTAATTTTGTACCCATGAAAAAAAATTTTCCTCATCTCAATCATTCTCGCAGGTGTCTGTAACATCGCGCTTGCTCAGCGAGGACGTGTCTTCGTTTCGGTAAGTGCTCCACCGGACTTCGTTAAGAAGGAACTCATTATCGTGCTTAATTACCGGGAGTGGCCAGTATTAAGCGAAGGGGCTGACTCAATCCGCAGCCAGGTGCATGGGACAAAACAAAAGTCCATTTATGCACCCGAAACGAATTTAATCTACTACTTCGAACCAGACGGAAAAGGGGGCACGCTTTGGTCATTAAAGGCGTGCAAAGGGGACAACTGCGAAAAAGAAGACCCCCTTGAAGCTGAAAACGCTGATGGAATTAAGTCAACCCTTCAAACATTCGCCACAGCATTCGAAACGGATTACGCTACGTTAATCCTCAAAGAGCAGACGAGCAATGTAGAAGCGAAGAAGGAGCAGGACGCACGACAGGATGCCGCAGCTGCCGAGATGGTAAGAGCAAAGCGAGTGGGTTCTTTCTTTCGGATCATTTCTTCCGCAGGAGAATACTTTGACGTCATTGCTAGTGGCGATAGGTACATACAAGGGCGCGAATACAGCGGCAGGGGCGATTCTTACGAAGTGGGGTCAGGGGAGCGAGTGCAGGTGGTAAAGATCCAGCCTTCCTTCTTGGGGGAGAGTAGCGTTAAGGAGTATGTCCTTAAATTGCCAAAGGGAGGGTACTGTATGATAAAAGTTTTGGATGACAATGACTCCGACGATCTCCGTCTAATCCGAATGAAGCATTTCAGTACGCTTTTCAGCACCGAAGAAGAGTTCGAGGCGCGATTCCAAAAGGCGATTGACAGCGCAAAGATTGCTTACGTGGGGAAGGACATTTGGTTGACTGAGAGGGATGTGACCTTTAGGCGCGTTGCCGACAATGCCCGCCTCGATGGAGAGGTGAAGATGTTCTCAAAATTTAGAATTAAAGATGTAAGACCTTCGTACATCGAAAATGAACCCACACGATTGATCTTACAGGACGCAAAGGGAGACAGCCTCACTCTCAGGAAGAGTATAATGTACTCTGACTTTCCATTCTCTTTCTCTGACCCTAAGGCAGGGCACAAATGGAGTAAAAAAGTTTGGGACGCTATCGAGAATGGGGAGGTGTATGTGGGCCTTACTAAGGAACAGGCTCGGATGAGTTGGGGCGAACCCGAGAAGATCAATACAACGACAACGAAACGCGGCTCGACCGAGCAATGGGTTTATAAAAGCGGCTCTTATCTCTACTTTGACGGCAATCTGCTAACGACTATCCAGAATTAGGGGTTGAAACTGGCCTAACGAACTTAGAACGGGTTTTCTAATTATGCTTATAGGATTTATCGGATTCCTACTCGGTTGCACGGAATGTCTGTTCCTGTGTTTGGACGCAAACGCGTGGGTAGCAATAGGCACCTTCTTATTGGTGGGCGCGACCCTTGGTCTTTGGGTAGCAGCTTGGAGAACTTTCCGCGAGCAGAACCGCCCTATTGTTTTCGCAACCTTTGAAGTACGTAACAGACGATTGTATCTATCATTACGCAACGCAGGTAATCGACCGGCCACGAGTGTCGAGGTGGTGTTTAACCCCGCTCTATCGATCATAGCCGTCGAAGAAGAACTCAGATACCCATCGTTCTATAAGCACTTGCTTCACACTGAGTTGCTCGTGCCCGGGGAGCACAGAGAAGGTCTGATCGGTCTTACAGATCAGATCAATCGCAACTTGCCTGCCGGACAAGATTTCGGAGTCAAAGTAAGCTACATGGATCTTTCGTCCAAAAAATCTTATTCTCAAGAATACAAACTTCACACTACCGACTTTGTGACTGCGGGGTCCAATCCCAATATTGACCACTTTGCGAGCGTTGCGGAGAGGTTGGATGATAATTTCGATAAGATCCTTGACGCTTTAACTCCTAGAGACGAAGAGTGATGGCCAAGAACACTGCCTCCGTGTTGTAATCTGGAGACGATACCGAAATTCATCTGCCACCCTGTCACACCATTCCCCCCGCCACCCACGCCTCCCGCTCCATTTTCGCCACCTATCCCACTGGCACACTCCTTCTTACTACTCCCCTTAGAAGGCGAGAATTGTGCCTATTATACTTTTCCAAAAACGGCAAAATGAGCCTCCAAATTTCGAGGCTCATTTATGAACATATTTTTAGAAAGCTATATTTGCGAAGCGGGAAAGGCGTAGTTCATGAAGCACAAATCAAACAAACGCGCTTCAATTAGTTTTCACAAGTTTTTTTCGAACGCTCCGCACACCTGAAATGGGTGGCGGGAGTGGTATGACAAATAGACAGAGTTAGAAAGAACCAATAAACATGAGCAAAATAATCGGTATCGACTTAGGAACAACGAATAGCTGCGTGGCCGTCATGGAAGGCACTCAGCCGACGGTCATTGCTAATACAGAGGGCGCGCGGACGACGCCGTCGATCGTGGGCTTTACGAAGTCCGGCGAGCGTCTGGTCGGTCAGGCGGCCAAGCGGCAGGCGGTGACGAATCCGCAGAACACGGTCTTCTCCATCAAGCGCTTCATGGGCCGCAAGCTCAGCGAGGTGAGCGATGAGATGAAGCTCGTGCCGTATAAGGTCATTCGCGGCGATGGCGATGCGGTCAAAGTGGACATCAACGGGACGATCTATTCGCCGCCGGAGATCAGCGCGATGATCCTCACCAAGATGAAGCAGACCGCCGAGGATTATCTCGGACAAAAGGTG
>CAIUMP010000016.1 GCA_903900335.1 uncultured Ignavibacteriota bacterium | reverse complement strand
TTGGAAAGCGCATCTTGGATTATCAATCAAGAACTTCGCGAGCGCCAGACCAGCTTTGTCATTGCCCGCGCCGAACGAAAGCCCGATAGAACCAACACAAGCGCAAAACCATGCATCATCGGAACGATAGGAAAGCACGGATAATAACCAGTTCCGAATTTCAAGCCTTCCTTCCGGTGTACTCACAGCTATGCCTGCGGAAGAATTTAGCCCGCCAAAGGCCATGTCAGGATCTGCCGTGGGATAGCAATGGTCGATATAGTAGCGCATTGTGTCGTACGCCGGTTTGTAATTGCGCTGGTACTCCCAACTCCGAGCTTCTGCAAGCATGCTGTCGCAACGGCTAGTCCCCTGTTGCATATATTGCACTTGACTTCCTTTTCGTGATGTGAGTCCTCCGTAATCTCCCCCCCGGCTCGGTGAGGACTGCGCAGCGATCGTACCTACCCCGCAAAACGTGGCAACGCTGAACAGGAGGAGTGCGCATGGGAAGTAGGGTTTCATTGCCATTCAATTCGCGTTCTTTCCAGTCGTGTGACGCTCCAACGACGTGGCTCTGCTACCGGTTCACGGTTAGGTGTAGAGCGAAGATGCCCGGCCGGCCTTGTTCTCGATCAGCGGACTTCTCTATAATAGAAACGCGAAAAGTCGCTTCGGTTACAATTATTCATCAAGAAATTGTTGGGTTATCGATTTGCTCGGAGTTCATCCCACATTAGGCGTGGGAGAAGTCGGGCAAGGATGCCCGACCTACGGCAGAGAGGAGCCTAGCTGAAGGATGCACCAGACCGGGTGAAAAAATCTTCGTCTATCTACAGATTTCTGGCGCGTTCGGGAACAGCAAAATATTTTTGGAAAGCGCTTTCTGTCCTACAGACAAAACGCTGTAAGCTGTTGATTTATATGAGAAGTTCATGAATCGCGAATTTACATCACACAACTTGAAGTGATGCGCGCGGCCTGAGGGAAGGCGGGCCGGAGGTGGTGTTGTGCGGAGCTGCGTGAAATGTTGGATGAATTTTCCATTTGCACGCGCACCGGGATTGGAGTTTCTCCAGGATGTTCGGCAGCGAGAAATGGGAGAAAGGAGAGGATCGGAGCTGGGTGAAATTTCCGCAAAAATTGGAAGTTGAAATGGCGAACCTTTTCCCACTTCTCCCCCTTTATACCCACCGAGGCCATTCGGACTGCCTGCCCCGCAGCGCCGTTGGTGGATGAACTTATCACCCATTCGGGCCTCAGGAATCCGTGCGCGCGCCCACGCCCACGGGAAGAATTGGAATGACAACCTCGCACTTCGGCGGAGGATATCCGCGTCCTTATAGCGATGCCTCAAAATCTGGAAATCTCCGAAAGTCCTTTTATCCGAATCGCACGCAACGGCTCGGTGACGCAACACGCCACTGCTGAGGCAGCGCGTGATCGCGGCTCTTTCTTGAATGAGCATCCCTTTGAGGATGATGGCGAGCCGGTTGCGCTTCGAGCAGCGCGCCCAATGCCGCGGCGTTTATCGGAGGAGGTCCGAGATGCTGCTATCGCCGAGCAGCGTGCGGCCGAGATGCCGGAGCCTGTCGCCGCAGATGTTCCCCCTGCGCCGAAGGGGAAGGGCACGCGAAAGTCAAAGTCCGCGAAGAAGCAGGAAGCCGAGCAGATGGCGCTACCGCTCAAAGTGCCAAAGGAGAAGCCGGACACGCTGGTGAAGCAGCGACAAGTGCTGGGCTTTGCGTGTATCGTTGCTGCCCTGCTGGTGCTGCTCGCGATGGTCAGCTACACACCGGATGACGCGCCACATGCTGAGACGAAGCTCTCGGATATTCCCGCGATATTCTTAGGGACGGATCCCGTCATTAATGCGCATGCAGATCAAGTGCACAATTGGTTGCGTCTGCTTGGCGCGATGTTGGCGAATCTGCTCATAAATAAGACGATCGGATATGCGGCGATCATCTATCCCATCTTTTTCGGTGCGTGGTCGCTGGCATTCTTCAAGTTCACCTATAAGCAGCGACGGCGATTGACGCTTGCGACCACATTCTTCCTCATCACCGCGGTGCTCTTCAGCGCGACGATGGGGACTGCATCGAACTTCATCGATCTACCGCGCGAGTGGTTTGGCTCTGTGGGGGCATTCCTCGGGCTTGCCTTTACGAGGGCGATTGGCGGCGCTGGAGCATTCATCCTGTATGCGGCCTCTTTCATCATCATGCTGGTCTTCTCCATCGATCTCGACATCGAGCGTACCTTCGTCCGCATGAAGAGTTGGTGGACGATGGGTGTCATGTTCAGCCGCAGGAAGATCATCGAGTTTGGGGATAAGCGCGAAGCCAAGGCGCTGGCAAAGCAGCAGCGTATCGAGGAAGAGGAAGCTGAGGAGGAGGCAAAGCGTCGTGCGATGTTGGAAGAGCCAGTGGTGGAGGATATTGTCGGCACACTTGAAACAGATGCGGAGGAAGGACTTCCTGGAATGGAAGGAGAGACAGTTTCTGTGGTGGAATCAGTGTCAAAGGTTTCTCCAGTTGTAGAGAAGTCAGTAGAGCGCAAAGCGCGGCCTTCGATTGCGGAGGCTGCGGTATCGGCGTCGGCCGTAGCACCAGTTTCATCCGCAATCGCGGAGGAGCCCGCGCTCGTGATTCGCAAAGTCACGAAAGAGCCAGTCGTACCGGTTACGGAGAAGATTGCTCCACCACCGGCGCAAGTCATTCCGGGGCAGCCGCTTCTCAAAGTGCGCCCAGCACCAAGCGGGGCTACGATTCCTAGATTGACACGCAGCGATAAAGATCGTCTCGGTTCGCGCTCCGTTAGCTTCAGCCGATTGACGAACGGCGCGATACCAGAGGAAACAAAGCCGACGGTATTAGCCCCCGCTGCGATTGCGACTCCGGTCAGTTCACCAGTTACAGCGGCCACAGTGAGGGAGATGGTTCTTCCTGTAGAGAATCCACTTCCAACAGAGGCCTCGTCGGTGCTACCGATCGGCGAGTCCACACTGAATCCGGTGGGATTGGTAGATACGATGGATTCCGAGAGCAACATTGATAGCTCCGAGGAGATGATCTCGCCGTTCCGCGCGAAGAAAGTGAAGAAGATCATCGAGCCACCGATCGCACTTGGCGATGAGAAGATACTCTCAAATGAGGCGCTGCCGCACTCGGTCGTTGATGAGCCAAGCATTGCGTTCGTAACTGCGACCGCCGAGCGCATTGATCCGCTGAAAGCAGAGAAGGCACTACTCACACCATTTGGCGAAGATAGCGATCTCTTCTTCGAAGAAGGCGATAAGCCGGTCGTTCCGGAGAATCCCTATAAGGAGATGCTCACGAAGTTTAGGAATCCAGGCTATGATATTCTCACAGCTGCGGATCCGAAGGACGAACTAGACGCCAACGACGAAGAGCTTGCGAAGAAGGGAAGACTGCTCCGCGATAAGCTCGCGACATTTGGTGTGGAGATCGAAAATATTACTGTGACGCCTGGGCCTGTCGTTACACTGTATGAGTTCACGCCAGCCGAAGGCGTGAAGGTCTCGCGAGTTGAGAATCTCACAGATGATATTGCGCTCGCAATGAAGGCACGTGGAATTCGTATCATCGCACCGATTCCGGGGCGCGGTACGATCGGCGTTGAAATCCCGAACGATGTACCGAAGATGGTGCGCATTCGTCCGCTGCTCGAAAGCGAGAGCTTCCGCAACACGAAGATGAATCTGCCGCTCGCGCTTGGCAAAACGATCTCCGGTGATGTCTATGTGGATGATCTCAACCGTATGCCGCATTTGCTCATCGCGGGTGCGACGGGATCGGGCAAGTCGGTTGGTGTCAATGGCATCATTGCGAGCTTGCTGTATGCGAAGTCTCCGCGGGATGTGAAGTTTGTAATAGTAGATCCCAAAAAGATTGAGCTTTCACTTTATAAGAAACTCCGTAAGCATTATCTAATCGTTTCTCCAGAAGCGGGCGAGGATATTGTAACGACTCCAGCCTATGCGGTGCTCGCATTGAAGGCCGTCGAGATCGAAATGGAACGCCGCTATGATAAGTTAGCGAAAGCGGCGGTACGCTCTTTGGCGGATTACAACATCAAGGTAGCGCAAGGCAAGCTGCGCTCCACGCAAGAAGAGCAGCACTATCACTTGCCGTACATCGTCGTGGTGATCGATGAACTTGCGGATCTCATGATCACAGCGGGTAAGGAAATTGAAGAGCCGATCTGCCGCATCGCGCAAATGGCGCGAGCTGTGGGTATTCACTTGATCCTTGCTACGCAACGCCCATCCGTTGATGTCATTACCGGAGTAATCAAAGCGAATTTCCCGGCTCGAATTGCTTTCCAGGTTGCGACGCGTGTGGATTCACGCACCATCCTCGACGGCATGGGTGCAGAGCAATTACTCGGCAACGGCGATATGCTCTATCAGCCGAGCGGCACACCGAAACCGATTCGATTACAATCTCCTTTCATTTCAACCGAAGAAGTCGAAGCGATCATCGACGCAGTGGCCGATCAGGAAGGCGACAAGCTCAGCTACTCACGTCCGTGGACGCTGCCTTCCCTGCGCGGCAAGGAGAGCAGTGGCGGCGGTGGATGGGATGGAGAAGAGGACCCACGCGACCCGCTTTTTGCGGATGCAGCGCAGATCATTGTTCGACATCAGCAGGGGAGTGTATCGCTATTGCAGCGCCGCCTCAAAGTTGGCTACTCTCGCGCAGCGAGAATTGTCGATGAGCTTGAGCAAGCGGGGATTGTCGGTGCATTCGATGGATCGAAGGCGAGGCAGGTTTTGTGCGAAAGCGAGGCAGAGCTACAGGTGGTTCTCGAAGGGCTTCGATAAAAGCAGCTTTACACGGTCGGTTTCCAATCCAATCGAGAAATTGGCTAGGATTCCAATTCAATATGATCTCAAGAAGCGCCTCTGGACGAAGAATCGTTCAGAGGCGCTTCCACGTGGAGTAAGATTCTCTTACGCTACTTCGCGCGCAACGCGTCGCGGATCTCCGTAAGTAGGACCTCTTCTTTGGTTGGGCCCGCCGGCGGTGCTGGCGGAGTCTCGTTCCGCTTGCGCATCCCATTGACCACCTTCAGGAGCATGAAGATACATACCGCGACGATCAGAAACGTTATGACGGTATTAAGGAAAGCACCATAACGGATCAAGACCGCTGGTTCCTCTCCAACGGCCGCCTTCAGAGTCAGCGAAAGGTCACTGAAGTCCACGCCACTCATCAGCATTCCGATCGGCGGCATGATGACATCATCCACCAACGAAGAGACTACCTTGCCGATGGCACCGCCGATGATCACACCGACTGCCAGATCAATCACGCTTCCCTTGGACGCGAATTCTTTGAATTCCTTGATCATTCCCATCTTGTTCAGAAGTTAGTATTGAAAAAAAAATGAAGGCACATTCCGTATTGGAATGTGCCTTGAGTGAGAAAAGTTTAGTTCGTTCTCACAAATTCAATTCGCCGGTTCTTTTGCTTGTTTGCCGGGGTGTCATTGGGTGCTACCGGATTGTCTGGTCCGAGGCCCTTGCTCGTCATCCGCCCGCCGGCAATGCCGTGATCGACCAACCACTTTTTAACGGCATCCGCACGGTCCTGCGAAAGCTTCATGTTCACAGCACGCTTACCGGAGTTGTCCGTATTTCCGCGAACTTCAACGGTAAGATCGGGATGCTTTTGAAGGGTGGTAAGCGCTTTCTGAAGCGATGTCTCTGAGCTCGGACGAATCGTCGCTTTTGCAACATCGAATTCAATTCCTTCGAGCGTGATTGCGCTGCCAGCTTTTCCGAGATCGAGTTCATTGTTCGGAACAGGTGCCGGAGCCTCGACCTTTTTCGCAATGTCATCGCTTGCGTCGAGCGGATTCGTACCACGACGTACTTCTGTTCCATCGTCAACGCCGCCGCCATCGGTGTCTGCTTTGAGTGGGTTGGTGTGGTATTTCAGAACTTCATCACCGTCGCTTAGCCCGTCCCCATCGGTATCGGCCTTGAGCGGATCGGTGTGATACTTTTGTACTTCTTCCCCATCCTTCAATCCGTCCCCATCTGTATCTGCCTTGAGCGGGTCGGTGTGATACGTATTGACCTCTTCGCCATCATTCAGGCCGTCACCGTCTGTGTCGGGCTTAAGCGCGTCCGTGTGGTAGGTCAGGATCTCTGCGCCATCCTTGAGCCCGTCACCATCGGTATCGGCTTTGAGTGGGTCGGTGTGATACTTGTGAATTTCATCGCCATCGTTCAGGCCATCTCCATCCGTATCGGCTTTCAGGGGGTCAGTGTGATAGATGTTCACTTCCTCCCCGTCGCTGAGCCCGTCCCCGTCGGTATCCCGATTGTACGGATCAGTACCCAGAAGGATTTCCTGCGCGTCGGTGAGACCGTCTCCATCGGCATCGTTCGAGCCATTGTCGAATTGATACATAATGCCGATCATCCCGTGCCACCAACCATCATTCTTGTTGTCATGGACATCGTTCAGATCGTCAGTGAACGAAGCATTGGCGCCCAGCGAGAGCTCCGCCCCCCAGCTATTGCTGAACCTATGATAGAGCCCAGCGCCCACCGGAATGAAAAGACCCACACCGGTCTGTTTTGCGTCTACCGCTTTATTGTATGCTTCTTCCGTCACATTCCAACTGACTCCGCCTACTCCTGCGTAGATGTATGGGGACCAGTCCGCATCGCCAAGCGGCGTAAGTCGCAGACGGAAATCGAACGGGATCATCGTCGTCTTATAATCAGAATAGCCACCGCTGTTGGTGCTGGCATTCATTGTCTGGCCAATGCCAAATTCCGGCGTTAGGAGATCGTCGAAGCCTCGCTGCCAGAGACCGTAAATGCGAGCCATCGCGCCCAGATTTCGGTCATGGGACTCGTTTACTCCGAAAGACGCGCCGCCACCGAGGCCAACCGCCCAAACCGGTGCCTTTTGGGCATATAGTTGAGAAATAAACCGTAAGGAGGCCAATGAAAACAGGGCAGTAGCTTTCAGAAATCTATTGTGCATTACGATTAGAAAAGCAATTTGTGAGAAAGAGTAGATACTATTATTTAGGTGGGTTTGCGAAAACTCAGATGAATCCGGTTCGGTTCAGGCTAAAAATTAATGAACAACAGAGTGGCAGCATGCATGGAATTCACTACGAACGCTGAATCTTGTAAAAGTTTACGACCTGGGTTTGAGGAACGTTGAGAAATGCTGGGCACTTCTTCTGAGTCCGCGTGTTCGATTTTGTGATTTCCGAAGTGACGCGTTCCTTTTCAACTTCAACGCTGTAACTTCCAGCCATCGCTGGGTGTCGCTCTTGTGAGCAGTGGTGTTCCGTGTCTCTCGCGCTCGCAGTAGAAGCCAGCAAAAGAGTATCACCCTAGTTGTTTCGATTCAGCAAACGTCTTCATTCATGTGTACCAACTTTAAGCAGGCCGTGCAAAAATTCAGATCGCGATGGATGTGGTTGTCAATGACGCTCGCATTCTGTGTCTCCATCGTTTCTTTTGCCACTCACACGAAGGCTCAGACAGGCAGAATACTGCACTCTGTTTCTACCCTAAATCAGGTGCCCCCGCAGCTCGGAAGGGAGTTCTGGTTCAGCCCTGTACCCATTAGCTCCGACCCGTCGCGGACCTACACTTTGTATGTCACCGCTACGAAGAAGACTACCGTACAGATAGCAGTGCCTGGCACCTCAGTGAAGCAGCTCACACTACTTGCGTACAAAACTGCGACGTATTCGATACCATCCTACACGGACACAAGTGCAAAAGCTATCCATGTTTGGGACACGGCGGCGGATCTCTGCTGTAATCTTGTTTCGCACTCTACCGGCTCTGGAGATGGTATGTACATCCCACCAACAATTGGGTGGGGTTCCGATTATGTCGTGGCGGCCTACAACGCGTTCTATCGCAATTCCTCAAGCGGTGACTTCCCGTGCGAGTTCAATATCGTCTCAGATCTCGATAATACGCTCGTCACGATCACACCAACCGCTGCCATTCGCGGCCCGAAGGATGGCTCCGGAAATTACACCGTGGCCCATGCGAAGAACATCCCCTTCACGGTCATGGTGAATGCAGGGGATGTCGTTCAGTTCAAGACCATGCCAGCGACGGATTCGATCAATTTCGATTTTACAGGCACAGTTGTCAGTGCTTCCGCATCCATCGGGGTTGCTGCAGGATCACAACAACCTGGAATACCCATGTCCTTCGATGCTCCCGATCACGTGTGTGAAATGATGGCACCTGTTCGCACGTGGGGTACCACATATTTCTCCGCACCTTTCGTTCTGCCAGGATTGAAGGCACGAAGCACCTTTCTCATGATCGGTACGGTGCCAAACCAGACGATCAGCCGGATGGATTCTACCGGGACATACAATCTCGTAACAACTCTCGCGAAGCCATACGACCATGCATGGACCAGCAAAGTGGAAGCACCAAGCCGGTGGGAGAGCAGTGATCCATTCTGGATCGTACAGTACATCAACAGTTCAACCTATGCCGGCGCATCGAACACCAGCGGTGATCCCGCCGAGTTGATCCTTGAAGCCTCAGCACTCTGGCTGGATACCGTCGTCTTTCAAACGCCAGGACTCACCGGTTACACAGAGTACGTCAATCTTATTGTCAACAGCTCGGCGGTTAATAGTACTACGATCGACTCGCGGCAAATCAGCACTTACCCCTCGCTTACAGTGGACCCCAGTCATTCAATGTATAGGATAACGGGGTTGACTGGTGGAACGCACATCGTCACGTCAAGCTCTCCCGTCGGTGTCACCTGCTATGGGTACGGAACCGGCGAATCCTTTGCTATGACTGGCTTTATGCCGACTGCTACGTTCGGCTCGCTGGATGGCACACCGCCAATCGTCAGACCCAGTGGTCTTTGCTTTGAGGATCGCATCGACATTGTGGACAGTGGAATCTCAGGCAGTGCTCTCGACTATATCAGACTCGACACGCTTTGGAACATGACGTATGGACGGGATGGCAATTGGGTTGATGGTGGCGGACTTTCCGGTGGGTACTACACGATGCACGTCAAAGACAGCACTCGAGAGGCCTACATGCAAGCCTCCGCATTCGATTTCGCGGGGAATAGGGCAACTATCGTGAGCACATTTGAACCGCGTCTTGCGACGATCCGGCCTGTTTCTCAAGACTTTGGGTATGTTGACGTAGCCAGCAGTACACCTATCGTCCGGTTCGACACGCTCCGCAACATAGGCACCACTCCGTTCCCGTTCACTATACTTCGCTTGTATGGAGGAGACACAAGTGGTTTTTCAATCGTAAGTCCGGATACCAGTCCGCTGGCTCCAGGTGAGACCCGCACCTTCCAGGTGATGCTCATTCCTAAACTTGCGAAGCTTTACTGGGCGGGGATTCAATTTGGCGATACTTGCATACTGCAATCCGCTGTAATGCGAGCAACGGGCTCCACAGGAGATTTCCATCTTACGAATTTCGACTTTGGGACCGTGCAGGTTGGTAACGCAGTTGAGAGCCCATCGAGCGGTACGCTGGGCGTCAAGGCCGTCAATACATCGGATGCTGCCCTTGTAACTATTGATAGTATTTGGGCGGATAGCTCGGCATTCCTTGTAGAGAATACCATAAGCTCGCAGAACCCCCTCGTGCTTCAGCACGGTGAGACTACGTATCTCAATGTGCGATACACCCCAAGCTTATGCAGCTTCCAGCTATCCGGGATTCATGCACGAAGTCGGGAAGCAGGACGCAAAGATGCCGTGCTTTCCGGTACTGGCGCGTGCGCCGATGTTGCGATCGACTACTCAGTGCTAGAACCAGCGCGACTCCTCGAACTAGATGGCGGCAGATTCCTACGTGCTTCCATTCCATCGAGTTGGAGCTCGCCCGTTCATTTGGAGATCGAAGACATACTGGGCCATCGGGTACTAAGCATGACCGTGGATTCAATGACGAAGATCGATGCTTCTACGCTGCCACGGGGAGTGTACTTCTACCGCCTCTCATCCAACGCTGCAAAGAGTGAAGGCAAAGTGGTGATTGGCGAGTAACGGGCCTATCCGCCGAAGGAGTGCGAACTCCTCCGGCGCTCGAGACCTAGCTCAATCTTTTGAAGCGCCAACAAACTTATCCGCCTGATCCTGGAAGAGGACATTGAATGTCGTCAGGCTGCCATAGGACTTTGTGATGTAGCCCTGAAGTTCGATCTTCGCGGCGTCATCGAGTCCGCTGCTATTGATCTTCTGTTCGAGCACGCGGAGATTGTTGCGAACAGAGATGATCTTCTTGAAAAACACTTCCAGGTCAACTTCCTTCGATTGCATCGAAGGGTCGCGCGGTTGAAGCACCATCGTCCCATGATAAAACTTCGGCGCGATCGAGACATCCGTCTCGGGCGTCGTCAGCTTCTGATCCAATGCGCGGGTGAAAGCGTCGTAAGCGATGCGATAAACTTGTTCGATTTCCATTGTGTGTTCGTGTTTGAGAGAAGAAACAACGGGAGAAGCGGGAATCGAATTCCAAAGACGCCCTTCATTGTGGCAAACGCACGACGCGCACTCTCTCCACGCTCCCTCCCACCCGCGCCACACACTCATCCACCCCCGGCGCCACACCCCGCCCATCCCACGTAAACGTATGCGCCCCAGCCTCCAGCGTACCCTCGAACAACCGCGCAACCTCCTCGCCGAGAAGATTGACGATGGTGATCTCCGCTTTGCCGCTCTCCGCCGACGTAAAGCTTATCGTCGCGGATTGGGTGGAGGGGTTTTTTAATTACCGGTTCACGCTTTGCGAGGACGTTTTTTTTATTGACTCGAAATAAAGCTGAAACTATTTGCTAATCAAAATCGTATTTAGCGGCTGATTAACTGTTAAATAATCCTTAAATAGCCATGAAATATCAGAACCTCGACGAGCTTGCTGCTAAGATCGATGAAAATGATGGTGTTTTAACCATTTACATGCAGGCATTGAGAGATGCGTATGGCGAAGCAAATGGTGTTAAACGACTCGGGACAGCGATCTGCTCAAATATTTCGAGAGAATTAAAATCTCGAGGTATTAGTCACATTCCATCTGAATTGCCGGCCCTTCAGACAGTGCCAGTAAGGCTATATAAACTCGGAAGTCAGGTTGATGCAATTATTACTGCGGCTACTGAAATTGGTGATATTCAAGATCAGAAATTAAGATCGATGGCTGCTAGTGACGCAGAAGGAATACTGCGGAAAATAAGAGAGTTGGTTGAAGTCTAAAATTGTTGAGTACTTTCGAATGAAGAGCCGTTCCGAATAGAGGAGTTAAGCCACGCAGGGCGGAATCCAAATAGTGAACATAACCATTGAAGACAAGACCATGACCACCATACTTTCGACCATCCAATGGCTGGACATACTACACAATCCAACTTTGACCAAGCAAAAGGTGATAGACATCTTGGATGTAGTTCATGCTACTCCGAGCACCGCGCTGCCATGCAGCCAGATTGCTGAAAGGTTAGGCGAGAAGTTTGGCACGCTCAATCTTCGAATCGGTTTCTTCGGTAGACGGGTGGCTGAGATGTATACCATGGAGTTACCCATCTATGGACCATCGGAAAACCCAGCGTACTTCTCGGTTCCATTTCTCTTTGACCCACCGAAGCGCACAGACGGACTCCTTGACTGGGTGCTCAGACCAGAGCTCGCGAAGGCACTTGATCACTTGAAGGCCGAACAGAGAAGTTAAGCCTCGCAGTGCCGATGATACTTGGTGGTCTTAACACACAGTCGGGAGCCTCAACTTTGTCTCCTCAGGCTGCTTGCTGCATAATCGCCGTATTCGAGAAGCTAAACGATTGCAAATCGGCAGTCTTCGAGGCGTGTTCTAATGTGATCGCCACAAGATTGCCCTTACCGTCATACTCACCTAATGTGTTCTCGTCGAGATCGCGTGTGTCTTCCACGGCTGTCTCAGCTAATTCGATGAGAAGCGTGTCGGTGTCGTCAAAATAAGTAACTTTCATCGTCGTGTCTTCCGTTATCCCAGCTTAAATCTTCTGTCGAAAAACGCATTGTGAACGGTTTCACCATCCTCAAGCGTAACAACGCGCAGGTATCTATTATTCGCTTCTGGAATCGCTGCCCATTTCCGGAATCGACCATCCGGTTGAAGTTCGATCCTGACTGGATTTTGCAAAACATAGTCGATCCACTCAGGCCGTATCCATTTCCGATCCGGCCTCAGTGACTTCTTGTTGAAATATTTGGTCGTATCCATGTTCAGAATCGCAGTCTACTTCCCCCCATACGAACTCGCCAGCATCCCCGCGCCGACATACAGGGCTTGCGCGCCAAGTTCTTCCTCGATGCGGAGGAGCTGGTTGTATTTTGCGATGCGGTCGGTGCGGCTGGCGGAGCCGGTCTTGATTTGTCCGGCGTTCGTGGCGACTGCGATGTCGGCGATGGTGGTGTCCTCGGTTTCGCCGGAGCGGTGGCTGATGATCGTGCCGAATCCGGCGCGCTGGCCCATCGCAATCGCGTCGAACGTTTCGGAGAGCGTGCCGATCTGGTTGACCTTGATGAGGATCGCGTTCGCAATGCCTTCGGAAATTCCGCGCTGCAAATATTCGACATTGGTCACGAAGAGATCGTCGCCGACAAGCTGGATCTTCTCGCCGAGCGCTTCGGTGAGCATCGCCCAGCCCTCCCAGTCGTTCTCGGCCATGCCGTCTTCGATGGAGCAGATCGGATACTGCCTGACGAGCGACTCGAACTCCTTAACCATCGCGTCTCGTGTCAGCTTCTTGCCGGGATTCGATTTGTAAAGTTCGTATTTTCCCGCACGCCACATCTCGCTGGCGGCGCAATCCAGACCGAGCAGCACGTCGCTGCCGGGTTTGTATCCGGCGAGCGTGATTGCCTGCAAGATGCAATCGAGCGTCTCTTCGTTCGACTTGAGCATCGGCGCGAATCCGCCTTCATCGCCAACATTCGTGCTAAATCCCTTCTTCTTCAGCACTGATTTGAGCGAATGAAAAACCTCAACGCCCGTTCGCAGTGCTTCCTTGAACGACTTCGCCTTCGCGGGCAAAATCATAAACTCCTGGAAGTCGAGCGAGTTATCCGCGTGGACGCCGCCATTGACAATGTTCATCATCGGCATCGGTAGCATCTTCGGATTCGCTCCGCCGAGATAGCGATACAGCGGAAGATTGCTCGACACCGCCGCTGCCTTCGCAACTGCCATCGAGACGCCAAGAATAGCATTCGCGCCGAGCTTCGATTTCGTCTTCGTGCCATCGAGCTGGACCATTACTTCGTCAACAGCGCGCTGATCTTGTCCCGAAACGCCGCGCAGTGCTTTTGCAATCGGTCCATTCACATTCGCGACGGCCTTGAGCGTACCCTTGCCGCCGTATCGCTTCTTATCCCCATCGCGAAGTTCAACGGCCTCGCGCTGACCGGTGGAGGCACCGCTCGGCACGGCAGCGCGACCGAACGATCCATCGGTGAGAGTGCAATCGACTTCAAGCGTGGGGTTACCGCGTGAGTCAAGAATTTCGCGAGCGTGGAGATCGAGGATTTGTGGCATGGAGGTCGTGAGTGCTAAAGTGCTGAGTGCTGAAGTGCTCAAGTGTGCGCTTCGGAATTGGTGCAAATTTACGGGATTTGGCGGGGGTTGTTCCGAGAAGTCTGAATGAAAATGGCGGGGAAATAAAGTCCGCAAGGTTTAAGGGCCATTTGGGAATCGAGTGCAATGGCCTCAATGGCCCCAAGAAACCCGACACCGCTAACACGCGCTATAGTCAATTGCCAAATCAATTGGAGATGAGCGTAAGCACCTCAGCAGAGGAACACTAAGAAGAGTAAGGGAGGGTCGAGTTAGTCCAAAGTTGGAGGTACCGAGCTTCTTGAGTTTTTCAATCTGTTGCGTTCACGGCCCGTGTGAATCTAATCCTGTCGTCCTTCGCTATCCAATCAATTCTCTCACGCTTTGCTCCGCTTGCTTCATCATACTGATTTCCCGGGCGCGTGCAGTTTCTGTCGAGGATTCCGTCGGATACAGTGCGGGCCCGATTCTAACTTCTACTCGCCGTCCCCAGCGCGGTAGCTTTTCATGTCGAGCAAGAATGTTAAATGCACCTGCGATTCCAACCGGAAGGATAGGTGCACCGCTGTCATAGGCAAGATGGAATGCGCCGCGCTTGAACACTTGCATTTCTCCATTCGGGGCACGAGTGCCTTCCGGGAATAATAATACGGATGCCCCGTTCCGGATCGCATCAATTGCTTTTCTAAGCGTTCGCTCGGCTTCCGTCGCGTTCGTCCGATTGATGATCAAATAGGGGCTTGCCAGCATGGACCAGCCCCACACCGGGACTTTCGTCAGCGTGTCCCTCATTACTAGCCGAATCCCGTGCGGGATCGCCGCGAGCACAATGGGAATGTCTGTCGCACTTGTGTGATTCGCCACATAGACATAGTGTTCACCCTCACGAATATGTTCGAGACCTGTAACACGTAACCGGATGCCCAGGAGTAGGAGCGTTACACGCGCCCAGGTCCGCGCAATCTGTAGATAAAGATTGCCGCTACGATCCAGTACGGCGATGAGTGAAAAAATGGAGAAGAATCCTGTTTCGAGGATGACGAGTATCAGCGCAATAACGGAGAGTACTACCACGACGAGCTATTGTAGATTTTCCAATCCTCGCAGATCCAGTGACTCCGCAATCCGACGGACGTCGTTGATACTCTCTGCGCCATCCATTACAATTGTTACAACATATCTCTTCCCCGGGAAGACGGTTACGGAACCACGCGGATCGTGCTTCTCCATGGTCTGAACTGCGCGATAGTTTCCAATGGTTGTGGTTTCCGTCCGGGCCGTGTTGTCATCATCGAGATAATTACCCTTGAACTTCTGCCATGGGTCGTAGAGATAGGGTACAAATGCAAGATCATTGATATCGATCTTCACTTTCTTTTGCCCCATAATGTAGGTCTGTGCAACTCGAGAGCGATTGAAGTTATCGCGCACCTGAATCTCGTGCTCCATCTCACCACTCACCGACCAGCCTTGCATCTTCGGCAGAAACACCGCCAGCATGGCCGGTTCGATGGCCTTTGCCATCGGTGGCAAATCGGATTTGACAGAATCAACTTTCGAGTGGGTGGTATCCGGTGGTTTCACTCCATTGGTATCGCCGCCAGAGCGAATAGTATCGAGCGCAAGCGGCAGAGGATCGCCGCTCCGCCGGCATCCACTGCCGAGCAGGGTCAGTATTATCCCCGCGAGGTATGCAATAAAAAGGGTTCGCTTCATAGTCCCGAAAATGTGCTGACAAGATGTGCTCCGAGCCAAAAGAGTAGCATTCCAAGAAACACAACAACGGGTGCGCTGCGTCCCCGAGATTTATTGATCTCCGGAATCAAGTCGCAGGCCCCCACATACACGGAACTGCCTGCGCTGAATGCGAAGAGAAATCCGATAACATGCAAATTGATCGAAACGAAGACCAGAACGATCAAGGCGCCCGCCAGCGTGGCCAGTGGCAACGCAAGGCTCGCCCGTAGTGATGTTTGATGCGAATGCTCGCCGGCCTTGAGGATGCTCGCAACGGTCAACCCCTCCGGTATCTTGTGCAGGAGAACGGCAATGAACACCAACATTCCCAATTCGGGCTTTACTTGTGTGGCCGCACAGATAGACATTCCATCAAAGAAGGCATGGACAGCCAGTCCACCAACAGCGCCCCACACAGATGATCGCGCCAACACGTATTCGTGATGTGTCTCTTCGCCGAAGTGCATGTGCCCGGCGAGTATGTGCTCAAAAAAATGTAGTGCGCTAAAGCCGATCAACATCGCGAGCAACGCATACTCGCTCTGATCCGTAAGCTTGATGCTCGTCGGAATGAGTTCAAGAAATACAAGCGCGAGGAGGAATCCAGCGCCAAGCGCTAGCAATGTCCGCTCCCACTTCTTAGGCCAGTGGGAATTCTGGAGCACGAGCAATCCACCGCTCACCTGTGCGAGCGCAGCAACGATGGAAAGGACGACGCCGAGAATCATCTATGCGGTGGAGTGCGAGCATGACCGCGCTGCCAAGCCTGGCGCGCGCAGAATTCGGGACAAATACGAATTAATTGAAATCACCAAGCGCCAGCTTATCACCAATGCCATAGAACGCCCAGCTTACCATCTTCTGCTTACCACCATTCACGTGGTGGATCTGATAGTGATATCTGCGTCCAGCGGGAGAAGCCTTCTCCTTAAAGATCGCGAAATATTCTCGCTTCGTATCGGGAAAATCATGGAAGAGCCGAGTGATGCGGTCCAGAATAGTGGTGACACGGGTCTTCTCTTCGAGAACGCCCATGTTGACGAGGCGCGTCCAGCGGAGAGAGTCCTTCGGCTGGCCTGGCCAGGAGATCATGAGTGCGGCGCTATCGACTTGATTGGCGAGAGCGTAGCGTTTTAAGTCCATGATTCGCGCAAACATCTCATCCGCCATCGAGTCGCGTTCGACGGCGCCAAGCAGGACCAGGTCCGTCCGCGGTTTGTTGCCGATGCCGCCCTGGGCGTGGATGATGGAAGGTGCAAGCACCGAGGCGAAGAGGAGTGCGTAAAATGCTTTCATATTTTTCGTAACGTGGAGTTGCGGGAGTACACTCCCGCGAAAATCCGTTCTATACCCGGTTCGATGAGACAACATTCTCCTTACCTAACGAAAACAGCTTCTCATGCCTCAACAATTTCAGAACCTCATCCACGGTCTTTGGTGCGATTCCTCCTCCGGCCAAACCTTTGAAAACCGCAATCCCGCAAATTGGAAAGAACTACTCGGCACTTTCCCACTTTCAACGAAAGAGGATGTGGATCGCGCCGCCGCCGCAGCGCTGACAGCTTATCGCTCGTGGCGATTGGTCCCGGCCCCGGAGCGTGGTGACATTCTCCGCAGAACTGGCGAGATCATGGTTCGCCGCAAAGATGAACTCGCCGAGATCATGACCCGCGAAATGGGCAAGCCGCTGACCGAAACTCGCGGCGATGTGCAAGAGGGGATTGATACAGCATTCTATTGCGCGACTGAAGGCCGCCGCCTCTTCGGCATCAACACCCCAAGCGAGCTTCGCAACAAGCTGAATCTCTCTTTCCGCGTACCCATCGGCGTGTGCGGACTCATCACTCCGTGGAATTTCCCGATGGCAATTCCCACGTGGAATCTCTTCCCCGGCCTCGTCGCTGGAAACACGTTTGTGTTCAAACCAGCGGAAGACACGCCGCAAACGGCGAACGTCCTCGTCGAAATTCTGATGGAAGCCGGACTTCCCGCAGGCTGCGTCAACATCGTGCATGGTGCTGGCTCAACTGTTGGTGTTGCGATCACGGAGCATCCCGACATTCTCGCCGTTAGCTTCACTGGCTCCACCGAGACAGGCCGGATCGTTGCGCAAAACTGCGGCAAGCAAACAAAGCATGTCTGCCTCGAGATGGGTGGCAAGAATGCGCAGATCGTCATGAATGATGCCGATCTCGAACTCGCGCTCGAAGGCGTTCTCTGGGGTGCGTTCGGAACGACTGGACAGCGTTGCACCGCAACCTCGCGCCTCATTCTGCATGAAGCAATTCACGATGAAATGGTGGAGCGCCTGACGAAAGCCGCCGCAAAACTCCGTCTTGGAAACGGCCTCCATTCCACCACGGATGTTGGCCCCGTCATCAATGAGAAGCAGCGGAAGAATATTGAGAAGTATGTGAAGATCGGAAAAGACGAGGGTGCGAAGCGTGTGCTCGGTGGGGAAGTGGCGGGAGGTCGGGCTGGAAGCACCGACCTACGCGATGGGTGGTTCTATCAGCCGACGATATTCACAGGGGTTACACCGACGATGCGCATTGCAAAAGAGGAGATCTTTGGCCCTGTGCTATCCGTGCTGAAGTGCCGTTCGTTGGAAGAAGCCATTGAGATCAACAATAGCGTTATCTATGGACTTTCCTCAAGCATCTACACCCGCGATGTCAACGCCGCTATGCGCGCTGTTCGCGACATAGAGGCGGGAATCACCTACATCAACTCCGCGACAATTGGTGCTGAGGCTCACATGCCGTTTGGCGGAGTGAAGGCCACCGGTAACGGCCACCGCGAGGGCGGCTGGGCCGTGTTTGATTTTTACACGGAGTGGAAATCGGTCTATATTGATTATTCCGGGAAATTGCAGCGGGCGCAAATAGACAATTCATAAAACGACACCGATGAATTGAACCTTCTTTTCATCCGGGCGTTTTGGGGCAATTCCCAGTTAGCACTTGCGTATTGATCGAAAATTCCCAGGTTTTTCAGGTCGATCCTGGTAGACGGGATTATTCAAAGAATTAGACATGAACTTCCAACTTTCCGAAGACCACATCGCTATCCAGCAGGCCGCCCGCGAGTTCGCGGAGAACGAGATCGCACCCTCCGCCGTCGAGCGCGATAAGACCGGCGAATTCCCCACGGAGATCATCCAAAAGCTGGGCGAGCTCGGCTTCATGGGTATGATGGTTTCACCCGAGTGGGGCGGGTCTGGTCTCGATTGCGTGAGCTATGTGCTCGCAATGGAAGAGTTCTCTAAGGTAGATGCCAGCGTTGGCGTCGTGTTGTCGGTGAATAATTCGCTCGTCTGCTGGGTGATCGAGACATTCGGCACAGCGGAGCAGAAAGAAAAGTTTTTGAAGCCACTTGCTTCCGGAAAGGTGATCGGCGCGTATTGTTTGAGCGAGCCCGGCGTCGGCTCCGATGCAACGCAACAAGCAACAACCGCCACGCTCCAGCCCGATGGCAGCTACCTAATGAACGGCGCAAAGAATTGGATCACGAATGGTACAACCGCCACGCACTACATTGTATTCGCACAGTCCGAGCCGGGAAAGGGGCACAAGGGAATTACCGCATTCATCGTCGATAAGGGAATGCCTGGATTCGAGATAGGGCACAAGGAAGACAAGCTTGGTATTCGTTCCAGCGACACCTGCTCGCTCGGCTTCACCGATGTTCGTATTCCCGCCGATCACGTTCTCGGTGCGGTCGGACAAGGCTTCAAGATAGCGATGGAGACTTTGAATGGTGGACGAATTGGTATTGCCTCGCAAGCGCTTGGCATTGCTAGCGGTGCTTTTGAAAAGGCAGTGAAGTATACTTTCGAGCGCCATGCGTTCGGAAAGCCGATCAACCAGCTGCAAGCGATTCAATTCAAGCTTGCCGATATGCAGGTGAAGGTCGAGGCCGCTCGTCTGCTGTGTCTCAATGCAGCATTGAAGAAAGATGCCCATGAGTCCTACATCAAAGAAGCGGCGATGGCGAAGCTGTATGCCTCAACGATTGCAAATGAGGTGGCGAATCAAGCAGTGCAGGTGCACGGCGGGTATGGTTATGTCCGCGAGTATCTCGTCGAGCGTTCGATCCGAGACGCGAAGATCACAGAGATCTACGAGGGTACAAGCGAGATTCAGCACATCGTCATCGCGCGGCAGTTGTTGAAGGAATATGAGCTTCAGCAAGGGTAGGGGAGCGCTCTGTTGCCGGACGACTCTACCCCCCAGCCCCCTCCTCGTCCCGAGGTGGGGGAGCATGGGTTGGATGTTGGGGTGGCAGATTATTCTTAACCTAGTACTTCTCGTTCGAGGTTCGCCAGCACAAACCGCAGGCAAGTACGAATTCTACCGTTACCAGCAGCACTATGCTTTACAAGTGGATCCTTTAGGCCAAATACTTGGGAGACTTAGCGCGCACTTTGAAGAGAGGCTTGATCCGAATTTCAGCCGCTCCTATGAAGTAGTCTATCAAAAGCAGCTTGAAGATCAGCAGATCACTGGCTGGTATCCGGAGTCAGGTGTTACAATTGGAGCAATTGAGCGCATCTACCTGATAGACAATGCCGCGATGCTTGGGCAGTACGCAGGAGTCGGCTTGGGTCTAGGAATGGTGAACAAGACGATTTCCGCCCGTCTCACAGCAGAGTTGGGGTACAAATACGTTTTCGGCGGCGGCTCGGGTCATTACTTCGTTGAACCCCGTCTGATCATGGATGCGTATCTGATCACCAATCATGTCGGTCAGCGGATCTTACCCTACATTGCATTGCCATTCGGCTACGCTTGGTGGTAGGCGTGAGAGTGTAATTGGTATGTTTCCCTAAACTCTGCCGTATATTTGAAGGATTTTTAGAGCGGGAGTTGCGACTTTCGCCTGATTCTTATTAGTGAATCAAGTTATCTCCACATTTCAAAAGAACCGAATTGTCTATGAAACTCAGTACCTTCGCCAAGGCTCTTTCACTTGTAGCTGTGTTTGGTCTGTTCGTGCAACTAGCCCCGAAGTCCGCGCATGCGCAGGCCCGCCCGAGTTCCAAGCAGAATGTCATCTCAATTGACCTGCTGGGCCTCGCCGTGCGACAGCCCTTGAACATCCAATACGAATTTAAGACAAGCCCGGTCAACAGTTGGGCGCTTCGCGCGCATTATTGGCCGGGCCGTGTTTCCGTTGACAACTGGTCTTCCTTTGGAATCGGTGCCGCATATCGCATCTTCATCGCGGATAGCCGCGCCCTCACCGGACTCTCCGTTGCGCCTGCCGCTGACTTGTACTTCTTCAGCAGTACTGCCAATGGCGACGCCGTTGGTGGCCACACCTCTACAATCGCATGGATCGGCGGAGACATCGCCTACAAGTGGATCTTCGATCAATTCGCTGTTGAACCGATGCTCGGCCTTCGCATTGGCTACACGCCGTCTGTCAATGCACCGGGTTACGCCACGGGCTTCGTCTCCATTCTTGCGGTGAATGTCGGCTACGCGTGGTAATCCGATCGCAACCGCATTCTATGGAAACCCGAATTTCAGCTACCGGACCACGAAGAAATAACAATGCACGAGCCTCTTCAGCAGGCTTGCGCATTGTCTCGATTCTGTTCGCGGTGCTCTCGTGCTTCGGGCGGGATTCCTACGCGCAAGTTCAGACAGGCGTGGGTGTTGATAGAGTACCTCAGTTGGTGAACTCCGTCGTCATCATGCCCTACATAACGGGAAGCTACAACCAGTTCTCTGGTAAGGCCTATCCAGAACCAGCCAAGGGACTTGGCTTCGGCGGCGGGCTCACCTTCGATCTTACCGACACCGGCAAGTCAGGCTTCATGTTCGACTTCGCCTTCCAGGACATGCGTGGTGCAGCCCAAAATGGCAGTTGCGTAATTCCTGGTCTAGGTGGAGTGCCTTTGAGTGATTCGAACATCCAGTCTGCCGATGCCTACCATTACTGGCAGTATGTGCTCTTTGAGCCGTTCTGGAAATTTCAGGGTGCCAAGAAGAATGGCTATTTGCTGCTGGGATTGAGTTTCGGATATGCAGTCTTGTCCGAAACAGTAAGTACGCCTGCAACTGGCCCTTCGCAATATACGATGTGGTCTGGAAGCTCGTATGGCAACCAATTCCGATTAGACATTCGGGCAGGAATTGGCGTGAAGTTAGCGGACATCGGGAAACATCAACTCGTGTTTGAGGCGAGAGCGGGATACCCTATATTCGGCGCCATCAATAGCAATTATGTAAGCTCATGCTCAAGCGGAGATGTTGGGGGTTGGCGAATTATCACCCTGCAAGGCAACCTTGGGCTCAGACTGTGATAATAATTTGGAATGCGATACGTCTTCACACTGGGCGAGCTAATCGTTACATCTGATCGGGTAACGCGTACAACGCCCATCTCACTTAATAATATTGAATCGTTATGGGAAAAGGAACAATGATCGGTGGGGGAATCGTACTTCTGATACTGATTCTCTTTATGTCGTGGCGCTCGACGTACAACGGGTTCGTCAACATGGACGAAAACGTGAAGTCGCAGCTCGGGCAGCTTAGCAATGTCTATCAGCAGCGTGCCGACCTTATTCCGAATCTTGTCGAGACAGTCAAAGGCTCTGCAATTCAGGAGCGAGAGACGCTTACCGATGTTATCAGCGCCCGAAGCAAAGCGACCGGAATGACGCTCACGGCCGATGCTCTCAAAGATCCTCAAGCGATGGCTAATTTCCAGCAAGCACAGGGCCAGCTTACCGGTGCTCTTTCGCGCTTGATGGTTGTCATTGAAAAGTATCCAGATCTTAAGAGCCAACAGAATTTCACGGTTCTTATGTCGCAACTCGAAGGTCAGGAAAATCGTATTCGCGTCGAGCGCAATCGCTATAACGATAACGTCCGTGAGTACAATCAGAAGATCCGCTCCTTCCCGGCGAGCTTGATCGCCAGTATGTCTGGCTTCACGCAGTATCCATACTTTGAAGCTGCCGCAGGCGCAGAGAATGCCCCGAAGGTAAATTTTGGCGGAGCTGAATCTGCACCCGCGAGTGGTGGAGCGACACAGCCGAGCGCCGCGCCGAATCCGGCTACCGCGCCACACGGCCCCGTGCGCCCTGCACCGGTAGGTAAATGATTCGTATGAATTTAAAGCATCTCTTCCCATCCGCGCGACGGGTGGGAGCTCTGTTTGCCGCTCTCGCCCTCCTTGTCGGTTCGGCATGGAGTGTCTTTGCACAAGAACCATCAACGTCAGGCCGTCCAACAATCCCACACTTTGCCGAGAGCCGGGTCATCGATCAGACCGGCACTCTAACGGCGGAACAGCAGTCGGCCCTTAACGGAAAGCTGCTCCGCTTCGAAGACTCCTCTTCGACGCAAATCGTGATTCTCCTAATGCCAACGCTCAACGGCTATCCGGCACAGGACTTCGCCGTCGAGGTGGCACAAGAAAATAAGGTTGGTCAGGCAAAGAAGAATAATGGTGCGCTGATCCTCCTCGCACTGAATGATCACAAAGGCTTCATCGCGACTGGTTACGGTCTCGAACCAACGCTGACCGATGCAGCAACCAGCATGATCTATCGGGAGATCGTCGTTCCAAACATGAGGAAGGGTGATGTCTATGGTGCGCTGGATCAGGCAACGACGGCGATGATCCAGGTTATCGGCGGAGAGTTTCACAACGAGAATCCGCAGAGGGAATTGGGGTCGCGGCGCAGTGCGCCCTCGCGGCGTGGGGTCTCATTTGTAGTGATCGCCTTCTTCGTTATTCTTTTTATTCTCCGAGCGATCGCAGGCTCAGGTGCCCGCCGGACGGTCGTTGGGGCTGGGGGTGGCGGCTCCGGATGTCTTGGTGGGATCTTGCAGGGCCTTTTCTGGTCTTCGATCTTCAACAGTGGTCGTGGCGGCTGGGGCGGTGGTTCCAGCGGTGGCGGCTTCGGGGGTTTTGGCGGCGGCGGATTTTCCGGCGGCGGTGGTTCATTTGGTGGTGGCGGAGCAGGAGGAGATTGGTAATGATAGAACATCCACATCACGCAAAGGAAGCATTTTCTGCCGAGATTCTCGAACGCATTGCCCATGTTATAGCGGATGTTGAGGCCGCAACCAACGCTGAAATCCGGATTTCGGTCCGAGATCTTCGAGAAGCCAGCGAAGCGGATCTTTCCATTGCAGAAGTCGCAAAGAAGGAATTTGTAACACTCGGAATGCACCACACAGAAGGCCGAGTCGGGGTACTGCTGTTGGTGCTCTATCACGAACGTAAGTTTTACGTACTCGGTGATGAAGGTGTTCACTCGCGAGTCAATCCTGAAACCTGGGATGACGTTTCGCTTGCACTGAAAGACCACTTTAAGAAGGCGGACTATGAAGGCGGACTTCGTGCTGCCCTGCTTCGAATTCAACATCATTTAAAGGGCGTGCTACCCAGGAAGAAGAAAAGCGTGAATGAGTTAAGCAACGAGGTTGTCGTCAGGTAAGAATATGCTTCTCAAGCCATCCCGCATCGCCTTAGCCCAGACATCTTCTGTGCTTGGAGATACCGCGCGCAATGTCGAGAGACACGTCGAGCTCGTAGAACGTGCGATCGCTGCAAACGCAGATGCAGTGATCTTCCCGGAGCTGTCGCTTTCAGGTTACACGCTTCGTGATTTGAATTTCGATATCGCTATCAAACCGGCTTCTTCACCGGTTCTGGACCCGCTTCGAGAGATTTCAAAGATGATCACCATCATCGCCGGCGGCGCAGAAGAGGACGAGCGCGGTGCAGTCTATAATTCCTCGCTGTTATTTGAGGATGGGGAAGTGAAGCACGTTCATCGTAAGGTCTATCCTCCGACATACGGCATATTCGAAGAAGGACGATATTTCACGAGCGGCACGAAGACAGCAGCATTTACGTCCAATAAACTGGGGCGTGTCGGACTGCTCGTTTGCGAAGACCTTTGGCATCCCGCATTGCCTTACCTCCTCGCCCTCGACGACGCACAACTCATTATCACTATCGCCGCCAGCCCAACCCGACTGGACACCGGCGAGGATGCTCTCGAAACCGCTGTGCCCACGAATTATACAGTCAACCGGGAGCATCATGCAGCTTATGCGAGACTGTTCGGCGTCTACGTCGCGTTCGTCAATCGTGTTGGCGTTGAAGACGGCGTAAATTTCTGGGGTGGTTCTGAACTTGTTGCTCCGTCTGGTGAAACGGTCGCTCGCTGTAACTTCTTTGATGAGGATCTTGTGGTTTGCGAGATCGACCCAGTCCAAGTTCGACAGGCACGACAGCTTTCGCGGCACTTTTTGGATGAGAATCCCCTCCTTACCCAAAACTTACTTGCTAAGTTGCTGGAAAGAAAGTAGAACGGACTTTGTTGTAGCACCCTGAACGAACAGCCGGGCACCGGCTAAATGGGTGTCCGGGGATATGATTTGACCAATTGACGAACTAATGGCAACTGTAAAAGAAATGCCGGTACCTCCCTTGATCGACTCCTCCAACTACAAGGAACCGGCACCTATCGTAGATAAAGATAATCCCCTTGAGTCCATGATGCAGCGTTTCGACCGCGCTGCCGAAATTCTTAAACTTGAGCCAGGGATATACCACTACCTCAAGACTCCCGTTAAGAGCGTAATCGTATCCATCCCGATCCAGATGGACGATGGCTCGATCCAGGTATTCGAAGGATACCGTGTCATTCATAATGATATTCTCGGACCCAGCAAAGGCGGCATCCGGTACGCTCCAGACGTGAACCTCGATGAAGTCAAGGCGCTCGCTGCGTGGATGACATGGAAGTGCGCAGTTGTCGATATTCCATTCGGTGGTGCCAAGGGTGGTGTGACATGCGACCCACGCAAGCTCACGCAGCAGCAACTCGAAAAGATCACACGCCGATATACGGCAAACATGCTCGATGTCTTCGGTCCAGACCGCGACATTCCCGCTCCGGACGTGAATACGAACGAGCAGACAATGGCATGGATCCTCGACACATACTCCATGCACATGAAGAGCACCCAGCCGGGTGTCGTCACTGGCAAGCCTCTGGTACTCGGCGGCAGCAAAGGACGTAGGGAAGCAACCGGACGCGGGGTGATGCACGCAGCATTGCGCGGAATGGGTAAGCTTGGAATTGACCCGAAGGGTGCAACGGTGGCCGTTGAAGGATTTGGAAACGTTGGTTCGATCTCCGCAGAATCTCTGGTTCAGCAGGGATCGAAGGTGATCGCCATTTCTGACATGAGCGCCGCGTATTACAATAAGAACGGCATCAATATCGATGAAGCGGTAAAGTACTCGGAGTCGCACAATTATCTTTTGGACGGTTACACGGGTGCTGAGAAGATCACACATGAGCAGCTTCTGACGCTCGAGTGCGACGTCCTCGTTCCTGCCGCGCGCGAAGACCGAATCACAAAGCGCAACGCGCACAACGTGTCCGCTAAGCTGATCGTTGAAGGCGCGAATGGTCCGACGACGGCCGGTGCGGATCCGATCCTCGATGCTAAGGGTATCCTTGTTGTTCCAGACATCCTCGCCAACGCGGGTGGTGTGACAGTCAGCTACTTCGAGTGGGTGCAGAACCGCATGGGTTATCATTGGACGCTCGATGTCGTGAACGAGCGCCTTGCAACTGCTATGAATAGCGCGTTCGACCGTGTCTACGATACATCCATTAAGCATGGTGTGTCGCTCCGGTTGGCTAGCTATATTCTTGCAATTGACAAGGTTGCGAGAACCCTTCGTTTAAGAGGCATTTACGGATAAGGGACTTCCATATTTGTCGAACTTCAACTACCCCGGCTTTGTCCGGGGTAGTCTGCTTCTGGCTGGAATCCTTGCCCTCTGCTGCGGTTCGCCTATTGCTGGGTTTGCACAATTGACTCGACTCGATACCCTATTCCTGCGCTCCCTCGGTGATAGTATTTTGAAGGTGGATCACGGCCATGTCAGGGTCGTCGGCGACAGTCAGATCGCATCATACTTCAATACTGCAAGCGATTGGCCAATGTCGGGACGGACGATCGTAGCGCTTGACCATCCGTCTGCAACAGTCCTCCTCAAGGACTCCAGTGCAAAAATGCACATTGCCGCGTCGGCGGTTTTGATCTCCCCCGGCTCGAATATTCCCGAGCATCGCTTCTGGAATGTTGACCAAACCGTGGGCATCACCGCGCAGGACCGCTCAGATATTGAAACCAATCGCTCCCGCTTCGTAATGCTTCAACATGAGACGCCGAAGAGCTTCTGGGAGAGCACGCTCGAACCCGCAGTGGTGGTACTTGGCGCAGCTGTCATCGTTGCACTCTTCTTTCTCATTCGTAGTTAACACAGGCCACCGACTCGGGTGGTCAGAGCATCCTAAACAAGAATCCGTGATCTTTACGAAAAATCGCACTCTCATTTCCTTTGCTTTTCTCCTGCTCTTCGTCGTGGCGAGCGGTTGTGGATCGAGCGGGGATCAGCTCACCAAGCCGCTGGCACCTACGCCTTCCGAAAAGCTTTTTGCGGATGGCAAGGCCGCGTACGACAAGGAAGATTGGCTGGAAGCCATTCATTTTTTCGAGGCCGTGCGTGTCCAATCACCTACCTCAGAACTGGCAACCCAGTCCACTTATCTTGAAGCAATGGCGCGCTTTAAGCAAGAAATGTACTCCGGAGCGGCCGTGGATTTCCGGGCAGTTCGTCGCAACTACCCAAACTCCCCGACCGCAGCTCGCGCACAATACATGGTTGGCGAAAGCTACTTCCAGCTTGGGCCCCGGCCGGAATTGGACCAGTCTTATACGTCGCTGGCCCTGGCAGAATTTCAAACCTTCCTCCGGGACTTCCCGGATGCACCAAGTACACTCATTGACAGTGCGAAGAACCGAATCGTGGAAATACGGAACAAGCTTGCCAACAAGTTTTTCCTGGCTGGACAGTTGTACGATAAGTTGGAAGATCCTAAGTCTGCGCTTGTGTACTACGGCCGAGTGCTTGACCAGTATTATGACAGTCCGCGCGCTTCAGAATCCGAAGTCCGAGTAGCAGAACTCAACTTCGATCGCAAAAAGCTGGATGATTGCCGTAAGGCATTAGATGCCTTCGATTCCCGTTATTTGAAGTCGGCGACGGAGTCCGAGCGCGGTCGCGCCTTAAAGCTTCGCTCTCGCTTGCCGAATCCATAAGTATGCCTAATACAGCATCCAAAGATCGTCCTCGCTCAGCAAAGCCCGCTTGTGCTTCGGCAGTGGATATGATCGAACTAGTATTGCCAAACGATACCAATCAGCTCGGCAACCTGCTCGGGGGACGCCTGATGCACTGGGTGGACATTGCTGCCGCGCTCAGTGCACAACGCCATAGCAACCGCATTTCCGTGACGGCTAGCATGGATGAGATGAGCTTTCTCGGCCCGGTGAAATTGGGACAAGTTGTTCACCTGCGTGCCTGCGTTAATCATGCCTTTCGAACCTCGATGGAGGTGGGAGTGCATGTTGACGTGGAAGATTTTAAGACCGGGGATACTCGGCACGTCAGCACGGCATATTTAACGTTTGTTGCGCTGGATGAATTTGGACACGGCATCGCCGTGCCCGAAGTAATACCTGAGTCAGAGGACGAGAAGCGGCGGTATGAAGCCGCGAATGCCCGCCGGGAGCAACGCTTGCGCCGCCGCGAGGAATTTGCCGAACTTGAGCGCCTTCGACAAGAACGAGCTAAGCAGGCATAATCCGTGGACGCTCTCACCATCGTTGCCTCCAATCTTACGAAGCGCTTTTCTATGAAGCCGGTCTTCAAGCCAGTTTCATTCGAGGCCGCGAGAGGTGAGATCATTGGAATTACCGGACAGAACGGCGCGGGTAAATCAACGTTATTGAAAATAGTTGGCAATGTGCTTTCGCCAACCAAAGGAAGCTGTACATGGAGTCGCGGTTCTGCCAAGTTGGATAACGATGCGATTCGCCTTACGCTTGGTTATGTGGCCCCTTATCTAGAACTCTATGATGAGCTTACTGCCGCAGAACATGTCCAGTTTGTGGCTGATTTAAAAGGGCAATCTATTTCCTTGGAAGACTCCATCGAACTGCTCGATCGCTTTGGACTTGACGAGAAAGTTGCCCGGAGCGACCGCCACTTGCGGGCCTATAGCTCTGGTATGAAACAACGCGTCCGCTGTGCGATGGCCTTCGCCTGTTCGCCGGAAGCACTCCTACTTGATGAAGCCACTTCCACGCTTGATGATGTTGGCACTTCCATTGTGCTCCGCGAGGCCCGTGCCGCTGCCGACCGAGGTGCGATAGTATTCGTTGCAACCAACGATGAACGCGAATTGGCTGCTACGCATCGCGAAGTACGTATCGAGTCTCTCTGATCCTCTCGTGCAGTTCACCCTTCAACACACCGATTCTGGTACAAAAGCGAGAGCTGGTCTTCTGAAGACTGCTCACGGGGAGATCAACACGCCCGCCTTCATGCCCGTGGGCACTCTTGGCACTGTCAAAGCGCTGAATGCACGCGATGTCTGGGAAACCGGTGCGCGAATTGTGTTAGCGAACGCCTATCATTTGTACCTCCGTCCTGGCATCGAAACAGTTGCTAATGCTGGCGGCATCCACAAGTTTGCGAACTGGCAGGGAAGTGTGCTCACAGATTCCGGTGGGTATCAAGTCTACTCGCTCGGCGATCTGCGAAAGATAACGGACGAAGGAGTTCACTATAAGAGTCATCTCGATGGTTCGGCACACTTCTTCACCCCGGAGAAGGTGATGGACATCGAGCGCACGATTGGCGCAGACATCATCATGGCCTTTGATGAATGTCCGCCGTCGAATGCAGAGCGAGATGTTGTGGAAAACGCCGTTCGACGCACGCTTGCCTGGGCGCATCGAGAGGCCGAACACTTTGCGAAGACACGGCCGCAGCATGGGTACGATCAGTCCCTCTTTCTCATTGTACAGGGTGGCGTGCATCGCGATCTGCGTGAGGCCTGTACCCGCGAACTTCTTGGGCTGAACAGCGAGGGATATGCCATTGGCGGGTTGGCGGTAGGGGAGCCGAACGAAGTCATGTACCAAGTCACAGACTGGACGACAGACCTCCTGCCAGCGGAGAAGCCACGATACCTCATGGGTGTCGGTACCCCGGTTGATATTGTGGAGTCCATTGCGCGCGGAGTTGACATGTTCGACTGTGTTCTGCCCACCCGTAATGCGAGGAACGGGCAACTCTTTACCCGCGACGGTAAGCTCAACCTCCGCAATGCGAAGTGGAAGAGAGACTTCTCACCGATCGATCCCGAGACGAATTCTTACGCCTCACAGAACTTCTCAAAGGCCTATCTCGCTCATCTCTTTAACTCAAACGAGATACTTGGGCTAATGCTCGCAACCATGCACAATGTGGCATTCTACGAGCAACTTGTGACAGAAGCAAGGGGTCACGTTCTCGACGGCACATTCGCTGAGTGGAAGAGCGCATTCGTCGAACGGTACTCTCGCTCGAAGCCGAAAGTATAGAAGCGGAATGCTCTCCCAGAAGTAGCGATTCGCTACGCTGTTAGGATTGGTAAATGTATCTCTTTCGTATCAAACGCCTCGGCCTCAGGGTGATCAAGATAGAAGAGAACCTCCTCCCATGTACCATGGAAGATCGCCATTGGCCTGTCCCCAAGTTTCTTTCGAAGGCCCAGCGGCGTCTCATCATCAAGGAACACGTCTTCCTCATTGAGAACGTTAGGTGGAAGAAGCAGAAGGTCGGTCGCAGGAAGGTGTGTAAAGTGTTTTTGAAAGCTCCCGCCTGAAAGCAGGCCTGTGACCGTCACGTCGGGACCATAGAGCTGATTGGTTACGACTTCAATGTCTACGTCCAGATTTGGAATCTGCCGCAGGATCGGGCCAATATGCTGCTTCATAAATCCGGAAGCGAGTGTGGCTGTAGCAAGTGTCAATCGCCGAGGCAGACTCAGTGGCCTAGCGACCTTTAGTGTTTCAACCTCGCGTCTGGTTTCCTCGATAAAATCTCGCACCATTCCTACGCCATTCTCAAGCTGCGGGTAGCCGTCGTACCACTCCTCAGGTGGCGGCTCCAATTCAGCGACAAGAAAGAATTCGTCGGACAGATAGAGCCAGTTCGTCCCTCGCTCAGCACGGAATCGCTTCTGAAGGTTGAACACTAGCGCGATCATCTCTCGGGCATATGCCTTGTCCACCTGCCGCAGATCGGAGAGGCCCGCGCGATGACTCGTAAGTCCTACAGGGACAATCGCCATCGTGTGAACGACTGGCCCAAGGCTATAAATATCCTCAATCGTTTTGAGCAACCCCGCACCATCGTTAATACCGGGACAAAGCACCACCTGCGTGTGCATCCAGATGTCATTCTCGGCAAGGTATCGGAGCTTGTCCATGATATGATCGTCCTTGCGTAATCGCATCAGCTTCTCACGTACCTCCAGCACCGTCGAGTGAACGCTCACATACTGTGGCATCAAACGCTGCCTGACTATACGCTCCAACGCTTGTGGCCCGACGTTCGTCATCGTGTTGTAGTTGCCATAAAGATGGCTGAAGCGGTAGTCACCATCGCGAAAGTAGAGCGCCTTCCGTAGGCCTTCCGGATTCTGATCGACGAAGCAGAAGACGCAGTCATTGCCACACGCATTCATTCGCATTGGCTCAACTACAAAGCCGATCTCCTCCGCATGTTCTTTCTCTACCTCGAGAATGGTATGCTCGCCCTGCATCATCAGTTCAAGCTCAACCAACTCTCCCGGCATGTGGAACTTCACATCCAGTTCATCATGAACCGGTTCGCCACTCATCTTGAGCAGCTCGTCACCAGGCTGAATTCCCAGCTCTTCGGCGATGGAGCCTTCGTCGATGCTTATGATTCGAATACTCATGTCTTAGCTGAACTTGTTGAGGATAGTGTGGGAGAAGTTGAAGTTCCGTCGGCAGATCGTGGTCCCAGTTTCTGGGCTGTCGAGGCCACACCGATGACGGCAAGAGGAACAAGAAACGGATCAACTTTCAGAGTTCGATGTCGAGATTGCACGAAGAAAATCGTCGAAACCGCTGAGGAATAGATACAAATGGTAAGGATCAATGATCTGGCAAATCGGTCTTTGAGCACGAAAAGGCCATACAGTCCAAACGCCAAAAGTACCAAGGTCATTGCTCGATAGATGCCGGTCAATGCTCCGTATGCAAAGTGGTACTGTGTACCAAGCTCCGAGCGCCCCAACCAATGATACTGCAATTTCTTAAGATCGAGAGTGAATGCTTCGCCAGGATGACCAACTATCCAATCCTGAGCTAGTTTCTGGCAATACTCGTCCACCTCGACCTGATCGTGCGTTCTGGAATATTCTGAGATCATGTTGGTGAGTCGAATGCTCTCTGCGGTCGGGGCTTGATCGCTTATCTCTCCTGTTGATGCAGAGCTGTTTCCCATGAAGAGATTGAATCCTGAGTTGGCACTCACAAGAATGAACTTGTGGAAGATGGAGTAGTTGCGGGCTGTCCATGGGGATATCATAAGCAATCCAATGATCGCAGCCATGGCCAGGCCGCCGAGAGTCTCTCTCCGCTTTAGAGTTGCGTAGATCAAAAGCCAAGCGCCGAACATCGCGAGCCCGATAAGAATATCAGGTCTCACCCAAAGTTGGGCACCAAACAATACACCCAGCGAGAGCCAACCCTTCCTTGTAGGTGACTTGGCAAGCGAATAGACATTCGAAACCGTCAGAACGAGCAAGAGCAGGTTGAGTGAATTCGGCTCCAGCGTGTAGGATAGCGCCCAGAACGGAATGTAAAAACTAAGCGCTGCAAAGCTGGAAATACAAACTTCGCGTGTGGTGAATTGTCGGAAAAACCTGTAGGTCACGAAGCAACCAGCCTGAAGAAGGAGCAGATTCATCACTTGGATGCCGCGCTCTCCGATTCCCGACCAGAGAAAGGGGACTTGAAGATAGGTGTACAGTGGGGTGATGTAGCACGTCAAAACTTCCGGCGCCGTGAAGGGATAAGCAAACACAAATCCTTTCCCGGCGACGATATTCTTCGCCACCAGATATGGCTCACCATATACATTCGGCGCTCGCATACCGATCAGCTCTCCAATGAAGGATACGGAAGCGATAATCAGCAGTAGCTTGCGCTCTCCGACACGGTCCACGAAAGGCGACAGTCTGAGCTTCACAGTATCGGCAACAGCTCCTCTCTGCGGCCAGCGAGCACCTCGACCACTGTGCTGCTCACAACATCTCCAAGCACTTCCTCCAATCGGACGCGAACAAGCTCCGTCCCTACTGGTAGAGCGTGGTGAAGTCGCACACGTACATTGTTGTTTGTAAATCCTTCCGGCAAGCCATCGCCGCGCTCCAGGATGACTTCCATCTCAGCTCCTAACTGCGATTCGTAAAAACACCGTCGCTTCTTCTCCGAGAGTATCCGAAGCATCTGGTTGCGCTCTCTTCGCACATGTACCGGAACCACGTCCTTCATTTCGGAGGCCTTCGTGCCGGGCCGTTCACTGTAGGTGAACACATGGAGATAGCTCAGGTCCAGCGATTCTACGAATTCGTACGAGTCCCGGAAATCAGCATCTGTCTCACCCGGAAATCCAGCAATGACATCAGCGCCGATCGCGGCATTCGGCAGCAGTGCCTTGGCCTTCTCGATACGCGTCCGATATAGCTCAGGCTGGTACCGGCGCTGCATTAATCGTAATATCTTCGAGGAGCCGGATTGCATCGGGATGTGAAAGTGCGGACAGAATTTCGTTGAGCCGGCAACAAGCTCGATGATCTCCTCTGTCAGCAGGTTCGGCTCAATGGAGCTAATTCGCAATCGTGCGGTCACGTCTGGTTCACTTTCCAGCGCTCGCAGGAGATCAAAGAACGTTGAGGCTGTGCTTTTGCCAAAGTCCCCGACGTTAACACCGGAAAGTACGACCTCATGGAAGCCTTCTTCACTCAGCCGTACGGCACGTTCAACGATCTCCTGAACTTCTGCTGACCGGGATCCCCCGCGCGCTTTTGGGATCGTGCAGAACGAGCAAGAATAATCGCATCCATCCTGGACTTTGAGGAAGGCGCGCGTCCGTCCGTCGGTCGCTGGACTCGCCGCAGCATGGAATTCGGCTTCATCGGAAATCTCTGTGGCGAAGATCTTTGGCCCATGGTTCTTCTCAAACCCCGTGAGATGCTCGAAAAGCCTAAACTTTTCCTGCGCCCCAAGGACGAGATCCACTCCGGGAATGCTGGCTATTTCTTCTGGACGAAGCTGCGCGTAACATCCTGTCACTATCACGAAGGCATCTGGGGAGTTTCGCAAAGCTCGTCGCACAAGGTGGCGGCACTCGCGCTCGGCGTTCTCCGTCACGGAACAGGTATTCAGCAGCACGACTTCCGCGACACCCCCGAGCGGGACAACAGAAAACCCGCGATCCGCAAATTGCTTTGTGATCGTCGTCGTCTCCGAGTAATTCAGCTTGCAGCCCAGTGTGTGGGCGGCAAGCCGCATTTGTGTTGTGCCGTTTTCGAGCATTGTAATGCCCCGAACGCCCTCCAATTCCGAATTGTGCCATTTCGTCCGAGTTGGCGGAATTTCGCGCTCAAAACAGGAGTTGTGTCGCGGCGTAAGGGGAAGAGATGAAATCGGACAGATGAAAGATGAGGAGCCACCGGCTTTTCCTATCATCTTTCATCTGTCCGATTTCATCTCTTCCCCTAAATGGGCCCTTAGCTCAGTTGGTTAGAGCAGTCGACTCATAATCGATCGGTCGCAGGTTCAAGTCCTGCAGGGCCCACTCAGGGGTAGTGGTTTGGGGTATAGGGTATTCGGCATCTGCTCTACACTTTCAGACTTTCTTCCCAACCCCATACTACGAAACCCTTACCTCAAGCTCGGACCCGTGTATTCCCACGACCATTGGATGAAAGCCGCGCTTCGCGAGGCGCAGAAGGCGTTGGATTTGAACGAGGTGCCGATCGGGTGTGTCATTGTTCGCGAGGAGAAAGTCATTGCGAAAGGACACAATCTCACCGAGCAGCTAAAAGATGCCACAGCCCACGCTGAGATGATGGCAATCACCGCCGCCAGCGCCGCGCTTGAATCTCGCTACCTTACGGACGTCACCCTTTACGTAACCATCGAGCCATGCGCAATGTGTGCTGGGGCAATTGTCCTTGCACGTATTCCGCGTCTTGTGTTCGGTGCCTACGACATCAAGGCAGGGGCCTGCGGTACGCTATTTAACATTACGGAGGACTCCCGCCTGAATCATCAAGTGCATACGATTGGGGGAGTGCTCGATAGGGAGTGTGCACCGTTAGTACAGGAGTACTTTCGCGGAAAGAGATAATTGGGGGGGATTCCGAGATACGGTTATCTCCCAAAGCTGAAAAACTTAACGAAGGACAAGGCTCCAACTAACGTGATCAGCAGGCAGAATACGATCAGTGCTACACCCGCTCCATGTCCTGCCCACGAATCTTCCGTCGCGTCCACCGGGATGTAGTCCTGGTTCCAAAGCTCTTGGTACGCTATGCACTCGCTGTCCTTTGCCCTAAGGTAACTCCGTTGCGAGTCAGTCATTGAATCCGGCGGATGAAACCGCAGTGCCATGTATGCTGAGTCGAAACAAGGGTCTTTGAGTGGCAGCCTCCCGCATGCTCCACAACAGATCGCCAAGAGGACGAGGAGAGAACCTATTCGACTCATGGATAAGACGATCCCTTACTCTGTTGTTAGAAGGCTCTTTGTAGCCTGAAGATCACCCTTGGGTCATCCTTTACATTCGTTGGCCAGGTTGCGCCAACTTGAATCCCATTCGTCCAACCAATGCCAACGCCGACATTATACAGGATCGATGATGGCCCGCTAAACCCAAATCCCTTGAAGATCCCTTCGTCCTGAGCGGCGGTTCCTATCTTACCAAGGTCATTGTAGACGACAAGATTGATATCCGGTGAATGGAACACCCCCGATAGCATAGCAAGGCTGAAACGCAATTCAGTGTTCAGCAGCAACATGCGATTGCCATACAAGCTCTTGCGATAGTTCGCTGGAAGCGAACCTGGTCCGCCGAGAAACTCCCACTTCTGATACAGTGTGTCGCCAGTGGTGGCCTCAAACAATAAACGCGTATCGAAGCTGATTCCGTGAGCTATCGGACTGAACTTACGTGAATCAAAAACATACCGGTTAAATCCGAAATCAGAGCCAGGCATATGGCCGAGTTCGATCTGAAACAGGCTGCTCATTCCTGCAAGCTGCTCGATCGAGATGGAGTCTCCGAATAGATTTGGAGTCTCCCGCGAGCGCGTATGGACGCTTTCGTGTTGAGATGAAAAAACGAGAGAGTTCATGTGCCCTTCACTTATCGGAGGGTTAGGAGGTAGCACCTTGTTGCCACCCCATCTTCCATAAAAGACCTCCTGCGATAGCGATTGGTAGTGATCGCTACGCCAATCAAGCCGCATCTCATAATTCCTTGATGGACGGTACGCGAGGTAGCCATCCCATCCAGCGAGCTTGAAATAATCGCGAAAGTCTTCACGTGCAAAGAACGCGTCCGCAGCATTCTCTATACGACCTGCACGCCACGCATCATCTGTGGATGTAATGTTGTGGAATTCGCCACCGATTGCGAGCGTGTGAGGTGAGTAGATATTATGCCGATAGCCTGAATCATGCTCGATCTTCGACAGATTGGATAGGGGCAAACGGAATTCCGCTCCGAGCCTGTACTCCCAGCGCTTGTCCGCAAATCCGTATCCGAACCCGCCTGTTGTCCCGATCTCATCGTGCGCTCCGATGTCGCCAAACCCAGGGCTGCCCAGACCTAAGAAATAACCCGTGACTCTATTGAAATCCATCATCGCGAAACTCTCGCGATACGGCACCTGCCGAGCGCGATCCAATTCCGAGAGTACGAATACATGCGGTCTATGACGCTTTCGATAAAACCCGCCGTGGTTGAAGTCAAGGACGAGAGAATCCTTTTCCGAATCGCTACTCGAAAAGTTGGCGATACTGTCTGGGCTATGTGTCAATACTGAGGGCGTGTCCGACCAGTCGTTCAAACTTGGAATGCTGAGTGACTGGATTCCAGTCTCGTGGTTGAGAAGCGAGCTGCTGTTGGGTATCGAAGTTCTTTCTCTGGACTGCGATGCGATTGGAAGCAAGAGTAAACACACTGTAACAAAGGTCTTCATAATAAGACAAGATTAGCAATTCACGCACACGTGGCGGTAGATGCACTAATGTTCACACCGTCTTATGGCATTCCGTTACGCTTTTCAACGCTGGTATGTTTCTGAATCAACAATAGTGCGGTTCATTTGCCCTGAGACCACCTTAATGCCTCTTCTTCAGTCGGTATTCGTACCATGAGCAACATAGCTGCATTCAAAACACTGAACAGCCCCGCCGTACAGTACAATCCAAAAATAAGCGGGAGCGTAAGCAATTCAAGCGCAACTGCAACATAGATCGGGTGCGGCATACGTGCATACGGCCCGCGTGCAATGAGCCGCTCCTGTCGGACGACGATGATCCGAGCCGTCCAGCGACCAGCCATCGTTATTCTTGACCACAATCGCAGCGATTGAGCAAGCGAAAATGCGACAAGTGCAACGTACCAGTACTCCCAGAGAGGTGAAAGCCGATAAAAGAACTCTGTGATAAGACTTGCGAAAAAAAGTACATGCATTGCCACTATTATTGGATAGTGTCCTGCACCGAACTCTCGGCCACCCTCCGAAAAGAGTCGCGCGGTGTTTCGTTTTGCAGAGCGTAACTCAAACAAACGCTCCGCGATCAACGCAAGAGCAAGTACGATGAAAAGCACTTTGTGAAAATTCAATCCCATTTCAACAACACTAATTCTGAGCTAAAACCTGGGCCAAGCGCCGAGACCAACCCATACTCGCCACTTTGCTGCTTTGTCTTGCGAAGGTATCTCTCCAAGATGAAGAACACGGTGGTGCTCGACATATTCCCGTACTCCCGGAGCACGGCGAAGGAATGCCCGAGATCACCATTCTTCAGATCTAACGCTTCGGTGTAGGCCTCCATGACTTTTGCCCCGCCGGGATGGGCAATGTAGTGATGGACATCACCGGCCCTGACGTTGTGGGTGGTGAGTAGCTCGTCAACATTCTCTTTCACCAACGAAGTCACGATCGTTGGAATGTCCTTCGACAAGACGATTTCGAAGCCGCTACTTGTGATACGCCAGCCCATGACATCCAGGGTTTCGGGATAGATCGTGGAGAGGCTTCCAACGATGGAAGGATGCGACATGCCATTCTCGGAGATTGGAACGTCATCGCCAATCACAAGACAGGCCGCCGCGCCGTCTCCAAACAGGGCAGTAGCAATGATGTTACTCTTTCTTCGGTCGTTGATTTGGAACGCGAGGCTACAAAGTTCAACGCTTACCACAAGTCCTCGGTGGTTGGGATAGGCCTTGAGGTAGTCAAACGCTCTAGCGATTCCACCCGCGCCACCTGCACAACCAAGACCCCAAATGGGAATGCGTTTTATGTGGGGATTCAACGAGATGCGATTGAAAAGCCGTGCGTCGATCGAAGGTGTAGATAGACCAGTGGTGGAGACGAAGAAAATCACATCGAAATCTTCTGTGCTGATGCTGCATCGATCAGCGAGAGCTACTACAGCTTGCTGTGTGAGATCGAGCGAGGCTTGAATAAAGAGGTCGTTTGCTTCGGTAAAGCTATGCTCTCGGGCAAACCACTCCATATCGGAGACGAAGTAGCGACTGTCGATGAGTGCGTTGTCGAATACGGGCAGCAGTCGCTCCGCATTTGCCCCAAAGATATTTTGGGCAAAGTGTTTTACCGCAATCTGTTCGAGCTTGTGCCTTGGAACGGCAGTGGTAACTCCGGCGATACGTGGCATGCGAATTTGCTGACCTATGTAAGACAGAATATTAATGTCCAGCGCAGCATCGTAAATACTACTATTTTCAATCTGTATTGCCCTCGCGATTGGCACAGACGAGTTCGAATGTTGGCATTACAAAAAAGTCGACAGTGTTGCCGTATCTTAGCTAAGCCAGTAAAACAACCAATGGTTCAAGAGCACGTTCAGTTTCCAACTGCTGTTGTCCCGCTGTGAATCAACTTTATCAATTTTCAATGATGCGACTAGGTATCGCAATGCTAATAATTGCGAGCGCACTGAGTGTGCCTACCCTCGCGGTTGCGCAGCGGCCCATCAGCCTGAAGTCTTTTTCCAGGCCACTCTCACGAATTGGGCTCGATAAGCTAATTGGCACATCTCCTCTCGATTCGGTCCTTGAGCGAGAAGGCCAACATACCGACATTAAGATACTAATCTTCGCGCCCGTTCAGGTGATGAGCTTCCGCGCTATCGCTCGTGTGCGCCTAGCTGCTGATAGTGTTGGTAGGGTCGAATTTATTCTTCCGTATCGAGAGCATCGCAATCAACAGCCTACCGAGCCCTATGCCGAGCACGGCTTCGTACACGCGACGGTTGAGGATCTGACTACGCTCCGAGACAGCATCACAAAGGTATTCGGAGAGCCGTCGATCATGTCCGAGACGTTCTTCGAATATCTCCCCAGTCCCGGCGTGCCTGCAATGAGGGCGCAATTTCGAGACAACGCTGTCTTCTTGCTCGTTTCTGCAAAAGGAGTGCTTTAGGACCCTCTGCAGGAATTGATCTCAATTGTCGCGCCTTGTTCTAGGATCGAAACGAACGCCCACTCACCTCGTATATTATCCTCAGTACGTCACATATTAGTCGTCTATCGTTTATGGAGAAAGCCACATTTGGTGCAGGTTGTTTCTGGGGAGTCGAAGCAGAATTCCGAAAGCTCCAAGGAGTAAAGTCAACCGCAGTCGGATATGAAGGCGGGAAGACCGAGAACCCGACCTACAAGGATGTCTGCACGGACCGTACCGGCCATGCGGAGGTTGTTGAAGTTGAATACGATCCATCGCTCGTGAAATACGAGGATCTCTTAACTGTCTTTTGGGAAAATCACGACCCCACCCAAGTCAATCGGCAGGGTCCGGATGTTGGAACGCAATATCGCTCAGCTATCTTTTATCACTCGGAAGCACAGCGGCTGGCCGCTAATCAGTCCAAGAGTGCATTGACGGTTGGTGGACGATATCGCAAACCAATTGCGACAGAGATCGTACCTGCGGATACCTTCTGGCGCGCCGAGGAATACCATCAGCAGTATCTCGAAAAACGCGGACTCGCAAGCTGCCACATCTAATTTTATTTACTCATGCAAGAGACTGTGAACCCCATGTATTCCTTCACCCCAGACGCTCTCCAGCTAGTCGGCGAAGCGCGCCTCGCCTATGTGAGGAAAGTCTATACCTATTTTTCCATCGCTGTCGCAAGCGCCATCTCTGGAACCCTCATCGCCATGCAAAGCGATCTGGCGTTCTCGTTTGCACACTCGCCGATCATTGGGATGCTCGCATTTTTCGCTTCCATTTGGTTCGCCGGAAAGAGCGCAAACAACCCAAGCCGCGCAGTGCCAACCCTAAGCGTTGCGACCTTTATCAGCGGCCTCTTTGTCGCACCGATGCTCTATGCAATCGCGCATGGCTACTTCCGTGGCATGAGTACAGCATCAATTTATGATGCCCTTATCCTGAGCGGTTCCATCTTCGGTGGTCTTACGCTCTACACCTTCGTCTCGAAGAAGGACTTCAGTTACATGGGGGCCAGCCTTAGCATCGGGCTATTCATGCTAATCGGAGTGATGTTCATCAATATCTTTGCCCAGTCGTCTTCGCTCGATCTTGGCATCTCCATTATCGGCGTGATTATCTTCTCGGGGTTTATTCTTGTCGATACTTCCCGCATCTTGAAACGCGCGCATGAGGTCCCCCCGACGCTTGCAGCGCTGAATCTCTACCTCGACTTCCTAAATCTCTTCATGATGATCCTCCGCATCATGGGTGCTGGCGGTCGGGATCGCCGCTAAAATTCAGGTACGGTAAACATTTTTTTCGCCCGTAGGCCTGTTGGGTCTGCGGGCGTCGTATTTTTGCACAATGACTAAACTCAAGAACCTTATCTTGTCCCGAGAAGGCTTCGTCGCGACGGTGCAACTGCACCGACCAAAAGTGCTGAACGCGCTCAATCTCGAACTCATGGTCGAACTCGTCGAAACGCTGGAGGCGCTCGACAACGACCCTGAAGTCCGGGCGATTGTTCTCACCGGAAGTGAGCGGGCATTCGCAGCTGGTGCCGACATTACCGAGATGGCTGATGCTACCGCGATCGATATGCTCATGCGCGATCAATTCACCCGCTGGGATCGCATTCGTAAAATTAAGACACCAATCGTCGCTGCTGTCTCCGGATTCGCACTTGGTGGCGGCTGCGAACTGATGATGCACTGCGATATCATCATTGCGAGCGAAACAGCACGCTTTGGTCAGCCGGAAATCCTGATCGGCGTGATGCCTGGTGCTGGCGGCACGCAGCGCCTGACGCGCGCCGTGGGAAAGGGACTCGCGATGGAGATGGTGCTCACCGGAAGGCAGATCACCGCAGATGAAGCGCTGAAGGCGGGATTGGTCAACAAAGTGGTACCCGTGGAGTTTTACCTCGAAGAAGCACAGCGCATGGCAAAGGATATTTCCGAGCGTCCGCCGGTTGCCGTGAGGCTCGCGAAAGAAGCCGTGCTGAAGTCCTTCGACACGACGATTGAAATGGGATTGGAATTCGAGCGAAAGAATTTCTACCTGCTTTTCGCTACTGAGGATATGCGAGAGGGGATGTCGGCGTTTGTCGAGAAGCGGAAGGCAGAGTGGAAAGGGAAGTGATAACAGATAAGATCTTCGTACACTCAACACAAAGTCTCACGAAAACCAGTATGTCAGAGTTCCAAACCATCCTCACAGCCCTCTCCGATGGCATTTTCACCATCACGCTAAACCGCCCTGAAGTCTATAATGCCTTCAACGAGCAGTTGACAACCGACTTGCAGGATGCCTTCAAAGAAGCAGCGAAGAACGACGCTATCCGAGTTGTCGTCCTGACAGGAGCAGGGAAAGCTTTCTGCTCTGGCCAAGATCTGAAGGATGCCCCGTCCAGCGGTGGAAAACGCTCTCTGCGGGATTCTCTTGAACGTAGATATAACCCGCTAATTCGTGCCATGCGCAAGCTGCCAAAGCCGATCATTGGAGTAATTAACGGGGTAGCCGCAGGGGCGGGTGCGTCGCTGGCATTGGCCTGCGATTACCGGATCATGGCTGAGAGTGCTAAGCTCATAGAAGTCTTTGTCCGGATCGGGCTTGTGCCTGATTCCGGGTCGAGCTGGTTTCTCGTCCGTAATGTTGGCGTGGCCAAGGCATTCGAATTGGCCGCAACCGGCAATGATATTAATGCTCAAAAGGCACTCGATCTCGGATTGGCCAATCAAGTCGTTCCTGCTGCCGATCTTGAACGCGAGACAACAACCGTGGCGACAGCATTCGCGACCGGGCCAACCATGGCCTATGGCTACATTAAGCGCATGATGGATAAGGTATCAAGCATGTCGCTCGACGAAGCACTGGATTATGAGGTCTTTATGCAGGAAGCCGCTGGCCGCACACAAGATTACACCGATGCGGTGAAGGCGTTCGCTGAAAAGCGGAAGCCGGAATACAAAGGCAGATAAGCGGGTTACTCCCTCACTCCCTGGCGATGGTTCGCTTTTGGGGCGTCCTTTCATAATCTTCCTTATTTTTGCCTCGTAAACTTTCGGCGAAAATCCTATGCGCATTCGTACACTCTCGTTCATCGTTCTATTAGGTCTGGTCACTTCGGTTGCAACAGCACAGCCAATTTGGAGCACGAAATTTGCGAATCTTGGGCTCGCAGGAAAAGTCTATGCCCTGCTTCCAGCACATGATTCACTCTACGTTGGGGGCAGATTCACCACCGTGGCCGGAGTTCCAGCATCAAACATCGCACTCTGGGATGGCAAAGCGTGGCATGCCCTGGGAGCAGGCACAGACAAAGGAGTCTATTCCCTCGCCTTCGATGTGGATGGTACCGTCATTGCCGGCGGGGAGTTCAGCACCGCTGGCGGAAGTCCTGCGAGCTGCATAGCACGTTGGGATGGTAACATCTGGTCACCGATTGGCTCGGGTATCATACCTCCGCCATCTTCAAAAAAGACTGCTCGTCGCGGAGTCCTTTCCATATTACGCACATCTGCCAATGAGATCTTTATCGGAGGTTGCTTCGACCGCAACGGCGAAGGCACAAGGCTCAATGATGTTGCACGTTGGAATGGCAAGCTTTGGGATACCTTGGGCTATGGATTTGCCTCCTACGGAGCTCCGTCCGACGGAACACGTGAGCCTGGGGTTCTTTCTCTTGTGGAGACGAAATGGGGTGTCGCAGCTGCAGGGTATTTTGTTGCAGCCAATTACCTGCTTGGAAGCGGCATCTCATTTTGGAGCGGGAATGTCTGGTCGTCGCCGCTCATAGATACACCGGCACAAGTGAATGTCACCTCGATGTTCTATGCCGGAGGATCCCTCGTATTCGCTGGTGATGTTGCAAGCAAGTGGCCTTCGCTCCCGTTCGTCGGATACAGCGGCAATGGGATCTTCGCCGGCCCACCAGAGTCCCCCGGATTCCCAGTCAGCTTTGTGGCCGGTATCGGTGCTACCACTTACGCTGCCCAAGGCGCGCCTTGTGACACCTGTCACGTTCAAAATTTAGCAGCTTTTGCTGGCGTGTGGTCGCCGATCGGTGGTGGGATCGATAGCACAGTTAACTTGATGTTCTCTAGTGGTTCGAGATTATATCTTGCTGGAAATTTCACACATGCCAATGGTCAGGCATCGGACGGCATCGCGATGTATGATGCAGATCCGGCGGCCGTTCAGGATATGACACACCTAAGTTTATCCCAGCCCACCAGCCTTTTTACGCGTACCGGCAGGATCATCCTTACAGGGCTCGGCCAAACACCAAGTGCCTTTAACGATCTCGCCGTATTTGATGCGCTCGGCCGCGCGATGGATGCGAACGATATTTTCACCGGTGATTCCAATGGTGATGGCGTAGAAGTGAACATCTCCGCCTTGCCGAATGGTCTCTACCTCATCACTGATGGGGCTAAGGCCATTAAGGTGCTATTGCAGCGCTAGTCAACTTTTCTGCTATTGAAAGTGTCAGCACGCATTGCCGCGATGCATCGCTTTCGTCACGCATCAGCATTCCATGAATCAACCTCTGTCTCTTGGCAAGATCATCCCCGAACTCCTGAAGGAGTTCGGGCTTGATAAGAAGGCGCTAAATTACGACGTGATCACGCACTGGAGTGAACTCGTGGGTGAAAAGATCGCCGCCGTAACGAGAGCAGAGAAATTGGAAAAAGGTGTTCTTTCCGTAAAGGTACTAAACTCGGTGTGGCGCTACGAGTTGACACTGCACTCCAAGACAATACTCCAAAAGATCGCTTCCGAATACCGCCCTGGCATTGTGACGGAGATCCGTTGGAAGCTGTGAGGAGTAGTGAGCGGATGAGTAACGAGTAACGGGTGTAAAGCGTTATCATACTCACACTGTGCTATAGAAGTTCTTTCGTCGCTAATACGCTCGCTAACGAAATGACCCACCGCGGATTTCAGGCTCTCATCGTTTCGTTTGTGCTGTATCTACTAATGTCGCCGCTCGGGACATATAACACTTTCGCGCTCTTCGGACTCGTCGAAAGCCGGTTCGTGCCGCTACAGTTAAGTGTTACTGCAGTCATGATATTCTTCGCAGTTATTGCAGGCGGCCAACTTGGTCCGCATTGCAAGGCAAATCCAGAGTGTGATGGTTTGGCGAGAGTGCTGTGGATGATCGGCTTTTACGTGATCGGCCCACCTGTGCTTGTTGTCTATTACAGACTATACGTTCACGCTCCGACTAAAATGCCGTGACCCCACCAAATGTGAAACGGGTAACGAGTGCATCCACTCGTTACCCGTTTCTCGTTCAACGATTTCTCGTCGGTTGACTATCTCACGTAAACTACTCTGCGCGAAACCTCGCGGTCGCCGAAGAGTGCCGAGACATAATACACACCGTCTGGCAATCCAAGCGACTTTGCATCAAAGGTGAACGCCTCTGAGGCGCCTGCACCAACGCGGCGAAGCTCGGAAGTATAGACTGTGCGTCCAACCGCATCATGCACTGCAATTCCAAGCGTACCAGACTCTGCTGCGGTTAGGAGAACGGATGTGGATGAGGTGAACGGATTCGGCTCGACAGACACGAGAGCTGCAAGAGTCGGGTCTTCCTTCACGCCCTTCGCAGGTGCCTTCACGGAGGCAGTGGCGCTGATGCCAACGGTGCGAATGCTATCCTTTGCAAAGTGTACCGTTACCGTCGCAGTGCGAGCACCAGCAAGACCTGTTGGCGCGAAGGTGATCGGGATAGAAATGCTATTCCCACCCATTGGCGCAAGCACGGGGAACGTCCCGCCGACAGAGAATTCACTCGCATTCGTGCCAGATAAGACGACAGAGTTTATCGTGTCATCGACGTACGCTGAGGTATCCGCGATCTGGAGATTATACGTGTGAGTTGTGCCAGTATCAATGGTCTGGTACACGATCGGGTCGGATCCACCAAGCTTGATTCCCCCGTAGTGAGGAATGCCTACGGCAACCTTCATGATCACCGGCTGCAGTTCCTGTGCGTTGGTATCGTTGTAGATAAGAGTCGTTGATCCACCGGTGGTCAGCCACACACCGGAGCGTTTATTCCGGCGAGCTACGTCGCTATCGGCGGCGGGATGTGTAATGAATGTAATGGAATCTCCACCACGGCTGAATGAAATGTCGCCGCCCATGCCGGGATTGCACGCATCGGGAATATTCTCACCATAAGGGCCCATCTTGGAGCCGGCAAAGAATGTCTGATCTTTTGGAAGATCGGTTCGTGAAAGCAATGGTCCGCCGTCCTGCGGTTGGCCAGTGCCAGAGTAGGGTACGAGTTTCCAATAGTCAATATCCCCACTGGAATTCATCGTACCGACATGAGCCTCGTTACCGACGATCTGTAGGCAGTAGCCGAACAGCGTGTCCGTGTTCGATGACGGGCGCGGAGCACGCGAGACAAGGTTTCCCCAGCTCGACATGTATAATTGACGAGGTGGGATGGAAACGTTGTCACTCCAGGCCCAGCGGTAACGGTGATATTCCAATGAAGGGACGTCTCCAATTGCCTGAACAGTGATTGCCACCAGGTCTCCTCCGGCAAGCGCCAGGTTGGACATATGCCAATCCGTAAGGTGGTCGCTTAGTGGAGCCTGTGCGCTATCAATTACGGTTCCAGGGGTGGTTTCGTCCTGATCCATCTTGCCATGATAGAACGTCAGCAACGGCAGCGTTCCGGTGCTACCGCTTTCCATTACTGCAAACCAATCGTTGCCATCATTCGAAATTAATCCCAAAGGACGGAATGCTACGCCAATATTACCCTGAGCAACTTTTAGGAAGTGAACCTGTGAAATGGCGTTCGTCGCCGTTAGGTCGAGGTTTGCCGGGATACTGACGATTCCAATGTAGGTTACAAATTGGTTCGGTCCCACTTTATAATAAGTGAACTTCCCTGCGATGAGGTAATGCATCCCATCCGGCGAGACATCAAGAAGCGCAAGATTGGACATCGTCAGCAGTGGGGGAGTGCTCTGTAGCAACACCTTGACGGCGCTGTCAGCCCGCTTGACATAGATCGCCGTCCGATCGGCCTTCTCAAAGCCTACGGCGCCTCGCCACTCGTTCGTTATTGCCAATTGTGCATGCACTGACCCGCTCGACGCGAGAAGGAGCAGCGCCGGTAAAAGAAATCGTAACCAATGTCTCATAATTCGATGTGGATTGATAAATAAACTTGTCAGGTCTGCCGAAGCACCACGGAGAGGGATTTCGGTACAATACCTAAGTTGTAAATTTACGAAGAAAATTGGGTGCGGGAGAGAATTCCGGGTTACCAATCATAGAATTAATCTTTCTCTCAGTCCATAGCTGAACCTAGTCTTCTGTTCTCGGGCCAGTGCTGGGAAACTTGCTCCTGGAGGTTGCAAAGTATTGAGGAAGCAATCTGTTGTGGGATTTCGAATGCTTGCCTGAGGCCTCCCAGCGGCTTCATTGTACTTTAGGCAGTTAGCAATGAGTTAATGTTCAACCGGCAACCCAAAAGCCAGACTCATGCGTTACATGAGTAGAAAATGCATTTGTTATGTCACTTACTCCCATTTCCACTCGACCCATCCCGCGCCCCGCGCCTGCGCTTATAACGCCCCCACCAGCGGGGAAGGACATTATTGAGCTCAGTGACATTGGCATGACGTTCACCACGCCATCCGGCAAACCATTGCCGGTGCTGGAGCGGATTAATCTGTCTGTCGCAGCAAACGAATTCCTCTGCATCCTTGGCGCGTCGGGTTCGGGAAAGTCAACCATTCTCCGTATTCTTACGGGCCTGCTCAAGCCAACAATTGGCACCGTGACCGTGGATGGCAAACCGCTGCGCGGAAATAATCCCTACACGGCGATCGTCTTTCAGTCCTTTGCACTGCTGCCGTGGCTGACCGTAGATGAAAATATTGGGTTGGGGCTTGATGCACTTCACGCGCCGCGTGAGAAGGTGAAGGAACGTGTGAAGAAGGCTGTTGATCAAGTTGGACTGGAAGGATTCGAAGAGGCCTATCCGAAGGAGCTATCCGGAGGTATGAAGCAGCGTGTTGGCATCGCACGTGCACTCGTCGTCGAACCGCGAATCCTCTGCATGGATGAGCCATTCAGCGCGCTTGACGCCTTGACGGCCGAGAACCTACGCTCGGAAGTGCTCGATCTCTATCACTCCAGCGAGGGCACGCTGAACTCGGTTGTGATGGTAACGCATTCGATCGATGAAGCTTGCGAAATGGCTTCGCGCATTATCGTGCTAGATGCTCATCCGGGGCGCATCAAAGCGGAGTTCATCAATCCGATGCCGTATCCGCGCAATCCTCGGTCGCAAGAATACATTGATCTATCGAGCCGCATCCACGCATTGATCACAAACGCCGTTCTCCCATTTACGGAAGAGCCAAAGGCGGTGGCTAAGACGGAGATCATTCCTGCTGCAAACATCGAAGAAATCCTTGGACTCCTCGGTGTGCTCGCCGAAGAAGGACGACTTGCAACGAGCGATCTCGCCGAGGCTGCGAGCCGTCGCTTTGATGAAACGCTTCAAATCGTTAAGGCGGCTGAACTGCTCTCGTTCGCAGAGACTCCCGGTCAGGACGTTCTCATCACCCCACTTGGGCGCGAGTTCGTTGACGCAGATATCAACGACAAGAAGAGTTTACTCAACAAGCAGCTTCGTGGGCTGCGCACGTTCCAGATTCTGCTCGATACCTTCCACCACAACGAAGGGGAAGTCCCGTACGAAGTATTGATCGAGGACTTCGCAACACGAATGCCTTACGAAGACCCCGCACAGCTTCTCGACACGATCATTGATTGGGGCCGCTTCGCAGAGCTGATCGGCTACCGACCGAAGGAAGATGTGGTGTACTTGGATGTGGGCGAGCCGACGAGCGAGTAGCCCGAGCTTACGTTCAAGCGTTCTTTAGTATCTTGCTCTCCGCAAGTGAAATCACCGCAATGATCGCAAACAACACATAAGCGACCGCGCACGCATACCCCATCGTGTCCGCGGATTCGAATGCGTTAGAATAGACTTGATACACAAGCGTCGATGTCTTCCCCAGCGGGCCACCCCGAGTCATCACGTAGATTTCCGTAAAGACCTGGAAGCTCTTGATCGTATTTAGCACTAACGCGAAAAGGAGCGTTGGCTTAATCAGCGGGAGAGTGATGGTAAAAAACTGTTGCCACTTGCCTGTGCCTTCCAACTCCGCGACTTCGTAATAATCTTTCGAGACATTTTGCATCGCCGCAAGGAAGAGCACTGCATAGTAACCGATCGAGATCCAGATGTCCATCGCCATGATGGATGGCAGCGCGAGATTGGGTTCGAGAAGCCAGCCTCGGGATGGTGCCCGCATACCGGTCATTTTCAGAAGTGTGTTGATGTAGCCGCCGGAGGTATAGAGATTCGTAAAGATAAGCGCTATGACCACGAGCGACGTAACGCTTGGCAAGAAGAGAGCTGAGCGATAGAAATGTTGGAATCGCTCCACCCGCACCAAGAGCGCAGCGAAGAAGAGCGATATGATCATCGTAAACGGAATCGTGCCCACGACGAAGATCACTGTGTTGAGCAGCGACTGCCAGAAGAGCGGATCGCGCCAAAGCTTTTGGTAGTTGCCGAGGCCTATCCAGGTTGTCCGATTCGTAAGCGTGTAATACTTCGTGAACGATAGATAAAATGCGTTCAGCAGCGGGTATGCCCAAAAGATCGCGAGCGTGAGCACCCATGGCGACAGCAGCAGCCATGTTTCACGAATCGAGCGGGAATGCGCGCGTGTCATTTTAAAGGAATATGTCGGGAGCGAAGCGTTGAAGCTCGACGTAGAGTCGGCAGATTGGCAAGCCGACAACATTGTAGTAGTCCCCATCGATGTGTCGAACAAAAACGGCACCAAAATCTTCCTGAATGCCATAAGCCCCGGCCTTGTCCATTGGAGAGTCTGTGGCAATGTAGGCGCGAATCTCCTCACGTCCGAGGGCGCGAAAGGTCACATCTGTGGATTCAACAAACGAACGCTCCTCATAAGTGGCAAGATTCACAAGAGAGACTCCGGTGTATACCGTGTGTGTGTGGCCGCTGAGCCGCAGCAGCATCCGCTCGGCGTCGGCGGCGTCGGCCGGTTTGTTCAGAACTTCGCTGCCGATCGCCACAGTTGTGTCGGCGCCGAGAACGATGCCATGCCCATCGGAGAGCTGATCGGCGACGTGTCTCGCTTTGTGGGATGCCAGCCGAAGCACGTTCTCCGCAGTACTCGAGTCCGAATCCATCGCTTCGATCAGATCGGACGGACGAATTTGGATATTTTTCACTCCAAGCAGCCGAATTAGGGCAGCCCTCCGGGGCGATTGTGACGCAAGGAAAAGTGTTGTTGTCATACGAATGCAAAGATACAGGAATATATTCTGGCTCGGCTCAATCCTAACTGCCAGAAGAAAAAATCCGATTTTCAAAGGGGCGGCCAAAAAATTGCTTAAATTGCATACCCACAGCCCCCGGTTTCGCTACTTCGATTCGAAAATCGCCTATGTTTTCCTTTTCGCTGCTCCGGTCGAGCTGTGTACTATTGCTATTTCTCGCATTGTTCGGGACAGCAGGTCACGCCCAGAACAGAACATTTAGCTACCAAGCCAGGGTAGAGCAAAATAACCACCCCGTTCCGGACGGAGGTTACGTTGTAACCATATCCATCTATCACACTCCGACGGGTGGCACACCAGTCTATACTGAGAGCGAGATAGACACGATCCACGGTGGTATTCTTGAGCGAGAGATCGGTGTCACGAATCCGATTCCGCTAGGATTCGGCTTCGACAGCAGCTATTACATAGAGGTTTCGATAGACAATCAACCTCTCTCACCACGTTCGCACGTCGCAGCGGCGCCGCTTGCCTTACACGCCAACTATGCAGATGTGGCTCGGGGTCTTGCAGCAAATGCAACTGGTGTTGTTACGAGTATCAACGAGCAATCCGGGGCGGTGCATCTCGTTTCCGACAGTACGATCTCCATCAGCACCTCTGCAAACGGGAAGATAACATTATCCGCGATATCGTTTGGTGTCAAGCAGCTTAAGTCCGACAGTTCTATTATTGTTACCGGTGCCTCAGGCCCCACGACTTCCATCGCGATTGCACCAAAGGGTGTAACGAGCGATCGCTTGGCGGACGCGGCAGTTACTACGACTAAGATCGCAGACAGTGCGGTAACGTTGTCCAAACTGCATCCGTCATCAGCCTTCCCGGGAGCGGTTATAAAATGGAATGGAGGCCGCTGGGTTCCTGGTGTCGACAGCAATACCCACTACGTCGCGGGTAATGGAATCATCATCAATCACGACACGCTCAACTCGCTTTATCCACCTCCTGCCGCAAGCTTAGTTAATAGTACGATAAGGTGGAATGGGACCACGTGGGTCTCTGATTCTGCTGTGCTGGTATCTCCCAGCGGCGGAATTGCGGGGGCGACATTAACCCTTACGGGCAAAGCAACCAGTAGCTCGACAACAGAATTTGACTTGGGCAACACCTTGGTGACAAAGGACTATGTTGCTTCGCATAAGTATTCTGCGGATTCGATACAGCATGTGCTGGTCTCGCCTTCCGCTCCGGCCAATGGTCAAGTTCTAACCTTGACCAACGGAGTCTGGACTCCCACGAATGCCCCTTACGGGCCAACCGGGGCCACGGGAGCGACTGGTGCACAAGGTCCGATTGGGAATACCGGAGCGACTGGTGCACAAGGTCCGATTGGGAATACCGGTGCGACTGGTGCACAAGGTCCGATTGGTAACACAGGCGCGACTGGTGCACAAGGTCCGATTGGTAACACAGGCGCGACTGGCGCACAAGGTCCGATTGGGAATACCGGAGCGACTGGTGCACAAGGTCCGATTGGGAATACGGGAGCGACTGGCGCACAAGGTCCGACTGGTAACACGGGAGCGACTGGTGCACAAGGCCCGATTGGTAACACGGGAGCCACGGGTGTACAAGGTCCGATTGGTAATACAGGCGCGACTGGCGCAACGGGAGTTCAAGGTCCGACAGGCAATACGGGTCCAACTGGAGCACAGGGTCCGATAGGTGCCACTGGAATTCAAGGCCCAACAGGTCTGACGGGTTCTACTGGTGCTCAAGGCGCGACGGGTTTGCAGGGGCCGACAGGTGATGTAGGCGCAACAGGAATTCAAGGTCCAACGGGTGTCACTGGCCCGACTGGTGCACAAGGCGCAACGGGTCTGCAGGGTCCAACGGGTGATATAGGCGCTACGGGTGCAACAGGAGTTCAAGGTCCGACAGGCAATGCAGGTCCGACCGGCGCGCAGGGTCCCATTGGCGCGACAGGAATTGAAGGGCCAACTGGTGTTACGGGTCCGACCGGTGCTCAAGGCGCGACAGGTTTGCAGGGTCCAACTGGTGATGTCGGTGCTACGGGTGCAACAGGAGTTCAAGGACCGACAGGTAATGCAGGTCCGACCGGCGCGCAGGGTCCCATTGGCGCAACAGGAATTGAAGGTCCAACTGGTGTTACTGGTCCGACCGGTGCTCAAGGCGCGACAGGTTTGCAGGGTCCAACTGGTGATGTCGGTGCTACGGGTGCAACAGGAGTTCAAGGACCGACAGGTAATGCAGGTCCGACCGGCGCGCAGGG
>CAIUMP010000015.1 GCA_903900335.1 uncultured Ignavibacteriota bacterium | reverse complement strand
TTGCGAACCGCATCTACGATCCACGCAAAATAGAGTCTGTGCAATCGGAGCATAGTGCGATCTCGAAAGCTACCGCGTACCCAAATCCTTCGAAGGGTAGCCTAACTGTAAGGGTCGCTGTGGATGCACCACGGACGCTGTCGCTAACAATCCGCAATCTTCTCGGCCAACAAGTGCTTGCTCCTGTGAGCATGAACGCGAACGGGTCGAACGAAGAGAAGCTAGATCTTCAGAAGCTCCCAGACGGCATTTATCTACTGGACATCACTTCAGACATCGGTGAGAAGTACGTCCACCGTATTGTCGTCGAACACTAAAGCCAAAGCACAGGAGCACCCACCGTTCCACGGTGGGTGCTCCTGTGCCTCCAAGTTTGCTTGCTGGACTATCGGTCCCCGCCTCCGCCATTTCCGCGGCCTCGGTTTCCTTCCTGCTTGTCCCAGCCTTTGTGCTTGCCGTTGTCGTGCTTGCCATTGGCCTTCTCAGCCCACCTGCCTTCCTGATAGTTGTAATGGTCGCCGTTGTGCACGTAGCGCGGCTTGACCCACGTCACATTCTGACGTGGTGGGTGCTGCCAGGCTCCTGGCACCCATACATAGCGCCCGCCGTCGCGATCATAACGCTGATACCCTCCTACCCAAACTGCTCCTTCGAATGGTGCAGCCACGACCACCTCGCGGCGCGGCGGAGGAGGACCAATGTGAATATCGAAGCTGATTTGTGCCATTGCTGGGCTTGCGCACGCGAGAAGCGCTGAAATGCTGAGTACCTTTGAGAATGTGTTCATGATTGTGGTATTCTAATTCTGTTAGCTGGAGGGTGCCTGTGCAAGAACCCTGCCTCGATACTACGAACGCGCTATTATCTGAAGAATAATAGAATGAAGAAAGGCAGCCATAGCTGGCTGCCCTTCTTGTCTTTACGGCTCACTTACTTCATTCTTCTAGCAACTTCGTCGTGGGGGCTAGCCCCGACCCCGTTCGGTGGGATGTCTATCCTCGTCGCGGCGGCCCACATGACCTCGTTCGCCTCTGTCGTGGAAGTCACGGTCTCGGTCATACCGAGCGTGATCGTATCGTGCCTCGTCATGTCGGTACTCCTCGCGACGGACTTCCTGCGGTCGTCCCCATGCTCCTGGTCTCCACACATATCGCGCAAAGCGAGGTTCATAGTAGTAGCGGCCAGATGTCCAGACGGCATCGCGGTACGGTCGCTCGACAATTATTTCATGTCGGGGTGGTGGCGGTGGACCGAAGTGCAGATCGACGCTAACCTGTGAGTAAGCTGGTGCGGCGAGTGCAAGCATTCCGGTGAAGCTTAGTGCTTTCAGTAGTGTTCGCATGATCGTATCTCCTATAGTCTGTGAACGTGGATGCTCTGTTGTGAACTTACCACTTATCCTACGCGAGCCGCTTCGCTAAGATGCAGGAGATCCGTGACAAGACTATGAATTAATCTTCAGGAGACGGATGCAGCACGAAGCGCTCCGCCGCGTCTATCCTCCCGGCGCAGGGTGATCATCACATACGTGAACATTAGCATCGCCACAATGAGGGGTTGATACGCGAATAGAGGGACAAGAACAACGAGTATAGCGACAAGTTGATAGCGCCACGTTGGTAGTCGCTGTAAAATGATCCATGCTGATGGAAGGATCAACAGAATGTAGGAGTAGTCCTTAAAGCGCGGAAGCAGAATTGCAAAACCAAAGAGAGCGAACATCAGCAACAACGTCCGGTCACGAAGTAGGTCACATTTCCGAAGTGCGTGCCACGAGATGACGGGAAGCGCTAGGGCATACAGGAGATACGCCGCGTATCCCGCGAAGCCCCAAGGATGGTGATAACCGATCAATCGACACGCCGCGAAGACGATGCCTTCGATAAATGGCAAGGCAGCAGGATTGTAGGCACCCCATTCTGGATTCGTTGACACATTGTGCAGCCATTCGTTGTAGAACTCAGGATAGACAAGATAGCCGATTAGGTGGTACGCCATAAAGCATGTGACGGAGAGCGCGAACCACTGGTACGCCTCCCTCCTCCTATCCATCAGGAGAAGTCCCAGAAAGAGAATCTCCACATTCTTAAATAGCGACCCGAGCAGTACCAGGATAGCAAATGCACTGTACCTCCGATTCAGGTACGCGGCAAATCCCAACCAAAGCAAGCAGTTATTTAAGAGCGTAATGTTCCCAGAGGTAAGATCAACACTGAGTCCTCCTCGAAAGGCGAACACCGCGAACAGGATTAACAGTGGCAAGCCATACGGGTGTGGGAGAAAATGCGTCTTCCAAATCCAGAGGAGCACCCCGAGAGCTGCGATTTGTAAGAAGAAATAACCGTACCGCAAATTGTCCAGTGGCACATAACACAGGGCACGAAACGCCCAGAGCGTTTGCGGTGGATAGACATAGCGCAGCATCGAACTGTCACCAGAGTAACGAACGAGGGTCGGCAGATTGTATGGATCGGCGCCGCGCTGGAACACCTTTGCAGCCACTTGATAGGTGCGGAGATCCCGCTGAAGCGCCGAGGAATCGAAGAGCCCTTGAGAGATATAGACAAGGCACCGAGCCGCGAGAAGCAGCGCAGCCAACGTCGCGAACTTGGGTGTCATGGTCTACTGCCAGAAGTATCCCAATACGACATTCATTTCATCCTGACTGGTGTAACCAAAGTGAATATCGTGGTCGGTGTCGTTGGTGTACGATGTCTCAGAATATAGCCGATCGCCTGGCATCAGGAGAAGATCCAGTTGCAAGGTGGCGGGCTCATGCCAATCGGCATTGTGGTAAATAAGCTCTTTCGTCGTAACTCCCTTGCGGGCAACGTACACATTGAAATTCGTCATGCGTGCGTGTGTGTGTGTGCTGAGTAGGAAGAGGTGGGTTGTATCCGTAAATGCAGGCCAGTAGAATTTACGCGTGTTACTTCCGTGCGCCGGGATGACAAAACCGGAGTAAAAATCGCCCTGCAGGAATGGAGTCGCAATGTGCTGGACCGCCGTCTCGGGGACAGTGACGACATTGATATATGCTTCTCCGTAATAGGGTTCGTTTGTGGTGTTTACGTAGTGCGAGTTGAGGTCGAAACCCTTACCAGGACTGAGTGGAAGCCCCACCCCGTCGGGAAAAGTATAATGGGCATCCTGTGTTTGTGCGCCAAAGACATAGCTTCTCGTTTGGCGATTCATCTCATTGTCGCTGCGGTCACGAACATCACCGTCGTTCACCCCCTCCTGCGCCCCATCCAGTGTCCACAATATAAAATGATGGCTGCCCTGCCTCATGCGAATGTCAAAAGACTTCACCCATTGCACTTGGCTCAGGTTTGCATCTTTGTAGGAGAAGATCTCTCGTTCGCTTGCCGGGGAAATCGGGAAGGGTGCAAGGTGCAATTGAAAGCCTTGACCAGCCGGTGGCGGAGTAAGCGGCACAAGCGCTGCCTGCGCAGAACTTGCATCATTTAGCAGGGCCGTGTCCGCAACCATCCCGTCCTTGGGTGCTCCCGCGGCGATCCACTGGCGAATGAATTCGATCTTGTTGGGAGATAACGATTGACCATGCTGAGGCATCGCGTCACCCATGAGGGAGTCCAATTCCCCAGAAAGTTTGAATAGAATGAAGCTCTTCTCTGGATGACCCACTGTTACGCGTTGCATTCCGAGCTTCGTGGCCTCCGCGTTCGTTGGTGGTGCACCGATGAGCATCTTGTAGGCTGCGGTGTCTGATAGCGACAAGTTGCCATAGATATTCTTGCTGATGTCGTTGTGGCATTGCGTGCAGCTCACATCAAAGACCTTCGTCTGCAAGAGGGCGAAGCTACTCCCCGTGGACCCGACGCTCGGGGGCTCCACGCTCTTCGAGCAGGCGGAAAGCAGCAGAGCTCCTATTAGAACGATGAGAGAAGATGAACGTAATATTGACTGGGGAATGAACATACGCGAGGATCAACAAGTGAAAAGGATGAGGGAATTGTAACTCTACTCAGACTTCAAAAATTCGCCTGACGACATCACGCGGATGGGACGAAAGCAACCTTAAGGAATGTTGTTTGTACGAGGCCAATATTCACGTCTATTCCACTATGCCGAACGACATAACATCGCGCATCCGCACACTTTCCGAGCAGTTCTTCCCCGAAATGGTCCGCTTGCGCCGGACGATCCATGAGCATCCGGAGCTTGCGTTCGAGGAGGTGAGGACGGCCGCACTCGTCGCTGAAACACTGGAGCAGCTCGGGATAGAGGTCAAGCGAGGCGTCGCAAAGACCGGTGTTCTCGCTACGGTCAAGGGCAAGCAGGGTGGCAAGATAGTCGCGCTTCGGAGCGACATGGATGCGCTCCCAATACAGGAAGCAACTGGCTTGCCCTTCGCATCAAAGAACCCGGGCAAGATGCACGCGTGTGGACATGATTCGCACACAGCGATCGGTCTGGGTGCAGCGATGATCCTGAACGAATTACGCAAGGAGTTCCGTGGCGAAGTACGATTTCTTTTTCAACCGAGCGAGGAGCGCAACCCTGGTGGAGCGCCATTCATGATAGAAGATGGCGCACTCGATGGTGTCTCGGAGATCTACGGGCTGCACGTCCTCTCTCAGGCAGATGCTGGCACCGTGGGGTTTTGTGCAGGGGAGATGATGGCTAGTGCCGATGAATTGTACATTACGATCAAAGGCAAGTCCGGTCATGGTGCTCGGCCTCAGCATACGGTAGATCCGATCGTAACAGCCGCTCAGGTCATACTCGGATTGCAGACCCTCGTCTCGCGGAATTTGGATCCCTTCTCACATGGCGTGATTACCATCGGCAGCATCCACGCAGGCTTTGCGCCGAATATTATTCCGAACGAAGTGAAGCTGGTCGGTACACTTCGCTCAATGTCGCGGGAGTGGCGCGCGTTTGCCCACACACGCATTAAGGAGATCGTAAATGGAATCTGCGGATCGGCCGGTGCGGAAGCAGACATCCATATCGATCTTGGTTATCCCGTCCTTGTTAACGGAGAACGCGAAACAGCATTGGCCGAAGCTTCCGCAAGAGAGTTGTTTGGGGCTGACCACGTCTTCAAAGCTGAGCGATTAATGGGCGCTGAGGATTTTGCTTATTATCTGGAGAAAGTCCCCGGCACGTTCTACCGTCTGGGAATTCGTAATGAATCAGAGGGCATAACGGCTGATATTCATAACGATCACTTTACCATTGACGAATCTGCGATGAAGGCCGGGGCGGCGATGCAGGCGTATCTGGCGGTTCAGAGCCTGAACCGGGATTAAAGATACGTAGATCAGGCTCAAGTTCACATCTTCACTGTCGCGGCCCTTCCCGTTCTTTCCAATTTTCCCCATCCCTGCAAGCGCCCGCGCAGGGCGGCGAAGATGGACTTGAAGAGAACGTAGTACATAAGCTGTCGGTAGAGGAAACGCTGGACGGGCAGCCAGACGAGCACGCTTAGATTCTCGCCTTCTAACGAGAATGCAATGATGCTCCCGAGCAAATCAATGGCAAGAAAGAGCAGGTAGGATTCGATTGTCACGTCTGTGTGGCCGCTGAAGAGACTGATGATGAAAATGAGATCCACAACGGGCGCTAAGAGGGGAAGTAGAATCTGAAAGATGAGGATGTTCGGCATGGCCACCATGCCCAGTCCGCGAGCTTTTGGGTTGAACAGCGCGTCTCGGTGTTTCCAAAACGCTTGCATCGTGCCGAAGGTCCAGCGGAACCGCTGTTTGACGAATGGTCGAATCCGCTCGGGTGCTTCCGTCCACGCCTTCGCACGCTCGGCGTAACGAACCTTCCAGCCTGCTCTGGACATTCGCATTGTGAGGTCTGTGTCCTCTGCGAGCGTATCGCTTGCGAAGCCACCAACTTCGTTGAGTGCCTCGCGCCGGAAGGCTCCAATTGCTCCCGGCACAACCGTAATCGCGCCGAGCAATTCAAAAGCGCGGCGGTCGAAGTTTTGGCTGGTGATGTATTCGATGGCCTGCCAGCGCGTGAGCAGATTGATCATGTTGCCGACCTTCACATTGCCCGCAACACCACCAACCTCCGGGTCTTTTGCGAAGTAATAGGCCAGTTCATTGAGCGCCTCCGCATCGAAGATGGTGTCGGCATCAATGACTACGACAATCTCGCCACTGGTCCGTTCGATTCCATAGTTTAACGCGGTGGCTTTACCACCATTGGTTTTGGTGAATACCTGTACCCGAGGATGATCGTGATACTGCTTGTGCAACAGCGCGAAGGTATTGTCTTTCGATCCATCGTCAACGACCGTTACATCGAACGAGGGATAGCGCGATGCCAGCACTGTCTCAACGGTCTTTAGCACGACGACATTCTCATTGTACGCTGGGATGATTACGCTGATATGCGGCGGTGCGTGCTCGAGGACGAAGGGTTCAGCTCGCTCGCGGCGGTCGCGCTTCCAATCCTGGATGGCTAGTAAGGCAATGAAGAGCATTCGCCCAATGGATACGATGATCGCCGCGAAAAATATCGCATACACGGTTCGTTGTGTGTAGTATATCGCCATGAGCAGCGCGGCGTCCGTGCGGGCATCCGATAGCTCCTGCTTGTTGAGTGCCTGCATGAAGTTCGCACGAGGGATGTGGCTGAAGTTAGCGAGTGAGCTGATCTCGTATCCTCGTGCGCGGAGTGAGTCAATGAGCATGGGAAGCGCTTCGACGGTCGCCCCGCGGTCGCCGCCGGCATCATGCAGGAGGATAACCGAGCCCAGCGAAAGTTGCGCGAGACACGAATCAACGATCATCCTTGCTGTAATCGGTGTGCTCCAATCGCGCGGATCAATCGTCTCCCCGACCATGATATAACCGAGTTTCGCGGCACGCGCGACAGGCTCTAACTCTTCGACTGTGGTCGGCTCAGCATCGGCATTGTAGGGCGGCCGAAAGAGTACGGTCTTCGTGCGGGTTGCCGCACGGATTACATTCTCCGTGAGCGACAATTCGGTCGCTGTTCGCTCAGGGCTGATGAGTGCAATGTTCGGATGTGTGAACGTATGGTTGCCTATCTCGTGGCCTTCGGCGCTGATCCGTTCTATAATCCGAAAGTTGGCCTGGGCATTTACACCGACGACAAAGAAAACAGCAGGCGCGTGTTTGGCCGCAAGGACATCGAGGATTTTGGGAGTCCAGGTGGGGTCGGGACCATCATCGAACGTGAGGACGATCTTACGGGGGTCCTTCCCGTACCGGCGCAGGACGTAACCTGAGGGGAGCGAGCTATAGCTCTCGTTCGTAATAAACCTCGTGGTCGAATCAAATAGAACTACACGTAGGCCTTTCTGCGGTTCCGCGATCAGGCTTAGCAGTTCACCTTCGCCCTGATACTCCGGTTCATTCGTCGCCTGAATCGTATCGAGTCGTGAGCGAACGGGCTCGGAAAAAAGGTTTACCTGATTACCATATATACCCCACATCGATGGATCCTCCGTGCCCAGCCGCCACAGTGCAGTGCCAGCAATATCATACGAAGCGAGTACAGAGAGCTCGTTGAAGGTGGTGATCGCATCGCAAAGCCAAACCTCGTGATGGGAGCTGTCGTCCTCATCATAAGAGTAGTGTACGGAACAGCTTGCTGAATCATACCCAAACTGTGCTTCGGATTCCTTAGCCGTGACAACGGCCTGCCCGAAGCCGATCTCGTCCGCGAAATGCAGTCTCCCATCCACATCCGTCGCCCAATCGAAGCCATAGGTGGCGAGGCCAACTATCAGTTTTTGTCGGGGCACAAGGAGCAATGCACGATTAACCTGAGCAATGAACCAGTCCAATGATGCGATCGGACCCGAACGAGAATCGGAGCTATGCTGATCATAGGCCATGATCAGGACATAATCCGCAACCTTGGAATAGGCGTGGAGATCGAAGTTGTCATCGTCTGCCGGTGCATCAACCGAAAGAGCAGCGCCGGTTAGATGCAATTCAGCCTGTAGTTCGCTGATAAATTTCTGAAAGTACGGATGGAGATTCTTTGGGACGGATTCAAAGTCGATATTGATACCGAAAAAGTGGTTGACACGCGCGAGATTGGTGATTGCCCGCACCAGTTGTCGTCGCGCCTTTTCGGTTTTGAGCTTGGCTTCCAGAATGTCTCCACGCCACGACTGAGTATTCTCATCGTAGTTTGAGACCATACAATGTACGTTCACCTCGGGATGCTTTGCGAGCAATTTGACGGCGTTCGAATCGGCTTCGAAAATGAGGCTGTCATCGCGCCCCGGAATCAATCGCGACCACTCGACGAACACAGTGTTCAGATTCTTGATATGCTTTGCCAGCGAGGCATAGCTCGAAGCATCCCAATTGACGAAGAAACCAGCCCGAATGGCGTTTGTATCTGTTGCGTAGTAATTGGGGTTTCGGACACGTTGCGCCAGGAAGCTCTCCACATCCTTTCGACTTTCCCGGAAGCGTTCGACCAGCGCGTTCTTTCGAAGATACCTCGATGCTTCCGTGCTGTTTAAGGCCCGTCCAGAGTGGACTTTGGAGAGTTGCGCCTCGGAGAGCATGGTCGAAACAAGGATAACCGAGAGCCCGAGTAGGGCAATTCCCCCAACCACGAGCACGATCCGCATCCACCACCAGCGCGTTTCCGTTGTGGATTGGAAGACATGCCGGTGCGTTGCCGGGGAAAGATCGTGCTCGGATTGCTTGTTGGTGCTCATCAATATTCTATTAGAGCAAAAACCATTCCTCGGGATTAATTATTCTACCTCGCTGTTGCCAATGCGCTTCCGATGACACTTATGGACCGTCTTCTTTCCCGCCCCATCTATCTCGCCGCGCTTGTGGCGTGTGTTGCATTTCTTACCTATCTAAATACGCTCGCCCCAAGCGCAGATTTCATCGACGCCGGCGAGCTTGCCACCGCCTGCACGACACTGGGGATCTGCCATCCTACCGGTTACCCGCTCTTCACTCTGATCGGTTGGGTATTCGCCCACTTGCCGATAGCTAGTAACGCAATGCTCCGGCTCAATATTATGGCCGCGTTCTTCACCGCAAGCGGCGCCGGAGTGCTTGTTCTCCTTGCGTATGAGGTCTTTCTTTTCTGGATGCCGGAGCGAATACGGAGACAGAAGAATTCGCCACAAACAAAGACCAAGCAAAGGCCAAGTGTCCGCGACAAACAGTCACTGACTGATACACCAGTATCAGCGAAGGCGCAATCCCTCGGGCCGCAACTTGGGACAAATCAGCTCTTGGCGGGAGTGGCTGCTTTGGCTACTGGCCTCGCGGCCGCATTTAGTTCAACTTGGTGGTCGCAGTCTACCGCGATCGAGGTGTATCCCATGCACTTGTTCATGGTTTCGATGGTTCTTACCTTCTTCCTGCGGATGTTGCGGAAAGAGGAAGAGATCGCACTTGGATTGGATGGCAAGCTCTTCGCTCTGACGCTCGCTCTAAGCTTCGCAAATCACATGACCACGATCTTGCTGGCGCCGGCGTGTCTCTATATGTTCTTTGCTCGCTATCGCTTCTCCTACATGGCGTGGCAGCGCATTCTGCGCTTGGCCCCATTCTTTGTGGCAGGACTCCTGCTCTACCTGTATTTGCCAATTCGCTCCGCACAGTATCCACTAATGGACTGGGGGCATCCAACGACTGTCGGTGCATTCCTTCGTCACGTTACCGGCGGGCAATACAAGATCTGGATGTTCACTGGCACCGGGGCGGCCGCAAAGCAGTGGGCTTATTTCTGGCATCGGGTGCCGGTGGAGTTCACGGTTCTCGGGGCCGCGCTTGCGGCAGTAGGCTTGTATGGGATGTTCCTCTCTGGAAGTGTACGCCGGACGCATGTCCTCGTTTTCACGCTGCTGCTTTTCTTCGGTTGTTTGCTGTACTCTATCAACTACGACATTCACGATATCGACTCCTACTTCCTGCTTGCCTATCTTGCAATGGCCTTATCGATAGGTGCGGGACTCGTTACCGTCATAAAGTTCGCAAAGACTCCCAATCCCGTATTACTTATTACCGGCGGAGCCCTGCTTCTTGGTGCGATAGAGATTTCGCAGAACTATGCGGATTCGGATGAGAGTGGCAATCACATGGTCGAAGATTACACGAAGAACTTGTTGACCAACTTGCCTAAGGATGCCATCATCTTCTCGACGCAGTGGGACTTCTGGGTAAGCGGTGCCTTCTATTATCAACTTGTGGAGCACATTCGCCCGGATGTGCTTGTGATCGACAAAGCCATGCTGCGGGACCGACCGTGGTATTTCGCAGAACTCGCGCAGCGGGCACCGGAAGTGTTTCGGCGGATCAAACCGGAGACGGACGCATTTCTAAACTATCTCTGGGCGTTTGACCGTGGAGAGAAGTTCGATCAGAACGCCATCGCTCCCGCATACGAACGCTTTACTACGGCGTTGGTCGAGCGCAATCTCGATAGGCCTATTTTCATCACGCAGGAGATGGTTGATGAGAAGGATGAGCTCTTTGCGCCGACGATGAAGGTCGTACCTGCCGGAATCGCTTATCGGTTGCTTCCTCGCGATTCTGTGATTGAAGCTGCGGTTCCAAAGCTGGAATGGCGAGATCAGCACTATCGCAGGCGCAACTACTATACCGACGACTCTCGTGTGCTACAGGCCATTCCGCTTGCGCTCTATGGGCAAACCTTGCTACAGCGAGGAGAGACAGAACGGGCAAAACAATTTTTCGATGCAGCCCTTCGCTTTAAGCCGGATATGGGGGCGAAACTCGACGACCTCAGCGAACGTGACCGCTCGCTTGCGGAAAGCGCTAACGAGAAGATGACCCAGATCGAGGCCATGCGAGCGCGACTCGCGGCAAAGCATTAAATACGGTGTTCTTAGGATAACAGACGCCGACACAACAGACAGTCATTATGAGCTTTACGCACCGACTTACCGACCAAGACATTCACTCGACAGATCGCGAAGGCATGGCCGCGAATATTGCGGCCATGGGAGAGCACGTCCGCGAGGCCATTGGGCTTGCGAATGCGGTGCTACGAATGGCCGAGTTGCCGCAAGGAATTCGCTCCGTTGTGGTGGCGGGAATGGGTGGCTCCGCGATCGGGGGAGACCTCATTCGTTCGTATCTTTCTGGGATATTGGCGGTGCCCATGGTCATCAATCGCTCCTATGTTTTGCCCCCATGGACCGACGAGCACACGCTTGTCATTGCATCCAGCTACTCTGGCAATACTGAGGAGACGTTGACAGCTTTCGAAGAAGCTGTTCGTCGGAAGTTGAAACTCGTTTGCATTACCACCGGAGGTAAACTCGGCGCGCGCGCGAAAGAGCTTGGAATTCCAGTTATCAGTCAGAAGGGCGGCCTGGCACCACGGGCTGCGCTCGCGTATTCATTCGTGCCGATTCTGCTGACTCTGGAAAAAGCAGGGTTGGTTTCGGAGCAGTCACAACAGATCACGCATGTCGCGGAGCTTCTCGACACGCTCTCTGAAAAATACGGCACTGGAAATCTGAGCGAGAGTAACCCAGCCTTCGCGCTAGCGGGGCAACTCATGCACCGTATTCCGGTGATCTACTCTGCAGTTGATTACGAGGCCGTGTGTTTGCGCTGGCGCGGTCAGATCCAGGAAAATGCGAAGCATTTGGCCTTTGGTAATCTAATGCCGGAGATGAATCACAACGAACTAGAAGGCTGGGCTCACCCAATTGACGTCACACAGCACCTTTCGGTGATCCTGCTTCGAGGCGGCGACGATGAGAACGTGCGGGTCACCAAGAGATTCGGGATCGTGAAGGAGATCCTCGGTGGCAAGCAGGTACCGGTTGTTGAGGTACACGCAGAAGGCACAACCCGCCTCGAACGAATGATGAGCCTCGTTTCCCTGGCGGATTGGACGAGTTACTACCTCGCTCTGCTTGCGGGAACAGACCCTACCCCAATTCCCGCAATGGATCTGTTAAAGCAGCGGATGGGCTAGACCCATTATTCATTTAGATTTACTACCGAATTCTTGCAATCGTGCTAAGAATTCCGTATTTTCGCAATAGCTTGTAGCCGCGATAGGCTTCAGTCAGACAAATTCAATTGTATTTTACTTATTATGGTCAAGATCTTACTCCGAGTTCTGTTCTTCGTCCTCCTCAGCGTAACGGCAAGCGCTCAGCATTCAACGTGGTTTGTTGCGAATACTGATGTAACTTCCGGAAGTAGCATATCCGGGCTTCAGATCAATTTCATGTCGTTCACTTCGCACGATACTGGCTTCTTTGCTGGTGTTGGAAGCACACCCGGTTTCTTGAATACGTCCGATAGCGGTCAAGACATTCTCAGCCAAAAGCTTCCGAATAAGGTCGCTGTCAGCGGGAATAGCATTTTGGACATGAGTTGGCCGACCAACACCGTCGGTTACATCACCACGGCTAACGGACTGGTCAAATCGGCAGATGCTGGCAAGACATGGAGCCTGATCTGGACTGACTCGATCCTGAGGCTCTCGAATATTTCCTTCACCAGCGCGACCATCGGATATGCTACGGGCCAGCGCGGTGATTCCGATACCAAGTTTTTTGTCGCGAAGACCACCGATGGTGGTGTATCCTGGAAGAATGTGTTTCCAACGACGTTCCAAACCAATACGGGGCGCATCTACTTCAAAGACGACATGCACGGCATCTTCTTTGCTCAAGATATCAGCCGCCAGGAGTGGCATGTCGGTTACACCACGGATGGAATGGCGACTGCGAAGATCACCGGTACCCTGAAGAATTTTGGTTCGCTGCCATGGTTCCTGAGTTGGACTGACGACGGCGCTTGGAACGCTGGTTATCAAGGCGTTCAGCGCTCGACCGACAACGGAACGACCTGGGCCTACACGTGGGATAAATCGAAGGACACCCTTGGTGATGCACTGACGGGATGCTTTGGAGGAAAGCATGCATTCGTTTTCACAGATCTCGCGGCACACGTGCTTGAATCAACCGACTACGGTGTGACCTACGTACAGTATGCACTTCCGGACTCTATCGGCCCCGTGGCTTCTGCTATTACGTCCCGTTCGGCGTATGTTGTTGGAGTAGATTTCTCAGGTCACGATGTGCTCTTGCGAGCGGATCTACCAGTGAAACAGTCAACTGGTGGCGGTGTATCCTGGGCGGCCCAATCCTCAACCCCTTTTACGGCGTCTGTCGAAGGACAAGTTATCACGTTTACGTCACTTGCTAGCACAACAGCTCGCACGATCGAAGTCATGGATGTGCTGGGCAGAAGTAGTTATTCGCTCCCGCTCGCTTCTAACTTCGAGATGGCGAGAATGTCCCGCACGGCGCTCCGCCCGGGCACTTATTTTGCGCGGCTTGGCAACGCGTGCGTGAAGTTTACGATCACGAATTAATACTGAACGAATCGATACGAAGAGAGCGCCGGGATGATTATCCCGGCGCTCTTTTCATTTGTCCATTTCAGCTGCAATAAGCGGCGCGTTCGACAGTCTGCTAGTGCCCTCGTAGCTTATTGATCTCCGCTGTAAGAGCGGGCAAGATCTCGAAGGCATCGCCAACAACACCGTAATCGACAATGGAAAAGATCGGGGCGTTCTCGTCTTTGTTGATCGCCACGATAGTCTTCGCGCTTGACATCCCGGCCAGGTGCTGCACGGCTCCTGAAATCCCAACCGCGACATAGAGTGTAGGCGAAACCGTCTTTCCAGTCTGGCCAACTTGCTCTGAGTGCGGTCTCCACCCGGCATCGACAACCGCGCGGGATGCGCCCGTCGCGGCACCGAATGCCTGAGCAAGATCTTCGATGAGCGGCCAGTTTTCCGGCCCACGCATTCCACGTCCACCAGAGACGATGATATCCGCCTCAGCAACATCGAGTTTGCCTTGCGAGAGTATCAACTCTTTCGTCTGTTCTGCGAAGTTGCTGTCCGCGAAGTTCACAGCTACAGCATGGATCGCTGGTTCTGAGGTGGCACTATCCTTGGGTGCTTTCCAGAGGTTGGGGCGGGTTGAATAGACTTTTGTCGAAGTTGTAACTTTGACCGACATCTGCGCTTTGCCAGCGTAGACGGGGTGTGTCGCAATGATATCACCGCCCTCGTTGGAGAGTGCAACGACATCCGGTACATATCCTGCTTCAAGTCGGATGGCAACCCGAGGTGCGAGATCCTTGCCGCGGCCTGTTGCACCAACCAATACTACATCGGCACCTGCTTGTTTGGCGATGGCAGCGAGCGCACATCCAGTGGCGCTGGAGGAGTACTCCGCAAGCCGTGGCTCACTCGCGGTGTAAATTGCCGAGACGTTCAACTTGCGGGCTTGATCGATCACTGCTGACGGGGCGGAGCCGATTATCGCAACACTCACCGTTCCGCCCAGCCCATGGGCCGCACCGATCGCTTCGAGGGATGGCTTACGGATCTGTCCGTTACGTTCTTCTAAGTAAACGAGTATATTCATAGCTCAAAAAGATTTGTGCGTAGCCTTAGATTACCTTTGCTTCTTCATGCAGCAGACGAGCAAGTTCGTGCGCCGCTGCGTTCGCATCGCCATCTGCCTTCACGATCTTGTTTGCACGCTTCTTGTCGGGTTTGGTCATACCCACGATCGCCGTACGTGCAGCGCTCGGTGTTCCGACGATCTCCTGAATAGGCTTCTGCTTGGCTTTCATAATATTGGGCAGCGATGGATAGCGCGGATCGTTCAGGCCCTTCTGAGCAGCAATGATACAGGGCATGGTGAGGGAGATCACTTCGCGCCCGCCTTCCACTTCCTTTTCCGCCTTGGCGGTCGTACCGTCGATGGTCAGACCAACAGCCACTGTTGCACAGGGGAGGTTAAGCAACTCCGACAGCATTGGTGCCATCTCCATGCCATCAAAGTCGATGGATTGCTTTCCGAGAAGAATAAGGTCGGGGTTAAGCGGCATGATCGCTGCTGCGAGCATCTCGGCAACTTGGAAAGAGTCCTGCTTGTCCGCCTTCACCAGAATGCCTTTGTCGGCCCCCATTGCAAGTGCCTGACGTAGCGCCTCTTTAGCGGAATCGGCACCGACTGTTATCACCGTCACCTCACCTTTGTGCTTGTCGCGAAGCCGCAAGCCTTCCTCAACGGCAAGCTCATCATAAGGATTGAGAATAAACTTCACACCTGCCGGATCCATGGATTTTCCATCCGCCGCGACATTGATCCGCGTGGTGGTATCCGGCACCTGACTAACGCAAACTAGTATATTCATTCGTTATTAAGTATGCTACTCCGAACCCCAGGAGAACACGGGTCAGGAGTGCGAGGTTAGCCCTCGATGATGAAAGATAATGGCTCATCAAGTTCCCCGGACATGATCTCCACGCGGAGGTTTCCGCAGGGAGTCACGAAATGGGGGAGTTCCTTATGCGCGGGGGTCTTAAACACGAGGCGGCGGTTCAAGATTTCGTAAATGTCTTTCGAGAGAAGCAGAGTTTTCATCGGTTGCATTCGCTCGTACAGGTACCGGGCTTGAGCATAAATCGCGGTCTTGATAGTTTCGTACGAGAGGTCGTCATCCGGCAGTTTCACTCGGACGGGCTCAGGGATGACCAAATCCGGCCCGGATTTCGTGGTCGAAGCGATTAAGGATTCTCCTGCCATCTAATAATAATTTCTAAAGAACGGGACTCCCATGCCCGATAACGCGAATAACAAAGGACAACAGCAATAGAATGCCAATACCGACGAGGATCTTACCTACCGTTGAGGTAAAATCGGGCTTGAATTGATCCAGATAGACACTAAAGCCCGTTCGCTCTACGAGCCACGCAATAATTAAAGTCGAGAAAAAAAGCAGTGCGACGCTGAGAATGGACAGACTCGCGCCAACGATTGCAAGCCACTTCAGATGATCTTCCGGATATCTATTCACCGGTAACCGGCTGAGTAAAGGATTGAAACCGAAGACGTACGAGGAGAACAGTAGGAGTCCGGTAATTAGTCCAACAAGTAGTGCCACTCTCCTCGGAGCGCTCGGTGCATACACGACAACATAGAATCCAAGAATCGGTAGCGTGAGGAGATTACCGACACCGAGGGGTAAAGAAAAGAGCACACAATTGGCTACAGCCAACCAAAGGAACGTGGGCCATTTCACTTCTCTCATGCCTTTCTGAAACAACTACCTTTCGAAGTAGTTGCGGGCGAACTACCGCGCAAATTGCCCAGCGTAGAGCAGTGCCGTGTAACGAATCTCTACCTCCCCATTGATTGCATACCGATCGAACAGCTCTCGCAGCCTTTCCAGCATCGGCTGGTAGTTCGCCTCGCCAACGTTCGGAACGTAGGAGGAGGAGAGGAGCCGCCCTTCGAGTCCGGCGTAATCCATCCGAATGTTGTTCTCGAATTGCAGTTGCATCACAGGGTTGCCCCGGAAGAAGTCTAGCGTTCGCGACGAGTTCGAAGCCTCGATGTTCGCATCCGGTGCGGAGGGCGTATGCAGGTTGCGGTGGTTGATCTGAACGTAGTCTGTGCCGAATGTAAGCAGTAGTTGTTCGTAATCGCGAAGGAATGGCGTTGTGTCGGTCTGCCGGTCATTCCAGATGATCGCTACCCATCCGCCGGGTTTTAAGATGCGCGTGAACTCTGCGTATGTCTCATCAAGCTTGAACCAATGAAATGCCTGTCCCGCGATGATGTAATCCACGGAATGTTCCGGCAGCGTGGTCGCCTCGGCTGTCCCATCGATGCTTCGGAAATTCTTCAATGTTGTAAGATACTTCTCGCCCGCTTCCCGCATCGCCTGGTTCGGTTCGATGCCATATACCATATTCCCATTTTCGAGAAAGAGCTCAGTGGAAATCCCAGTACCGGAGCCAACATCGGCAATGATGTGGCGCGGTTGGAGCCCGGTATGCTCACGCAACGCAAAAATCACCTCTTTCGGGTAATGCGGGCGATATTTCACATAATTTTCGACGCGGGAGGAGAATCGTTCGGTGGAGGAAGCATTCATAAAGGAAGGTACGGCTCTTTCACAATAACGGTTTCAGCCCGCAGGGGGTAATAGTGTCGTAACTTTGCAGCAAAAGAGACCATCAACTACCCATGGGATTCGCATCATTCGTTCGAAAACTCCTCCCGCAGGAGAACCAGTACTTTCGACTCTTCACCAGTAACATCGCGAACATCCAGGAAGCCGCGACCGATTTGCGCAAGCTCCTCGATGCAAAGACCACCTCCGACCGCAAGATTCTCATCGCCCGCATCGAGGACGCAGAGCATCGCGGGGATCAGATCACGCATGAGATCTTTGCCGACCTATCGAAGACGTTCGTGACTCCCATCGACCGAGAGGACATTCACGCGCTCGCCAGTAAAATCGACGACATTCTCGATCTCATGGAAGATGTGGCAGTCCGCACGATACTCTATGAGGTAACGGAGTTTCCAGCGGAGTTCCGGGATCTGACGGACACTCTCGTTCATGCTGTGGAGGATCTTGCTATTGCGGTTCCACTCCTTGGAAACATGAAGAACGTCGATGTCATCCTCCGTGCCTGCGAGCATGTCAACACATGCGAAAACGCAGGAGATGATATCTATCATAACGCGATCGCGCGGCTCTTCCAGCAGGTTAAAGATCCTATTGAGCTGATCAAGCTCAAGGAAATTCTGACCGACATTGAAGAAGCGATCGACAAGTGCGAGCACGTCGCGAATCTGATCGAAGGTGTGGTAGTAAAATACGCATAAGCAGCCGTGACCCTCATCATCATCGTTGTTTGCATCGCATTCATCTTCGACTACATCAACGGGTTCCATGACGCGGCAAACTCCATTGCTACCGTCGTTTCGACCCGCGTTCTGACGCCACTCCAGGCAGTGATATGGGCAGCGTTCTTCAACTTCGTTGCCGTCTTTGGATTTGGCACGGCTGTCGCGAAGACCGTTGGCTCGGGGATGGTTGATATCACCGTGGTGACGACCTATGTCGTGCTCGCCGCGCTCATCGGTGCCATTGTATGGGACTTGCTTACGTGGTGGCTTGGACTTCCCTCGAGTTCGTCCCACGCTCTCGTGGGTGCCTTTGCGGGCGCGGCCGTTGCGAAGGCAGGGACATTCAATGTCATCATCGTATCCGGGTGGACGAAGACCCTCATTTTTATCGTCGTCGCTCCATTGATCGGCATGATCCTCGGGTTCCTCGTTTTTCTGCTTGTGACCTGGCTTTTTCGCTCTCGCTCGCCGATGGCGGTCGATCGTTGGTTTCGGCATGGTCAACTCGTTTCTGCTGCGGCGTATTCGCTGGGGCATGGGACGAACGATGCGCAGAAGACGATGGGGATCGTGGCTGGTCTCCTCTTCGCAAATCATTTGATTCCGAAGTTCGAAATTCCTAATTGGGTCATTGTTTGTGCCTATGTTTCTATGGCACTGGGCACTCTTTCCGGTGGTTGGCGTATTGTGCGGACGATGGGAATGCGTATTACCGCGCTGAAACCGATCGGTGGATTCGCGGCGGAGGTTGCTGCGGCGACGTCACTCTTTGGAGCCTCGGCGCTCGGCGTACCGGTCTCCACTACCCACACGATCACTGGTGCAATTGTTGGCGTTGGATCGTTACGCCGCCTCTCTGCGGTTCGTTGGGGCGTCGCCACCAATATTATTTGGGGATGGATATTGACTATCCCCGCCGCCGCCGGTATCGCGGCGTTAACATATTATGGAATGGTCGCCTTGGACTTAGTCAAATAGGAAAGGTCGGATCGTGATCAACGAAGTGTCCCTTATACCGCATTGGAAAACGACGACAAAGAAGATCGTCGCGGAGAATCCGTTTCTCACACTTGAAGAGCACAGCCGTGTCGAGGACGGTACTGGGAAGCACGGGTACTTTTTTATTGTACACGCGCCGAACTGGGCTAATATCGTTGCGCTCACTGAAGATAACGAGGTGATCCTTATCGAACAATTCCGCCAAGGATCAGACCGTGTAGAGTTGGAAATACCCGGTGGCGTCATCGATGAAGACGAAGAACCAGCGGATTCGATTCTTCGAGAGCTAACCGAAGAGACAGGTTACGAGCGGACAGCCACGAGTGAGTTTAAACGCATCGGTGAGGTGATCCCTAATCCGGCATTCATCCGAAATAAGTGTTATACCTTTCTCATCACGAATGTGAAGCTAACAGGGAAGGTCCATTTTGATGAGCACGAAAATATTCGGGTCCGGCTTGTGCCACGCGACGAGATCGAGCGCTTGATCACTTCGGGAGAAATACAGCACTCGCTTGTCATTGCCGCCTTTTACTGGATGACACTCGCGGGATACTGATCTTCGCCTATCTGCGGACCAGGACTGTCTTGCCAGTCGCACCGGAGGCCGTCTCCATTCTCACATAGAACAAGCCATCCTCAACAGGCATTGAGAATGCAGTGCTCACACCGGCGTGCATTACGAAGGTCAAACGTGTGCGCTCGATACCAAGCAAGTCGAAGATCGTTAGCGTGACAGGGCCTAATTCTTCTGGCGAGATAAGATTCACCGTGCCCGATGTTGGATTTGGGTTAATGCTGAAGGCCGGTTTGCCACCGTAATGTACGAAGCGCGAAAGAAATGTTATCCCGCAGGCTTCAGGCAACAATATGGCCGAACTGGTCGGTGGGGCGTCAAGATACTGGCATGGCCCGATCTCGCTGACCACAACCAATGAGTCAAAGCTTACAGTCTGGGTTTGAAGGGAGTCATTGTAGACTGCGAAGCTAGCATAGCCGCAGAGTACGTTCGGCGTTGCCGCTGCGATGCGAAGTTTCGACCGGCCTTTCCATTGCTGCCCGGGAATGTCAAGCGGAGTATTTGAGGCTGAGAAGGATCCGCGATATGGCAGATAGGGGTCATAATGAACGGTCAACTCCACGTCTTCTCTGCGAGCGAGGCCGGAGAGGGTGATGGGTACCTGTGCGACGTCACCGAGTGTTGAAGGCGATTCATCTGAAGTCGCAATTGCAAGCTGATGCGCTGCAATCCCATATCCACCCAAGGGAATCGCGATACGGGTCCCATCATCAAACGTGATCACGCAAGTTGCAGAGCGTATTCCGGTTCCAATTGGGGAAAATGAGATCACCAGGGAATCTCTGGGTAGTAGTGGGTCAGAAAGATGATGGAGGATGGCGTAGTCCGAGCCCGCGCCGCCAACGATGCTTTGCGAAAGAATATGTGGCCAGTGACACGCCTTGAAGTTAGCAGAAATGGTTGCCATGTGTCCTCCTTCACACGGGTACAGACTGTCTCTGTCGAAGACGGATTGTGCATCCAGTGTGTACTTAAAGGGAACAGCAGAGGCATAGCCTCGAAGATCGATGGTGTCGTGACCGCCGTCGCTCAACGCAAGGATGAGGCCAGCATGGCTTTGGCCCGTGAAGTTAGGTATGAGAGTCACGCCAATAGAATCGTTACCATATCTCGCGAAGGCGTAATGCTCAGAGTCTGCCCCTCTGCATGACCAGGCAGCAAGTGTAGGTGGTGCGCATCCGGAAGTGTGAAGCTTGATGCCTCTCGTAATTGTATCACACTGTAGTGTGTCGGAGCCGAACAGAGCTGTGGTTGAGATAGAGCTATAACCTACATCGTTGAAGCCGTTCAGTGAGACCGTATCGGAAGAGCCATCAGCTAAGGATAGCACAAGGTTGGCGTGATGGTTGCCGCCCCGGGATGGGGAGAACGTAATGCTCACCGAATCTTCGCTGGCGCTGCCAATCAAATAGCTACCAGTGTCACCATCGTGAAGTGTGGTCGAGGAAATGGCCGGAGGGGCGCAGCCAGTTGGGTGAAAGAGTAGTGTTCGCACCAGCTTGTCGCAATGTACAGTATCCCCGACAAAAAGGGTCGAGGCAGGTGTGAGTTTACCGTAACCAATGCTGACTGCATTGAGGACAACTGTATCACGTTCACCGTCACTCTTGTGGAACACCGCCTGTGCACTCTTCTTGCCAGAGGAGCTTGGCAAAAAGACAATTCCCAAAGAATCAGGGCTGGAACTCCCTTGCAGATAAGCGGCGGCATCCTGACCGCTAAAGGAGATGCTATCGATTCTTGGTGGGAAGCATCCTGCTCTCTTAAAATGGACAAACCGGGTGAGGGTGTCACAGCGAGCTGTGTCGTGATCAAAGAGAGTCCGCGCAGTTGGCGAGATAGTACCTATCTGCCCTGCATTGAAGCCGCCAAGTTGGACAGTATCCATGGAACCGTCAGTCAGTGCAATGACGAGCTTTGCAGTCAGAATGCCTGAGCGAGTTGGCACTAATCCCACGCGGATCGAGTCTGCTGCGACACGCTCCGTGTGGTAACTCGATGCATCTGAACCCAGCAGCGACCAGCCGGAGATATCAGGCGGGGCACAACCCATTCGCGTGATCGCGATCGAACGAACCAGAGAATCACAGCGAACCGTATCAGTGGTGAACAGTGTGTTCGGCGCAATGGTGATCGCATTATTGGGAGGAAGGTTCAGGGGAGATCCACCGCTGTTTGCTGTTCGCCAGAGGGTGCCGCCTGTATCGACCACCACGACGATGTTATCGGTGATGGCCGCGATGAGCCGGGTGTCCGGAGATGCGTTTGGTCCACCGATGCTTGCCCATGTGATGCCTCGATCAATTGATCGAAAGACGCCCTGCTTCACTGTTGGACAATAAAGTACTCGGCGACTCTCCGCGATCGAGCCGGCAAAGAAATCGCGGGGAAAGGAAGCGGTAGTTGTCCAGGAACTGCCGAAGTTAGAAGTTACTAAGAGCTTGGAAAAGTCATCAGTTGGGCGTGCTACATTCTCATTGCTCATATAGATTCGTCGCCCGTCGCACGAGTCTATTGCAAACGACCAGGAGTCCTCATCCGCAGTGCTTGTGGATGTACTCCATGTCACGCCACCATTCGTCGTTTGGAAGAAGTTAGCGAAGAAACCACTTCCACCAAAGAACACGAAGGAGCCGTCGTGATCAGGGCGAACGCACTGAACCCATGTATTCGTAATGGGTCCCGAATACCAGTTTGCACCACCATCGGTGGATACCGCTGATCCCACAGCGATTGCCGCTGCGCTGTTACCGAAGCATGCAGAGTGTGCAGCTTCGGTTGATCTGATCCGTTTCCATGTTGCGCCACCGTCCTTGGTAATGAACGACCCGCCGGAGTCCACGATCACCCCGGTGGTTCGATCGAAGAAGTCTATATCCTCTACATTGCCACTCTTCAGTGTGGAGAGATCTAGCACGCGGTTCCACGTTATTCCTGAGTCCGCGGATCGGTACAACACATCCCGTGCGAGCCAGATGATGCCATCCCTGAAGCACATTGCTCCCTTCCAATCGAGCGATGTGGTTCGGAGCAGATGTGGCGCTACGACGCTCCATTGCGCGAGGAGCCCACTAGCAGGCAACAGCAGGCATAAGAGGAAAAACAAATGGAAGGGCCTGCTAAGAGGCTTCATGCAGCGGAAGTTTGCAGGATCATGAACGAATGTGCAGGAGATCTCCCCACATAACGCAATCTACCCTCGGTTTATCCCGTGCATAACCAGGGCGATTCGGCTCAGGGAGTCTTGAGTTCACGACGGGCGAAGGCGGTCCCCACTCCGACCTTGTCAAACATGATGGGGCCCACGCCGCGCTGATAGTAGATCATCCAATAGGGAACGTGGACAGTGTCAGCTTGGCCGTTAGGCAGCTCATGGGCGTAACGGATGACGAACACATCGGGATACTGACCACCATTGATCTGCAAAGAGTCCAGCCGTTGCATGACACGGCCCGTGATCGCGTAGGAGGAATGATCATTAGTAACAAGCGTACCTGCCCGCCAGTTGTCCGATTGGGAAAGGTGATTGTTTCGTAGCATGACAAGCCCACCTGGTATGAATGGATAATAGAGGCGAGCAAAATTTGTGTCCGGTAACCAGGTATAGCTGCTCGTGTAATTCCACAGAGCGGTATCATCGAGTGCGAAGAATCTCGATCCAAATGCGATAGCGAGTGCCTTCGACTTAAAAGCCAGCGATGTACTTGCACCAGTCAAGCTGCCAATATATATGAGGCCGTTTGACAGGAATAGAAAATTGCCGGAGCTCCGCGGGATGATGTAGCTGACCGGACGATAGCTGCTGGTTCCAGCAACATACGTCCAGGCTGACGTCAGCCCACCCTTATTGGTAAATACCCCAATATCCGTGCCGGCAAACGCGAGACCGCCTTCACTCGCAATGCACCATATTTTGTTAGAGCCAGCCGCCTGCGACGGAGCAACGTTAGGGTTGCCGAGCAGTCCGAAGACTCCGAGCTGCCCATCGCTGGTCCCAATGATAAGGCTCACTGAATTACCGTTGTGATGGAGTGCAAGCGCTGTGACTTGCTTGTCTGCCATGAATGGAAGCTGCGACCATGGTCCTCCGGCCCGCGAGTGTTTGAATACACCGGTGATCCCATCCAATGCAATGAATTGATCAGTGTCGCTAACGAGCGCGAGGATCGGCCCGGTCTTCGAGCCTGCGGGAGCGATGCCGTCGAGTGAGACCGGCTTCCAGACTCCACCATGACGACTAAAGAGCAGGCCAGCAGTGGACGCCGCAAAGATCGTTGAGGTGGAGGGCTCGGCGGCGAAAAGATGGATATCGCTTTCCGGCAAATTATCATAGACGTATCGTCTGCTCGCTAGGTCGTAATCGAATACTCCGGAATCTGTGGCGACGATCGGCAAAGAGCTCTGGTCATACAAGAGCATTGCCGAAAGCGTGTGGGCCGTAAGTAACTCGGTGTCCAATCCACTAAAGTAGGATCCTAATTCAATGTCGATCACGGAGCCATGCGAAATGTTTGTCGCAAATGCACTGTCCCTATTGACGAGGCAGTAGATCGGCTTCGCTTTGGGATCGCTCACTTTGAGCAAGTTTCCGGAGTCCTGGAACGTCAGCGAGTTCGGAAATGCACCGAGCGAATCCGTGAGGGTCATCCCACTCAAGGCGCTGCGCCAGAAGTACTCAGAGATCAATCCAACGGGTTGCTGCGAAACCGGCGCCACTACTGCTTGTGTGCAACCGGCTAGTATGACGGCAAGAAGGAGGGACTGAAAATTGAGTCGTCTCACAACCGGTTCGTTATGGGTGAAAAACAAGTCCAAGACTTACACTGATTGCCGTGGAACGCAGTGTGGATAGGTCAGGACCCCCTTGCAGAATTCCGAGTGTTCCCGTCGAGGAAGTAGTTGACACGGTATACTTTGGCGTCCACGACACATCAAAGGACACACCTCCACGAACGGAAAAGCCGTTGGAGAGAGCGCAATCGCTTGTGGCTTCTAGCATTGCAATGGGTGCAGTCGAACCACTCCAGAAGGCTTCACCTCCAGAGAGTGTTGCACCGAAAGACCATGTCTCAGAAAGAGGATTGAACTGATAGCCTAAAGAGGCGCCTACCCAGGGTGCTTGTAGGGATGCGATCTTCGTGTCGGAGATCTGCTGAGTCAAATGTTCATATCCAGGTACTGTTTCAGAACGAGGTTGTGGTTGAAGCTGAAGGAACGCCGTTTGTCCTCCGTGGATACCCACCAGGAACCACGGGTTGATCTCGTAGTCAACCCCAGCTTCAAATCCCGAAGCTGATGCGAATCCAGTTGTAATGCCGATCTTATTATCAACCACGTAAGAACTTAGTGCTGGAGAATTGGGAGAGATCAATCGGTAGGTAGGAACGGCAAAAACGTGCACCGGCACATAGTTCTTCTCTTCCTCTTGTCTATTGTAGAGAACCATCGAATGATGCTCTTGCAATTTCGCAACGCGCGCATCTGCAAGTGTGATAGTGGATATATTCACGGGTGGTTCATCCTTGGGATTCGCGCGAGTCGCGGCCGGAGGGACACTTGTGCTTGACTTTGTATCGCGGTCGGCATTGCTCACGCTTTGCGATCGAATGCCGTTGGTCGAATTCGTTGTACTTGCAATGCTACGGTCGAGTGCGGAAGCGCTGCTGCTACCTGCGGGAACGTCTTGCGTTGATGACTTCGCTTTCGATAAGCTCTTACTTTGCGCGCCGCTCACGACATTACCAACGCTAATGTCGTTGATGGACGCATTCGCGACAGCGTTGTCAGCGATCGCGCGGTTCTTCGCGACCTCGCTTGTCGTTGATGAGCGATTTGAAGCGGACAGCGTTTTGGCGGCGGAATTACTGGTGGATAAAGAGGCCAATTTGGTTGAATGTGTCGAGTTGGACTCAGGGGTTAGTACTAAGGCGCGATTGCGTGCGTGATGTCTGCTGGATGACGAAAGTGTATCCCCGACAAATACCCCGTGCGAACCCGAAACACCACCATCAGCTAACGATGATGAATTGCCATGCGTGGCATTGTTTGTGCCACCGCGCGCACCGGAGCCACCGCTGCCGATGAAAGATGCACCACCATTTCCCGATGAACCGGCACTCGTATTCGAGGCCGCAGCCGTCGGAGCACCCATCCCGGGTGCTCCGTTCGTCGCTACAGCGTCGGCCGACGAGAGGGTCGGCCCGATGTTGTTCTTTTGTGATTGATTGACGATAAACCAGACCCCAACAGAAACCAAACCAATTGCTAGTAGTAGTGCGCCTATCGTAGATGCGCGTATTGAACCTGGACCACTGGCCATCCTACCGAAAAATCCGAAGGCAGCAGCCGAACGACGACGGGGATCCGTTGCAAGATAAGGCAGCTTCGCCGCAAGCACAGGCACCTGCTTCGCAAGATCGCGCTGCAACTGGAGCGGTGCAGAGATCGGCTTCTGCACGATCGTAAAGAGATCGTTCATCCGCAAATGTGCGTCGAGCAACGCGCGTCGATCTGGCGAGATCGAAACCGCGCGCATTACCTCTTCCCGCTCTGCCGCAGGCAGCGAGCCATCGAGGTATGCCAAGACTTTTTCTTCAAACGGTGCCATAGCAAGTTGTGACTTTATGCAGACAATTGTTTCTCATCATCCGCATCGTTCTGTTCAATGATTTTGGAAGTAGCAGTACGGGATGATCGACCATTCGTTGATGATCGGGTAACAGTGGGGTCATCCTTGGATGGGTGTCCTTCCTCATGGACCAAGTCCCATAACGATTCACGCATCGCGAGCTTTGCGCGATAGATGCGCTGCCGCACGGCCCCGAGCGTGATGTTTAGTTGTTCGGAAATTTCCTGATAGGAAAATCCATCGAACTCGCGCAGCACGAACGGCTCGCGAATTTCGACCGGTAAGCTTGTGATCGCGTTCTCGACTCTCTCCTTCAGAGTCGCTTGCTCTTCGCGATATTCCGGGTTCAGAGAGCGGTCGCCGGATTGAATGTTATCATGTGTGTCGTCAAGCGGCACAAGCTGACGTTTGCGCTTGTGATTGAGATAGGTCGTCTTGACGATGGTGTAGAGCCAGCCGAGCACGTTCGTCCCCTCGTGAAACGTCTGGGCTTTGCGATAGACCTTGATGAATGTCTCCTGAAAGAGATCGCTGGCGAAATCGCGGTCGCCGGCGGCAAGGCGGAGGCAGTACGTATAGACCTCAGCCTGATGCCGAAGATAGAGCTCGACGTATGCCTCTTCCTCGCCCTGAGTGAATCGCTGGAGCAGCTCGTGATCTGGCAGCTCCTTCGGCGGGCGCCGCATATTCACGGGTAGCTCGGATGTCTGCGCCTCAGTGTGCATCGCTTCGTGCCCGACGGCTCCATTTCTGGTTCCCGAGTCCAAAAGTCCGCCAAAGGCAACTCTACCCGCACCTTTGGGTGGGCGGGCGGTGCCGCTCGTGGTCCGTTGGAGGCTCAGCGATCCGATAGACATCAGGGTAATAACACGGGTTGGGTGAAAGAGTCACAGGGGAAATTGTGGCGGGGGGAAAGGGGGTGGGGGTGGAGGGGTGCTGCCTCTCCCCCCCGGCCCCCCTCTCCCGTTGGGAGAGGGGGGAGATGGGAAGGTTTGTTGTTTTGCTCGGAGTGGGAAGTACAGCGCCCTCTCCCTGCGGAGATGATGGGGTGGTCGGTGGTTGGGTGCTGCCTCTCCCCCCCGGCCCCCCTCTCCCGTTGGGAGCGGGGTGAGCAAAGAAGGGGAGGAAAAATCCGTTCCGACTGGAACAGTCGAAAAAAAAGCCCCCCTCTGCCGTTGGGAGCGGGGTGAGCAAAGAAGGGGAGGAAAAACCCCGTTCCGACTGGAACAGTCGAAAAAAAAGCCCCCCTCTGCCGTTGGGAGCGGGG
>CAIUMP010000014.1 GCA_903900335.1 uncultured Ignavibacteriota bacterium | reverse complement strand
GTGCGCGTCTATTTGGATAAAAAAGCGCGACGCGGGAAATCGGTGACGGTCGTTGCGGAGCTGCGGCTGTCGTCCGAAATGCGCGATAAGCTCTCGAAGGATTTGAAGCAGAAGATGAGCGTTGGCGGAACGGTCTATGACGACACCATCGAGCTGCAAGGCGATCACGTCACGCGCGTTGCGGGGTTTCTCAAGGAGCAAGGATTTATCGTGAGGGTCAAGAAGTAAATGTTTCGAAATCTCCCTCCCGTCTGCCGCGGACTCATTCTCGCGATTGTTGCCTCCGCTGTGCTCTCGCTCGTCTCGGTGTCGTTGGTGGCGTTTGCGTTGCCGCTGTTTCCTCCGGCGGTGTTGCATGAGTTTCAGCTCTGGCGACTGGTTACCTATCCCTTCTTCATCATCGCGTCGCTCCACAATCTGCTCTCAAGTATATTGAGTGTTGCCTGGATCGCGATGCTCATCGCGTTCTTCGGAGGCGAGTTGGAGACGATCATCCACGCCAGGCAATTCGCGATCGGTCTCGGCGCGACGGTCCTTCTCGGCGGACTGCTCTTCCTGCTCGTCGGCGGCAGCGGCACACTCGCGGGACCGAGCATCATCACGATGTTCATCCTCGCCGGCTTCTCCTATCTCTGGCCGACGCGCGAGATTTCCATCTTCGGTATCTTCTGGGTGAAGGCGTGGATCATATCGCTTGTGATATTCGTCGTCTCCATCATCCCGATGTCGGGACTCAACATGGACATGAGCGCGACGAATCTCTTCGGACCGTTCATGGGAGCCATTGGCGCGCTGGTGTATTTTCACCTTGTGTACCGCCAGTACAATTTCGGCCGTGCGGTGATTGACCGCGTGGAGACCATCCGTCCCGGCGGCCCCAAACCCAAGCTCGACGCCAGCGATCCGCGCGCCATCGAACTACAGATCGACGCGCTCTTGGACAAGATCAGCGCGAACGGGATGGAGTCTCTTTCGAAGGATGAGCGCGCGTTTCTACTAAAGCACAGCTCCTAACCGCGCGCTTCGGCGTTTGCGGCCTTCTTGTGATAGGCCTCAAGAATGACATCCCGCATTCGAACAAGGAGATTCTCGTAAGAGCGGGCTACCATGCGATTACGATGAACGTAGGGCAGACGCGAGTAGTAATCCTCCAGTGTAAGGGAGTTACAGATCGCGATACACTCATCGACCGTTTCAAACCGGATGACGCCGCGTTCGTCGAGTCCATGCGCGGAGAGATTCGCACATCCTTTATAGATCGGAACGGTATATGTGTCGAAGCAATCGAGTATCTTCTCGGTGAAGTAGTTGTCTTCCGTGATGTTCTCCGCGCAGATGTGGAACATGCTCTCGAAGAGGCCGTCGCGACTATCATTTACAAGGGTTGGCAGCCCCGCGGTCACCATGCCTGGATTTTGCCACGATGGATTCCGAGAGCTCACGAATAATAAGAACGGGACTGTGATTTCATTTCTGCGCTTCAGTAATTCGTACCGGACCTGATACCCCAGCACAAAGAACTCCGTGTGGTTCGGGTCATGCAGGTGCATCCAAAAACCACCGACGGAAAAGATATTGCTGACTTCGAAGCGCTTGGTGCTCGGCAAATTCCGCGTGGTGATGTCCCAGTACAACAGCTGCACTGCGTTGGGGTATTGCAGGTCGGCGGTGTCGTGGGTGATGATGAGGTCGAAATCTCGCCATTGGTTTGCTAACGCTTCGCCGTGCAGACACACCCACTCCGGCTCCGAGAAGGTGGAAAGAACCTGAAGACTGCCCGGAGTGGCAGCCCCGCGCCTGGTCTTGAAATGAATATCACACGGGAATGGCAGATCTATCTGGATCCACGCATCGCCAAAATTATTTGCCAGCACAATAGTAGTGAAAAAAGTCAACCCGCACGCGAGGCCGAACGGTGCATCACAGTGATGCAGTACATAAAGACGGTGTCGGTATTCGACAACACCCCACCAGTTTGCGAGTTCCACAACCGCGATCTTAGACAGGATCAGCGCGAACGGAATGGAGTTCCTCTCGAAGGACAAAGCGCGCGTTTTTGGGGGAGTGTAGTGGGCAGGGCGGGAGAGTTAGTGCCAGCGGCACGGCATATTTGTAGCCGGGTGGCGTAAGCCCCCGGTATGTGTTGCGTAGTGGTGGAGCGTAAGTCCCAGCGGGACGACATATTTCCCATGCCCGTCGAAGCAATTCGGAACACCGCAACCTCTCCGCCCCCGCCCTCGTTGCCTTTCACCTATGCCAATCTCCTGGAATGAAATCCGTGACCGCGCCGTGCAATTCTCACGTGAGTGGGAAGATGTCGCGTCCGAAGACGCGGAGGCGAAGTCGTTTCTCGATGCCTTCTTTAATGTGTTCGGAATTTCTCGCCGACGAATTGCGTCGTTCGAATACAAAGTAGAGAAAGGCGATGGCAAAGCCGGTTATGTTGATCTGTTGTGGAAGAATAAACTAATTATCGAGCAGAAGTCGAAAGGGAAGAATCTCGATCTTGCATTCAAACAGGCCACCGACTACTTTCCGGGACTCAAAGAATCCGAACTTCCGCGCTACGTCCTCGTCTGTGATTTCGAAAACTTTCGCCTGAAGGATCTCGACACCGAAGAGACCGCCGAGTTCAAGCTAAAGGACTTCCCCGCTAATATCAAGTATTTCGGTTTCATCGCCGGATACGAGACGCACACCTACAAGGAGCAGGACCCCGTCAACATTCAGGCGGCGGAGCGTATGGGAAAGCTCCACGACGAACTCCGCGACATCGGCTTTGTGGGTCACGAACTCGAAGTCTTTCTCGTCCGGCTGCTCTTTTGTCTCTTCGCCGAGGACACCGGCATCTTCATGCCGACCGGTATCTTCGAGGACTACATTCGCACACGAACGAACGAAGATGGCTCCGATCTCGCGCCGAAGCTCGGCGAACTCTTCGACGGCAAGCTCTTTAGGAAGGAACTGATAACATACGCTTTTAGCTTTTAGAGGGCATCATGAATGGTCGATTACCGCATCCAGTTCCGTATCAGGGTAGCAAGCGAAACATCGCTTCGCATATTCTGCAATTTTTTCCGCTCGATACTGAAGGTTTATATGAGCCGTTCGCAGGTTCTTCTGCCATCTCAATTGCGGCAGCAAGCGGAGGCAAGGCCGAACACTTCTTCGTGAATGATCTCAATGCGCCACTCATCGAATTGTGGCACGAGATCATCAATTCACCGTCGAGACTTACGGCGAATTACCAGCAACTTTGGAATGCTCAACTTGGCCAAGAGCGCACATTTTATGATGACATTCGCCGACTCTTCAATGAGACGCATCGCCCGGAATTTCTACTCTATTTGCTGGCACGATGCGTAAAGGCATCGGTGCGATATAATTCTGCTGGAGAGTTTAATCAGAGCCCGGATAATAGGAGATTGGGCCGGAACCCAGTGCAAATGAAGAGCGATATTTTCGCTGTATCGCATTTACTCCGTGGTCGAGTTGCGCTCTCATCACAGGATTTTTCTCAGTCGATTGAGACAGCGACTCCTGTGGATCTTGTATATATGGATCCTCCATATCAAGGCACCTCTGGTAATCGGGATGGTCGCTACATTAAAGGGCTTGACATCGCGGAATTGACTGGTTGCATTGCGAACCTGAATCTTCGGGATATATCCTTTATTCTGAGTTACGATGGCCACTGCGGCGATACTATTTATGGCGATGCACTTCCGAAGAATCTGCAATTATATCACTTAAAAATTGACGCTGGCAGATCATCACAGGCTACGCTTCTCGGACGTAGCGAAACGACCTACGAGTCGTTATATCTTTCGCCAGCTCTCGTTGATAGGATCGAATTGAGTTCTCAATTCCGAGGAAAGATTCTGTCGAAGAACAAGACTTCTCAGTTCTCACTCGAGCTATCGTGAATTGAAGCCCTGTGAAGAAGAAAATCCCAGCCAATATTGCGAACGCGATCAAGCTTGTTACCAACAAACGTGCGCGAATCGTCCTCGAACATATCAAAAAGAACGGAGCCATTACTTCCGAAGAACTCACGCTCCAATATGGCTATCAACATCCTCCTCGTGCCGTGCGCGATGTCCGAGAACTCGGCTTTCCAATCGAGCGATTCGCAGTCAAATCGAAAGACGGGAGAAGCATCGCCGCGTATCGGTTTGGTGATTTCGCTGAATTCTCTGGAGGACTTTCTTCGGCCCGCCGGGCATTGCCGAAGAAATTTAAGTCCGAACTCATCGCAATATTCGGTTCGAAGTGCAGTATCTGCTCGGGTCATTTCGAGAGTCGGTACTTGCAGATAGATCATCGAGTTCCGTTTGGTGTACATGGAGAGATTGAAGGGACACTAAGTATTGCGGACTTTCAATTACTTTGTGGCTCTTGCAATCGGGCAAAGTCTTGGTCATGCGAGCGCTGCGAAAATCTGCTGAGCATCAAGGACCCTGCTAACTGCATAGTGTGCTATTGGGGCCACCCAGAAGACTACGAACACGTTGCAATGGAGGATGCCCGAAGACTCGACCTACTTTGGCAAGGTAAAGAAGTCAAGATATTCGACGATCTGCGTGATAAAGCTAACACCGAAGGTGTCAAACTCCCGGACTTCGTTAAGCGAGCATTAACAGCCCGTTCAATGTAGCTCTGGGCAATTTGACAACCCCTGGCCCGAATCCCCGACGGCGAAGCAGAAGATTGCGGTGATGCAGGCGGCGCAGAACGTGCTGGTGACCCGCGCGAAATATCCCGGCTCCTCGCTCGCCGATCT
>CAIUMP010000013.1 GCA_903900335.1 uncultured Ignavibacteriota bacterium | reverse complement strand
GCCCACGGACTTCTCCGTGACGTTGATCTGGTCGTACGTCTCGTTATCCATGAAGACGAAATCGGTGCCATCGCGATAGAGAAACTGCATCGGCTTCTTCTCCATGCGCACCATCTCGACTTCCTCGCCCGAGCGGAAGCGCACTTCCTTGAGGTTGCTCGTCTTCATCGAGCGCATTTTGGCCTGCACGAAAGCCCGCAGATTACCCGGCGTCCGGTGCGTGTATTCTTCGATAACCCACAAATCGCCCTCGATGCGCAGTACCGCGCCTACCCTGAAATCGTTCGTCGTCGCCATGAAATGCTAAATTCTCTCTCTTTTGGTGAAATTTCGCCCCTTTTGAGGAGCCATCTCCCGCCACAACTTGAGATGATGGCGGGAGGCGGACTGCGAAAACAGGATGATTCGAAGGACGTTCCTTCCCGTCCGGCAAAAATACGGAGAACGGGAGCCCACGTCACGGTTTCCACTATTACCCAAAGGGAACGGAAACCGAGAAATTGTCGCTACAATACTTATGAAATTCACGATTGAATACGAGCGCGAGGAAGATGGGCGTTGGATCGCCGAGATCATCGAACTCCCCGGCGTGATGGCTTATGGCAAAAACCCAGATGAGGCGATGGCTCGGGCGAAGGCGCTGGCATTGTTTACTGTGGCTGACAGACTGGAACACGGCGAAACAGCCGCTCAACTCTCCGATGTCACATTCCTCGCGGCGTGAGTACCTGGCCCGCAACCAAGGCTCGTCAAGTGCTTGACGCTCTGCTTCGCATCGGCTGGAGTGTGAAGCGTTCTCGTGGCGGCTCTCATAAAGTATTGGAACGCGTAGGCTACCCAGATTACGTCTTCTCGTTCCACGACAGCGAGGAGATTGGCCCCAAGATGCTCTCCCGAATTGCAAAGCAAACCCAACTCACACCAGACGATCTCTAATATTGCTCTACCTCGGCGGCACCACGAACTTCGTCACCTGATTGCTGAGGCGGGCGAAGTAGAGGCCGGGGGGAAGACTATTGATTCGAAGGTTGTCCAGCAACGGGGTAACGGTTATTTTGGAACGTACCCTGCCGAGCTCGTCAAAGAGTTCAAACTGTCTCTCAAGGAATCGAGAGGTAAAGGATATTTCCGCAGAACTATTAAGTGTTTCGATCATGAGTTCATCCTGCCGAGGGGAGCTAGAAGCGTGATCCAATACTGAACTCACGGGATGAAATGTCGAGATTGAGACACTGTCCACTGTTATCCCGCTATCCTGACAACCTCCATCCCATTGCCATTGATGTGACTGTCCACTGCGGAAGGAATAGAATGTCCATCGCGCAGGAAATCTGCCAGTCGCAAATATCTCACCACCGGTGGTTCGGGAAAATGGAATAGAATCAACATTCACAATCATTCCGCTTTGCCCATCAACCTGAGATCCATTGTAAATCGGCGCAAACTTCGAAAAATGCAACTCTCTAATTAAACCGTTCGCATAATCAATTCTGAATTGAGCAGGAGGAATTGCGGATGAGAACCCAAATGTATCGTCAATACTAATTGATATCCCACCACCACCGTCGGTTGTCATTGTCTCGTGGGTAACGTTATTGACCCAGCTCACCGAATACGAGCAACCGTCGCTTATTGTACCACAATAAATCGCGACCTCCGCACTCGAATCTACCTGTGCCCCAGCAAGGGATGGAAACACGAATAGAAGTACCCAAGCTCCGAAGATGATAGTCTCTCTCATGCCTATTAAACGACATCCTTGGGTATGCCATTCCATGGGGCCGCAGAATTGCCCTACCTCCCCGGCACAACAAACTTCGCAACCTGATCGCCAAGACGGGCGAAGTAGAGACCGGGAGCGAGCGCAGTACGCAGCGGAATTGACTCTGTTTGCGGCAAGACTGGAAAAGCCTCGATCACTCTTCCTGCTGCATCGCACAGGACGAGGCTCTCTACTTTATTCAACCGAGGAAAGAGGATTGTGAAAGATGTAAAATCTACCCTCAAAAGAGACGCCTCAGGACTTGGCTCGTGTACTGCTACTGAACCGACAGCCGAGGTAATCACTATCCCAATGCTGTCCGTTGAGATAGTTCTCTTCGACCACGCACCGAACTCAGTGCCCGAATCGGTTTGAACGGATACCATTGCATCAGCAACGATGGAATCCCGATAGAGCGTTGGCGTAACAACGAGGGAGCTGGCTTCCATGCTGTAAGGAAGTGACCCGAAATATGCGTTGTAACGCATATAAACATCATCGCTTGGATCTCTGCCATCAAAATACACATGCACGTCGCGGAGTTCACTGGCGACAGTGTCTATCGAGAACTCAATGTAGCTGACGTGACTGCCAAACGATCCGAATATCGTGTCTCCATTCTTGACCCTGACCGCCGAATCCAGTCGATATTCGAAAGTGCTGCTACGACCGGAGTAATTCCTTGTTCTGCCGCTCGTGTCAGTGAATTGTGTTCGGAAGGTACAGTCGATTGCACCATGGAATCTGAGCTTCAAGCGGACGCTGTCCGTCTGTGCTCCTACCGGCGTAACAAAGATCACGCTCACCGCGAGTGTGATCAGACCAACAAAAGTATACGGTTTAGTCACCACACATCTAACAGCATCCCCCGGGTACGATTCCATGGGGACGAAAAATTGCCCTACCTCACGGCACCACAAACTTCGCCACCTGATCGCCGAGGCGGGCGTTCCATGTGAGGAGAAGGAGAATTCTCCTCCAACGCACTACGACCAAAGCCGGAACATGTACTCCATGAATGCACGCGATGTCAGTGCGGGAATTGGGGAGTTCACGAAGTCCTTGAGGTTTCTTGTGATAATGAATTCCGCATTGACTTGAATCGCCGTCTCCACGACAATTGCGTCTTCAAAATCGGATACCGGAGAGTCTATGGCTTTGAGCGATGTGGCATGATCTAGTGACGCAACGGAAAGGATGTTCAAGCGACCTTTCAATTCCCTACGAACCTCGTTATCACCCAACTTCTGCCTCGATATGTAGTAAATTGTTGCGAGTGCATGGGCGGGAAGTATGGCTTCAATCGCTCCCGACCGGGCGAGACTCAGAACTTCGGAGCATTCGAGAGAATCGTGCCTCGTGAGCAAGACATCGAGAATCACGTTGAGGTCTGAAACGACCCTCACAGATGCTTCCGCGCGATGGACTCCATCCGAGCATCATCCGGATCGACACCACGAAGTATCCCAGCGAGCGCGAGAACATCAGGGTGAAGCTGGTGCTGCTCAGTTCTCCGAAGAAACGCGATGATGCGGTCGACGGAATCGGAAACGGAGACGCCTTGCTCCTTGGCGTATTGCTCAATGAAGCGGATGTCCTCTTGAGGCAGTTCGAGTGTAAGTGTCGATGTCATGAACCTAAAAACCGGCTCAAAGGTAATATGGTTTAGATATTCTCCCCGCACACCGCACGACCCTCCCTCTGCCCAAGGAGTCTACCTCACCGGCACCACAAACTTCGCCACCTGATCACCGAGACGGGCGAAGTACCAGCCTCATTAACCTGGTAGGATGGCACAAGTCCCTACTCTCATGCCATCCTACCAACTTCTCACTTAGTCATCCTCACCCATTTCAACGAATGACTCTTCGAGTTCTTCTTCGAAGTGTGCGTCCTCTACCTCGGTCAGCACCGTACCCGGAGGCGCGTAGAGGCCATAACGCACGCGCACGCAGTCTTGCTCGATCCACTTGCGGGCGGTGTCCTCTCGAACCTTCCAGAGTAATGCCGCCTCGCGTTTGAGATCGACCATCGCACATTGCGGCTGGCCGTGAAAGAGTGCGAGATAGTCGCGGCCGGTGCCGGTGGCAAGAGACTGATTGATACGCATTTGTACCTCATCATCACTTGCCTTCCGGCCAGTGTTGCTGAATAGGAATGTCTCCTCATCGAAGTGCAGCACATAGGACTGCTCTTTCTCAGAACGAGAAATCTGATTTCCCTTGATAACTTTCAGGAATGAATCAAACCCGGATTGAGCGCTCTTCAACTCGAAGACCGCTCTCGCCTTGGCCACTACCGAACCGGCTCCCTGCACGTTCGCCTGATGCGCTCGTTGCTGGTAGGTGGATTTGTTTGTATGGTGCACGAAGAAGATCAGCACATCGTGCTTCTGGATGATCTCCGCAAAGTGTGCATAGGTGCGGCGTGTGTAGCTGTTGTCATTTAAGTCGCCGAGACGAAAGAGATCACTCAGGCTGTCGATGACGACAAGGTCACATGGCGACTCTGCCAAATGCTCCTCCATCGCGGACATGATCTCAGCCTGATCCATTGCACCGGCAAAGAGGAAGGACATTCTTGCTCCGTCTTCCTCTTCAATCTTCAATCGCCCTACCGAGGATGCGTTCAAGCCCTTTGTCCTGCCTATCTATCTTGAAGCGGACATCGCGCAATTCCTCTTCGGTTGTCACGTACAGCACGTCGTTGTGTACTGCGTTGATGGGGAAGCCTAGAAACTCGGGCAGCTTGAGCGAGACCGTTCGTGCAAGCTGGCGGGCAAACTGGCTTTTGCCTGTGTCGGGTGGCCCCGCAAGAATTGCCAACCCACTGCGAGGAAACAACGGGTCAACTAGCGTCATCACATCATCGACCGGAAGCGACCGCATAACATTGAGGGACATGGGTGCCGAATAATCTGGATGTGGCCCTGTGCTCCTGAACGACGCCTCGGAAGGAACGGGCGGTGAGTTGTCGTACATCTTCAACAGTTCTCTAAGTGGAATTGGATTAAAGGAAGGCTTCTTCAATGAATTATCCATAGTTTTGTGGTATGTTGGATTAGAGACTAATTCAAACGGTGCAATAATAAGCACCTCTCAATCCGTATTATCACTTTAATAGGACAAAAGATTCACTAAGTAAGACAATAATATCAAATACGGTTCATATTTAATATTGCGAGCACCTATTCTGAGAGAACATGGCGCATTTTGGCTTGATATTGAGAGCAAAGTAGGTAGGATGGTATGAGGGTAGGGACTTGTGCCATCCTGCCAGGTCGGAGGCGAGTGTATTCCCTACCTCACCGGCACCAAGAACTTCGCCACCTGATCGCCCAAGCAGGTGAGGTGAAAGCAAGGGAATACAACCAGACTATTCCTAATCCTCCGAAAGGTAATCGAATCCAAGCGTGCCTCGATGGACGAAAACGGTTATCCGTTCACCTGCGTGATGTGATGCGTTAAATGCCTCCCCAAAGTGGCATTTCACCGCAAGGTCTCCCCGCTGAAGCATCTCATAGTGATTTCGGCCTTTACTCGTGCGAACGAGCCACATCCGTGTAATGGTGAATTCCTGTGGTTCAGAGGATGCTCCGATGCCGTTGAGTATCATCACGAGAGCGGTACTCAAGAACAGCGCAGGTATGAACATGATCCACGTGATCCTGGGCTTCTTGGGTGGTTGAAATGAAAGCAGCGAAGGGGCAAACCTTCTAATCATAACTATTCCGATCAGCGTCAACACCAGCGCGGCCCCAAAGCTCGTTAGGAGCGGATACAGTTGTTCAAAGTAATTCTGGGTGTCATAGTCAATCAGAATCGGAAAAATGGTTATGGCGATGACGATAAAGATCGCTCGCATGGCTAATTTGTATTGCCGCGCAGACAACAATTCGCTATCGCCAGAGTGTGATTCGACTTTAGGGCCCATTGAGTCTTTGTTTTTAAGGACGTTCTTTCTCGACTGACAAATATACGGAGAACTGGGGCGGCGGGAATGGTCGCTACCTCGTGGGCACAACAAACCTCGCCAGCTGCTCGCCGAGACGGGCGAAGTACAGACCGTAGGAGAGCTTATCGCTGCACCCTTAGGAAACGCCGAAACACCAGCGCACTAAGCATGGAAGATACCCCCATCGCGATCGCAACCGAATAGTCTGAACCAATCCCACTGCAATACTCATACAACACTAGTGTCGCAATGGAGAGCGTCATGATGACCGAGAATGTCATGATCGTTGGTGCGAAGAGGTAGCCGAGGGAGTGTCCGCGGCGTAGTAGGAAAGCCGTTATCAAGAATCCAGGCAGCAGCAGTGATAGATCGAGCACATGGACAGGGTTGGTGAGCAAACCCATCCGCACAACCTCTAACGGTGGGTGTCCCGATAGAATAGCCGGTACCACCTGCGACAACCACAGCGCATAAAACAGCACGGCGAATATCACCAGGTAGATCGTTGCTACGGCGGTTGAATTACCAATCGCAATGCGGTTTTTGATGCTCTCCGATTCCGTCTGCCAAAGGAGATAAATGAGGTTGTAGCTGGCTGCGCCTAACGCGATGCAGTACACAAGGAAAAGCTGGTTAAAGGGAACCGCGAATGTGTAGATGATGAGCGTGTATATGAGGAATATTAATACACCTAGAAGGAAGTAGAATGCGGTGAGAGAGCCACGACGGCACAATATAGCGGAGACGAGGAGCGTTGGCACTGAAATTAACAAATCGAACCAGTCCTGACCGATGCTCTGTGCGCGCCACTCGGCGGTTTCTCGCAGATATGTTGCTGGAAAAAATATACCACCAACCGACACAACAGTTACAAGCAGCGCCAATAAGAAAATGAGTTTGAATGGAATGTTCGAGTTCATGCATCCGATACATTCCAAAATTATTCCTATGTTCCTCGCTCCGCCTTGCAATCCAACAGGGACGGCAATCGCCTTTTCCGAGCACCCCAATCGTAAAGATTTCTTCTCCGCGATTGGCGATTCTAACGGATTTCACCGGAGTCAGTCCCGTCGAACACCGAAAGCGCACGACAATCCGCGCTAGTGCCCTGCGGCACTCATTTTGCACCGGCTTCAAGGCGATAGTTAGAAATGATCTTCCCGACTGGAGCACAATATGAAGCGTTTCATCTTCCTTCTCGCATTGACATTTGCCACAACTCTTGGCTCGACGGTATTCGCTCAAAATGGCATCTGGCTAAAATATACCAGATCGAACTCCCAACTCTCGGGCGACAGCGTGATGTCCATCGCATTCGATGGCAACAACTCGGCGTGGTTCTATTCTGAGATACTGGGCGGCACTGGTGCGCTTTCGCAACTCACCGGCACAACCTGGAAAGCGCACAACGAGATCAACGCCTCCATGTACAGCAACATTGTTAATCCGCTTGGCTACTTCAACGGCGCGATGTGGGCGGGCAACTTCGGACAGGGTTCCACCGACGGGCTATCCAAGTACGACGGCTCCTCCTGGACGACCTACACGACCAGCAACTCAGGACTGGTAGATCAACCGATCGTATGTCTGATGCCAGATAACACTGGCAACATGTGGGTCGGGACGCAATTCGGCCTGAACAAACTCACCAGCGCGGGTACGTGGTCACTCTTTACTCCGGACAACACCCCGGCAATGCCAGGAAAGGGCATCGCGGCACTCGCGATGGATGCCTATGCAGACATCTGGATGACCTTCATCGGTACACACGGACTCGTGGAGTTTCCGCGTGGTAATCCAGCGAACGCACAGTTCATTTATCAGGACTCCATACCCCGCTTCCCCTCTCACGGCGGCTCTGCTGCCTACGCAACCTGCATCGCGGCAGACTGGGCGAAGAACGTCTGGGTCGGCACTGCAGAGGACGGCGTGGTGATGCTCGATGCTTCCGGCGCTACTGTTTACAATCCTTCAAATACAACCGCTTTTAAGAGTACGAACGTCCGCACTATCGCGGTTGATGGGTGCGGCCATGTGTGGGTGGGTACGGATGCTGGCGCACTCATGTACGATGGCTCATGGCATGCACACACGCTCGCACTCGGTCAACTTCCGCAGGATCAGGTGAACAAGATCTCGGTTGACCACTCCGGCCACGTGTGGTTCGGCACCGATGGCGGCGTGGCGGAATTCAAACCCCTACCAGAGAAGCCACTTCTCGATTACCCCGCGGATAACGCGACCGTCCGCACGGATAGCGTAACATGCACATGGGCGTGGGATTGCCCCGGAATTCTGAAATACTGGTACGAAATAGCCGACAACCAGAACTTCACCAACTCCACGATAGACACCACAAGCGCATCTTTAATGCAGAGCATGCGCCGCTGGGATACGCTGCTTGTCAATCACGTCACCTACTATTGGCGCGTTAAGGGCAATAACGATGCTGGCTGGGGCCCATTCAGTGACACATGGAAATTCTATGTTGACAAGCCCGTTCCGGTGAAGCCAGCTCTGGCGCTGCCCGCCAGCGGTGCGGTTGTCCGCAAGGACACTGTCACGTGCAGCTGGGGTCTCACAACTGCGAGCGTCTTCAAGTATCTCTTCGAGTACGCAGACAACGCAAGTTTCACCAATTCAACGATAGACTCCACCAGCGCATCCCTTATGCCGGGACGCAGCAAACTCCTCTCTGGGCTGCTCGACAAGAAGAGCTACTACTGGCATATCAAAGCGGAGAATGACGTTGGTTGGGGTGCATTCAGTGATGTTTCGAGCTTCAGTGTGAACCTGAGTTCAGGAGTATCCATGGGCATGATGGATAACGGCGGCTGCCGACTGGATCAGAACTATCCGAATCCGTTCACAGGAGCAACGACGATCCACGTTAGCATGAACAAACATGAACACGCATCCCTCAGGCTCTACGACGTGCTCGGACGACCGTGCGCTACCCTGCTTGATGGTGACATGGGCCCGGGTGAGTTCGATGTTCCGCTTAACGCAGCAGACCTAAGCGAGTGTGGTATGTATGTGTATCGCCTCCAGACTGGAAGTGATTGCCAGCAACGAGCGATGCAAGTCCTGCGCTAAGGCGCTAGGACGCTACTTCCTGGGAAGATCGGTCAATCAGTCCGCCAGTGGCGGACTGATTGCGTTTAGATACAGACCGGATCGGATCGAGTAAGCCCAAGAGGAATAGGGTAATGCTCTCGCTCCCACGATTCGATTGCTACAAGCAATAATTCGAACTCAACACCCTGTGAGGTTCCACGCTTTGCACCCCAAAGACTTTCAATCCGTTTGAGAGCGCTCTCATATTCATTCTCACTGTAAATTGGTCTGATCTTTCTCACTTTACACTCCTTCCCCTGATCTCAGGTTCTCCGATCTTATTGCGACAGACTATCATTCCATAATATTCAATTCCAGCAATACTCTTTCTCCGATTTCAGTAAATCCGAATGCGAATCCTCTCTGTCGTTCGAGTGGCGGCATCGGTTCCCCACTCATTCCGCGCTCAGGCCATGCTTGCGATCTAACGACCTGCATCATTTCACGATCTCCGTCAGATTCGTCACGGTCAACTCGAATTAGCCACAACGTTTTATTATGAGGAAGTGGAATGCTTTTCAGTAGTTCACTATTCGACTCGGCACCGGGCCACGAGGTTAGCACCGAATCCTGCTCAGACACCATCAACGAGATTTCTGCTAGTCGATCTTTGCCAGGGGTAGACATCCACTCGACACGTTTTGTGACACTATCAGACGGTGGAAAAATCGTGAGCTGGGATTCAGGAATCAATATCTTGAAAACAGAAGTCAGCCCAGGTGCAAATGGTTTTGGCATTTGCCATCGTGATCCATGAGTTTCAGCAAGCATCAAGCTGGTGTGGCAATCGCCGGTCTCGTGAAAGCTAATTTTGTGGTCATTGGAAATATTCCGCATAGCTAAGTAGAAGTCACTCTTACCTCCACCAACAGTCCAAGGCCGATAGACGCTCGAATAGCGTTTTCCATCGGTCAATCCAAATCTGAATACATCCACGCTCATATCTTAGAAGGAATTGCAAACTCGAATTAAGCGGCGCTCCTACTTCCGCACCACCACGATCTTCCCCACCTTCAACGCCCCATCCACCTTTAGCGTATAGACATACTCCCCGCTCTCCACCAACTGACCAATGTCATCCCGGCCATCCCATGTGGCATTCCACGTTCCGCGTACAGGCTCGGCTTTCGCTTCACTGTGGCGGATCTTCGTGCCGGAGATTGAGAAGATATCCAAGACGATCGAGACAGGCGGACGCGAAGCCAGGGAGGCTTGAATAAAGGCTGTCGAAGCGACACCAGGGTTGATCAAGAATGGGTTAGGGAATATGATATCTGCCGTAAGGATCGAGGTGGAGCAGACTTCCGTATCGCAGTAGGCGGTAGGTTTGTCGTAGGTGAGGGTGTCACCGCCAGCGGCAAAGAAGCGTAGTGAGCCGTTGCTCTGGAAAGCGCGGTCCGTGTCGCGAGCGATGACCGCAAAACAGGTATCACTTCCATTACCGCTTGCGGCGAACTGAAGCGACATGGCAACCGTGGTAAAATCCATCGTGGAGTCCGGACGCAGGATGGAGACCCGGACGGTATCCACGGGCAGCGTCTCGGCGTCGGGCAACAGTGAGACCCCGCGAAACCGCCTGCCGGTCTGGATCACCTCCGCACCAAATCGCTGGTATTCCTGGCAGAAGGACGAGCCGTGGTGACGAAGCGTCTGGTCGATAGCGCTGATCGGGTCACTCGTAGAATCGCGATACGTTGACCAGATATCCTTAAGTATCCCAGGCCCATATCGCTGACTTAGGAATGCCACGAACAAGTACTCGCCATAAATACGAATGGGTTGCGGAACCTGGACAGGCTGAAACGAGAGATCGAGCGCATGCAAGTAGCCCCCTACGTAGTTAAAGTAATCCCTTACGTATGGAGAGCTAAGCCATTCCATCCATACGCTTGACATCTCCTGAAAGAATATCTCGTCGCTGTTGGGCTGACCGTAGCCGGAGAATTGAACGACATGAAAAAACTC
>CAIUMP010000012.1 GCA_903900335.1 uncultured Ignavibacteriota bacterium | reverse complement strand
CGGAGGGGGTGTGGTATCCTGTCGGCGGGACGCGGGCCGTTCCGTTGGCATTGGAGAAGCTCGCGCGTGAATTAGGGGTCGAGATCCGGACGAATACAGGTATTGCTAAGATTCTTTCAAGTGGTGGAAAAGTCACCGGCGTCCGCACAACCGGCAACGAAGAGATACTGCTAACGGCTCTCGTCTCCAATAGTGATTCTGTTCTGACACATCGGAATCTGCTCGGCGGTTCGGTCAGAGACAAGTTTGAAAAACGACGTAAGTATGAGCCTGCGTGCTCGGGAGTCGTACTCTATTTGGGTTTAGAACGGGCGTATGAGCATCTAGCGCACCATGATTTTGTCTTTAGCAAGGATCCCGAAGAAGAATTCGATTGGATATACAAAAAAGGTGAGCCTGCACCGGACCCCACGTGTTACATCGCGGCGACCACCCGTACGGAACCAGCCACTGCGTCGCCGGGTGGTGAAGCACTGTACGTGCTCGTCCATACTCCGTATCTCCGACCACATCACGACTGGAAGCGCCTATTCCCGGCGTACCGCAAAGTCATTCTCGATAAACTCAAGCGTACTGGTGGCATGAAGGATATTGAGGAACGCATCGTCTTCGAGAGTGCGCTCACTCCGCAGGACATTAACGACCGCTACCAGGTTCTCAACGGGGCGATCTACGGGCTTGCAAGCCACGGTCGTTTACTCGGTGCATTCAAGCCCAGCAATCGCTCGTCAGACCTGAAGGGTCTATACTTGGCAGGCGGCTCCGCGCATCCGGGACCGGGAATGCCGATGGTGCTTATGAGCGGGTGGATCGCAGCGGATGCGCTCGATAAGGATTCCGTTGCAACCCCCATCACTGGCAACTCTCATCGAGCGATCTCCCAAACGGCATGAAGACAGCAGCTTTGAAAGGCGAAAGTGGGCGTCGAAGCGATGCGGCTCAACACAGATCAGATGATCCGCGTGTACCGAACGTGTCGGCTCCTATTGTTCGATGGTTCACGCAATATTCGCGCAGATACATTCGGCGCCACTTCCACAGCGTGAGGGTGCTGGCTTCGAACCTTCCATCGCCGGCTCTTGCTAAGGATGGCAACGGCAGCGATCGCCCCATTGTGGTATTTTCCAATCACGCCTCTTGGTGGGATCCACTCGTTTGCCTCGTGGCGATACAGCATTACTTCCCTGATCGCACCATCTTTGCGCCGATGGATGAGGCGATGCTCTCGAAGTATGCGTTCTTTCGGCGACTTGGATTTTTCGGGGTGGCACCACGCTCCGCTCGCGGCGCGCTGCAATTTGTGCGAACTGCGGAAGCGATTCTTGCTTCACCGTCAACGCTACTTGTAATCACCCCGCAAGGTCGGTTTGCCGACGCGCGCGAACGCCCGGTTCGTTTTGAAAGCGGTATCGCACATCTCGCCGCTCGACTTCCAAACGTGTTGTTCATCCCCTGCGCTGCGGAGTACGTTTTTTGGGATGAGCGCCTGCCTGAAATATTGCTGAACTTCGGCAAACCGGTGGAAGTGAGTCACGTGCAATTCGCCGCCGACAACCGCCGCGCCGTGTCGCCAGATCAGTGGAAGACCCTCCTTGAAGAGAAGCTGTGCTTGGCACAAGACGAGCTTGCAACGGAGTCAGCCGAACGAAATCCCGCGAAGTGGAAAGTATTACTTCGGGGCGGCGCTGGTCAAGGCGGTGTGTATGATTGGTGGCGCGGCCTTCGAGCAAGAATTGCGGGAGAACAATTCAGAAGGGAGCATGGCAACAAATGATCGTGACCATCCTCCTTGGCGTCGGGCTTGTGATCGCGAGTGTTTCCTGCGCGTTGTTCCTTATGAACCTGCGCATCTATCGCCCCTTGCCAATGATCGTGTCAGGAGCAACTCTACCCCCAGTATCCGTACTAATTCCAGCGCGCAACGAAGAGAAGAACATCGTCAAAACGCTTGAAGCAGTGCTATCGAATGAAGGTTGCGCCTTCGAGATCATTGTGCTGGATGATCACTCCACCGATACCACACCGGCGTTGGTTCGGCAACTCGCTGCTCGCGACGAGCGTGTGCGATGTGAGGTCGCACCCGAACTACCATCGGGATGGTGTGGCAAACAACATGCGTGCTCTGTGCTCGCTACACTGGCCACGCACCCGCTACTGCTATTCATCGATGCCGATGTTCGCCTTTCTCCGGATTCGCTACAACGGATGGCCGCCTTCATGCAGGGTAGTACTGCCGCCGCTTTGGCCAGTGGCGTACCTCGTCAGGAACTGGGCACCTTCAGCGAACGACTGCTGATCCCACTCATTCACTTTATCTTGCTGGGCTTTCTGCCAATGCGCGAGATGCGCAGGACCGCGAACGAAGCTCCAGAGAAGAGCCAGAACATATCCGCCGGATGCGGACAGCTGTTCATTGCTCGGCGCGGTGCCTATGAGCAGTCGGGTGGTCACGCGATGATCCGTAACTCTTTGCACGACGGCCTCAAATTACCTCGCGTTTTTCGGAAGGCCGGATTTGGTACCGACCTCTTCGATGCTACCGATATAGCCACATGTCGGATGTATCATACCAATGCCGAGACCTGGCGTGGGCTTGGAAAGAATGCCGCCGAAGGACTTGCTGCGCCTTCCACCATTGGACCGATGAGCGCGATACTATTCATCGGTCAAGTGCTGCCGCTGCTACTCCTCGCAACTTGCTCAACGGTGAATGTACTTCCAACGGTTTTGGCAGCGTTAGCAGTTGGCGCAGTGTACATTCCGCGGTTCGTGGCTGTGCGACGATTTCAACAACCGCTGCTCAGTGCTCTTCTACATCCATTGGGTGTGCTCGGGTTGCTTATGATTCAATGGTTCGCTTTTGTGCGCCTCATCTCCGGCACGCCTTCGGAGTGGAAAGGTCGCAGTTACATACTGCCAGACTCATCACAGGTCATTCCTTCATAACGATGTCAAACGTAGTTCTCTCTATTCTTTTTTTTAGTCTGCAATGGGCGCAGATCTTAGGCACAATGGCCACCGCGCCTGCTGAAGATCAATTCGGTCAGAGAGTTCAATGGGAACACTTCTCTTCAAAACCGTTCGTACTGGTGATCGCAGATCATGCGGCGTCCGAGAGTGCTGTTGCGATCGGGGCAGCACTGCACATGAAATACAACGGGTATGTGCGGTCTTCAAAAGAGCACCTTCAGACCACGAACGAGAATGAAAAGCTGAAAGTCGTTCCGGTCGCTGCGCTCCCAGATGTTCCTGGAATATTCAAGGGGCTTTTCCGCATTGGTTTTCGAAAGCAGTCCGACACGGGCGTGATCCTGGACTGGAGCAGCCGCATCTCGGAAGCCTGTGGGTACAAGGAGGGCAAAGTCCGGCTCGCACTAAAGCTTCCGAACTCCGCAGAGCTACAAATGGCTGATGTGCGCTCAGAGTCCGAGGCGCTTGCATTCGTGGCGACACATTTGCCGCCGCCACTCTCTGGCGGCGAAAGTGTTGAACGGTAGAATTAAGGCTCTAATAGAGACAACGATTGTGGAAGTCAGAACGCGCGGCTTCGGGGAACAAGAAACCAGTACTAAGCCCGAGCAATTGAGGCGCAAATGAAGCGCGGTAGCGCGTCCATAATTCAAATCGAGTGACTATCTACGCTAATCTCCTTACTCCGGAGCATTTTTAGGTTGGTGGGTAATTCTTGGGAGCTCACAACATGCAACCTCTGGGCAATGTAAGCGGCATTCGCCAACTCTGCGATCTCTTCCACGCTTGTTTAGCGCCCAGTTATTTGAAAAATGCTTGTGCCCGAGGCCGGACTCGAACCGGCACACCCTTGCGAGCGGCAGATTTTGAGTCTGCTGCGGCTACCATTACGCCACTCGGGCTTTGGGTGAAACGAAAACTTTTCTGTTATTTGCCGATGGACATCACCTTTAAATTCAATGTCCCTGCTGGCACCTTCACTTGGACCAACTCGCCGACAAGTTTATTCATCAGCGCTTTGCCGATCGGGGAGTTCACGGAGATCTTTCCATTCTCGAAATCCGCTTCTTCCTGCGAGACCATCTGGTAGATGTTCTCCTTGCCCGTCTTCTCGTTAACAACCGTTACGCGAGTCATAATCCCGACTTTGTCGGTTTGGATGTTACTCTCGTCAATAATTGCGGAGCGAGCGAGCACTTCTTCCATCTTTCGGATACGGAGTTCGAGCAACCCCTGCTCTTCGCGGGCGGCATCGTACTCGGCGTTCTCGGAGAGGTCACCTTGCGCGCGCGCATCGGCGATGCGCTGTGCGACATCCCGGCGGCCATAGACCTTGAGCGAGCGTACCTCCTCCTCGATCTCGGAGAGGCGCTGGCGGGTAACGTAAATTTTAGACTGGTCCGAGGCCATGAAAAAGTGCAGTGTAAAAAGACGATGCGACGGCGCTCCGAAAGCTGCCTGGGGGGAGTGCATTGGTGCGCTCTACGTGCATCAACAACCTAGTGCCCTCTCTGAAATAAAACGAGAAGGCATCACCAGACGCCTTCTCAGACTCGCCAGAACATTCTTCTGGCGGAGTAGCATAGCACCAATAGAGGCAAATCTGTTCCCGAGCCGGTCGGTGGCTTCGCCTCTCATCGGACTGTGACGGTTACTCCGCGGATGGGGCTGCGGTAGTCTCCGGAGGTATGAAGCCTCCATGGGGCCGCACCATGTGCCCGAGCTTTAGGCGTTTGGTCTCGATGTAATCCGCGTTGTGGAAGGAGGCGGCTGCCTCGATCGGAACACGCTCGACGATCTCGAGTCCGTAGCTTGAAAGTCCGACGACCTTCTTCGGATTATTCGTCATGATGCGCATCTTCTTCACACCAAGATCGACGAGTATCTGTGCGCCAAGTCCGTAGTCGCGAAGGTCGGCTTTGAAGCCAAGCGCTTCGTTCGCCTCCACGGTATCCTTGCCCTGTTCCTGCAGTTTGTACGCCTTGAGCTTGTTTGCAAGACCGATGCCACGTCCCTCCTGCCGCATATAAACGACAACGCCGCGGCCTTCGGCCTGCACGGTCATCATCGCTGCGTGAAGTTGGTCCTGGCAATCGCACCGCTTGGAGCCGAGGGTGTCGCCGGTGAAGCACTCGGAGTGCACGCGGACGAGCACTGGCTCGCCGTTGGCAACATCGCCCTTTGTTAGGGCGATGTGCTCTTTGTGGTCAACTTTGTTCTGGTAGAGATGGAGCGTGAAGTCACCGTACTCGGTGGGAAGCGTGACTTCGACGATCTTCTCGATGAGATGCTCGCGGCGCATTCGATACTTGATCAAATCCTGCACGGAGATGATCTTGAGATCGTGCTCTTTGGCCATCTTGAGCAGTTCCGGCATCCGCGCCATGGAGCCATCATCGTTGATAATCTCACATAGGATCGCGATGGGCTGAAACCCGGCCATGCGCGCAAGGTCAACGGAAGCTTCGGTGTGTCCGGCGCGGCGGAGAACGCCTTCCTCAGCGGCGCGCAGCGGGAAGATATGTCCGGGACGCGCGAAATCGTGGCCGGTCACATTCGGATCGACCAGCGCCTGTATGGTCTTTGCGCGATCTTCTGCGGAGACACCCGTCGTGGTGCCATGCAGATAGTCAATGCTGACGGTGAATGGTGTGCCATGTCTGGCGGTGTTCATCTCGACCATCATCGGCAGATCAAGCTCGGCGGCGCGCTCTTCGGTCAGTGGCGCGCAAATGATGCCGCTGGTCTTGCGGAGCATGAAAGCGATCATTTCGGTCGTAACCGTTTCAGCGGCCGCGACGAAATCGCCTTCGTTCTCACGCTCCTCATCATCAACAACGATCACGCCTTTGCCGGCGCGGATATCATCAAGAGCTTCGTCGATCGTGTTGAGCATGTCGGGAGGTGAATGAGTAACGAGTACCGAGTTGGCAGGAAGAGGCTGCACTACGCGGCGTTCTTCGGTGTCACGACGTTGACTGCGGATTTCTCGAAGCGGATCTTCGTCGTGTCCGAGACCTGCACAAGGATCGTCGTGTCTTCTACCTGCGCGACGGTGCCGTGAATACCGCTGGAGGTGATGACCTTATCACCCTTTTCCATTTTGCTGACCAGCTCCTCGCGCGCCTTCTGGCGCTTCTTCTGCGGGCGATAGATCATCAAATAGAAAATGGCACCGATGACGATAAGCGGGAGAAAAGAAAGAATCGGGTTGCTCTGCTCGCCTTGCGCTGGGGGGGCCATGAGAAGAGCCCATGGATGAGCGATCATCCATCCCTGAATAAATTGTAAATTGCCGGTCATCACGTATTGAAAAGTATGTATGTAAGCTTCAGCCGTTTTTACGTAGCGGCGTGAAACAGTTTCGAGGGTTGAATCATTCGGGGGAGCTGTGGGTGCAGACTGGTTCAGTTTCAAACAATCTGGCTAGTCCGGAATTCGGCATTGTTTCACCAGAGGTGACCATCGGCACTCCGAGCGTTCGTCTAAACGCAGAACCTCGATCGGATGAATGCTCAAATCGTCGGAGAATCTCGTCCGCGGACTTCTTTCGAAGTATTCTAATTTCTTTTCGGGGTGGATCTTCTCCCAACCCAATCCCTTGCACATTCCACGGAGTGGTTCGGTGTGGCTCCTCGCCATGTGTACACTCGGTAATAGCGTTCGAAGATGGTCACGCACCTTCGCAAGCTAGTGGGCCGGTAAACTCGCGAAGGCGCGCTTAATTTCGGTGAGTTTGATGGCACGCGTGGGGATGCTGAATTAAGGAGTCCGTTTTCGGGGAAGTTTGCCATTGCCGCCTGCCACTCCCCTCCCGGAACTCTCCCACCCCGATCCAAATTATCATTAGTGCCTTGATGGGCACCTACTTTATTGAGCACCTAGGCTAATCCAAAAAAACAAAGGGAGAGAACCATGAAAAAATTAGAACAGGCGACCCGGAATATGTCGCTTAGTGGCCTTCGGAAATTGCCTCCGGAAGCACCGAACACGCTGCTATTGACACGGATGTTTGACTATACCAAAGTTGAGATCTACAGTGAGTGCTTCAATATTGTGCTCTCGCGAGATGTCCGAAGAAACACCCAACTCGCTGCCGAGGTAGCCATTGACATCGCGGCGGACGACCCTCGCATGGATGTGATCTATATCAACACGTTCGCAGGACTG
>CAIUMP010000011.1 GCA_903900335.1 uncultured Ignavibacteriota bacterium | reverse complement strand
GGTGAAGTGAATCTCAATGGTGGGACCTCTTACTCCGCCGTTACCATGGGGCCAAGCTTCGATCCGCACAAGATGACGGTCGCGCAGTTCAAAGGATTCTTGCCAGGGAACACATTGGTATTCGGACATTTCAGATCAAAGCAGTACTTAGACATTTACTCCGCCGATTCTTCGGGCAGTGTGCGGAGGCGGCCGCGAATCTACCTCCAAACAGCAGAGGGCAACTACGACACTTCACTTTATTCAACTTTGGACTTTCCACGCAAGATACTCGGCGGCGCAGGAAGTCAGACCCTTCCATACCATGCCTACCTTACCTCAGATACTGTTGAAGACCTCGTGATACTTTATGCATATCACACGGACTTCATCCATGACACTCTCTTCTATGCACATTTCGTTGGAGGCACTGGTCAATTTCAAGACGGCCAGAAGGTTCTTCCAACCGAAGAGATTTACTTCGATAGTGCCCACAACTTTAACCACATGTGGTCATCCCCGGATGTTTGTTACGTTGCAGATTTCCGTGGCACTGGCCGTTTAGATTGCGTGGCAACGAATAATAGCGGCGATCTCTTTTTTTACAAGAATGATCCTCCCTTCAGCCTCTCAACATTCGTGTCGGCGATGCATGACACGTTGCTCTCTGTAGAGCAAGATTTGCGAATTGGTAAAGCAGGCACACATGAATGGGCCTACTACGGGATTGCGATGCCAGCGTATCATAACTCTGGAGGAGCAGCCGATATGATCTTCTTGCTGGATTCAGGCCGAGCTTACAACTCCGCGCAGTTAAGAATCTTTCGGGGTGGGCCAACCTTCGGTTCACATTTACTCACCATCGACTCTGCGGATTTCATACTAAGATGTCCCACTTCTTATGATAGCAATTCCTTCTACGATGAGGCGTGGCCACAATCCATTACGGATTGCGGGGATATGACCGGTACCGGTAATAACGTGCTCTGCGTCGGCGGCATGGGTTTGACAGTTGGTCTCTATAATTTCTATGTGCTCGGAGATGCAATTGACGATAAGATCGACATGTACTTCGGGGAAGGGTACGCCTGGGGTTCGGCCGACACCTGCACATTGGACGGTGATGGGTTGCAGGATATCGCCATCGGCGCACCACAATTCAATTCGGAAGCGAGCGCCGACGATGCGAGAGGCACGGTGCTTTTTGTGCATGGTTCAAGGAAGATCCCTGTTCGCCTGAACCGCGAAGTGATCCGCAAGACGAACCCCGCGCTCGAAGGGCGCTTGACGGTTTCGCCGAATCCCTGCGCACGGCATACGGTGGTAACATGGGAATCGGCGTGCAGCGGGTCGGTGCATCTGCGTTTGCGGGATCTACTTGGCAAGGAAGTCTTCGAAGAAACCCGCGCCACCACCGGTGATCTGGAGAGCTTTAGTTTGGACCTCCCACCACTCGTGAATGGCGATTATTTTCTGGAGTTGCAGCAGGAGCCGTGCTCGCAGATGGCGAAGATCGTGGTGAAGAATTAAGCTCCGTCAGAGCCTGCCCTCGACCTGATCGGGGGAGTAAGATTTCGCTCCTACGGAGCTACACGTTTCTACACTCGGCCACCACCGGCTATCGCCGGGGGCTACAAATATGTCGTGCCTACGGCACTGGATAGGTCTGGGGGGATGCCCGACCCACTCGGGAATATTTTCTCAAAAAGATTCAGAAAGCTCTTGACTTCGGGTTTTGAATGTGCTAAGTTGTAGGTAATGATATGGGCACCTTTTCAATTCGGCACGCATCCTCCTGTGATCTGGATTCCCGTCCCCGATCTGGTCGAGGGCAGGCTATCCGCAGGAATGACAGAGAGGAGAGGGCGTTCATTAAATGAACACTCAATTGAGAGAATAGGGGCACCTTTTCTATTGGCAATTTTGAGTTAAGAATTGAGAATCTCGGCTGAGGTCATCCGTTCATGAACAGTTTCCGGACACACACATCAAATTTATTTATACAAATCCATCATTGGGAAAGCTGGCTTTCTGGAGAAGTGGCTTTTATGAAAATTAAACGCATCTCCCAGACATAACAACTATTTTCCAATGGACACTATTTTGTCGGTGACACTTCTACTGTACTGATCCCCTTCCTCAAAATTTCTTCCTGCAATGGCCATCCTCATCCACGTTAGCACCATCATCGCCGATGAGCAAGGCCGCGTTCTTTTCGTCCGTGAAGCGAAGCAGGTGAACCGTGGCAAGTGGAATTTCCCCGGCGGTCATGTGGAGATCGGTGAGCATTTGACGGCGGCGGCTATCCGGGAAGTTTTGGAGGAGACCACTCTTGAGGTTACGCTTGCACGCATTGTGGGAATCAATAGCGGCGTTGACCCGGCGATCCACAGTATCCGCTTCACCTTTGCGGCGGCGTCCTACCAGGGCACTGCCAGCGCAGGGGATGATATTCTGGAAGTTCAGTGGGTGGCGCCGGAAGAGATGGTCGCAAAGCCAGATTCGGAATTGGTCGGCCCCGTTTTTCTTCGAGCGATCTTGCGGGATTGGATGGCGGGGAAAGGGTATCCGCTCGAAACGATCTCGGAGGTAGGATAGCGGCAATTTGCCTTGGCATCGAAAACATAGCATCTTTGCAGAATGCTTACGCAATGGATAGCCACATTCTTTGTCCTGACCGCCACGATATCGGTTGCTACGGCGCAGCCGACGAAGGAAATCGTTCGTGGAAGATATGCCTACATCGAAATCGCTCATGAGGAGCAGAGCCCGGACCTGTGCCTGCCAACGTGCGTGGCGATGGCGCTGAATTATTATGGCGCTGGTAAGTCCCAGTGGACGATCAAGCGTTTATCCAACGAGCACAAGGATCTCTTCAGCGGAACTTCGCTCGAAGAAGTTCAACAAGGTATCAAACCGCTTGGCTACACCTGGGACCGGTGGCGATGGCGGGCCGATAGCATGGGGTTTGTCAATGGACTGGATGCGATCAAGCAGTCGCTCGATCGCGGAAAGCCCGTGATCATCGGCATTCACGTAGAGCGCGATGTGGCAGACCACAGAAGACTGGGCCATGCCCTTCTCGCATTTGGATATGATGCAGAGGAGCGCGAAATCATGTTCATGGACCCGGCGCAGACTTTCCCTGGTAAGCGGCACGTTAGCTATGACCACTTCCGCGAAATGTGGAATCAAGGTGGTCAGCGGCTTGCGCTGTTCACTGCGGCCGAAGGCGATCTCCCCGTGGGTCATCCTAAATAGTTGGTTCTGCCCTGAAATCTCTTTTGGTTCACTCGGGCAGCCCGGCATTCAAGCTCACTCGATCTTTTTGACAAGGCACTCGGGAGTATATTCCGAGCAGTCCACGGTTCGTTCAGAATGCTTTCAGAAGAACTACTCCAGCACATCACCCACGCCCGCTCGATCAGCGAGCCGAACGCGGATGCTACGACGATCGAATATCAGAACATCGGCGAACTGCTCTTCAAGAACGGCCGCTACTATGATACGAAGCCGTATCTGATCTTTTACGATCTGGCGGGTGAGCGTATTCAGTATGATTACAAAGACTTCTTCATGCTTGCACAGCAATGTGCTAGCATGATGCACTCGGCGGGCATTCGTCGCGGTGACCGTGTGGCGACGGTCAGTCACAATCACGCGGACACGGTGATACAGTATTTCGGTGCATGGCTGCTTGGTGCGTGTGTTATTCCTGTGAGCTTGTCGGAGGACGATCACCGTATCAGCTATATTCTGGAGAACAGCCGAGCGAGGTTGGTTTTTCTACGGAGTGATTATGCCGAGCGGGTGATGCCGCTCATTGCGTCGCTGCCGAGTGCGCCGGTGGTGTTGGTGTGTGGCCCCCAGCCCCTACCCCTGGGAGTGAGGGGAGATGGGAGTGACGTGCTTGTCTCTTCGTTCGAAGATGAGTTGGAAAATGCCGATCCGTTCTTCGTAAGTCAGGAGGCGGTGACATTGGAGGATGAAGCGCTGATCGTCTATACCAGCGGCACCACGGGCAACCCGAAGGGCGTGGTGCTTACGCAGCACAATCTTCTCGCCGATGCAAAAGGCATCACCGAGTGGCATGGCATGACGAACTCGCAGCGCATGATGTGCGTCCTGCCGATTCATCATGTCAATGGCACGATTGTCACTCTTGTAACGCCGATGTATTTTGGTGGCACCGTGGTGCTGAACCAGAAATTTCAGTCGGAGCATTTCTTCGAACGCATCGAGAAGGAGCGGGTGAATGTGGTTAGCGTAGTGCCAACGCTGCTCGCGTTCCTAATCGAATATTACAAAGGGGAGTTGGGCGAGGGCACCCGCCCTACGCCCCCCCAAACACTTCGTCACATCATCTGCGGCGCGGGCCCGCTGACTGTCGAACTGGGTGCGCAATTCGAGGACATGTTCAGCATTCCGATCATGCACGGCTATGGGCTTAGTGAAACGACGTGCTACTCCTGTTTTTTGCCGATCGACCTCTCCGCAGAAGATCATCGCAAGTGGATGCGTGATCATGGTTATCCTTCCATCGGTGCGGCTTTGCCGCAAAACGAGATGATGATCTCCGATGAGAACGGCACCGAGGTCGCGCCCGGAGAAAAGGGTGAGATAGCCATTCGCGGCATCAATGTCATGAAATACTATTACGAGAATGACATCGCCAACGAGCAGACGTTCAGTTACGGCTGGTTCCGATCGGGAGATGAAGGTTTTTACCAGGTGGATGAGGCGGGCCGGAAGTTCTTCTTCATCACGGGCCGACTGAAAGAGTTGATCATTCGGGGTGGTGTCAATATTTCACCCCTTGAAATTGACGAAGTCCTGGCCGCATGTCCGAATGTCAAAGCAGGAATTGCCGTTGGTTTTGAGAATGACTTCTACGGTGAGGAAGTAGGCGCGTATGTGCAGATCGTCGACGGTGCACAGTTAACAGCGGAGGAGGTAATATCGCATTGTCACACGAAGCTACCATTTTCGAAAGCTCCGAAGGTGGTGATATTCGGCAATGAGATTCCGGTAACAAGCACAGGCAAGTATCAGCGCAACAAATGCAAGCCGCTCTTCCGAGAGTGGAAGGCGATGCAATTCAGGAAGAAGTGAGCGAGAACCTAGTTCTCGTCAACGCCGAAGACCCCGAGGTCGGTATGATATTCACGGCTCGAACGAACGAGAACGTGTAGTAATTGGTCGCTGTCCGTCAGCTTGGGGTTCACCAGTTCCAGACGCATGTACTTGTCGAGCCAATCGCTTAGTGCGCATACCTCCGCGAGTTCGAGGTGGCGAATCTCCTTGCTCGTGTTCGGCTTTTGTGCTGTCATAATGCAGGCAAAATGTTACGATGGAGCAACAGCGTTACAGAAGAATCATTCTCGAAATACCTGAGCAGTGAAGGAATAGATCTTCGCGTCCGGCGCTTTCCAGTCTTCGGGTTGCAGACCGGCCTTGACCGCGAGTTGTTGCAAGAATTGCTCGCGGTTCCAACCGAACTGCCCTGGCACTTGTGGTAAAAGGATGCCTGTCTTCTGCCCCTTTTGGATATATAGCCCGGTTGTTCCAAGGACGATCTGGTCGAGTGTTCGAACTCGGCGCAGCGGCCCCAGCGCGGATATCTCTACCTCAATATTTTTGAGTTCGTCGGGCTTGACGGTCGAAAACCGAGGATCCTTCGCTGCGGCGCTTTGTGCGACATTGTATACAACTTGGGCTAGTGGCGTGACTGGGGAAATGTAACCGATACAACCGCGCAAGGCACCATTCTTACTAAGTGTGACGAAGGCACCCTGTTTCCGGAGTAGCACGGTATCATTGACCTGAATACTTGGTGAATGCCCAGCAATTATCAACGAATCCAGCGAAAGCCTTGCGATCCGCAGGAGCTCGCGCCGCTCCAAGGAGTCGAGTGCCTTAGTAACCGGCGGGAAAGTGAAAGAGAATGCCCCGTATCCTACGACTCGGGAGGTATCGCCCGTCGCTTGGCTGGAGTTCGAGTAGCCGATAAAGTGCGGTGTCGCGCCTGAGCGTTCGGCCACCATCATGAGGGTCAGAACAGGCCCATAGCCGCAGAACTCTGCATCCCCGTTGTCTAAATCAGCCGCCAACTTGTCGGGGTCGAGAGTGAGAACATCCTTGATTGCAACCGAATCTCGCGCGAGTGTCTGTGATGCCGATTTGTAGTGAGACATATCCGAGGAGGCAATGACGATGGCAGTGCCGTTATATGACTCCAGCAGTTTGGAAAGGATCGCTGATAACGCTGCGAAATCGCTCAATTGCATCGCACCCATTGCGATCGGGACTATATGTACATCCCCGAGCACCTGCTGGATGAACGGCAATTGGTCTTCAATTGAGTGTTCTCTCGAAAATGCGCTGTCGAGTAGCTGCGATGGGTGGTAAATTCCCAGAATTTCCTTTTCGATGGCGGTGTCCACTCGAATTCGTCCCAAAGGAGTCTCCCACGAATCGGCATGGTGAAAGGCTATCCCGCGGTAGCTCTGGCGATGGCTGGGTCCGAGTACGAAGACCGTTCTTACTTTTCGTCCCAATAGCTGGCTGTATGCCAAACCCGCCGTTTGCCCAGAGAATTGGTAACCGGCGTGCGGAGCGACGATTCCCAGGAGCCCATCGCCGCCAGGGTATACTGTTCTCGGCCATTTCAGAAAGTGGTTCACCGAGTCAGACAGAGCTTTCGCCTCCGAGGGATAGAACGAGCCAGCAACCTCCGGTTTACGGATTTCTTGAGCGGCTACGACGGAGCCGACAGCCAGCACTGCTGCCACCGCTAGAATTCGAGGGGATTTCATCGAGTAAACTAACCCCTTGCGGGATCACAAAGTTGATTGTGGGATGAAAAATCGCCCAGAATTCATGGTGATACTTCTCAAAAAATGGGGTTACACTCGTTACGGCGCTTGGTTCAGGATGGATCAGAGCTACGTATGTGTGCGTGTGGAATGATTTTAGCAGCGCCCGCCAGGGTGTAGTTTTCAATAGTCAGTACCCCTTTTAGTCAGAACCCCTTGAAGAACCTTGCAGAACAAAAGAATATGAAGTCCCCGAATTGGCATTTACCCCTTCTTCTAACAGCAGTCCTGTTTTCACTTTTCCAGATCGGAATGCCCTCGGCGCAAGCTCAGTGGGGTGTTCAGTCCGACTCCACGGTGAACCGTGTCATTTGCGACACATTCGCAACAAGCGGAGCGGTGCAGATGGGAAACCCCCAGACCATCTCCGATGGCAAGAACGGTGCGATTATCGTATGGGTGGACCAACGTGATGGCGGAGCCGGTATCTACGCTCAGCATCTCGATTCCAATGGCAAAGAGATGTGGAAGCACAACGGTCTCTCGATGGTCAAGAACCCGACCTTTGCCCAGACGTCTCCCCAGCTCTGCACCGATGATAGCGGCGGAGCCTACATCACATGGCTGGATAATCGTTATCTCAACAGCGGCAACTACGGACTCTGCGTGTTCGCACAGCATGTGCGTAGCAATGGCAGCCTCATGTATCCGGATAGCGGACTGCCGATAGCCATTGGCCCGCAGGATCGAGCAAACGTCGTTTTGACGGATGATGGCCGCGGCAACGCCTTTGTGGCCTTCGAAGACCAACGCTCAAGCGTCGTTTCTACACGGCCAGACATCTACATGAACAAGTTGTGGCCGGGAGGAGTAAAGTATGGCGTGTTCCGTTCGACCACCGGCTATGTCAAGACCTTTCACCCAGGCTTTGGGCAACCTAACTATTCTCGCTACTTCGACACTTCCGCTCATTTCAAGCCGTATATGATCGGCTTGCAGTTGATGCTTCAGGTGAATGGTGTTTACACCAAGTATGACATTGCCGCTGTGCTGGACGACACCACGCTTCGCCTCGGCACGTATCCCGTTGACGGGACCTACACCTCCTACATCGATGGCCCATTGGGTCAACCAGTTGACACCGTAAAGAACAAGCAAACGGCACCTTCCATATGTGATGACGGGGCCGGCGGTATCTTCCTCGCCTGGACGAGCAGCGCGACAGTCCCAACTTCGATTTATGCTACCCGAATCGACTCAGGCGGAAAGCAACTCTGGAATCCCGAACCTGGCCCAGGCTTCCTAGTCTTTCAAGGGCTCTGCGGTGGTTGCTCGGTTCAACCACATTCTAAGAATGTCTCCATCCGTCGCGATGGTGCACAATTACTCCTAACATGGGAAACGACGAATGTCACAAGTGTCGATACGCAAGACATTTGGGCTACTCGCATCCGTAACAACACGACGACAGACACTGCCCACATGTGGGGCGGCGCGATTCAGGTAACGGGTGATATGCTCTACAACCAAACAGCGCCACAGATCTTTTCGGATGATTCTGCGACTACTGGTGCTGGCAACCCACGTGGAGTGCTGGTCCTGTTCGAGAACACTAAACCCGGTTCGTCTGATGACCAGGATGTTTCCATGATCCGAGTTCTCGGCGGTGGAGACTTGACCAATCAACGGCCCGGCAACGGAGCAACGTACAACTTCGCAACTGTCCCCCATGGCCAAATGGGTTTCGAGGCAGTGAAGATGGATTCTGGTATTCTTGCCGTCTGGAATGATGCGCGATACTACGGTAGCGGTCCGGACACGTGCGTTTATGCACAGCGTCTTGATAAATATGGCAATGCCTACCTGCCGACATACCACCCTTATACTGGTTCGGGATATTACAAGCTTGCAAAACCGATCTGTCATGGTCAGCGTGGAGATGGCACGTGGTGGACATCTAAGCAAGCGGTGATCGCACCGCGTACGAACGGTGGGATCATCGTTTGGACGGATTACCGTAAGGGTACCAGCACACCAAACATCTACTCGCAGCTCGTCTGGAAGGATGCTTCGCTGCCGATCGAACTTGCATCGTTCAATGCTGTCTGCAAATATCGTGGGCAGGTTGACATTGCATGGAAGACCGCTAGCGAGCAGGAGAATGCTGGCTTCGAGATTCAACGACGGACGATCGAGTCCTCTGATAACACGGACTTCGTGACAATCGCCGGATATACGGACAACAGCGCGCTGCGGAGTGCCGGAAGCTCCAACACCGAACGGAATTACGGATGGACCGATCGAAGTGTCCAGCCGGCCGTGTATGAATATCGCCTCGTCGAGGTCGCATTGGATGGCTCACGCTTGGCCCATGACGCGAAGCGCGTTGATGCCCGTTATGGAGAGACCGTTGACAGCTGGTCACTCGGCCCAAATCAGCCGAATCCATTTGCGGATCGTACAACGTTGCCGCTGGCGCTACCAACGAACGCGATCGTTGATCTCACGATCTTCGATGTTACCGGTAGGGTGCTCTACTCACCAGTTGCTCATCAGTTGCTCACACGCGGCGTCCATGAGGTCGTGCTGGATAGGAACGCGCTTAGTGCGCAGGCAAACGGCGGGCTAATGGCGCGAGTCATTGCCTTCGACCCTACGACTGGCGCGATGATCTGGCAGTCAGAGAAGCCCGTAATGATGACGGTACTTCATTGAGAATTTAAAAATAATGACGGTAACCTTTCTAAAGCGTGCGGGTCGAAACCCCGCACGCTTCTTATTTCTTGCATGTGTGATCCTTTGCTGCTCCTCGAGCATTCTTGAGGCGCAATGGGCACAGGACTCCACGACGAACACCCCCGTGTGCGTTTCTGCGGGCGTGCAGGAACTACCGGCCGCCTGTTCGGATGGATCCAACGGTGCGGTCATCGCCTGGCAGGACTCCCGCACAGGAACCAGCGCGATCTATGCACAACGCTTGGACTCGAACGGACGTGAGATGTGGCGTCACAACGGTGTGCTCTTGTCCACAGATGCTGCAACAAGCCAACTTCCCCCTGTTATCGCCGCCGACGGCAACGGAGGAGCGTACGTCGCTTGGCAGCGTGGTGGTAGTAAATACTTTGCTCAACACATTCAGGGAGACGGTTCTCTAGGGTACTCATCAACAGGGATCCAAGTAGCTGCAGGCGGCTCGAATTTTGTCATGTGCAGCGATGGCAAGGGAGGGGCATTTGCCGCATGGGACTACAACTCAGACGTGTACGCGAACCACCTCCTCGGAGGTAGCGTGGGTTTCGGCAGTTCCGGAAAGACGATTGATGCATCAAAAAGTTATCAACGACTGCCAGCAATCTGTGATGACGGCACGGGTGGGTGCTTCATCGCATGGCAGAGTGGCTCCTCTATTCCTTACGCTATCTTTGCGAACAGATTAGACGCGAGCGGTAATGCCCTTTGGAATGCTCCTGGCATTCTCGTCTACAAAGCCGTCTGTGGTGGATGCACAGGTGTTAACGCTGGGCACGTGGCCGTCCAACGGGATGGACAACAATTGATGCTTGCCTGGGAGGTTACAAGCACGAATTCCGCCGACTCGCAGAACATCATGGCCACGCGAATTCGCTGTTCCACGAAGACTGACACAACATTCGTTTGGGGGAAGGCGATCGACGTGACGGGCGAAATGCTCTATTCCCAGACCGTCCCGCAGATTTTTTCCGATGATGCTCCAACGATTCTTGGTAATGATTTCAGAGGGATTCTGGTCCCATTCCAAAACCAGAAGCCTGGCGCAAGCGATGATTATGATATTTCGATGATCCGCATCCTCGGAGATGGCACTACCGCCATGCCGGGCAGTTATTCGGCATATGACTTCGCCGCACAACCACATGGTCAGGTAGGCTTTCGTGCCATTAAGATCGACACCGCACTCTTGGCGGTCTGGAACGACGCACGCTTCAACGGTATGGGGTCGGACACCTGCATCTACGTCCAGCTAATGGATAAGAACGGAAGGAAGCGTTTTCCTTCCTACGGCACTACGAGCAAATGGGGTAAGCCGATCTGCCAGGGAAACTGGACCGCGAAGCAAGTCACTATCGCCCCGCGTACCAACGGTGCCATTGTTGCCTGGACAGACTTCCGTGCGGGCACAAATGATCCGAATATCTATGCACAGATCATCATGAAGGATGGCGCTCTCACCAATGGGAATTACCAATGGGATTTCGGTGATCCAACGGTGAAGGTCATCTCGCGTGTAGGCAGCTCGGATACGAGCCAGTGCAATGCACGCTGCACGCACGTGGTTGCCGTCGATAGCGGTTCACACCAGAGTGGAATTCGATCGGTCGTTGCCACCTTCGCTAATAATATGGTTCTAACGGTACCGAACTTTGCGCCTGGGGTTCCGTCCGTGCCCTACAGTATTTGCGTTCTTGATTCGATGAGTAACGGGTCGGCCACAGTGACCATCGCAGATACTTCAGCAAATGTTTCCACCGCCACCTATTCGTACTGCACCATTCCGGACACATTGGCTCCGGCGATCCAATGGGACACCGTTGCGAACTGGATACAATTTTTCATTCGGGATAACCGCCCCTGGGATCGCGGTCTGTCCTCCATCGTAGTCACAGATTCGCAGAACATCAGTTTCTATCCATCCCTGGGACAGGTTACCCCTGGCGTGGGCACCTATAAAACAGTGGCCTCCCAGATCGACCAAAGCAAACCCTCCCGGTTTCGCATATCGGTGCGGGACACTGCAGGGAATGTTTCGCAGGAGTATGCATTCGAGAAGCAGGGTACCGCGGGCGTCGGCGGGGGTGAGAGTTCAAACGTCACAATCGCCGTGTTCCCCAACCCGATCAGTGGTCTAACCTCGATCTGCCTTCAAGGGGCAGCTTCTGCGAAATTCACAGTCTTCGATGTCTTAGGACACGAGATCGAGCACTTCACAGTTGAAAACACTTATGGCTGGCAGACCTCTGCGCTTGCGGCAGGGACGTACATTCTTCGGGCCGAAGTTGATGGGCACATCTTGAGCAAACGCGTGGTGCGCGAGTAACTGACATGGGTGGACGAGTCCGCGGCACTTCTTTCGGGAACGCGCCACCCCTTTTCTGCGCTTTTGAGTGGTCCGTTGCACAACCTTTATCTGGGTTTCAAACTATGTTCCGAATTGTAGCTATCCTAGTCACGCTAGCCGTATTCCCATCCATCCTCGCGGCGCAGTGGGTTTCCGATTCCACGACGAACACCCCGGTGTGTGTCCTGAACACGTCAACCCAAACCTACCCTTCTGCCTGCACGGATGGCTCTGACGGAGCAATTATCGTTTGGCAGGACACTCGGAATGGCGGGGGATTCACGGTCTATGCACAACGACTCGCTTCGGACGGAACACCAATGTGGACGAAGAATGGTGTACGGCTCGCGCGCGGAAGCAATGCGGCACAGACCTACCCAGTAGCGGCTTCCGATGGCAAAGGCGGCGCCTATGTGGTCTGGCAAGACCTTCGGAATAGCGGCAACGGAATCGACCTCTACGCACAGCACATTTCCTCTTCGGGTACTATCCTGTACGACTCCGTTGGCAGACCGATTTCCTTCGCAAAAGGGGATCAAACGAACCAGCAGATCGTAGCGGACGGATTAGGTAATGCCTTCGTAGTCTGGGAGGACAATCGCTCCGACAATACCACTACAAACCCCGATATCTACATGAGTCGCCTTACGCCTACTCGTGTGGCATGGGATACAACGGGTGTCCTGTTATCCGGCGAAGACAGCAAGCAACGAGCCCCGCAGCTCTGTGACGACGGGCATGGTGGCTTCATGGCCGCCTGGGAAACGGATCAAGGAATCCCGAGCGCCATTGATGCACAGCGCGTGGATTCCAATGGGACGAAGCTCTGGGGCACTTCCCCGTACGGTATCACCGTCTTCAAGTTGAGCAACACGCAGAATTCAAAGAACGTCTGCATCCGACGAGACGGTACACAAGCTATGCTCGCGTGGGAAACGGCAAATGTTTCCTCTTCTTTTGGGCAGGACATCTATGCGACGCGGTTGACCTCCACAGGAATTAACATGTACCCTGCCGGCATCGACATAACAGGCGGTGGATTCCTCGGTGATCAACTCCGACCACAGGTGTTTTCAGATGACTCTTCGGAGGTAAGCCACCCCAATGGCAACGCGGGTCTGATCGTACTCTTTGAGAATGTTTATTCGGTGCAACCTGAAGCCATCATGATGGTCCGAGCATTCGCGAATGGGACATCACTTGCTCCAACAGCGGGAACAGGATTTTATCAGGTCTCTTCGACAAGTGGGCCGGAGAATGGCTACCAGGCCGTCCGCGTTGGCCCCGGAAGCATTATGGCGGTGTGGAACGACCGACGCAGTGACTCTGCTATCTATGCCCAACGCGTGGACAGGACGCTCGTTCGAGGTTTTCATATCGCAGGTACGCCAGCGACCTGGGGACTTCCGATCAGCCACCGTGTAGGTACGCAGGCAAAGCAGATGGCACTTGCACCACGAACGAACGGAGCGATCGCTGCATGGACGGACTATCGCAACGGCACCGCCGATATTTACGCGCAACTCATCTTCAAGGACGGCACTTTACCGGTGGAGTTGGAGACCTTCCATGGTGCGTGCCATCACACTGGAGAGGTTGAGTTAGCGTGGAGGACCGCGAGTGAGCACGGCAACGCCGGTTTCGAGATCGAGCGCCGCAGCGTTGGTAGCGACATCGAGAACGGATTCTCTCGAATCTCCTCTTATACCACAGCGCCCGCTCTGCGCGGAGCAGGCAACTCGGAGCTCGAGCGCACCTATGGATTCATTGACCGTACGGCTAGCCCTGCTGTATATGAATATCGCTTGACAGAGGTGGCCTTCGATGGCACCCGCACCACTCACGAGCCAATTCGCATTGACGCACGATCAGGCGAGAGTGTAAATGGTTGGTCTGTAGGAACGGCCTCCCCTCTGCCGCTGAATTACCAGGCAACCGTACCCATCTCCGTGCCTTCTGACGCAATTGTGGATGTGTCAATTTCCGACATCACTGGTCGCACTGTCACTATGCCCGTTCAGCATGAACACTGGAGTGTTGGCTCACACGAGGTGGCGATTCGTGCTTCCCAGTTCAGTGCGAGCGGAACATACTTCCTGCAGATGAGCGCTTTTGATCCTTCCTCAGGGGCACTGATCTGGCACTCCGCTCATCCCACGAGCATTTTAGCGATCAAGTAGCAACTTCCCGTTTTACAATACTTTCCCAATCCACAAAGGGGGTCATTACCTCTTCGTGCATGTGTGTCGCGACCCCGGGGATCGGAGACACGCAGAGCGCTTTGCCTGTAAAGCGTTCACGTGCGAAAACACTTTTGCTGAGATAGACATCATTCGCTCCGGAAGCAGAGTGCAAAAGCTGATGCTTGAATTGGTCAAGCGTACTCACTTCCGCTAAGAACGTGAATGTTGTGTTGGAGATCTGACGCCAATGACAATACTGAGAGAGGAACAGATAGGACCGGTAGCGCTGCCGATCAAAATACCTGTCAGGATAATCCGGCGGATGAATGATGAGCGGCATTCGGTTCAGACTCCGCTTGTGATCGAACGGAAGGTATTTTCGCAGTCCGCGGCTCCTCGTCTTTAAGATCTCTTCGCGATTTCGCACGAGATCGTCAATCCACAAGAAGGCATTCGGGGAGTGAAGATAATCATCTTCGCATAGATAGACCCAATCGGATGGCGGATAACTCAATGCGAGCCGTAACGATGTCCGCAGGGATTCATCATTTCCAAAAGTCCCTTCCGTAAGCACTACCGGAAAGCCTTCGAAGAATTGTCGCAGATCCTCCGAAATATCATCCGCTACAACATGGATCGAATGTTTGTAGCCCTCCAAGGCTCGAACAAGGCTGCGAAAGCAGACCTTGATGATCTCGCGCTTATCCAGACCAAACGGACGAGGTGCATTGTGCAAGGAATGCACCTTGTCGCAAGTTCGGAAGATGACCCTGTACATTACAGCCTAATAAAGGTCAATACGATTTTGCCCAAACCGCTTCGTGACGAGCCTCGCCGCCACAGACGATACAATGGGTTGGCTGCACTGCGCTTCGGAATTCCTCGAATGGGATAACGCGGATCGTCGCCTTTGTCTCTTCCTTGACCTTGGTTTCGCATTCGGCCGAACCACACCAGCCCGCATAAATGAAACCCGCATCGCGCTCGATGAGCGCCTTCATCTCGTCGTACGAAGTCGTTCCTCTAACGCTGTTCGCTTCACGGCGGGCAAGAGCGTTATCAAACAACTGTGATTGAAGTGCATCGAGTAGTTGTCGGACACGTTCGGAGAGTCCCTCGCGCGGAACAAAGAGCTTCTGCTTACGGCCAGGCTTAGCCGCCTCTTCCTTGCTCAGTTCTACACGTGGTACGATCACGACCGTATTCTTTTCCACGTCTTTTGGGCCTATCTCCATCCGGAGTGGCACACCCTTTAGCTCATGGTCATAGTACTTTGCTCCAGGGCTCATCGAGTCACGCGAGTCCAGCTTCACTCGCACACCTGCTGCCTTCAACTCACGGAACACGGCATCCGCAGCACCCATAACGACTGCCTGTTCTACGTCGGTTTTGAAGATTGGTACAATAACAACTTGAACGGGCGCAAGCTTTGGAGGCGTCACAAGGCCATCATCATCAGAGTGGGTCATGATCAGGCCACCGACCATTCGCGTCGAAACTCCCCACGAAGTATTCCACGCATACTCCAATGTGCCTTCGCGCGATTGAAATTGCAGATCAAAAACCTTGGCGAAATTTTGACCGAGATTATGACTTGTGCCAGCTTGCAGAGCTTTGTTGTCCTGCATCAGGCCTTCGACGGCATACGTTCTGAGTGCGCCGGCAAAGCGCTCGCTATCGGACTTCGGTCCGCAGATAACGGGCATTGCCATGTGATCATACATGAAGGTGCGATAGACGCCGAGCATTTGCAGCGTCTCGGCTTCGGCTTCGGCTTCGGTTTCGTGAGCGGTGTGGCCTTCCTGCCAGAGGAATTCCATTGTACGAAGGAACAGCCGCGTTCGCATTTCCCATCGGACGACATTCGCCCACTGGTTCATCAGGATCGGAAGGTCCCGATAAGACTGTACCCACTTGGCGTACATGTGGTAGATGATCGTCTCAGAGGTTGGACGCAATACCAGCGGCTCCTCAAGCTCCTTGCCGCCGCCCTGGGTGACAACTGCCAACTCCGGTGCAAATCCCTCCACATGCTTCGCTTCCTTCGTAATGAAGGAAAGTGGGATGAGCATCGGGAAATAGGCGTTCTGATGCCCGGTGTCCTTGAACATCTTGTCGAGGGCCTGCTGCATCAACTCCCAAATGCCGTATCCATTCGGGCGGATGACCATGGAGCCTCGCACAGGCGAATGCTCCGCAAGCTCCGCTCGGGAGACGATCTCGTTATACCATGCACTAAAATCTTCGGAACGTCTTGGTAGTTTTTCTTCAGCCATGATGAATAGGTCGATTCTGAAAGGGTGTTAATGTAACGAGCACGAGAAATGTTCTGCCACTGTCATGGAAACTCACGAATTAACCAGTATTCTTGGCCTAGAGGAGGGCCAGGTTCGAATTGCACGCTGGACCGCTGCGTGGCCACGGCTGTTTAGCGTTGAGCGAGAAAGGATCGTGTCGGCACTTCAGGATTACATACTGGATGTCCAGCACGTTGGGAGCACTTCAGTCCCGAATCTCTCCGCAAAGCCCGTACTCGACATTGCCATTGCAGTGCGTAATTTCGAGGAGGCTACAGTTTGCATATCACCGCTGGAAGCACTCGGATATTCCTACCGAGGCGAGTACGGAATTCCCCGAAGACACTACTTCACCAAAGGCTCTCCACGAACGCATCAAATCCATATGTTCGATATCGCGAGCGAAGATTGGCTCCGTCATATTGCATTTCGGGACTTCCTGATTGCCGACTCGGATGCGCGAATCCGGTACGAATCACTGAAGATCACACTCGCCGACAATTGCAAAACACGGGAAGAGTATCAGGATGGCAAGAACGCACTCATCCAAGAGCTACAGGCGATCGCGCTCACAGAGTACTGCAAAGCCGGATTGGGACCAATCCTCCGCTGATTACTTCTTTTTTTCCAATTCTCCAACGCTCCACGCAAGATTGGCTTTAGCCATAGCATTGTCGGGGGCATAGCGTACCGCCTCTTCTCCGGCCCTCTTACCTTCCTCGAAATTTCCTAACATGTTGTACGCCGCACAAATGTTGCTCCATGCCTCAGCATAATCGGGCTTGAGTTTTAGCGCACGTTGGCAGGCGGCAATGCACTGTGCATATTCACCGGCGCGATAATACTGCAGGCTTAGATCCAAGAACTCTCCAGGCTTGGTGAAGCCAGCGGACCTCGCAACTATGGATTCAAGCGGCATCTTCCCGCTTTGCGCTAGCCCGAGATACTTCGTGGCCTCAGGATCCCCAGGTTCAAGTTCAAGTGTCCGGCTCGCAACTTGCTTTAGCTCCGCCGTCCTGCTGGCATCATAGAGCAGCGGCATCAACGCATGCCGAGCGTCCATATTCGCATCAACAAGCTGAATGCACTTTCGGAGATTCTCCATCGCCTGATCCTTACGTCCCCGCTGATCCAAGTACCGGGCGTAGTAATAGTAATTCTCTGCGAGATCTGGCATGAGTTGAATGGCACGAGCAAATGACTGCTCGGCGGCCGCCGGGTCACCCATCGCGTTCTTCAGGATCCCCATATTCAAATGGAGCCGTGCATAATAGGGCCAGCACTCCAATCCCTTGGTAAATTCTGCATTCGCAGTATCATATGACGCGCGCGCCATGAAGATCAGACCATAATTCATGTGCCCCCGACCATTCTTGGGACTTTCGATAGTCACGTCCCTCCACAGCGTCTCCTCTGAATGCCAAACGGCATTACGTTCGTGGGTTTTGTAGCTGAATCCACACAATACGGCCAACACCCCAACGGCCACCAACGGCCTCGCACTCCGCTGGATCCGAGGTTGGAGAATTAGGTAGAGTGTCCATACGGCCGCTAGCGAAAGTCCTACATATGGAAAGAACACGCGGTGATCGTTCGTCACCTCTGCCAGCGGTACAAACGAGGTGGGAATGAGCGCGATCAGAAACCACGCGACTCCGAACGAGAGGGGGCGCCAGCGCGCAAACTTTGAACTATAGAACACAGCGGCGATAAGCAAGCCGAGGAATACGAAACCCATTAGACTTCGTGCATCAAGGATGGACTCAAACGGTCCCCAGTCTGAATCAGCACTAAAATGCAACGGGACAAAGAAATTGGTGACGTAATGCATGATCACGTACGGCTGTGTGATCACATATCGGTAGAAGGAAACACCGCCCGGCTGGAACTGTCCCGCCTCCATATGTCGCCCCAAGAAATACAGCGCGATGGCCAGCATCAGTGACGGAATCACAGCGGTCCTAAACGTTCGAGAACGAAGCCAGCCAAACTCTAGAAGCGATCTTTTCTGTTCAAAAAGGATGTCGTAGCACAGCAGCAGAGGGGCGAACATGAGTGCCGTAGGCTTCGTAAGACTGCCGATCGCGACCGGGATCAAGTAGAGATAGTACTTGCGTGCGCCTGGATAGAATTGGTACATCACGAAGCCCAGGATCACGAAGAATGTGCTTAACGAGTCTCCGCGTTGGATGATGTAGTTGATCGTTTCTGCGGCCGCCGGATGGAGCATATAGATTGCCACGGTAAAGAATGCCATCCACGAAGCCGTATTGAATTCCGCCGCTGAACCTGCCACCTTCGGAAGCTTCTTCGCCTTGTGGCTATTTGAAGCAGGTGCATCATCTCCCTCCGCGACTATCTCCAAAATTCGTCGCACAAAGAAGAATAGCAACCCGCCTTGTAGCAGGAAAAAGCCGAATGTTGAGACATGATACCAAAATGTATCCAACCCATCGCCCGCAAATTTGCTGGCAAGAGCGTAGTCGATAGCTAACGTCGTGGTAAGCACCGGGCGGTAGGATCGATTCACCGGCAAGATGGAGAAAGTCGTAGCGTCCTTGAAGAACTGAGGTATGTTACTCAGCCTTTGGATAAAGACATTTCGAACAATAGCGTGATCATCATCAAAATGGAACGAGTTATGCCAATGGTTGGAGTACACAAGGAGCAATGCCATTACGAGCAGAGCCCCTGCAGTGATCAAGCGGTTTCTTTCCGTCATGTTTCCGACTGTTACCTAGTAATGTTCGAAGGAGTGTGAATATTCTTCTGCGACAAAGCGTATTCCAAATTGTTTTTCGCCAATTGAAAATGAGGATCGATCCTTAGCGCCTCGTTCGCCTCCGCGATCGCACTGTCCCACTGGGAAATTGATTGATAGGCCGCGGCCATGTTGTTATGCGCAGCAGCGAGGCCAGGGCTGAGGCGCAGCGCCTCTCTCGATGCGGTGATACAATCCTGAAAGCGACCCGCGTTGTAGTAAGCCATAGAAAGATCCAGATAGTTATCTGCATTCGGGCTTTGTCTCGCGGCGCGTTCAGCACCAGAGACATCCGGCTTGGGCACAGAACGCGTATTCGCTTCGGCAGGTGTATTGGCATACGTTGTGGTGTCAAGGATCATCTTGACGGAGAGATCTGGAATACCACCCTCGACAATTTTGGATTGGAAAGTGCCATAGTCATGGATCACTGGAAGAAGTAGCACTCCGAACAGCCCGGCCACAACGACGCGAGCGTCCGCATTCTGCATTTTTGATCTTGCCCAGAAAAGCGCCGCCGAGATACCATACGCGGCCAGCAAGTACGCGGGACCGATCGCCGCAGAAACGTATCGAAGATTTAGTCTGTGCGGCGAGAAGATAGAAAGGGCAATGTATGTGAAAACAAACAACGATAAGAATAATGGCTCCCGACGGCTTTGCGCTGCGATCGGCACCGATCTCTCCGACCGTTTGAATAGCTGACCGATCCCAAAGACAGAGAAGATCACGAGAACCGGACTCAAGAACCAGATGGCTTCAAGCAGCAAATATGCCGGACCTGACTCGTACTCGTTGCCATACTGGACGTATCGAGGGTCCACAAGCGTTGCCGCGAAAAAATCAACAAAGATCTTCACCCCTCCCAGCGCGGAGCCAACCCACAGAATCCCGATCCCGAGGCCAACAAGGGAAATAATCGCTAGTGTCAGCGACTCTTTCCACTCCTTCTTCTCGGCCAAAACCCACAGTATCCACAGTCCACATAGTCCAAAGGAAATTACGGACACCTCTTTGACAACAACGCCAATTCCGCCAAGCACTGCAAGTAGAACGTACCAGATTCGATCTCGTGCTCCCTGGGTGATCCTAAGAGTGATAACCACCATGGCGGTCACGAGGCACTCAACGAGGGCATCCTGCCAGGCCCGCCTCGCGAGTGCCAGTTCGATCGGTGAGAAGGCGTACAGTAGCATCACGATCATGCCCGTCGCAGGATTAAATAGCCTCCAGCCAAGATACCCTAACAGGATGATGGAGAGTACACTAGCAATCGCGGAGAGGTAGGCACCGGCACGCTCATCCTTAAGGCCAGTTATGTCCATCATCTTTGCTACGAGCAAGATATACCCTGCTCGTCCGGGGGTAGGAAAAGAGAACAGCGTGGGATCCTGCTGAAATCGCTGAACCAGCGTTCGAATGCCGGCCATCCCCTGCTCTTGAACGGTACGTCCCTCCCATGCGTACGTCCGCTCGTCCGGGCTCCGCGAAACAACGCTCGAAAGATTGCCGATGCGTACCAAGCCGCCGGCGAGGATCAAGCATGCCATTGCAGCGATCCACCAATTTCGCCATCTCGACGGACCGTCGCCACCGGGTGATCCGTCAATGAATTCGAGAAAGTGTCTGCGATCGGTCAACGATGCTTTGCGTGCGATCCTGTTTTCTTTGATACTATGTTGATGCGTGCTTCCCTGTTTCATGCAGTTCCTTTCCGTGCAGACTCGATCGCCTGTTCACGAATGATCTGGGTTTGGATGGATTCAATTCTGCGCAACTTCGAGTAGAAGACGAGAAGCGAGCAGAACCCTGTCATTACGCAGAAGTAGAACATCAAGTCGGCACCTCGACTTACATTCAAGCGGTGCGCGAGAGAATTGGTAAGCTCTGGGTCGATAACGAAAACAATCCCAATGATGGCGAACAGAATGAAGATCGAGCGATAGAATGTCTGGTTGCGCAACTGAAGCACAAACAGTATCACAACTACCAGTAGCGGGATGATGAGGAGTACTTTGATCGGACTCATGAGGGAGATAGGATAGCTCAGAACAACTTATTCAGAATCAGGTCCATTAGAATATTGATCGAATTCCAGGAGCTTTGCCCTTTCATTCTGCTGTGCTCCGTATAAACGATATGCACGGGCACTTCTTCCAACCGTAGTTTCTCGCGACGAATGATCGAAAGAATCTCCGTGGCGTGCGCCATCCGATTTTCCGTGAAGTGGATCTTCGATAACGCCAGCCGATTCAATGCGCGAAATCCGCAATGGGCATCCGTCAACCACATTCCAGTGACGACCGCATTCGCAAGGATCGCCACTCGAAGCACATTCCGACGGGCAGCGGGAATGGCATCGATATCCTCCTTACGTTTGAACCTTGTACCCATAGTGATGTCAGCCCGTCCGGCTAGGATCGGCTCTAGCATCGCGGGGATTCCAGCGGCATCGTGCTGCCCATCAGCATCAAAGTGGATAACGAATTCTGCACCGTTGCGGCATGCGTACTCCATTCCTGTCTGCAACGCCGCACCCTGGCCGAGATTGACGGGATGCCGAACGTAGTGTACCTGCGGCACACCACGCATTACTTCCCGGGTATTATCCGTCGAGCAATCGTCAACCAGCACAACCTGATACCCTGCAACGATAAGAGGTTTCATCGTAGCAACGATCACCTGCGCCTCGTTATAGGAGGGGATCACGACGAACACCGATTTAGGGTTGATCTGCACTGGTTTATTGTAAAAGAATGCTTGTTCCTAATGTTCACGGAATTGGTCGGCGTTCCCCAAAAATGCAACACATCCTCTCCGCGCGGCTTGCCGCCGGATCAGTTCGCATTGATGGTGAACAAGACTCCAAGCCCATACGTCACAACTGCGACAATTACACCTACCGCCGCCATCTCCAGCCCGGACTTCCACCAAGCCCGTACCGTAACAATGCTCTTGGCAGCACCAACGCCGAAGTGGGCGACAACGGACAGCCCAAAGCTCGTTATCACGGCGGCCATCCCATTGAGGAAAAAGAACGGTATTAGTGGGATGAACGCGCCGATGAGTGTCGACAGCCCACCGGAGGCAAGTGAACTCCACGGACTTGGAAAGGACATCTCGGACAAACCAAGTTCCTCTGCTCCCATTACTTTCAAGAACTCCGTGGGCTGCAGCGCGAGTTTGTGTGCTAGGTCATTGGCTTCCGCCTCGCTAAAGCCGCGCAGTTGATACATCAGAGACAACTCCTCGATCTCCTCCTCGGGATTCTCCTCCATCTCCTGCCGCTCGCGATGCATCTCACCCTCATACACCTCCCGCTCTGATTTTGAAGCCAGATAGGCGCTCGACCCCATCGAAACGGCACTTGCAATCATTCCAGCGAAACCGGAAACGAGGACAAAGTGCGTGGATGCGCCGCTTGCTACACCCGTTGCTCCGGCCACGCCACTGACAATTCCAAAGACCGCGCCGAGTCCATCGTTGGCGCCGTAAATTGCGTCCGCTACCCAACTCCCGGATTTGACATGCCAACGCTCACGACGCATCAGGCTATCGAGCCTCGACTGCTTCTCTCGATCCGGATGATGATTGTCTCCGGAATACATGGATCGTAGAATCTTGCCATGCACCTCTTCTTCCTTCTTTACCTCTTCGATCTCCCGAATGAGTTCGGCATCGGTGACCCCTGCCATCATCTTGGCATAGCTGCGTTCTGCGGCGTCTTCGTCTGCCTCCATCCTGCGCAATACCGTCTCTGTATCCAATGACTTCACAAGCATTCGCTTGTACCGCATTGTGACCCGAGAGGGTTCGTCTACTCGTTCCCCCATCTCCTCCAGCCGCACCTTCCACCTTGCAGCGTGTTTCTCTTCCTGATCTACCAGTTTGTAGAGAACAAGCTTCCGTTTCTCGTCTCGCTCACGTTCGGCGAGTGCACGATATTGCTCTGCGGCCTCTCGCTCGGCGCGGTAATTCTCCTTGAGTACTCTGACCGTGTGTGAATTCTTCATGACATTATGGCGCAAGTGGCGTAAGGAACAATTTGAGCATTTATTAGGCTCTTTAATCTCTCTTGACAACATTCCGTTTCCGATCTTCACATCCAGCATTCATGCCCCCAACCGACAGTTCGAGCTCAGTGACCGACACGTTGAACCGCTCACGGGATCAGGGCCTTCCACAGTTGGCAACAACGCAAGGGGGTGAGCACGGGAATGACCTGCAAGAACTTCGGGAAGCGGTAGCTCGTAACCCCAGTGACTCACAGGCATGGAACAACCTCGGACACGCGTGCTTCAGCAACAACCTGATGGACGAAGCCATTGCGGCCTACAGTATGGTCAGCCAGTTGCTGCCGGAGTTCGTCGCCGCCCGCACAAACCGTGGCACTGCGCACGTACGAAAATTAGAGCTTGCCGAGGCGAGGAAGTGCTACCTGGAGGCTCTACAATACGAACCCGCTGATTCCTGCACGCATTGGAATTCGTCCCTCCTATCGCTTTTCGAAGGCAACTTCGAGGATGGATTTCTCGAATATGAATGGAGATTCCGGCAATTTCCGGCATGGCAGCGCGGCTTCCAGCAACCGCGATGGGACGGTTTCAATATTGCTGGTAAGACGATACTCCTTCACGCCGAGCAAGGCTTTGGCGACACGATCCAATTCTCACGATTCATTCCGTGGGTTGCTGCCACCGGTGCGAAAGTAGTGCTCGAATGCCACCGTGAACTGGTGGGACTGCTGCGACAGGTGCCCGGTATTTCCCAGGTCGTCGCAAACGGAGATCCGCTCCCGGCATTTGATGTGTGCTCGCCGCTGATGAGTTTGCCGTTGGTATTCAAATTAAGCGCATCAAACATTCCAGCGCCGGCTTTTTCGCTCAAAGCAGATGTGGCCAAGTCAGCAGTGTGGAACCAGCGACTCGGCAATGGCAACGGATCTCTTCGTGTAGGAATCGTCTGGGCAGGTTCGAAAGATCAAGTTCGGCCAGCTATCCGCGCAGAGAGCGCGCAACGGTTTGCTTCGCTTTCCCAAATACCGGGAGTTAAGTTGATCAGTCTTCAGAAGTCGGCACCTGCTTCGGTAGCTCAAGCTCCCATGGCTCTGCCATTCCTCGACTACACGAACGAACTTCACGATTGGACCGATACTGCGGCACTCATTTCAAATCTGGATCTTGTGATCGGCGTTGATACTGCGGTGATCCATTTAGCCGCATCTATGGGCAAACCAACGTGGACACTCCTGCCATTCTCACCGGATTGGCGGTGGCAGCGCGACCGTTCTGATTCACCCTGGTATCCGACAATGCGATTATTCCGACAACCTCAAATGGGTGATTGGAATTCGGTCTTTGATCACGTCGCCTCCTCACTTGCAACAGTAGTAGCGAATGCGCGCAGCACAGATCAGCAGCTTCGCGCTATGACGGAGCACGGAATAACGCATCTGAAGCAGGGGAAAAATGAGGAAGCAGAGGCCGTGTTCCGATCCATCACAGAGCAGTGGCCAGGAGACTCTACTGGACACAATGGCTTGGGTGTAGTGCTTCATTATCAGGGCAGGGAAGCTGAAGCGATCCAGAGCTATCAAACAGCAGTAGGGCTGGATCCCGACAACGCTGAGGCCTGGAATAATCTCGGACACTCATTAACCCTTCTCCAACGATTTGAAGAGGCCACGGCGTGTTGGGGTAGCCTTATTGCGCTGCGACCTGAGTCCACCGATGCCTACAAAAATCTTGGAGTTGCATACACAGAACAGTTACGTCTTGCAGAAGCACGCTCCTGCTATGAACGAGCCTTGGCCCTCGATCCTAATGATGCCGGGGCTCATTGGAATTTGTCTCACGTTGCATTACTGCAGGGTGATTTCGAGCGAGGGTTTCGTGAGTACGAATTACGGTTCTCTCGATTTCCCATGCGGGAGCGACAATTCCCTCAACCGAAGTGGGATGGATTCGATATTGCGGGAAATAAAATACTCCTACACGCCGAACAAGGCTTCGGAGATACCATCCAATTTGCGCGACTCATCCCAAAGGTCGCCGAGCGGGGCGCAACGATCATTTTGGAGTGCCACCCGGAGTTGGTCCGCCTCTTTGGACAAATACCGAATGTCGCGCAGATTGTCGCCCGTGGCGAGCCGCTTCCCGCCTTCGACATTCACGCTTCGTTACTCAGCCTACCCGGGATATTAGGTGTCCGAAGTGATAAGATTCCGGCGCCCAATGTCGCGCTTGCCGCTGAGCCTGCACTGCAAGCCATCTGGAAGCAGCGCCTTGATAATCCTCAGCGCCGACTACTCGTTGGAATCGTTTGGTCAGGGTCGTCTGACCAACATCGTCCCGTCGAGCAAAGAGAAAGCGCAATACGATTTGCTACGCTCGCCAATATCCCTGGTGTTCAATTGATAAGTCTGCAAAAGCATACCGGGTCGAGTGGCGTTACGAATCTGGATCAACTTCCCTTCATCGACCTCGGAAACATGCTGAACGATTGGGCTGATACAGCTGCTATTATCGCAAATCTTGATCTTGTTATCGGAGTAGATACAGGGGTGATTCACCTTGCTGCTACAATGGGAAAGCCCACATGGACACTTCTTGCCTACCGCCCTGACTGGAGGTGGCAACTCGGTCGCGAAGATTCACCCTGGTATCCAACGATGCGCTTGTTCCGCCAGCCCACAAGATGTGACTGGAATTCGGTCTTTGAGCGGGTGGCACAAGAACTTAGCCGAGTTGAAGTAGCTTCCCATCGCGCTTGAACGAAATCCTGTGGAGAATTAGGCTGCTTCGCCCTTTTCGATCTCCATATAATTCAACGGGTACTCCAAATTTTCAAAGCCGAACTTACGGTAGAGTCCGTGGGCATCCGTCGTGAGCAAACAAAAGCGCTTGAGGCTCTGAAGTGTGGGATGGGACATTACCGCATCCATCAGCCTCCTCGATAAGCCGCGCCCGCGATGCTCCGGTTCGATGATGACATCTGCAAGATATCCGAAGGTCGCATAATCTGTGATCACCCGGCAGTACCCAACTTGCCGCTCACTCACGAAGACGCCAAAGTTGAGAGAGTTCTCGAATGCCCTACGAATGATGTCCTCACGACGATCCTTCGCCCACGAGGTGAGGTGCACCAGCCGGATTACCTCCTCTATCGCAAGCTCGTTGCTGTTAAAAGTTACCCTATATTGTACATCCGCTATATCTGCCACGATCTACTTAATTTTCACAAACTGTTTTTCGTACGTGCCGTGATCGGTGCGAATCTGCATCGTGTATGTCGAAGCAGGGAGATCCCGAACGTCGAGCGTCGTCGAACCTCCGGCATTCGAACGATAGGAGCGGACGAGCGCACCTAACGCATTGACCATATCAACGGAGCATGAACCCAGCGAAAGCGGCAAACGAAGTTGTACGTCCACCTCGCAAGGATTCGGATAAACGCTTATTTGATTCTCCGCCACTGCCGATTGCACTGATGCTTTCCCAGGATAATGTAGTATCAGGTACCGAGGTGTCGTGCGTGTGATGCCATTCTTATCTGTCGCTTGGATATCGTAGGTAATGTCAGATGCCGTATCGCACTGAACGATGTTGGTGCAACGATAGACGTGTCCGGTATCTGCAACCATCGAATAGATCGTCGTATCCGCTTTGCCCAATAGTCGGTAGAATTGCCGATACTCCACCTTGGTAATGGTGTCTATTGGGTCGTAGGGATCAGCGAAGACGGTCGCGTTGATCGGCACATACTCACCCCATACCACCTTGTTCGGATTGACGGGTTCATGCACGATCATCGGTCCCGCGCTCCACGCGTAATCCGCGAAGGGTTTGAGGTAGGAGTAATCCGCGCCCCAGGTGGTGTACATCATGCCGTTCATGTTCGGGATGCCCTCCATTGCGATGCGCCAGTCGCGCATGTTCACGGTGTTAGGAACATCGTAGTATGGGCTGGTTACTTGCGAGAATCCGTGATCGGCGAAGAACTTGAGACTCTGCTTCATAAAGCCACCACTCCAATTGACGATGGTGATGTTCTTCGGGATGAGATTCCAATCGCCCGTGAGATCACCATTGACGAGGTAGTAATTGTTATGCGCGTTGTGAAGTGTGTCGAACATGTCGCTCCATACATACGTCTGCGCATTCGGATGCACGACCTTGATAATCGAATCGCACTTGGTGAGATTATCCGCGAGGATTTGTCCCGCAGTCAGATGCCGCGATTCGCACGCCGAATCCCACCCCAACACGCGCCACTCGTCGTGACTAAGAAAATACTGATGTGGTTTGTGCAAAGCATCGAGCGAGCGAATCTGCTCGTGAAAGATCGAATAGAGTGTGTCTTCGGATAAGCATGGGAATTGATATCCATCGCCGTTCTGATAATTCAGAACCGTCATCGTTCTCCAGAATTTCACTTGCACGGTGTCGCCGTTGTGAATGCTGCTTCCAGTCGACAACTTGAAGCTCGGGGATGCGTGCCACGGATAACTGCCATTGGATTGCTCCATGACTTTGTCGATCAGTTGCTGATAGTCCGCCCCTTCGACGTATCGCTTCCCGCCATGCAGCGGCGTAACTTGCGGCAGCGTCGTTGCACGATGGAGCATGTTCGTCAGTCCGGCATCTTCGATCTGGAAATCATCGAACCAGATCGTACCGCCCGTGCCATCCCACACGCCGACATAGACGCTCACGCTTGTGAAGCCGAGCGTATTAAAGACGACATCATACTTCATCCAGCCATTCGATGTTGCAGGAATATCGTATTGGGTCGCTGTTAATGATCGACTATTGTTTCCAGCGCCACCAATGGCGAGAAGTTGAAACGACCCGCCATATCCTTGCTGGAAATTCTGCGTCTTCACCCAGACAGACATGTGATAGCTAGTGTTCGAATCACAGGTGAGTCCCTTGATGAAACGGGTGCGCGGTGTTGTGTCGGTGAAGTTGGTGCAGCGTGCGCTGTATTTGCCAGAGTGAACCGTCGTGCTATCGACGAACATGCTGACGTTCGGATTGTCATAGTATCCCCAGCCGGTAAATTGTCCGTTCGATACCTTCTCAAAGTCACCATTCGGAAGCAGCATTCTCGGGTCGGAGAGGATGCGTCCGGTATCGCCTTCTATCACATACTTGCATGTCGTTGGGAAACCTTCGGCGAGATCGGGGTCGTGCCAGAGAATGCCCTCACCACCGAAGATAGATGGGATGATCTCCGTGTTCGTCGCGACGGAATATTGATGCAGCGTATCGACATCGGTGAAATACCACGGCGCAACAATATCGAGCACGCTGTACTTGAAATCGGTTTGATTGAGACCGTTCATCTTGTACGCTGCCATCGTGTCCTCGATCTTCATCAGATCGTGGATGGCTTTGTTCACCTGCAAATTGTGCATTGAGAAGACCCAGCGCACGGGATAATCGGGATAATCGAAAATGTGGAGCGATGGGATCGCCCCTTTCGTCTCGAGAATTAACTGCGCAAGCGTCGAGACGGAATAGAATATTCCACTTGAATCGGAGCCTTGCATGAACAGGCCGGCAGGTGAGACGTCGAGCGAATAGCTCTCATTCTTCGTGAAGCTCTCGCCTTGTGGTGCGAGCCCGGACATTGCAGCGTCGAGTTGCGGGAAGTTATGCTGCTCACCGAGTGCAATTGTCTTCGAAGAAAATCCGAGCGGATACTGCGACATTCGAAAAATGTGCAGCGTGTCTCCGATCTCCTGCGTGAGGCGCTTCTGCAAATAAGCCACGGCCTTCATCGTCGTTGCTGGGGCGGAATCGCTTATGAGAATGACGCTGGACTTATCAACCGTGAAGGAGGTATTCCCCGCGCGAATGAAGGATGTCTGTGGGCGCGGATGGAGTCCGGTTAGAATCGCATTATTCTGTGCGTGCAACTCGGGCGTTGCAAGAAGAAGGAGAATCAGGACGAAGAATCGCTTCATAGTGGTGGGATGATTAGCACAAGTGACGGAAAGAGAACAATCGAGAGGCAGTTTCGTCACGCGGGACTAACGCTCAACAGTTCGGCATGGTTTTCGTGGCGGTCTCTCAAAAACATGCAGATGTTCAGCAAGTATTTGTGTCTGGTCGCACTCAGTGCACTCTCGCTTCGACCAGCAACCGTCGCTACCGCTCAGGATAACGATAGCGTTCACCGTGTCTATAAAATGAATTACTGGGTTGCGGGCGGGTTATGTGCCGCCGCTGCCGCAGGAGGTATATTCACGATACCTGCGCGCGCTAAACCGAATTTCACCGACGCCGATCTCCTCGCCCTCAAGACGAGCGACGTGCCGAGCTACGATCAGTGGTCGATGCGACAGGATCCGAGCGTCGTCCCGACGTACGAGAATTATTCGAAGTATTTGCAGATCGCGACGATTGCCATGCCGCTCGGCGTGCTCTTCGATGAGAAGATCCGCAGCGATGGTTGGAACGTGATGCTGATGGCGCTAGAAGTCAATGCCGTAACTGTAAGCATCTACACCCTAACGCCGCTTGGGCCGCTGTTCCAAACGCGGAATCGCCCGATCGTGTATTACCCGAACTCTCCCGTGGATCGCTACAATGGCAACAACAAGAACTCGTTTTATAGTGGACATGTGGCTTCCGCCGCCGCAGCCTCATTCTTCATGGCGAAGGTCTTTTCGGATTATCATCCCGAAATGGGCGCGGATAAATATTGGCTCTATGGTGCCGCTGCCATCCCGCCGCTTGCGATGGCCTGGTTTCGTTTAAAGGCGCTCGATCATTTCCCGTCGGATGTTGCGGTGGGGTATGTCGTCGGGACAGTCTGCGGTATTCTTATTCCGGAAATTCATCGAATTGGGACGAGGGACATGAGTTTTGCGCCGTATTCTTCGCCAGAGGGGACGGGACTGACGATGCGCTGGACGACGGATATGTCAATCCGGTAATCATTCCTTGTCCAATCAGGGCGAATCCGCAGCAACGTTTGTGGGTGAGGTGGCTTGAGGTGGCAGTTGTTGCTACGGTCTGCCTCTCCCCCCAACCCCCCTCTCCCGCTGGGAGAGGGGGGCTTTTTTTAAGGGAGGTTTTTTTGAGGAAGCGCTTCGCGAATTCTTTGCAGTACACTTTGCAGATCATCCTCCACTTCGTCGTTAGAGAATCGCAGGAATCTGATGCCATGCGTACCAATCACCAGTTCGCGCCAGTTATCTTCCGCCTCGCGACCTCGATGAACAAAGCCATCCAACTCAATCGCGAGCTTTGCTTCGTAACAGTAGAAATCAAGAACGTACTTGCCGATCGGATGCTGTCTGCGGAATTTTGTGTTTTCGAATCTTCGGGCGCGGAGTTGCTCCCAAAGAATTGCTTCCGCGTGCGTTTGCTCCTTCCTCAATTCTTTTGCCCGCTGCACCGCTGAAGCTGATGCCGCCGGACGAACCCAGATTTTGGTTGGCAGTTTTTCCATTTTCAAAAATAATAATATTTTCGAATCCTGGTTTTAAAACTGCCTCTCCCCCAACCCCCTCTCCCGCTGGGAGAGGGGGCTTTTTTTTCGACTGTTCCAGTCGGAACGGATTTTTCCTCCCCTTCTTTGCTCCCCCCGCTCCCAACGGCAGAGGGGGGCTTTTTTTTCGACTGTTCCAGTCGGAACGGGGTTTTTCCTCCCCTTCTTTGCTCACCCCGCTCCCAACGGCACAGGGGGGCTTTTTTT
>CAIUMP010000010.1 GCA_903900335.1 uncultured Ignavibacteriota bacterium | reverse complement strand
CCAGCGGCCCAAACCGACCTAATATATAGTGCGTGTCAATTCATAATTCATGAACTTCTCATATAAATCAACAGCTTACAGCTTTTTGTCTATATGACAGAAAACGCTTTCCATAAATATTTTGCGGTTCCCAAACCGACTGGGAATTCGGTAAAGAAGCAAGGAATTCTTGCAAAATCGCGCGCCCGCCGAGCCGTACAACCTCCGCACAGAAATACTTGTCTCAAAACAGAACACGCCGTTCCATAAACAGGCACGTGAACCTCACGTCGTTGCAAATTGGAATGATGGGAGGGGGGGTAGCGGCGAGACAACTATTTGCGAAGACAGGACGCAGTTAGTAAGCGCGGGTCGGGCTGGAAGCCACGACCTCCCCGACCCCGCGCCCAATTATTTTCATTTCTCTTGCCCCCTTAGCTGTTACCTTTTTGCCGCTTCGGTGGTCTTCATTGTATGGGAATTCGTCTGATTGGGATTTTGATGCGCAGGAGCGTTCTGCTTGCGGCGCTGGGAGTGTTGTGCAAGAGAAGGACGGCCTCTTCGCAATGCCCACCGTGTCGAGCGAGGACGCTCGACCTCACAGAAAATTAATTCTACCCGTAACTCATTGATTTTCAATGAGATACATTTACCCCCCCTATTATTCCTACGGAATGCTATTCAACGCTTGACTTCGAACTTTTTTTGTTGTATGTTCGTAGGAGAAAATTGCCACTAGCTCCATTGCCGCTTTCGTTCAAAGCTGATTGAAGCCCACAGATTAACTCTCAAAGAACCGTATGAGTAACGGTGCATCTTCGAGACATACAAAGTTTAAGCCTCTCGACTGGGAAACCAGGCGGGGGACTTTTCATGCATTCCCAAAATCAAACGGCGAGCGCGGGGCCGGGTCATCACATCTTAGAGGAAGAATGACCACGGCAACGGCTTGTCACATTTAGAAGAAACGATGATACCATTAACTTCAAAACGAACGGGCTTCTCCGCCGCCCTATCGAGCAGACGGACAAACCACGAGCCGCATTCCGCGCCTCGCCTTCGCGCGATCTCCCGCGCGTATTTCCTAACAGTTATGCTGGCCCTTTTGTCGCTCTTAGCGATTCCCAGAGCGAGCAAAGCGGGTTGCTCCGACGGCTTCACGCTGGAGAGCCAGGAGACAAACGCCGAAGGGGTATATTGCATGACATTTCGAATTGATGCTTGCGCTCAAATCACAAGCTTCCAGATAATTGACCCTGACTCCAGTCAGAGTTCGGCCGGGTGGTTCTGCGTCGTCACCATGGACACTCAATGGAATGATGGAACTACTTTTCTGAATGATCCTTTCAGCCACTTCAAGACCGGATACTGGCATGAAGATTTTACAGGGGAAACGCCTGGACATCGGAACTTCAAAGGGAATATTGGACCACCTCCTGGCGAGATTGAGACGGGTGGACAAGGATGGCTTACACTCTGCGTGTGCTGTGGAATGGGGCGAACCCATCTCCCATTTTATATTAAGACAACGCATGGGAATGGAACCACAACGACCAGTTCGTTGATCGACGCCAGGCTCTTCAGCGATGTATGCCCTGACAGTACTGCTTGGAGTTGCTGGGAACACTGTGATTCAATCTCATTCACACATAGCACCTCACGCGATAATCGTGACATATTGTGTCTGGACGTTCATCATAATACCCCAGGCAGACTCTATCATGTAGAATTCGATTTTGATTGCACCGGGAAGCATACTTGGAAGTTGCTGAGTATGCCTGCTGGATGGAGTAATCTACTTTTGAATCAAAGCACTGCAGTGTTTAGCGGAATGAATACCGCTGGGATTCCTAATTGTGGAGTCGCAGAATTTTGCTTCATTTCAAACGAGTGTACAAGTGGGCTCTGTGCTACTGAGACTGTCTCTCTACATACATGGAATGATAGCTTGGGCACCGACGTGCATGGTAATGACAGTATTGTCTGTAATAACTCTGTTCCTGCTGCGCCGCTTTACACGAATCCAACCGGGTGCTGTGAAGTCGCCCACCAAACACCCTTCACGTATGGGCTGGTAACGCAGTCTCCGAGCACGGGTATCTGGACCTATTGTTTTACAATGCACCGTAGTAACAATGACCCATTAACGCGCATATTCATCAATCACTGTGATACCCTTAGCAATAGTCCGCGCTGCTGGGAAGTGACAAGTTGGCCGGCAGGGTGGGATCACGTGAGTTCGAGCGGCTGCACGGACGAATTCGATATCAATGGGGCTGATACAACAGGGTGCAGGACGTTGGACTTTTGTTTCCAGACCTGTGATTGCCATGTTGCAGGGGGAGAATATAAGAATGTCTTCGGAGTATGGTCCGGAGTTACGGGAGAGTTTCTTCCAGAATGGCCAACGAGAGAACTCCACACCGTTTCGATCAATCCTGGAGACGGCGGTCTGTGCTGCAGCGATGGATGGCATAATTACGACTACGTCACCCTCGAAGAGGTTAGCGTCAACTGTATGAAATGGAAGTGGCACGCGGACGACCCAGCAGATTGCGGGTCTGGTGAGAACAGCTTCTCCTTTACCGTACCGACAGGCTGCTCGCCAAGCAGTCCCACCGGCTTACCGCTTGGTTGGATGTGGTCTTTCGATACAACAACCCACACAATGACTGTCGTCCAAGGGCCAGGTAGCCCGCTAGGCTGTTGCGGAGAAATGGACATCACGGTCTGCTTCGACTGCAACATTGGCGCAACCACCTTCACCTCGGATTGGTCAAGCTCCATCGGTGACAACGGGTCCGTTACATACACATACCCAGCGCCGAAGATAGCGGCTGGCGGCGGTAGTTCCACAATCGCTCCTGCCAACAACGGCGAGCCGAACTTCCCGAATCCTTTTGGCTCGGCAACAGGTTTCAAGACTACCATTCCGTTCGAGACTTCTCAAACTGGGACGGCCTCCATCAGAATAGTCGATCAAACTGGTCACGAAGTTCTGAAGGACAACATGGACGCAACGTACGCCGGGAAGCACTTCTTCTACTTTACTGGAGACAAGCTTCCTGCCGGGACGTACTACTATCAAATCGAATTCCCGCAAGGGGTCGTCATTGTAAACCGTACAATGTTGCTCGTTAAATTAATATATCGTCGAATGCCGTTCGATTTCTTCATTCGAGCGGCATTCGTTTTTTTGATTATTCCAAACAGGGAGGTACCATGACGAGCAAGATCCTCGCGTTCATTCTTGTCACGCTACTTACATGCACCGGAAGTAGCTATGGTCAATTAAATTCCCACTGGAAAACAGTGTTCCATTTGCCCAACTACACGGATGAGTTCGGTCAGCAGCAGCTATCCATGGGAACGTGCGGATATTTCTGGAGCAAACAGCACGGACTTATTGCTGCGCAAGGGCCAGATCCAAAACAAGGAAATATCAACGGACCAACGATATGGCACACAGTAGATGGGACTAATTGGATTCAGAGTACCACGCCAATTAATGACCAGCAGAAACCGAATGGCTGGATTACCTCCATTTACATGAAGAATTTGGACACCGGATGGGCTTCCCTTATGGCGGGCGCTCTAACAAACGTACTTTGGAAGACTGTCGATGGTGGCCTTAGTTGGGTCGTCGTTCCTGGAATAATTTCAGGTGGCTATCAAAAGGTGACCGAAAACCCTAACGCATATTGGGATACTCCCACCGGTATGGCCGAAGTTGCCGGTCAACCCGAAACAGACTCGATTCTGCTGTTGATGATCGGGAAAACTCAATATAGCGAACCATGGAGGGATGCCTTTTGCTCTGCTTGGATAGGCAAAGTAGGTCTAATCTACTCGACGGCACCTTGGGCTACCCAGTCAAACGGATTACCTCCTGAACCTCCACATTTCTACAAGACTGTAGATGGGGGAAAACACTGGGATGGTATTTATTGCAACACGTTTGATTATACCGGGTGGGGGTTGTGGGGCTGTGAAAAGTGGAACGCTTTTTTTATAGGAAGGGTAGGCGGACCCTACGTCTCCTTCGATACAGGAGGCACGTGGGACTGGATTTCTGCGATCAAGACGTCTCACGTGCCTGATACACTGGTGTATACGATGGATGTCGAAGGTGCATCGGATGTTGTTTATATGCAAACGGAGAACAATCTTAGTGGCTCGGCGTTTGACCCTGACCCTCGAAAATCTACTCATATTAATACCGGTCTTTATCGTTCAACGGACACGGGGCACACGTGGCTGAGTGTAGGCGGACCATCTAATTTATGGGAAACTCGCTTCTGTGTACTTGGTTGCCACGGGGCAACAGTAATTGCATTCGATGCAAGCGGGGGTGTGTGGCTAACTGAAGATGGAGGTGATGGGAAGCTGGGAAATGGCTTCGCGCATCCTCTTCTTAGCGATACGTCTTTGCAGAGCACTACATCTGTGTGCTCCAATATTGCTAACCGTTTCCGCTTCCATAACGAGCACTGCGATGCATTCGAACTTGATAGCATCTCCTTCGCCGACTCCACACTCGTTCGATTGGGCGCGCTCACATTAGATAGCATTCCCGCATTACCGAAATTGTATGGCTCCAATGATTCCGGCTTCGTCGAATACCGCTGGAATCCCGGCGCGGCCTTCACCAAAGATACGACGGTTACGAACGGGATCGTTATTCACTATCGAAGTATCACAACCGGACAGGAATATGACACGACGGTTTCGCTTCATCTCGTTGCGACTTCCGGCAAGGCAAGCCATACTTTGTCTAAGTACGAACTATCGTATGACCCCACAGGCACCTGCTCATTCACTGACACCTCATTCCTTATTCGGAATCATGGTTGCGGCTCGTTGAAAGTCGATAGTATCATTGCCGACGGCTCAGACTATTCCGTTCTCTCGTTCGACAGCGTGCTTGCCGTTGACGGCAGCGGAAGAGTCGTCGTGCGTTTTCATCCGAGTTTAGGTGGCGACTCACATGGTTCTCTTCGCATACATACCACGCAGCAAGGCGTCTCCAGTTGGGACACACTTCCTACTCTTGGCACCGGCATTCAAGGGATGGGCATTCTGAACGTCTTCAGCACCTCCCTCCAAGCGGGGAGTTTTTCCTTCTGCGCGGGGGACACCACGCTCTCCACCAATATCTCGAACACGGGCTGCGATACGCTCCGCATTACGAATATCAAGTTCGTGGGAGACGCCACGCTCTCGTATCTCTCTTCTGCAAACGATACACTCCTTGTGCCGGATTCTGGTCGGAAGACATTCACGTTCTACTTCGCTCCTCGCACGGCTGGCGCGCACTCGGGCACGCTCACGTTCCACTCTGCGAATCTGCATGGCAACGATGGGGGCCACGACACCACCATCACTATTTCCGGCACCGGCATCCCCTCCACACCCGCGCTCTCTGTGCCGCGAACGGCGCTCGCCCTCCCGCAACTCATCGCTGGCTGCACCACCGCCTCCGACACCATCTGGCTCTTCGATAGCCTCTGCGCCGACCAAAAACTAACCATCGACTCCACCCGCGTGGAGAGTGCCGCCCCCGGCACTCTCACCCTGCCCATCATCGCAAGTTCGATCCTCGATTACCAGATCGGCAATCACGATTCCATCGGCATCATCGCCTCGTTCTATCCATCATCCGCTGATACGGGAACGGCTACGTCCATCATCCGCGTCTTTTTTCATGGCGAAGATGGTGTTCGGCACGATACGACGGTTCTTGTGTCAGCGAGTGCTGTGCCACCAGCGAAGATACAATTTCATCTGGGTCAGGGCGTTGCGGCAACAGCGTTGCACAGCGCCACCAGTGGTTTGGTGAATATCCCGATCTATGTTCGCACACCATCACCACTCTCAGCCATCACATCGGCGGACATAACTTCGCTGGATCTTCGCGTCTGGTTCAACACCGATCTGATCACGCCGGTATCACTCACGGTGGTGGGACAGAGGTATGATGTGGATGTTCAATACGGCACACGGACACCACTGCAATATCAACTCGACGGAGCATTCCTGCACATCCCTCTACCTCAGGGCTTCACCATGTCCAGTGATTCGCTCGTCGCCACGCTCACCTGTCAAACCTTCGTCACCGACACGGTGCAGACCCGCATCTGGCTTGATCCGGTAAGCATCTCAGCGCAAGCGAATGAGTCCGCCTGTCTCGGCGTATCATCGGATACATCCTCAGCGATGTTCACGCTTGATCCGGTATGTCCCGATAATATGCTGAGTGGTTTTGTCGGCACACACACGTTTGAGATCGAGAGCATTGTGCCTAATCCGGCGCGCGATGAGATCGCAGTTGGGGTGCGCGGTATCGGGGATGGGGTATCAGGGATCGCAGTGTTTGATCTACTGGGCGACCAGGTTCTCACTCGATCATCGTCCGTCACCGGCAGCAACGGCTTCACACTGGACACGTCGCATTTGCCGAAAGGGTCCTACTACCTCCGGTTGAGCTCAGGAAACGCAGTAGCCACGCGGCAGTTTGTTATTCGCCGATAAGGTGCTGTCCGGAGCGGCTGCCCGCGCTTACTTCCTGTGAACCAGCGAGTTCGGGTCGTTCAAATGCTCGCGGATCATCCCGTCGAGCCGGACGAAGTCCGCCTCTTTTCCGAGCGAGGGGAATTCGGACTCATATTGCTGTAGCAACTCGGGAGCCAAGCGGAACGAGATGAGCAGCTCTACGGCAGTCTCAAAGAAATTCGGCTCGTGATAGAGCGCCTTTGCGCGGCCATAATGTGCATCCGGCCAACCGGGTTGCAGCGCGATGGCGGTCTCGTAACAGTCCAGCGCCTCTTTGAACCGCTTAATGTCGAAGAGTGTCTCGGCGTAATCAAACCATGCTTCGAAATCATTCGGCGCGAGTTCGAGCACCATCCGGTAGGCGATCACCGCTTCTTCGTGACGTCCTAAATTATAGAGAGCGTCGGCCTTGGCATACCACAACTCCGAATACTTATTGCTGATCGCCAGCGCAGCGTCGTAATCCTCCAGCGCTTTCGCGTGCTGATCCATCGCATCGTAGCAGGAGCCGCGTCCAAACAGGCTTTCGGCATGTTTTGGCTCGTACTTCAACGCCTGCGAGAAGCATCGGATAGCGTCGCGCCAGCGGCGTTGCTCTTCATACGCATTGGCAAGATTGTGCCAGGCGCTGACATCCTCCGCGTCGTACTTCAAACATTCTTTATAGGACTCGATCGCCTCGCCGAGCTTGCCTAAATTGGCATAGGCATTTCCGCGATTATACCATGCTGCGCCAAACTCCTCTTTGATCGCGAGCGCCATCTCGTAGCTCTCGATCGCCTTGTGGTACATGCCCATCTGATTATAGATGATGCCATGATTGTACCATGCGCTATAATTGAACGGGTCTATGTCGAGATGTGCTTCATACGCGGCGAGCGCTTTTTCCAGATCGCCCTTCGTGTCGTAACAGAAGCCGAGTTCATAGTAGGCGTCCTTCGCAATATCTTTGTTATCCTTGAGATAGGTAAAGATCGCGATGGCCTCATCCAGGCGCTCCGCTTTTTCAAAGCAGATGCCCTTGTTGAAGAGCGCTTCGTCGTTGTTGGGATCGGAAGTCAGGGTGCGATTGAAGATCGCAAGAGCTTCCTGTGTGCGCCCGATGGCGTCCAGCGCGATGCCGTAATTTATGAGCAGTTCGTTGTCGCCTGGCATAAGTGTCAGCGCGTGCTCGTAGGACTCGATGGCCTGGTCAAACTTTGCGTGATGAGCTTCGAGCATTCCGCGCCGATGCCAGCCTTCGCCATTGAATGGCGCGCGCTCGGTCAGGAGCAAGCAGAAATCAAGTGCCTCATCGAACTTCTCGTTCTCGATGCAGTAATCTACTAACTCTTCTAAAATTTCGGGATTGAGGAATTGCCGCTCGGGGCGATCGGAGGATCCCCCGTCGGATGTGCGATCATCGGCGAGGGTAGAGTCGCTTGAGAGCCTTTCGCGTTTTTCCTCGCGGTAACGCTTGAGCTCCTCTTCAAAATATTTTCGGCGCCGCTCGCGCTTTTCTTCGCGAGACTTTGAGTCCGGCTCCCCTCCAAAGGGGTCCGGGCCGCTTCCAAAATCATCCTCGCCTTCGAATCCGAAGGGCTCGAAATCATCGAATACGTTCATAGCCTTTGGTGTGCGCGGTTCATAACCAGTATCAAAAACTACCCGAATTGCTTTCGCAAAACGCCCGGGGTAAGGAAGTGTCTCGTCCGGATCGCACTTCCTCGTTGATCTATCAACACGATAGCATCGCTAATGCTCCCGATAAATTGACGATTCGAAATCGAATACTACCGCAATCGTTCCTAGGGAAACCCGTGTCGCTGTTCATGCGAGGTGCCATTCTAACGCTGTTCACTACGACAGTTCGAAGCAACGTTTCGTGACTAAACGCGTTGCAACCGCGTATATTTGCACAACGCCTTATGCTGTTTCCTATCGCAAAGCTAATTTGATGAATTTCAACCTCCCCAAACCATCCTTCCGAACCCTGTTACTAATTGTTATTCAAGTTTGCGCAGCCTCTGCTATTGTACTAGGCCAGAACATCACTCGGATCAGCCCGACTACACTGACCTGGCACGCAGTTGCCTCCTCCTCTGCAAGGCAAATGATCGCTGTTGGGGACTCTGGACGAGTGATGCGAAGCCTGAATGGAGGACTCTACAACTCCGCCTTTTCTCCTGTCACTGCAAATATTCCTGATTCCGTCACCCTATTCGCCGCGACGTACGACCTACCCACGCATGCCATTGTAGCAGGCTCATCCGGCTGGTTATCCAGAAGCAAAAACTCCGGCGCGGCATGGGTACCTGTTAGTCTTGGAACACATCGCACGATTGACGCGCTTGCTGAAAATCGAGCCGGCGTCGTGATTGCCGCTGGAGACTCCGGTTTACTCATGCGCTCCATCGACTTTGGGGCGACCTGGACTTTGTTGAACTCCGGAACGACGAAGCAACTGAGAGCCGTAGCGTTCGGCACCGCGTATGCAGGTGTGGCTGTCGGGAATGACACAACGATCCTGCAAACAGTCGATAGTGGTAAGACATGGAACCCCCTGAAATTTCCCTATGCCACGCTTCCGGCGATGGTAAGGCACATCGATTTCGCTGCAGTCGCAATGGCTGGTGCCGACAGCATCCTGCTCTCACCAGAGATGCCAGAGTTGCCTCTCTACATCATCCGCGGACATGCCGATCCTCGAGGAGTGGATCCGGATTCAACTTTCCGGTCACACCCGAATTCCGGTCCCGTCCGCGGAATCGTCAAAGTAGGAACGCCAAATCTTGATGCCTGGCTCGTCTCGGGTGACGACCTCGTCACGTATTCCGCGCTCGACTCGACCATTTTTCCGGCGGCCTATCGATGGAAGTCGTATCCAGCGGCTCACACGTTTGATGCAGATGGCGGAACCGATAATGCCTCTTCTCGATGGAGCAGCGGCACCGTTGTTCGAGATGACGACACAACCATCGACCTCTATCTTGTCGGAGAGTACGGTAGGATTGGGATTCGGATTCCCTCTAGTAGCAGCGACAGCAGTAGCGGGATCCAGCCATTCTCTGCAGGGTTTGGCTTCGGTGGCACATTGAATGTTTTAGATATTGCGTTCGGAGATGACGGATTGGGTGGCTGTGCAGTAGGCGCTCCTAGCTTCCTTGAACTTACCTCCGATGGCGGGTCGAGCTTTTATAGAACGATTCTTGAAGGAAATGGAGTATTGAACTCCGTCGCATCCAGAGGGAATAACGTCGTAATCGCATGCGGTTTTGCTGGGTTGATTGACCGATTACTCAATGGCGGTGCTGATCAATCATCTCCAGACAGCCACACCCTCGAACGCCTCCACGGGGTGGTATTTCAGACCACCTCGAATGCTGTTATCGTGGGTGATTTCGGCTACATCTCCCGCTCGACCGATACCGGTAAGAACTGGCAGGTTATAGAGTCTGGCACTTCGGAGTTCCTCAAATCGGTCGCGTTTATGGACTCTTCTATAGGGGTGACCGGCGGGACCAACGGCACTATCCTGCGGACAACCGATGGTGGTCTGAGTTGGAATGGGGTGAACTCGGTTATCAGTGGCACCCCTGCCGTTGTCAGAAGAATCCAGGCCTTGCCCGAAGGCTCGATCCTGGCACAAGCATCCGATGCCCTTATCGAATCCAAGGACAAGGGAAAAACGTGGGAATTTCTTAAATGCCCTGGTGACAGCCTTGGGATGAGCTTCTTTAACAGGCAGATCGGCATAGTCGCAACTCGTGCCACCTCATCAAGGCTGATGCTCGATACGGTCCTCCTCTCCTTCACCACTAACGGTGGGATAACGTGGCAACCTGTGACCGTCCCGATCGCGAACGGAAATCGCCTGGTATTTCACTGGCGAAACGATCACCAGGTCTTGCTCTATGGCATTGAAGGATGGATCGTTCAACTTGATATTGCGGAGCGCTCTGTTAAGCCGATCGAAGCAAAGCGACCAATTCAACTCCACGTTTACCCAAATCCCACACGAGGCGATTGTAGGATCGAGTACACTATGACTCAAGCCGGCCCCGTCCTGTTGGAACTTTGGGATGCTGGCGGGAAAAGCGTAAGTCAGCTGCTCAGCGAGAAGGAAGCGCAAGGTGCTCATTCGCACGCATTCTCATTCAGCGGATATGGACCTGGCACTTACTTTCTACGGCTCAGCCAAGACGGGACTACCTCGATTGTGCCAATTTCGGTCGAATAAGCAGTCATTCTGCAAAACGGGCTTCCTAGTCTCTGATTGGCAATTTTCTTATTGGGTGTGAATGGCAGAAATCTGGCAATTCTACCAAATTTCCGTGAAGACTGGCGAATTCTACGGGATGATGCCATCAATCTCGTATATTTGCAGTTCTATAATTGCTGCCCGAGGTTTCCACGTTCCACTTTGGAGAAGTGCAACGTTCTGAGAGGCCCTCGACTGCGACTTTTCCCCTCTTCGGGTGTACTTGTTGATGTTGACAGCGGATTATGGAGTCTTTCCCGTATGGCCGTACATCAGGGATGTGCGGAATTCCAGGTAGGTTCTCAAGAATTTTGGCTATAATAATTCACGAATGAAACGTCTCTTCTCCTCAGGTTTTCTGCGCCGGGCTTTGCTCGGAGTGCTTCTTGGTGTCGGTTCGCTCCTTTCCTCGGGATGCCAGCCGCCGACCGTGGACTATGGCACCCAGGGATTCGCGACACTTCGTGTCATGAATTTCGCAGGATACTGCAATCCTCCGATGGATATTTATTGGGATGCCGTCGGCGAGACCCCGGCCCAAAATGCGAAGATCTACAACCTCGATTACGGCGGGGGTGCCGTCTATACCACCGGCATCCTGACGGGACAAGCCGGCACGACCTACCACATGGTCGCTCGCCCAACGCGCGACACACTCCGCTCCTTCCGGATGCGCGATTACACGTTCCAGGCTGGGAAGACCTACACGTGGATCATCACAAAGTCTGATGCCAACACCTACCAGGATCAGGTTGTGGAGGATCATACCGGGGGCACGGGTGCCAATAACGCCTTTATCCGCTTCATCAATCAGTTGCCGAACACCGGCAATCTGGCTCTGCACGTGAACGATCCGAACTCGACCACCCTCCTCACACCGGCAGCTGGCATTGGCTTCAATGGTGTCGGCAGCTACTTCCCGATGCCAGTCGTTCAGGATGTTGGCTCGACCTTCTACCTTGTAGATGTTGGAACGGGTGCCGTCGTTGCACGCCTTGTCAACCAGACGCCGATCGCCGGCAGCTACTACTCGATCGTCTACTCTGGTGACCTCTGCCGTACCCCGGCGCAGACCCCGGAAGATACCGTTACGGACAAGCTGGACACGCTTCGCCTGCGCTCTTTCGACGATAACAACGCTGGAAATGATCTTACCGTCCCAGTACCGGTTTCGATGCGATATAATGTCATCAATGGCATTGTTGATTCACCAAATCCCTACGGTAGCTATACGTCAGATACCTTGCGCGATAGCAAATTAGGCTTTGTATTCAATGCGCTGACACTGCCTCAGCATTTGAATTTCAGCATTGACCCGATCGCACCGCTCTCTGTTGGTGGCGCAAAGGTTGTCGTTAACAGCCAGACCGACAAGGGTAATCCGGTCTATGATGTCAACTTTGTCAACGCTGAGCTTCCGAATCCGCTCGACATTCGCGTATGGGCAACCGATGGAATTGCGGACTCCACCAAGCACATGCTCTTTGAGGTACCAAAGGCCGACGCTCTGCAGGGCTTGACAGCGAAGAACCTGCTTTCCGACAACAACAAGTCCTACACGTTCTTCTTTGCGGACTCCGTTGCTCCTCCTGCCAAGAACCCCAAGACATGGAAGGGCATGGTCGCGCAGATTCCGGATGTCTGCCCACCAACGTCTATCCGACTCGTGTTCCTGCCCGGTATCATCCGCGCGGGCACAAAGGCCAACGGATTCTTTAGCGCCTTCTGGTTCCAGGCCTCGGGGCGTGGAAAGGATTCCAGCGCATTCAACCTGACCGGTGGTAAGCTTACCGGCTTCGACTTCAATCGCTACGACACTTCGTCCGTCATTACCGGCTTACAGCCAGGACAGATCGTGCCGATCACGATCTCCTCTATGATCGGACCCGCCAACGCTGTGGGTTATCCGCCGATCACCGTGCCGGATGAGACTTTCCAGGCAGTCGCTGGTGGAATCTACGAAGTGGCGCTTGTTGGTACCAGAGCGAACCACAAACTGCTGATCTTCCGAACGAATCCTTACTAACCCTCGCGGGTGGGAATACCCGATCAGCCACCAATCTAGATTCCTATAAAGAAGCCGGAGCACTGTCTCCGGCTTCTTCGTTTAGAAGACGATTCATCACAATTCTCAAACTGAGCGAAATGAGCAAACCCTCAAGGAAAGAGCGTCTTCCGGCTAACGTGGTCTGGATTTCCATAGCCGCAATGTTCAATGACATTTCCGGTGAGATCGTGCAGCGCGGGCTTCCGCTATTCCTTGCTGGGACACTGGGTGTATCGAAGTCACTGATCGGTGCCATAGAAGGCATCGCAGACACAACGGCGTCACTCCTGCAAGTTGTCTCCGGTTGGTATAGTGATCGCTGGGCAAGCAGGAAGACCATTGCAGGTGCAGGTTACAGCCTGACCGCGATTGCTCGACCGATGTTGTACTTCGCAACCACATGGGTGCTTCCCTTACTCAGCAAATTTCTGGACCGCGCAGGGAAAGGCATTCGTACTGCCCCGCGCGACGCCCTTATCGCTGACTCCGTCTCACCCGGGATGCGTGGTCGTGCATTTGGTTTGAGCCGTGCGCTTGATCCTGCGGGTGCCGTGATGGGTGCGCTGCTGGCGGCAGGGTTTCTCTATTATTGGAGCGGCAGCCCTATTGACTCGATCTCGATGCCGCAATGGAAGACACTCATGATGATCGCCTTCATTCCGAGTATCCTTGCCGCTCTGATCATTTTCCTCATCGTCAAGGAACAGAAGCGCGACCGCCGCACCCCTCCACCCTTCAGCCATATCCTGAAGGTCGGGCGCGATAAACGCTTTCGGACGCTCCTGATCGTCGTGACCTTTTTTACCCTTGGTCTTTCGAGCGATGCATTTCTGTTGCTTCGAGCCCAAAGCCTCGGTATATCCATTTGGCAGATCTTCGTTATTGTCGCGCTTTTTAATCTGGTGACGACGCTCGCAGCATACCCTGCTGGTGTGTTGTCGGACAAGATCTCACGGCGTGCGCTTATTCGTGCTGGTTGGCTCACCTACGCGATCATCTATTTAGGCTTTGCGATGGCGAGCGAGGCATGGCACATTTGGGTACTCTACATCGCCTATGGCATCTTCTACGGACTCACCGAAGGCGTAGAGAAGGCGTTCGTTGCGGACCTCGTCCTTCCGGAAGAGCGCGGTGCCGCGTATGGAATCTATAATGGGGTCATCGGCATTGCCGTGCTTCCGGCAAGCCTGATCGCAGGCGTGCTTTGGCAAAACTTCGGGCCCGCCGCCCCGTTCCTGTTCGGGAGTGCCATAGCAGTGATCTCAACCGTCTGGATAAGCTCGGTAAAAGAGGTGAAAACCAGATAGCGCTTTGGCCGCTTATTTTACTACGCTTTTCGGGCGCAATTAACGCAGACTCATGGTTAGAAGCGCGCAACATGTGCTTAGAAGCGCGCAACGTGCAGGAGAAGCAGTAGCTTTCGGAAGGGGAGATGAACCTCGAGTTTGCAAAGATCAGCATAATGGACCAACTCAGTCACTATTTTCACACTCTTACCAGCGCCGATGGCATTCAGCACCTCGTCGTTAAAGGCGGCTATATCGCGCTGGCGCTGATCATCTTTTCGGAGAATGCACTGCTCGTGGGCTTCTTCCTGCCGGGTGATTCGCTGCTCATCACCGCCGGCATCCTGATCGGCACGCAAAAGGTAGCGCTCGACGTCCTGCCACTCGCTCTGCTGCTCGTCGTGAGCGCGATCATTGGTGAAATGGTAGGCTACTTCATTGGAAGAAAAGCTGGGAAGACGCTCTATCAGCGGGAAGATTCGCGTTTGTTCAAACGAGAGCACTTGCTGCGCACGCACACATTTTACGAAAAGCACGGTGGCAAGACCATCATCCTCGCACGCTTCATCCCGATCATTCGCACCTTTGTGCCCGTCGTGGCCGGAGCAGCAGAGATGGAGTGGAAGCGGTTTCTGTTGTTCAACGTCATTGGCGGTGTGATCTGGATCTTCGCAGGGCTGTTACTCGGTCTGCTGTTGGGCGAGAAGATTCCGAGGATCGGTGATTACCTATATCTGGTGATCGGGACGGTCATCGTTCTGTCGTTGCTTCCACCCGTGATCGAATGGCTGCGAAATCGCAATCGAAAGCGCTCTCAGAGTTAGGATACGCGCCGACGCATGGTGTGCGTGAATGTTCTTGACGAAGTTGCGTTCGTATAGTCGTTACATGTCGTAGCGTTCAGCCTGTTGGATCTTCGCCGTTCACAGCTCGCTTCAGTGGGCTTGTGCTGTGTGACCGTATGGATTAAGTTTGCTTGATTGATGGGGTTCTTATCAAGAATATTGCGTACCCGAAAGACGAACCAGCCAGACTCAAGGGTTTCTGGCGTGGGCGCTTCCGCCATCCCGGAAGTGGAGTCTCCCGCTTCGGCACACGGCGCCGCTGAGGCGATGGAAGCGGAGCTTCGTAAGACAGAGCGACGCCTCGCGACGCTGCTAGACCAGCTGCCCTATGTCATTCTTTATGAGACGGGCGGCGGGCGCGAATACATCTCTCGAAATATCGAATCCTTACTTGGCTACACCGCTGAGGAGCTTACCCAGGATCGAACCAAGTTTCCGGAATTGATCCACCCCGATGACAGCGAGCAGGTGGACCGACAGATCAGGGCGTGGAATGAGGCTGGCAGGCCACTCGGCTTCATTCAGCAATTCCGGGCACGAAAGCGCAACGGCGAATACATCTGGCTGGAAGATAGGATCACTTCCGTAAACCACCCGGACGGTAAGCGGGGAATGATCGGGGTCATGGTGGACGTAACAACTCAACACGCTGCACAGGAGCGGTATCAGGCCATCGTGGAAGCGGCAGATGTTGCAGGCTTGGGTCTCTGCATTTTGGTCGCGCGCGAACAGATGGGTACCATCCTCTACATCAATCAGGCAGCAGTTGATATTTGTGGTAGAACACGTGAGGAGTTGACCGGCCAAACAGTCACGCAGTATGTTCCGCGCGACCTTCTTCCGCCGATCGAAGAGTTATGGCAGCAGTTCCTGCGTGGCGAATTGTTGCGAGGCTCCTTCGAATCAGAAGTGCTGCACAAGGATGGCCACGCTGTGCCCGTTTCCATCGGTCTCTGCCCTACCATGCTCGATGGCGAGCCTGTAGTCATCACCTTTTTGACGAACATCACAGAACGGAAGAGCACGGAGGCGGAGCTCGTGGCGGCCAGGATAGAGGCGGAGGAGATCAGCCGGCTCAAATCCAATATCCTCTCAAACTTCAGTCACGAACTTCGCACACCGCTTCACTCCATCCTTGGATTCAGCTCGATGCTGGCGGAGGAATTGCAGCAGGACGATCTGCGTGAGTACTCGCAAAGCATTCAACGCAGTGGGCAGCGATTGCTTTCGACCGTTACATCGATCATCGAGATCTCGGCAATAGAAACGACGCCAACGCAGCGCATTCTCTATCCAACATTGCTTCATGAGACGCTGGAGGAGGCGCTTGTGGAATTCCGTCCGGCCATAGCCGAAAGAGGGTTGGACTTCATCCTCGATCTCCACGCACAAGACGTGATCGTGCTGATCGAAAAGGAGCGCTTTCGTAAAGCACTGGAGAAGATCATCAACAACGCGATCAAATTCACGCACAGTGGGTTGGTTCACATAGCACTGACCGAAGAGCGGAAGGTCCGAGTCCCAGGAGGCCCCATGGAAGATCGCGCACTGATCCGCATTCGAGATACAGGAATAGGGATGTCACAAGAATTCACGGAAAAGGCGTTTGAGAAGTTCAAGCAGGAAAGCTCTGGCTTCAGCCGTGAATACGAAGGGACAGGCCTTGGCCTGCCCCTTGCTCGGAATTACATCAAACTATTGAACGGTGAGATATCGATACAGAGTGAACTCGGTGTCGGCACTGAGGTTACGATCAGCCTTCCGATCGTTGGAAGAGTTGATGCGGAAGACTAAATACACCGTCTACGCCTACGGCCTCCTTAGCGCGCGATCGCAATGCGCCGAATCTCCGATTTTCCACCCGTGGTGATCTTGCAAAAGTAGCGCCCGCTTGCCAAGGTGTTCGTGGGAAGCTGCACCGCAAATGGTTGTGGCGGCATAACAGCATCCAGCAAGCAAGCTACTTCTCGGCCATTTTCGTCAAAGAGGTCCAGCCGCGTTGAGCCCGTGGACTCCGGTGTAAAATGCAGAATGATCTCCCCAGTAACAGTTCGCTCAACAAAGAACGTGAGCGGATCAACGGCCGTTGGGTAGATCTCTGCAACGCTTCCCGTTGGACTGGAGACATACGCGATCATCATGAAATTCGGATACCAATGCAGCGAAGTATCTCCTCCCCAGTAGGTGTTCGCCATATATGCCTGTAACGGCGACCACAGATAGAGCCGCGACCTATCGCTATCTTCTACGGTGGCTCGCGCAACTTTGGACCTCACGCTGTCCCCGACCACATAGATGTGCGCATGTGCCGTGTCGGTCAAACGAACACTGATGAAAAAGTCAGAATCTGATTTTGCGTGAGCGATTGGATAGATGGAAAGGGTCAGAACGCTGTCTGGCAAGTCCCCAGGTAATACATGGATAGTTGCAAAGGCCGGGTTGCTAAAACTGGTCAGCAGTTTGCCCTGGTATGTAAGCTCTGGCCGAGCCTCGATCAACACCTCATTGCCAGCCACTGAGTCGAGCCGATCGATTTCCATCCCTACAACGATGCTGTCAATGTAGGTGGTGGTGAACGGCGAGCTAAATCGCTCGCCAAAACCAGTTATCTTCGTGACAGTGTCATTGCCAGTGAATGGTGAAGGATACTTGAAAGGCTGCGGAAGCTCCCACGGGTAGACTTGATCGAGGTTCGCATAAACCAGTTCGTCCCAATTCAAGGTCTGCGTGGCCTTTCGACTTTGCGCGAAACTTGAGCCGCTGTTAAGTAGGAGAATGACTGCGAATGCGATGAGTAGGACTGGCTTACGCATAACTCTGACGGTGAAAATACCTATTCAAAAAAAGGAGGGTCGCGTTGTAATACGCGACCCTCCGCTTGCTATGTCTTAGCTCTAAACCAAAGACTCCTTACTGAACGATGAGGCGCGAGGTCTGTAACTCACCACCTGCGTTCACCTCAACGATGTAGAGTCCGGCGCGCAACGATGAGCCACGGAGCGTGACGCTGTGAGCGCCAGCGTCAACGGACTGATCCATCAGCACCTGTACCTGATTGCCAACCTGATCGAAGACGGCTACCATCACCGTCGTCGCGTTTGTAAGCGTAAAGCTGACGGTCGCGTTCTGTCCGGCGCTGCCCATGAGTGGGTTTGGTACCACTGCGACGAACCCGAGGTTACCACCCTGCTGACCGTTGGTCAGGCCATGCTTCACGGTGTCCGGTGGGAGGAATACTCCGCCGCCCTTCGTGCCGCCTGGAGGAGGTGGTGGTGGTGGCTGTGGAGGAGGTGGTGGTGTTCCACCGCCAGTTCCGCCTGTACCGCCGCCTGTTCCACCTGTTCCGCCGCCTGTTCCACCTGTTCCGCCGCCAGTACCACCCGTACCGCCACCGGTTCCGCCTGTTCCGCCGCCGGTCGTGCCACCACCTGTGCCGCCGCCGACGATAGATGTATCCTTACCACCTGTTGTACCACCGCCTGTGGTGCCGCCACCGATCACGATCGCTGTGTCTTTACCGCCGCCGGTTGTTCCACCACCCGTGCCACCACCCGTGGTTCCACCACCCGTGCCGCCACCTGTAGTTCCACCACCTGTTGTGCCACCGCCAGTGCCGCCACCGGTAGTTCCACCACCCGTGCCGCCGCCAGTCTGACCACCCCCGGTGCCACCACCTGTGTTGCCGCCGAGCTTGCCACCTTTAAGATGGGCGATGATGCTGTCGAGAATTCCTCTTCCGCGAAGCTTACCGATCAAGCTGTCAAGACGGCCACGGATATTTGTGGTGTCGATCTTGCGGATAGGACGATGGTTGCTCGTGTCGGGTGGAGGAGGATTACGATGCCTGCTCGTGTCCGGCGGAGGCGGATTCCGATGCTTGGTCGTGTCCGGAGGAGGCGGGAGACGACGGATCGTGGTATCGCGCACATGACGACGATTATTGATAATGCTGTCAAGCTTATGACGGATCGTTGTGTCGCGACGCAGATGGATATTCGTGTCTGGACGACGAATGATCGTATCCGGGCGATGAATGATCGTATCGCGATGGCGAATGATCGTATCACGATGATGAACAACGGTGTCCCTGCCGCGGCCGCCGCCACCAAGCTGTGGTCCCTTGACCGTATCCGGTGGGGTCGGAGGCTGGGGCTGAACGGTCGTGTCCCGACGGATCTGACCGAAGCTAGCCGTGCTGCCTGCGATGAGGCAGAGAGCGATCATGAGAATTTGAGTGAAGCGTTTCATTCTATAACTCCTGAAGTAAGTTGGTGGATCTCCGACAACCTGCAAGATCCGCGATCGAAGCCCGGGGGATCCGATCGCAAAGAAAACGATGATTTAAACTTTGAAGGGTGTACTGCTATATGACACCGCGTGACTTAGGTAAAAGCGCCGACATTTGGTTTAATTGAGTCTCAATTTCCAATGTCAACTCCGCTCGGTAGGAAAAACCCCCGAACTTCCGTTTCATAACAGAATTTTTTTCAATTCTTTCTGTTTACGGCAGCGCGAATGATTTCTCATTCGCACCGGATGACCCAAGCCCTGCGAGGGGTGGACGCCATCCTAGCGGATTCGGCGCGGTTTGGCCCGATTTCGGGCCGTTATTCCTTTTTCGCAACGTGACGCACCGACTCCTCCCGGTATTACGTTTGACCTCTTAAAATCGATCGATTATGGCACAGGACTCACAGAATTCCGCAGCGACACTCCAACCAACCGCATCCACCAACGGCACGACCAAACCAGCGGCCCCCAAGGGCGGCTTGGAAGATGTTGTTGCCGGAACAAGCTCCATCTGCCTATTGGATGGCAAACGGGGCATTCTTGCCTACCGTGGCTATGATATTCACGACCTCGTCAAAGGTTCGTTCGAAGAGACTGCCTATTTGCTGATCTACGGTAAGCTCCCAAATGCTTCCGAACTCACGGATTTTGGTTCAAAGCTTGTCGCCAGCCGCAAGGTCGCTCCGCAGGTCATGGAGCGCATCGAGCAAATGCCGCGCAATATCCACCCAATGGCGGCGCTGCGCACGCTCGTCAGCGAGGCTGGCTTGTACGATCCACAGGCAGAAGACATGTCTCGCGAGGCGAACATTGACAAGGGCATTCGCATGATCGGTATGATGCCGCTCCTCGTTGCCTACTATGATGCAGCCCGCAATGGCCGCAAATTCCTGGAGTCCAAGTCCAACCTTGGTCACGCGGCCAACTTCCTCTATCTTCTGCTTGGCAAAGAGCAGGACGAAGAGATCGTTAAGATGTTCGACTCCGCTCTCATTCTTCATGCAGATCATGAGTTCAATGCTTCGACCTTTACCGGCCGCTGTATCGCTGCAACACTTTCTGATATGTACTCCGCTGTTGTCGGTGCGATCGGCGCACTGAAGGGACCGCTGCATGGCGGCGCTAACGAGCAGGTCATGCGTATGTTGCTCCGCGTTGGCGACCCGACGAAGGCACGCGAGTGGATTACCGATGCGCTGGCACGCAAGGAAAAGATCATGGGATTCGGACATCGCGTCTATCGCACCGAAGACCCACGCGCAACGCATCTCCGCAAGTTCTCCGAAGCAATGGGCAAGCGCACTGGCCAGCCGCAGTGGTACGAGATGTCGAAGACCATCGAGCAGTTCATTCTCGAAGAGAAGCACCTCTATTCGAACGTGGACTTCTACTCGGCCAGCACCTATTATCTCATGGGTATTCCGCTGGATCTCTACACGCCGATCTTCGCCGTGAGCCGCGTCTCCGGCTGGGTAGCTCACGATCTGGAGCAGTACGCCAACAACCGCATCATTCGCCCGATGGCGGATTACACCGGTGAGGTTGATGCCAAGTGGACGCCCGTCGAAGACAGAGCGTAAACTGTACTCAAATTCGAAACTCGAAGAGAGCCGCTGGAAACAGCGGCTCTCGGTTTTCATACCCCAGAATAACGTCTTTGCGAGGAGTGCGAAGCACGACGAAGCAATCCCTTGTTGATGAGCGACTGAGCAACACACTGAATTACGGATTGCTTCGTTACCCCTAACGGGGTCGCCTCGCAATGACGTCACAGATTTCGTAATGTCTTATTGCTTCGGGACATAGTTGGTACAACTCTTGGATACTAACTCTGGCATGCCCTCTAATCGCTTCGCTTTCCTGGCACGCCTGCTATTGCTCTGCGCTTCGGTGGCGATGGCGATCCTATCCCTGACGACAGACGACACGTTTCAGGAGTTCGCATACGGCGCGGGCTCGATCATCGCAGCAGTGCTGCTGACCTTCGTGCAGCGGCGGGAGGATCCTAAACACATTCGGACCACCCGCCACCAACCCTAATCCTACACCAGCTCTGCTGCCGGTAGCACAACCGCATCTTCGCAATACTGCTTCATCTTCCCAAAGCCACCACGAACATTCACGGTGTTGTTGAAGCCGTGCTGACGCAATATACTTGTTGCCACCATGGAGCGGTAACCGCCGGCACAATGCACCAGATACTTACCGCTCTTGTCCAGCTCCGGCAAACGCGCCTCTAATTCACCCAGCGGAATGTTGATCGCGTTCGCAATGTGACCATTGTCGAACTCGCCGTGATTGCGGACATCCAGTACTGGCAGACCAGCCTGATACTTCGCTGGAAAATCCTGCGGATCAATAGAGACAACGGACGCGCCATTCGAATTCGCTTTTGCCCACGTCGCAAATCCGCCGCCTAAGTAACCACGAACATTCTCATATCCAATTCTCGCAAGCCGTGTGACAGCTTCCGTCTCACGACCGGCATTCGCAATAATAACGAGCGGAGTTGCAATATCTACCAGTGTTCCAACCCACCAGGCGTACGTGCCATCAATTCCGACGTTCAGCGAGTTCGGAATGTGGCTGGCTTCGTATTCATCCGGTGTGCGGGTGTCCAACACCAGCGCGCCGGAAGCAACGGCTTCATTGAACTGCGCGAGCGTGAGCGCTTGGATGTTCTTCGCGAGCACTTCCTTCAATGCCGCATATCCTTGCTGATTGATCGCAGCATCCTTGAAGTAATATCTCGGCGGTGCAGCAAGACCATGTGTTAGCTTGCCAACAAACTCCTCGCGTGTCATTGGCTGAAGCGCATAGTTCGATGCCTTCTGCTGGCCCATCGTGGACCACGTCTCTTTTCCGATATTCTTCCCACATGCCGAACCCGGCCCATGCGCAGGATAGACCAGCACATCATCGGCCAGCGGAGCGAGCTTCGTGGTGAGCGAATCGTACATCATTCCCGCCAGCGCCTCTTTGGTCATCTTGCCATCGAGCAGATCGGGGCGACCAACATCGCCAACGAACAGCGTGTCGCCGCTAAAAACAGCATGGGCCTTGCCGGACTCGTCGCGCAGCAAATAGCACGTAGATTCCGGCGTATGACCCGGCGTATGCAGCACCTCGACGGTGACATTGCCAACACGGAGGATCTCGCCATCTTTAGCCTGATGGATCGGATAGTTCGGCTCCGCGCCGGGACCGAAGACGATCTCCGCGCCCGTAGCATTGGCCAAGTCCAAATGACCGGAGACAAAATCCGCATGGAAGTGCGTCTCCAGAACATACTTGATCGTGGCGCCACGCGAGGCAGCCATTTCCACATAGGCTTCGGTCTCGCGAATGGGATCAATGATAACAGCTTCGCCCGCGCTCTCGACATAATACGCCGCTTCGGCGAGGCAGTTGGTATAGAGTTGTTCGATATACATAGTGTGTTCCGAACCGAAGTGGCTGCAAGAAAAATCCAGCACATCAAACTCCAACATTCCGTTGCACCTCAGCGGGAAGTCGGGCTGGAAGCCCGAGCTACTCGATCCCAGCCATACATTGCCCAACTCCAATTATGTTGTGCCGCTGGCTCCCGTTTCTTTTTTGGTAGGCCATCAGGTTTCGAACCTCTCCTGAAACAAAGTGTTTTGTCACTTCCCGCACACCATCAGATAGTGACGGGGTATCCACGCTCTGCACTTCCAAGCAACCAGTGAACAGCGATTCAGCAGTCAATTGTATCGGCATTATCTTAGCTGGCGGCACGGGGTCGCGGCTCTATCCGTGTACCACGGTCACGAATAAGCACCTGCTGCCCATCGGCGAAATGCCGATGATCTTCTATCCCATCAAGAAACTCGTCGCCGCCGGCATCACGGATATTCTTATCGTCACCGGCACGGAGCACATGGGCGATTTTATCTCACTGCTCGGCTCGGGCAAGGATTTCGGCTGTGCGCTTACCTACCGCGTGCAGGACGAAGCGGGGGGTATCGCGCAGGCTCTGGCGCTCGCCGAGCGCTTCGCCGGTGGTCAGCCCATGTGCGTAATGCTTGGTGATAATATTTTTGAGTCCTCCATCGCACCGCTGATCGAGCAGTTCACTCGGGAGCCGGATTCGGCGCACATCCTGCTAAAGGAAGTGCCGGATGCAGAGCGGTTTGGTGTGGCGGAATTGGAGCCGGGCACGATGCGCGTCAAGCACATCATCGAAAAGCCGGAAGTGCCGCCGTCGAATTACGCGGTTACGGGCGTCTATTGTTATCCGCCGGATGTCTTTAGCATCATTCGCACGCTGACGCCATCAGGTCGTGGCGAGCTGGAGATCACTGATGTGAATAATAGCTATCTTGAAAGCGGCCGTCTGCGCGCTTCCATCGTGGATGGCTACTGGAGCGACGCGGGGACATTCCCTTCGCTGGCGCGTGCGAATGAATTGGTCCGTCAATCTGCCCCGCACTACTAATAAAGCATGAATCTACTTGTCACCGGAGGCGCCGGATTTATCGGCGCGAATTTCGCGGACTATGTGCAGAAGCAGGGTCATAGCACACTCACCTACGATCTGCTAACCTACGCCGGTAATCGCAAGAATGTCTTCGGGGCATTCATTCATGGTGATATTCGCGAGGCTGGCGCACTTGACAACGTCTTTGCGAATGGCCTCGATGGGATTCCGTTCGATGCAGTCGTTAACTTCGCCGCCGAGTCCCATGTGGACCGCTCGATCTCACTTGCGCTGCCGTTTGTTGAAACGAATGTGCTCGGCGCGGTTACCGTTCTCGAAGCCGCCCGGCGGTATGGCGTGAGGACATTCGTCCAGATCTCAACAGACGAAGTCTATGGCTCCATTGATGGCACCGCAAAATTTACGCACGCTTCTCCGCTGAGGCCATCAAGCGCCTACTCTGCTTCGAAGGCCGCCGCTGATCTGCTGCTACTCTCCTATCATCACACGCATGGCCTTGATGTGCGCGTCACCCGATGCACGAATAACTACGGACGCTTTCAGCATCCTGAGAAATTCATACCGATGGTGCTCACCAACGCGCTGGCCGGACGCGAGATCACCGTTTTCGGCGATGGCAAACAGATCCGCGACTGGATCCACGTGGACGACCACTGTGCGGGAATATTGAACGTTCTCGAGCACGGCGAGACGGGTGGCATTTATCACTTCGGTGGTCCCGGAATAGAAGGCAATGCGGTAGGAATTTCGAATGTAGAACTCGTCCATCTTCTTCTGCGCATCCTTTCGGAGAAGACCGGCCGGGAATTCCCACCCACGCTCATCCAGCACGTTTCGGACCGGGCTGGGCACGACCGCCGCTATGCGTTGGATTGGTCGCGATCCGAGCAGGAGATCGGGTGGTCACCAAAAACGCCGGTCGAAGATGGGCTGAGCCGCACGATTGATTGGTGGCTGGCAAACCAGGGTTGGTGGTTGAGCGTTTAAGGTTCGAATGACAAAACTCCTCATCATCGGCCGTGGCCAGATCGGCCAGGCCCTCGCGAACGAGCTCACGGGCTTCGATCTACACACGTGGCCGCACGATCTCGACGACCTCTCTACAGAGGCGTTGGATGTCATCGCGCCAGACGCGATCGTAAATGCTGCGGGTAAGACCCACCTTACCTGGTGCGAAGAGAACGCTCGCGAAGCGGTCCGCTGCAATCTGGAAGCACCCGTCAGGCTGTACACGCGGATACGCGATCACAACAAGCTGATCGGTGCTTTTCCCGGCTCCCCGCGGCATACGCGCTACATACACTTCTCCAGCGGCTGCGTGTGGGATGGGCCTTACACTGACGAGGGCAAACCCTTCACCCCCGACATGCCACCTTCCCCGGCGTGCCTATACTCGTGGACGAAATCTGCGGCAGACGCAATGCTGATGGATCTCGATCCAACCCAGTTGGCGATTTTGCGTCCGCGTCAGGTCTATTCAGCAACAGACTCCCCGCGCAACACGCTGATGAAACTGATGGCTTACCCCAAACTTGTGGATACACCAAACTCCGTCAGCAGCGTCGCGATCATTGCAAGAACGGTGGAGCATGTCGTTAATAGCGCTGCCGATTGGAATGGCATTTGGAATGTGTATGATGAAGGCGTGACCACCCCATTCGAGATCGGGGAAATGCTCGCTCGCACCGGACTGCGCGCGGAGCCCCAACGCATTGAGAAGTCCGAGCTCGATCGCTTCCACACACCGCGCCGAGTTGATACCGTGCTATATGATGAACGTTTTGAGGCACAAGTAAAACCAAACAATGTGCTTGTTGAGTTAGAGCGAGCGATCTCTGCTTTGAGTAAAAACATATCAACCGCAGTGACTCCCCCTCTTCCGTAACGATCGCACTGGTGGGGGTTCGTCTCAAACTTACCCATGATTGACTACACTACCCTGATCCAGCCGTTCCTTTCGCGCACATCTGGCGAGTTGAAGGAGCGCGTCTATCTTCGCTACAAGCGCATACACGGCGAACCCTACCGCGACATGAGCTTCGCTGAGTTCGGCGCGAGGACGCGGGAAACATTTGCGGGATTCGCCAAGCTCGGCGTGCAGCGCGGAGATCGCATTGCGCTTCTTTCCGAGTCTCGACCGGAGTGGCTCATGGCCGATTTTGCCGCGCTGGCACTGGGTGCGATCATCGTGCCGATGTTCCCAACGCTGACAGCACAGCAGGTGGAGTTCATCGTGAATAACAGCGGGGCGAAGCTCCTGCTTGTTTCGAACGATCTGCAATTCGGCAAAGCGAAGAAGATCGTTGAGGCCTGTCCAGCACTTGAGGCCATCGTCATTTTCAACGATAGCACGACACTGGCCAAACCGTCCACTCCACGGATAATGCACTTCGCAGAACTCTCCACTCTCGGTGGCAGTGCGCCTGACTTCGATCACGAGGCCGCGAGGGCAACGCCGGATGATCTCGCGACGATCATCTACACGAGCGGCACGACTGGCAACCCCAAAGGCGTGATGCTGACGCACCACAACGTCCTCTCCGATCTCGATGGAGCAATTGGAATGCTGCCGCACATTGACGAGCACGACGTGGCGCTCTCCTTCCTACCACTCTGCCATGCGTTCGAGCACATCGCGATGCATCTCTTCATGATGATGGGTTTCACGGTCGGGCTGGCGGAGTCCGTGGATACCGTGGCCGAGAACATGCTGGAGATCCGGCCGACGATCATGACAGGTGTTCCACGCTTCTATGAGCGCGTCTATTCCCGCTTGATGCGCGCCCGCGACAAACTTACTCCTGCAAAGCGGAGAATCTTCGACTGGGGTCTTGCGGTCGGTGCGAAGAATGGCCGTGGCCTCGAAGGGCAGCCCGTGCCTCTGGCAGCAAAACTTCTCAAACCGCTGGCTGACAAACTGGTACTGGAGAAGATCCGTGAGAAGACGGGTGGCCGTGTGCGCTACTTCATTTCCGGTGCTGCTGCACTGCCTGCGGAGGTGGGTCGTGCATTCGCTAGTTTTGGAATGCCGATCATCGAAGGTTTCGGATTAACAGAAACTTCGCCGATCATCTCGGTCAGCAACTACAAGCGATTGAAGTGGGGATTCGTTGGGAAGCCAATGCCGAACATCGAAATTCGCATAGCAGAAGATGGAGAAATTCTGACGCGCGGCCCGCACGTGATGAAAGGCTATTACAAACTACCCGACGAGACCCGCGAAGTCATCGATGCCGATGGCTGGTTCCACACGGGTGACATCGGCGAATTCGATTCCGCCGGTGATCTGCGGATCACCGATCGCAAAAAGCATCTGCTCGTCTCCAGCGGCGGGAAGAATATTGCACCCGCGCCGATCGAATCGCTGTTAACGCAATCCCGATACATCGACCAGATCATGCTCATCGGCGATAAGCGGCAGTTCTGCACGGCGCTGATCGTGCCGGACTTCTCTTCGCTTCGCGAGGCAGGCATCGCACGCGGAAGCGAGAAGGATGTGGTGGGAAACTCGGAAGTTCGCGCCGCGATCAACGCAGACATCGAGATGCTTCAGAAAGAACTTGCAAGTTATGAACGTGTTCGCAGATTCGAACTGCTCCACGAAGCCTTCACGGTCGAGAACGGCATGATGACGCCGACGATGAAGGTCAAACGGAAAGCCGTCGAAGAGCGTTATCGTGAACTCATTGAATCGCTCTATCAGGGCCGATCGACTGGATAGAGCTTGAATTGATCAACGCCCACTATGAAGAATATTTTTGGTTTGCTTTGCAGCGTTCTCTTAACGTTGGCAGCTTCGAATGTGCTCGCGCAACAAGACGCCTGGGACTATACTGTCCAACTAACGGCCTCAACACAGGCAACTCCTCCATCCATCACACTGAAATGGAAAGCTGATACTTCCGCTGTATCCTATACCGTCTATCGCCGCTTGCTTGGTGATGCCCCGGGATGGGGTAAAGGCACAGTGCTGGCCAAGACAGCTTCCTCCTACACCGACAAGACCGCTCTGCCAAACACACGGTACGAGTACAGCGTAGTGGAAGCCGCGAAGAAAGGCACCACCTCATGGAATGCAAATGGCTACATTACGAGCGGCATTAACGTCGAGTTGCCAACGCAGCCTGGAGTGGTGATACTGCTTGTGGATAAAACCTACGCGGTACCGCTCAAGACAGAGATCGACCAGTGGATCGCTGACGTGCGCGCAGAAGGATGGGGAGTCATCCGTCACGATGTGCTCCGAAAGGACTCTGATACTTCTATCAAGAGCATACTCGCTGCGGATCAGGCAAATGATCCGGATCACGTTCGCTCCTTATTCATTCTCGGTCATGTGCCAGTCCCCTATTCCGGCGACATCGTACCCGATGGCCACACGCCCGGCAACGGCAATCATCAAGGCTCCTGGCCAGCCGATGTCTATTACGGTAATTTCCTCGGTTCCTGGACGGATGAAAGCACTGTGGACACCACCGCCTTCGATCCACGCGGAAAGAATATCATCGGCGATGGCAAGTTCGATCAGGATGCCATCACGGACCTGATGAGCCTGGAGGTCGGTCGTGTGGATCTATTGAACATGACCAACTTCACCCTATCAGACACCGCCCTGCTTCGCAACTACCTTAACCGCGACCACGCGTATCGCACGGGTGCGCTCGTCATGCCACAGCGAGCACTTATCAATGTGAACTTTGGTGTCTTTGCATATTACGATGTTCCCGGAGAAGATGCGTGGCGAAATTTCCCAACACTGGTTGGCACGGACAGTATGGTAAATTTCCACGCGGTCAGTAGCGCAAGCGATTGGTTCGGCTATCTTGATACCGCGAAATATGTGTGGGCGTATGGCTGCGGTCCTGGCTCTTACACGACGTGTGGTGGAGTCGGCACGACGCCGGAGTGCGCAAAGTCACAAACTGCGTCGACGTTCTTCATGGTCTTCGGTAGCTTCTTCGGTGATTGGGATTCACCGAATAATTTCACCCGCGCGCCGCTGGCCGGTAGCTATGGCCTCGAAAGCTGCTGGGCATCGCGTCCGTTCTGGTACTACCACCCGCTTGGCCTTGGCGAGACATTCGGATATTGCGCTCGCATCACGCAGAATGACGGTATTAACGGAGATTATGTGCAGCCGTGCATCGACCCTTCCGGAATTCATCTTGCGTTGATGGGAGACCCCACGCTGCGGATGAAGTATCTATCGGCACCTCCGACCGCCCTCACCGCCAGCCTTGACCTGAATAGCTCCCTTAAGCTCACATGGACTGCTCCGGCGATCCACGTCCCCGGTTACAACATCTACCGTGCAAAGTCAAGCTCGGATACATTGATCAAACTGAATTCGTCACCGGTCACGGCGACGAACTTCACTGACGCAGCACCAATGAACAACAGTAGTATTTATGTTGTGCGCGCCGTAGCCTTAACGACAACACCAAGCGGATCGTACTACCTGGAAAGCGGCGGAGCAACAAAAGGGGTGAAGCTTACACTCGCCGGTGTCGCGAATGTTGCACAGGCAAACACTACCTTGTCAGCGACCCGAATCGGCGAATCGCTGAACATCAACGTCAGCGAAGTAACCTCGGACAATGCCCGTCTTTCCATCGTTGATGCCGCTGGACGTGAGATCGCTGTGCTTACAAACGCTCCGCTTTCACCGGGCAGCTACAATTATTCCGTGAACACAGAAGCATACGCCTCCGGTGTGTACTTTGTGCGGTTGGTCGGTTCGCAAGGGATCAAGACTGCCAAGTTGATCGTCGCACACTAACGGATTGAGACCTCAGGTCTGCGACTAATGTACGGAGTATAAGAATCGAGAAATAGAAGAGAGGCCACTGGCCTCTCTTCTATTTTTGTGCCTTCCAGATCACGATCAACGAACCGAGGAAAAAAAGGATATTCGCGAACCACGCCGTAAAAGCCGGTGATGCAAGTCCGAAATTCCCGAAGGTTTGAGAGATCTTGGAGAATGTGAGGAAGGCGAATGCAATTCCTATCGCGATAGAGAATTCAAAGCTCAACCCTCCGCGCTTCTTCTTCGAGGCAAAGGGCACACCAAAGAGCACTACGATGAGCGATGTAAACGCCAGCGAGTACTTCGCATTGTAATCCACACGGTCACCGGAGACATCCTGCCCGGACTTATGCTTTAGCTCGATGCGCCGTGCAAGTTCGGGGTTCGTCATCTCGTCCATCTTAAGCAGCCGCTCCTGCAACTCCTTCGGGGTGAATGCGAACTGCATTCTGCTCTCCTCCACCGAAAGGGTTCGCACACGTTCACTGGATGTATCACTAACGAATGTTCGTTCGACCGCACCCTGCAGCAGCCACGTATTGTGGACGGTATCCCATGTCATGATCGAAGCATCCGTGCGCCGCGTCATGTGTGTGATATTGATCGGATCAAAATCCTGGACGCTGATCCTGTTTGCGCGCTTCTGCGTAAGGGAGTAATCTGACATGGAGACGATCCTCGTTGGAGAGTCCTGTAAGTACATGTCGAACTCTGAATTCGCCATGAGATCTTCATGCACGTAGTCCCGCATGATCTCTTCAACACGCGCATTTGCTTTCGGCAATATCCAACCGTTGAAATAGACCGCTCCCCCACTCAGCAGCGTCGCAGCAACCACGAATGGGGCCATCAGGCGGTACAGTGAGATCCCCGCTGAGCGCATGGCGATGATCTCATTCTGCGTGGACATCCGGCCGGTGGTAAACAGCGAGCCTAGCAGGAGAGCAACCGGCAATATCAGTGCGATGATCTGCGGAATAAAGTTGATGTAATACTCGGCAATGTACTTTACTGGTACCTTGCGATCCAAGAACTTATCGAGCTTCTCCATCAGGTCCACCGCGATGTAGATGATGATGAAGCTGACAATGGCCACCATGGCGCCAAGGAAGAATTGCTTCAGCACATAGCGATCGATGAGCTTGAGCCGCACGAGCGAACTGAATCGCTCCACCAGGGTTCGCTTGTCGCGGTGCGCGCCTGGCCGCGTGTCCCACGTTCCAACGCGCGACCTTTCCTCGACAACCGCCGAGCGCAGTCCCTGCCCGACCGGACTACCGTCGGTCTCTGGCGACCTTTCCCCCTGTTGCTTCGTTTCTATCTCTTTCATGCTTATTAGCCAACAGCAATTGCATCCCGGCAATTCAAACTGGATCATCGAGCGGGATCTTGACCGCACCGGAGCGCACCACATGGAGCGTGAGGAGGCGCTTGCCCGCGAACGCCTGACAGACCCAACGCTGCCGAATGTGCTTCGGTTATACACCTGGCAGCCCCACGCGGTTTCCATCGGATACCAGCAGAAAATGGAATCCGTGGATGTAGAAGCGTGTCAGGCGGCGGGCGTGGATGTCGTGCGCCGGCCTACCGGTGGGCGAGCCGTGCTTCACGCGAATGAACTGACCTATGGTGTAGTGCTGCGAGCAGAAGTAAGCCTGGGGATCTATGCCGTCCATAATTTCATCATCGAGGCATTGCTCGCTTCGCTGGAAGGGCTGGGAGCAGAATATTCGAGCATGGAGATCACGGGCCGAACCACAGCCAAGCCATTCAACGAGATCTACAGCGCCGGAACGCTCACCAACGAGGCGTGCTTTGCCAGCAGTGCACGGCATGAGGTGACGTATCACGGTCGAAAGGTGATCGGTTCTGCGCAGCGCCGCTTTGGCGAGGTCGTATTACAACATGGCTCCATCCTGCTAACGAACGACCACTTACGACTGACGGAATTTCTTGCACTACCCGAAGCAGGCCGCGCGCGAATGCGAGAGTTGTTGATGCGTGAGACCGCTACGCTTTCCGATGTCTTCCAGAGGCCGATCTCCGCCGATGAGGCGGCGGACTCTATCCAAGAACGATTTGTAACTCATTTTTCAGGACAACAGCAATGTCAAACGAAGACCGCACCGCTCCTGTCGAGACAAAGCGTGTAACCACGCGCACCATCCGCGAAATGAAAAAACGCGGACAGAAGGTGACGATGATCACCGCCTACGATTTCACGTTCGCGCGGCTCTTTGATGACGCCGGTGCGGACATGCTGCTCGTTGGTGACTCCTTATCGAACGTTATCCAAGGCAACGAGACGACGATCCCCGTCACGCTGGACGAAATGATCTACCATGCGCGGCTGGTCGTGCGTGGCGCGCGCGAACACGCGATGGTCATTTGCGACATGCCCTTCATGAGCTATCAGGTCAATGCCGAAGAGGGCTTCCGCAATGCGGGGCGCATCATGAAGGAGACCGGCGCAGGCGCCGTGAAAGTGGAAGGTGGTGAACGCGTGGCGAATCTCGTTCGGATGATGAGCGAGGCGGGCATTCCTGTGATGGGGCATCTCGGGCTCACTCCGCAATCCATTCACCAATTCGGCACCTATGCCACGCGCGGTAAGTCACACGACGAAGCAGAGCGAATAAAGAGTGACGCCCTTGCACTTCAAGAAGCCGGTGCCTTTTCCGTTGTACTTGAGAAAGTACCCGCTGCGCTTGCCAGGGAAGTGACGGACTCACTACGCATCTCGACCATCGGCATCGGTGCTGGGGTTCATTGCGATGGACAAGTGCTCGTGATGCACGACATGCTGGGCCTCACCGAGGAGTTTCACCCGCGCTTCGTGCGGCACTATGCCTCGCTCGCCGTCACAGTACGCAAGGCTGTCGGGCAATATGATTCGGACGTCAAAAGTGGTGCATTTCCGAACGAGGGGGAATCGTACTAGTCAGAGCCCCACGGACGTATTGGGCTAAATCTTCACTGATGAGCGCTCAGCCGATCGTCATCTTGAGCGGGAACAGGATAAAGAAGCGATGTTCGGGGGAAAACTCGTAGGCCGGGGCTGGGAAGTGCCAGTAGTTCAATCCTCGCCGGACGAAATTGAGGAAGCCTGAAGAAGACTCGGGAATCAGTGATCCGAGATCGTAATCAAGCGAGACAAGCCACTCCAGGTGGCGGAGATCGTAGGGGTTGCCCGTTGGGGAGTTGAAATCCATCGGCCCCAGACCGTCGCCAGAAGCACCAAGCGCGACCCGCAACCATGACGGCCATGCGTTCTCGACGCCGGCATCCTTGAGCGCCGCATGCACATCCAGCGAGAACCAGTAGGACTGGCCCGTATAATCCTCGATGAAGTTGAGGGTCTGGCCCGGAATGTCCGGTTGATTGTGGAGATACTTATAGCTCGGGAAGTAAGACCATTTGTACTTGATGTCTCGCAAGATCGGAGCACGACGCGTCATCAGATAAAATGCCGCTCCGAGCATGTCGGACTTTGCATCGCCGCGGGAAAATCCCCAATCACTCGCGAAGCCATCCTCTATCTCCACATAGAACTCCCAAAACGCGCCACTCAGGGCTGCCAGCATGGCGGACTCCGCCGTGTCAACGCCGGCCCAACGATAGGCCTCGTCAAAGAAATAGGAGCTGTAATAGGCCCCAAACAGGTGGCCGAATTTGTCGAAGTTGACTTGGTAGTCTCCATCCTCGATCACATGAAATGGTGCCCGCCGGTTCGCCCACCAGGCATTGAGCTGGTAGATGTGTAGTGCGGTGATCGCGGCCGTTAGGCTACCTGCTGTGATTCCGATTCGTGTCCAATCCGTGCCGGAGCGTATCGAGGTGTCGGCGGAAGGTAAGGGATTCGTTGTGTCCAGAACACGTCTGGCAGAAGCAAGCGATCGCTGAAACGCCGGAATTGTGTTGAAGCTGGTTCGGGAAGTTGGAATCGCCTGCGCGTGAAGAAGAGCTGGACTGAGTAATCCCACCAGGATCATCGCGAAGCAGAAGAATGTGCGTGTCATGGCGGATTACCGTGATTCGTTCATGAAGCGAAGGCCGACCGTAAGCCCGTAGGAGATGCCGGGACGTTCCCCGAAATAGAACAGCGGTGTTGCGCGCGCAGCAACTTCTAACTGCGTCAAACCGCCCAGCCCGAGCAGATCACCAAAGACGAGCGGAATGCTGGCGGATACTTCTGTTCGATATACATCGAAACCAAGACCACCGCCTGCAAAGAATCCAAACTGATCCGGGTAGTGCTTATCATCGCCGTGGAAGGTACTCCGCAGAAGAGCATGGAATCCGTAGCTTTCGAGAGTTGATTCGTTATACGTTGGGAAACTCATCGTCGATGCGCTGACAAAGGAGACGAGTAACTCAGCAGAAAGCAGCAGCTTACCTGCGGGCACCTCGTAATACGGACAGATTATCGGATTCGGGCCGGAATGCGCTGGGTTTGACCCGGCCCCAACCCGTAAACCAAATACCTCAACCACCCTGCTTGAGTCAACAGACTGTGCGTTGGCATGCCCAACCCCTATCCAACAAAGGACGAGTAACACAAGAAATAATGGACGTGCCATTGATAATTGGTGCGTTATAGCTATGCTGATACGCGACAACGAGAGATACGGCGAAAGCCTGGTCCAAGCAAGTGGGCGATCCACCAGCCAACTCGGTTACCAACTCTGCAATGCTCCCGGCTGGTTCCGATATGATGGCGGAATAGGTGGCTGGCTTGGATTAATTTGCTCTAATCCGGATATCGTGCATCGCTCCGAGAGCCCCACCAGCTGCTGCTCTCCTGCACGCACCTTACCCACTGAGCCCACGCATGCTTCAGGCTTATGCCACAGCTGACAGTAGCTCGTACGGTAAGACAACGGAGCAAATACATCAAATTGCGCAATTTTCATCGATGTGTGGAGTAGCGCGGCATGCCACCACCTTATGATTCTTGTCTAGCGAGTTGCTTTGAGGTTCGGCGCCGTCCAAATTTGGTACATCGTGGCTAGAATTTTCCCACACAATCACCCACTTTCTATAAATCACCGAAATTCTCTACTCTGAGAAGTGTACTATATTCATACGGAAGCTGCCATACCGTCCAACTATTGCACACGAAACAAAAAGTAGCATCATTTTTTGAGCCCGTTTCGCCTATCTTATCCTTGGCATACTTTTGCAGAGTCACGAAGTTCTGTGGTGGACAGGCCGAGCCGGGTTGGCCTGTTTGTACTCTGGCACACAACTGTTCTCTTGGACACCGTTTGTCGGAAATCTCGCAGTAAAAGTATCAGCTCAGAATCCTTGAGTGGTATTGTGCGGATTGCAGTCGCGCGATTTTCTTTGTCAATTTAGCATGTCGTGCCAGGAAATGGGATGTTCCCCTCGGATTGTCGTCCGATCGAGTCCTTGTACGGTTTGAATCTGCAGATTAGGCTACCGCACTGTTGCTGAGCCTTTTTGCGTGATGTCGGTGAGAAAATCCCCACACCTTTGATTTCGGGGCTTCTGAGAAGCACCTAATGGTCGAAGGGGCGCGACCATTAGGTCGCCAACGGCCCGTATCAGTTCCGGATGTTCTTTCTTTCTACTCTGTAAGAAATAGCTTGAACTTGAAGAATTTTTATATCGCCGCGAAAGCGGCTGTGTGCTTATTGCCTTGCACGATCCTGTCGATCAGGATCATGCAGGCTTACCATCCCATCTACCCGATTTCCCTGGATTAAACTTTAGGACCTTTTTAACATGAGACGTTTCTTACTTTCTCTTTCGGTTGGTGCTGCGTTAATGGCTGGTGCCGGTAAAATTTCGGCCCAGGTTACTGCACCCGCGCCGCAAACCCAAAGTATCACGATCCCAAAGACCATTTCCTACCAGGGAATGATAACCGGCAAGGACGGTCAGCCGGTCAAGGATGGCGAATACACGATCGCGGTCAACCTGTTCACCGATAAGGAAGGCACACACCCGATCTGGAAAGGGAGCTACCTGACGCACGTTCAGAACGGCATCTTCTCGCTCGATCTTGGAGCCGGGGAGAACCCGCTTCCAGGGGCTGCTGCCCTTGATGGGCCGCTGTTCGTGGGTGTCGAGATCGGCGGCGAGGCAATGCTTCCGCTAACCCAGCTTAGCACGGTCCCGTACGCGATGAACGTAGCCGATGGCGCGATCACTGCCAAGAAGATGGGTACGGATTACGTCGGATCGCTTTCGGTCAATGGGCAAAAGCTTTCGAGCAAGGGCGGCGACATTAACATCGTGACCGAAGGGCTTGAGGCATCGATCGACCCAGGCACCAATACTCTCCTCCTGAAGAATTCCACCAAGCCAGTCGATGGCATCACCACCACAAAGGGTGCAGGGACTCAATCTGGAACAACGATCATCCAGGGCAACCTACAGGTCAATGGGAATACAGAGCTTCGGGGCGCCAGCGGCCTCAGCATGTATGGCAATCAGATCCACAATCTGGCCGACCCCACCTCGGCGCAGGATGCTGCAACACGATCGTACGTGGATATTAAATCCAACACGGCCTCTGCCGACTCGATTCAGCACATTCCAGTTTCCCCCACCACTCCGACCAGTGGTCAGGTTCTCGTTTTACACAATGGTGTTTGGACACCATCCGACGCCGGTGCCTCCGGTCCAACCGGCCCCACCGGTCCGCAAGGGCCAACGGGAAACACGGGACCTCAAGGCGTCACTGGCCCAACAGGTAGCACCGGCGCGCAAGGCGTTGCCGGACCAACGGGTAGCACCGGCGCGCAGGGCGTGGCAGGACCAACAGGTAGCACCGGCGCGCAAGGCGTTGCCGGACCAACAGGTAGCACCGGCGCCCAAGGCGTTGCCGGACCAACAGGTAGCACCGGCGCCCAAGGCGTTGCCGGACCAACAGGTAGCACCGGCGCGCAAGGCATCGCCGGACCAACAGGTAGCACCGGCGCCCAAGGCGTTGCCGGACCAACAGGTAGCACCGGCGCGCAAGGCGTTGCCGGACCAACAGGTAGCACCGGCGCCCAAGGCGTTGCCGGACCAACGGGTAGCACCGGCGCGCAAGGCGTAGCCGGACCAACGGGTAGCACCGGTGCGCAAGGCGTGGCAGGCCCGCAGGGCCCGCAAGGTCCTTCTGGCGCTTCCGGTCCAACGGGGCCACAGGGTCCTTCTGGTGCTTCCGGTCCCTCAGGTCCTACGGGGCCACAGGGTCCTTCTGGTGCTTCCGGTCCCTCAGGTCCTACGGGGCCACAGGGTCCTTCTGGTGCTTCCGGTCCCTCAGGCCCAACCGGACCACAGGGACCTTCTGGTGCTTCTGGCCCAACAGGACCGCAGGGACCTTCCGGAATTGCTGGGCCGACGGGGCCGCAAGGCCCCATCGGTGTCGCCGGTGCTTCGGGACTTACGGGCAACACCGGTGCCTCTGGTCTCACAGGGCCGCAGGGTCCCATTGGTAATACCGGTGCAACAGGACCGCAGGGTCCGATCGGCAACACTGGCGCGACAGGACCACAGGGTCCGACAGGTGACGTTGGAGCATCTGGTTTAACCGGCGCTTCTGGCTTGACTGGCAACACCGGTGCGACGGGACCACAAGGCCCCATCGGTGTCACCGGTGCTTCGGGACTTACAGGCAATACCGGTGCCTCTGGACTTACTGGACCACAAGGT
>CAIUMP010000009.1 GCA_903900335.1 uncultured Ignavibacteriota bacterium | reverse complement strand
GATTGCTTCGTCACCCCTCCGGGGTTTCCTCGCAATGACGTGGATGGGGGAGGGTGACATTCTTACAAAATGTCTTCGAGCGATTGTGGTTGATGCGTGCGGATGGATTCTATTCCCGCGAGCAGGATGAGCTGCGTTCGCATCCCGTGTATCTCGTTCGTTTCGGGTTTGCGATGATCGGATAGAGCGGATAAGAATTCGCGGTTCTCATTCAGGAAGCCATCTTCATCGCCATCGAACCGGGTATCCGTTTCGCCATCGAAATAACTCATGCGCGTCAATCGGCGATAGAGATGAATGGTCTCGTTGCCATTCATCGCTTGAAAGGAGAACTTGCCATTATGCTCGGTCATGCCAACATCACCGATGAACAAAGAAGCAACAGCACCGCTCTCGTAGGAAATGGTTGCTGCCATCGTATCGACAAGATCGAGGCCGGGATGATGGAGGTTGCCTCCTTCGGCATAGATGCGAATTGGTTTTGAGCCTGCTAGATAATTTAGGAGATCGACAGCATGGCATCCTTGTGAGAGGACGTTGCCGCCACCCCGAATCGGATCGTTCGCCCAGGAATCATCGGGCCAGCGGCGGTCGATGACGCGGGTCGTAAGCGCGATCGGCTTGCGGATGAGCTCTTTCGCTTTGCGTGTGAGTGAATAGTAGTGGAGCTTGAAGCCAGTCATACACGTGACATTGGCAACGCGCACGGCATCTGCAATAGCGTGACACTCCGCCGAAGTGAGCGCCATTGGTTTTTCGAGGAAGATGTGCTTGCCGGATCGTGCAGCGGCGATGGCGAGTGGCGCGTGGGTATCGTGGTACGTGCAGATATAGACGGTGTCAACATCGGGGGATACAATCGCGGCCACCGGATTCGCGGTGGCCTGCGCGCCGTAGACGTTTGCTAATGATTGCGCTCGCGAGAGATCGGTGTCAGCGAAAAAGACGGGTGGACAGCCAAGCGCGGCGAGGCAGCGGGCGTGTTCCGCGCCGATGAGTCCGCAGCCAATGATTGCGATGGATGGCATGAATTAGGTCGTTAGGAAAACGTGCTCGGCAAGGAGCGTGAATTATCGACGAATTTGTTACGGTTCGAAAGACAGTCCCTTTATCCGCTGTTTGATTTCGAGAAGACGGATTGCCCTTCCTGGGACGAAAGTAATCTCAGTCTTGGTATCTTCGATTTTCACCCGAATTCTCTCTGTTCCGATAATCTCGAGCTGCCTCTGAACTTCCTCACCAGCGGCACCAAAACCGTACCGTACCTTATGAAGTAACTCGCCACCAACCTCGATTGAAATTATGTACTTTTCGGCCTTCACGTTATGAGTCGAGGTTGTTGAGGTTCTATCTTACAGCCTACAAATGGGCGGTTAATATGATTCGGACTGCAGCAAAGCGAGACGTTAGTAGCCATCCCCTCGGCCCTGCGTACAAATCACCGTGGATTGGAGGTGGATTCGCTTATCCCGTTTTCATAAATCAAGAAATCTAGCTGTTCATTCCCTTCCGCAAAGATCGGGATTGAAGCATTCGATTTGATTCGGCTCGTTAGCTTCCGTAACGTTGTAGGATCTCGAATTAGCCAATTCCATCAGTCTTTCCAGACTCAAATGCAACAATCGTAGATAGCAACACATAATCCACTAATCGGGTGTCACCACGAGCTGTATTTGGGTTGGGCTTCAGAAGTATTGGTAACTCGCAGTCGCTCTTCCAAACCGGCAAATCGGAGGACCTCCTTTAGTCAGTGGCTGATAGCCAAAGAGTGGAGTATTTTCAAACGAGATTCACGGAGAGTTTAGAAAGTACCTGCTGCCATCGGCGTTTCGTTTCGATGGTTGCACTCGAAGGCCCTTAGTGGTCTAGAACGGAATGGCTATCTTAATTCGACGGGCTCGTTCGACACAGAATTTAGGGGCCAACCGCCTCTAGAAGAGTAGCTCACAAATCGCGAATTTTGGGTCAAGGCTTCTGTTTCGAATTGTAAGTAAGGTGATCCATCCGAAGAGGGAGGAAGATTTGCTTCATACGCCCTTTGCAGTGTGAATTGATTTTGAAACTCGGTTCGTTAACCAAATCAAATTCCGCGCTTCTTTTAGTTTGCGGCTTAAGCACAAGGTGCTCCTTGGCTCAAATAGCTCGTGGATTAGCCAATGCTGTTTGTCGGGCGCACATATGCGATTGATTTCACTCAGATTTCGGATGTGCGACAACGGGGCGAGGAGTATCAACCCCGTGGCCGCATCAGGGGCGCGGGAATTGCATCTCCAGATCAAGACGAAGCAGTTGCTTGCTAGGATCTCCGAATCTCATTTGCACACTTTATTCACGTACATCTCGTTCGAACTATGGATAAGATTAGGGAGCCCGTTCTTGTCGCTCGCGGGACGGTTTCTGAGCCACAGGTTGTCCACTTGTTCGATTCCCACGGGTCCTTCAAGGTGTGGGCTCGTTCTACTCGATTCGCGGCCCAATTCGAACACATCACAGATATCGTCACACGAACCCGAATGCGGCGTGATGTCGTGCTTCCGGAGGAGCTGTCCCATCGGGAGTTGGATGTTTTGCTTGGTAACGCACCAATCGATCGCCAGTGGGCTGCGATGGGTGGGAGTGCCACCTCTTCAGAATCGACAGCTTCAATCTATGAGGAGAGGAATTTCGCCGGGCGCTCGATTGAAACGGGACCTTGCGCGATTGACGATCTTAGTGATATAGAGTTCACACGATCAATTACTTCGGTCAGGGTTAAAGGGGTCTGTCTCTTAACAGAGCTAAAGTATTTTGGGGGGACGCGCATTTACATTACAGGTGATCCCTTAGTAGAAATACCAGATCTCGGAGTTTGGGGCTTTACGAGGCGCGCTGCTTCAATGATTATCGTGTAGGTTTCTTAAGCGACCGGGACTGGGTTGCGATTCTCCAAGCAAATGCTGTCTTTTCATAGACCTTAGAATTCCCTGTGTCCTAGATTCAACGCTAATTACGGTTTGTTTGAGGTGAAATGTTGTTTCACAACGATTGCTTGCCCAAGCAAGGTCAGCCACTTTGTCGCTTGTTGGGGATGAGAGAAGCGTAAGTATTTTGACTCTGGATACATACTCAGTAACACGGGAAGTTCTTTCCGTCGCTTCCAGTATGTTTGGAGAACCCATAGGACGATACTCTCCCGTGAGAATAGCATTCTCCAAGATTCTTGATTCCCGTTCCAGAGACTTTCTCTGGTCAATAAGCGTCTTAGCGTTCGACGAAGCACCCGGCTGATCACAGTATGGAATGGATAATCCAGCCAAATTATTAGATCTGCGTCCTCGAATTGGCGTGCTCGATTGCCGTAATTGCCATCAATCACCCATCTCTCGTTGGATGCCATTCGAGCGCGAACGGATCGAATGAACAGCTCTTCCGGTATTGGCTGCCAATTAGGACCATGCAAATGGGAGTCCAGCTCGATATACTCAGCGATAAGTTTCGATGCCAGTGCTCGCGAGAAAGTCGATTTACCCGCAGCAGAGCTACCAATTACACAAATTCGGTTAGGAATCGAGTCCATTAGATCATGGAATTAGCTCCGCGGCACGTTCCAATAATCCTGCGAAGCTCTCTTCGTCGACGGCCTTCGCCGAGTTATTCCAAGCTGCAGTAAGTACGTACCAAGTGCCATCCGATCTCTCCAAGAGGAAGGACATGTTCAAGACGCCGGGCTCGCTTCCTCCCTTATAGCCGACATACTTCCATTTTTTGCGATCGAAGTTGATACCAGGGTTGATTGCGAGGATGTCCAACACTTTGTGGGATGAGGCGGAGCCTTCGCAACTCTTTCTGATCCAACGAAACTCGTTAGCAAGCTCTCGGGCTGATGCGAACCATTCAATCTTGTCGATCAGCAGTGGATTTCCGGCACCAAAGTCGACACTATCCCGAGGGAATTTCTCAACGGTCGTATCAAGAAAGGTACGCTGTGCCGAGGGTCCAAGGGTTAGGTAGCGTTGGCCGAGGCTTGCAGCATGTGACTTCAGCTTGAACAGCTCTAGCGTAGTCAGAAAGGGCACGTTCCTGGTATTGTGGCTCTCGCTCGTCTTTGCGAATCGTTCAATGGTTTCCGCGCCGAGTGTGCGGATAAGCAGATCCGTTGCTGAATTGTCGCTGATAGATATCATCAGAGTCGCAGCAGTTTGCAACGTAACAGCTGTTCCGACTGGCCAGGAGTGTAACATACCCGAGGGGAGTGACCGTGATCCGCTGTCCAGATAGACGATGTCTTCCCATTGTCGCTTGCCACTCAGTATTTCTGCTTCGAGGGCTCCCAGCACATAAAGTTTGAATGCTGAGCCAATCGCCATAGGGGTGTCCACATTGAGACCTTCTAGCTGTTCTAAACCATCGGGGGTTATCTTGGCAATGAACAGCCCGGATTTGCCTGGAAGCTTCGCGAACTTTGATACAAGGGCATCGAGAGTCTTGATTTGTGGAGTACCCAGACCAAGAAGACATCCCGTGATTAGATGGGCGGCGCTATCGTTGACGTTGATTTGCAAATCCACCGTGTAGCCTTTCGAAAGGACGAGGCGTACCGTGGCGCCGTCAGCGTGGGATGAATCCGAAATGTGCCAGCCGACGACATCTCCGTAAGATTTGTAATACCGAGAAAAAACCCCGTTGAGTTGCTCTTCGGGTACAGCGGCCAAGAAACTGCTGGCGAAAAGAGTGTCTAATTTTCGAGTTGGGTTTGCTGAAATCAGTCGTGCAACATCTTGAATTCTAAAGCGGACGAAAGGGAGTGTGCGGTTCTGCGCGAGTGCAGTGGAAGCAAAGACAAAAAAGAGCAGAATATGGCGAAGGAATCTCATCAGAAAGCAGGTTTAGGTTCACGAGGGAAGCCCTGAAAGGTCTGATTGAAGATGTCTTCATATTGCTCGGCGACTTCAGTCATTGCCAGTTTTCTCCCTAAGATCTTCATCATGCTTGTAACTCCTCGATCGGTTATACCGCACGGAATGATATGATTGAAGTAGGAAAGATCGGTAGAGACGTTCAGCGCAAAACCGTGCATAGTGCACCATCGGGAAGATCGCACCCCAATGGCGGCGATCTTCTCCTCGGCCCCTGTAGTTCCCGTCCAAACGCCTGTCCTGCCTTCAATTCGGAAACCATGGATACGGTAGCAACTAAGTACGCTGATAATGGTCTGCTCGAGCGTGCGAAGGTACCATCCCAGATCCTCCCGGAAGTGCGACAGATTTAGAATTGGGTATCCGACAAGCTGTCCCGGACCGTGATAGGTTACATCACCCCCGCGTTCTATCTCGAATTGTTGGGCCCCCAGACTGGCTAGCTCCTCTTGGCTGAGCAGGAAATTAGAACTCTTGGTGCTTCTTCCGAACGTGTACACATGCGGATGTTCCACCAACAGGATGGTGTCCTCTTCTCGTCCATTGAGTACGCCGTCGAACAGCTCCTTTTGGAGCGTCCAAGCATCCTCATATGGCATGAGCCCTAAATGTTTTACACGCATGTAGGTTCAACATTGATCACCAGAAAAAAGGGCCATTCATTATTGATGAACGGCCCCTTCTGCTCATGATAGATCAATTTTGCTATGCTTCCTGCACCGCGACTTGAACCGCCGTCGAATGGCTGGAGCCTTTGAAGCGCTTGCCAAGCTTCTCGCGCCATTCGCTTAGAATCTCATACACTGTTGGTATGACCACCAATGTCAGGATTGTTGAAGTAATGACACCCCCGATGACTGCGCGTCCCAGTGGTGCACGGAAATCGGCCCCTTCACCGAGGCCCAGAGCGACAGGTACCATACCAGCGATCAGAGCGACCGTCGTCATCAAGATTGGTCTGAGACGGACGCGACCGGCCTCGATCAGTGCATCACGTAACGGCATTCCTGCCTCGTGCTGCCATTTTGCAAAGTCGATCAGAAGAATTGCGTTCTTTGCAACGATTCCCATCAACAGCATGACCCCGATCATGGACATAATGTTTATGTCGTCCCCGGTGACCATCAGCATGAGCACCACACCGATCAGCGAGAGTGGAAGCGATAGCAAGATCGCAAACGGATCGAGAAATGATCCAAACTGGACTACCAAGATCAGGTACATAAGTAGGATTGCGAGACCGAGAGCCGCGAGCATCGAGCCAAATAATTCCGCCTGATTCTTTGCTTGCGCACCAGAAGAAATATGCACACCGGGTGGGAGGTTAAGCTTGGCAATTCCCTTTTGGATGTCGTCGTTCACCTCGCTAAGGGAGCGTCCAGCTTTGTTTGCTTCCACATTGATGACGCGATCCTCATCCAGATGGTCAATTTCTGCCGGCCCAAGTCCTTCCTTCACGTCGGCGATTTGGCCGAGAGGTACTACGGCAGAACCTCCGTTCGCAGAGCCAACGCTTGGAATTGCTCCGGGTGTCGCCCCAGGATTCGGTGCAGCTGGCCCCCCACCGATAACGATCGGTACTTGAAGCAAGTCAGAGGCGTTCATTCGAGCCGCCGAAGCGAGTCGGACTGTAACATCGCGTGTCTTGCCTGTAGGATCCACCCAATCCCCTGTCTTGAGTCCAGCAAACGCTGGCATTAGGGATTGTGCGGTCTGCCCTACGCTTAATCCCATAGTGCCAATTAGGCCACGCCGTAGAGCGATTTCTACCTCAGGCTTTTGTCCCTTGGTGGAGAGGCCTACGTCAACAGCTCCCTTTACATGTCTGAACACCTCTTGAATCATATCGGCAGCCTTATCCATGCTCTCATCGTTAGTGCCACGAATTTGGAGCTGGATCTCTTTCTGCGCCGCACCAAATCCGTTCGAGAAGACGTAGGTGTGCACACCGCCGATACTCGCGACTTCACTGCGCAGGACGGACGCGAAGTGGTCAGCAGAAATGTGCCGCTCCTTCTTCGGTACCAGACGGACATAAATGCTTGCAGCTGTCACGTCGCCTGAGCCCGATGACGTGCCGAGCACGTTTGCCGTATTGCCGATCGTAGTGTAGGTATAAGGGACCTCCTTATGTGAACGGATCAGGTTTGTGACCTGCTCACACTTGGCCTTAGTGTATTCAAGACTGGAGCCAGGTGGCGCTTCGATCGACAGAATGAGTTCAGAGCGGTCGCTGGTCGGCACAAATCCTGCTCCGCCAAATTGAACCTGAATTACAATAGCAGCGACAAATGCGAGTGTAGCGAGCCCCACCATTGACCAACGATGATCGAGGGCCCATGCAATGACCTTCTTGTACCCATCCGCCTTTTGATTAAACCAATTGTTGAACCGTTCAAGGGCCCGGGCTATAAAATTGCGGCGTTCATGTGCTTCTGTCTGCGGGTCAGGCCAATATGCTGAAAGCATCGGGTCTAACGAGAAGCTGACAAAGAGCGAAACGAGAACAGCACAAGCTATTGTCAGTGCGAAAGGTTTGAACCACTGACCCGACATACCTCCCATGAAACCCACAGGGACGAACACCGCGACAATGGAGAACGTCGTCGCTGTGACGGCGAGTCCGATCTCATTGGTGCCAGTGTGGGAGGCGGTCATGTGGTCTTCGCCCATTTCCACGTGGCGAACAATGTTCTCTCTAACTACGATTGCATCGTCAATGAGAATACCGATGGCGAGCGAGAGTCCCATCAGGGACATGACATTCAGCGTAAAACCAGCGGCCATCACCGCGATGAACGCTGCCAGAACGGAGACTGGCAATGCCAGGCCCGTTATCACTGTCGAACGCCAGGAATTCAGAAAAACAAAGACCACGAGAATCGTTAACGCAGCGCCTATTATCAAGGCCTCGTTCACACTTCGAACAGCATTCGTAACGCGGTCACCCGCATCACGGATCACCGAAAATGTTGTTCCCGGCGGTAGACTCTTCTTGATGTCCTCAATAGCAGATTTGATGTTTTCTGAGACCGTTGCGGTACTCGCGCCCTTCGTCTTCGTTACGTCAAGTCCTACCGCTTCGACACCATTGTAAATCGCGAGTGAACGCGCTTCCTTCGCCGTGTCAATGACATTAGCCACATCCGCCAAACGAATTACCTGGCCCGCTCGCTGTGCGACTGGTATTTGCTTGAATTGCTCGGGATCTTGGATGCGGCCTTGGAGTCGAATGGATTGCTCTGAGAGCTGGCTTTGCAGCGCTCCAACCGGGGTTGCAAGGTTTTGGGATTGTAATGCCTGTACCACCTGTGAAACACTGACCCCATTCGCCTTGAGATCATTCGGGCGAAGGTTGACAGATATTTCGCGCACAACTGCCCCAGTTACCGAGACCTGAGCGACCCCATTGATCGCGCGCAACTCCTTCGTAATTCCCGGGTCCGCCATTGCAGTTAGATCAGCAGGAGACATTCCTGGAGACCGCAAGATGATGGAGACGATTGGCATGTCATCTGGATCATACTTCTTCAAGATGGGTGGCTTCATCTCTACAGGCAATTCGTTTTGGATGCCGCTTATCGCATCGCGTATGTCCTGCATTGCCTGATCCGGGTTTTTCGAAAAAAGGAATTGGCAGGTGATCATCCCGAATCCGTCGAGGGATTTCGAGTTCATCACATCCATTCCACTTATGGAGCCGAACACTTCCTCCATTCGGTCGACGACTTCCCGCTCTACCTGCTCTGGGGAAGCCCCGGGATAAGGAATTGCAACGACGACAAGTGGGCTTGCCACGTCCGGAAACTCATCAACTTGCAACTTCGAGAGAGCGAAGATGCCGAAGACGACGAGTGCCAGCATTGTCGTAATGGTTACGACAGGGCGTTTGATCGCAAAATCTGATATAAACATGCTTTTCTACGCTTATGAGTGTGAAGCGGTGTCCGCTCTGGGGGTAGCCGTGGTTGCTTTCACTTTGGTACCGAGCGTTATGTCTCTTGCAGACCCTCGAAGGATAGTATCGCCGGCACGAAGTCCGGAGAGGATCTCGATGAGGCCGCTCTTCTCATCGAGAGTACCAAGCGACACCGGAACCCGCTTGACGATGCCATCCTCAAGCTTCAGGACGGCAGGCGAAATCATCTTGTGGTCAACGGCATCCACAGGTAGCATCAAGGTGTTCTTCTCTATGCTTGCAACGCGTCCCTCGGCGTAAAGACCACCCACGAGTGTGTGCCCAGAGTTTGGAATCTCGGCATAGATTCGGACCTGTCTTGTCATCGGGTCTGCGGTGGGATTAATGCGCGTGATCTTTCCCACAAAAGATTGATCTGGATAACCAGTAATATTAAAGCGTATCGGCAACCCCGTATGGATCACATTGAGCGAATTTGCCGGTACGGTCCCCTGAAGTTCTAACGTGGAAGGTTCAACCACGGTAAAAAGCGGAGAGCCAGGTTGAATAACATCTCCGAGCGAGACGTTCTTCTCACTCACTACGCCAGAGAATGGGGCCCTGACCACAGCGTAGCTTAGCTGCTTTTGAGCGCTAGAGAGCTGTGCCTTCGCCTGGGCAACGCCCGCCTCGGCACCGATCATGTTCCTCCGTGCGACGTCAACGCTCTGTTGTGAAATCGCACCAGCCTTGAGCAATGCCTCTTGTCGCTCCAGTTCTTTGCTGGCGACCGAGAGAGAATTTTCCGCGTTTGTCAACCCATTCTTCGCGCTGGTGAGGCCTTCCGTCAGAGCTCCGTTATCGATCTCCGCGAGAACGTCTCCAGCCCGAACACTCTTGCCCTGATCGGCTAGGATCTTCAAGATCGCACCGGGCATTTGGGCACGAACTACCGCCTGGTCTCGTGGGACCAATGTGCCACTGATCGTCGGACCGCTTTCAATGGTACCATTGGAAGCAATTGAATAGCTTTCCGGTCCCAACTGTAATATTGGAGTGGGTTGCGGTGGTACAGGCTTCTTGCACCCAACTGCTCCCAAGAGGCAGAGCGACGCAACGAGGAATAGACGGATAGTTCGAATAGTCATGTGATTATTGTCCAGTGGGTGCTCCAGAAGAAGGTGATTGTACGCCCCCCATTGTAGGGCTAGACGTTGCTGGCATCGGCGCAGCTTGTCCCCCGGCGAGCGGCAGATCCTTAAGTAATGCGAGCTTGGCTCGTGCAACCTGATAATTTCTTACTGATCTGGCCCAATTCGCGCGGGCTTGCTGCTCCTGAAGACGAGCATCATCCAGTTCTACTTGGGTGGAAATCCCCTGCGAGAATCGCACTTGAGCGATCTCATAAGCTCTACTCGCCTCCGACGCCGTACCTGCTGCCGAGCGAAGATTGGCAGATGCGGCCGCAAGCGCAAGAGAGGAAAGTCGGGAGTCGAGTTCAGCAGACTTCCTTGTTAGCGAGAGTCGTGTGCTTGCTTGTTCGGCAGCAGCCCGAGCAGCATCCACGCTACCGCTGATATTGCCACCTGTGTATAACGGCAGTGATACGCTCAGCGATGCGGTCCAATTGGAAAGCCAATCATTATTGTTTGGGATCACGTTATCCGGGTACGCCACAGGAGAGTAGGTTGAGCTAACCGAGATCATCGGCCAACGCATGCTTTCCGCGATCCGAAGCTGGGCGTCAGTCATGGCAACAGCCTCGGAGGCTTGACGCACGCTCGATCTCGCTGCTGGCGACGGGTCACTATTCATTGCAAATCGAGAGAGCGAATCGTCAACCTGCGTTGTCAGAAAGATAGAATCATCTAGCGGGATATTGAGAAGTTGCTTCAGTCGCGAATAAGCGGCCTCACGATCGTTTTCGCTTTGAAGCAGCTGGGGGATTTGATTATCCCGCGCGACTTTTGCACGCAGAGCGTCGAATTCAGCTCGCTCACCTACTTTGAAGGCAAGATCCATTTGTCTAGAGACCTCGCCAGCCTGCTTCAAGGCATCGCTGGAGATCTTTACTAACGTATCGGCGAGAACCGCATCATAGTAGCTTTGCGTCACGTTCAGGGCAACCTGGGCCTCGGCGGCTGTCAAGTCGATCATGGCGGAACGTGTTCTGGATTCTGCTGCATCTTGCTGCGCAGATATGCGCCCACCAGCAAAGATCGTTTCAGAAGCGGTCAGCCCGATCGTCCACTGATTTTCCTTTCCAAAAGGAAGATTCTTAAATAGCGACATGATGCTACCCGCGCCGCTCGAAGTGTCCTTCGTAGAAGTGCTGGAAGCAAGCCCACTGTACTGGGAATGAAGTGTCCTTGTGTACACCGCAGAGGCCGCGACCTGCGGGAGCATGCCACTGCGAGCTACCGTCTCCCCGCTCTCTGCGGCCCGGACTCCCGCTTTCGCTAACGCAATGTCGTCACCGTGCCCGATCGCGGCCCTGATGGCTTCATCAAGCGAGAGGCTATGAACCCCTTGAGCTTCTGCGGAGGAAGTTGATACTAAGATAAATGATAAGGCGAGAAGCGCAAGCGGATGACCGGTCATCCGCGGAAATCCCTTCTGTGGTATGCGCATTAGTTGTTCGTTTTGTAAGCGTGAGATCGGATGAAAGCACATCCACTTCCCGATGATGTCAATTGTCCCGACGGAAGACGGATGACAGGTGGGAATATTGCGTCCAATGAAGAATCTTACCTCCTGGTAATAATCCTGATTCCCGCGATCTTTTTCGCGAGACGGCCCTTAACACGAAGTACGGAGTTAGTTGTTACACAACTGCAAGGTATTTCTGGATCCGTAGCAATCTCGACCAATCCCCTCGTGGAGAGGAGCTAAGCCGTGCTTTCTCTTGGAACAGTCCCCGGTTCTATGGGTTCGGTCTATTTTTGAGTTTGATGGCAATTTGTACAGCCATACCTCGTTTTGGGGTTCTTTTGATCAATACCAAGAAGCGCTGCCATTTCTGGGACGACTTGTTCGCTCATAAACCTCATCACCCCAGGGGCCTGTTGCGACAGTGTTTTGATGCCCGATTTCGATTTAGGCAGTTTGCTCAGCTTGGGATCAGGCATTTTGTACTCACCGGTACGATCTCCGCTCTTGTGGCAAGTCTTACACTTCATGTTACCATACTCCTTCTCATCGTAGGCTGCGAACAGAGTCTGCATCTTTGGTTGGACTACCTCCCGCATGTACTCCTTGCGCTCGGTACGGCTCATCGATTGCCAATTCGGAGTGCTGTCTGTAGCTGCCTCCTTTGAGATGATGGTTGTCTTGGCCATGCCCGAAACGTTGCTCCCAGGCGCGGAATAGGAATAGAGTGAGCAGATGATTGCGGTAAAGAGAATCGAGATGTTCATTTGGTGAATTCCTAAGCTGAAATTAATCTAAAGTGCTAAAGTATCGGGGAATGCTTGCCTTCTCTCGAAAATGGGCCGTCACAGTCTTACCTGGAACGACTGGTGCTAGGAAGTTCACTCCTCTAGAACGGTCGAGGAGTTTCGCAATGCCGGAAGTAATCTATTAAGAATTTCAAACGAGTACTCCTTCGCGATCTCTTGGATGAATGTCATAAAATCCACCGGTGCGGAGTGGTCTGCTTTGTCTGAAATGGTGCGTATGACAAGGTACGGGATACCGTACTCATGACATACTTGCGCCACCGCAGCGCCTTCCATTTCAACACAAAGCAGATCGGGAATTGCAGAACGAAGTTCTTCGATCTTGGCGGGGTGTGCAATGAATTGATCGCCACTTGCGATTGTCCCTACGTAGACGGAGTTTTGGCCAACTGCAAGGTAGTTATCCACCGCTAGCCTTGCCTGGTTGACCAGTTCAGGACGCACGGGGAAGTTTGAGATTCCGAGTAATGGAATCTCAAACCGTTCCGCCAGCCCAGTCAGGCTAACATCAAAATCATGCTGACAAAGTTGATCGGCGATGACCACATCACCCACTTCTAATTTTGCTGAAACCGCTCCAGCGACTCCTGTGAATATGATGAAATCTACACCGAATCGTTCAATCAGCGCCGTTGCTGTGGACGCCGCCGCGACCTTTCCCCATCGGGAAAAAACGAGTACGCACTCGGCACCAGCGAATGTGCCTTCATGGTAGGTTCGGTTTGCAATGCGCTGAGAATGAAACGTTTCAAACTGCTCGCGAACTCGGTCGATCTCCTCCGGCATTGCACCGATGATTCCATATTTCATCTGCTGAGAACCGCGAACTACGCAAGACTATTGCACCCTAGTCACCTGCATGTAGCTGTTGGCGTTCATTTGAAAGCTTGTTGCTGCCGAGGCGCACTGCGCCTGTAGCTGGAGTGTTCCGGCAGAGCCTGCGGTAATTAGTATTCCCTTGATGTGCACAAAGGTTAAGACGGAACTCGTGGTGATTGGAATCCGTGCGCAAGGGGTGCCCGTGGCAGTCGTTACGGTGGCGAGATTTGCAGAAAAGACTCCTTCCGGCGAAAGGAATCCAAAATTGAGTGTGGATCCGGCGGGCGCGGCGAATCCGACTTCCGGGTATGCCCCAGTAGCTCCAGGATCCGAGAGGCTCAGGAAGCAATCGATCGTATAGGTCTGGTTGGCCGCTACAGAAACAGCAAGCGCATTATCATTTACGAGGCCGGTTGTGTTGTAGGTCTGTGGTGATTGGGCGGTAGTCTTTCGCGCAAACAAAGTAGGGTTGCTCCAACTAAGACTTCCAGTTCCATCGTTGCTGAGCATCGTGAGGGAGGAAGCAGCTCCTTGCGAGGTCGGCAGGACATAATTTATCGTGGAGCCTCCTTGGGCTCCCGTACTGAACGAACTGATTCCTGCGGCAACGCTCCCCAGCTGCAGTTGACCAGAGGTACTAATATTATCCCCCGTAGTCGTCGGAGATAGTGTGGTGCCTGAACGCTGCCAGTAGTTCGTAATTGGAGAGATGGTACCCCATTGTGAGCCGGTCCACGCTAACATCTGGCCAACGGCTGTGCCGACAGGTACAAATCCTGATGCCTGGACCGGGCCCGTTGGCGGAACGGGGATCTGCCAAGTAAAACTCGAAGATAGAGTGGGTGGAAGTATTGTTATAGTGTGGGTCGCGCCATCGTCGAGCATGATTCCGCCTCCACTGATAATACGTTGAGCAGAAAGTAGGGAAGGGGTCGAAAGCAGTGCACAAATCGTGAGAGCTAGGGTCCGAGTATTCATGATTATTGGGGGAATGTTTTTGATTTTGAAAGCAGTCGACACAAAAATAATATGAGAATTGCTGGGAGACGAGAATCTGCCATCTACTCCCACTAAGCCCCACCGCAATGCTTTTCGATGCACGGTTCTAACGTCGTACTGCTCTGGTTGAAACGGATCTGGAGTGCCGCTCCGTAACCAAACCTACCTGCACACCGTTATTTGCCAAAACAATCTAATAGCGCTCATGCACCCAGTACTCTTCCACATTGGCCCGATCACTCTGTACAGCTTCGGACTAATGATGGCAATAGCATTTTTAACAGCGAATTATTTCTTCTCGAAGGAGCTGGCTCGTCGAGGTCTGGATCCTAGGATCGCAGGGCAGATTACGATCATCTGCTTGGTCGGAGGAGTCGTTGGTAGCAAGCTGTTCTCCGTTGTTGAGAATTGGTCCGATTTCATGCACGATCCCCGAGGCCAGCTTCTTTCCCCCGCGGGCTTGACGTTCTACGGCGGCTTCCTAATAGCAATGGGCTGGGTGTTCATGTACGTCAAGCGGAAGGGACTTCGTTTCGCGCTTTTTGCAGACATGATTGCGCCGACAGTACTTCTTGCTTACGGCATCGGACGCATAGGTTGCCAACTTGCCGGCGATGGTGACTACGGGATTCCATCCCAATTGCCATGGGCGATGTCCTATCCCCAAGGCACGGCGAAGCCCACCTACGCGCTCGCAGACTATTTCAAAGTGCATCCAATCGAGAGAGAATCATTGCATTATGATTCGCTCGCAAGTATCAGTGTAGGCACCGATGGGATGGGCAGCAGAATTACCCGTTTTGACGAGATCGTCCGTGTACACCCAGCTCCAGTTTATGAGACGCTTTTCTGTGCGATCGCTTTCTACTTTATCTGGAAGTATCGAAAGAGATTTGATGGAGAAATAGGAAAGGTATTCTCTATAACCATAGTGGTAATGGGTTTTGAACGCCTGATGATCGAGTTCATTCGCATAAATCCGCTATATCTCGGCCTCTCGATGGCGCAGTGGATCTCAGTAGGACTCATTGCGGTCGGCGCCTACATGTTGGGGGTTTACTATCCCAGAGAGTCTTTGAAGGCTAAATAAGCACGGCTAGATTCTGGTAATCTCTCATTAAGTCTGAGACTGGCACTCACGCACAATCAACCATCTGGGTTTCCTCCGGCAATAGTGCTCTTGACCTCCGGGTGAACTCTGTCGCGCCAATTTCAGATCGCTTCGGCACGGCAGTTGCTGAACGATCAGCTTAGGATAATGGTCCTTATTTTCTACCAGCCATTATCGCCAGAAAAGCGAGATCGGAGTACAAATGGAGAGCAAGATGCCGAAAACAAGCAAACGCGGATTCGCCTCGATGAGCTATGAGCAGCAACGACGAATTGCCTCAAGAGGAGGCAGAGCCGCTCACACTAAAGGTACAGCTCATGAGTGGAGCAGAGAAGAGGCTATAGCCGCAGGTCGGAAAGGTGGCGAGCACCGCGGCAATCATCACGGTGCCGCAATGACGGGCAATACTCAGGCCTTAATGGTCATTTCGTCACCGGTAGCAACACTCGCGCCACGGGTTGAGTCCTTTCTTCATCAACCCTTGCGCTAGGTCCTCATTCGGTGACAGGCAAAACGCAGATTGACTTGCACGGATACCTGACAGTCCGTACGGTTGTCGGGTGCTGGGGCGTTTTTGCACACGCTGTTATTCTGCCAAGGAGAAGAATTCTGTCTTCTCATAAGTATGCATCAGGATCGTACCGGATCGAACGAGGTTCACAAGAATTCCGGAGGCACGTCTGCGACCGATGTTCACGAGTTCGGCAAATTCGTTAACAGTTATCTTTCCATACTTCTCCAGATACTCGAACAGAGCCCTCTCATTAAACCCGATCGAAAGTTGTAGTGGCGGCCCAGCTGGATGCTCGCCCCGCAGAACGTTCATCACCTCTCGGCTTGCCTGAACCGACTTGTCTTGGAAGCGGACAAATCCAATGTTCGATTGCACTTTGGATCTTCGTCCAGAGCTGTCGTACTCGACAAGAACATGAGGTTTGGTAGCACTTTCTGGCACCCGAATCATCACGATATCGAGCCCACGACCTGCATGAACATTCTCTGCCACGATCTCTGCGGGCGGGTCGATCATAAAATCCGCTGCGTGCTCAATCTCTTCCAATTCCGATTTCTCGCTGCGGACTCCAACAACAGTGCCATCATCATCCACGCCAAAGAGGATGTAGCCTCCTCGGGTGTTGGCGAAGGCAATAATCTCCTTGGCGATCTTCTCTGGTGTGGAAAATTGCCGCTTGAATTCGACATCCGATCCTTCGCCTGATGCGATTAGATCGAAAAGTTCATGCCTTCGAATGGGGTTTGAGACCTGGCGCACGATGAGATGACTTAATAAGGAAAGTGCGAATCCGCAGAAACTGAGCGAATCTTACAGAGGTAAACTCCCTGCCGGGTCGAGAGGCATACATTTCCCGAGCGGACCGCGAATCCTGAAATGGTGGAGGGATCGGTTGAAGGGTCGAGATCAACTTTCCACGATCCGATATGAGCCAGATCGGGCGAGCGATACAGTTGAATGCTCTTGTCTTTTGCAACCAGCACGAACGCGGTATCATTCGCTACCGCAATCGACATGCCGACCCCACTAAGTTCAGTTCGCGCCAGCAAGTTTCCGAGGTCGTCAAATGTGACCAAAGAGGAGCCTCCATGGTCAAGGACGATCAGACGCTCATTGCGATCGACTGCAATGTCAATTGGATTTGTCAGAAGGGCCTCAGGGCGAGTCGCTTCGCCATAACCGCCGATCGTCCGATCGACCGTATAATCTGGTCGAATCTTGAGGACCCGTTTGTTTTCCCCATCAGCAATATAGACGTTTCCCGCGTCGTCTTCGGCCACAGCCCGTGGGTAGCCAAAACGCTTTTCCGAGGTGCGCGAATCGCGAGTGAAATACGTGGACACGTAGGAAAGCTCTTTTGAGTACTGTTCAACACGGTGGTTCAGGTTGTCGGCAATGAAAACAGTATTGGTCAACCTTGCGTCGACATCCACCGGAGAATTGAACTGATTGTGCTCAGAGCCAAATCCGCTGACGCAACGGATACTGTCACCACTGGCTGAGAACTTCATCACGCTATTGGAAGAAGGCTCGACGACGTAGAAATTCAGAAATTGGTCAAAGCTAACCGCTGAGGCGTCGTGGAAGGAATGCACCAACTTGGTAGGTACAAGTTCTGCGGTTATCCGTCCACCATGTTCCATGCTGGAAGGACCAGTAGAGCACGCACCGAATATCGGAATCAGGATGAGGAGGAGCCACTTCATTTCTAAAAGTGCATATAGACTCTCATTCCAACCTGCCGATTGATCGGATCGTAGTAAGAGCTAACCGTTGGTGTTGGGTCACTCACGTCAAAATCGTAGAGGTGGGAGGCAATGTAGGCATCCAGAATCGTAGCGATGTACGTGATGCCGAGATAGATCCACCATTTGTCACGATCGTCTCGATAGAACTCACGAACGAATTCCCAATTGTGGGCATACGACGTGTCCAATTGCGTCTGCATTGCATAGCTGGAATCCACCGTGTGCTGGGCTTGGTGATAGCGAAGATTCTGTATCTGCTCTCCATAAAAGAATCCTCCGATTATACCCCAAATTATGGGCACCTTCCACGTTTGATCGAGATACACCTGACCAGCTCCAGGAAGCACGGCGCTAAGCAGCACGGCCGTGAGCGGAGATTTCGTCATGCGAAAGGCGCCAGTATCGATCGGTGTGCGAAGTGTATCGACGCTCCGCTGAGCCGAAGCACTCGAAGCCTGTGCCATAGCTACGCCAGGACGAACCGTTAGCTGAATCGCAACTACGCAAATTACGGCAAGCAGGCTACGCATTCTATTTCAACTCGGGCGCCTTTTGGTAATGCGGATACTTCCACGGTGCTGCGTGCAGGACGAGCCGTGCCCAGCATCTCCTCGTACACCTTATTGACGGCCGCAAAGTCGCCCATGCTCGTGAGGAAGATGGTGGTCTTTGCTATGTTGGCAAATGTACCGCCGGCAGTGCTGAGTACAGCATGCATATTCTTCAAGACCTGCTTTGTTTCCTCTTCGATCGTGGCATTTGTCATTTCCCCTGTCTTGGGGTCAAGTGCGATCTGCCCAGAGCAGAAGAGGAGGCCGCGCGTCCGAATGGCCTGCGAATAAGGCCCAATCGGTTGCGGGGCCTGTGCTGATAAGACGACTTCAAGAAGGCATTCCATGGTTAGATCTCCTTTACACTTGCCATCAATTCCTGGATCCGCTCAAGATCCTCGTACGAGTAGAACTGTATCGCCACCTCGCCACTGCGGTCTGGTTTTACGCGGACTTTGACTTGAGTACCAAGTATTTGCTGGAAAGAACTTTCTATCGCACGAACATCGGAAGATGTTTCGAGCGTGCTCAATTCAGATGCACCAGAATGCGATGCTTTGTCTGTCGGCGGGTCGCTTTCTTTCCTGGGTGAATTTCCCAGCTTTCCTGAAGCTTTTCGAGCAAGTTCTTCGAGTTTTCGGACGGAGTAATGATTCTTAACAGCTTCTTTCCACAGCGAGATCTGTCGTTCATGCTCAAGCACGGAAAGTATCGCTTTTGCGTGACCCAACCCCAACTCTCCTGCGCGAAGAGAATCTTTAATAGGTTCTGGAAGTCTCAACATGCGGATGAAATTCGCAACCGTTGTGCGATCTTTGGAGATCCGCTCCGCTACTTCATCCTGCGTAAGTCCGCAGTCTTCGATCAGACGCTGATACGCCTCGGCCTCGTCAATTGGGTTAAGCTGCAATCGCTGAACGTTCTCAACGATCGCAAGCTCAAGCATCTTGCGGTCCGTTTCAACCTCGATCACGAAGGCAGGAATCTCGGTCAGGCCCGCTTCGATCGAGGCCCGAATGCGCCGCTCACCACTGATAAGCTCATACCTATCCTGCCCTACCTTCCGAACCGTTACGGCCTGCACGATCCCATGCTCGCGGATGGACTCCGTCAGTTCTTCTAGACTATCCTTCGGAAACTCCTTACGTGGCTGGAGGCGATTCGGCGCGATCTTCGCAATTTCAATTGCATAGATCGATGGCTCCCGACGAGCAGGGGAGCGAAGGGAGTTCAATTCGGGCACGGATTCGGCAAGCTCGATACCGGAGATCCTCTCCTCGTTCGATGACTGCGTGTCCAGTCGGCTGCTCGGAAGCAACGCGCTAAGCCCTTTTCCTAAAACAGATCGTGTTTTCGACATTCTTATGTGAACAACGGGATTCGGGAGAAAATAAGCCCCGCTACTATAATTTTTGCACGACCTCCGCCGCTGGGCGTTAGCTTACTTCGTCGCAAAGATGACGATCGAATCCGATCCGTACGCGTTCGATAAGATTCTGATCGTCAGGGAATCCTGGGGCTTGAGCAGTTTCGAGGTGTCGATGGAAAGATGAATGGCACCATTATCCCCAGTGAAAGACTTCGGAAAATTCCGGCCGATCGTCAGCCATGTGGAATCAGGGGTGGTAGCAGCACTCCAATTGAAAGGACATGTACAGCTGTGCGTGATCGAGATGGTGGTATCCACGCGGCCAACAGGAAAGATGATGGTCCGTGGGCTGATGATCATGTGCTGCTCCGTTGCAGGGGGCGCTGTGGCACATCCCGCAAGAGCTACGAATACCGCGAGTAAGAAACTGCTATACCTCATTCGAATTATTTATCGTTTACGTCCGGTACGTGTTCGTGATCCAACACCAACAACGCTTGTAGGTTTCGCGCTCGTGTCGAATATCTCGCCAGGATTGACAGAGTCGAAGAAACTTGAGTGCATCTTCCGTTTCGAATGCATCTTGCGTTTGCGGCCTTTCATCAGACTAAGTCCGTAGTTCAGAAGCAGCGTCAACAAAAAGGGCACGATGAACGATGCCAACGTCATTCGCACGGCGACGTCGTCGTCGGTCCCCATTGAGCGAACAAATATCAGGTGCGCCAGGTAGGTAAATACGAAGCCACCTCCTAAAGAGAACACCCAATAGTATGGTCTGTAATACTTCTGGTAGAAGAATAACCCACACACCAGCCCAAAGAAGAGGCCAACGATCGCGGTACTAACGCCATCGGGAACGCTAAACTCTTTTCCCCTCAGGAGAATATAACCAAGCAATACGATCCTCTCCATCAACGTGCGGTCTAGAAATAACTTGTCCGGCTATAGCAAAACTAAATCATCGTGGAAGTGCTGGAAAGGACTTAGGCCTCAGCGACTTCTCACTCCCGGGTACGCCTCCTTCTAATCCTATCCCTTCGAAATCTGTTCCGCCTCAAATACTTCTTGCTGGGATGCAAGGAATTCTCGCATGGATTCCTCCGGGCTGGTTCGAAGTCTGGGAAGCTTCCGGATGTAAAGACATGCCGGTATTGCGATGGCGGCCAGGATCACCGCATTCAATCGAAACGCATCAGCAACGCCATAGTTAGCAGCGAGCCAACCGGCCAGAAGACTTCCGAACGGGTAAAGACCTGCAAATGCAAGTGTGTAGATGCTCATAACGCGTCCGCGCAAATGATCGGGCGTCCGGCGCTGGAGTGTCGTATTTGCCGTGATGAAGAAGGTGATGATTCCCCAGCCGAGAAGCACCAGCGGAATCACTGCCGTCAGCATCGTATGCGCGAAAGACAGCGCTATCAATGCGGCGATGAAGACCCCGAGCCCGATCACCACCATCTTCCTGGAATCCAATTTTCCAGCAAATGCGGCCTGACTCAGCGCCGCCAGCAGCGCACCAGCGCCATTGGCCGATAATAACGCGCTATAAACTGACGACCCACCATTCAACAGCAATCCGGCAACCACCGGCAAGTTTACCGTGTAACTCCAGCCGAAGATGGTCATTGCCATGACAAGGATCATCAACGCCCGAAACTGCGGGACCGAATCGAGATAGGCAATACCCTCCCTCATAGCCGCCATGCGCGATACATCCACGCTTCGCTTTCGCGTCACCACATGCCCGAACCGCATCATCATCAGCCCGACGATCACGGCAATATAGGAAATCCCGTTCAGGAAAAAGCACATATCGATCGACAGCGCAAAGATGATCCATCCCGCGAAGGCCGGGCCGATCAGGCGAGCACCATTGAAGACTGCCGAGTTGAGCGCCACGGCGTTCGTCACATCCTCCTTGCTTGCCATTTCCACCACAAATGCTTGGCGAGTCGGCATATCGAAGGCGTTGATGATGCCAAGCAGCAGGTTGGCCGCGCCGATGACGATCACGGTGGCGCTATGAGTCCAAATCGCGACGGCCAGCAGAATTGCCTGAACTCCGGCAGCGGCCTGCGTGATGATCAGTATCCTTCGTTTTGGAAGCTCATCGGCCACTGTTCCGGCAAGCACCGAGAGAAAAAGCACCGGTATCGAGCCTAAGAAACTCATGACCCCCAGCACCATCGCATCTTTCGTCAGGGAATAGACAAGCCAGGAAAGCGCGGTATTCTGCATCCACGTTCCGACAAGGGAAATGATCTGACCAAAGAAGAAAAGGCGGTAATTTCTATGTCTCAGCGACCGAAATGTTCCCAATACGAAATCTTGCGGAACATGCTTTAGCTTGTTCCAACTTATGGCACCATGAACGATCGCGTTTTCTGACATTCCCACCGAATAATACGAATTTGAGAGACTCGGGTTTCTCACTATATTTCAGTAGTACTATCCAACGACAGCTTCAAGTACTCCTAACGACCCCCAGACGATGCTCGGCACGAGTGTCCCCGCGTAATGGATTGCCTCGGGGAGGAATTACTTTTCAAGGAACTGCAGTGCCCCAATTCGGATGGCGTTGTCTTCCGGAATAATGTGCGCTGTCCATTGGAAATGGTTGTTATGTCTGGGAGATGCGATTAATTTTCATAAAAGCCACTTCTCCAGAAAGCCAGCTTTCCCAATGATGGATTTGTATAAATAAATTTGATGTGTGTGTCCGGAAACTGTTCATGAACGGATGACCTCAGCCGAGATTCTCAAT
>CAIUMP010000008.1 GCA_903900335.1 uncultured Ignavibacteriota bacterium | reverse complement strand
CTTCTTCCCCTCCCCAGCCATCAACGGTTCCGTCAGCTTCTGATACAACTCGAACAAATACGCGACGCGCTCGGCTTCGGTGGAGAAGCTGCGTTTACCGTAGGCGGCATCGACTGCTTTGTCGAGCTTCTGGTGTGCCTTCAGCAGATCGGCGGGCATCGTTAGCGGGTCGTAGAGATCGGCGAGCGAGGAGCCGGGATATTTCGCGCGGGTCACCAGCACGTTCTGCGCCGCTTGCATCACCGCAATCTTCTGCTTCGCCGTCGGGGATTCCGGCCAGGGGAAGTTGTTATAGACAAGCGAGTTCGAATAGCTAATACGTGACTCAAGACGACCCGCAACTTGCCGCGTCCAAGCCATGTGCATGATACTAGTCAGCACGCCGAATTGAAATGTTGTAGCGTCTGGAATGAACTGTATCTTATTGCTACAAATAACGTCTTTAGACAGATAGGCGATGGGTATGTACTGACGACGTTCTGAGGAAACCTCAGGGATTGCCAAATAGTCGGAATCGGGTTGTGCAATTTGGCGAAAAAGAGTTGGGTATTTCGAGTAAGCGCGAGTGGTTGCCGCCTTGCTTGCCAACCGGAATCTGCGAACATCATCAATCCTTTTCATCACCTCAGGAAGCTTCCTGAGTTCTTCTGGAGCGGCATCCACTAACCACAAGCAGTATCTTGTTACTCCATCAATGAAGTCGCCTCCGCTCATAAACGGGCGGACAAACTTGACTGCCTTCGGCTCCGCCATGAGAAGTTGGTCGCGCTCGGCCTCGTCCATGATTAGGTGTCCACCATCAGTCGGCTTGTTGCCCCAGAGCATTTTCGGGACTGCACAGAGGGGCAGCGACCGCACCTGAACCACGCTATCTGGCCCCTCAATTAGATAAGGGCTAATATTCGACACCGCTAATACAGAAGGGGCAGAGGCGTCAAGGTCATAGTCGAATAGATACTTGGTTGAACGGCTTGGTGCGGAGAAGCCGATGATCACGACATGAACTCGCGCTTGGCCGCGGGCCTCGCTCATCCACGGGAAAGTACGGTGAGCAAACTGAATCTTAATCTTGTATTTGGCGAATAAATGTAACCACAGAATACCCGCCTGCTCACCTTGCGTGATGGAGTTGGTTGAAACAAATGCGACCCTTATTCCTGGCTGATCACGAATGTACTCGCAAGCTTTAACGTACCAGTTGCACACGTAATCAAGTGCGCCCCTCGCATCAATCGCAGCCATGACTAGATGCTGATCGCTCTTCTGCTCCTCAGTTTGCCACGTTTGTCCTATAAACGGCGGATTCCCCAAAATAAAACTCAGCTTCTCCTTCGGCACAACGCTCTGCCAATCAATGCGTAGCGCGTTGCCGTTGACGATGGTGGGTGAGGTGGTCAGCGGTATGCGCGCGAAATGCTGTCCGAAGCGCGCACCGACCATCGTATTCATTTGATGATCAACGAGCCACAGCGCCACCTGCGCGATCTGCGCGGGAAACTCTTCGAGTTCGATGCCGAAGAATTGATCGACATTGACGAGCAGGAGTTCGCGCAAGTCGAGGATCATCTGCTCCTCCTTATGCAGCAGGCTCAGCACTTCGAACTCCAACAACCGCAACTCGCGGTAGGCAATGACAAGGAAGTTACCGCAGCCACACGCGGGATCGAGAAACGTGAGCGAGCGCAGCTTCTTCTGAAAATCCCGCAGCTTCTGCGGGCTGCGCCGAATTTTATCGAACTCCTCCCACAACGCATCGAGAAAGAGCGGCTTGATGAGCTTCAGAATATTCTTCTCGCTGGTATAGTGCGCGCCGAGGTTGCGCCGCGCGGTCTTATCCATGATGGACTGAAACAACGCGCCGAAGATAGCGGGCGAAATGGTGCTCCAGTTCAGCTCGCAGCAATCGAGCAAGTGCTGGCGCATCTTGCTCGTGAAGGAGGCCGTTCGCAACCGCTCGCTAAATAGCTTGCCGTTGATGTATCCGAATCGCGCGAGGTCTTCGTCGAGTGTCTTGAAACGCTTCGGCTCCGGCGTGTTGAGCACATCGAAGAGTTCGTTTAGCTTGGATGCAAGGTCGGAGCCATCTTCGTTTGTCCGCGTGCGAATGTACTCCTCGAAGATACCGGTCGGCATGAAGATGCCGGTGTCTTCGGCAAAGAGACAAAAGAGCAGCCGGACGAGAAAGACTTCGAGTTCGTGACCCGCAAAGCCGATGTCGCGGAGTTCGTCGTGGAGCTTACCCATGCGCTCCGCCGCCTGTATGTTGACGGGGTCCTGCTCCTTGTAGGTGTGCGTCTCATATCCGGCGATGAAACCAAAGTGCTTGATATTAGCGGGGAAGTCCTTGAGCTTGAACTCGGCGGTCTCTTCGGTGTCGAGATCTTTGAGACGGAAGTTTTCGAAATCACAGACGAGAACATAGCGTGGGAGTTCGGATTCTTTGAGACCGGGGAAATAATCGGTGGCTTGCTTGAACGCAAGATCGAGACTCTTCCCTTTCGACTTCGCCTCTACAATGAGTTTGCCCTTCCACAACAGATCGACATAACCTGCCTTGCCATCACCCTTCTCTACTTTGTATTCGAACGATGCGATTCGACGGCGAGAAATTCCAAAGACATTAAAGAAGGCATCGAGAAACGACTTCGCCTCAGCGTCTTCGGACGCGACATCTTCCCACTCACGTGAGAACTGCACGGCTCGGTCGCGGATTTCATTCCAGGAGATTGGCATAGGACGTTTCGAACGAGAGGATTGGTGGAGAGGTTGCGGCGATGTTCAGGGGGAATATGCCGTCCTTACGGGACTCTCGCTGCTAAACAAACTACCAACCCCGGGTTCCGCTGCGCTACACCCGGGGCTACAGATATGTCGTCCCGCTGGGACTGTCTCTTGGGACGCTCAGCCTACCCGCACTATCATGCTGCAACTCTTCGAGATCGTTTTGTGGGTGCGGTTTTCATGATGGGTTTAGGACGCGAGGCACGAATCGGCAATCGCTTATACTCGACGCGGAATTTTCGTTTCGAGCCATGGATGTTCTCCACCGTGCGGAATGCATCAGCGATGAGCCACGGGTTGCCATCCTCGATACAGACGTTGAGATACGCGGCAGCCATTTCTGGATCCGCGAGATACTCCCTCATAAATTGGTCGTGTGATTTGAAAGCCATAATGTTTTCGACTTCTCGTTGCTACCCGTCGATCTCCTTTAAAAGCCGCTTTGCCAGCGCAATAGTTCGCTCTTGCGTACCTTTGTCGGAACCAGCGAGAACCAGGACGATCTCGTTTCCCCGTCGGGTGAAGTACACCCTGTATCCCGGCCCCACTTTCACCTTAAGCTCCCACAACTTATTATCCAAGCTTTTCACCTTCCCTATACCTACTGCTAACTTCGTCACGTTTGCCTGCACCTGAAGACTAGTGATGGGATCAAGGGTGTTGAGAAATTCGCGGTAATAATCCCTTCCGTTCTTCGCGGAATAATACTGGAGCGTGAATGTTGGTGATGGTCCCATTGCTGCGAAATTACGACATGCCAATAGCTTCGCTTAGAATTTCGAAATGATCCTCACCCGTGTGTCAATCTACGCTGTGCAAGATTACCTCCAGTTCGAACACCTGGGTGTCGAGCGAGGACGCTCGACCTACTCCGCTCAATATTTGGCGCTCGGTACAACCACACAATTGCCTGTTGAAACAAACATCATCCCGCGTCGTTCTACGTTATCGAACGTAAGTTAACAATTCGTGCACGATTACTATGCAAAGCCAAATACGCAACATCACCCGAATCGTCGAAGGCCAGATCACCATCGAGGGCGGCGGATTTCAAGTCCGGCGGCCATTCCCCACGCGGGGGCTCGATCACGTCGATCCCTTCCTCCTGCTCGATGAAGCTGGACCGATCGAGTACAAAGCTGGCGAAGAAGGCGGGCTTCCCGATCATCCGCATCGCGGTTTCGAGACGCTCACCTACGTCCTCGAAGGCGAAATGGAATCGCACGACTCCACCGGCTTCTCCGATATTTTCCGCACGGGTGATGTCGAGTGGACGACCGCAGGCCGCGGTATCATCCACGGCGGCGGACCAACCGAGGATGCGAAGATCCATGGCGGAAAGATGCGTGGTTTCCAGATCTGGGTGAATCTTCCGCGCGAGAAGAAGCTGATCGCTCCACAATCTCAACGCATTACTGCGGCTTCGATTCCGGTTATCGAGAGTATAGAGAATGTCTACTCCGTCAAAGTGCTGGGCGGCAGTGCACATGGTGCTGTCGGCCCCATCAACACAACCTGGCCTATTATTTATTTGGATTATGTCGTTCAACCGCGTGGCGATGTCGCTCTCGACGTGCCGATGGAGAACAACATGATGCTCTATGTGTATGAGGGCGCGGTAATCGTTGGGGACGATGGGCAGACACTGACCGCCGGGAATCTCGCCATTCTGGATGAGGGTACAACGATTCGATTCTCTAATATTTCGAATCAGCCCGCGAAGCTACTCGTCCTCGGTGGCAAGCCGATCAACGAGCCGGTTGCGCGCTATGGGCCGTTTGTGATGAATACGCGGGATGAGGTCTTTCAGGCGTTCGATGATTACAATGCGGGGAAGTTGGCGTAAGCATCCACCACTGGCAACTTGGGTATTACGTCATTGCGAGGAAACCCCGGAGGGGTGACGAAGCAATCCGTTGTCGAAGAAGCACTCGCTCCTCAACAACGGATTGCTTCGTCGGCCTTTGGCCTTCTCGCAATGACAAGTTGACATAAAAATTTGTATCACTCCACCAGCATCCTCATCAATCTCTCCAATTCCCCCGCCGGGTTCTCTGAAATCCCCGAATGCACTTCCGACATCTGAATCATTGTGCTCTTTGGAGAGACCAGCCAATGCCATCGCTCGTGCTGCGGCATCTCGCCTATTGGGCCTGAGGTTTTATCTCCCGCGCATATCTTCGGGATTTGTACAAGGTGCTGTGCGATCTCATCCACATCGGAGTTGGGGCAGAGCGAGAGGAGGCGTTCGCGGTCGAGCAAGACGCGGGCGTCGAGATAGCGCAGCGTACGCGCGAAGAGGATCACTCCGGCGTTGATAAACTCCGAGCGCTCCACACGCGGCACCACGCGGATCACCGCGTAATCAAACGAGTTTGGCTCTGGCATTCTTCGCCTCCTCTTCAAAAATGTGTGACGACGCAAGACGCTGCAGAAGATAATTCACATACGCCTCGCGATGCTCCTCTTTGCTCGTAAACGATGGCTCTTCCAACCAGTCATCGGGAATGAGCGCGACTACGTTCCGAATCAATTCCTCACTCAGCATCTTCTGAAGCGTCTCTCGCGAACCCGGTATCTTCTCGCCGGCAATATCATCCGCGAAACGAAGCAGGACATGGTTCTTCACATCCGCAAACGGACTCGCAAACTTCTCCGCAGCTGTCGCCCAATTGTGATGAAAGAACAACGCCGCGCCGTGATCGATCAGGTACAGCTTCTTATGCCAGACAAGCATATTCGTGTTTCGCGCGGTGCGGTCAATATTCGTGATGAACGCATCGAACCACACGATTGCCGAGGCGAGCGCAGGATCAACTTTGTTCGCCGCTGGATCGAATGTGATCGAGCCGGGAAGATAATCCATGGCGAGATTGAGACCCGCGCTATTATTAATAAGTGAGCGGATTTCGTAATCCGGTTCGTTGCGACCGAGGATAGGGTCGAGTTGCATGAAGGCGAGTCGCGGCACGGGCAAGCCGAGTGCGCGCGCAAGTTCGCCACCAATCAACTCCGCGATCAGCGCTCTCTTCCCTTGACCCGCACCGCTGAATTTCAGCACATACAATCCATCATCCTCCGCCTCGACAAGCGCAGGCAGTGAGCCACCCTCGCGGAGCGGGGTGACGTATCGGGTGGCGTGGAGGGTTTCGAGCATCAAGCAAGGAACAGTGAAGCACCGGGAGTAGTCTCCCTGCGCTTCACGTTTTCCGAGATATGTGGTCAAACGTCATCGGTCAATCGCGTGTAAAGCGCATTCTGCTAAATGCCATGGAGCTGGAGAAGCTACCAGGCGCGTATCTTTTTTCCGGTCCCGAAGGAACGGGCAAGGACGCAATGGCGCTCGAAGTTGCGAAGGCGATCAATTGCCTTAATCCCGCCATGAAGGCATTGGAGTCGTGCGACGAGTGCGCGAATTGCCTGTCGATTGCGGGATTCACATCGTCGGTCGTCACATTCGTTTATGCGTTACCGAAGAAATCCGAGTCGTCCGATTCCGATGAAATCGATCTGAAAGATAACGAACTGGAAGTTGTGCAGGAGCAGGTAGCGGCGAAGTCGGCGGACCCGTATCACAATCTCGACATCCCTCGCGCAACCGCAATTCAAATAGGACAGATACGCGAATTGCGCCTTGCGCTCTCGCGAACGCTCTCCGGCGGGAAGAAGCGTGTGGTCATCATCAGTGAAGCGGATATGATGAACACGCAGGCACAAAACGCTTTCCTCAAAACGCTCGAGGAGCCGCACGCTAATACGCTCATCATCCTTACCAGCTCGAATGCCAATCGATTTGTCCCGACGATTCTCTCGCGATGCCAGGATGTGCGATTCGATATTCTCTCTGTCGATGAGATTGCCACGGCGCTTGTCGAGCGTGAAGAATTGCCGCAAGCCCAGGCCGAGTTTCTAGCCAGGCTTGCTGCAGGAAGCTTCTCCCGCGCCCGCGCGATGATTGGTGAAGATGTGCAAGAAATGCGCAATCAAATAGTGAGTTTTTTGCGCATGGGTCTTTCGAAAAGTCGGCAAAACGCGGCGAAGCAGATCGATGTATTTCTTCCGCGCGGCGGCGGCGGGAAATTCCTCGAAAAGCGGCAGGCCGTCGAACAACGATTGACGCTGCTCACACTCTGGCTCCGCGACGCGCTTGCGATGGCGACCAACGCTGAGAGCGAGATCATCAATCTCGATCAGAAGGAAGACCTCACGAAATTCGTCACACGCTTTGGGGAGCCGCGCGGCATCATTGCCGCCCTTGCCGCCACTGACAAAGCCATGCACCTAACCAAACTGCAATTGATGCTGCGGCCGGTGATGTTGCAATTGGTGATGGAGTTGGAGGAGGCCTTGGTTCAAGCATAGTACTGAGAGGATTTGAAAACGACTGGATATTTCGACAACGATGTGTTTCCACGGCGACCCTTTCTAAAGGCCGATTGGATTGAGCTCATCATTGCAAATCCGGAATACACCAAAGTTCAGCCGGATGGCAGAATTCAACTTTGGGGCTTTGTACCGGAATTAGGTAAGTACTTACGTGTTGTTACATTGGAAGATGGGGAGACGGTTCTGAACGCATTCCCAGACCGAAGTTTTAAGCCACAAAAGATGCTATGAAATTCCGCTACCACGAGGACACCGATTCGCTTTACATTTCACTTTCTGAGCGTCCGTCATCCGACGCTCGTGAAGTGGCTCCGAACGTCGTTCTTGATTTTGATTCAGAAGGCATCATTGTCGGCATCGACATTTTTCAGTACGCGAGCAAAATTGTGGATTTGGACCGACTGGAGATCGAACCCTCGTTTGTGCACTCTCACGTTGCTGTCTAGGTTGTTTTCTTGGTTTAGCCCCTCTCTCAAACCCGTCCCCCATTCCATCCGTAAATTGCAGCGCCTTATAGCCTGGAATGCATGTCGAACACACCCTTAAAGCGAGCACTCGGCCTCTATGCCACGACCTCGATCGTCATCGGATCGGTCGTTGGCTCCGGTATTTTTTCGTCACCGTCGCAAATGGCGCGCGATCTACCGAGCGCGCCGTACCTGCTTGGCGTCTGGGTTCTGACCGGCATCCTCACGCTCTTCGGCGCGCTGACGCAATGCGAACTCGTAGGGCAAATGCCGAAGACGGGCGGACTCTACGAGTATTTCCGCGAAGTCTATGGCGAAGGCGTGGGCTTCCTCTATGGCTGGGCAAACTTTATGATCGCCGGCAGCGGAGCCATCGCGGCAATCAGTTTTTTCTTCGCGCAGTACATGGAACACTTCATCGCGCTGCCGCACTTCTCCCACGCTCTGCAATCGCTCGGGCTTAGCGAAACGACACCCTGGAACATCCCCATTCTCGGCGCGATCTTCCCGTATCAATTTCTCGGACGTAAAGCGGTTGCCGTAGGTCTCGTTGTATTCCTAACCGCACTGAATGTGCGTGGTGTCAAACTCGGTGGAACGCTACAAAGCATTTCAACGACAACGAAGATCTTCGCTATCGCGGCAATCGTGCTCGTCGCATTCATTGCCGGATCTAACGTTGGATCAACTGCGCATTGGAGCGCGCCGAGCATGGTTGGTTCGACGATCTCCGGTTGGTCGCTCATCGGTGCGATCGCGCTTGCAATGTCCGGCGCGTTTTGGTCGTATGATGGTTGGGGGAACGTCGCTTACATTGCGGGTGAAGTGCGAGAGCCATCGAGGACAATACCGCGAGCTATCATTCAGGGGACGGTCGTTTTTATCTTGCTATATCTTGTCGTCAATCTTGCGTACTTCTATATACTGGGGATTGATGGCGTTGCGAATGCGCCGGGTGACCGCGTCGCATCGCAGATGATCTTCGCCGTTGTTGGCTCCGGCGGCGCGGGGATTATCGCGGCAATACTGATGCTCTCTGCATTCGACACGACGAATTCGAGCGTGCTGACGAACGCCCGTGTCTATTACGCAATGGCGCGCAATCAACTCTTTTACAGTAAGACGGCGCACGTTCACCGTAAATTCCAGACGCCGCATGTTGCACTTATTCTGCAAGGTACGTGGTCAATCTGCCTTCTCGTTACGGGTTCGTTCGATCTCATTACGAGCATGTACGTGTTCGTCAATTGGACGCTCTACCTGCTGATGGGACTCTCCGTGTTCATCCTCCGCAAGCGTGAGCCAGACCGCGAGCGGCCGTTCCGGGTGCCGGGGTATCCATATGTTCCCGCGATCTTCGTTCTCTTTGCGACTGCGTATGTTATCATCACGCTCATTGCGGATATTCAAGCATCGCAGGGACCCGGTCATCCACTTATGAAGAGCGTTACCGGTCTTGCATTGGTTTTGACAGGATTGCCGTTCTATTATTTCTGGAGAACGAAGCGAAATAACAGCTCCGCGAACGTGGCCTAAAGGCCACGACTACATTGATGCTACTATGATAGACCTACTCGCCATAGCTGCCCACCCCGATGATGTTGAACTCGCCTGCGCGGGGACGATGCTCATGGCCAAACGCGACGGCAAGCGAACCGGCATCGTTGATTTAACAGAGGGTGAGCTTTCGACGCGCGGGACGGTCGCATCGCGTCGCGGGGAGACGGAAGCGGCGTCGAAGATTCTCGGATTAGACTATCGCGCGAATCTCGGAATGCCGGATGGTAACATTGAGCTCTCGCAGGAAAACCTTCACAAGTTGATCGTGCAGATTCGCAAGCTGCGCCCGACGATCATACTCGCTCCATCGAAGTACGAGCGGCATCCCGATCATGAATCTGCGGCAGAGTTAGCGCATCGTGCGTGGTTCTATGGTGGACTCGCGAAGATCGAGACTGTCGATGAGAATGGAGAACCTCAGGCGCCTCATCGCGCACTGATGATGCTCCACTTTATGCAGAGTTACACGTTCGAACCACGCATCATCATGGATGTGACGCCAGTCTTTGAAGAACGCATGAGGGCGATAGAAGCGTACGGCTCGCAGTTTATTCAACCGAAATCGCATGGTGCTCACTTTACTTCGGAAATAGCTGGTGACAAAACCCAACCGGAGACGTACTTAACACAGGCGAGCTTCTTCGATTGGAACCGTGCGCGGGCCAGTTTTTATGGAATGATGATAGGCACGCAGTACGCTGAACCGTTCTGGGCACAGGAAGCGCTCGGTACAAAAGACCTTTTCAGTTTAGTGACTAAGAAAGTTGCGTAATTTCGGAGCGATGACATCCGTACTCAGCCCAACACCCCGCGTGATGGGCGGCCTCCGTGCCGCCCTCTGGTGTCTGCTTGCGGTGTTTACCGGATGCACATCGCTATACGAACGCAAACCGCTCAACTGCCCGCAGCCGCCTGCGCCCGTCTGCAAACCGGGAACATTCGACAAGGTCACGATGGACACGACTTTCCACGGGCCGGGCCACACCCAACTCCACGTTTCCCAACTGCCATCACCACTCAATTCTTCCGCGAGCGATCAAGCCATCACGTTCTTTCCTACATCGAATGGATTGACCGCAGTCATGACTACGAACCGCTCGTCCGTCGAATCGTCGGCACCCGGCGCTCAACGAATGTACTCTGCGCACTTCAACAATACGACCAAGTATGGTGGACTGAAGCAAGTGAGCGTTGCAAATAACTCACTACCGTTCGGTGGTGGATTCTATTCCAAGGCGGATAACCTCTTCTACTTCGCGGCGCGTGCTTCGAATGAGGATGCCGATGATTTCGATCTCTACTCTGCGAAGGTGGTGTCTATTGGTGATTCCATCGCACTTACCGAAATCCATCCAATCGTTGCGCTGAACTCAAACGGCCACTTCGATAGCCAACCGACGCTCGACCCAACCGGTTTGCACGTCTATTTCGTCAGCGACAGACCGAGCGGCAGCGGCGGTACGGATATTTGGACGGCGCATCGCAATACAACGTCCGATCAGAACTGGTCCGCGCCAGAGCCGCTTCCGATGCCGGTCAATTCGGAGTGCGATGAGCTATCTCCGTACATTTCGCCTAACGATCCGAATACGTTTTACTTTGCATCGAATGGCCACGCAACGGTCGGCGGATACGATCTCTTCAAGGCCACCATCAAAGATGGCCGCATTGGAGAGCCGCAGAATCTTGGCAAGCCGATCAACACGGCATACGACGAGATCTTCCCTGTCGCGCTGAACGACACGGCGTTTTTCTGGTCATCGAATTTGCCAAGTGGTTCGGGCGGGATGGATCTCTACACGATCACGCGCACGACACTTGGGCAGCCGGAAGCACATGGGCACATCGGCGAGCCAGACAGACCCGCACCGGATCATCTTGTGCCGGAACCACCGAAGCCCGATACTATCATAGCCGCGAAGCCGCTGGGGCCAGCTACCATTGAAGTCCACGTGACACGAGGTAATGATCGCCGCCCCGCAACGGGTTCGGAGGTCTTTGTCCGAAAGGATTCGGTCGAGATCTATCGCGAAAAGGTGCCTGCAAATGGCGCGATCCAGTTCAAAGTCAAACGAGATGCGCAGTATGATTTCGGTGCGGAGACAGAAGATGCCTTCTTTGATGTCAAGCATTTAGACTTGCGCGGCTTCAAAGATTCGCTTGTGATCGTCAATCTACAACTGCCGGACACGCTTGTGCTTCGGGTGAACTTCCCGTTTGATGACTATGAGCATCCCTACGAGTATGTGATCGATGAGAACGGCCAGCCAACGAATATGACGTGGCACGAAGCGCTCGATCTTGCGGCGCACTCTGCGCTACAATCATTGGATAAGTTAAAAGAGCTGGTGCTCATCGGCCACACAGATTCGCTCGGCACGGATGCCTATAACGAACGCCTTGGTTATCGCCGCGCCACATTCGCTGCCGAAGAATTGGAAAAGCGCGGCGTACCGCACCGTATCATTCGCATTGTTTCGAAAGGACGAACGCGTCCAGTGGCGCTTCGTCCGGGTGAAGTCGATGACATGTTCCGTTTGCGTTCGCGGCGGTTAGAATTTGTCCGAGTATTTAAGGAGAATAAATAGTAGATGACTCGTCACGGCCTCCATTCTCTTCTGGCATGGTGCACTTTCATATGGGTGGCATCCATGCTGACCGGCTGCGCGCTGGAGAAGGAGATTCGCAAGCCGCTTACTCGGACGGAAACTGACTTCTATACTTTGACTGAACGCGATACAACTGTTCATGATCGCGTACAGAATGTTCCTGGCGCTTCTTCCGAGTCCACGCTCGTCGCTACGACGTCTCGCTCTCAGTCGCGCAAGAGCTACACGACCACGTGGGATTCGACAGCAGATCGGCAATATCCGAACTTCCTTCGCGCCGGCGGGTTGGAAGTGGCTGGCCTCCTAGGCTCTTCATCGCTCAATGGTGCTGCCACCGGAATCTTCGGATTGTACTCCCTCTTCACCTCCGATCAGGTAAACGACACAGGAAGTTTTTGGCATGGACACGGTCCGCAGAGCAAGGAAAGCGGTATTACCAAAGGAGAACTCGTCCGATTTATGCCAGTGGAATATCGGCTTCGTTGGTTTGATGATGCGCCCAACTGGACGTTGGGATGGAGCCTGGCTGAGTATTTGACACCGGATGAGGATCGTGCCCATCATGCGCTTGTTAGTATCGGGACGAACATGTATGTTCGGAGGAGATTCTTTATCCGGGATCAAATCCCGTACATGATCTTCTCGCCCTTTCTGGGTGCGAGTGTTTATCCATCGGCATACGTAAATCTTGGAGGCGAATTATTGCTCGGTTCTTTGGCGGGATTGAATGCGCGGGCGTATGCAGGGCTCGCGAGTGGGTTCTCGTGGAGTGACCCGATGATGGGTTCAACATTCCCGTACTTCGGGCTTGGCGTGAGCGTGATGGACTTCACCAATCGGGTTGAAGAAACCGAGCACGAATGGAAAGATTATGTCAACACAGGAATTAACTTCAACATCATTGAAGGATCCCTGATAAAGAGCGGCTCAAGCGACGTGACGATATTCAGTGACTCGACGATTGCTTTCGGTGGGGGACAACTTAAATTCGCGAGCGTGGAGATTCCATTACCCTTTGCGAACTACCACTTTTGGGCCGGGACATCCTTGTTGAATTGGCTTTCGTTCGGTTTTCACGAGCAAAGTATGAGTGTGTTGCCACTGCGTGTGGGCTATCGGCAATACGTATTCACCGAGTCTTTGATGCTTGAACCCTTTCTCGAACTGAACTACTATCCTTCGACCGTCTTCAATATAGGTGCACGGCTAAAACTTGATAGCAGAGGCGGGGCGGGCATCGGATTGACCGCCGGATATGCGTCGGGATCACCCGGTGCCTTCAGTCCAACTGTGTTCAACTCGGCGGCACCGCCCGTGGGGTCGAGCTTCGGTACTGCTTACTTAGGTGTCACGTTATTCCTTGGTGATTGGAATTTTACGCCAGAATTTGTTCGAGAGTCTCGGACGAAGGAAATCCCTTCAACAATGGGGGAGGGCGCAAGATGATGCGAGAAACATTTAACTCTCGTATGACGCGATGGCCGTACGTTAGCGGTTACATACTCTCCTTCCTGTTGGCAATATTGTCGAGTTGCGCAACTACGCGAACGGAGACGGACTACTATACAATAACCGACCGCGAAGCCTCACGCTTCGACACAACTCATGTCGCGGCCGGCTCCGTCGACGACAACGGAGTGACTTTCCCCTCACCCAGAACCACCGCGATCGAGCGCAAGTCATTATCGCACGATTCCACGTACGATCGGAAGTATCCGAATTTTCTTCGAGCGGGGGGCATAGAAATGGCCGGACTGATGGGATCGTCGTCGGGTAATGGAATTGGGCCGGGCCTGTTTGGAATCTACTCTCTTTTCACCAGTGAGACGTTCTGGAAGAATTTTGGGTCAGTGGACTCCAACTACAAAGGCAGCGCGAACAATCTCTTTAAAGGTGAACTTCTGCGCTTTGAGCCTTACGAATTTCGGCTTCGGTGGTTTGAAGATGCTCCTAACTGGACAGTGGGGTGGAGCGCGTATGAATTGCTAGCTCCGGGTGAGGATGGAAGCAGATGGTTATCCAGCATTGCCGCAAATGTGTACTTGCGGCACCGGACTTTTATCCGAGACCGCATTCCGTACGTTATCTTCTCTCCTTATGCAGGAATCAGTGTCTTCCCATCAGGGTATCTTAATATTGGTGGAGAGCTTCAGGCGGGTTCGTTGGCGGGGCTAAACCTTCGCGCGTATGCGGGATTTGCCGCGGGTCTGAAGCAAAGTTGGGTCACATCCGGGCCTGTGATCGCTTTCCCGTATCTGGGCCTCGGTTTGAGTATGATGGACTTCACGAACCGCCCAGAGGAGACCGAGCGTGAATGGAAGGATTACGTTCATAGCGGGATCAACATCAACGTACTGGAGGCTTCACTCATCAAGACGAACGGAGATACCAGTCTGTTCGCAGATGGAAATCCATTCAAGGGATTTCAATTCAAGCTTGCGAACATAGAGGTTCCGCTACCAATATCCAATGATCATTTCTGGGCAGGGACATCGCTACTGAATTTGATGATCCTCAGTCAGTATCAGATCGGGTTAGGTGTTTTGCCGATACGTGTGGGGTATCGTCAATACCTTTTCGGCGAAGATCTCATGTTTGAACCGTTCGTGGAGTACAACTACTACCCCTCCCAATTCACAAACATTGGTGCGAGGTTCAAGCTCGATACGCATACTGGACAGAATATTGGTATCACCTTCGGATACGCATCGGGCACACCGGGCGACCTTCTTCCCGCATCGTTGCAGGATCTGTTGAATACGAGTTTTGTCGCTAATTTACTGAATTTCAATAGCTTCTATCTGGGTGTTTCGATCTACCTTGGTGACAGAAATTATTCACCAGAAAGAGTTCGAGATCTCCGTGCAACGGAACATTAACATTCTCATGTGACCATGAACCGCATTGTTGTTTTTGCTTCCGGCCTTGTGATCGCACTCACCTTAGCAGCGTGCAATCCCTATGAGTTCAATATGGGGCGGAAGCACATCATGGTATGCAAAGTGCTGACGTCACTGCCCTCGGTCGAGCAGGGGCACAACGTAGCGACACTTCATGACACTGGCGCAATCAATATGAATTACTATGGAGCGACACAGTACCTCTTGACGATGGATCTGAGACTTAAGAGAGGGGAAGGAATACGAATTCTTCTTCGACCGGACGTTGAGCAGCGCGATGTAAAAGATTCGGGAATGGTGCTGACCGTGACTCGTTCAGGAACATGGATGAGCACCGGGCGACAGATCATCTTTCGTCGGCCTGACGTAAAGTTTCAGCCGAACGAGTTGATGCCGATATCGCTGCTATCCGAGAATCACTATACCCAAGTTGTGCTGGGGTGTGATACTGTGTATAAGGGTTGGTCCGATCAGATGGAGTCTGACGACATCGTCGTACAGGCGCTGGAGGGAAGCGAAGTCGAAGTCATTGCTCCTGATTGGGCCGGATTGCCAGACCGATAACCCACACGCTGAGATTCAGGCTAGCATGTGAGTTGCCAGATACTTAGTTTAGCACAATGAATCGCGGCGCATCCGGTTGAGTGGGGTCGATGTCATCAGCGAGGTCCGACTTCGTATTCGAAAACCGACTTAACACTCCTATCCCTCCTTCATCCATCGGAATCACGACGATCACGAACCAGCCATCGAAGTTGGGCAGAGGTGGCTGTCCCACATACCGCACGAGTGCATCTCCGAGCAACCTGGTTTCCATGACCATGCTGTAGAGCTGCTCGATCTGGCTTCCCTCGTATTCACGCTCAAAATAGAGTGACTTTCCAAGGATCTCTTCGACATGAACTTCCGACCTTCTAAGGAAGAGTTGATTCACGAAGGTGATCACAAGATGTCGATTACAGACAGTGTAGGCTGTATTATCGAACAAGTTGCTAACAGACGGATCATCCTTCATGATGGTCTGTATGAGCGAGAGCAATTCGTCGCGCTCGCTCTTGCTTGCGAGGCGATACAGTTGGGTCAACGCATTCTCAACGAGATCGGCCCTTCGTTCAGGGTCGAGAATGAGAGCGTCCTCCCGGGATGCTACATGTGAGAAGTGTAATAATTCGCTTCTCTTGATCGAGTCAGATGGCACGCGAGTATGTCAAAAGATCACCAGCCTCCAGACAAAAACTAGTAGGCCAGCGATGGTCGAAAAAATTGTTTGCTTGTCTCGTATCCTTCGGAGCGCCAATGGCGTCGGCGCAATTTCGAAGAATCCGTAACAAAGCTCCTTAGAAAGAAGAGTATGAAAAACACAGCAGGCAGAGCAACACCGTTGAATTGTATTAGAAATCAACATGTGCAAATATTAGTAACTCTTCCCACCTGGCAGTAATTCTGGAGCTCCCGCTCCTACCACCTCTTCTTAGAACAAGAATCAAAGATGATAATTCGGGGATTCTTTAGTAATTGTTACGTCGTGCGGGTGCGATTCGCGGAGTGCTGCCCCCGTGATGCGGACGAATTGACCGCGGAGTTGTAAATCCGGGATTGTCGCAGAGCCAGTGTATCCCATTGCGGAGCGAAGTCCACCGATCATCTGATACACCGTTTCCGAAAGCGACCCTCGGAAGGGAACCCGCCCCTCGATCCCTTCCGGTACAAGCTTCTGCAATCCTTCTTCAGCATCTTGAAAGTATCGGTCGGCTGAACCTTGAGCCATTGCAGAGATAGAACCCATGCCACGGTAGGTCTTGAAGGTTCGACCTTCAAGGAAAACCTTTTCTCCTGGAGATTCTTCCAGCCCAGCAAAGAGGCTTCCGATCATCACGCTTGAAGCTCCGGCCGCAATAGCCTTTGCAATATCACCCGTTTGTTTTATTCCTCCATCGGCGATGATCGGTACGCCGCTTTTCCGCGCCGCACGAGCAGACTCCATTACAGCGGTTAACTGAGGGACGCCAACGCCCGCAACGATCCGTGTGGTACAAATGGAGCCAGGTCCAACGCCAACCTTCACGGCGTCTGCGCCTGCTTTGATCAGGGCGAGCGTTCCCTCGTATGTGGCGACGTTGCCTGCTACAACTTCCAGGTCGCGGAAAGTCTTTTTGATCTTGCGTACCATGTCAATTACGCCGATCGAATGACCATGCGCCGTATCGACGATCACGACATCAACGTGCGCATCCACAAGCGCTTGGACGCGTTCGATTGTCCCAGCCCCAACTCCAACCGCAGCGCCGCAGACGAGGCGACCGGCTTCATCCTTTGCTGCATTCGGATGGCGCTTCTTCTTTTGAATATCCTTGAATGTAATGAGTCCACGCAGCTTTCCTTGCCGATCCACCACCGGCAGCTTCTCGATCTTATTCGTTTGAAGTATCGCCTCGGCCTTTTCGAGGGTGGTGCCCAGCGGTGCAGTTACCAGATTCGATCTGGTCATGATCTCAGAGACCGCTTGGTCAAGCATCGATTCAAAGCGAATATCCCGATCTGTGATGATTCCGACGAGGTATCCATCCTCATCGATGATCGGGATTCCGGAAATATGATACTTCCGCATCAGAAAAAGGGCGTCACGTAAGCTGCGATCCGGCGTCAGAGTGATAGGTGAGAGTATCATTCCACTCTCTGAACGCTTTACGATGTCTACCTCCTCCGCTTGTCGTGCTGCCGTGAGATTCTTATGAATGATGCCTATTCCGCCTTCACGAGCGAGAGCGATCGCCATCGCGGATTCTGTGACGGTATCCATCGCACTCGAAACGAGAGGAATGGATATTCGAATTCGTTTTGTAAAATTCGTGGCAGTGCTAACGTCTCTCGGCAAGACCGAACTAGCGGCCGGCACGAGTAGTACATCGTCGTAGGTAATTCCTATCTCTGAAATTAATTTTTCGCGACTGCTCGCAACGGAAGATCGAGAAGATCGTGGTGCCTGTGAGGAGGCTGATTGACGGGGGCGGGTATGCTTGGCCATTGAAAAACTCCGGGAGAAAGTGGTTGTTTGGCATTTCAGAGATATGTAACAATCTCCAAGTTCCCAAACAGATACGGTCAGTTTTTCATGCAAATATAACACTTTTTAATGCGCAATCTCTGAGATTGGGTGGGTGGCTGAGCTACGCGGGTCCCAACTTGTTCACGAAACGTCGCACTAATTCTTCGTCGGGACGCTTCTAAATGCTCGCGTGTTCACTCTCTCGAAAGAAAGGGATATGACGGTAGAAGAATCATTTCAGTCGTTTGGCGAAGAATTACGGCAGGCACGGCTCGCGAAGGGACGAAGCCTGGATGAGATTGCGTCTTCGACGAAGATTCACAGGCGTCACCTTGAGGCAATCGAGGCAGGTGATCCGTCGAGATTACCGCAAGGTCCTTACGTCAAGGCCTTCGTACGTGAATACGCTCGGGCGGTAGGCCTGGTAATCCCGGAGGCGTTCGCCATTCCAACAAGCGGCCCAGCGCGTTCCGTGAAGGATCCCAAGGTTGTAAGTAGGCCTGCACCAACCACTTCCACCCCAAAGGATACCGGTTCTCACGATGATTATGGGCTTCCAGCAGTTGCGCGTGAGACGGCACGCAAAGCGAATACTGCAGTAAAGAGCGCTGTCAAAAGTGTCACAAAGACAACCGGCAGTGTCGTTAATCTTGTGGAAGCAAGCAGCAAGGAGGCATTAGAGGTCCTTACTTCCAAAAGTCTTTGGGATGAGGCAGAGGCTGTTCGTCGCGAGCGGCTCGGGCTACCCCCGATCGAACGGCCGGTTGAAACTCGAGCCATTGGTACACCAGACCCAACAAAGCGGACTCCGCGTAGGGAATCCAACCCCGTCGGCGACCCTGATTCAATTGTCGGTCCAGTGTCCGAGGCCACTACCGCACCGGGACACCTGAAGTCAGTCCGAAGATTCTCGGTTGCGTCCGCGTTCTCTACCTCTAAACGTACGACGAATCTTGTTATCGGACTACTTGCCCTCCTCTTTGCCGGTGCAATTTACTTCGCGATCAGAATGTCGCATACGCAGAGTTCAAGTGTTCCCACGGCTGACTACGTCCCCGCTCCGATCGACAAGCCTCAACCGTTACCGAAGCCGGAGAGGCCTGCAACCACTCCCGTGCAGATCGCTCCCGCCGCTGCGAACGCCGTCACGGGAGATTCTCTTTCTTTCCAACTCCGGGCCATGCAGCCCGTTTGGGTGTCGATATCACCTGACGGTATTCCCACCTACCGTGGCGAATTGAAGGCAGGAGAGGTTCGGATCTTTCGAGCCAGAGGAAAGTTTGTCATAAATATTGGAAATCAAAAGTCTGTTGAGATGCAATTCAATGGACAGCGGCTTTCAAACTTGCCCGCGGTGCAGAATTCGAGCGTGGTTGTCCGAGACCTAGTCCTAATGCGCGATCGAGTTACCCTCGGGGGCACGACGCTGGATCTCAAAAAGATTACAAATCTGCCGATGCACTCTCAAAAATCTGTGGCTGTCATTCCTCCTGCCGTTTCCAAACCCCCGATCCCCCCTGCCAAGGGCGTGCCCAGTAAAGTATCGAAGAGCGTTGCTCAAATGCCAGCACCCAAGCTAAAAGTCCCGCAACACGGCTCGGTTGCTGCACAGCCGAAGACTCCTACTCCACATCAAGCTCCTGCCAAGCGGGATCAAGCTCCTGCAAAGCGGGCTGCTAAACAACCAAAACAGCCAAAGAAGACAGCGCCGCCTCCGGCCGAGATTCACGTTGTCGAGCCGATTCCACCAAGATTATAGATATGCAGGATAGCGTTCAGATCCACAAATGGTTGGTGGTCAATGAGCCGGATAGCACGTATGTCAGACGCGCAAGGACCATCGGTGAATTGGGAGCGATTGTTGGAATTCTGCTCGCTCTGACCGTGCCTCTCGGGTGGGCCCTGGGCATTCCTATTTTGCGTCCCCAGAACCCATCTTTGACTGCAACCCATGTTATCGGCACGGCTTTCTCCATATTGGTTGGCCTGTCTGTGCTTCTACTGTATCGAGGATTGTCCCCACGTTGGGTTCGACCCTTATGGATCATCGTGTTGGTTGCGATGGGGGAAGTGATTCTTGAGTACTTCAACCCGGGCGAATTCCCGTTCGCCACTGCGATCCGCTTCCTGGATCCATTTGAGAATAAGGAACAGATAGCTCCGAATGCTGCGATGTGCATGTGGTTCATCTGCCTCGGGGCGTTTCTTACAACCCGTGGCACTCCAAAAGCTTTTCGGTATGGGCAGGCAATGTGCCTGATTGCGGCAATCGTTGCGACGCTCGCAATAATGGGGCATGCGTACTCGGTTGAACCCTTCTACATTCTGGGGTCACCCGTGACCTCGGAGCCGCCGTTCGATAACGGGAGTTACGCTGGCATGACTGCAGCGGGGGCTGTGAACTACTTGCTCATCTCGTTCTCACTGCTGCTGCTCCGACCAGAGCAGGGAGCCATGAGGATGCTCACAACGCGAAGCTCTGCAGGTTTGATGAGCAGACGCCTCTATTCCGCTGTGGTGATCGTACCCTTTGTGCTGGGGCTTTTTGCCCTTGTCAGTACCCAAGTGTGGAAGTGGTATGAGATCCCATTCGCCATTTCATTGCTAACCATTGCGAGTGTCATATTTTTCGCGAGTCTTGTTGCTTTCACCTCGCTTCGGCTGGAGAGCACAGATCTATCGCGAGCCAGCGCAGAGGAGAATCTACGTGCTTCCAGGGAGCGGCTGCGTGAGCTCTCGGGCCACATTCAGGTATTGCAGGAGGAAGAACGAATACGAATTGCCCGAGAGGTACATGATGAGCTGGGCCAATCACTGACCGCCCTCAAAATGGATGTTGCACTTCTGCGTAGCTTGTTGCCCGATCAGCCAGATGTCGAGCACCGAATATCCTCGATCACTAATTTGGTGAATACAACAATTCGAAGCATTCAACGAATCTCGAGCGAACTTCGCCCTAGCGCTTTGGATGATCTCGGTTTGGCCGCTGCGATTGAGTGGCAAGCGCGCGAGTTTGAATCGAGGTCTGGCGTGGAGTGTGCACTGCATCTGCCCGCAGGCCCATTGCCGATCTCAGCTTCTCGGTCAACCGCGCTTTTTAGGATCTTTCAGGAAACGCTTACAAACGTTGCCCGTCATTCTAAAGCTAGCCAAGTTGTTGTTAGGCTTGGTCTTGAGCAAGGTCGCGTTGTGCTTACCGTTATGGATGACGGGGTCGGATTCGCCGATGCCGCGGTTGAAAATGTGCGCTCGCTCGGGATTATGGGGATGATGGAGCGAGCAACGCTTGTGGGGGGGCACTTTGAGATCTCAAGCCTGCCAGGTGGAGGAACCTCAATTCGGGCAGCTGTTCCAATTGATGATGACACTGAGTTTACTTCGCCAAGGTCCTAAAGTTCGAAGAGGTAGAATAGATGCTTAACACGGATTTGCGGAGCCAAATCACTAAACTGCGAAACGAGATCGCCATTCACGATCGGCACTACTATGTCGAGTCCGCACCAGTCATCAGCGACCGTGAGTATGATCGGCTCTTCAAAGAGTTGCAAGATCTGGAAAAAGCGCACCCAGAGTTGATCACACGCGACAGCCCCACTCAACGTATCGCCGACGAACCAACGAAGCTGTTCCCGCCCGCAACGCATCACGTGCCGATGCTCTCTCTTGCAAATACGTATAGCACGCAGGAAGTCGAGGACTTTGCAAAACGTGTGACGGATCTACTCGACCATGAACCGACCGAAGGCTATACGTGCGAATTGAAGTTTGATGGCGTTGCGATGAGCCTGCTCTATCAAGGTGGTCGCCTTGTACGCGGCGCGACACGCGGCGATGGAACGGCTGGCGATGATGTAACAGCAAATGTTCGGACGATTCACTCCGTGCCCCTTTCACTGCATTCGAAATCACCACTCGCGACGGAGAGCTTCGAAGCACGTGGCGAAGTATTCATGGATCTGGAAGGCTTCCGAAAGCTGAATGCTCAGCGGGATGAAGCGGGCGAGGCGGCCTTTGCAAATCCGAGAAATTCCACTGCAGGTAGTCTCAAGACGCTCGATGCGCGCGAAGTTGCGAAACGACCCTTGCATTTTGTTGCATACCAACTTCGCTTCGATGCAGAGGCAGTTGAGAAATCGCCCGAACTCGATACGCATTCAAGTAGGCTCGCACTCTTGAAGGAATTCGGATTCGCCGTATCAAAGGAGACTCGTGTCGTCAAAGATACCGAGGGCATCATGCACTTCTGTATGCACTGGCAGGAGCATCGCGGCGCGCTTGGGTTTGAGATCGATGGCGCGGTGATGAAAGTGAATTCGCTCACGGAGCAAGAGAAGATCGGCTTTGTCGCGAAGTCTCCTCGCTGGGCAATTGCATATAAGTTTGAAACGGCACAAGCGCGCACGCGGCTGAATGCTATCACGTTGCAAGTTGGACGCATGGGGACGATCACGCCCGTCGCAGAACTTGAACCCGTCGCGCTCACAGGCATCACAATTCGTCGCGCAACACTGCACAACGCAGACGAGATCGTTCGCAAGGATATTCGCATTGGCGACATGGTGATCGTCGAACGCGGCGGCGAGGTAATTCCGAAAGTTGCTGGGGTGGACGTCTCTGAGCGGCCTGCTGATTCTGTTCCTTACGAATTTCCGACGACTTGTCCTGAATGCGGTTCAACACTCGTTCGTCCTGCAGAAGAAGTGAACTGGTATTGCGAGAACGCGGAGTGCCCCGCACAGATCATCGCACGTATAACGCACTTCTCATCACGTGGTGCGATGGATATTGCGGGGCTTGGCGCACAGTCCGTGGAGCAATTCGTCGCGGCGGGATTCCTTCACACCATTGCAGACATCTACGATCTCGCTTCACGCCGGGATGAGCTTATTGCACTTGACCGAATGGGCGATAAGAAGGTGGACAATCTGCTTGATGGAATCGAAAAGAGTAAACAGCAACCTGTCGCGCGCTTTCTGTTCGCACTTGGGATTCGGCACGTCGGAACAAGCATTGCAACATTGTTGACCGACGAGTTCGGCGGCATCGACAACGTTTCCGAGGCTTCAGAAGAGGCGATTGATGCGGTACCCGGAATCGGTCCAGAGATCGCCTCCAGCGTCTATTCGTTCTTCCGCCAACCCTCGAATACACACCTACTCGACCGACTGCGTGCATCGGGCCTTCCTTTCCACGGCGAACCGAAGAAGAAGGACATTGTCGTATCAGATTTCTTCCACGGCAAAACGTTTGTCCTAACCGGCACGCTCTCCACTATGACTCGCGAGGAAGCGAAGGAGAAGATCGAAGCTCGCGGCGGGAAGGTGTCGGGATCGGTCAGCAAGAAGACGAGCTACGTTGTAGCCGGTGAAGAAGCTGGCTCGAAGCTGACAAAGGCCGAAGAACTTGGCTTAAGGATCCTCACCGAAGAAGAATTCACTCGCGAAATCGCATAACCTTTCACCTATGATCCCGTCGCGTCCTCTTTCCTTCATCGAGATCGTCACCGAGACATTCGCCATCTACGGTCGGACGTTCGCGCGCAACGCGCTCTTCTTCGTGCTGCTTGTGGTGCCAGGTGTTGTCCTTGTCACGATCGGGCTTTCGAATTTCACGGAAGACTCTATCGTCGGAGCTATACATACAACACACCTCAACGATACGACCTTTACTGCTCTTCGACAAGAAGGCAGAGAGTGGTATTCAACGCACGCGCTCCTCGCACCTCCAGTCGATCCTGCGATGATTCAGCATGACTCAACCACGCGCGAAGCTGATTCCATTGCGCGGGCACAGAAGGCCGACGTGGAGCGGATGAACGCGTACTTCCTCCGTACTGCAATCGAAGACAACTCTTCCTCTTTTGCTATGCTCGTGCTCGGTGGGCTCATCCTGCTCGTTGGCGTATTTGCGTTCACAGCCTCGTCCGTCGATCTCGCATGTCAGGTGTTCGAAGCGCGCGATCAGGAGATTGGTGGGACGCTCCGCTCGGCGTTTGCCTGGAATGTGTGGAAGATGCTGACGCTCTACTTCCTTTACACCATCGCGGCAACCCTACTCAATCAGTTCTTCGCTATCTTCGCTCGTGTATCGCCGAGCGTGGTTGGGGCAGTGAGCGGCATTGTTACTATAGCGCAGATCTATATTGCTGTGCGCTGTGCCTTTACAATCCCCGCCCTCGTCAGTGAAGAGCTTGGGCCATTCGTCGCACTGAGGAGAAGCTGGCAACTCGCGCGATTAGCCAGCTCGCGCATTCTGGTGCTTTCCATCATGTTCGGGCTGATCTGCTTCTTCCTGGCGATGTTCGTCATTATCATCACGAGCCTACCATTCGATGGCGTTTCTACTTGGTTGCACGAATTCAATTCCGCTCCAATACTTTCCGTCGCGTGGTTCTTGAGGACCTTCCCGGATTTCTTGAGCGGACTCGCAACGGAGATGAGTATTGCCACGCTGATTCTGCTTCCGCTCGTGCCAGTGTTCTTGACGGTCTTCTATTACGATTTGCGGACGCGGAGGGATGGTCCATTGATGTATTTGGAGGAAACAAGAATAACCACCTAAACTCGCTGTGTGGAGCAAAGTGGTACTTCGCTCCGATTCGCACCAAGCTCCCCCGCTGGTTGTTCTCCCATCTCGGCACCATTGAAGCGACCCGAATGCAGTGGATTCTCCGTGCCATCTGCGTTTGGGCCGCATGACGTATTTTTAAAATAAGCAACAAGCGTGACAGCGCTATTTCGCCTCCTCACTCCGGTCCTCAAGGGTCTTTCGTCGTACGAGCAGTTTCGCGATGCACTACGCACCGTGCGAGCTGGCAGTACCGACACATATCTCACGAACCTCGTCCCTTCGCTAGATGCACTGGTTGTTGCAAATGCGTTCAATGCGGAGCGGCGCTCGTTCTTGTTGCTCGTTGAAGAGGCGGAACAAGCAGAGCGATTGTATGATGATCTCGCGCGACTCTTAGATGAAGAGCATCTAGCGCTCTTTTCGGAGGGTGCACATGCCTCGCTCTTAGCACGAGAGAAGCAGAAGCGGACGCAATCCGCCGAAGCAACAGCCCAATTATTGGAGGCGATCGACCGCCTCTCGCGCACAACAACTCCACTCATCACTATCGCTGATGCGGAGTCCATCACATCGAGCCTTCCGCGCCGCAATGATTTTGCGAAGGAGTCGCTTGCGCTCAAGACGGGGAGTGATGTGGGTTTCGAGGCGTTGCAAAGGTGGCTGGATGCGCATCACTTCGAGCGCAGGCAATTCGTAGAGTCCGCCGGCGACTTCGCCGTGCGCGGTGGTATCATTGATGTGTTCCCCTTTACCGACACGCTTCCCGTTCGCATTGAATTCTTTGGCGATACTATTGAGGGAATGCGTGCATTCGATACGATCAGCCAGCGATCTATCGTGCCGCGCGCGGAGTTGGTGCTGGTGCCGAACGCACTGACAGATTCCGAGCAATCGAAAGACGCAACGCTCTTCGAATACCTCTCGCCGGAAACGATTGCGATCACGTTCGAGCCGGACAGAGTCCGCGCGAAGATCGAAGAAACGGGTGCCTCGCTCGATATGCTCGCACCGCTGGATTCACTCTCTCGCTTCGCACTATCCGCATTCCCTCCTTCGGGTGCAACAACTATCGACTTCGGCTCGCGCACGCAACCGAGCTTCAATGCGAATCTAAAGCTCATTCGAGAGCACGTCCATGAGCAAGTGCAGTCGGGCCGCAACGTCATCATTATGGCGGAGTCGAAGGACTTGACGAAGCGGCTTCGCGATCTGCTCGATGTCGAAGAGGTAACGGACAACGACACGAAGGACGACTTCGCTGAGCCTGATGGCATAGGCCATGTACAAGGCCGTATCCAGTACATCGAACCATCTCTGTCGCGCGGCTTCCAACTTGCTCGCGTGGTGAGTGCCGCCCCCGGCATTCACTCCACCGCCATCTACAGTGAGCACGAACTCTTCGGTCGCAAGCGAGAACGCGGTGCATCGGCTCGCAAGAAGGCAGCGCGAACGAAGGGCATTTCGCTTCGCGAGTTGCGCTCGCTTAAGCGCGGGGACTTGCTCGTCCATGAAGACAAAGGCATCGGCAAGTTTCTCGGGTTAGAAACGATTGACATTGCTGGCAAGAAGCAAGAGGTTGTGCGATTAGGGTATCGCGATAGCGACGTGCTCTTCGTCAATCTCGATTATATCGGTCGTCTCTCGAAATACTCCGCCGGAGAAACTCCGACAGAGCCGAAGCTTTCGAAGCTCGGCTCGCCCGAGTGGCAGCGCACGAAGGAGAAGACGAAGAAGCGCCTAAAAGATATTGCGCGCAATCTCATCGCGCTCTACGCGAAGCGCAAGAAGGCAGAGGGCTTCGCGTTTAGTCCAGATGATATCATCCAACGCGAGATGGAAGCCGCGTTCTTGTTCGAGGACACCATCGACCAAACAAAAGCGACGATTGATCTCAAGAAGGACATGGAATCGCGGCATCCGATGGATCGGCTTGTGTGCGGCGATGTCGGCTTTGGTAAAACGGAAGTGGCGATGCGCGCGGCGATGAAGGCTGTGCTGGATAAGAAGCAAGTCGCGGTGCTCGTCCCCACGACCATTCTCTCCGAGCAACATGCTCGCTCCTTCTCTGATCGTCTCGATCGCTTCGGCGTTCGTTGTGCATCACTCTCGCGGTTTCGATCGAAGAAGGAGCAGACTGCGATACTTGCCGATCTGTTGGAAGGCAAGATAGATGTGCTTATCGGCACGCATCGCATTCTTTCGAAGGATGTGATCTTCAAGGATATTGGGCTTCTCATCATTGATGAAGAGCATCGCTTCGGCGTTGCGGCGAAGGAGAAGCTGCGAGAGCTTCGCGCGAATATTGATACGCTTACGCTCACCGCAACCCCCATCCCGCGCACGCTGAACTTCTCGCTGCTCGGCGCGCGCGATCTATCCATTATGGAGACGCCGCCGCGCAACAGGCTTCCTATCATGACGGAAGTGCTGCCTGGTTTTGATGACGCGGCCGTCGGTGAGGCGCTGAAGCGAGAGCTTGCGCGCGGTGGACAAATCTACGCCATCAATGATAAGGTCGGCGACATCGAGCTTTATGCAAACAAGCTGCGCGAGCTTGTTCCGCGCGCGCGCGTGGGTATCATTCACGGGCAACTGCCGCCGACGTCCATTGAGAAGGTGATGCGGGATTTTTTAGAACGAAAGATTGACATACTCGTAGCAACGAAGATCGTCGAATCGGGACTTGATGTGCCGAATGCGAATACGATCATCATCAATCGCTCGCAGAACTTTGGGCTTGCCGAGTTGTATCAATTGCGCGGACGTGTTGGGCGTTCGAATGAGCAGGCGTATTGCTATTTGATCGCGCCGCCGGTTAGTCAGCTTTCGCAGGATGCGCTCAAGCGGCTTGAGGCGATGGAAGAATTCTCCGAGCTTGGCGCGGGATTCCAACTGGCGATGCGCGACTTGGAAATTCGCGGCGCGGGTAATCTGCTTGGTGCGGAGCAGTCTGGATTTATCTCCGATATTGGATTCGAGTTGTATCAGAAGACAGTGGAAGAAGCGGTCGAGGAGTTGAAGCGTGATGAGTTTCACGATCTGTTCAAGGACGATCTCGTGCGCGAGTCCCGCACTGCGTTTGGGCGCAAGCGGCTTACCGGCGAGGGCGATGTCACCGTATCGCTTGGTGTCGATGCGCTTATTCCCGACACCTACATTGCCGACGACGCCGAGCGCTTCCGATTCTATCAACGCATGGCAACGGCTCTCTCCGATGACATTCTCGAAGAGATCGCGAAAGAAATGCGCGATCGTTTTGGGTTGATACCGGAAGAAGCAACTGCGCTATTGCACGTTGCACGTGTTCGCGAGCGAGCGAAGAAGCTTGGTGCGCGCAACGTGACATTCGAAGAGCCGACGCGCACGCTGCGCATTCTCATGCCGCCGCAGGAGGAGGACTTCTTCTACAAAACAACCTTCCCAAATATTCTCGACCGCTTCTCACTACTCGGTCACAACAATGTTCGCATCCTGAGTGAAGGGCGCTTGCTGCGATTGGTCGTACGGTTGCAAACGAAGGACGAGGGCGAGGCGCGAATGCTGGAGATCGAGGATGTGATCGGGAAGCTGACGCCGGAGATGGAAGTGGCGGTATAACGCTACTTGATCGCGAAGCCTCGAACAACGGCCGTGTTCTCCGAAGTGGCCTCGATGAAGTACGCGCCTGATGACAAGTTACGGGGAAGAGGAATGGTATGAGTGCCAGCTCCCATCGTACGATCACCAAGATCCATAATACGTGTTCCGTGCGTGTCGTAGAGTGCGATATGCACGACACCTATTTTCTCAAGGGTGAGAAGCAGCTGCGGGGATCGACCTTGCACGAAGATCTCACAGTCGAGGTCAGGCGTAGAATTGTGAGGGTCTGACGCGACCCCACCCGTGGCAATAACTAATCGCCACGCGCCGGAATCAAGCCCGGCGAAGAGCACACCGATCGAATCGGAGACGAGACAGTGGTATGGATCTCGCAGTCCGAACCGTGCTCCTGTTAAACTCCAACTCTTTCCAAGGTCGTCGGAGCGATACAACTTCGCGCTGTCCCCAATTCCGAACAAGGCGCCGGCAGGGTTCATCGTCACCGGGTTCATAAATGGCACCTTCGACATCTGCTGCCACGTCATCCCATCATCGTCAGAGGAATAGCCGTCAGCGAAGAGGTGCCCGTTGTGCTCGAATAGAGTGTGCAACTCGCCGGACGCAACTTTAGTCCACGTGCCGCCCGAATCAGATGACCGAAACAATCCTCCTTGCTGCCAATGTGCGTCCGGAACACCGTGATCATATGTTGCGTAGTTATACCCCGCGAGAGCAGCAAGTAGTGATCCTTGGGAGGTGCGAAGCACCGCCGATGTCATTCCCCCACCGTTGGAAGGCTGGGCGAACGGCGTAATTTCCTTCCAGGAAGTGCCATCATCCGTTGATTGCCAGATTCCGCCGTTGATCCAAGCATAGTATGGACTTGACTGAGCATTCAGACCCGATATTTGGAATGGACAACCGGTCGCGCTGTCCCAATGCAGACCTCCATCGGTAGAGCGTGCAATTCCTCCGGTCGATCCCCGTTTAAATCCCGCAAGTAATGTACCGCCTAGTGTCTCCGCTATGGGCCAAACAATTTTGCAGGTATCGAGTTGAAATGCAGGATGATTCCAGGTCTTATGATCGACAGACTGATACAGTCCGTCCAGTGTGTTCGCATAGAGCACATTCGAGCGGCTCACATACAGCGCCGAGATTGCGCCGCTGGGCGGGCCAGAGGTCTGCTCCCACGCGGGAGTTTGGGCGCTCGCCATGCGCGTTGATACTATCGCGGTGAGCGATAGGAAGAGACTTATTAGTGTATAAGGGGTTGGTGTTCTCATGATGCCCTCGATCTATACATTAAGAACACACGAGGAGGCTCTTTGTTACACCTCGGAATGATTGATGTATTCGAATGGCACCACTTCCCAATCAATCGGCCTGCCCGATTTCATCCCGATCACATACTCACGGATTTCCGACATTGTGAAGCGATAGCGCTGGGCATCGTTGGTGAAGGTGAAGGCGGGGTCGGCGCTGGGCTCAAAGCCCCAGAGGAACAGGGAGCCGTGGTCGAGATATTCGACGAAGAAGTCGAGGCGCTTCTTGTCTTCGTCCGAGACGGTGAAATCCGGGCGCTCGGTGAGGATGTGGAGGAGGCGGTCGTTCATAAAATGGGAGCGGTGTACGTCCGTGGGAGGTACACCGCTTATTGCTATTAATGTCTTTTACACGTCATTGCGAGGAAACCCCGTAGGGGTGACGAAGCAATCCGTTGTTGGGGTGCGATTGCGTCCTTCGACGACGGATTGCTTCGCTCCACTACGTTACGCTCGCAATGACGTAGTGGGGGGGACGTTGCACTACCGCACCACTTCGATCCGCTTCGAGGCCGTGTTCGCGCCATCCGTCATGTGGAGGATGTAGCTGCCCGGAGCGAGATTGGCAACCGGGAATGAGAACTCGCCGGAGGTCATCGAAGAATAGAACGATTGATGATCGACGCTGTGGCCGAGGATGTCGAAGAGTTCGAGTGTTGTCATTGACGGACGCGCGATCGTGTAGCGCATCGTCATCGTGCCACCCGATTGTGCAGGGTTCGGATAGACATCGCGAATGATGAAATTGTTGTTTATTGGCGTCAAACCATCAAAGACACCCTGCTGGAACGTGCGAAGTATGACGAACTGAGCGCTGGTCTGAGCTGCGGCACCCGCATCCTGCTCCGACTTTGTGGGTACGATCTGGATCGTCGCAAAGGCATTCGTATCCGGGACGCTCCAATCATAGGAGGTGTCGGCAATATTGGTTGCGATCGTTTTTGCAGTGCCACCATTTAGCGTGAGGGTGATCTTTGATACCGTGTCAGCTTTGAATTTCGTCCACTGGATCTTGAAGTGCTGACCTGCGCGCGCAGTGTCTTTATCCGTCGGGCGAAGTAAAGCCAATGAAGGCTTTGGCTGAATGCTGAATGTGCCCTTTTCAATCGAAACAATTCCATCTCCGCCAATTTCCACGAGCTTGATCTTACCTTGCTTCGTAGGAGAGATGGTTGCCGGAAGGTGCCAAACGAGCGGGCTAGCGGTGCCAATCGATGCCGTATCCCACGTGGTGCCGCCGTCTGGCGAATAATATGCCATCAACATGTGAATGGTTTGGGCGGAGAAGAAAATGGTTAACGGATCTCCTGGCGCGTACACGTTGCCATCGAGGGAATCAGAGATAATGCCAAGCGACTGCGGGGGCAAGGGGAGATTGTCTAACCGTGGCGCTGCAACGGCCGCATTGATGACCGAGTAATTCGTACCGGCCTGATCTTCCAGATAGGCGATCAGGCGCATATTCTTCCAGTTATACGGTCCACGCGAGGTAATACCCGAGCCGAAGTAGAGTGAGCCATGCCAAATGGCATGTGCTGTGGCTCCGGCAGCGCCACCAGAGGGGAACACCACATACAGCCCTGTGTCAGGTGGAAGGGTCAGAAATCGGACAGCATCATTGACGATCACGTTTGATGTCGATCCACTGAGATTATCGATCACATTGTCCTGGAGTACGGCGTAGCGAATAACAATACGATCGGAGGTGCTCGAATTGAGCGTCACTACCATGTCTGTGCTGAAGGTGAAATTTCGGTTGTCTATTGTGTCGAGCTTAATGTCGAACGAAGACAAGCTAGCGATTGGCGATTGGGAATAATCCGCGTCGATCTGGGACGACCAGTCACCGGGGTCGGTGCTTGCCCGTTTGCCCGTTGAAGCGAACACGCTGCGATCCACCGCTGACCAAAATGTTTGGTTGCCCGGTGGGTTCAACCTTCCCGATACATTGTTTGACATCGTCTGATTCAAGTAATCACACGGATTTCCGAAGCTGTGATTAAAGTGAATGATCTTCGATCCAGAGCCCGATACCTGTGCGGCCACTTCATCATCAAACGTTTTGCGGCTAGCATCCGCTGCGGCGCCCGTGGGATCGCAGCTGCATCGAAATGTCTCGAAGAGCACCTTGTGCTGCGCCGAAGAATTGGAGGTGGCGAGCAGGACGAGAAGTAGGGTAAGAAGGGAAGCAGAAATGAACCGGTTGAGTCGCATAGAAATGTGGGATAAATTCGTAACCCAAAAATAACACTCTTGCGGCAGTCAACGGCAAATTTCGCGTTGCGGTTTCACGCCGGACTGTTCGTTTGGACACAAAAAGAACGCCCCGGTATTATCCGGGGCGTTCAAACCAGCAACCGAAATTGCCAGAGTAACCTTTCGATCCGAGGATCGAATTAGGATTTTCGAAAAACATCCCGGCAATTTGCACTGCCGAGCACTCAGAAGAATTTACTTCTTCTTCATGTTGTCCTTCTTGTCATCCTTCTTCGCCTCAGGAGCTGCTGCCGGTGCGGCCGGAGCTGCTGCCTTTGCAGTGTCAACTGCAGGGGCTGGCGGCGGCGGCGGAGCCGGGGCTGCTGCCGCAGGAGCCGGCGGCGCCATGGTCGTATCTGTCGTCGCGTTGTCAGTCTTCTTCGAACAGGACGACATTCCGCCCACGAACGCTACTAATGCACCAAGTAAAATGAGTTTACGAAGCCTCATGGCAATTACCTCTTAGTTTAGTTGAATGAAAAAACACCTCCACCTTCTGAATATCAAACGCAGTTGCCGTTCTCTCAGACAGAAAATGAATAGATCCGTCGTTTGTCAAATAGAACCTGTAATACAAAGATACGAAGTCGCGGGCGGAGAACAAGACTCCTGGGGAAAAGAGTCGGCTAAATTCCGGGCGGTGAAGCCTTAAATCAAGCCCGGATGGTCGCTTTTCCGTCATAAACACCCCAAAACCGAGGTTATCGTGGTGCTTACTCCCCCTCCATCTCCGTACACTTCTCGCGTTTAGAGACCACCTTTCGACGGGCGTCCCTCGCGAAGTGGGCCACCTTGCGGCGTCCACATTCCTCTATCTAACTTCAAAGATACTACATTTCCAAGGCCTCCGCTTGAAATCCGTTTTTTTCGGTCCGGCGTTCGGCCCCAGGAAAAGACGAATTCGCTCTCGAACGTGTTGTCGGAGTTGCTTGCAATGTCGGCAAACCCATCGCTACATTGCGAGTAGTGCGCATCGTTCATAACCAACTATCTGTCATGGCCTTAGAAATTTACAACACACTCTCGCGCAAGAAGGAAGAATTCGTCCCCGTGCATTCGGATAGGATCGGACTCTACGTGTGCGGCCCGACAGTATATGGTGACGCACATGTTGGCCATGCTAAAGCCTACATCATGGGCGACATCGTAAACCGCTATCTCCGATTTCGATATCCAGAACGAAAGGTCACCTATGTTCAGAACATCACCGATGTAGGTCACATGACCGATAACGACGACGTCGCTGGCGAGGACAAACTCCAGAAGCAAAGCGCAAAGGAGAAGAAGCATCCGATGGAGGTCGCGGCTTTTTACACGCGCAGATTCTATGAGGATATGTCTGCCCTGAATGTGCTACGCGCTGACATCGAGCCGCTCGCGACAGGTCACATCACCGAGCAGATCGAGCTTATCAAGAAGCTCATCGAGAAGGGCTTCGCCTATGAAGTGGATGGCAATGTCTATTTCGACGTTTCGAAAGATCACGATTACGGGAAGCTCTCCGGCAGGAAGACTGAAGATCAGGAAGCAAGTGGAAGAGTGGAAGCACGCTCGGATAAACGCTCACCGAACGACTTTGCCCTTTGGAAACGGGTGGATGCCGGGCACATTCTCCGCTGGCCTTCGCCGTGGGGCGATGGATTCCCAGGCTGGCACATTGAGTGCTCTGCAATGTCGATGAAGTATCTTGGCGAGACGATAGACATTCACGGTGGCGGATTGGAAAATCAATTCCCCCACCATGAGTGCGAGATCGCGCAGTCGGAGTCCGTTACAGGAAAGCCGTTCGTGAAGTATTGGATGCACAACAACATGGTAACGACCGGCGGCGTGAAGATGGGAAAGTCGCTGGGGAATTCGGCGATGTTGAGGGATCTGTTTAAGGAATACGATCCTCTCTCATTGCGCTTCACGTTGTTGCAATCGCATTATCGTGGGACAACGGAGTTCACTACGGAGGCGATCAGTGCATCGGAAACAGGATATAAATACCTACTCAGAAGCTATCACAAACTCAAAGACGTTGTCGGAGATGCAGAACTTCCGGAATTCAACTCATTGGATACTCCGCAGAATCAGAGCATAAGAGATATAGTGGGCCTTTTCAAGGAAGCGCTTGACGATGATTTCAATACACCTGGTGCGATAGCTGTCCTCTTCAATTCTCTCGCGCCAATGACCAATAACATACTTGCAGCAGGCATGTCAGAGGCCGGGCCTAAGTACCTCGCCGTTTGGAATGCCCTTGCTGGCAATGTTCTCGGCATTCTCCCGACTCAAGACGCTACACAAACCGATGCATCCGGTACGCTGAGTAGCGTCGTGCAACTCGCAGTGCGCTGGCGCAAGCAAGCCCGCGAGCGCCGCGACTTCGCGATGAGCGACACCATCCGCAAAGAGCTGGACGAGGCCGGTATCATCCTGGAAGATTCGAAGGAGGGGACTACGTGGCGGATGAAGTAACACCCCTTGAACTTTCACGCATCTTCTCCTCACATCCGAGGCTCCACACAGAGCGTCTAACGTTACGCGCCACAACGCTCAATGACGCCGCAGCAATATTCGATTACGCCAGCGACCCGATCGCAACGGAGATCATGACCTTCCCTCGGCATCAATCTATTCAGGACTCGATAACATTCATCGAGTACAATGCAGAATGCTTCAAAAAGCGTGAACGGCTTGCATTCGCGATCGCGCTGAAGGATTCGAACGAACCGATCGGCACTTGCGACTTCCATCACATTGCGCCTGAGCATCGCCGCACGGAGATCGGCTACATTATGCGACGCTCGTTTTGGGGTAAGGGGTATATGACGGAGACGGTGCGGGAGCTAATTCGTTTTGCGTTCGATGAGATGGGTATGCACCGCGTGGAAGCATTGTGTAATGCTGTGAACGAACGCTCCGCCCGCGTGATGGAGAGATGCGGAATGACGCTCGAAGGAACATTCCGAGACAACGAAGTTCGGAAGGGTATTTACGTGACAACGAAAGCGTACGCCATCGTGCACACGAGTGGTTAAGGGCCTACTGGGTCATCGAGGTGTCCAGGGCCTGCAACAACATCGGTTCGGCTTCGAACGTCCGAATGAGCCTTGAGTCGGGGCCACGCTCTTGTCTGCGCTCGTGCGATGGATATTGGATGCCCAATAATTGCAGACTTGCTAATTCGGTATTGGATCCAACGAGTTGCTGTTCTAAGATGAGGCCGTGGTCACGCGCGAAGAAGCGCAGTGTATAGACATTGTCTGGTTGTCCGATGGTGTGGTACTTCACTGCTAGGACATCAGAGAAATGGACTTTGCGACCCGGTAGATAATAGTCATCGTAGCGATCGACAACGGTCGCCTGAATTCCGTGGGTACCGTCAGCGATCCACGTTGCAGTTGGTTCAAGTACGCCATCAAGCACGAGAAGCGAAGTGTCTCCGCGCTGGAGGACCGCGGCCTGGTTGCCGCTAGCATCCTGCTGAATACTCATATCGTACAGGGTAACATTCGTCTTCGAAATTACCAACGTATTCTTCTCCGAGCTATTCCCGCCAATCACCATTCCGCATACGATCGTGTCGTAATGGTTGTTGGCATAGCGACTATAGGTATAAAGCAAGCCGTAATCAAATGGATAGAAATAGCTCTTCGCCGTCGCAACATCCGAAGGCGCGGTCACACTCGTTCCGCAGCTTGCAAGAGAGCCAGATACGAAGAGCAGTCCAATGATAAAAAGAATGAGCGTGCGCATCGGTGTATTAGAAATGGAAATAGAGTCCGGTCGTTAGCTCCGTGTTGATGCTCGGAGAAGCAGCTTCCACGGCGCTTGGTACGACGAGAGAGCCGTTGCCTGAGGCAATAGCGGCGGCCTTATCACCGCTGAGATCGTAGGAAAAGCGCAGTAAACGAAGCCCGAGGTTTACACCCACCTCTCGCGCTACATCATAGTGAAGCCCGATCTCACCCATCATCATTTGGCCGAGCGAAGCTAGTCCGTAACCTGCGGTAAAGGTAAGATCCGTTGAAGCGAACGCGGGGAAGCGCAGTTGTAAGTAGCCCGCGAAGTAACTCGTCTGGGAGTGGACCGTGTCGCTTGCCAAGACTTCCTGCAATGGGTCTGTCTGGTTGCCCGCGCGAGTGAAGAGGTTCTTGCGTGTTACATTCGCTGTGCCATAAGCAGCGCCAGCCCACAATAGATTGGATTTCGGCAGCACTTGAAAGAATGCGCCTAGTGAGGAGTTCGTCAGTAGCGGAAGGGAAACGTTCGTTGCGGCGGAATTCGGGAATTGTCGTCCGAAGCTTTCATCAATGTTGAATTCAAACCTCTGAAGAAGACTCTTTGGTATATCAGAAGCAGTGTTCGCCGCAAACATCGGTTTGTTGCCCCACTCACCTCCGATGTGGTCGGGCGTGGCAACCACGTATGTGCGGGCATCGAGCCCGGAGATGCTCGGCTCAGAGTTCGCTTCTTCTCGAATGCTTCGAATAGGTGGTGATGCATCGGTCAGAGACGGGATGAGCATCAGGTCATGTAGAAGCAGCGGGGATGCCGTCGGTAAGCCGCTATGGTTCGAGACGACCCGATCATGCCACACGTTATGGATGACCACTCGATCCGTGTTTTGAGTAATAACCGACTGGGGTGTCCGAGATGTTACAGAATTCTGATTTTGGTGATCGCTAACGAGAGAGGCGCTTTGAGTTCTGCTGCTTCCAGCGATAAAGCCTGCTCCGAGTCCGATAAAAAGTGCGAGGGCCGCGACGGTCGCAGTGGCGAATCTGGAGATCATGCTTCCGGCCGCTGGTGGACTCGCGGATTGTGTTGTTAATGGGAGAATATTCTCGGTGGGTTGTGCAAGCGGCAAGATCGCATCGACCTTCGCCCACAGCGCGCGCTCGGCTTCGTAGGGTACTTGTATCGCCTGACGGTCAAGTGCGAGCCGTGCATCGTTATTCATGAGGCCCCGCAGCATCTCCCGCTTTTCCGGTGAGACGGAAAGCGTATGCAGCAGTTCGGCCTCGTCATCCGCGCCGAGCGAGCCGTCAAGAAAATCTAATAATCGTTCATTCAGTGTCATCGTTCTCTCTTCTGATATTGGGCTGACGAGTAAGAGCTAATCAATTTGTTCTTTATAGTATGGTGCCAGTAACTCTCGTAGGCGTTCTTTCGCACGATAGATCCGACTCTTGATAGCAGGTAATGTTGTTCTAAGCACTTCGGCTATTTCGGTGTAACTTAAGCCTTGGTACTCACGCAGCACCAGAGGCTCTCGATACTCTACCGGAAGTTGGTTCATTGCCCACTCTATTCGCTCAGGCCAGTTCTCTCCGAAGTCTTCTGAGGGGAGCGACATCAGCGGTGTGTCATCAATATCGTCGTACGGCTTGCGGTCTCGGATCTTGTTCAGGCAGAGATTATGGGCAATGGTGAAGATCCATCCACCGAGGCTTTTCTCCTCTTCGAAGGAAGTCGCCCGTGTAAACAGACGTAAGAAGACATCCTGGAACATATCCTGAGCATCCTGCTCATTACAAAGCACGCGAAGGCAATAGGCATAGACTCGCTCGCGATACCGAAGGTATATCTTCGTGTATGCTTCTCTTGCCTGCCGAGCCCCCTGCGGGCTGTCCATCGCCGCCAGGCCAGCGGAGAACTCGCGAAAAAGGACTAGATCCTCCGCGTTCTCCCGGTCGCGATCCTTGTAGGCCGTTCCCCCACCGCTACCGCCCCGTCTGGCTGAATTCAACACCTGGTATTCCATTGTATCTACATTCTGGAACACAGCAGTTAGGGCAAAGTTGCGCAGTAAATTATCCGATATTACCCAGGGGCCATTCCCGAATTGGCAAGGAGGGCGACCTTCTGAAACAACCTACCGTTTTTTCCGAAACACAATCTTCACATTGTCACGGAATATCATGTATAAACTCATCCTAATTCTCCTATCGTCCGTTTTGGCATTGACTGCCTGCGCCCAACGCCCAACGACTTCCGTCAAAGCCGACGGCAACCCGACACATTTCGACCTATCATCCTATCCGAAGGCTTCCGACAAGCTAAATAAGAGCAAGGCGGACTGGAAAGCTCAACTCCCAGCGGAATCATTCGATGTGCTTCGAGAGGAAGGCACGGAGAGGCCCTTTACAGGGAAATTGCTGAAGGAGCATGGGCCGGGCATTTTCACCTGCGCGGGCTGTGGAAATCCACTATTTAGCTCCTCAACGAAATTCGAATCTGGAACTGGATGGCCGAGCTTTTGGGCGCCGATCGAGCCGGACCGTGTCATCGAGAAAGTGGATAAGTCGTTCATGGAAACCCGCACGGAGATCCTCTGTGCCCGTTGCGGGGGACACTTGGGCCACGTCTTCGATGACGGACCCAAGCCGACGGGACTCAGGTATTGTATGAACTCGGTAGCGCTGTTGTTCGACAGAAAGTAGTTAGGTACCATCACAACTTATTCGTCATTGCGAAACCCCGGACGGGTGACGAAGCAATCCGTGGTAGTAGAGCAGTCTCTCCTTCGACGACGGATTGCTTCGTCGGCATTCGGCCTCCTCTATAAGAGTCGTCGCAATGACGCGGTAGAACCCGTTACCCGTTACTCATCCACCCCTTACCGGAAAGGACCTCTTTAAAATGGAGAATCCCCTCGTATTGAGGGGACTCTTCGGATGACGTGGTCATCCACTCTCGTCGAACCTATCTGAGATTACTTCAGGAGTACCATACGCTTAGAAGCAGAGAATGTCCCTGCGTCCATGCGGTAAATGTACGTTCCCGAAGGAAGATCGTCCGCACCGAATTCAACTGAGTACTTACCCGCATCCTTCGTCTCATCTACGATGGATTTGACTTCCTCACCCAGGAGGTTCATCACACGAATTGTTACCTTCGTGCGCTCCGGAACGGAGAAGTCGATCTTTGTAGATGGGTTGAACGGGTTCGGGTAGTTCTGCTCGAGTGAGAAACCGGCTGCGTTACCGACTGTGTTAATCACGCTGCCATGGACTGGTAGAGTATACCAGAATCCCTGACCAACGAAAATTCCACCGCCGCTAACTGGTCCGACAACCGCTTGGCCGATTGTTCCGTCAATGACGAAACCGCCGCCCGACATCGGTGTCATTCCTGCGCCGATCACGCTTCTCGTGATTGTGTACTGTGCGTTAGCAGCAGCGCTGCCCCCACACAATACCAAACCAGCGATAACTAATGCGCGAATGTTCATGTTTATTGTCCCTTCGATATATGTTTCGTCGAGAGAGAGTTCGTAGAGTTATACAATTTTTTCGGAGGAATTGTTACCGGATTTTGGAAAATTCTCTGGCACCTGTCTTGGTGACAATCGCGACCTTTTGTTCTTATAGAATAGCAATCTGCCAAAACGATTCTCTCTCCTCAAGATTGTCGTAAATTTGCAAAACCTACAATCAGAGAATATTCATGCAGCATACATCCAGACTCGCCTTTTTCAGCGTCGCACTTCTTTCCCTAGTTCTGCTTGCGTCCTGTGCAGACAAAATGACCGACCGCAATAGCTCCATGGCCGGCGGCGATCAGAGCATCGGGGCGCCTGGCGTCACGGATACGAAGAACAATGGCACCCCGCTCAACACAGATGGCAAGGGTCAGCCACTCGCCGGTGGCAAAGTGAATTCAAAGGCCGATACAATATGGAATCAGAGTTCACAGGCTTCGGGCAAGCCCTTCTGATCCAGAACTTCGGAAAACGCGGGTGCTCGAAACTAATTCTCCCGCGTTCCGTTTATTGCAACCGACACTCATCGAGAACAGCCGAGGGACAGGCCCAAAGACGCTGTAGCAACCGTTGAGAACCATCCGGTTCTCAAGCCCAGGTGCTAACTCCTGCCAACACCGCTGCAAGGCGGTCACGGAAAAGATGAGCCGAAGCGTTGACGATTGTTTCGTGTGCCGTAAATGGCCCACCACTCCGCGAGGCGGACAATTCGCAGACCTATTCGGTACTCTTTCCGGATAGGGCTTTTTATTTTAAAGCCCCGCCGGAATTTCGAGAAGCCATACAGTAGCTGTTCTCGTGAGTGATCAGATTTCTTGTCAATCAACGATCACTCATGCAACTCGAAACACGCACCATCGTCAAGACGACCCACACCGATTCCGAATACGGCTCGATCGGAACACCACTCTATCAAACCTCTAACTTCCGTTTCCGAGATGTCGGAGTTTCCACGGGATACGACTATACTAGAAGCGGAAATCCCACTCGCGACACCCTTGAGGAAGTGCTTGCCGATCTCGAAGGTGGCGCGCGCGCTGTCGCAGTTTCGACGGGCATGGCGGCCATCTCTACCGTACTCGCGCACTTCGATACGGGCGCACACGTCATTTGTACACACGATTGTTACGGCGGCACAGCGCGCCTGTTGAAGCTGCTTGCAGCACAGGGGAAGATCGAAGTCTCCTTCGTCGATCTCGAAGATATTCACGCCGTACGGCTTGCAGTCAAGCCGAACACCGCGTGTCTCTGGATCGAAACCCCGAGCAATCCGCTGTTGCGTGTGGTTGATGTCGCGGAGTTATCGAAACTCGCGAAGGTTTATGGTTTGCTAGTTGCGGTTGACAATACTTTCCTTTCGCCTTTCAACTTCCAGCCATTCAAGTTCGGCGCGGATCTCGTTGTTCACTCCACAACCAAATGGCTGAACGGTCACTCCGACGTTATTGGTGGCGCGATCATCTCTCGCACGCCAGAACTCGGCGAGCGATTCCAATATCTCGCTAATGCACTCGGTACGACAACTGGCTGCTTCGATAGCTGGCTAGTGCTTCGGGGTGTCAAGACACTTTCAGTGCGCATGAGGCAGCATGAGCACAATGCTCATAAGGTTGCAGAGTTTCTATCGCAACATCCGAACGTCAGCAAGGTCTATTATCCGGGACTGGTGTCGCATTCGACTCATCTCACTGCGAAGCAGCAGTTTACCGGATTCGGAGGAGTGATCTCGTTTTGCGTGAAGACGGATGATGTCGAAGATGTGAAGCATGTACTACGCTCAACAAACATTTTCTCACTGGCAGAGTCTCTCGGCGGGGTAGAATCCCTCATCGAACATCCCGCAACAATGAGCCACGCCTCGATGACTGCGGAACATCGTCGCGAGGCCGGGATTTCGGAGAATCTTATTCGGATTTCGATCGGTATTGAACATGCCGATGATCTTATTGAGGATCTCGGGAGAGCCCTCAGTGCGGTTCAACGTGCAAAACATTCGGTATCAGAGGCGAGACTAACAACATGCTAAACGAACAAAGATGCGCTGCCAAGCTTCGAGAGGCACCCTTCGTACTGGAATCGGGGGAATCACTTTCGCACGTCGAGATTGCATATCACACGTACGGGACTCTCAACGCGGACCGGTCGAACGCAATCGTGCTGTGCCATGCGATATTGAGCAGGCCTTCGCTTAAGGAGTGGGTCAATGGACTTGTCGGTGACGGATGTTTACTCGACACCGATAAGTACTTTGTCATTTCGGCCAATCTGTTAGGAGGCTGTTTTGGTACGACGGGACCGGAATCGGTAAATCCCGAAACAGGTGAGCCCTATCTGGGGTCATTCCCAGAGATTACCATCCGAGACATTGCTCGCGCTTCGCTTGGGCTATTAGATGTCCTCGACATATCCGTCGCGGCTCTGGCGATAGGAGGATCCATGGGAGGAATGATCGTACTTGAAATGGCCGCACTCGCACCCCACCGCTTTCGAGCGATCGCGCCTCTGGCTGTCGGAGGCGCACAGACCGCATGGTCGATTGCGTTTTGCGGCATTGGGCTGCAAACAATTCGCTCCTTTGATCCCACGCTTCAGGATCGCACAAGGCTCCAACTTGGTCTGGCGGTTGCGGCGCAATGTGCGCTTGTGATCTGCCGTTCACCAACCGAGTTGGAAAAACGATTTGGGCTCCATCGCAAGGGATCGGAATTCATGGTAGATAGTTACTTAGCGCAGTTCGGAAACAGCGTCGCAGAATCATTCTCACCATACTCCTACCTTACCCTTACCAGGGCATTGCAATGCTATGATCTTGCACGAGGCCGAGAATCCATTGAGACGACAGCGAGAACAATTACCATTCCGGCACTTTTTGTTGGGTGTGCTACAGACATGCTGTACGACCCCCATATGATCGAGCGCTTTGCTCGGCTCTTTCCGCAAGGAGAGTATCACACGCTGCATGCTGACCATGGGCATGATTCCTTCCTGGTCGACAGAGCCGGGCTTGCTGCCATATTGGTCCCGTTCATTCGGCGACTGGAGTACAATAAAAATGGAGGCGCATCGTGAATCATAAAAAACAACTCTCGATTTTCGGCACCGAGTTTCCACTCGCTCACGGCGGTTCGCTCCAAACGTTTCAGTTGAGGTATGAAACCTACGGCACGCTCAATTCCGACCTATCAAATGTCGTTCTCATCCTCCACGCACTTACCGGCTGGCCGGCGGCGCACGAATGGTGGCACGGACTTGTCGGCAAAGGCCGCTTGATCGACCCAGAGCAGTATTTCATCATTTGTCCCAACTTCCTCGGAAGCTGTTATGGCTCGACAGGACCGGAGTCCATCAATCCATCCACGGGAGTACCGTACCGCGCGAGTTTCCCAACAATATCCACTCGCGACATCGCGAAGGCCAATCTGCAATTGCTTGATCAACTTGGCATTGCGGGAGTCGCTCTCGGAATCGGTGGATCGATGGGAGGGATGGTCCTGCTTGAAATGGCAGCGCTCGATCCGAATCGTTTCCGAGCCATCATTCCTATTGCCGTTAGCGGAGAACACTCGGCTTGGCGCATCTCCTTTAGCTCCACTATTCGCAATGCGATCACTGCAGCCGATCCATCACTCGCCGATACCGACAAACTTAGTGCTGGACTTCATCTCGCGCGGCAATTTGCAACCATCAGCTATCGCTGCTCGCAGGAGTTCGATTCCCGCTTTGCACGTCACGAATCTGAAGGGATATTCGAAATCGAAAACTACCTTCGTCATCAGGGCGAGAAGATCGTTGAGCGATTCTCGCCATACTCCTATCTCACACTGACAAAGGCAATGGAATTGTATGAGCTGCGAAATGCTGAAGCTATTACATGCCCGTCGCTCATTGTCGGCATTGCGTCCGACATCTTATATCAACCGGCAGAGATCGAGCGCTTTGCGGCGCGGTTGCCCCAAGGTCAGTACGTTACGCTCGATGCAGATCATGGACACGACTCCTTCTTAGTCGATGCCGATACACTCGCTCAAATCATCGAGCCATTCATCAACTCCGTCATCGTTGAATCCACATTGGAAGAATTTACAATCGCATGAGCACTACCACTGCATCCAATCCCATAATTCGGAATAACACATCCGTGATTACCTCGAAGACAACGCATAAACTCCGTATCGCGCTCTTCGGCTTTGGCGTTGTCGGCACGGGGGTGTGGAAGATACTCGTCGAGAAGCGCAAGGAGTTTCGTAAAGCCTATGGAATCGACCTGGAAATAGGGGGCATCTGTGTGCGCGATCTCGTGAAGGAACGCGTCGTCGCGGTCGATCCAGCAATCATCACAGACAACATCGACGCACTCCTCGCTGACGACTCCATCGACATTGTCCTCGAACTCATCGGTGGGCGCTTCGAAGCACAGACACTTATTGAGAGAGCCCTCGCTTCGAGGAAGCACGTCATCACTGCGAACAAGCTGGTGCTCGCTCACGAGCTGCCGCGCCTTCGTGCGATCGCTGATCGCAGTGGGGTCAATCTCTTCTACTCCGCGTCAGTCTGCGGGAGTGTACCGGTACTCCGATCTCTCGACGAACTCCGCGCTGGTGACCGTATCTCGAAGATCAGCGGTATTGTAAATGGCTCAACGAATTTCATTCTGACCAGCATGGCCGAGCAAGGCATTAGTTACGAAGACGCACTTCCCGAAGCCCGCCGCCTCGGATTCCTCGAAGCCGATCCATCGCTCGACGTCTCCGGTGCCGACGCCGCTCAGAAACTCTCCGTTCTCATCTATCATGCCTTTGGACAGCACATCCCGCCGCACGCAATCTCGACGACCGGCATCGAAGCCATCACCGCAGGTGACTTTACACGCGCCAAAGCGACGGGTCACACCATCAAACTCCTAGCAACTGCTTCGCTCGAAGCTAATGGTAAAGTCCATGCACAGGTACGGCCGGAGCTTGTGCCCATCTCGCATCTCTTCGCCAACACCCGTGACGAGTTCAACGCGCTTGAGATCCAAACCGCTAACGCGGGTCCACAAGTGCTCTATGGCAAAGGTGCCGGAAGTCTGCCAACTGCAAGCGCTGTGGTATCCGACTTGATCGAGGTGCTGAAAGGGGAGTGAGACCCTTACCCGAGGTTATCCATAAGAAGCATAGGCAAGCTGATTGTGGGTATTCTCGTTCTTTATGGGAAGCTCATTGGGCAAAAAACTTTTCCTGTTTCCGTGATTCCAATCACCGATGATTTCCGTAAGGGCTGAGCTTGGAATCATCGAACCTAGGATCATTGGTGTATATCAAAAATGATGAAAGCCGATTTCAGAGTTGCCTACTATGATGAGGGTTGTCAGGAGCGTAACGCCGATTAACGCTGCAGCTCCACCAATGAAATATCCCGTGGGACTAGTAGTTGAATACTGGATGAACCGGACATCCTGACTGGAGTAAGTCGTGTCTTTACCCGTTAATCCCTTACCCCTGATCGTACCTTTGGCATCGTCATACCAAGCCCGGTTCTCATCGAAGTAAGCGACAGAGTCTGACCTTAGCAGCAGCGACTCGATGTCACGCTGCAACGGTTGTTTGTATTCCTTCATCGGTATCCATGCGGAAGTAGAACACCCAGAAAGGGAGATGCTGGTAACAAGCAGTGCAAATTGTGTGATGTGCCTGCTCGTCTTCCGACGGAGTGAGGCAACGTTAGCAGTTAGTGAATTCATGCGGTTCGTAGAGTTGATAGTCGATCACAAGCCCGATCCTCGCGTGAGGGGACGGCGTTGCTAATCACCAAAACTACGAATCCGCGGTCGCGGAATTGTCACACAATTGTAAAAACCGATGCCGGCGGAGAGTTCGAGAGCCACACCGCCCCGATATGCTCATCCCCTTGATACAACGGCTTATCATACACGCGATACCGTTTGTAGGGAATGCCCTGCATCAGCTCTGCACCGCGCGTCATCATGACGTTATCTTCGAGCACCCAGGATGCTTCGCCGAATTTGATGCCCTTCTTCGATGAGCGCTCCATGATCTCTCGATAGAGCAATGCATCGATGCCGCGTCCGCGATACTCGGGCATAACGCCGAGCAGGATGATGCGCAGCGTATCGATCGCCTTCTTCTGCGTCATGAGATTTGTGATTGCCACAGGAAGATTCATAGCACCCTTCGGTATTGGTTTGCCAGCGCGGAAGGCCTGATTGATGTCTGGCACCACAAGCGAGAAGCCGATCGTCTCGCCGTCCTTCTCTACGAAGAGAACATAATCGGGATCGATGACCTGCTTCAGTTCGGCCGCGAGCATCGTGATCTCCTCAGCGTTCAGCGGTACAGCACCCCAGTTGCTCTCCCACCCACGCTCATAAAGATCGCGGATAATGGCAACTTCAGCGTCGAACTTCTTCATGTCGATCGAGCGAATGCTCACCTTTGAGCGCTGCTTGATCAGGTCCGTGCCGCGCACCAGCTTTGGCGTCATACAAATAGACTGATCTATCTGCCATGCAAGCAGATCCTTTGTCTTTCCGTAGCCAGCGTTCTCCCAAAGCGTCTTGTAGTATTTCGGATGGTACGGCATCATCACGGCCGCAGGAAATTCAAAGCCTTCGACAAGCAAGCCGACCTCATCGTTGATCGAAGGGCTCACCGGTCCACGAACGGCACGCATCCCATGGGACCGCAGGTGATCTTCGGCGGCACTAAAGAGCGAATTTGCGACAAGCTGATCGTCCACCGAATCGAAGAATCCGACAAATCCGAGTTTGTCCTTGTGGAGTTCGTTGTGCTTGTGGTTGATCACGGCGGCGATCCGTCCGACCGTATTGCCGCGGTCATCCTCGGCAAGAAAGAGCGCAATAGTTGCGTGCTTATAGAAAGGATTCTTTACCTCGTCAATGAGACGCATTCTGTCCATCTCCAGCGGTGGCACCCAATTCGCTTCGTTCTGGTATAGCTCCCAAGGCAACCGGATGAAGCGTAATTTGTCTTTACGACCATCCACTTTCTTGATCCGAATATGCTCAGCTTTGCGGAGTGGTTCGATGCTCTTCGCAAGGGTTGCGATCTCCTTATCGGCTGCGGCTTCGCGGCGAGTAAGATCCGCGTCGGCGGCAAGTGTCTCTTCGTCATCGAGCACACCAAGTTCTTCACCGATGTCCTTGAAGAGTTCGAGTATGCGGTCCAGATGATGCTTCTCGTGGGTGGCCATGAAGCTTGTGCGCATCATCTGCATTCCCGGCATGACACCCGGAGAGATGAACGCATTGACAAACACACCAGCATCAAACAGCTTGCGCCAGAACACAAACGTCTTGATGTCATCGCCAATGATGACCGGTACGATAGCTGTTTTGCTCTCGATGATCTTGAAGCCGAGTGCCTTGAACTCGCGGCGCATGTAGTCCGCATTTGCGATGAGGTTCGTCATGCGCTCTGGTTCGGCGCGGAGGATCTTCAGCGACATGATCGCTGCCGCCACAGAGGCCGGCGTCGGCGATGCGGAGAAGATAAGCGCGGGAGAGGTGTGCTTGATATAGTTGATCACACGCTCTTCGCCGACGACGAATCCACCGAGACTTGCGAACGTCTTGGAGAACGTACCCATCGTGAGGTCGGTCTCTTTTATGAGGTTGTAATAGCTTGGTGTGCCGCGTCCGCCTTCACCGATCACACCGACCGAGTGGGCATCGTCCACCATCACACGCGCATTGTACTTCTTTGCGATCTCGATCATTGTAGGCAGATCGACGATCTCTCCGGATGTCGAGAATACGCCGTCGGTAACAATGAGCTTGGGAGCATCGAGGGGCAGCTTGGAGATGCGGCGCTCCAGATCCTTCATGTCGTTGTGATTGTAGCGAACCACCTCGCCGTACATTCCCTTCGACATCAGGTTGCCTGCAACGATACAGGCGTGATTATCCTTGTCGCTGACGACATAATCGCCTCGCTGACAGAGAGCGGGAATCACACCCTGTGCCGTCTGGTAGCCCGTTGAAAATAGGAGACAGGCTTCCTTCTGGAAGTAATCTGCCATATCCCGCTCCAATTCCTCGTGGAGCCGAACGGTCCCGGTCAGATAGCGGGAGCCAGAGCAGCCTGTGCCATATCGCTCGATCGCTTTGATAGCTGCCTCCTTGACCCGCGGGTCGGCCGTCAGGCCGAGATAATTGTTCGATCCCGCCATGATGACCTTGCGGCCTTCGATCTGGACGACAGGTCCTTCATTCTCTTCAATAGCGCGGAAATACGGGTAGTAGCCAGCTTCCTTGACTTCATCAGCACGCGTGAAATCGTAAGCTTTTTGGAATAGGTCCACAGGATATTTTGAATATTGTTCGGGTAATTCGTACTAGGTTGATGCAGTTCTGCCAACCTCAGGAAAGAGGCTAACGCAAAGATTCGCCGCTGAACTCCCCGGCTTTGCAAGGAGCCCTGCGCACAATTTTCAGGGATTAATCTTTTCTAATAGCTATCCGGCCCGAACTTTGCCGTATGTGCTGTAAGTTGTACGGAATATAGCAATTATGGGTCGAATCGTAAATAGGGCTCACGCCTCCTTTTCTCCAAATGGAGCCTGAACAAGCGCCACAGGAGCAAGCACCTACGCCGCTGACGGCGGAGAAACCCGCTGTCCCGAAGAAGCGGACGGTCTTCTCCCGTTTCCGTCAGGTGCTCGCGTGGTTGCTGTTCATTGTTGCGACGCTTGGTTTGTCGGCGTTAGTATTCGTTCAAACCCCTACGTTCCGCGGGCTTGTCATCAGTGAGGTTGTTAGTCTTCTGGAAGGTAGCACGAATGGGACATTGAGCATTCGGGCTATACAGGGAAACTTGTGGAACGGCTTCACGCTCGATGACGTCACGGTAAAGCTCAAGAATAATCGGCGATATGATTCCATCCCGATACTTCATGCTGATCACATCCTTGTTCGGTTCTCACTTCTCCAATTAATTCGGCGCACCGATGTGATCAGTGCGAGCAGCGTCGTTCTCGATCATCCGGTCATCAACGTGGTAAAGCTTGCTGGTGACAGCGAATGGAACATCGCAATGCTGACGAAGCCGAGAATACCGAATCAGCCGGCTTTACCCTTCTCCACGATCATCGATGTTTCGAGTCTCCGAATGGAGAATGGAAGCATGGTCGTGCGAGACTACAACTTCCCAGATCGATCCGCTGCCGTTGGTTTAGATGCGGCAAGTCGCCTTGCGAACCATGAGATTGACTGGTCCGATGTTTCTTTGAAGGGGATCGATCTCGACACCCGTGTCTATATCAACGGTTCGACAGCGCAGTCCGTCAAGGTGAATCACCTTCGCTTCCACGAAGAGCGAAGCGACTTCTTCGTGCAGCACATTGGATTCTCCGGATACTTGGATTCGATTCAGGCGCGCATCGACGAAGCAAAGATCACCACAGGAAACACATCGTTATGGCTCTCCGCCGACATAGCTTCACCGGAGTTCTTGCGGAACGGCAATTTCTCATCGCTCAAGCACGCTCCGGTGAATGTAACGCTGCAAGGTCCTGTCGTAAGCACATTCGAGTTGAAGCAGATCCTGCCGAAGACTCTCGGGTTTCTGGGCGGCTCGCCGGGGCTTGATCTCGATCTTACCGGTGAGTTTGGGAATCTCAAAGTCAAGCGCATCGCGCTTGATTTCAGAAATAAACGCGGTATTACGATCACCGGAAACCTGGATCATCTCGATCGGCCAGATTCGCTCTGGATGAATCTTGCGCTCGAAGCGAGGGAGCTTTCCAATGCAACGCTCGATGAGTATGTGCCCGGTTTGCATATTCCGAATCTTAGCCGCTTTGGTACGATCAATATCCCAAGGCTAACGTACACGGGTATTCCCCAGAATTTCCACACTGTCTTTACAACCAAAACGAGCGGAGCCGGGGATGTTGCTGCGGATGCCTTCCTCGATTTCCGAAATCATCACTTTGATTATCGGACGGGATTACAGACGGACCACCTGGACATCGCGGCCTTCGATGCGAAGCTGGATAAGACCAGCTTGAACCTGGATGGGAAACTCACCGGCTCTGGCACTGAGTGGAAGACGCTTACCACGGCGATCGAGTTGAAGACGTCGTCGCCATCAAGCTACGCGAAGTACAAGATCCAGCACTTGGATCTTGCTGCTACGATGAAACGTGGGTTTGCTGATCTAAGCCGACTCGACGCCGTTTTAGATGGTGGGCCGGTGGCGCATGTGAAGCGCGCGACGATCGATCTCGGTGCGCCGGCGATGCCCTATACCTTTGACGGCACGATCAATGATTTCCGTCTGGCCGAAGTGCTTCCTCCAACAACCCGAAATCCAGCACGCATCGATCTTACGGCAACAGTGCGTGGGACGGCGAAGAACTTCGAGGAGGTTAGCGGAACGGCGCGCGCACGACTTTTTGATTTGGAATACCAAGGGCATGCGCTTTCTGATGTGAATGCCGAGCTATCACTCACACCGAAATCTAGTTCGGAGAACACACTTAGTGTGCGAAGTGAAATGGCGAATATTTCGATCGAACGCCGTTTCCGCCTTGGGGATCTCATTCGCACCGTGCCGCAACACATCGCGGTTTTGATGACAGCCATTCGTGAACGGGATTTCCCGGAGGCGGGGATGCATTTCCCGCTCATCACACAATGTGCGGATTCGATTGATTTCGATTACTCTGTTCAGATCAAAGACCTTCGTCCGCTCGCAGGTTTTGTCCCGCAAACGTTTCTGCTTGGGGAAGGGATGATCTATGGCAATGTATCAGGATGTCCGGCCGGCGACATTGGCCTTACAATGGAAGGGGATAGCCTCGGCTTCATCCTGCGTAATCGCGAAGGAGTCGACAGCGCTTCTCTTGCGAGTTCAGACTCGATTGCAGTTCGTGATTCCCTTTCGCGCAAGGTGATGGATGCCTTACTGCAGGCGGATCGCGCCTTGCGGCACAAAGATTCTTCGTTGGTCGTGACCGATAGCATGCGTCCGGCAGCTCTTGCACTCCCTCGCTTCGGGGGTGGGTCACCGAGGCTCCATCTTACGCCAACCAGCTTCCGTCTCGTGGCACAAAACCTTTCAAATGATCCGAAGAAGGTGATGGATCATCTGAATGCCTCACTTGACTTTCGAACGGACTCCGTCATTCGTTTGGGGAGCGCGCTGCTTTATCATCCAAGATTTGGATTGAGATTCAAAGATCAGCATCTGAACTACGATGTCTCCACGATCTATAACGACGCCCTCGGAATTCGACTCAAAGGAGATGCGAGCTTTCCTGCAGGTGCATTGGATTTCGTGCTCGATACACTTCACGCGACGCTCCTGAATCATTCGCCGAGAGCTTCACTGCGTGAGTATCGTATCTTCAATGATGGTCCGAGTCATGTCCGTGTTGCCAAAGATGGGCTGATCTCCGTTGACACATTGAAGCTGATTCATCCGCTGACCCGCGGCATTGATCCCCACAACGCTTCGGCACTCCGAGTGAACCTGGGTGGAACCGTCAAGGGCGACTCCGTTAATGCATGGGGATTTGTGCCTTCTTTCTATTTAGAGAAATTGCCGGAGATCCTGATAACCAAGCCAGGGTCAAAGTCCTTGGGTTTCGCTGATTTCCGGGGGAAGGTCAGAGATGTAACCCTGGGTATGCACGGCACCCTCGAGCGACCAGAGCTTGCGGTGCGGCTTCATTCGGACGCGATGTCGTATGGCCCAGAGAACAACCAGCTTTCGTTCGATTCAAACTTTGTCGATCTTTCGTACAAAGATCAAGCGCTTCGAGGATCCGTCGTAGTTCATGTCGCGCACGACACCGGACAGCAAGGCTCTCAGTCCACAAGCGGATTTGACTCCACAAGTGCTCTGCGACTGACGATCGATAGCATCCCGCTGATGATCGCATTCAAACACGGACCAGACTTCGCCTCCGATAGCACGGCAGTCGCAGTGCGTCCTCTCTCGGCCCGCGTAACCACCTCTCACTTTCCCATCGACGTTGCGGCTCCCTTCATTTCTGCATTCCGAGAGTTGCACGGCTCTGGCGACATTAACTTCGCAGTAACCGGAACGCAGGAGCACATCAAGTATGGTGGATCAGCAACCGTTCGAGATGGTCAATTCCTCCTGGATGGAAACCGCATGTGGTATCTTTTCGACGGAGGTTTGGTCTTTGCGGATAATTCGCTGAAGCTACAAAACATCGCCGTGAAGAATCTCTATGCTGACGATCCGCAAGGCCAAGCAGTCGTCAATGGCAATTTTGACTTTAAGGGATTCAGCATTGCTAATTTTGACCTCCAGCTTCGCTCTGATCACCTAAAAGTACTGTCGGAAGATTCCAAGGCCGCCCTCAAGATGATCTATGGCCCGTTGGTGATCAACACGGGCGGAAAAGACTTCCGCTTCTTCCATACATTTGAGGAGCCCTGGATAAAAGGCACCATCAATATATTGAGCGGCAGTCTCACCTCCCCGCAGATGGATGAGATCGGTCAAAGCTCGAGTACACAAGGAATTGTCTATCGTACGATCTCCAGCGATAACTCTGATACCAAAGGACGGACAGACACACTGCGCGGTGCATCTGCACGCGACGTCTTGGTTTCTGCGCTTCGATCTGGCGATGCTTCCATCCCACGTGCGGACGATTCCCTCTTCCCCAATCGCCTAAAGAACATCTATTTGAACGACGACGGTACTCTTGGAAATGCTGCGGAACAGGAGTCCGATTTACAGAGCAGTGCGAATGTTCTGGGTCCGAGTTTTGCGGATAGATTGAGAATGAGCCTGCAGGTCAATGTGCAAGGGAATGTCCGACTCCAGATGCCCTTCACCGGGGTGATCGGGATGCTGGGTACTGAATTGAACGCCGAGCTTAAGCCTGGCGGGGCGATTGCCATCGACCGAGGTGACGATCTCGATTCTAAGGTCGCCGGGACGATCAACTTGACTTCGAACTCTACGTTCCGTTTTTATCAACCATTTACCATCACGGAAGGTCAGATCAAGTTCACGAATGATTTTAGCAACCCGGAAATCCATATCATCGCGGATTATTCCGGTACGCATGCGATCGACCCCTACGAAGCAATTAAGATCGAGCTGGTAGTAACAGGGACAAAATCGAATCCTGATCTCAAGCCGCATATCTATGTCACGAATCCGGCGACGAACACAACGGAAGAACGACTAAGCTCGGCCGCATTTGATGATGCCATATACTTCATCGCAGCAGGTGGATATTTCAAGTCGGATCAGACGCCAGCGCAGCAGGCACCAGTTCTAACGAAGGTGTATAACAGCTTGGGAAGTCAGGTTGTGAGTAACATCCTTTCGAGCACGCTTGGTCTCGGTTCGTCTAGCTCGGAGTTCGCGATTCGGCAAGCATCCTTGATGTTCGTCGGATCGAAGGGTGCAGACATCACCGCTGCCTACCGTAATATCACGTTCCGAGCGAACGTCGCGGAGGCCAATCCAGCGAATGGCGTTCAGGGGACTGGCCTCCAGCAGAGTTACATCTTCGATTTCCCACTGAGTGCATTTACCACAAGTCAACTCGTTCGTAGTATGTCGGTCGAGGTCCAGATACATCCGACGCCGAGTGTAGGTACTGGGGTTATGGGACAGCAGCCGTCCTTCCTTACAAAAGTGCTTTGGACGCCGTGGACCTTCTAATGAGCTTCCTCTGCTTGGCTCATCACCGCAGGGAAAGGGTGATCGAGCACGTAACATTTCATTAAAAGCAGGAAACGCTTCTCTGAGAAATTTCGTATTTAGAACTGATCCTGATCACTTCGGTTTTCAGGGTCTAATTAGGGCAAACAAAACAAGAGCTCCGCAGCGCTGTCTTCTTTTCTCGGCACGCTGCGGTTTTTATTTTAGGCTGTTTATTCTGTCAATCGAATAAGCCCAGAGTGTCCGAAGCGGCCACACGTTCTAACGCTCGCGAGAATTCTTCTGGCGAGACATCCAGCACCTCCACCACGCGACCATAAAGGAGGAAGGTCGGAATCATCCGGTTGCCATATTCCTTGCGCGCATGGTACATCACATTGAGAATCGTGCGCTCCAGGCGTGTCAAGCCATCACGGACATCAGGAATATTCTTGTATGGATCCGATTTTTCCATCATCGCATAAGTTGACCATTGAAATCGCGTAATACGCTCGGACTGCTGTTGCTGATCGCGCTCATTGTCGCGCTTATCTGGTACGTTAATAGTACGAAGAAGATTTCGCCCCTTCGCGAAGTCGCGGTTGCACCGGAAACAATCGGAGGCGTTGGAGTCGAAGGCTCGGGTGGCGACGGAATGCTCAACCGAGAGAAGAATCGCTTCACTGCACCGCTTGATGTAGAAGACCAGACTATCGCTCAAATAGAAGCCATTCCCTCCACGTTGCTAAGCGAATCGGGACGTCGAAAACGCTCAAACTGGCCCGCCGCTTCAGAGGACTATGTGGAGCAGGAAGAGCGTCGCGGTGTGCGCGTTGTCGGATACCTGATCCATGCGAAGGAATCGGGAGCCGAGAGTTGCAACGGGTATAGCGACGTTCTTCACGATTTTCATGTCTGGATCAGCGATTCACCAACAAGCGACAAATCGAACGGAATGATCGTCGAAATTACGCCACGATGGAAATCAGTTCATGCGGATTGGCAGCTACGCACGCTTGAGAAATTATCGAACGAGCACGCGCAGTTACGCATAACGGGTTGGCTTATGTGGGACGAGGAACACCCGGACGAGGTAGGGAAGTCCAGAGCGACGCAATGGGAAGTGCATCCGGTGACGAATCTGGAGGTCCGCTCCGGCGGTGCGTGGGTCGCCCTGCATGCGGAGTAAGGCGTTTATGTTCTATTCTCAATGTGTCTAAACTTTTCTCCGCCGAAAGCCATTTCCACACACGGCGTACGGCACAGTGCCGACAGACACCTCAGCGCGTACTCCATAATGACCTTAGTTATCATACTCGCCAAACATATATGAAGTATCTTGCAATGTTATTAGTGCTGTGTGCGATGTCGTCGAGTGGCTCGGCACAGACATCGAAGGAACCACAGACTAGCCTACCGCCAGGGCGCACATCAGCACCGGCAACGCCGGCTAAAAGCTACCCCGATAGCGTAAAGTTCAAGGAAGCATTCAAGGAGATCTACGCGCTGATAAAGCCGCCAATAGGTATTCGTGAGCGCACCACGCAGACCTTCTTACAGATGTCGCGCAACTTCAAGGCACGCGGTGTGGATTCTTCCGTTGCGTGGGACTCTGTCAAGAAGAAGATCGACACGACGATGGACGAGAAGCTTATGTTCGACGCCTATCGTAAGGAGTTCACAGCAGAAGAATTAAAAGCTGTGACTGTCTTCATGAAGAGCCCGGCAGGAAAGCACTATTTTGAAGTAGAGCAGCACTTGAATAATGCCAAGAGCCAGCTTGCATCCTACGTGCAGCGAAGTGTATCTTCCACGATCGGACCAATGATGAAGCCGATCGAGCGCCCAGCCGGTGCCAACAACAGGCTCGGGGGCACGCCTGGACATCGTCCGGGTCTTCCGGGTATGATGCGTGATAGCCTTGGCCGGCCGATTCCGCCAACGGCACCTCCGGGCACGCCGCCACCGACTACCCCACCCGCCGGCAACCCTGATTCCCCAAAGAGATAGCTCTGAATTCCCGCGCTATGCTTCGGAAACCAATAGGCGTATTCGATTCTGGAATTGGTGGATTAACGGTCGTGAAGGAGCTCTTCACGACCGTTCCGTTTGAGCCTATCGTGTATTTTGGCGATACGGCGCGGGTGCCCTATGGCGGAAAGTCTGTCGAGACCGTTCAACGTTATGCACGTGAGGACACGGAGTTGTTGCTCTCGTATGGCGTCAAGATGATCGTCATAGCTTGTAATACCGTCAGCGCGACTGCTCTGGAAGAGGTGGAGCGCACAGCACATGGTATTCCGGTGATTGGTATGATTGGTCCAGCGGCGGAAGAAGCGGTACGCGTTACAAAGAATGGACGAATTGGCATCGCGGGGACAGAGGCAACGATTGCCAGCGGCGCATATGAGCACGCCATCGCGGAAGAGGGGAAGAAGCAGGGTAAGTCCTGTACGACATTTACCGTCGCGTGTCCGCTGTTCGTACCGCTCGCGGAGGAGGGATGGACAAATCATGCGGCGACGGGTCTTATCGCGGAAGAGTATCTTGGCGCTCTTCGCGAATCGGGGGTGGATACTTTGATATTGGGTTGTACGCATTATCCGGTTCTGGCGGATGTAATCCAAAAGACAATTGGGACAACGGTAACCTTGGTAAATTCCGGTGCTATTGCCGCAAAGCGCGTTGCCGAGCTGTCTATCAAAGCACACATGCCCGATACCGCGCACCCGATACCCGACCACACCATGCTTGTTAGCGATGTCCCCCGCAAATTCCAACAGATCGGCGAGAGGTTTTTGGGTCGCCCGATGCCGGAGGTCGGATTGGTGACGTGGAAAGAATCGTGGGTCGTGCGCCGAGTTTGACTCAAAGGGTGCCCCTCGCTTTTGGATGCGGGGTTAGGAAATCCCGTATTTTCGTAGTAATTCACTCCAGCATTTCAGCACTTTGCACTTCCACCCATGAACGCCATCGGACCAGCAGCGGTACTTATCGTAGTAGCAGCGCTTTTCTTCCTTGTTCTCTTCTTATACTTTATTCCGCTCGGACTCTGGATCACGGCGCTGTCGTCGGGTGTCCACGTTCGTATTTTTTCCGATCTCGTTGGAATGCGTTTACGCAAAGTGCCACCGGATACGATTGTGCGATCGAAGATCACCGCGTTCAAAGCGGGAATACCTGTGGAGATACCAAAGCTGGAAGCGCATTATCTCGCTGGAGGCAATGTGCCACGTGTCGTGAACGCGCTTATCAGTGCGGCCAAAGCAAACATCGAACTTGATTTTAACCGCGCTGCCGCAATCGATCTCGCAGGACGTGATGTGCTTGAGGCCGTAAAGCTCTCGGTCACGCCAAAGGTGATCGAAACACCTCAGGTGCCGGCTGTCGCGAAGAATGGTATTCAGGTTCGCGTAGTCGCACGCGTTACGGTGCGTGCGAATCTGGATCGCCTCGTTGGTGGAGCTGGCGAAGCAACGATTCTCGCACGCGTTGGCGAAGGTATTGTAACCACGATTGGCACAGCGGAGTCGCACAAGGAAGTATTAGAACGTCCCGACAAGATTTCGAAAGTTGTGCTCGACAAGGGACTCGACGCAGGTACCGCGTTTGAAATCCTCTCCATCGACATCGCGGATGTATTCATCGGCGACAACATCGGCGCAAAGTTGCAGAGCGATCAGGCCCAGGCAGAGCTTATTATTGCGCGCTCACGCGCAGAAGAGCGCCGCGCAGCTGCCGTTGCATCCGAGCAGGAGATGAAGGCGCGTGTGCAGGAGATGCGCGCGAAGCTCGTCGAGTCCGAAGCGCAGATTCCGATGGCGATTGCGGAGGCATTCCGTTCGGGTCATCTCGGCGTCCTCGATTACTACAACCTGCAAAATCTGCAAGCCGACACCAACATGCGCAAGTCCATCGCCGACGGTGGCGCACCGGACTCGGGTGCCACACCTTCGCCGGGCGCGACGCAGACATCCTCGTAAATAGCGAGTGAATGAGTAACTGGTAACGAGTATTTGGACTCGTTACCCGGCATCGGAACAGTTTTAGCATAATGTGCGTATTCGGTAGCATGACAAATCCACGCATTATTTGCGATCCAAACATTCTCGTAGGTAAGCCGACCATCGAAGGGACTCGCCTGAGCGTCGAGTTCATCCTCGACGAGATAGCACACCATTCGATAGCGGAAATGCTGGAGGAATATCCATCCCTTACGCAGGAAGGTGTTGATGCTGCGCTTGAATATGCACGTGCCGTCATTCGTCATGAGGCCGTGATGCCAGTTTTCCTCAATTATGCATGAGGATTTTCGCGGATGAAAATATCGGCACCACAGTGGTTCGAAGTCTTCTGGAGGAGGGTCATACGGTTTCCTGGGTCGTAGAAGGTGTGCGGGGAAGCAAGGATCCGCGTGTCTTGATGGATGCGATGGAAGCCAATTCGTTGTTGATAACGAACGATAAGGATTTCGGAGAACTAGTATTTTCTCATCACCTTCCATCCGCTGGGGTGCTATTCTTGCGACTTCATAACTTGTCCTATCCAATAAGGGCAAAGCACGTTTGTGCGATTGTCCGAACAGAGGGCGATGCACTTCTTGGACATTTCTCCGTCCTCACACCGGGTGGCCTCCGCTCCCGAGACATCTAATTATGCTTTTACGCTCCATCTCCGGTCTTCGCGGTACTGTTGGCACGGACGACTCTGGTCTTTCCGCTGAAGTTGTTGCGCGCTACGCCGCAAGCTTCGCAAGATACAATGACAACAAAGGCACCGTCGCGGTTGGCTATGATGGTCGGCTTGGCGGTGTTCACTTTTACGAGTTGTGCATTCAAACGCTTGCATCGTGTGGTTGTGACGTAATGGCGCTCGGAATGGTGCCGACGCCGACGGTGCAGATGGCGGCGGAGTTTAAATTGGATGTCGTCGGAGGCATTAGTATTACCGCAAGCCACAACCCCGGCGAGTGGAATGGAATGAAGTTCATTGCGGGGACCGGGCTTTTTCTGGATGCCGATGAGAACAAGCGATTGTGGGACATCTACGATTCGTCCTCCGCGCAGCCAGTCATCGCGGAAGAATTTGGGGATGTGATAGATGGACGTAATTTCATCGACGAGCATCTGCAAGCTGTTCTTGATATTCCCTTCGTCAAGCGAGAGAGGATTGCGAAGAAGAGCTTCCGTGTGGTTCTCGATGCAGTCAATGCATCTGGCTCAGTCATTCAACCACGCTTACTTCGAAGCCTCGGCGTCACAGATATCATCGAGCTGCATTGTGATGCATCCGGCATCTTCCCGCATCGCCCCGAACCGATACCCGAGAACCTCACATCACTAAAGCAAGCTATTCTCCGCGAGAAGGCAGACCTTGGCATCGTTGTCGATCCTGATGCAGATCGCCTCGTGCTGATGATGGAGAACGGCGAGCCGTTCAGTGAAGAGAATACGATTGTACTATGCATAGAACACGTACTAAAGCATTCTTCGCGAGGGCAATTTGTGGTTGTTAATCTTTCGACGACACGGGCGGTCGAAGATATGGCGGAGAAGCATGGTGCGACAGCGCTGCGCACACCGGTCGGAGAGATCAACGTCGCGAAGAAGATGCGCGATACTCAGGCAATTATCGGAGGCGAAGGCAGCGGTGGAGTGATTCTACCGAGTGTTCATTTGGGGCGCGATTCGCTCGTCGGTGTTGCACTTGCGCTCTCTGCGCTCGCGGAGTTTGATGGACCGATCTCTGCGAAGAAGAAGGAGTTGCCGCAGTATGAGATCGTGAAGTCGAAGATAGAATTGACGAGCCTCGATCAAGTTAAGTCTGTTCTATCTGCGTTATCTAATACGTTCGCGCCTCGCGCTCAAAGAGTAAACAGCGAAGATGGCATCCGCTTTGACTTCGAGCGGTCGTGGCTTCACGCGCGGGCGAGCAATACGGAGCCGATTATACGGATTATCGTGGAGGCACCGACGCGGGAGGAAGCAGAGCAGATTGTCATAGAAGCGAAGGCTGCGCTGTGAGCTGCTTGGGCTCGAACCATTCTTTTCGACCGCAACTTATTCTTTGTCTCTGCGTAGCCCATCTACGCCCCTGTGAGTTCACGCACTAATTCCGTTCAATCGTGGGAAGATTCTTAGGACCCGACAATTACCATCAAAACCCCGACGACAAGATCGTCCAGCACGAACTGCGCGCAACGGGCAAACTGCCGAAGCATATAGCAGTCATCATGGATGGCAACGGACGCTGGGCCGAGGAGCGTGGACTTCCGCGCGCGGCGGGACATCAGGCGGGTATTGTTAGTCTGCGCGACGTGACACGCTCCTCCCGCGAGTTGGGCATCGACTTCCTCACCGTCTATGCCTTTAGCACCGAGAACTGGAAGCGCCCGAAGCGCGAGGTGTCGATGCTCTTCCGGCTGCTGCGGAAGATGCTCCGCGATGAGATGGAGGAGATGCTCGAAAATGGTGTGCGACTGAACGCCATCGGACAGATAAACGCGCTGCCGGCGATAGTACAACAGGAGTTGGGAGAAGCGATCGAGAAGACCTCTCAAAACAAGGGACTCACGCTCACACTTGCACTAAGTTATTCTGGACGTTGGGATATTGTCCGCGCGATACAATCGCTTGCGCTCGATGTACGCCGAGGGAAGATCTCCCCGGAAGATATTTCGGACGACATCTTCCGTTCATATCTTACAACATCTGCGATTCCCGATCCCGATCTGCTCATTCGCACAAGCGGCGAGATGCGTCTGTCGAACTTTCTGCTTTGGGAGCTTGCCTACAGCGAGATTCACGTGACGAAAACCTTCTGGCCCGACTTCCGCCGCGAGAATCTCTACGATGCCATCCGTGATTACCAACGCCGCGAGCGCCGTTTCGGCCTGACCGGCGCTCAACTCAAGAACGCCATCACCGCCAACGAGGAGAAGGTCCCAAGGGAGCAGAAGACTTACGTCGAGCGGTTGATCTCGACGATCACAGGCGGGGGGAAATAGTGCTTGTGGGGTCAGCAAAGCCGCCCCGAAGAAAATTCTAGTTTTGTCTGTTACCTTTTGAGGGTTCGCGGTTCTTCTATAGAGAAGTTGTCCGTTAATACCTCATGCGATCACTACTTACTAAGACCCTTCTCCTTACTCTCGCTTGCGTTACGAAGGCAGCCGTGGGACAAACCCTCCATTGGCAGCAGACTAATGGCCCGTATGGAGGCAATATTTCGTGTTTCGCCGTTAGTAGTCCTAGGGTTTATGCCGGATTACTTACTGGCGGTGTTTACCGTTCGACCAATAACGGTGCGTTTTGGTACGAATCGGACAGTGGGCTGAATCGCATCACCGTCAACGCACTTGAAGCGAAGGGCAACTTTGTGTATGCGGCAACCGACAGTGGTTTATTCCGTTCAACGTCGAGCGGAGATTCCTGGATGAGGATGAACACTGTTTTGACGCACTGGTGCGTTACCTCAATTGCATACTCCGCCTCCTCACTATTCATTGGCACGAAGGACAGCGGAATCTATCGCTCCAGGGATCAAGGCGATACGTGGGATCGAGTCAATACCGGGCTCATAAATTGGGAAATCTACAGCCTAGCGGTCGTTGGCAATATCGTTTTGGCGGGGACGGTAGGAGATCAAATGGCCGGGGCGTATGGTGGTGTTTGGCGCTCAATGGATGATGGAGGCACCTGGTCGCGATCCGGGGAGGGAATGCATTCGTGGGTACCAGTCACCGGTATTATGACCATAGGAACTACCATTTTTGCTATTTCCCGAGGTGACAGTATCTACCGTTCATCTGACTCTGGATTTTCGTGGAAATCCATTCCTGGTTCTGTGACGATTCACATGCCATTGGCGATTGCTGCAAATGGAGCTTCCCTATTTGCGATGGATGCTGGGGATAGTGGATTATACCACTCAACAGACTTGGGGGACACGTGGTCGCGTGTGCTGAATTTACCGAGTCCGTCTGTAAGGGCAACGGCAATGCTCGGGTCAACGATGTTTGCAGCGACGGATGGTGGCGTCTTCCGTTCTTTTGACTCTGGGGCTACCTGGGCTAATTCGAGCCTCGGAATTTGCCTCTCTTACGTCGATGCCTTCGTGAACGTTGGTGATACATTGTATGCGGGAGTGTACGGCGGAGGTGTGTATCGTGGTTACAGTGACAATTCCTACTGGCAAAAATTAGGGGTCAATTTAGGAAATACCTATGTGAGATCCACTGCTGTGTTGGGTCAGGTGGTATTTGCTGGGACTGACGGAGGTGGGCTTTTTGCCAGTACAGGGTTTTCAACTCCATGGACGCACGTGAGAGGTTTCGGCACTTATGATACTCGAGTGTCAGCGCTTCTCGTGGTTGCCGATGTGCTGTTCGCTGGAACCTCTGATGGTGTGGAGCGATCGGCTGATTCCGGCAAAGACTGGATACGCGTGGATTCCCTAAATGAAATAGTCTCTCTTGTTGACTTTGGCCCTTTCGTGTTCGGTGGAACGGTCAATGGTACTGACTTCTCATCGGACAATGGTATCTCATGGAGCGCAAATTATTGGACGAGACAGGATTCGTACGTACATGCTCTCGATTTTTGCAATGGAAGCCTCTTCGCAGGTATCGGTGGAATTCATCGTTCGTCCGATAGCGGAAGGACGTGGACCATCGTCAAGATCGGGCCCAAACTTGTGAGTTCAATTATTAATTTCGGATCGACGATATTTGCAGGAACCCAGAACGGTGTCTATTTCTCAGGCAACAAGGGTGATTCCTGGACCCAAGCAAACGATGGCCTACGTGATTCATCCGTGTATGCACTTGGTGTGATTGGGACAGAACTCTTTGCGGGCACAAAGAGCGGTGGTGTCTATCGTGCGGATATTTCCTGGGCGAATAGTGCTGTCGCGGTTCATTCGTCAGAAAAGTCAGCCATGTCACTTCAAGTACGACCGAATCCAGTAAGTGAGAAAATCACGTTGACTTATGACTCTGGCGATGAGAAGGGAATGTTAACGCTTTACAATGCCCTCGGTGAGCGAATGTTATCGTGTCAAGCGGAGGGCACGGGAAACGCTTCGCTGAATATGCTACCGTTGCCAGCGGGAATGTACATGCTGCAACTGCGGTGTGGTGCGAAACTTGCCCAGAAGCCCGTGATGGTCCTTCGTTGAATTTCGCAAAATTATTTCGCTACCTTATAGCGACGTTTGCAGATTGCATCTCGGCTTCAGTTAACAGGTTCACAACGTAGTCCCCTTTGGCCAATCCCACTGTCGAAAACGAGAGTGTGTGATGTCCGGCTTCATACAATTCGTTTGATAGTGTTCTTACTACCACACCGATTGAGTTATAAAGGAGCACCCTACATTCTGATGGCTTCGACAAGTAAAACGACAGAGTCTCGATGCCGGTAGTAGGATTCGGCGAGAGCGTTAGTGAATGTGGTGATTCACTGAGCGATTGCATCTCCACCCAACTCTTCCCACCAAGCTCAACCTTCCCGAAATAGATTTGCACGCGGGTCGTGCGTGTGTCGCCCCAGACGGCGTAGAGCGTGTCGTTCTGGAGTACGGCCGACATGAAGTCGTTGCCAGCTTGATCCAACGCTGTTTCGTGCGGTGCGGTGGAGTCGCTCATCCGGAAATTCTTCGAGAAGCTTCTGCCGCCATCACGAGAGTAGGCGTAATAGGTATTGGTGGATGATGAATATCCGGTGCCAACACCATTTCGCCTATCTCGCCACACAACGGCGAGCGTCCCATCATTCGCGAACGTTGGCCAGAGCATATCCTGCACCACGCCGTTGCCCGCAGCATCATCATTGACACGCAGAGGAACAGACCACGTTGCTCCCGCATCGAACGATGTCGAAGAATAAACATCGTTATCGCCATCACGCACGTCGGGCCACACGAGCACGAGATGCGGTGCGTTCGATGGATCGGCGATAAGTCGGTACCCATCTTTGTAGAGCGTATCTCCCGTAAACGTTGGCCGTAGCACTTTGGAGCGCGAGAACGTGGCGCCGCCATTCGTTGATGTTGCAAGCGCAAATCCGCCACTTGAATTTCCGATATATGGGAAAACGATGTTCAACATCCCATCATTGGCGACAGTGGGAGAACTCATTGGCGCTTTGAGGAGGAGAGCAGAATACCCTGTTGTATCGAGCGTGGTAAGCGGGCTCCAACTTCTGCCACTATCGAGCGAGCGCGTGACATAGGTATGATTCGGCAACGGATTCCACGGCGCGGGTTTCGAAGTGATGTAGAGATGGCCCGCGCTTGCCGTTGTACCGTTATCTACAACGATCCACGGTCGGTCGATGGGAATATCGGTATTCTCATTTGCATCAATTGCCTTTACGGGGGCGGACCAATTCAATCCACTATTTGTCGAAGAAACAACATACACCCCGCCGGAGGAGGAATCATGATTGTCAAGATAATCAACGTAACTAAGAAACAGCACGCCATCATTACGCCACGCCATAGAAACATCGGCCGATGTATACCGGGCATTTTGGTGTGGCAGCACGTCAGGCTCGCTCCAGGTGACGCCTCCATCAAAGCTCGTGCGAGTACGGATCTCTATCGTGAGCGTCGCGGCCGTCAGAGACATCCAGGCGACGGTGAGATTGCTTGTGTTCGTTGGGTTCATCGCTATATAGGGCTCGCTGTTGAAGAGCAAGGTCTTCGATAGCTCTTGGTTGGGTGGCTGCGCTTGCGCAAGTAGGGGGAGCAGTACAAGGAATAGAATTGTGCGGAGTTTCATAGAATCTTGTTGGTGCGACTACCTATAGATGAACGAACACAATCTTAGGATTAATCCTAATGCAAACTAAAGTGAGCACCAGACTCTTCTACCAGCGTGGATTTCTACGATAACTTCCCCCATTGGCTTCGTGCCTTCTTAGAGTACCTCGAACACGAGCGTGAAGCGAGTCCGCTCACGATCGAGGCATACGAGGGCGACCTCGTTGACCTGTATCGAATACTGAAATCGGAGGGCTTGGTACTTGAAGGGTCGCATGATGACCTGAAAGTATTACGGCGCTACCTCGAAGTGCTTTCCGGAGAGTTGATGGCCAATGACGGCAGGATGAAGGCAAGTTCAATCGGACGGAAGCTTGCTGCAGTGCGGTCATTTGTAAAGTTTTTGGTAAAGCGAGAAGTCTTCTCATTCAATGCCGCTCGCTTAGTGCGGACGCCGAAATCGGAGAAGCGATTGCCAAATGTCGTCTCAGAGCGGACCATGGCAGATATACTTTCACCGCCAGTTCGTGAAGGAGGAGCAGGCGGGACCCCCCGCGCCGCACGGAGTCAATTCGAGATGCTACGCGACCAGGCAGTCATCGAACTGCTTTATTCCAGCGGGCTTCGCCGCTCGGAATTGTGCTCAATAGACATGCAAGATCTTGATAGAAGTGCTGGGACCGTTCGCGTAACGGGCAAGGGTTCCAAGCAGCGCGTTGTGCCGATCGGCGCAAAAGCGATCGAGGCGATTGGTGGCTATCTTCAGGAACGGTCTGGAAGGATCATCCCGATTGAGGACAGAAATGCGCTGTTCTTATTGAAAAATGGGAAACGGCTTACCCCGCGCATGGTATATTACATCGTGTCGAATACATTTGCTCATGCCAGCGATGTTCCACGAGCACATCCACACATGCTTAGACACACGGCAGCAACTCACCTCCTCGATCACGGCGCGGACCTCCGCGCGGTCAAGGACATCCTCGGCCACGAGTCGCTCCGAACAACCCAGCGCTACACCCACCTGACTGTGGACCGCCTGAAGTCGGTCTATGACAAGGCTCATCCGCGCAGCGGCCGCGAATAAGGGAATTCCGAAAAATTCTTTTCTTTTTCGGTTACAATTTCGTGCTTTTGGCAGTATATTGCAATACCTAAGAATTATTGAATTCTCGCACATTGCCTACATCCTCTCCCCGGCACGTTAGGTCCACCCTGACCGCCTTTCGGTCGGCCGGTAGCATCGGCTGTTTGGGGAGCAACGCCTTAATACCATAACCCAGCATTATGAACATTCGAATTCAAGTCCGTCACGAAGCAGCACGAGAAAGCATACAGAAGTATATCCACTCTGCGTTCGATCAGCTCCGGCTGGCTCACGAGGTGATCTCGGCCGAGTGCATCGTCGATCAGGAGGGTAGCAATGGGCACCTAAAAACATTCGAAGCGATACTGCATGTACCAGGGGATACGATCACAGTCAAGGAAAGCGCGGACGAAGCTCATGTCGCAGTGGATGCGGCATTGAAGATTGTTGAACGACTGCTCCAAAAACATAAGGAAACGCATCAGAAACCAGGTAGCCAAATCCGGCACAAGGTAGAACGAGCCGCAAATGTTGAGGACTAACAACGGTTAGCGCTCCGTCGGCGCTGATTCTCGTATGATCACGTATGCCGTTTGGCATAGGAAGCTAACTAGGTTAGTGGAGCCTGGAAGGTAGCTTTCTCTATGCCATTTTGGCTGCGCAGAATGAAGCTTTCTTGCGGGGCTTTCTGTTAAGCGCCGGAACTTGAAAAACAGTATAGACAGGAAATGGCACGATTAGCAAAATTACAGCGGATGGTGAAGGACAAAGGGCTTGACGCTCTTCTCGTTACCCATCTACCGCACATTCAGTATCTCATCGGCTTCACCGGATCGAATGGGATGCTGCTCGTCCCAGCTCAAGGTAAGCCCCATTTCTTTACTGATTTTCGATACAAGGCCCAGGTTAAGTTGGAGGTCGCTGGTGCGAAGATCTCGATCATTGACCGGGACCGTAACATCCCTGACTCGTTCGTCGAGAAGCAGCTCTTTTCGGACTACGACCATCTGGCCTTCGAGAAGAACCACATCAGTTATTCACTCTACGACTTTCTTCGCACGAAATTCCGGCATGTGAAACTCGATCCGGAGATCGAGATGGTCGAAAAGCTGACCATGATCAAGTCGGAAGACGAGATCAGCATGATCAAGCAAGCGGCCATGATCGGCGACAAGGTCTTCGAGAAGGTTTGCGAGATCATCAAACCTGGCATGTCAGAGCTGGATGTTGCCGCCGAGATCGCCTACCACACACGGCTCAACGGTGGTGAGCGCGACGCCTTCACCATTATTGTTGCAAGCGGTGAGCGTTCCGCGTTACCTCATGGAACAGCGTCTTCGAAGAAGCTGCGCAAGGGTGAACTCGTAACGTTGGATTTTGGCTGTGTCTTTAACGGATTCAACTCCGACATGACGCGCACGATCGCGCTCGGAAAGATCTCTACCGAACTTCAAAAGATCTACGAGATCGTGAAGATCGCCCAGCAGCGCGCGATAGACAAGTTGCACGCTGGTATGAACGCACGCGAATTGGATACGATCGCGCGCGATTATATCACACTGCACGGCTATGGCTCAAAGTTCGGTCACTCCACGGGACACGGTATCGGTATTCAGGTCCATGAGCTTCCGACGATCAACCAGAAAGGTGAGAAGTATAAGCTCGAACCGAACATGGTCATCACCATTGAACCTGGTATTTATTTAGAGGGAATTGGCGGCGTTCGCATCGAGGATGATGTCGTCGTGCGCAAGGATGGCTGCGAGGTGCTCACGACTTCGACGAAAGAAATGCGAGTGTTATAGCGGTATGGGACATGCTTAAGCCTGTCCCATATTGCATCTTAGCTGGCGCTCTCCAACCCGGCCGTAAATCGCTCAAGGATCTCGACAGCGCGTGCAGGGTCATCGGAGAGAAATTCGTGACCGCAACCTGCGAGAACGCTTACTTCCGCACGCGGGAGTCTTTCCTTCATCTTTTCGATCTCTTCGGGCCGAAGCGCTGAGCGCTCCGGTTCGCCCGTTATAACTAAGATACTGGCAGCACTCTGTTGCAAGTTAGCCATTACGTCCTCATATTTTGCATCTCGAACAATCCCCTCCAATGCATCGTCTGATATTTGACGTTCAGGAAGTCCCATAATGTGCTGCTTCCACTGTTCATGGTACGGAGGATAAAATGGTGCGAAGTCCCCAATCACAAATCCAGCGACACGGGCCTTGATGGAAGGAAGCGATCTGGCCGCGATAGATGCGCCCGCAGAATGTCCGAACAGGATCACCTGGTCAAAACCATAAGCTGCGATAACGGCGGTTACATCTGACGCCTGATCGTCCAGAGTCCATCCAAATATGGGAGAGTCGCTTTTGCCACGTCCTCGCAAACTCAGAATGATCGTTCTTCCAGTCAAGTATTGCCCGATCTCATCGGCCACCTGCTCGGCAGAATTGATCATACCTGGGACAACAATTAACGGTATGCCCGTCGAAGTTGTATTGAACTCAAGGCAGTGAATCTGTACACCTGCGTTGTTGACGAGACGTTGGGAGTGGTTCATACTCTTATGCCTTCATGGGTTTGAGAACGATACGCTTTGGTCTTGTTGATGCAGTGACAGTTGGCTTAGCAGTTTCCTTGATCGGCACCGCAATTGATCCCGGTGTGGCACCAGGTGCATCCACTATCTCCTGTTTCGGCCCCAGCACTTCCTTCAACTCCCTGACAACTCTCATCACGGCGTCTTCCCAATTATCTCCGAGATAAACCACTCGGCTACCCCTCTTCCGGCTTTGTTCAAGCCAGTGGGAGATGATGCGCATCTCGTCGATCTCCGGTTTGCCGGCCGTTGAAGCTGTGGCTGGTGTTGCGGAGTAGTAGAGGCGTAGCTGACGAAAGAACCACTCCTCTACGTTGTCAAGATTGGAGTGGCTGAGCACGATCTGCTTCGCGAGCATTCCGAAACGAACGAAAAGCACCTCACAGTGACCAACGGTCGTCTTGTTTAAGATAACCAGATCGTTCGCATTGATGCTCGCGAGCGTCCGTTCTCCGCGACCTAGTACGCGGCGAAGTTCAAGCAGCCGAATCTTCAGGAATTGCGCTTCTTCGAAGTCAAGGCGTTCGGCGGCCCCAAGCATCATCTGTTCGACCAGCGCCAGCACGCCTTCTTCTCCAGCGGCAAGGAACTGCCGCAGCCGCTCAACCTCAATACGATACTCATCTCGGGACTCCAGCAGTGCGCACGGTGCATTGCATCGGTGGATGTCGTGGTAAAAGCAGGGCTTTACGTCGGGGCCGATGGGGAAGTTATCTTTGCACTCGCGCAACGTGAAGGAGCGATTTAATACCTCGATCAATGCTTCCGTGCTCTCGCGAGAGCGAAACGGGCCATAATATTCTGCGCCATCCTGTCCAGGCTCACGAGAGAAGGAGAGCTTCGGGAAGGGATTCTGAATATCGAGCTTGAGAAATGACTGACTCTTGTACCGGCGCTCCAAAGAATTAAAGCGAGGGCCTAACTCCTTTATCCTGCGGCTCTCTAAGAGCAATGCCGAAAGCTCGCTGCCTGTCTCTTCGTAGCTGATCTCTTTGACAACTCGCATCAACTGCGTGAGCTTCGTACCTGCCGTGTGTGACTCGGCAAAATACGAGGCAACGCGGTGATGGAGGTTCTTCGCCTTCCCGACATACATCACCTCACCTTTGGCTGCCCGCATCGTATATACTCCGGGCCTTTCTGGAAATGATTTCACCTCTTCGCGAAGCGATATCTGTTTCTTTGTCTTTCTTCGTCCGTAGTTTGGACGTGCGTTTTGCATTCGAAGAAAGTCCTGGAGTGAGTCGATATCCATTTGTTCGGCCATCTCCAAAAACCGCAAGAGGATCTTCGCTGTTGCGGCGGCGTCACCCATCGCACGGTGTTGCCGGACGTTCTTGATTCCGAAATAATCTTGCACATGTTTCAGCGAGCGCCGCTGCAGCTTTGGCAGAAGACGTCGAGCCAGCTTACACGTGCATAGAAGATGTTCTGTGTCTTCCGTGCTTGCAAGGACAAAGTCCTCACCGGCCCTGGCGAAAGAGTGGGAGATAAAGCCGTGGTCGAAATTGACATTGTGTCCAACGATCACCGGAGTGTCCGATTCCGCGAGGAATCGCTTTATGTCCGGCAGGGCATCGCGAAATGTGGGCTTGCCGTAGACCATCGCGTTCGTGATGCCAGTGTGCTGGGTGATAAAGGGGGAAATGTATTGCTCCGGGTTGATCAGCGTCTGAAAGGAATCCGCGATCGCGCCGCCGGTGACGCGCACCATGGCGATCTCCGTTATGCGGTTCGAGGCCGCACTTAAGCCTGTTGTCTCGACATCGACAACGACAAACGATGCATCAGCGAGTTGCATTGGGCGTGGACGGCTTTCTCCGCATGATGAATTTAAGCCGAGGCGGATCGGTGGAAAGGAACCTGATCGACTTGGGAAGCTCGATCTGCGGTGTGAAGGTGTGTGCTGTGTCGAAGATCATAGGGTCGTATAAGGCTCGCGCATGGAAGGATGCCGGAGTGAGCTTCGCAAGTTCGTCGACACCACCGCGAACAGTGACGCTTACGGTGCCAGGAATGACGAGCATCTCGTACTGCGGGGGGAGCGCCTCTACTGCCACTGGTATAGCCGGTATGGTCTTCTCGCCTATGGCTTGAACTTCAATATGTACGTTGATCTTCGGCGCGTTGGGTATGGTAATGAAGCTTGACAAACTATCGCTTAGTTCAACCGTTCGATCAACATCCTCTTTCGCGTCGCTTGCCTCTAGTGCTTTGGTTGAGATGAAGTCCAGGGAATCCAGGACAGCACGAGCACCCATAACGGTTACGAACGCTGGAGAGACACGAGCAGCACCCACGACGACATAGCCTTTGCCTGGCTGCACGTCCACTCTTGGTTTGACTGCAATACGTTTCTCGACGGCGTTGCCAAAGAACAGTCTGAGGGAGTCCGGCTCCACTTTGAGAATGCGAAGTTCACTCGGCATCAATGCCGAGTGTGTGATCTCGTCGGAGTGAATGATGAAGGGCGCATTCATTGGAACTGCGCGCTCCGCGAGGTCGAATTGGAAGATCGCATTCTTGGCGAAGTTCATGACCAGAATTTGCCATCCCGCGCCACGCACCCGTGCGTGAAGGCTTGTCGGCAAGCCTGAGGCGAGTGCGTAGCCTTTTGGTGCCGTCAGCTTAATGGGGAGATCAACATCCGCTTCGTATGCAGAAGAAAGTCGAACATAGGACCACAGCAACGCCGAGAATATCAGCGATACGAGGAATATCAGTATGGTGCGGGTGAATGTCAACCTTCTGATTCAGGAATGGCTCGCTTGCGGAGTTGAAACGTCGGGGTGGGAGGCTCCTCTTCCAGCATCTCTTCGTCAAGCTCGACGCCGGGTGCGATCTGTTTGTACGTCTGTTCAATGATCGCAAAGGAAAACCCGCGGCTGGCCAAAAACGTGTACAGCTTCTGTTTTTGCTTACGGGCATCGCTCTCGGTTCGGAGAATTCGCTGCCACCGTTTCTCGGCGGCCAGCATCGCGCGTTCCTCGTCGGTTTGACGGCTATTCAGCTCTTCGAGTGTCTGTCCGATCACTTCCTTGGATACGCCTTTTTGTGATAGCGCGATTTCCAATTGTTTGGCGGAGACTGGCTTGCGGTTCAGCTTGTCATTGACGAACGCCTTGGACCACGCACCATCGTTAACCAATCCATATTCACCGAGGAATTCCAAAACGCGCGTCGTCACTCCTTCAGGGATGTCTTCGCGCTTCAACCGATCCCGTATCTCCTTCTCGCTTCGAGCGCGATAATTCAGGAAGGCGAGTGCGATGCGTTTGGCATCAATAAAGAAATCAAATTCTACGATCTTCTCATGGAGCTCACGGTCTAGATAATCGCCCTTACGGATGCGGAATTGCTCGACGGTCTGTTCATTCAGTCCGAAGGCGAACGCTTCGTCGAGATAGATGGATGCGCGGGCCTTGTCGTTCTTTTGGCGGAGAATTGCAGTGATTGTGCCTTCCATCTAATTGCCTCGCTTGATCGTTGGTCCGGCTACGGCCAACATCGACTTCGCGTCGTAGGAGTTTGAATTACGATCCGGTCGAGTACCGTGATACATCCGCATTTTGTAGGTCGTAACCAACTCGGTTCTATGTTTGTACTTCATTGTCCAATGGCGAGTATGCTCGACGATAAAGTAATCGAATCCGTGGTCAACCGTCAATTCTGCCGAACGGTAGAGAGCGTACTGATCGACGGTCTGAGTCGGAGTATCCCAATTCCCGGTGAAGGTCACCTCGTAGCGTGATGAGTCTATCGGTAATTCGCTGTAACCGTAGTGCCCCAGGCCTGGCTCAGGATCGGGGGCGTACAGTGATTGCGCGGAGCAGGCAATGAGAAAAAACAAAGGCATGGCGGCGAGAAGTGCTTTGCCTGAGTGGAGTGCGCGTGTTTTCTTCATGGATCGATGAAGCTATTCTGATTGAGTATCTGACCAGGGATGCAAGCCTGGAGTCGTAATTCCAGTTCCGTCTCAACTGCGGTCCAGGTCAGCGGCTGATCGCCGGGCCCATTACCGAAATCATGGACTGTGCATCAAAAGCGTGAGCATTGTCGCTGGGCCGCTCGCCCTTGTACATGCGTATTGTCTTTGTCACGGTGTGCGCTGTGTGTGTCATTGTCATGTAGTCCCGGTGTGTTGTTGTTACACCGACAGGGATCATCTGGCCCGTCTGCGGATCCAGTGCATGCTCGATGGAGGTATTGTGCGTTTCCGCGCCCGGCAACGTTGTCGTTGAGGTATTCGTGTTTGCGGTGCCATCCATGACGATGAAATAGGTAAAGCCCTTTGCTACGGTCAGCTCCGCTGAGCGGAAGAGTGCGTAGCGATCAACGACCTCGGCGGGCGTGTTATCATCACCATTGTAGGTGACTTGATACGTCGTGCTATCCATGGGCATTTCGTCGTACCCATACATCTTTAGCCAATTGTCGCTTTTGGCCATGTACTTCGATGGCCCGCAGGAGGAAAGTAAAAGAACGATGGCGATTGCCGGGAAAATTACTTTCATAGCATTGTCTTAACTTAAGCACTCCCACGGATGCTCCTAATTCATTGAAGTCCAGTAGCGGCGCTACTTCTTCTTCGCTGGCTTCTCCTCCACGACTCCACCCGCCGCAAGCTGATTTGCCTTGGTATTGCTTGCCACTGGTCCATCCGACAATCCCTCGATCTCGATACCCAACTTCTTTCGGACGGCTTTCTCGACCTTGGCGAAGGCATCCGGATTATCCTTCAGGAACGCCTTGACAGATTCGCGGCCCTGACCGATGCGCTCTCCATCGAACGAGAACCACGAGCCGGACTTCTGGATGATGTCATTCTCGATACCGACATCGATCATGTCACCCATCTTCGAGATGCCTTCATTATAGAGCACGTCGAACTCCACCTCGCGGAACGGCGGCGCAAGTTTATTTTTCACAACCTTCACGCGCACGCGGTTGCCGATGATCTCCGTACCATCCTTGATCACATCGCGGCGGCGAATATCCAAGCGAACCGACGCGTAGAACTTGAGCGCGTTGCCGCCCGTCGTCGTCTCTGGGTTGCCATAAAGCACACCGATCTTTGAACGAAGCTGATTCGTAAAGATAACCGTTGTGCCGGACTTGCCAATAACCGCAGTGATCTTGCGCATGGCCTGTGACATGAGGCGCGCGTGTGAGCCCATCTGTGCATCACCCATTTCGCCTTCGATCTCTGCGCGGGGTGTCAGCGCGGCGACCGAATCGACGATGATGACATCAAGTGCAGCAGAGCGAACAAGTTGCTCCAAAATATCGAGCGCCTGTTCGCCGAACTCTGGCTGAGAGAGAATGAGTTCATCGACGTTGACGCCAAGACGCTTGGCATACGCAACATCGAGCGCGTGCTCGGCGTCAATGAAGGCGGCATTGCCGCCGCGCTTCTGCGCCTCTGCGATGATGTGAAGGCAGAGCGTCGTTTTGCCGGAGGATTCCGGTCCGAAGATTTCGATCACACGCCCGCGCGGAACGCCACCAATGCCGATCGCGGCATCAATAGATAGGGAGCCGGTCGGAATGACATCCACCTTCACGTGTGGCTGATCGCCCAAGCGCATGACGGAGCCTTTACCGTGGTTCTTCTCGATCGCGTCCATAGCGATGGTTAGTGCTCTCTTGCGGGCGTCTCGGGTGGCTTGGTCTTGGTTCATGATGGGTGGTTGCTCAAATGTGAAGATCGGCGTTTACTCGGTTGCCGTGATGCGAATATACGAAGAAAAACGCGGCTTCCGGCGGGTGCCGTTTTCGGCACCCGCTCACAACGCCGATTCCCGGAATCGAATTCCGCTAAAATTCAGGGAAGCTGGAGCGAATCCTTCCAGGCCAATCGGCGTATTGGCCGCTAGTATTCATCGCCATTCCACAACTTCTATGGAAGCCTTTTTCGTCCTATTCTTTCTCCTCGTCTTCCTTGGAGGATCATCGCTCATCGTACTCAAAGCATGGATCAACAACAGGCGGTATGAGCGGGAGCAAGCGGCACTGGCTGATGCCACCACCGGGCGCCCAGACTAAAAATTCTGCCGAATCATCCCCACCATCCTAAAGCCAAAGTTCTTCTCACCATTAGAGGGCTTGTCGAGATAGAGCGGGAAATCCAGTTGGACATCCATGCGGTCTAAGTCGAGGCCAAATGCGCGGTTCTTGCGATCACTGAAGCCGAACCATCGCAGTCCAACGCCAGCATCGCTCTGGATCTCATCCTTTAGCGTGTTGGTGTTGAAGTTGTTGGTTACGACACCCGCGTCTGCGAACAAGGTTAGTCCGCACGTTTCCAAAGCGGTGCCGAGATAGGGAATTGCTTTCAAGATATTGAATGGGAACAGGGAGCGATTGCCCAGCTCGAAGCTCGCACTCGCCGCCGCACGTCCCATGGTGTTTGCATTGCCGAAATATCCGCGCACCAGCGGGCCGGACACCGCAGCGTTGCGAATCTTATCCCGCACACCCATGCCAAAATTAGAGCCATAGAGGTCGCTAATGTGATCCACATCGCTCGGGCTTGCGAGTTGGAATTGCGTTTGTGTCGGAACTGCACCTCCGATGGGCTGCATGCTTCCGCCGAAGAGACGGAGGTAGGCGTTCCAATTGCTGGAAAGGTCCAGACGATCGTTTACTGTTGCAGCAATCTTCGTGTATGTCGTGCGAGGATCGCCCAGTCCTTCTTCCACTTGCGTTGCGAAGTTAAGATCGTTCGCTCCTACATCATGATGGAAAGTATAAGCAGCATACGCTCGGTTCAGCGCGGGCGCGCGTCCTGTCGCGCTGCCAAAGACATCCCCAGTAAGGTCATATCCCGACTCGATGATGTGGAGGGGATTGGTCGAGCCTGGTTCGATTACCATATGCGCATACCGGAAACCGTAGAATGCATTTGTGCCAGGAGTCGTCAGCAGAACATCTACATCGCTAAACGGGGAGAAGAGATCGAAGACGCTATGATATTGGATTACTGCGGAGAGCCGGTCACCCAGGTTGGGACCAACGCTTTCTCGTAGTCCGATTGCCATTCGATCATTTCTATCAAGGTAGCCTCCGATGAGCGTCCAACCTAAGGAAGTACCATCCTTGAAATTAGCATCCAAGGGAGCGACGAACGGTGCCGACCGAAGAGAGTACTGATCAACTGGCTTCACATCACCATAGATCTTCGGAATAAGACTTACATCCATAGGCGGCAACCAACGGCTCGTATTGTTCAGTCGATTCACATCCAGCAATTCAAGCGACGGATTGATCTCTACCTTGCACGGATGCTTCGAGAATGTGTAGGTATAGGTCCGCTCATCGGCGACGGTGCGAAGCCAATCATCCACAGCGATCCACTTCTGCTCCGTGGAACCGTCCTCGAAAGTGAAGACGAGATCGAGTGGCATGACGGCGCGCTCCTTACGTTCGATGGTAACTGTTGCGGTGTTACCGTCAGGCTTGAAAGCTTCTATGGCATAATCCAGCTTCCACGTCTGGTCGAACCACTCGTTGAAGAACCAGCGCAAGTCCCCGCGCGCGCGAACGCGGTTCGTGTCGCCCTCACGCCGTTCGATGTCCTCGGCGGCATTCATCAGGTCATCGGGGTACGGATGCTTGAAGCGCCAGCGTTCGTAATATAGATGCATGAAATCCTCGAACGCCTTATCGCCCATCGTGTAGCGCAGCATGAAAAGGACGGTCGATGTATGTGGGTACGTTGCCTCCGCATAATCGTGGTATCCGAAATATACATCGGCCTTCTGCTTGCTCGGCTCCTGATTGCCGGAGAGTTGCTGAATAAGTGCACCGCGATAATTCGATGTACGCTCGTCATCGTTATATCCAAGTCCGGGACCGTTGGAGTTATTCCACCGGCCGAAATATTTCTCCTGCACGAAGGTTGTGATAAATGTATTAAAGCCCTCGTCCATGTAACCGTAATCGGTTTCGTTCGAGCCCATCATCATAGGGTACCACTCATGCCCGAGTTCGTGCATCATCGTGTTCTGCGGGTAGTGGTGCTCGGTGCCATTCTCATACGGTCCGATATAGACGATGCCGGGATACTCCATGCCTCCTTCGTATGTCTCACACATGAAGGCATTTGGGTATGCGTATTGTCCTGCGAACTTCGAGTTCGTTTGGATGGTCAGCAGTACGATCTTCGCCGCCTCCTTTGACCAGAAGTCGCGGGAGTTATCCCAATAGAGAGCGTGGTGCATAATGCCGTTGTCGAAGACAGCGTCCCAGATATAGGCTTCATCCGCGCACCAGGCGAAATCTCGGACACTATCGGCGTGGAACTGCCAGGTCTTCGTCGGGGCGTCCTTGCTGATAGTTATGTAGTGGTACTTCGAGAAATCCGCAATGCGAATGATCGAATCGGGATGAGAACGTGCGAAGGCAAGTTGCTGACGAACGGAGTCCGTTAAGACCTCCTTGTCATTCTTCAGAAACCCAGTACTCACAACAGTGGAGAATCGCTTTGGCAGCGTCAGGGACACGTCGAACTCACCGTAATCCGAATAGAACTCACCCATCCCAATATATTGATCGGGATGCCATCCGTGATTGTCATACACACACACTTGTGGATACCATTGGGCCGTTGAGAAATTACGTGCCGCCCCGTCGCGCCAGCCCCATGTGGATCGAATGCCATAATTCGGAAGAATGCCATGCCAGTTGAACCGAACAGTGGTCTTAGCACCGGGCAACAGTGGCTCGTTAAGCCAGACGCGCATGATCGTGTTGTCGATGTTGTATTTCGTTGCCTGATGGGTTTTCCCAGTTTCCCCAGCGGAGAGAGAGAGAATATCTACACCTCCATGACCATATTTGGAGTCCGGTGAATGGTCGCGATTCGGGGCGCGCTCTCCATAGCTGCCGTTCGTGAAGAGATTCCAATAAAGATGGAAATAGAGTTCGCGCAAGGTGTCCGGCGAGTTGTTGGTGTATTCAAGCGATCCGCTCCCGGTGATCGCTGGCGAAGAGTAATCGTCTTCAAACGTCGCAGAGAGGGTGTAATGCACATGTTGTTGGAAGTAGGGAATGCCCGTGGCGGCAGTCTGTGCGTGAAGCGAAGCAGTTGAAAGAGCGAATGCCCACAGCGTGACGAATGCAACAATGAAAGTACGAAGACGCATAGAATAAGAAGATCTGACCAAATGATTATGACGGCGAATCTCATGCGAAAATACGGCAAAAAACAAGGCCAGTGGTGTATATTGTAGTATATTCGTCGCCTGAAGCTACATCGTCTCAAGCGAACTCGCGCCGGTACTTGTGTTGCAGCGCGGCCGGGCTCCACGTTCGCCGCTCGTGGTTGCTCACGTGTGTCGAATGAGAATTATTATCCCTTCTCCCAAGAGCATCTTTTTCTTGCATCATGACTCCTCAGTTACCCGTTGATCCAACCCGGCACATTCCGGACGCGAATGAATTTGCCGAAGTGTTCGCATCCGAGCTGATCGAGATCGGCCTTCGGCAATCCAAGGCAAGGCTCGAGAGCAATGATGATCACGGCCAAGCGGAGCAGGACCACGGCAGCGCGGATGCACAGACACCACCCGCTGATCCGAAGAATCTAGCGGGCCTCGCGCTTTCAGGCGGAGGCATCCGTAGCGCGACGTCCTCACTCGGCGCATTGCAGGCTCTCCGCAAGATGGGGATCCTGCCTGTCTTCGATTACCTCTCCACAGTTTCGGGTGGAGGCTTTACGGGATCATGGTGGAGCGCTTGGACTTCGCGAAATTTCGATTCCGCTGCAACAGCGAATGACAAGTTCTTTCCTCCGCCGGAGCGCACGCAACCTGAACGCGATGAACAGGATACCGGCGATGCACGAGATGCCCGCGCGGAAGGCAGTGACATAGACTTCTCGCCTACACCGGAAGTTAGTCGGAAGCGAAGGGAAGCCTCCGATCCCGCACATCACCTTCGGCTCTTCAGCAATTATCTCACTCCTTCGAAGGGTCTGATGAGCAGCGACACATGGCGTGCAATCACGGTCGTCTCTCGAAATCTCAGCTTGACTTGGCTGGTAATGCTACCAATGCTGTTCGCGGTCGTGCTAATCGCTCAGGCGTATTTCACGTTACAGCCCGACTCCGAAACAGAGTTCCTCTATCCGTATTCACACATCCAGGAGGACAAGGAGCTGAATGCGAAATTACAACGTGAGATGAAAGCAGCAACCGATCTCGAACTGATCGTGCATCGGTCTGATTCGGCCTCAAGATCTGGGATCTCTCTTGATCGTCTTCGAGAGGAAGCACCAGGACTTCGGGTCGAACAGAGCAGAGCGATTGATAACGTGACAGACTCATTGCAGAAGGACGAGCGTGCGGATAGCGCGGTCTCTGCTTCGATCGGCGAGGCGGACAACTTCAAGCATCTGAGCACGGAGATAGATTCCGTCGATCACTTCGCACGCGAACTGCGGGCAATGGATTCGCTTCATGCTTTGGCTGGGACGCAAAATACTCCCGCTGCAGACTCCGCCAGAAAGGCCCTGCGACAAGACTTGATCGAAGAGGTTGATACCGTGCATACGAAGTTGCGGGAGATGCAGTCGGCCCTGGTGCGCCACCGATGGGAAGAACGCGATGCATGGCTCTTCAACCCAACACATTTACACTACCTGACAAAGCGGTTGCTAACCGTAAGCTATCTTCCCATTGCTCTTATGGCGTGGGTTATCATGTTCATCACGCTCTGGATGGCGAATGTTAGTAACGCACCTGCTGGAGGCAACATTCTGCAAGGAAGCTTCGCGTACGTAGTTGGATTGTTGTCGTTTTGGGGAATGCTGGCTGGATTCCCTCTTTTGCTAGGGGAATCTGCAACACCTAGTTGGGATGCACTAACGTTAATGTCCGTTTCGTGGGCGGTGATTGCGCTTGGCTTGCTGAGCCGAGTGATCTGGGACGAAGCCCACCGCTATTGGAAGGGCCATCGTGCGATCATCCTTGCGGAAACTGGGGACTCCATTTCTGCAAAGCAAGAGCTGGCGCGATTACTTGAAGTTCGTCGAACTCGCATTCTACTTTCTCATGAGCGTCTCCTGCTTACAACATTCATTGTCACCGTCTGGCTTCTCTTCGGCGGGTTTGGGCATGAGCTTATCAATTACCTGTTCAACTACCACCCCCTCCGATCGGATTCAACAGGTGATCTTTGGCAATGGCTCATTCGGCTCTCCTCCGTTGCGGTTGTCATCAGCGCGTTGACCGGATCGGCATTCGCCGCTAAGAGTTCTATGCCGTCCTCTGGTGCCGATCGCAAGGATGCGCCGAAGCCAAGCAAGATCAAGGGAATGCTGATGTCCTTCGCGCCGCCGCTGATCCTGCTCATCCTCGTCTGTGGGATCTCGTGGATCGGGCATTGGGTGTTGCAGTCGGTTGTCTTTCGGACCGAGGATCATTCCAATCGGAATCTTATCACGATCATTCTATTCACCTGGCTCTTTGCTGGGGCGGCCATCTATTATGTCATCGAGGAGTTCAAGTTCCGTAAGGGCAGCCATCTGATCCGGCGCATCTTATTAGGCGTTCAAATCGGAATCAGCGCGATATCGCTCATCGAATTGCATAACTACGAGTTCATCGATGGTTTCCGATGGGTCGCTATCACTATCACCGCTCTGGCTTGGCTTGCAATTGTACGACAAACGAAACGAGAGAAGCGCCAAGAAGAGAAGCTTCGTAGTGCCTCAGACAAAGAAAGCGGAAGCAGGAATACCGATCGTCCAGCGGAACCCAGCAGGGCGCAAACACAATCCGCGCGTGGGGTGAAGACTATCGGTGCGATGGTCGGTACCATGATCGTGATACTTGTCTTATCACAGGCCGTTCTGATAACGGCAGGGATGATGCTGGTAGAAGCGAAGATGCCATTCCATTGGCCGTACTTGATGGGAATCGCCGTTAGCACGAGTGTGCTGTTGTGCGAGTTGATCTGGGGAGGCAGCGGAAATAGGGAGGCTCGTATTCTGTTGGGCGGAGTGATCTCGATGTGTACCCTCTTTCTATTCATCCCCACTTTGTCCGAAGACCCGCACCTTGGTATCACCCACGTGTTGGCAACGTTGGTTTCAGTTGCACTTGGTTTGGTCATATACATAGGCTGGAGGCTCGATCCGAATGCGTTGTCCATCCACACCTTCTATCGTGCCCGCATCGTGCGAGCATATCTTGGTGCGTCCAACTGGCTTCGCGGCAGGGCCTCTGTCAGCGAAGTTCATCCGAATGATGACATCGCTCTTTCGCGGCTGAGCAACGTCACCAACGGCGCACCTTATCATATCGTGAATACGACGCTAAACCTACTAGGTACGAAGTCATTGGAGGCCGCACAACGTCATGCTTCGAACTTTATCATGAGCAAGAACTACTGCGGCTCCGTGACCACTGGCTACCGGCGCACCGAGGAGTATATGTCGGGCGAGATGACCCTTGGCACCGCGGTCGCGATTTCCGGCGCAGCGGCAAGCCCGAATATGGGAAGCGCAACACAATCGGGCGCAGTGACGATGCTGATGAGCTTGCTCAATATCCGCCTGGGATACTGGGCGCCAAATCCGATGGGATCGCGCTGGCGCGATGCGCAGCCGAGATTTTGGCCTTACTACCTCATCATGGAGTCACTCAGCAAAACGACTGGCCTCGGAGCATTCTGCTACTTGACCGACGGCGGACACTTCGATAACACCGGACTCTATCCGCTCATTGAGCGCGCATGCCGATACATTGTCGTCTGCGATAATGGCGCAGACCCGATGACCCACTTCAATGATATTGGCAATGCCTTCCGACGTTGCCGCATCGATTTTGGTGTCGAGTTCGACCAAGAAGGCCTACGCGAAATGACGGGTTTCGCTGCGCCGACCGGCAGCACACGACAACATTGGCTACGTGGTACGGTTACATATAGTAAGCAACATCTCCGCACGATCTGGGGCCCGGATTGGGACCAAGGCATGAGCGACGCAGAGCGCGAGAAATACCGCACAGGCACCATCCTCATTCTTAAGCCCGTTGTGCTAGGTGATGAACCAGCCGACGTGTTACAGTATGGCCTACAGCATGCTGACTTCCCGCAGCAATCCACCGCGAACCAATGGTTTACCGAGAATCAGTTCGAAAGCTACCGCCGCTTAGGATTCTGGAGCGCACAGACCGCCTTCGGACAAAAGAACTACGAAGGCACGACACGTGAACAGAAGCTAGCGGCGATTCGGGAGGTTTCAACCGCATCCGCATAATACTTTGTCACCGTAGGTGAAGAAGGCGAAGCTCAATTGACTGAGCTTCGCCTTCTTCAATTTCTTAGGACTAAGGAAGCTACTCCCCCTTCTCCTGCTTCAGCAACTGCTCTTTCAGCGCGGCCAGGGAGTCCGAGAGAGAGTAGCTGGAGGCACGAGGTGTCGCCTTGTAATTCTTAAGCGTCTTCGTCTGAGCTTCCTTTTCTGCGGCGATCAGCGACATCGTGATGCGTGGACCGCGACTGCCCTCAGACTGACGATTATCATATTCGATCACGCGAAGTCCTTCGAGCGGCTTGCCGGTCTTGAAGGTATCCTCCAGACGTTCGATGCGATCATGCGAAAGCTCGCGGCGCGGAATAAAGCCCTCGGCGCCGTGCTCCAGCGTTACGACAACTCCACCACGATTGACTTCCTTGATCGTGCCATCGTGATCTGTCCCCATGCGGAACGTGCTCTCGATGATCTTCAAGGGATTCGGCACAAGCTGTTTGCGCGTCGCGGTGATGCGGCGATCGTCGGCATCGACTTTCAACAGCTTCACTTCCACTTCATCGCCGATGTTCACGGCATCCGTCACAGCGCTGATGCGATCCCACGTGATCTCGGACATTGGCAGGAATGCGACAAGTCCGTTCGGCAACTCCATCTCGGCACCGTAGTGGCCGGTCGTGATGATCTTGCCGGTAATAAGCTGCTCTGGCTTGTACTCTGCGTACTTCAAAACTTCCGGATCTTCCGTCAGCTGCTTGACACCAAGCTGCACGCGACGGCGGCCACGATCGAGGCTCAGAACCTTCGCCTTCACGGTATCACCACGCTTCAGGATCTCATACGGATGATCCACATGCTGCCATGCCAGATCGCGAGGACGAATAACGGCATCAATGCCGGGACCGAGATCGAGGACAACATTGTCCTTACTGAAGGACTTGACCTTACCCTCGACGACATCGCCAACATTGTACTGCTGGATCGCTTCACGTCCGGCCGTGCGCAGATCCTCTTCGATGACTGCGCGGTGGCTCACAACAAGCTCGGCCGAGGTAGCACCTGGCTTTGCACGAACGCTCGTGATCTTGACGGGGATCGTCTTGCTGAAATAATTGGCGACGTTGCGATTGGGGTCGCGGTCGATCATCTCATTCGGCATGAACGCCAGAGCGCCGCCTTCGAGCTCGACCTCAAGCCCATTGCGCTGCCACTTGATGACACGCGCCATGACCGAAACCCGATCACGCATTTGTGAGCGGAAGCCTTCGAACGGATCCGGCGCACGTGGTGTCTTCGGCGCTTGAGAATCCGCTGGGGCAGTGCTATCGCTTGACATGGATGTATTATCCGCAGTGGCAGTATCGGCAGTTAGTGGTGCCGTTGTATCCACTGCATCGGAATGCTCCGATACTGTATGTTCATTCATAAGCGGATTCTGATCCTCCATAGTCGTTTCTTGAGTGCGAAAGTAATTCGTATTTCCGTGTAAATGAGTCCGAGTGGTTGCCCTGGGGATGACCGATCCTCCTCCCATCCACGGCGGAACAGGAAAAGCCCGGAGGCGTTAAGGCAGTTCCATTTATTGGGAAAAGTTGAAAGCTTAAGCCGATATAGGTCGGCACACTTAGCAGGACAACTTCCCTTAGATCCCATATCTCTACGACCTGTCATTCCGAGCTTGCGAGGAATCCCGTGGGGGAGGATCGACCAATTATTTTTCGTTTGTTTTCAATAAAGACACCACTTTCTTGAAAACAGGTGCCCCTATTCTCTCAATTGAGTATTCATTTAATGAACAGCCTTTCATTCCCAATTTCCTAACAATGCCTTCCCGATTGAAAACAGGTGCCTGTTTCATTACCCATAACATAACATATCCAAAACCCAAAGTCAAGAGCTTTCGAAAGATTTCTGAGGGTAATTTCCCGTAGGAAGGGCATCCAGCCCGACAGCCCCCGGTGGTGTGACGACGAAGGGAAGGGGATGTCGGGCCGGAGGCACCGACTTTCGCTCTCAACTTTTCTCAACATTTCCCCAAACCTCGTACAAAACCTCGTACCCAAAAACCCCCGTCACCACGTAGCTTTGTATTCGAATTTAACACACTCCCGTGTAACCCAGACTTTAGTCTGGGTGCCCCGTCTGGGGGCGCAGACTAAAGTCTGCGCTACACGGGGGATCATCGGAATACAAAAACACAACTACGACCATGAACCAGCTACTTTCTCGCCGCATCGGAGGATTTCTTCTGGCGGCCTCGCTTATTTCACTCGCAGCCTGCCAGCAAGATCCATCATCGCCAACCAGCAGCGGAACGCCATTCGCATTTAAGAACAGCGCGGGCGGTGGATCGATAACCTGGAATGCTCACCCTGAAATCGCTTATCATGGTGATACTACCATTGGTAAAACATCCTACCCAGCTATTTACGTCATGGACTCCACGGGCGCTAATTGGAAGTGCATCAGTTATTCCGCGACGTATGGCGGCGGTAACCAGCCATCGTGGTCCGGTGATGGCTCGGCGATCTGCTGGTCCGGTGGCAACGGCGGAAATTTCTATATTGCGAAAATCGGTGTCAGCGTCGTTAATGGCGTACCTACTGGCACGGCGATCTCGACGATTGTTACGACCGTCCCAACCGACAGCATCAACATCAACCAATGCGCGTGGTCGCCAACCGCAAGCACGATTGCGTACACCGCGACGGACATACACCACCAATCGCCGATGGTAAATAACACTAGGTTGTTTGTCGTCTCATCGAACGGTGGGACGCCGAGTCTGATCTACTCGCACGATAGCGAGACGTTCCGCGGTGTCACTTGGTCACCGGACGGATCGAAGCTTGCGATCTCCTCCGGCGGACGCCACCATGGTGTCACTACCAACTCTATCTTCATCGTAAGCAGCAGCGGCACCCTGCTCGATTCCATTGGGTTCTCTGCAAGTGTCGGGAACATCGATTGGTCGCGGACGAGCGGCAAGATCGCCTATTGCGCGTCGAGCAATCTGTACACGATCGACACAGCAGCGGGTTCATCCCCAACGCTGATCCTAAGCGGCGGAACAAACGGTGTGCAAAGCCCAAGCTGGTCGCCAACGGATTGGAAGATAGCCTACAGCACCTCGGTCACGAACTCCGGCACAAGAGTCGTGCAGGTTTCGAGCGGCAGTCATAGCCAGATTCACACGACGGGGTTGTTGCCGGCGTGGAAGCGCAATTGAATTATTGATATCGTGTAGCACCGGACCTTTAGGTTCGGTGTACCTTTTCGCCGGACCTGAAGGTCCGGTGCTACACGTCGAACGGCGGCACTAATTCGCGCGCCTGTTTTTTTCGGGAGGATAATTTCTAATTGATTGCACCATGCCAAGCAAGACCCCTGGACGGACGGATATAACGGAACCCGCCTCGACTGAGCAGGATTTCGATCAAGTGGAACTGGTATTTAAGGCGAAATTGACTGGCATCAAAGACCCTCAGCAGCATCTCCTGGCATGCGATAACGCTTTCAGTGATGCGTCGCTTCCACTAGCCCACAGGTTTTGGGCAGCTCACTTGGCAGCAATCGCTTGTCTGAACCTGCTGATGTACAATGAAGCAGAGCAGTGGACATCAACGTGTACTGGCATCTCAGTTACATTAGGAAGCGACAAATACTTGGCCGTAGCCCTTATTACTCAGGGAACATACCATTTTGTCCAACGAGATTATGTCATGGCCATGACAAAATTAGACGATGCCGCAAGAGTTCTCAAAAGAACACCCAATACACACAATGAACTGGTACTTCAAGAAATCCGCACGAGAGTTTTCTGGCACGACAAGAGATATGATGAGGCCATCAAGGAGGGTTTTATAGGTCTAAGATTGGCAAGATTAGCTGGGGATAAGCAGGAGGAGGGGCAGTTCTTGAATTTCCTCGCAGTTCTATTTAGAATTATTGGTTCGCTCAAAGAATCCATTTCTTATCAGCATCTGGCTGCGTCTGTTTCACATGACTTAGGCAATCGAATAAACGAAGCTATCAGCTATTACGAGTTAGGCGGTTGTTATTATGACCTGGCTGAATACGATAAAGCACGGGAATTTTTTGAGAGAGCGCTAGAAATCTTTGACGACACAAAGGACAATGGGCAGCGCGCGCTAATACTTTCTGGTCTCGCCAAGGTCAACCAGATGTTAGGGAGACTTGTCGAAGCAGAGGAAGCCGCAAGGGAAGCCCTGGACTTAGTCGCTATGGGCGAGGATGAACTGGTAATTTCTCAGAAGCAGGTCACGCTGGCGGCAATTCTTGTGGCCGCTCGTAGATTCGGTGAGGCTCTCACGTATTTGATGAAAGCAGATGAATTTCAGGGAGCCCGAATTGAAAAGGATGAGATCGAGTTGGCACGATATCTTGCAGAAGCATTCGTAGGGATTGGAAATCACCAAAGGGCTTTCGAATTCAAGGAAAAGCAGCGCGTTATTGAGCAAGCATACGCAAAGTTGATTTCTGCCGGTCAGTTGCAGTACCAGGAGATCCTCCAAAAAGAATCCGCCGAAAAAACCGCCGAAATCCTCCGCCTCAAAGAACGCGACCTCGCCAACACCGCATCCTCCCTTGCGGCGCAGACGGAGCTGCTCGGTAATTTCCGGGCGGATTTGCGGAAGATCGTGCTGCGTCCCGACCGCTACGAGCCGGAAGACATTATCCGCCAAGTAAAAGCGAAGCTGAAAGAGCTTCCGTGCGAGATGATCGACTTCTCCAAGTTCGAGGGGCAGTTTGCCACCGTGCATCCGGAGTTTCGCGCGAAGTTGGAGACGAAATACCCCGATCTTACACCGCAGGAAGTGAAGATGTGTATGCTTATTCACGTCAATCTCAAAACTCCTGCCATTGCGCGGCTCATGTGCATATCGGATCGCACCGTGGAGTTCCACCGCGTGAATGTTCGTGCGAAGATGAAGCTGGGACGTGGAGAGGACCTGGCTGAGTATTTGAGGACAATTTGAGCGAAAGCGAGATACCCACGTAGCTTGTCCCAGCTTCGGGACTAACACCCTCGCCTACTCCGTGCCATGATAAAACTCCGCAAGCGCAACCCTAAGTCTATCCGGTACGCGGCAGGGGCGGTATTTAGCGTGATCGACAGTGACGAGAACGCAGTGCCCGGTTACGAGTAGGTCCCGAACGCCAGCGTAGGCGTGCTCATCCGGCCCGGGTCCACGGTGAATTTCGAATTCCAATCGGAGCGAGGTCTCGCCAAAATTGGTGACCCACAATTCTACCGTGAGCAGATCATCCAGAAACGCGGGCGATTTGAAATCGCAGTGGAATTGCGCGCGGACGGCGTAGATATCCAGCACATCGAATATGGTGGAGTAGGGCAGGCCTACGGCGCGGTACATCTCGGTCTCTGCGATCTCGAAAAATCGGACATAGCTTCCGAAATAGATGATCCCGGCGCGGTCCACGTCGGACCATCGAACCCTGTCTTGAATGGAAAAGCGTTTTTGAGGCATAAGAAACTGCGTCGCGAATTGGAATTGCATCCCGCGTATGAGGAATTAGGAAAAGCGAATGGTCGTTCCTGCAATAGCTAAGTAATGACCAGTGGATGGAAGTTCATTCACTGAAACGTGTCGTAATTCCAACTTCTTAATTCTTAGGTATTCAATGCAATTAAACGCCGAGGGCCGCGCTCGTTTTCAAGGCCACCTTCAAAATGTTCTTCGCAAGCCATGCTCGCTCTGTGGCAACAACAACTGGCAGATCGAGGACTCGATCTTCGAGCTTCGTGAGTTCGATGGTGGCGGCCTCTCCACTGCTGGCGCCGTCAAGCCCGTTCTCTCGATGACCTGCACAGGCTGCGGTCATACCCTCTTCATTAGCCCACTGACCACGGGAATTGTGCAGTTCCAGCAGGAAGCAGCCCCAGAAGCTCCTGCAGCAGAACTTCCTGCGGCCGAAGCGCCAGCCGCAGCACCGGAAGCGGCTCCTGCACCCGCACCGGCTCCCGCCAAGAAGAAGTAGTTATAGGAAAAATCCCCAGTCGATCGACTGGGGATTTTAGCTTCGTTCAAACGAGGCGAAGAGTTCGCCCAGCCGTTGTGTCCGCTGGGGATCGGAGCTTCTTCCTGTGTCATCCCTACCAATTTCCTTCAACCGCCAGAATGGCACCCCCGGGTGCTTGTGGTGCTCGTAGTGTGCCCACGAATTATGGGGTGCGATGAAGAGCCGCTGCCACCAATTGAGGCGGACAAAGTGCGTTGCCGATTCCGGCGGGAATGCCTTTATCTCCGCGCTGCCAGCGGTCGTCGGCAGCGGATGTTCCGTCCAACTGCGAAGTCGCAGGAAGGCCCAGAAGGAAGTCCCTAACGCAGCGAACCAGATCAAGAGCGCGAAGAGGTAACCCGTCAGGTATAGCAGAGTGGTTATACAGAACAACCAAACAATAGGTCCCACCCAACTTTTCCATTCAGCGGGCCGTGAGTTTTCCGGAATGTATGCGAAATATGGACCTCGCATTCGCAGAAGATTTCGAGCCTGCATAACTTCGATCAGTCCAAATCCGAACAGATCACTTAAGAAAAAGGCGGCGATGCGCCCGCGCGAGGCCCGCGCGTGCCATTGACGGGGGCAGACCTTGGTCTTGAAGATCAGCTCCGGATCCCGCTCGGTGTTCAGATAGCGATGATGATTGAGATGTAAGCGGCGATAGTCTCCGAGCGACGTGAGCGCCGGCCAAAAGCAAAAAAGCGCAGAGGTGAAATCATTCAAGCGGATATTCCGAGAGGCCGTGTAGTGGGAGCCATCGTGCCCCAGCAAGCCAAGTGCTTGCTGCCGGCTGCCTAAGAGGATGACAACGAACACCCACACCAGCCAATGGTGCATTGCAAAACCGATCGCGAACAAACCAATAATGGCGGCCCACTCCAGAAGAACTGGAATGAGCCACCGATAAAAGACTGGTCGAGTAAAGGCTTTGGTCATACTTCCGATGCTCGTGCTGGAAGTTGGATTGAAATGGGGAGGCTTACTTTACCAGTCCCCATTTCTGCTGAAACTCCAACGGAATTCCGCTGTAGCGAACGCCTGTCTTCTGTTCGAGCTCATCGTAGACTGCGCTGTTCTCTTGCTCCATATAATGGAAGAAGAGATTCGCGATGGTATTGACAAGCAACGGATTCGTCTTCTGCACGACGCCTCGGAGCCGGAAGAAAAGGATGATGACAGGGAAGAGGAGCTTGTCCATCAGCGTCGTCTTGATGTTGAGAAGCTTCTGATCATCATCCGTCAACAACAGTCCCATCATCACGATCGGCAAGCGCTCTACGGGCAAGTACTTGCCGAGCGGCACACGGCGCTTGAGCACATCACCGAGGTAGTCCGCCAGTGACTTTGTCAGGACTTGCCCGCCGTTCGCAGCACCCGCATCTGCAGAGCGGTTAAGCTTCATCAGTTGTGTATAGAGCGCGCGGCCCGCCGTCTCCATCTCCTTACCGGTCGCGGCATGGACAGGCGCTCCGTTCTCGTAGACTGCTTGATTGGTGCGCGGGAAGTCGAGGCGGAGCAGAAGCTCCTCATCAATGCCAAGCACATACCCAAACACATTCCACACGTGCATGTAGCCCTTTTTCTCCTCGTCGCTCAGTATGACCCCCAATTTTTCGAGACCGAAAAGATCGATGTAAGAAAATGTGGTCAGCGTACCGGCGAGATACTGCTGATTGATCGGAAGTCCAAACTCCTTCTTCCACATTTGGTCTGCGGACATACCATGATACTGACGCACTTTGCTCGGCTGATCGGCGGGCTTGTTCGCTTCGGCCGCGCGATCACGAAGTCCGTCCTGCCAGAACTCATTGATCACTGTACGTGAGGCAGCGTGCAGCAGACGGACCCGCAGAATTCCTTCAATGCCGATCGGCACCGGATTGGTGAGATTTGATTTTTCCGGGAGCTTCGTGAAGCTATCAGCCTGCATCACCTGCATGATGAGCGCACCGGTCTCGACAACACGGCGGCGAACTTTCGTATTGATCTGATCGGTCAGGATCAGAACTTCGGTGCCACCTCTGCCGCAAGTGTAAAGCACGGGAAGTGAAAGGAACGCGAGCAACGGATAGGCAATGATAGGATTGTCCTTGAAGAGCTTCTGCCCAACGCGTACAAGATCGAAATCTACCCACGCTGGTAAATTGCGCGCTCCCGCAAGGAATTCACGGAGTGCTTGCCGAACATCGTCCGACATTTTGTAATTGGGATCTTCTTCTCCGAATGGGTGCGGAGACTCCGGGTCGGGAATGACCATCCGATTGATGAGCAAACTCAGAAACTGCAGGATCGGGCCGGGGCGATCCGCCGGATTTCCGGACTGCAGCGCCAGTGCGCGGCCTTCAGCATAGAGGATATCCATGATCTTGTCGGCAAGTGGATCCCCTTTACCAAGGAAGGACTCGAGGTAGTCCGCAGCCCAGGTTTGATTTACAAACTGCGAGTCGGCATCGATCGCCGTTATTTTTGGCTGCAGTGGGACATTGGTTGTAGTGGACATGATCAATCAAGTTTTTGTGAACAGTACGGATAACTCTAAAGCAGTAGCCGAGCGACCGACTACTGCTATGGTAAAACTTTCGAAGCGACGCCCCCGGCAGATTGCAGAACGGACTGCGCTCTCTGAAGCAGAGGCAACTCGTGTCCATCCGGGTAGGAGTCGTACACCTTCTGAATGTCGGCGATCACTTCCTCTGCTTTCGGCGACCCCTTCAAGAGTTCATACAGCCGAAGCAACGCCGGCAGTTCAAAACTCTTTGCTTCACGCTCACGCGCATTTGCAATTGCATCGCGATACAGTTGCTCAGCGCGTTGTTCGACAGACGGTCCTGCCTGGGAGAGTGTCTCCGAAGCATCTGCAGATGTTCTGGCGAGCCCAAGGATCGTATCGGCTTCCTGCCGCCACAGCGGAGATAACGCAAAGCGCTCCTGTGTTTGTTCGACTTCTCGATAAGCGGCGTCCAGCGTTTCTCGTGCTCCGGCGTAATCATCGAACATCAGATGTACATCGATCTTCCACGTATAGGGAAGCGTCCGCCACACAAGGGAGCCCATGGCATTCCACACCGTGATGCCTTGGTCAAAGAGCCTCATGCTCTCTTCAAAATTACCTGCTTTTCCCTTTGCCCATCCTAAGACATAGGATGCAATTCCGAGGAAGAAGGGATACCCGCGTTCAACGGATACCTTCATTGCCTCATTGCCATATTCCTCCGCTCCTTCGAGGTTCTCCATGAGCACGGCGAGTGCACCAGTGCACACGCCGGCATAGGCAGAGCTATATGGATGGCCGAGCGAGCGATGATGTGCGACGTTCTGTGCAAGGATCGCACGGGCTTGTCCGGGATGCCCGAGGATAAATTCTGCCCATCCCTCCCATGAGAGTCCACACGCGAGCACGTCTTGCACGTAACCCGTGACAGGCGCACTATGCTTCTCCACTCGGTAGAGCGCTCGGATCCTGCTCATCTCCACGACGCATTGTTTGAAGTCTCCGTTGCGTAAGAACGCTTCGAAACCCATCGGAAAGGAGGCCTCGATCACGATAGCCTCATCGTTGCGCTCCTGCGAAACACGCCAGAGCTCTTCGGCAAGTGGGTACGATTGCTTATGATCGGCTCGCACAACGTGGTATGCCCACAAGCTCCATAAGATCAGCGGAAGGGCCGGAGAGTCCGGCACACTTGCGCAGAGTTCACGTGCGCGTGAAAGTGGCGCCGCGACTTCCGGAGCAGAATAGCCGCGGGACATCAACAACGCGATACCAACATAGACTTGTAGCGGCAATTCGTAGGCTTGTGCTGGAGAGTCCGCAGGAAGCTGCCTTAGCAACTCGAGTCCCTTGTGGTAATCCGTGATCGCTTCTTGCGATGCAGATCGCGCGCTGGCCTGCTGGCCAGCCCTGAGCCACTCTGCGACGGCTTCCATCAACATACCAGCTTCCGTGTAGTGGATAGCAAGTGTTTCCGGTTGGATCGCGGCCAGATCAGGAAAATCTTTCAGAAGCATCGAAGCAATGGTTCGGTGCATTTCCTGGCGGCGGCTCTTGAGCTGCGATTCGTACGCGGCATCCTGCACAAGCGCGTGTTTGAAGATGTATGTCGCAGTTGGCGGCAGGCCGCGCTGGAAGATCAGTCCAGAGGAGGCGAGTTGGTTGAGTTCTTTCTGGAGGACCGCTTCGTCCAATTGGGCCACGGCTTCCAGGAGCATGTAGCTGAATTCGCGTCCGATCGTAGCAGCGATCTGTGCGACGAGCTTGCTCGTCGAGAGGCGATCGAGACGCGCCATGAGCGAGTCTTTCAGCGTTGCCGGAATCGTCAGCTCCTCCAGCTTCTTGTTCAACTCATAATGATCGCCATTGACGAGGACAAGGTTGCCGCCTTCGATCAAGGTTCGGGTAAGCTCTTCAATAAAGAGCGGTACGCCGTCGGTCTTCTTGAGGATCTGGATCGCGATCTCTTCCGGTATTCCCTTCTGCTCGACGAGATGATTGACCATCTCGCGGGATTGGCCCTGCGCCAATCGGTTGAGTGTAATGAGCTGAACGTTTTGCGAGGCGATCCACGGTGGTTTGAACTCTGGACGGAATGTGAGATAGACCAACATCCGCGTTCCAGGAGCTTGGTTGATGATGAGTCCCAAAAGATCGAGTGTAGAAGGATCAGCCCAGTGCAGATCTTCCACGATAAAGAGCAGTGGCTGCACGGCTGCACGGCGAAGCAGCATGTTAAGTAAAAGCCCGAGGGTCTTTTGCCGTGTGCTCAGCGCAAGCGGGTCGATCGGTGCGTAATTTGGATTGGCTGGTAACGAAAGGATCGGGGCAAGTAGCGGCACGCTCTCATTTAGGTCAAAGCCGTTCTGCACAAGAAATCCTTCAAGCTTGGCATAGCGCGCTTCTGCGTTGTCTTCCGCGCCAAACTGAAGAACAGTATTCTGAAGCAGCCGCGATACCGGGTAGAAAGCAGTGTTCTGGTTGTACGGAGAGCACTCGGTCTCCGTGAGCCACGCATCGTGCTCATGTGCGACGTGCAGCTTGAGCGCTTCCGTAATGCGGGACTTTCCTATACCGGCCTCACCACAGATTAGTAGCGTCTGGCCTTCGCCTTCCATAACGCTGTTCCAAAGATCTTTGAACTTCGAGATCTCCGCGTCACGACCGACCATTGGCGTCATACCGCCTTCCGTGCGTGCTTGCAGGCGGGTTCGTGCGGCGATCTCGTGGAGAATTCGATAGACTCCGATCGGCTGTGAGATACCTTTGATCGGCTGCGGGCCGAGATCTTCTTCTTCGAAGAATCCGGCAATTAGCCGATACGTGCTGGAGCTTACCACGAGTGTGTTCGGCTGCGCAAGGCTCTGAAGACGCGCGGCGATATTCGGCGTTTCGCCAATGATGTCCGTCTTCCGTTCAGACTCGGCTCCAATCTGATCGATAACCACAAGGCCAGTGTGTATTCCGATGCGAATGTCAACGGGTACGAGCTTGCCAGTTGAGGTACGAAACTCAGTGTATCGAAGCGCCTCCAGCATCCCGAGTCCGGCACGCACGGCGCGCTGTGCATCATCTTCGTGCGCGGTAGGGTAACCAAAGTGCACGAGGAGGCCGTCGCCCATGTACTTTGCAATGAAGCCATCGAAACGACGTATGACTTTTGAGCAGGTCTCCTGATACGAGCGCATAATGTCCCGCAACTCTTCAGGATCCAGCTGCTCGGAAAGCCCCGTGGAGTTCACCACATCGCAGAACATCACGGTAAGCTGGCGACGCTCACCTGCCGACAGTGGATCAGCGGGCACCGGGGCTTCCGCTGGTACTGGCTTGGGAGTTGGTGCCGGCGGAGCCGCGGCCGCTGCTCCGACTGCGAGTGGTTTGCCACACTCCGCGCAGAACTTCGCGCCGTGCGGGTTCTCGGTGCCGCAATTGCTGCATCGGGCATGAAGCGAAGTACCGCATTCAGGGCAAAACTTCGCCTTCTCCGAAACGGAGGCGTGACAATGTGGACAGTTCATGGAAATGGGTGGATAAGAAGTAGGAACGACTGCAGAAGAAAAAAGTCACAGTCTACACCTACGAACCGTGCCAGTAGTTGGACGCAGTCGCGATGTGTCTATTCAATTACCGCTTGTGCAAGACACTAATCAGCTTCCAGGAGCCCTGTTAAGTTCCAGGAATTCCAGGAGGATCAGGGTCGATCGTGCGGAGTGCTGGGCGCATGGCGCACAGCACTCCTGTTTCGGCGCGTACGAACAGACTACTTAACGTACTTCTTGCCTTCCTTCTTCAACCAGGCGAGCGCCCCATACGTGCGCAGCCAGAGGCCGGACCATACCTGCTGGTAATTGTATGCCTCCTCTGCGGAGAAATACTTAACGAATGCAGGATTGTACTGGTGAGGCATACGGTGCTTGTCGGCATTCAATTCGCGCCAGACGAGCGGACGGCTTTCGACGGCATTCTTGAGTGCGAGCTCCATGTCATTCGTCTTAAGCGCATAGCCAAGGAGAGCACGCCCGAAGAGGTTGTACGCTGAAAGCTGATCGTTGGCCTCCATGATAAGCTTCAGTGCGGTGTGGAACGCGGCAGTGTCCCCCGCGAGACCTTCCGAGATATAGATCTCGATCGCCTTCTGACGAATACCCATGTTGTCGCCAGGATTGAACTGGAGATAATCATCGGCATATGCCTTGGCTGTCGCGCGGTCGCCGGACTCGTTGAGTTCGAGGAGCATGTAGGCATAGGCCGTAAGCAACGGCTTGTTGCCCGGCCAGTCTGCCGTGATGCGTCCTGCGCCAACGAGGTCGTCCGGCCAGAATTTCTGCAGGTCGAAGATGACGGGCTCGAGAATTTCGATCGCTTGTTCGAAGCGATCCTTCTGTGCATGGTAGCGTGCCAGCGCAACTGCGGCTTCTGAGTGGCCAGGCCAGGTCACAAGCATTTCCTCGATGGCGGCGATACGTGCGCCAACCTTCATGTCCTTGCGATACAGCTCCTTGTGAGCTTCTTCCTGCTCTTTGCCACGCTCCGTCAGTTCATAGACATACGTGTTCGGAGCAACTTCGAGGAATCGGACGAATTCATCTTCGCCGATGAGCTGTGCCTTGCGGATGAACTCCGCTTGTTCTGCGGCGCGCTCTTCGTCGGTTTGCTTACCGACTTCTGTTTCTTCAAGGATGATGTTGCCGAGTGCATCCGTGCGGAGACCCGAACGAGTGAGACCAATATAGCGCTGCGGTTTGGAGCCCGCGCGCTGGAAGGAGCGCTCTTCTTCGCGGAGCCACTCGATCGAACCTGCGACGGATTTCCATGCTGCACCAAAGACTTCATAGTATCCATAGAGGATCTGCAATTCACTTACCGCCTCACCTGGCTTCGGCATTGGCGTGCCGGTCTTCCACTGACGAACCAGCGCCTGCGCGACTTGCGGCCAGTGGCGAAGAGCAGTTTGGAGTGCGCCACGTGCATTTTCTTGCTGGCCAAGCGCATAGTACGCGAGCGCGCGGCCGTATAGGACGTAGGGAGCCAAAGAGTCCTGAAGGTCTTCAAGCGCGCGCAGCGCCGCCATGGCATTGCCTGAGCGGATCTGAAGGCTGACGATCGAGGAAAGTACATTCTCTGGATCCGATGGGTCGATCTCGCGGGAGAGCAACGCCGCACCAAGCGCTTCTTCAACTTTCTCCGCGCGCTCGAGCGCAAACTCGTAGTTCGCAAGCAATTGCACAAAGAGTGGCAAGGCAGACTTGGACTCCGCGGCAGTGGCATCCTTTGCGCTGATACTCGCAAGCGACTTCGTGTCCTTTACCCCCGCGTCCAGAAATACGCGACCCCAGCTCGCTAGCGCTGATTCACAAATAGCCACTCCAGCTGCTGCATCGCCGGCTTCCACGGCATCGTTGACTGCGTTCTCTACGACGCCCGGATGCGACGGCCACTTGGCTTCGACTTCTGTGATCAGAGCAAGTACATCGCGGTCATCGGGACCCGATTCTTCCGCAAGGCGGAACGCCTGCTCATAGGTATGCTGTAGCTCCTTGCCTGTCTCGGTAAGTTCGAAAGAGATCTTTCCGTCAGGATTCTTGGATGAGACAATAAAGCTTCCGAGGCCGGATGCCTTTGCACCGCTCTCAAGAATATGACTCAGTGGAGTCGTTCCGGATGCCGTATCGGCTCCTGCCTTCTCCACTTTTTCCCCGGCGGTGTTTGCGCTTTTCTTCGACATGCTGTAGTGTTAAAAATGCTGTGTGATCGCGAAGTTTCCCGTTAGTGGGCTGCGTCCTGTTTCTGTGCGTCATCGAACCCTGCCGTGAGGGCATGGTCATAGGTGTCCATCAATTCATGACGGAAGGCGTGCGGTGCCAAGTCCTTCACGTAGTAGATGTCACGATAGCCCATCTTGTACATTCTATATCCCCACTGGTAATAGCCCTCTTCCACGCGGCTGTAGGCAATCTTGCTGTGTTCGTATTGCTGATCCTCAAGCGCGAGGTTCATGGGATCCAGCGCGCCGCCGCTGGACTCCTTCAGGATGTAGGTGTCCTTCTCGTCAAGGGCTGCCTGACTCGGGAAACCGTGGAAGGGCATCGTGGCGGAACAGCCGCCAAGCGTGGACGAGACCGCAACGAGTGCAAGCCACGCAGAAATGAGAATAAGGCGTGTGGAACGAGGCATAGTGATGAAGTTGGAATACAAGGGGTCCTGCGAACGTGCGAACAACTCCGCCCGCTTCTGCTCGGGATGCGGATCCCCGATGATCCGATCACCCCAGCGTGAACATTGCATGGGCGCGTTGGGGCTTTCGGTCTGCCTATAAGCCGGGGAGCAAACACGGCCCCAGGCAATTGGGTTGCTCAACAAGGCCCTTCTGTGGCGTCATTCCTTCGAACCACTCTCAAGGCCCGGATGGCAGGTCTCTTGACGTGGAACATATTTTTCGCCACCGGAAACCCTTCACCGGTCAAACGCTGTATTAATCGAGATTCACCTGTTACACGCCGGAAAAAGTGGCGTAAGAAGGTGTCAGGCAATCCGGATATTCATGATCCAGGATGGCGATTCAGAGAAAGATTAGTCTATCACATTCGGTTGCCTGTATCACAGGATTCACTACAATTATGAAAACACGATCGTCCAAATTGTTCGCGCCAATCGCGATGGGTCTCTTCGCCATCGCTGCGATTGCGTTCTATCAGCTCACTCAGTCGCAGGCGTTCAGCCCGGACTCAGCTCGCGCTGCCGTAGCTGCTGACCCAACCGATGACCCGGCGACGCAGGTTCGCCCAGCTCCGGACTTCGAGTTGAAGGACCTTCAAGGAAATACCGTGCATCTTTCTGACTTCAAGGGAAAAGTTGTCGTGCTGAATTTCTGGGCAACGTGGTGCCCGCCATGCCGCAAGGAGATCCCGGATTTCAGCGAGCTCCAAAAGACGCTTGGTGGTGAGGGCCTTCAATTCATCGGCATTGCGCTTGATGACGAAGGTGCAGCGAAGGTCAAGCCATGGCTGGAGAAGAACCCGGTCGCTTACCCGATCCTCTTACCGGACACCAAGGTGGTCGCCAGCTACGGTGACATGACCTCGATCCCTGTTACGTTCGTCATCGACCGAAAGGGAATGATCCGACAGAACTACACGGGTCTTCGACAGAGGGCAGTTCTCGAGGGAATGCTCAAGCCGTTGCTCGCCGAGAAGTAAGTCAGAATTGTTTGTTTCGAATCCCTTCATTTTGGTCGGACTCATGAAAGAGTGAACCACACTGAAGGGATTCTTCATTTTATCTCCCCCCCCCGACCAGTGGGCGTGGCAATGCACTTCTGATTGGACCACGCCCGGGGTTCGCTTCCATGACGACTGAAAACCTTGAAATAAGTCGAATTTCAATGGTTTTTCCTTTTGGCACAAAATTCGCTGAACATTACGGCTGAAGTGTGGAATTCTTACGTGCTTCTTTGACATTCTATAATAGAGGTATTCGAATTACTAAGGACAAGAAGTTCTGCTTTGGGCTTCGGGACGGCGAAATTTCCCAAAGTTTGTCGAACCGGAATGCTCGGGTGAGCGCCTTAGCCATCGGATAGCTTGCGTGGATGATTCGTCGTCCGCTGTCAGTTTCAAATTGCCTCCCAAAGGTTTGTCCCATAGTTTGAGGACACCGCGGGGACAGAAAGGTGAGAGGGTCGTTGAAGATCCTTCTCAGCTAAAGAAGTTACGTTGACCCCATGCTTCAGCTTCGACAGAGTCAATCCCTTCAGCAGCGTCTCACGCCGCAGCAGGTGCAATACCTCAAGTTATTGCAGTTGCCTATTCTTTCCCTGGAGCAAAGAATAAAGTCGGAGATAGAAGAGAATCCCATGTTGGAGGAGTCCAACGAAGAAGAAGAGATTCCTCAGCAGCTTTCCAACGACGAACCCATTGCCGAATCCGTAGAATTCGGAGACAGCGGTGCAGACGTACCTCACCCAGAGGTCGCCACTGAACAGAGCACGGGTGATGACATGCAGCGAACGGCAGATCAAGAGGATCGGCTCGCGCGCGAAGAAACCACACGTGATGAAGCATCGAATGATTATACATTCGAGGACTTCATGAATGATGACACCGAGGGTTTCAAATCACCGAGTTCGAACAACATCGACGAAGATCGCGAGGAGATGCCTCAGGCCGCGAGCGAGTCCTTTACGGAATCGCTTTACAGTCAGATCGTGATGCTGAATTTGCCCGATCGTTTTCGGGCTCTCGCCGAGGAGATCATTGGCTCTATCGATGAAGACGGTTATCTTCGTGTGCCCCTTGACCAGATCGCCCGCGATGCGAGTGTATTCTACGGAGATGAATACACCATTCAGGAGGCCGAAGCGATCTTACGTAGAATTCAAAAGCTCGATCCAGTAGGCGTCGCCGCTCGTGACTTGCGCGAGTGCCTTTCAGTCCAGTTGGATGTGATGCCAAATCACAGTCCCGTCCGGGAGATTGCAAAGCGGATCATCCACGATCGCTTTGATGACTTTGTCAACAAGCGATATACAGCGCTCACCCGGCATTTGAATCTTGGACCTGGTGAACTCAAAAGCGCCATTGAGCTTATTCAGCATCTGAATCCCAAGCCAGGTGCGCCGAGCGGAGCGCTGAGCGAGAGCACGAAATATATCACTGCTGATTTCTATATTGAGAAAACTTCCGATGGCAAGGATTTCGTCATTACGCTGAACGAGCGAGGCATTCCTCCGTTGCGGGTGAATGCGGCCTACAAGGATCTCATTCGCAAGCAAGCTCCCGAACACGGACGACCACTCAACGCCGAAGCAAAAGACTTCATCAAGAAGAAGTTCGAATCCGCGAAGTTCTTCATCATGGCTATCTACCAACGCCGGGAGACAATGATGCGCGTGATGCACTCTATCGTCACGCATCAGCGTCCGTTCTTCGATGGTGGGGAGAAGTACTTGAAGCCCCTTATCTATAAGACCATCGCCGAGGATATTGGGATGGACATCTCGACGATCTGCCGCGTCGTCAATGGTAAGTATTGCCAAACCGATTTCGGCGTATTCGAGCTGAAGTACTTCTTCAGCGAGTCCATCCCGACCGATCACGGTGAAGGAGAAGCTGTTGCAAACAAAGTGGTGAAGTCACGCATCAAAGATATCATTGACGCAGAGCTCGGCGACGAGCCGCTCTCCGATGAAAAGATCGTTCAGTTGCTAAACACCGAAGGCTTCGATGTCGCACGGCGAACCGTCGCGAAATATCGCGAGCAAATGAATATCCCGGTGGCGAGGCTCCGAAAGAAACTGGTGTGACCGGACTATACCCCTAAGCAAAGAGGGCGGGTTTGTAACCCGCCCTCTTTGCATTTAAAACCCTAGTACCGAACCTCGTAATGGCTTTTTAGCCCCTCCCTGTAATTTTGCATCGTTCTTTTTCGACGAGCGATGCAAATACGGAAACATCTCATAGACGACCGAGACGCCGACCTCCTCTGCCGACTGATGCGCGAGCATCCTGAGCTGACGGAGACCGAACTCCGCATTCGCGCACTCGCCGAGCGCGGCCTGACAAGCCGCGAAATCGCTGATCTCTTCCACTGCTCCATCCGCACAATCGAGAATCATCGGTATCGGATGGGGAAGAAGAAGAAATCAAAAGTAAGGTAACTAATATCAAAAATCGAAAGGTAAACCCATGTCTCATTACGTAGAATCGAAGGTTTGGTCCGCTGCGCGGCTGCGAGTATTCTCAGTGGCAATATTCATCGGATCCCTGTTTGCAAAAGAATCAACATGTAGCGCGCAGCTCACCGATGTATTCTCTTCGGCATTTAAGTCTGTCGCAGGATTTGACGCTTGGATGGCTTGGCCCTCATACACCGCCAATGGAAATAACGCGATAATTCCACAGGAGTTTGGAGTCCGTTCGCAAAAAGTGTTTGCCTACTCCATCAAGTTCGCGCCGCTCAATTTTGGTGGTGTCGATCATGATCCGACGAAAGACAAACTGAAATTCCTCTTTGTTTATTATCGTCAGCTTGGCGCATCAACCTCATACACAGCTGAATTCGATACTGTCCGAACGGATAGGACTGGAACATATCTCTCAACGTGCAGTTACGTTGCTGTTGTAAATTTCCCCGGAGGTACCCTCGTACCAGCCGGAGTTCCTCCAACGTCGGTCAACGCAACCTATGGCAATGCTGCTGTTCCGCCACCTCCGGCACCAAGGACTCCGCCAGTTCCAACGGCTCCGGCAATTCCCTCAGCAATCATAGACCTTGGGGTGGAGATAAACTCCGTACCCGCTCACCACTTATCATTGAGTCTGGGATATTCCTTTGCATCGAATTTCGACTACAGAGATAACTCGGGATTCACAACCTCCTTCCCGATTAGTGGAATATTCCTCGAAGCAATTACACCATTGAAGGGATGGGGACCCGATAACGAGAGCTCTCTTTCACTAGTCTTCGGTGCGTCGATCCCAACGCTTACAAATATTCGAGCAATATCTGTGTCGGCTGCTGGTGACACAACCAGATTAAAGGTAAACTCACCAGTATCCTTTGCGCCAGATATTGGGCTCGGCTATGCCTATAAGATCACTGACGGCTTCTACTTCTTTGCTGATCTGAGCTACAAATTCCAGGTCTTTAGCGGCCTCGATTACACGCCAGCATTACAAGGGGGGACGATCACTCCTACCACGCTCGATATACTACCCAAGGAAATCGATGCAAGCAATCTAAGGGTGAAACTCGGGTTCAGTTTCAATGTGGCAAGTTAGAAATCGCCTTTCGATCTTTCAATATACACACAACGAATCAATCAGGAGAATTAGACCATGAAGAGGCTAATGTTCTTTATCGCTATGCTCGTCCTAGTCGTCAACTCCGCACGGGCCCAACCAATAGGGACAATTATTGCCTTTGCCGGAGAAATAAACAGTGTGCCAAAAGGCTACCTAGTCTGCGATGGCAAGGAGTATCCGACGAAGGAGTACCCTGAGCTTTCGAAGGCGATTGGCACAGCTTGGGGAAGTTCAGGGGCCGGGAAGTTTAATCTTCCCGACTTGAGGGGAATGTTCCTACGTGGAGTTAACGGGGCCAGAGGTGATAGTTACTCAGATCCCGATGCAAATGACACCACCATCCGGAAGGCAACGCATGGTGGAAGACCTGGCAATAACGTGGGTAGTCTGCAAGATGATGCAATAAAATCGCACACCCATGAGTACCAAATGGTAAAACACGTAGGGGCCATCACTGGCAACTCCGGTGGTGGTATAACTGTCCCAGACTCCTACGATAATGAGACTACCCAGCCAAACACGGGTGCCGGGAAGGAAACCCGCCCCAAAAACGCCTACGTCTATTACCTAATCAAAGTTAAGAACTAAGAGAGATCATGCACAACGAAATCCAACAAGAGATCGAAAACTTCGCGGCGTTCTTGCCACGGATTCAGGAGATGCCGTTATCGGCATTCGAGAAGGAGATTCATGCGCGGTTGAATGGTATTGTCGCAATGAGTGACAGCTTCCCGCAGCAGCGGGAGTCGTTTCGGCAGCAGTTGTTCGAGCGCATCGAAAACGAGATCGAGAAGGGATACATGAATAGCCAAATGAGGCAGAAGCCATTCGGATACGCGGGCGACTTCCGTGTGATCGACTACATGTACAAGCGCATCATCGATACCGATGTCGAGAACGGATTCTGGGATGACTTCTGTCATCGGCAGGAAGCGGGTGCGGGCGTCTGCAATCGGAAGGAGTTCTTTATCCGGGCGTTAGAGGAATCGGTCCGCCACAAGGGCGGGCCGATCCGCGTGCTCGATCTTGCCTCCGGACCGTGTCGCGATCTTGCTGAAGCGATCGACACAGCAGGAGACATCGCACATGGAAGCACCTTCCATTGCGTCGATATTGAACCGAAGGCCATCGAGTATGCACAGAAGGTCACTCGCCCATACGCACAGCTCGTGAACTTCCGGTGGGAGTGCGCGAATGTCTTCCGATTCCGCTCGGATGAGCAGTACGATCTTGTCTGGTCGGCGGGGCTATTCGATTACCTGAACGACCGATTGGCAACAGCGCTCATCGCAAAGATGTGGTCGTTGACAGCTGAAGGGGGACAGATGATCGTCGGCAATTTCCATCCGAGCAACCCCACGCGCAACTACATGGAGTGGTGCTTAGACTGGATTCTCATCCACCGCACCGAGGACGAACTCCGCGAACTCGGCATCCAAGCAGGCATCCCAGCCGATCGCATCACGATCGACCGGGAGCCGCTGGGTGTGTGTATTTTTTTGAGGGCTCAGCAAGATTTAAGTAGCGACCCTTCGACGAGTAGTCCGATCAATGGTAGAGAGTTCGAAGTACGGAATCTAAATGGAGCTTAAGGAAATTACCAGCATCAACACCGCCGATTGTATGGTCCGTGATAACGATAGCATTTGCGTGCCCGTTATAATCCATATAATACCCAGCTGGTTTGGACTGACCGTCCTGCATTTCAACGAGATGGGTGGTTAGGTCAGCTGGATTGGGATCAGGTAAGGTGTACTTAGCAGTCAAATGTGTTCCAGCCGAATCGGAGAATAACGAAATCGTTCTCACATTGCTGGCAGGAGCGCCGGTATCAGGAACAGACCAGCTCTGAGAATTCAGATTCGGGTCAAGATACTTCTTTTGAGGTGACCCACCTGCAGCGTGTCCAGGAGCATCCTCGTAGTAGATCCAGACCGCTTGTACTGAAGGTGCACCCCAATACAATACCTTACAAAATGGAGCCTTAGCTGCTACAACAGCAGGATGACTAGAGTCTTGTGTTCCCCCGGAACCGGGACTTTTGGCACACCCATTCAGAAGGATTAGTGTCAGTGTTAGGTATATCGAAAATGATCGGCACAATTTAGTGGGGAGTATCATGATGTTTGAATGGTGTTCGTTACTGCTGTTGATCAAATCACTTGTGAACTAACAAATATACGAAAGACTCCACGCGGGCCTACGATTTTAGAATTTCAAATTGAGTATTCGAACAATGGTCACTTCCATCGACGAAATTGAGCAAAAACATTACACAGTGATGCCGATCGACCGGCTTTACCCTGAGTTACAGAGGCTTTACTCAACCACTAGCAAGGGTTCATCTGACAGGGCTAGAGTATCGGTGCTTCTGGGGACCTATTTCGAAACCAGAGAAAATGCGACGGCTGCAAAGCTCTACGAAGAGGCATTCCGGATTGGCAATAGAGTTAATGATAGGAAGATACTTTCGGACAGTATTTTAGGGCAGGCAAAAATTGCTTTTCTGAGCGGGAGATTGTCAGATAGTCTTAGACTCGCTACCAACTCAGAAAGGATATCATTCGCATGTGGGCACGCACATTGTGAAGCATCTTCTAAATCACTTCTAAGAACCATTTCATTGAGCTTCGGATCAATGGAGACAGGGATCGACTATTTGAATCGTGCAATAAGACTTGCAGAATTAAATGGCTACCTCAAGCTTCGAGCGATAATCGAATCTGATATATCGGTGCTTCTCCTCATGTCAGGTGAACTGGATAAGGCTCGCGAGCATGCCTTGAGTGCACGGAATATTTCCGAAAGTATTGGACTTGAGTCAGAACTGCTTAAGGTTAAATTACGACTCGGAAGTATTGCTCTCGAGCAACATGACCTAACCCAGGTCATCGATCTCATTGAACAAGTGAGAGGGGTGCTCCCCCCCGAGAACCACTCGCTCTGGTGCGTCACCCACACGCTGATGGGCAAAGTCCACGAGGCGAAGCGGCGATACGACAAGGCTGAAACGGAATTTCGCGCGGCGCTTGCGCTGGCGGATTATGTGAATGCAGAGCGCGTGCGCTCGAACGTGCATACGCATTTAGCCGAGCTCTATCTCAAGACCAAGAAGCCCGAAGCCGCGCTAATAGAAGCACTCGCCGCGCTCTCGGATGCCGAGACCGCGCAGGACTCCTACGTGCGCAAAGAAGCCCTGCGCTGCGTTCACGATTGCTACAAAGCACTCGGTCAGTACAAAGAGGCGCACGAGTACCTCGAACGATATAATGCACTTGTAGTCGAGAGCGACACTGCGCTCTTGAAGAATAGATTGGAGTACCATGCCTTGAAAAGCGAATATGAAAAAGAGAAAGTCAAGTCGGAAGAGAAGACGAAACAGTCCGACTTGCTGCGTATCAAACTCGATTACAAAGAGCGTGAGCTGACGGAGAAGATCCGGCACTTGCTGCGTCAGGCTGAGGCAGTGCGGCAGTTCCGCGATGATCTCCGCTCGCTCGTGCGCCGCTCGCCCTCGGATGATCCGTATGTGAAGGACATCCGCGCACGGTTAAGCTCCTTCACCGAGGAGGAGCTGAATTGGCAGGAGTTCGAAAAGGAATTCCGCGAAGTACATCCGGATTTCCTCCGCACGCTCACCGCGAAGTATCCCGACCTCACACAAATGGAGCAGCGCATCGCCGCGATGCTGCGAATGGAATTGAAATCCTTCGACATCGCGCGCCTCTTCTGCGTGACCGAACGCGCAGTAGAATTTCATCGGCTGAATCTGCGAAAGAAACTTGGGCTGAAGCGTGGTCAGGATCTGGCGAAAGTACTGCGCGATCTTAAATGATTGTAATCATCTATCCAAGCTTATATGCTATCGCAAACAGCTTCAGCATCTCCGCGACTTCTGGGAGATAGGGCACATTCAGCGGAACGCCGAGATAGGATTGGCCTGCCGTTGTGATCGCGTGACCCTTTGTATCGTATTTTGAGTAGAAGCCATGCTCAGCAATGTCCTCGTTCGTGCGATCGTGAAGGAATGTGTTGATCGGAATCAGGGCCCTTGTCTTTGCATATTTGGTTTTAGGGAGAACAGCAGCAAAGTGAAGCATCCCATCTGCAATATCGCCAACGTCCGTCGGATTGTAATTGGGGATGGCATTGGCCTTTGAGAAGGCGTTCATCGTTGCGGCAGCATAGAAGTTCTCTGCAGCTACTCGCCACTTCATCTCCTTCGTTACTTCGAAAATGGTCAACGCTGCATCTGCCGCCACCATCATGTCGCGCGGGAAGAAGCCGACTTGCGGTGTTTCAAGCGCGTTTAGCGAAGCGAGCGCCCACTGTTGATAGATCTTGTCCCCGGTTACCTTGAAGAGCCGCGCAGCGGAGAGTGCACCATAGGCAGTGCTCACTCCGTTGGGTCTTCTGTCATTCGAATTCCATGACCATCCTTTCGCTCCGGAAGCATCCTGTGTTCCGTCTTTCCAAAAGCCGAGCTCTACCAGCCCGTTGAACGCAAACTTCGCCGCATTGAGGTATTCGCTGTCCTTCGTGGCCGCGAAGCAATGTACCAGCGCTGCACACCATTGCAGGTCGTCGTCTCCGCCAACATAGAACTGGCTTCCTTGTCGCGCGAGAATGCGGTTGCCGTGTGAGCCGTTGGTCTTCTCGTAAAGGGCGGACGAGCTAAGAAAATACCGTTTCAAGTCGGCTGGCTTCAGAAGGCCACCTTCGACCATGTAGGCATAGGCGTCGAGCACAATAGTGATACCCCATGCGTCACTGCCAGGAGCATTTGGTTGGTCGGCTCTGCGGACGAAGTTGCTCGAGGCAGCGTTCCACATGTGCTTCTGCATGTATTCGTTCGTAGCAACCAGCCTATCTGCCCAGAGTTTCTTTTGAGCGTGAAGGGCATTGCTGGAAACGAACAGGACCAATATTGCTACTACTGCGATTCTCTTCATGCCTTTAAAATACGGACTTTCTGCGGCGCTTCTATTTATCTGCTTAACGCTGGGTATTGACAACGCCACCGGTCAAGTTACCACCGGTCTAGATAACCTCATCGCCGAGCAATGGGCTCCTCTCAAGGGAAAGCATGTCGGACTTATCACAAATCAGACCGGAGTCACTCGAAGCGGCCAACCGGGAGCGCAGGCGTTCGCTGGTTCGAAGGCGTTGAAACTGGTTGCATTGTATGGTCCAGAGCACGGCATCTTTGGTGATCGCAAAGCAGGTGTTACGAGTGACGCATCGGAGCGCTACGAAGGTGTGCCGGTCTATTCGCTCTATGGCTCCACGCGCAAGCCAACGAAGGCGATACTGAAGGAAGTGAATGCTCTCGTCTTCGATATTCAAGATGTTGGCGTTCGCCCGTACACATTTCTCTCGACGATGATCCTGGCAATGGAAGCCGCAGCGGAGCAGTCTATTCCATTTTATGTGTTGGATCGTCCTGATCCGCTGTCGGGTGACAGGATTGAAGGCAACATTTTGGATAATAGCCTCAAGAGTTTCGTAGGTCAAGTACCTGTTCCCTACATCCACGGCATGACGTTAGGGGAGCTTGCCCTGATGGCCAAAGCAAAGGGGTGGTTCAACAAGGCTGCAAAACTTAAGCTGACGGTCATCCCGATGAAGGGTTGGAAACGGTCGATGTATTGGACCGAGACTGGCCTAACGTGGACGCCACCCAGTCCCAATGTCCCACGATTCGAGAACGCCGTTGGGCTTGCAATGCTTGGCGCGACAGGTGAGTTAGGCTTGCTATCGGTGGGAGTCGGAAGTGACAAGCAATTTCTTCGGGTGGGTTCTACGTTGCTGGCAAAGGAGGAGCTTCTCGGAATGGTCTCAGCATCTCTGCCGACCGCGCTCAGGCTTTCCTCCGAAGACTTCAAAGCCGAAACAAGTGCTGGTGTAAAGACCTATCATGGTGTTGGTTTTGATCTTCCGCGTGAGCTCGCGAAGCTCACACCACTATACCAGGGGCAATTCACAATGCTGGAATCCATGCTGCATGATACGGCATTCCGCGCCAGCTTCGATGCGCTGCCCTTCTCGGTCAATACCATGTTTGAGAAGGTTACCGGTATGCACGGACTTCTGGACACACTCAAACGCTGCAAAGATCTAGAACCGCTCTTCACACAGTGGAAGCGAGACGCAGAGAAATTCCGCGAAGAGCGGAAGCCGTACCTCCTCTACCATTAAAGCTGCGACATCACTTGCGATTTGAGTTGTTCGTACGGCACCGCTCCCGCAGTACGCCACACCGGCTTGCCGTTTTTGAATATCATGAGTGTCGGGATCGATTGGATTCCATACTGCGCAGCGATCTGGGGCCGCTCGTCCACATTGATCTTAATAACGAGGAGCTTCCCTTTGAACTCGACGGCCAATTGCTTCACGGCCGGAGCAAGCGTGCGGCACGGCCCACACCACTCGGCCCAGAAATCCACGAAGATCGGGAGTGTGGTCGTGCGAAGAAGTTCGTCGAAAGAGGTGATAGATGTGCTCATGATCTGACTACTAAACAAACTTCGCGCCAAAATAATATTGTTGAATATTGCGCGCAAGGCAACTGCGGGGATATTTCAGAGCGGTGCATTAAACCGAACGATGAATGCCGCACTCTATAAGGCAGACTCCCAAATAATGGAGATACAACAATGAAACACAAAAACCTTATTCTCGCAATCCTCTTCGGTGTCTCGCTAGCGTTTGCAAGCGTTGCCAGTGCGCAAACACCGACCCTCACACCAGAACAAAAGATCGAAAAGCGACTGGCCCACATCCAAAAGCGATTGGGACTGACGGACGATCAGGCCGCCCAGCTGAAGGCGATCTTCCAGCAAAACCAGCAGCAGTTAATGGCTGACAGACAAGCGCTCAAGAACGCCGTGCCAGGAAATGGCGCGAAGAAAGAGGCCGCGAAGCAGCTACAATCCGATCGCCAGGCGATGATGGAAAAGATGGGAGCGGTCCTCACACCTGCGCAACGCGAGCAGTTCAAGAAGATGATGGTTCAGAACATCGAGCGCAAACAGGAAAGACTCGAGCGCCGCAAGGAGAGGATACTGAATCATAAGTAAGCCCGAACCCAAAAGCTGAGGCGATACTTACGAGCCCTTCGACTACGAGGGGCTCGTTTCGTTTGCGATCTTTACTGTTGAGCTTTCAGCCACACGCGCCAGTCCATCCTTCGTCATCAGTGCTGGGTTGCGGCGAATGATCTCCGCCGCGAGATCGAGGTAATTCTTCGTTCCGCTCGAAGCAGCATCGTACAGCACGACAGGCAAGCCGAAGCTCGGCGCTTCGCTCAGGCGCACATTGCGCGTGACCAGGGTCTCGAATACCTTCTCTCCAAAATATTTCTTCACTTCTGCAACGACTTGATTCGAAAGCCGTAACCTGCCATCGTACATCGTTAGCAACACACCTTCAATATCCAGCGTCGTATTCAAATGCCGCTTGACGATGTTGATCGTGTTCAGCAATTGTCCTAATCCTTCAAGTGCGTAGTATTCGCACTGCACGGGGATGAGCACACTGTCAGATGCGGTGAGTGCGTTGAGCGTGAGCAAGCTCAGCGATGGCGGGCAATCTATGATGATGACGTCGTAATCCTCGCGGATAGAAGCGAGTGCCTTCGACATGATGTATTCACGCTCGGGCAGATCGATCAGTTCAACTTCAGCACCAACGAGATTGATGTGCGAAGGAAGCAGGTCCAGATGGGGTACGTTGGAGGCCAGAATTGCCTCTTTCGCGGGGACGGCATTAATGAGTACTTCGTAGATCGTCTTCGTAAGATCTTTGGACTCGACACCGAGTCCACTCGTGGCGTTTGCCTGCGCGTCGATGTCGATCAGCAGCGTGCGGTACTCCCCGACGGCGAGCGAGGCCGCGAGATTCACGGCCGTCGTCGTTTTGCCAACGCCGCCCTTCTGATTCGCTATGGTGATAATCTTTCCCAAAGTGTTCTGGTTATTGGGAGGAGACAACAAGGAAACCGCCCGGTGTATTCGCGCGTGTTGTCCACAAAGTGAATTAAGAAATGATGTCAGACTCAAATACGTACCTAATCGAGCCGGCCACCGAGACCGGAAAGCTCTATTCCTTCAATGGCAAGTCGCCAGTTGTCCATCCGTCGGTGTTCCTCGCTGCAGGCTCGCGGGTCATAGGGGATGTGGAGCTTGGAGAGAACGTGAGCATCTGGTTCAACACGGTCATTCGCGGTGATGTCGAGCGTGTGCGGATCGGCAAGAACTCGAATATTCAGGACAATGCGACGATCCACGTCACCAATTTTACAAACCCGACCTGGGTCGGTGAAAATGTGACGGTTGGGCACGGGGCGGTGCTCCATGGATGCACGATCAAAGATGGCGTGCTGGTGGGGATGAACGCCGTTGTGCTGGACCGCGCCGTGATCGGGGAGCAGTCTCTCGTTGCCGCAGGGGCAGTTGTCCGGCCAGGGATGGTTGTCCCACCGCGCTCGTTGGTGGCGGGAATTCCAGCAAAGGTGGTGAAGGAGTTGTCGGAGCGCGAGTTGGAGATCGTCCGTGTTGGCGCGACGAACTATGTGATGTACGTCCAGCACTTTCGTGGCGAGGTCCCGCCGGAAGAGTGGGGGATCGGGACGTTCGCCTAACCAGTGAGTGCCAACGAAAGAAGAGTGTATTTTCAGTTGAGTCTGCTTTCTGGTCGCCGGTAGGCTCGCTTCTTGGAGAAGGAGATCTTAACGATCTCACACGGATACTCCAAATGAAAAAAGCCTTCTTAGCGACGTCCCTCTTCCTATGCTTCATTCTGTCCGGCACCTCAGCGCAGGCCCAGGTGCCAGGTTCGATCCTCAGCGTGGCGCTGCTCGGCGGCGTTCAGAAATCCAATTTAGATGGCGTGGGCGGTGGGACATTCCTGGCCATTCGCGGCTCGTTCTCTAACTTTTTCGCTGAGATCCGGCATGCAAGTTGGGGAAACAACAACTCCTATGTGCATGAAAGCGGCATCCTTGCCGGAGCGGACTTTGCCGTCTGGCATCTTATGATCTCCGGAGCTGTAGGTGTGGGGACTTCCACATATCAATCACCCGCCGTCCTGGGGACACTGCCACCAACCATCGATTACCGAGGGCTGATCTTTGACGCCCAGGCCCTATACCAGATCGAGATCGTTACAGGAGTGGCCACTATTGGGATCGGCGTGAATTACGTTGGTGAGTTGAACACAGTCGCGCCAATTTCTGGAATTGGCGCTGTGGCGGTCGTAAGTCTTGGGATATAGCTCAGCTCTCGGAGGACGAGTTGGCCTGTCCCAAGCGAAATTGTACTCACTTAAAATCCATCCAGCTCGATCGTTGTCGTCTTTGCGGTAGCATCGTAGCTTACTTTGTAGGATGCTGGAATTGAGGTCATCATCATCCCCCCGCCCATCATGGAGGGCTGGCGAATAGTGTTGGTGATGCTCTTGTGTCCTTCGAGCGAGGACTTGTCGCACATTACTTCGTAAAAGACCATGCTGCCCATTGAAGTGCCATAATCGAATGCGCATTGGAAGGGGGTGCCATGAAATTCAGATGACGTAGTATCCATCCAATGCACGCCCATCATCGGCTCCAACACGCTGTCGGTCGTATAGCCAGAGGGCATCATCATATTCGTTGGCATCTTCCCGTCTTTTCCTCCGCCCATCATGCTCATGCGTGCACTCATGTCCAGGAGGAAGAAATGGGGGTCGATGTGCGGCTTGTTATAGGGAGCAGCATCGTGTGTGGCGTAATCTAACGCAATGCTCTTGATGATACAAGAGACCCCGGCTGGCATGGGAAGTTCAAACATGGAGTCCTTTGTGCCGATGCTCGCAAGTGCGGCGTCGGAGATGGTTACCCCAACCGCACTCAGGTTACCGGATGCATTGGTGTACACCCAGGTGTTCGCCGTGCCTGTACCGATAGAGATCGGTGTACCCGTGTATGTGGTCGGATTCGTAGCTGTAGTGGAGTTGCATCCAAATACCAACAAAAGCAGAAGTATGGAAGCGATGTGTCGAACGTGAAGCATAGTAAGGTCATTTATATTGCTGTCATACAGCTTCCAAATTTACGAACAAAACGAGGGCCGAGACTAAATCACTGGCTGCTATGCAAACTCCATACATAATTCGCCAAATGCCATCGGTCGGAGTCCTGCAATGTGGAGGCATAGGACGGCATTGGTACTCCGTTCATCCCCGCTGAGAAAATGCGATAGACATCCTGTGCTGACTGCGCGAATTTGAAATCGGATGCTTTTGTGAGATCGGTGGTATGCACGAAGCTGCCGAAATCATCGTGCTGCACATCAGCAGAAATGCCATCGCCTTTACCGCGCTTGCCGTGGCAGGCGTCGCACTGCATCTTGAGATAGATGGCCTGTCCCCGCGCAATGCTCTGCGGACTTGGAATGATCGGCTGCGTCGGTTGCAACACTTCAAGTGGATACTCCGTCGAATCGAGAAATTTCGGTGAAAGCGTCTTCAGGTATTGCACCACGGCGCCGCGATCTTCGGGAGACATCCGCGCATAACCCGGCATAGTGCTACTATGAATGCCTGCGGTGATCGAATCGTCCAAATCGTCATCGGTCGGAAGCTGTCCGCTGGCAGTGGAGCGATTCTTATAGACGCCCTTTGTCAGGTCGCGGGGTCGTGTGCGGAAGTTTTCCGAGAGTGGTCCGTTGCCCGAGCCACCAAGCCCATGACACGGCGCGCAGGCGATGTCGAAGACGGCCTTCCCTTGTGCAAGGAGCTCGGCAGATACAGGATTCGATGCAGGAGTCTCGCTGCTCGCCGGATGGATCTGGAGCGTAGAACCAACTGCGAGGCCAACAGCAAGCACTACAGTAAGTGATTGAAGGAACATACTCGTCGTGATCTAAATGCCAAAGAGAAATCCGTTGAGGCACCTAACTTTACGGCGCGGAAGAAAAACGAGCGCAACGTTGGGTGTCTTCGCCCATGGACGGCAAAACGCACTTACTCACCTATCGCGCTATCACCACTCTTCGCGAGACAACGGAGCTCGCTGAACTGACGCGAAGATAATAGGAGCCCTCCGCCAACCTGGAGACATCCAAGCTGATCGCATTGGTTGCGCTTTGCTGCGTCGTTAGTACGGCGTGTCCCAGCACGTCAGACATCACAAGCGATACCCCATACCCCGAACCCCGCACCCTAACTACGATCTCATCGCGCGCCGGATTAGGCACAATGCTCTCGATCGTGAACGTGTGTGTGCCGACAAAACCACTCAGCATATTATCGGGACATACCGGAT
>CAIUMP010000007.1 GCA_903900335.1 uncultured Ignavibacteriota bacterium | reverse complement strand
GAAGTGCCAGGATTGCCGATAGCGCTGGTGAAGTTACCCGACGTATTCTGGGTCGTGTTGCCGAGAATCGTGTTCGAACCTGTCAATGCGTTGGCAGATGCGGCACTTCCGATGTTGTTAGCCGTCGCGCTGACACCGAAGCTGTTAAGCGTTGCCGATGAACCGAACGTATTCGTCGCGGTACCGCCGCTACCGAAGCTATTTGTAAGTCCAGCGGCTGTGCCGATCGTTGATGCACCATTGGAGGTGAGCGTCGTGAAGGCGCCCGAACCTGGTGTACCAAGGCCGATCGAAGGGAAGTTCGCTGCGCCAGCAGCCGTCACATTCCAAGCAGAAGTGCCAGGATTGCCGATAGCGCTGGTGAAGTTACCCGACGTATTCTGGGTCGTGTTGCCGAGAATCGTGTTCGAACCTGTCAATGCGTTGGCAGATGCGGCACTTCCGATGTTGTTGGCCGTCGCGCTGACACCGAAGCTGTTAAGCGTTGCCGATGAACCGAACGTATTCGTCGCGGTACCGCCGCTACCGAAGCTGTTCGTCAAACCAGCGTTCGTGCCGATCGTCGAGTTGCCTGTCGAGCTGAGCGTACCATTGATCTGCGTGTTGCCATTATTTGTAATGGTTGAGCCGGTCAAGATCACTGTGTTCGAAGCATTGCCAATGCTCGTGTTGCCTTGCGCGGCCACGGTATTGATGTTGGTCGGTCCGACAACAGTGTTGAGGACACCCGTGATGGTGTTTGCACCGGTTGTTGCCGTGATGCTGTTGGCAGGCGCCGAGAGCACGTTGGACGTTCCAGCGGTAAGGGTGTTCGTACCCGTCGTCGCAGTCAGATTGTTGGCTGGGGCGCTGATGGTATTCGATGTACCAGCAGTGAAGGTATTCGTCGTAGCGGCTGTCATTGACTCGGTTGAACCGTTCTCAATGAGAGTGTTCGTCGAGTTACCGATTGCCGTGTTACCTTGTCCCGCACCGGTGTTGATGTTTGTTGCACCTATCACAGTGTTGAGTGCACCGGTGATGGTGTTCGAAACCACACCAGTGATCGTGTTCGTCTGGCCGGAAATGCTGTTAGTCACTGATCCAGTCGAGCTACCGATGGTGTTGCTTACCGTCGTTCCGGCGATCGCAGTACCAATGGTGTTGTTCACGGTTGAACCTGCAAGTGCTGCAAGTGGGGCGCTTCCAATGTTGTTGGTTACCGTTCCAGCAGCAGTGCTAAGACCGAACGTATTCGTGCCAGCGTTTCTGCCGATATTGTTTGTACCAGCGCTCGTTCCGATCTGGTTGAGCGTAGCTCCACCGTCGCCGAATGTGTTTGTGGTACCAGCATTGTTGCCCACCGTGGAGTTACCCGACGAGGCAAAGGCGCCAGTTACCGCAAGGGCCGGAGCCGCATTGCCAGCACCGTTAGTGTTGGCAACCGCCAATGTTGGGGAAGCACCGAGGTTCGCTGTGAAGCTGGAACCCGTTGCGCCAACTGTTGTGCCGTTGCTGTTGATCGTACCAGTTGCGCTGATCGAGGTTGCGCCGCTTGTGATATTCAAACCATTTGCCGTGGAGTTGATTGTCTCACCTGTAAGCGGAGCCGTTGAAGCACCGATCGTGAGGCCGGTTCCAACACCTGCGCCGCTCATGTTAATGGTCTCACCAGTGGTGGTAGCAGTGATGCTAGCACCGGTTGTCGGGTTGACCATTGCAACTGCTGGGATACCGATCGTACCAGAACCGCCAACCGCGAGACCTGTCGTGGTAGCAGAGATGGCCATACCGGTTGCGAATGGATCGACCACGATACCCGTGCCGAAACCATTGCCGCTGACCTGGATACCGCCGCCGGTCGTTGCGACCGTCGGGCCAGTAACCTGCAAGCCGTAAGCATTCGTTGGAATGTTGTTGATCGTGACAACTGGCGTTCCGGCATTCGCTGGAGGCGTGTTGTTCGTACCGGTTGTCGCACCGCTGAACGTCATGGTGTTGGCACCAGTCTGTGTGAACGGCATTGCGTTATCGAAGCGAATGTTCTGTGCGGCCATTAAGCCAGCATACATCGCCGCAGTGAAGATCGTACCAGTGACTTCCGCGTCACCAGAGACGACTGCTTCAAACGCGTTGCTCGAAGAGAACGGCGCGGTCGAAGGAAGTGCTGGCGGGTTCGGTGACAACGGGCCGAATGGAGCGGATGTCCAATTCGACACATGCCCCTGAACATTCAACCAGGTCTGCGGTGCATCGAGGACGCTGAGCGTACCTTCGAAGATCGGGTCTTGGCTGGAGATCGTGCCTGATCCGAAGTTGACCGAAGTGCTGTTGACCGTTACGAGCGAGCCAGAGAAGCTTGTCGTACCAGTGATGCTGTTTGTCGGTCCGTTGATCGTGATCGTCGAGCCGTCGTTGAGCAGGTTGTTCGTTGGCGTCCACTTGAAGCCGGAAGGCGTGATGGCGACGACAGAACGGAGCGTCTGGTTTGCCGCAGTCGGGTTGTCGAGCGAAGCGACATCCGAAAGCAATGCAACTGTGCCGCTCTTGTCTGGCCAGGTGTAGGTACGTGTTGCTGTGTTAGCATGCGTCTGGATACCGGACTGTCCACCAACAAGCTGAACGAGGCTATTCGCACCGTTTGCTGTGATCGTGGAACCGGTGATGTTACCGCCATTGATGGCGCCAGCGCCCGTGCTCAAGCTTGCGCCTGTGATTGCACCGCTGAATGTACCTGTTGTACCAGAGATCGCGCCGCCACTAATGCTACCAGCACCAGTGCTGAGGTTTGAACCTACGATAGCACCAGCGGTCGAGACCGAGAATGTACCGTTGGTATTTGTGAAGCTGTTACCATTAACAAGGCCGGCGAATGTACCAGTGGTGCCATTGATCGGGCCACCGCTGATTGTGCCCGTGCCAGCATTGATGTTGCTGTTGTTGGTGACAATACCTGCATTGGCCGAAAGCAGACCGTTAAAGGTGCCGGTCGAGCCAGCGAAGGAACCGCCCGTGAAGGTGGCCGCAGTCACATTCGAACCGTTAAAGTTGCCGCCGATGAACGAGGGTGAAGTCACCGATGTGGTGAAGTTACCTGTCGAGCCACCGAACGTACCGCCATTGAATGCTGTGCCAGTTACTGCACCTGCGCCATTGACAAGGAAGGTACCGCCAGTATTCTGGAACGTACCACCATTGACGAGACCGGAGACGGTTGCGCTCGGAGCTGTGACCGCGCCGAGTGACGCTGTGCCAGAGGTCTGAACGATGTTGCCGTTCTGTGTCAAGGTGCCGATATCGGTGATTCCGCCGTTGGCCGTTACCAAGCCTGCGAAGCTCGATGAGCCAGCCGACTGAGTGATCGAGCCATTGATGCCGATGTTACCGATAAAGTTGGAAGCGCCATTCTGGTTGAATGCGCCATTGTTTGTGTGACCACCATTGGAGGTCAGAAGACCCGCGATCGTTGCGTTGCCGCCGACCGTCAAGTTGTTCTGGTTCACACCACCATTAAGGTTCACGCCACGAGCGAAGTTGATCGAGTTATTGCCCGACGTGAACGTGGACAAGTTATCGAAGAAACCGCTTGGGCTGCTGACCTGCGTGGAACCGACAACGTTCGTTGCTGTCATTGTTCCCGTGACCGTTGCATCACCGTTGACGAGCAACTCCTGTGCGCCGCCTGGCTGACCATTGATGATCACGCGCTGAGCGTCGGCTGCACCGGACGTACCGAATGTCGTGACACCCTGCACCTGGTTTGTGCCCAGGAAGGTGTTCGCGCTATTGGCCGCACCGTAGTTATTGATCGCGCTGGCGCCGGTACCGAAGTTATTGATGTCGCTGGTGCCCGCACCGAAGTTATTCGTCGTGCTTGCGCCCGAACCAAAGGAGTTCGTCGAGCCAGAGCCATTACCGAAGGTATTGGAAAGACCTGCGCCTGTTCCAATGTTCGACGTGCTGCTGGATGACAACGTCGTGAAAGCACCAGTGCTCGGCGTCGTCGCGCCGATGGACGAGCTGTTGATCGTCGCACCCGTGATCGCACCACCGGCGATCGTACCGTTGTTGGTCAGGGTCTGACCAAGTGCCAACGTACCGCTGTTCAGAGTGTAGCCAGTGTACTGGCCACCAGAGATAGTGCCCTGGTTCGTGATGGTCGAGCCGAGCGAGATCGTGCCATTATTCAGGGTGTAGCCCGTGAAGGAACCGCCCGTGACAGCATTCGCGCCGAGAGCAACCGTACCGTTGAAGGTCGTTGCGCCGTTGAAGATCGATGTTCCGGTCTGTGTGAACGGACCGTTATCCGAGATACCACTCTGGAAGTTTGCGACCGCACCATTTACCGTAAGGTTCGTGATGGTTGCGCCACCCTGGAAGTTCTGATTGCCAGTCCAATTATTGGCATTAGCAAGGTTCAGATCCAGGCGAAGGTCCGTTCCGACAACCGTGCGAAGGAGCGACGGTCCAACATTGACCGTACCGGAGTTGACCGTGCCGTCCTGATTGACAGCAATGATGAAGGATCCGGCTGGCGGCAAGCCTGTTACGCGAGCCTGAACCGTGGTCTTGTCGATCTTCGCACCGGTGACTGCACCGTCTGCGATCTTGACCGTCGTGACTGCACCGTTTGCAAGCTGAGCTGTGCCAACGCCAAGCGGAGCGATCGCGACCTGCCCATTAATGAGCGCGATGGTCGTACCATCAACGTTCACATCAACGCGGCCCGCTGCGCCCTGTACCAAGCCCTGGCCAGCGATACCGGTGATCTGGAAGCCCTGAATTGCACCAGCTGGCACATTTGTCCAGTTGACTGAGCGCGCATCAAGCGTGAGGATCGGGTTCTGCGGTGTGCCGATGTTCAGGATACCGGAAGCTGCCGTAACGGACTGAACGTTACCAGCTGTTGGTCCAATAATGTCGATAGTGTTTGCCGAAAGGCTGTCGGCCTTCACGGTGATTCCATTGAGTCCCTTGAACTCGAAGTCACCGGTTGCATCAGCGGTCAAGTGATTGATCGTCTGAACGAACGCTGGCAAAATGGAAGGAGCGATCTTACCGCCCTGGATCGGAAGCGGGAACAACTTGCCGCTATCCGGGAATGGCGATGCCTGGATGCCGTTGACCATGTCGGTGTTCAACGCATACGGCGAAGAAGAGAGAAGTGACTTCATCTCTGTGCCACCATCAATGGCGACGCCAATGCTATACTGCGAGTTGAACTGCCAGGTCAATGGGAAGCCTGCGTTACCAGCGAGCTGGCTGCCGAGGCGAATATCGAAGACACCGGCGGTGACTACAACGCCGTTAAATGTCTCTGATCCCAGTGGATTACCGGAAGCATCATAATAGGTGACAGTGATCTGGTGTGTACCATTGACCGGCTGCCCACCCTGAAGGATGACACCCTGATACGAGATATAACGCGGAACGCCAACGGCATGTGCTGACGGCGCGCCAAAGCTTAGTGCGGCGCCAAGAGCAAGGCCAATAAGCCACGAACGACGTGAAGTCATGCTACGTCTCCTTAAGTTAGTAAGTAATTGCATCGCAAGCAGTAAATTAAAAAAACCATCTAAATGCCATCCAGCCCAGTTTTGGGGATCCGTCGTGCCACGTAATCCGCAGCTATTCGAATCAGTTTCGACTGCCCCACAGATCCCTGGCGCGTTCCGCGAACAGCATACCCTACTGTCCCCGGACGGCAAGAAAAAAAAATTGTGTTGTCCGCCCTTCCATGCCGGAATCGTGTCCGACTGGTCAGAGCGGGCTCTTGCCAAAGACTATCCTTTGGCATTGACCGGAGGAGGCAAAAGCTGCGAAATTTGACTGTATTCGGCAAATATTATCGCTTCTGGCGCACGAGTGCAACCAGAATTCGCGCTCCTTCGCGATCTCCTTCCTACTAATATAGAACAATAAATTCTAAAATGCAAGAAAAACGGATTTTTGTGGGGAGAAATGGAAGAGCGAATTAGCTGCCTCTGGCGACTGCTCCACAGCGACGGCTGCGAGTCTCGGCAAAGCGGTGATGGTGATCCGCGGTCAGAGGCAGTGATGGGGGTTTCGCATTCCGGGTATTGAAATGCTGCACAACTTCTTTTCGTTTCCGGATACGAAAGTAGTTTCGACGCTGTTGAGAGATGCATGAATTTTCAACGGGCTCTGGGATGGAGTGTGTTTTGGATCGGGTTGTCCTTGCTGACAGCACTGACGATCGGCTACTACGCAGGTGGTCAGGCAGCAGAAGCTTTCCTCACAGGTTATGCTCTGGAGAAGGTGCTCTCGGTTGACAACCTGTTCGTCTTCCTGATGTTCTTCACCTACTTCGGTGTTAGCCGCGCGGCGCAGCGCCGTGTGCTGAACTATGGGGTGATCGGTGTTATCGTATTGCGTGGTATACTGATCTTCGCAGGGATCGCTCTCGTGCAGCAGTTCGAATGGCTGATGTACATCTTCGGCGCGATCGTGATCTACACCGGTTTCGTCATGGCATTCCGCAGCGAGAAAGAGTTCGACGGGGAGGCCAGCGCAACCATCCGACTGATCTCGAAATTCATCAAAGTAACAAAAACCTTTCACGGTAGCCGCTTCTTCATCCGCGAGAATAAGAAACTGATCGCAACGCCACTCTTTCTGGTGCTTGCTGTCATCGAGGTGTCGGACGTTGTCTTTGCCGTCGACAGCATTCCTGCCATCTTCGCGGTAACGCGGAATCCCTTCCTTGTCTATTCCTCGAATATCCTTGCAGTGCTCGGCCTTCGTTCACTCTACTTTCTTTTGGAGAGAGTTCACGATGCATTCCGCTTTGTCAAGCAAGGGGTGGGCCTGATACTGTGGTTCATTGGCTTCAAAATGGTTGTCCCCGCATTCTGGCCCACGCTGATAATCACGAATGAGCTTGCCCTTGCCGTTGTGCTGGTAGTGCTGATGGTCTCGGTGATTCTTTCAATAACGCTGAAGCAGAGTGCGAAGCCTTCAGCCAAAAGATAAGACTTCGCAGCGGGGTCTCATGGCCTTGACACTCCTCGCGTGTGCCGCCATCCTCTCCTGCACGCTGACCTATCCGTTCAACAACGACAATGCACTCTATGCCTACATGGCCGAGCTTGCACTCAATGGGCATCTGCCTTATATTGGCTCCTGGGATCAGAACTTTCCAGCCATTGTCGCAGTACACGCCGCACAGATCCTTTTGAGCGGCCACTCACAGGTAGCATTTCGTATCTTCGACATTCTTCTCCAACTTATCGGAAGCTACTTTCTCATCGAAATCGGGACGCTGCTTTGTGATCGGCGTGCGGGTATGCTTGCTGCGATATTGGCCAGCCTCTACTATGTACAGCAGGGTCTGTGGATGGCTGGAGAGCGGGATACCTACGTCACGCTACTCCTAGTTGCAGCGCTCTATGTGAGCCTTTCGGGCAAACGCGATTTTATTGTTGGAATGTTGTGCGGCGTGATCTTCCTCTTTAGACCGACGTATGGCCTGTATGCCGCGGTATGGTCAGGTTTGCGACTGTTGGGTTTAGAAACAGCCCACGCTGAGAACGACGGCTTCTCCGTGCGTGCGAAAGAGGCTCTATCACTGGTGGCCGGAGCGACGTTGCCTGCGCTTACTCTGGTGATCGTTTATGCGCTACTCGGTGGCGTGAACCAGCTTTGGGAGGCTACCATGCTGTTCAATCTGAAGATCTACAGTGGAACCGGCGCGGCTTTCAGCTTATGGGAGCCGGTGAGGTTCTATGCGGTTTCGATCGTGGCCGTAGGTTTTGGCATCTGGTACCTTATCAAGCAAAACCGCAGCGCACTGATACTTTGGGCAGGGCTCTTCGCCGCAAGCGTGCTTTCGCTGCTGCTGCTCTATCGGCATAGTGTCTATCATTATCATCCTGCGATGACGCTGTTCCTTCTGCTCTCCGCTGTGGGATGGATTCGTATGGAAGAGCTGCTTACGACCTATTGGAAGGGATTCCGAATCGCGATGCCATTGCTTGTTGGGCTGTTCTTTTTGGCGCAGACATTTCGGGGCAATACCGTTCAGCATGTACTACTCGACATTGCACGCGGCCGCATTCAATCTTTGGAGGAGTGCTACGACCGGTACGAACCTTCGCCCGAGTTCGGGGTGCGGGTGCAGAGACAGGTCGGAGATTACCTCGCCGTACACACGAAGCGCGGTGACACAGTACAGATGTTTGGTCCATACAGCTACCCGCAGTATGTGGCTGGACTTATGACGGCAAGCCGCTTTCAGACGCTGCATGCCATCACAATGCGATCCACCGCAACGGAATTACAACCCTTCCAACGCGTCTGGCGTGACGAGTATCTCCGAGACATGCAACGCAACAAGCCGCTTTATTTCATTGTCTGCGATGCGCCGGAGGCTTTTCGACAATATTACGGTGGTAAGTTGGGTCACGAAATACTGCGTGACGATTTTCGCGAACTCGGAGTTTGGCTTGCCGAGAATTACTATCCTGAAACGAAGATCGGCGATTTTACTTTATACCATGTGCGCGGACGTTAGTCCCGGCCTGCTTCCGATCAACACTTACCAGTATTTGCCATGACACTTTCCATCGTGATGCCGATCTATAATGAAGAAGAGCTGCTGAGCGGGCTCTTCGGACGCGTCACGCGGGTGATGGATGATGTCGAAGCGAAGTTCGCGATGACGTGCCAGTGGGTACTCATCAACGATGGCTCCCGTGATCATTCCCTTGAACTGCTTCGAGGCTACGCGGCCCGAGATTCACGCATCGCGGTGCTCGATCTCTCCCGCAATTTCGGACATCAACCCGCTATTCAAGCCGGCTTGGAATATGCCACAGGCGATGCTGTTGTCATCATGGATGGCGACCTTCAAGATCCGCCGGAGCTAATACCGGAATTGGTGCAATCCTGGAAAGCGGGAAACAAAGTCGTCGTCGCGCATCGGAGGTCTCGGGCTGAACGCGGGTTTAAAGGGATGCTCTTTGCCGGCTTTCACTCTGTGATGTCGCGCGTGAGTGATATGAAGATGGAGACTGGGAGCGGGGTGTTCGGGCTCATGGATCGCCGGGCCGTCAACGAGGTGCTGCGCTTGCATGAACGCAATCGCTTTCTGCCGGGCATAAGAACGTGGGTCGGGTTCGGAGAAGCGAAAGTCCTCTACGACCGCGAAGAGCGCGCTGCCGGAGCACCGAAGCAGACCTTCACGCGATTGGTCCGGTACGCATTCGACGCCATCTTCAGTTTCAGTCTAAAGCCCCTCCGTGCTATCTGGACGCTGGGCTTCGTTGTTAGTCTATTCTCGATCGGATATGCGCTGTTTCTCCTGTCCCTCCGGGTGTTCAACATTAATGTTGTGCCCGGGTTTACGACTCCCACTGTAGCGATTCTGTTGCTCGGCGGGATCCAACTAATTTCCATCGGAGTGTTGGGTGAATATTTGGGTCGTATCTATGACGAGGTCAAGCAGCGACCGCACTACATTGTCGGTGAAGTCATTACGAGTGCGAAGTCCAACAAAGCGGGCGCTACAATAGATTGAGTATTCTACCACTTAGCTGTTAACACTTTGCAACTTAGCGAATACGACGCGCTCGAACGGGTAGAGCGTGAACACTGGTTCTACAAAGGTAAACGTCAACTCGTGCGTTGGTGGATAGAACGCGCGGCGCCGGCGTTTCACGAGGGCGATACCATCGTGGATGCTGGTGCAGGAACTGGTCAGCTCGTGCAAGAACTGCATGGATGGTACGGGCATCAGGGTGTGCGCACTATCGGTGTGGAGTTTTCCGAAGAAGCTCGAAGGCTTGCAAAGGAGCGAAAGAACGTAGACTTGTCGCCGGGTTCGATCCTCGGGCTTCCACTTCAAGGCAACACCAGCAAGGTTACGATCGCCCTCGATGTGTTGGAGCACGTGGAAGATGACAAGCTCGCATTTTCAGAACTGCTCCGTGTAACGGAGTCCGGTGGAATTCTCATCATCAACATCCCGGCCTTTATGAGCTTATGGAGTGATTGGGATGTATCGCTCGGACACTACCGACGCTATACAAAGCAGATGATGATCGCCACAATGGAGCCCCATCGCAACGAATGCGACGTCCTGTATTTCGATTACATTAATGCCATCGCATTCCTTCCGATTTGGTTGTATCGAAAGGTATCGAAACTTCTAAAGCTGCACTCGCGAGCGGAGGATGTGATCCCATCACCTCGAATGAACAAGTTGCTCTTTCAGCTTTTCGTTGAGCCCGCGAAGGCACCGTGGTTTCATCCGCCGTTTGGCGTGTCACTCTTCTGTGTCTTGAGAAAGAAGTGAATGACGCAATAACAACCGCCAAGGTTGATGTGGGGCAGGCGTCCCTGACTGCCAACCGAGCGGTGGAGCGCATCCTACGCTGGCTTTGCATTGTGCTTGCGAGTGGTTACGTTGTGCTCTTCATCGCACTGGCTGTTCTGCGCCTGATGTATCCCTACGAAGTTGAATGGATGGAAGGCGCAATGATGGATCACGCGGTTCGCTTGCTCGATGCCAAGCCCATTTACACTGCTCCTTCGATCGACTTTGTCGCATGGCTTTATCCTCCACTCTATTACTATGCCGTTGCTGCCGTCATGAAATTGGTTGGCGTTGGGTGGTTTGCGGGAAGGATCGTATCGTTTGCATCAACCATCCTGACGGCAGTGATGCTCGCCGGTATCACGAAGAAGATCACGGGAGATAATCTTCTCGCATTCTTTTCATTCGCACTGTACCTTGCGACTTATCATGCGACGGGATTCTATTTCGACATCGTCCGGAATGATGCGTTCTTTACTCTGCTCCTGGTAGCTGCGGCGTGGTCTGCGTTGATGACCCGCGGAATGCCCGGCGTGATTGCCTCAGCGCTCATCATGTTCCTTGCGATTGCCACGAAGCAGCAAGCGATCTTCTTTCTTCCAGCGATGGCGATCTGGTATTGGCTTCGAGATAAGAGGAGCGCTATCGTCTTTAGTGCAATCGCGCTGGGGCTCGCAGGGATCGGATTCCTTGCGATGAATGCCGCAACATCCGGGTGGCTATCCTACTATCTGTTGCAAATACCGAGGGCCAAGCGCGCTGACTTTGTGTGGATGAGGACACTGGATATTTTTCCGCAGTATGCGTTCGGAGTATTTACCGCTTCATCGCTCGCACTGTTTGCATTGATCGTCAATGCGCAACGTAGCACAGTCAAGCACGTACCGAGCCACACGATGAAACAGTTTTGGAGTTCCGCAAATGGATTGCTCGCGATGCTTACATTCTCTGCGCTGGCGGCGGGCGCGATGAGCCTTGGAAATGAGGGCGGATACGCGAATGTGATGATGCCCTTTGCGGCATTCGTGACCTCCTTCTTGCCGATAGCTATCAGAGAGTTTTCTTCCTCCTCACCGATAATAGCGAGGTATGCCTATGGTGCGATTCTCTTCCAACTGATCGCATTCTTCTTTAATCCGTTTGCAGAGAAGATGCTGATCGCGAGTGAGCACCAAAAGCGCGGCGGTGACGAGTTCTTCCGGCAGCTTCGCGCGATCCCTGGCGAGGTGCTGATTCCTTATCACGGATTCATTGCGCGACAAGCGGGCAAGCCTTCGCACGCCCACGTGCTGGCCTCGCTCGATGTGCTCCGTATGCACGACACCACCGCGCGCCGCCTGCAAGCCAACTTCGACACCGCACTCGCGCACCACCGATTTTCTGCCGTGATTCTCGAGGAGGCTCCGCTCTTCACCCGCGAGGCCGCACCTGCGCACTACACCTTCGCTCGAACGATGCTCGTCGAGCCGAATGTCTATCTCACCCGCGTGCGAGATGAAGCCACACGACCGCAGTTTGTCTTTGTGCCGAAGTAGTTTTTACGCTCAATCTCGCCCGGATCGGGTCCAGGCGCTAGGGTAACCTGACAATCCTGGAAATTATCCGACGAGGCGCGAGACTGAGGTTTTATCCTGCCGAAGTGAGATTTCGGAACGGGGGCAAGGGGGCGCGTAGGAATTGTCCATGCCTTTGACCGTTGGACTTGTGCGACACGGGAGCGCTCGGGCTTTACAACAACGCTCCAAACGCGATTCTTCGCAATGTCAGGATGACAAAAGTCCCGCATTTACTCTGACTCGCGAAGAAGCTTTTCAACGTTTCCTTACGGTCTTGGCGGCATCTATATTTCGGAAAAGGTTGGAAACTCGGATCAAGAAGGCTAAAAAGTTGTCATTTGGCACGGAAGTATGGAAATTTAAGCCATCGCACAATCAAAAGTACTTGTGGTGGCTTTCCGCCTCCGCTCGTCGGAAGAGCGGAAGGAATTTTGAGGCAGAATCGCGTTTTTGTCTCGTTGGCTGTGGTAATCCCTTATCTTTGTAGTGAACTCAAGTTTGCCCTACCGAAACGATAGTCTGATGGAAACTGCTGCAAATGCGTCCTGTTGAGTTATCAGTAGTCATCGCTGTATATAATGAGGAGGAGGTTTTGGAGGAGCTGCATAAGCGGCTCCGGGCAGCGCTTGAGCTCATCGGGAAATCGTACGAGATCATCCTCGTGGATGATGGGTCGCGGGACCGCTCCTTCGAGATGCTTCAATCACTGCGGTCACGGGATCCGGAGCACGTGCGGGTCTTCAGCTTCACCCGGAATTTTGGGCATCATATTGCACTGACCGCCGGGCTGGATCAGGCGCGGGGCGAGATCATGATCATGATGGATGCCGATCTGCAGGATCAGCCGGAGGAGATCTCGAAGCTGTTGAATAAGCTGGACGAGGGATATGATGTCGTCTGGGGAGAGCGCGTTACCCGGCAGTTTGCGTGGTACAAGAATTTGTCGAGTCAGCTATTCTTGTGGGTGATGAATAGCGTGGCCCGTGCAGAAGTGCATCTGGATTCGAGTATTTTTCGGGCTATGCGTCGCCCGGTTGCGGATGACCTGCGTGGATTGCGGGAGAAAGCTCGGTACCTACCGGGGCTGGTGAGGTGGCTGGGATATCGGCAGACGAGCGTGCCGGTTAATCACGGCAAGCGATTCGCGGGGCAGACTAAGTACTCGTTGTGGAAGCTGCTGAAGCTGGCACTAAGTACCGCAACAAGCTTTAGCGCCGCCCCGCTGCAATTCGCAACTCTTTCGGGAATGGCTGCTGCGGGTATTGCGGTGATGTTCGTGCTTTATATCGTAGTCCGCAAATTGATGGGCGGATATACTGTACCGGGGTATGCGAGTTTGATGATCGCGATCTTTGGCTTCGGCGCACTTCAGCTCATCGTTATCGGATTGATGGGTGAGTATGTAAGCCGGATCTATCGAGAAGCTCAGGGCAGGCCTCTCTATGTTTTGCGCGAGGAAGGCAAATCTATTAATTCGAAGGTCACCTCGCAGCCTTCGATCCAGCGACTTTCGGAACTGGCACCCGAACAGCGGGATGAAATAGTTCGATTGATCGGTGCATCTAACGCGCTGCCCATGGCACGCGTCTTTAGCGGCATTTCACCGACCAACCTGGCAGGCTACAACTTGAGCGGGTGGGAGAAGAGCGACCCATTTGCCTTCATGTCTCGATCAGGCAACCGGCTCACTGCCGTTTGTCTCCTGACAGAGTTGGAGTTCGACACCCGCTTACTGGGAATGCCTGCGGCAAGGATACTTTTTTCCAATGCGACTGGAGGTCCGACAGAGCCAGAGCGCGTGATCGCACTCAAGGACGCGCTACAGCAGGTCACACGCTTCGCCAGGGCAAGAGGGATTCGACTGATCGATGCAAAACTTGCGAATCAGGATCTGTTCATCGCGCGGGCCTTCGAGGAGGTGGGATTCCACACCGTGGACATGTTAGTTACGCTTGGTGCGGGCAAAGAAAAGATCGATAGAACACTGAGCGGCACCACGCTTGAGTGGAGCGGCGATGCGATTCGATTCTCGCCCTCTTTACTTGTCCGTCCCATGCGAGCTGGGGAAGAACTTCCGCTGGCAGAGATATCTGCCGAGTCGTTCGCCGATCACGCGATGATCCAGGATCGCTTTTTCCTGGAGCCTTGCATCGAGCAGGAACGAGCGCGAGCCCTGTTCCGTGAGTGGTTCATGAATCTTGCAAGTAAGCACTTGGATGGCAAGGGAATCATGCTCGCGGCCGAATTGAACGGAAGAGTGGTAGGGTACTTGGGAATGGAGCCCATGCCCCCGATCGGTGGCACCGTTTGGTGGAAGGACTCATTAAATGCTGTGGCGGCAGATGCCCGTGGGATGGGCGTCTATCGGGCGCTCGTTGTTGCTAGTTTGTCGACCGTGCAAAAGCTTGGCGCAGGCGGCCTCATCACAAAGACCCAATCTTCTACCTACCGTGTTATCAACACCTGGCTTCACTTGGGATGCGACATTCTCGAGAGCTCCGCAACGTTGCATTGGGTGGATGTGCCAGCCACCAATGATTCACGAACGTAAACCGAACTGACCCGAATAATGCCTCGAACGATCCTCATTACAGGCGGCGCCGGATTTATCGGCAGCAATTTTCTGGAGTACCTTTACCGGAAATATCCAGAGTACCACCTCATTGTGCTCGATGCGCTGACCTACGCTGGAAGCCCGGATAATATTCCGACGGACATCAAGGCGTCAAAGCGATTTGAATTCTGGTATGGCAATGTAACGAACGACGATCTCGTCAGCCAACTCGTCTCGCGTGCGGACATTATCGTACACTTCGCCGCCGAAAGCCACGTGGCTCGCTCGATCTTTGACAACAAGATCTTTTATGTAACCGATGTACTCGGTACGCAAGCGGTGGCGAACGCTGTCGTTCGGCATCAAAAGGTCGACCGCTTCATCCACATCTCCACCAGTGAGGTGTATGGAACGGCACATACTGCGCCAATGACGGAGGAGCACCCGCTTAATCCGCTCTCCCCCTATGCGAGCGCGAAGGCAGGGGCAGATCGATTGGTGTATTCCTATTTCGCGAGTTATCACATTCCCGCTTGCATTGTGCGGCCTTTCAATCAGTATGGGCCAAAGCAGCATTTGGAGAAGGTCATACCGCGCTTCATTACGAGTGCGCTGCTTGACGAACCACTTACTGTACACGGCTCAGGAAACGCCATTCGAGATTGGTTGTATGTCGAAGATACGTGCCGCCGTATTGATAAGATCATGCACGCGCCGATCGAGAAGATCAAAGGTGAGGTGTTCAATCTGGGCAGTGGCTTCGAGTTGGATGTTCTTGCGATCGCGAAACTCGTGCTCGAGATACTGAAAAAGCCGGAGGATCTTCTTTCCTTTATTGGAAATCGTCCAGGACAGGTTGATCGGCACATTTCTTCGACTGACAAAGCTCGAAGCATTCTGGGAGTTGAAGAGGGCCGGCCTTTTGAACAAGGGTTGGAAGAAACGATTGATTGGTATAAGAAAAATCGCGGATGGTGGGAGAAGCTTCTGTGGATGCGGCACGTGCCGATCATGACGGAGAGCGGGAAAGTCGAGTACCACTAGGGCTCGGCGGTGCAGGACGAATGAAGAAGAAGGCGACGCTCCTCCCCTCCGGGGTCGAGCGTCTTGAGGGGTTTTCCCTACTGCTCCTTCTATTGCCAGTGTTAGTGTTCCTGTTCGTCTCAATTAGAACGCTCTATCTATTCCCCGTCGCCGATAGCTATCGGTGGTATGGGGATGAGACGTGGATGTTGTTAGCATGGCGGAATCTCATCGCCCATGGGCAAATGGCCGTGCCGGTCGCACTGGGTTCTACTCTGCAATCTTCGCCTGGCCTCCTATTGGGTTCGGGCTGGGTTGCTGCATTGTTCTACGGTGTCCCTCAAATTCTATTCGACGCATCCACGGACCCCATTCTGATCGGCCGTACGATCAGTTTTCTGTTCGGGGTTGCAACGATCGCCATTCTATCCTTAAGCGGCTCGCGGCTCAAGCTCCCAGCGGCACCAACCCTTCTCTCGGCGGTGCTTCTCGTGACAACTCAGAATTTCACCTTTGCTTCGCACAGCGCGCGCTATGATATGATGACGGGTTTTACCGTGCTTGCCTTCGTGGGACACTTCGCCGTCCGATCCCACGAGCGCAAGATCCACAGCGCACTCTTTGCATTCCTTTTTGGCCTAAGTACGGCTCTTGCTGCACTTACCGTCAGCCCCCATTTGGAAGTTCTTCTATTGCCTCTGGCTTTTTTCATAGCGTGGTATTTTGGGTTGTTGGTCAGGGTGAAGAATGCGCTGGCCGTGGCTGGAGGTATCCTGTGTGGATTCGGCGCACTTGGGGTTCTTTTCGTTCTAACCAATCATCACTTTTCGCTTGCAGGCGGTATTGCTACGGACAATCAATTTGGCTCCGTCCTGAGCAATTTACCTGTGAGACATTTCCTCTCCTGGTCAGCCGAGAGGCATCAGCTCCTCGCAAAGGGATTCTACCTTTGGCATGAGGCTCCGGCCTTTGCATTCATCCTGCCTTTGATACTAATTTCGGAGGCAGTTCTCCTGGGTTTGAAGAGGCCACATCCTACGACAGCGTTCCTATCCGTCGCGCTTGGGTGTGTGATGTTCAGTGCACTTTTCTTTCAAAGCACGCTGCCTTATTACCTTGTCCACGTTCTTCCGCTTGTCGCCTTGACCTTTGCGGCTCATGCTGGAGAATGGAAGCGCGCTTCCCTGTTCAGACCCGCGGTTGGTTTGATAAGCCTTGGTGTCGCTGGGCTCGTGATGTTCGTATGGCTTCCGCAATTGAAGAACGCTGGTGTCATTGGAAAGCGAATAAGTCAAGAAAACACAGCCGCCATTCAGGCAGCGATTGAGGAAGAAAGCCGCTTGTGGTCGCGAGGCACACCAATGCTCATCCTCACGCAAGCCCCAGGAGTTCATGAGCTACTCCGAGATACTTCTATCCGCCTGATGACGGAGGCATTCCTTTTCTTTCCTGATCGCGTGGAATCGCCCGACACCGTTATCGCCAGGCTTGGTGTAGATTATATCCTTGACTATAACCGACCAATGACCGCCGAGTATCAACATGCTATTCGAAGCACGACCCCGATCTTCTCTCGGATGGGTAGGCTGTTGGATCGAACAGTTGACTACTACCACGACTCGACAAGCGAACTCGATACGCTTACACTCTACGCTGTGCATAAGCCTCAAGAATGAGACAGCCGCCGATGTTGAGAGATCGCTACTTTGCGGCTGCTATGATTGGGACAGCAGCACTCCTGTTGGTAACGCTGCTGCTCCCGTTAGGCTTCGACAATGATGTGTATCAATCCATGGCATGGACGTTGTTCGCATATCGTGGTCTGCCGTATGTAGCGTCGTGGGATATGAATTTCCCCGGAATTGTCTTTGTGCATTGGGGAAGTATGGCGCTCTTTGGGTCAAGCGACTTTGGATTTCGTCTGTTCGATTATCTTGCACACCTTTTTTTGGCAGGCTTATTCTTCCAGGTATCTCGGAGATGGCTGCGCCCTGTCGAGTCTCTAACGGCGGTACTCCTGTATGCTATCTATTACGCAAGCGGACTTTGGGGCCTTTTAGGTCAGCGAGATGAATACGCCATAATATTCCTTCTCGGAGCCCTTTTCGCCTATTTCCAAACAGGTTCGAGAGCATCTAGAATGTGGATCGTGTTCACAGGAGTTTGTACGGGTCTGGCGATCATGATCCGTCCGACGTATTCACTGTTTGCCATATCCTTCGCCTGGTTGAATTGGGACTCGTCAGCAGGTAGGAAGAACGTACTGCTCTACAGCTTCGGCAATTGCCTGCCATGGTTGGCTTTAGTGATAACCTACGCATTGCATAACGGCGACCTCTTGCAATTATATCATTCGATAATTCGATTCAACTTGGATTACTATAGTGCGATCAAGGTGCCCGTCGCGCTATTTACCGGGGGACGGGGCATTGTCTATGCGTTTGCTGCAATCGGGTTAGCCCTGATCGCAGTTGGCAAATATCGAGGTGTGCTCCAGGTCAATCCCGAAAGTACCTCGGATTTGCGGCTGTTGGTTGCCATGGGGCTCTGTTCCCTACTTTCTCCAGTAATCATGGGGAAGTACTTCTCCTACCACTTTGCACCATTGATGTTGATGGCGGTGGCCTTCGCTTCAGTTGGCTTGCATCGCGGCCTGGACTTCATCCGTTTCTCAGGGCCTCGTATTGCGATGATCATGCTCGCCCTAGGGCTCTACACAGCCGCGTTCTATCCTCGGCATCTCCTCCGTTACTGGTTCGAATCCTTGGACACAAATAACCCGCTTGAAACGGTGTATGAGCGCGTCCTATCCGATAAACAGTACGGGCTGCAAGCTCAGCGCTGCGTGATCGACTACGTTGATCGAAAGTCTCGACCCGACCAACCTATCGAGTGCGTCTCCTTCTTTCCCTCGCTTCGCTGGCGAATCGCTCGTCCTGAAGCATCCCAGTTTACGACACCTATCCCGTTGGCTGCATTCGGCAAGGTAACTCCAGACTACATATTGGAATGGAGACGAGAGTTCATTGAGTCGTTGAAAGTCATTAAGCCCCGATTTGTCATTATATCTCAATCACATGAGTGGTGGCCCTTCGTGAATAACTTCGCAGACAGCGCGGTTTACGCGATTCCCGGACTCGATAGCTTGCTAAAGGCGCAATACTTCCGGGATACCACCATCGGGGGATTTGGAATATACCGAAAGACGTGAACAAGCATCGATACATAGAGAAGATGTGCGTCATTGCAGGCAGCTTGTACTGCCTGCTGTTTCTCATTGCGTCTCTTTCTCGACTGCTGTACCCGTATGAACTCGAGTGGAATGAAGGAGCGGTCCTCGACCATGCAATCCGAATTCTCGAAGGTAAACAGCTTTACGCACCACCATCGCTGGACTTCGCAGCGTTTGTCTATACCCCGTTCTATTATGTCGTTGTTGCCCTGATAATTAAGTTCGGCGGCATAGGCCTGTGGGCGGGACGGCTGGTTTCCATTCTTGCTACGCTCTCCGCTGCTTACATAATAGGCGCAATCGTCCATCGGGAAACGAAGTCCACTTTCCTAGCGTCCGTCTCAGCGATGCTGTACCTCGCATTCTATCATGCGACCGGCTTCTTCTTCGACATCGTCCGCATGGATGCTCTCGCGCTCCTGTTTGCCATCGCATCCATCTTCACCGCACTCTACGTGAAACGCGGTCACCTTCTGGCGGCCGGACTCTTGGCGTTGGCTTTTTTTACAAAGCAACAAATGATCGTCTTCTGGCCAGCCATAGTACTTTGGTTGACACTTCGCAATTGGAGGGAAGCACTTACATTCTCGGCTATTTCTGCAACCTGTATCGCTTGCGGCACGATCGTCATGAATGTCACAACCCACCAGTGGTATGGTTTCTACACGCTGACTATTCCGAGTGTCAAGGCGGGATTGCTCTTCTCATTGTCCGATGCGCTTCGGTTCTTACCCACAGGAATATTCGGAGAGTTTGCAATAACAACGATTGTTATTGTGCTTGGCGTGGCGTTGTGGGGAGCCCGTTCCTGGTTGAAGCGAGATGCCATTCTGCTCCTGTATTTCTGTTACCTATGTGCGCTTGCTGGTGCGTGCTTGAGCCTAGGCAATTCCGGTGGATACAAGAACGTACTGATGCCATTTTCGGCTATCATCGCAGTCCTCTTTCCGTTATCAGCGCAGAGGCTTTCGCATCTCATCCAACCCGTGCAGTCGCAAATCGCTCTTGCTCCGTGGCTTCTCCTTTTTGAATTTGCTTCGCTCGCCTACAATCCTTTCGGACAGATCGCACTCTTTGGCAGTGCGAAGCAGCGCGCCGGAGGCGATCAATTTGTCGAAACGATCCGCGCACTGCCGGGAGATACGTGGATTCCATTTCACGGCTATCTCAACCGAATGGCTGGGAAACCAACACACATTCATTTCATGGCGATGAATGATGTGCTCCTTGTTCAAGACACCAACACTATTCGCTTTCGCCGTGAGATCGACCGGGCCTATGCATCGCATCATTTTGCAACGATCGTGCTGGACGAAAACAAAGTGTACCCACTAGGAGAGATTCCCGATTACTCTTTTAGCAAGAACATTTTAGCAACACCGAACGTGTTGTTATCTCGGATCGGTGATGCTCCGACGCGACCACAGTTTCTCTTTATTCCAAGCACTTCTAGCCATAAATAGAGTTGACATTGAGTAAGCAGGCCGAATTCAAAGTTCGAGTTGAGGGCAGACTTCTTTGGCATCTGCTGTTCTGGCTAACCGTGATCGCCTTGCTGGATCAATCGCGATTCCTGTTTTCGTATCCTGTACCCGACACCGGTATGTGGTTTGGGGACGAAACGTGGACGATGCTTACAGTTCGAGCAATGGCACGAACTGGCGTCGCGTGCGTGCCAGAAGCACTGGGCTCTTCGCTCGCTCATTCGAATGGGTTTGTGAACGGTAGCATCTGGCTATCAGGACTGTGCTATGGCATTCCAGCATCACTACTTCCGGCGTATGCAACACCTGTTGAAATCGGGCGCATTGTCACTTTTGCATTTTCTCTCCTCCTGCTTCTCTGCGTGTACAGACTGACAAGACAAGTAACCGATTCCCCGGTTCTCAGCTTGATTGCAACCTTCCTACTAACTCTAAGTAATGCATTCTATTTTTCCAGCCATTCGGCTCGGCTAGACATGGTTACGGGGTTGTCGGTAATGCTTGGCTGTTGGTTATTTCTCCGGGTCTATCGGGTGTCGCAAGTGTCAGTGGGCAACGATCTGCGGCACTGGTACTTTCTCGTGCCGTTGATCGTCATCCTGTCACTTGCGGTGTATGTGCATGCACCTACCCTCCTTCTACTTCCTGCGCTCTACACACTGTGGAGGTGTGGCGCGATTCGGAATCTGCGTGGTTCTATCATCGTGGCGCTGGGAGGCGGTGTTGGCTTATTACTTCTGCTTGTTCCATACTACTTCACGAACGGCAGCATGACCTTGCTTGGAAAAGGGTATAACCAATACTACAATGTAGCATATTCGCTCCCGATTCTCCACCCGTTCTCCTTGCAGGTTCAAAAGATCAATACAGTTGACCGAGCAATTCAGGTATCGCAAGTAGCGTGGCCAATTCTAGTGGGATTGGCAATCGGGTTAGTCTCAAATCGTTTCTACCGCGGCAGAGCCTCATCGGCCGGACGTTTCTTTATTGCACTAACAGCCCTGAGCGTCGCCGCATGGATGCTCGCAGAGGGACCGGCCGTATTTTACAACATTCACATTCTGCCGCTTCTGGCTATCACTGCGGCGATTCTGCTGAGTGAGGTAGTGAATCGACATGCTACCTCACGTCGGTTTCAGTGGTCTCTGGCGCTGGGTGCAATCATTCTAACGACAAGTACAATCCTACATCAAGAGAGCCTTGGAAGAGCAGGCTTACGATTTACATCAGACAATAATATTGCAATTCATGCGCTAATCCAACCAGTCGTATCCGCCCAAAGACCGCCGTTGATCCTAACCGATCAACCCGCACTGAATCACATTGCCGGAATGGAGGGAGTGCGACTGATGACCAACCATCTGCTATTGTTTGGCGAGGAGAACAAACCACTGCCGGATATTCTTCTCGAGAAGGGCGTTGACTATTTGTTGCTCTATTCAACTGCCAAGTGGCAAAGCCCATTCCGACATATCGCGGACTCGCTGTACACGCTGGTCGGGCAACAAACGGGCACATTAACAGATCAAGCACGGTCGTATGACAAACCGATGTGGAACGAGATTGACACACTACGACTCTATAAGGCACGATGAATCAGCGTTCGACGCAGAGATGGGGTTTTGAGTGGGTGGTCACGACCATCCTGCAACTGCTCATCGTCACCGTGATCCTGTTCCAAACCCTCTCGATCTACACGTTCCCGCAACCAGACGGTGCACGCTGGTGGGGCGACGAGACCACGCAGATACTCGAACTAAAGAGCGAACTTCATGATGGATACGCTCATATTCCGACTGGTCTCGGATCGAGTGTCGCAATCACGAACGGGATCGTCCGAGGTAACTCTTGGATGGCGGCGATTATTTATGGAGTTCCAGCAACGATCCTGTCACACTTCACGAGTTACAAGGACTTGGTGGAAATTGGCCGGTTTGTAACTCTCCTGCTGTCTATTCTCCTTTATTTACTTGCATCCAGGGTACTTTACGGGTTCAACGTTCAAGCACCGCTTCGACTTGTTGCGGTTCTCCTCCTCATTAGCTCTCGTAGCTTCTTCTACGCCAGCCATGCAGCACGATTAGATGTTGCAGCAGGACTCAGTGTCTTGGGTTTTGTGTGGTATCTCACCGAACGTTATAACCGAATACAGCGAGGCGAATGCAGCCAAAGTGCACGTTGGTTTTTCTGGTATGGGTGCGTGGCCTTGTTGTTTGTAACGCTCTCGATCCATTTGCTCACCCTGCTCGGATTGCTTTCGATTTATGCGCTTTGGCGATTTGGCACGTTCCGGCACCCGCGCCACCTTCTCGCTGCGGCCGGGGGTGTGATCTTCGTAAGCGGCGTTCTTCTTTCGATCTACGCTCTTTCCGGTGCCCCGTGGACACTATTCGGCCCCACCACAAAGCCGAATCAGTTTGAGAGTGTTGCTTCGATGCTGCCGATCCAACGACTATTTTCGCGCTCCGTTCAGGTCGCGAATATTCTGGAGCGCGTTAGTGGATTGTGGAAAGAAGCGCCTGCGTTTCTAATGCTGTGCCTGTACGCTATGGCTACAGGGGGTATCGCTCTTCGGCAGCATTGGCGAAAGTTGCTATCCAAACCGGCACCGAACTTCTTGCCCGGGGCAACACTCACAGTCCTGATTGCGTGGCTGCTGTTTCAAAGTCCGGCGCTGTATTACTATATTCATGTGCTTCCACTCCTCATCGTAGCTCTTGTCGTGAGGATTGCACCGAGGATTAAAGCTGGTATCTCATCAACAATTGCGGTACTGGTCTTTGGGGTATTAATCAGTATTGCAAGTGTTGCCGATTCACTTCACATTCGAAGGGTCGCTGGTGCCATCGCGCACGACAACCATCACGAGCTCGATGGCGCTGTCACAGCGATGAGGCTGGACTCACCTAACCCAGTCCCACTTGTATTAGCCCAAAACCCCGCGATCGCTTATCTGGAGCAGCGTACCGACCTACGCCTAATGACCGCGCACATCGTTAGCTTTCCGACATCGAATAGCCCCCTCGCAGCGTCGTTGCAGAATTTAGGAGTCGACTACTTGCTTCTGTATGCAAGCCACAGCGGGATTATCTACTCCGAGGACTACGCCACGCTCCGTCCAATAGCTGACAGCATCGGAACGTTGATCTGGAAGAATCCGGGCGTCCTTTTTGATGTCAATCGTAATTATTTTGATTCGCGAACGTTAGAATCTCTGCCAAAAGACACACTCCTTTTATACCGACTGCGCCGGAACATTGCCCGATAAGATCAAAGCATACCTTGTTGACCATGGAGAGGAAGCGGCATTCAATATGCAGCTCCTGCTCGCTACTGCGCTCTTTATGTTGCAACTGCTTTCGCTCTATACGACCCCGGTGCAAGACTCCTATCTGTGGTGGGGTGACGAGAGTTGGCTGATGATCGAATTCCGGACGCAAATCATGGAAGGAGTCTTCCGCCATCCGTATGCTCTCGGATCAAATCTGCAACACGGAAGTGGTTTACTCTTTGGCAACATGTGGATACCCGCGCTGCTCTATGGCCTTCCTGCGGCTCTGTTCAAAGGTGGAACAGACATCATCCTCGTCGGCCGTTCGGTAACCGCATTGCTAAGCGCTACACTCTTAATTGCACTCTTTGAAGTCACGCGCAGACTTACTGGCGACCGCGTTCTCTCTCTGTTCTCGGTACTTCTTCTGCTTAGTTCTCGCTCATTCCTACTTACTGGCCACTCTGCTCGGTACGACATCCTTACATCGCTTTCAATATTGCTTGGGCTATCCTTACTTCTTAGAATTAACACGAAGGCTGGGACCAAACAAGAACGACTTAAGCGACAAGTGTCTTCAACTGCAGTGCTGGCCGGGGCACTGGCGACCGGCAGTGTACTTATTACAATCCATGTCGCGCTTGCCATCTGGATCGCTACTTTTGTTTGCGTGCTACGGTCTGAAAAGAGTCGCACGATCAGCATTGTGGCCTCGTATCTGGCCGGTAGCGGTGCTGTCGCACTCCTACTGATCGGCGTCGCAATGTTACAAGGGCACGCAACACTGCTGGGTGGTGGGCGATCGAACGCATTTCTTCTAAATCTATCGGATATACCTGCACTCCGGCTGTTTTCGCGCTCTGTGCAATCCGCCAACGCGATACAAAAGTGGAAGACGCTTTCTTCTCTGGCCCTAGGATATGCCGTTGCCATAATCACCGGGGTTGGTCTCACTATGATCGCTCTTGTTCGAAGGCAGGCGCAGATCGGCTTAGAATGGCGGCATGTGGTTGCCGCAATGATTGTGGTGTGTTGGTTTGAATTTGAAAGCGCGGCACCCACCAGTTATCTGATACATGTGTTGCCAGTGTTGAGCGTGGAGATTGCGCTTATTGCCTGGCGTCTTCTCCCGGTTGTGGGAAGACCCTGGATCATTCTTTCGGCGGCTGCGGCGCTGGGGATCTTCGGGCTAACCGACGCATGGAACGTGCGTACAATTGGCCGAAATATTTCCAAAGCTAACGACCATGCAGTTACTGACGCGCTAGGTCAGGTCGTTCACGGTAGCGCAGAACCTCGACCCATTGTCCTGGCTAGCAATCCGTCAATTCATTGTATCTTGCTCGACACCAGTGTGCAACTGATGACAACGCATCTGGTTGAATTCCCGCAGGACGGTACAAGCCACGGAGAATTATCACCATTAGAGTATGCCATCAAGAAGGCACATGTGCGGTACATTCTCCTCTATCAAAGCGGGCTGAAGCCTGATTATATGCGAGAGATAGGCCCACTATCCATTGCTGCGAAGCACCTGGGCCTGATGGTCTGGCAACAGGCCGGAGTATTCACCGACGTCGGACGCTCGTATTTCGAGTCCTGCAACAATGCGCCTGACACACTTCAACTGTACCACCTGTATGATTGAAGTGGACGCGCGATCTTTTAGGTTGGATAGACAACTTGCGGTCGGTCTTGTAGCCATCGCTTTGTCAGTACTTGCGCTCCAGCTCTCATCGCTTTTCATATTCCCGCAACCGAACGGGCTCCGCTGGTTCGGTGATGAAACCTGGCTGATGAGCGAGGCGAAGTCGCAGATCACCACAGGCGTGGTTCGGTACCCGCTTGCTCTTGGATCTACGCTTGAGCAATCGAAGGGTCTGGTTCTAAGCATGACATGGCTCTCGTCCTGCCTTTACGGAGCGCCAAGTGCGCTGATACCGGGCGACCCGATCGAAATCGGCCGGTCTGTGACCGCAGCTCTTGGTGTGCTGCTCTGTGCTTCACTTTTTGTCTGCGCGAGAAAGTTGGGTGCGAGTCATTCGTCAGCAGCGCTTGCCGTATTGCTACTGGTTTGTTCAAGATCTTTTTTTTACTCAAGTCACTCGTGTAGGACCGACCTTCTCGCAGGATTGATCGTCTTGGTGACCGTCACGCTGCTCATGCTCCGAGCCAAACAGTCTACCCAACCGAGTGGACGATGGTGGCTCTTATTCGGGGCCGTCATCGCGTTTCTCTCGGTGAGTTCTTCTGTGCATTTGCTCACACTTCTGCTGCCTGTCTCGACGTACTTTGTTTGGCGCTTAGGCGCGTTATCGCGAAGCCGCAACGTGTACTTCGCATTGGCAGGAAGCTTAGCGGTCTTTATAATACTTGTGAGTGCATACTATGTGGCCATTGGCAATCTAACGCTCTTTACCCCCACCTCGGCAGGCCACTCCCAGTTTCATGATGTACTCTCCAGCATTCCTATCCTACGTCCATTTTCTCGCTCGGTGCAGGTCTCCAATCTTGTGATCCGAATGAAGCAGATCGCCATAGAGGCTCCTCAGGTCTATTTGATCGTACCCTTGCTGGCCGTAGCCATGCGATCCTCTCGGCAGCGACTGCTCAGTCCCAGTTCCATCGCATTCCCCATCAGCATCGTCATTTGTAGCTGGTTATTCCTTGAAGGTTCAGAAGTGAATTATCTGGTGCAAATCCTACCCCTGCTTTTGCTTGCCGTCGCGATCCTTTTTTCACGATTGACAGAGCACTCCCCGCGAATCAAGTACTCTCTAATAGTACTTCTGGCCCTCAGCGTTGGTGGATTAGGAGTGCGCGATGCCCTACCAGTGCGGAGCACCGCGCGCAACATAGATCGTTCGAACGAAAGGGCAATCGCACAGATCGGAAGTGCCGTTGCGCAAACATGGCGCGGAAAGGGAAAGCCCAGAGTGTGTACGGAACCGACATCTCTCAGTCGGCTAAGTCAAATTTCTTCGATCGAAACGATGACAGATCACTTTATCTCGTTTCCGACACGCGAAGAACCTCTCGATTCGTTCATTCTGCGACACCACATCGATTACTTCGTGCTTTACGATTCCCCTACGTATCCCAAGAACCGCCAACGCGACGATCCGTTCTATCGTGAAGTAGTTCGATTGGGTTCGCTGGAGGCAACGATCATCGGCACATCCGGTGATGTGGGTCGGGATCATTTTTGTCGTTCCGATTGGATGGACACGCTGCTGCTCTTCAGGATCAATTATGGCGGTAAGTAGCTTCTTCAAACGGCCCGGTGTTTGGCTTACACTGTGTGCCCTTATTACTGTGGCGACGCTGTGGCAATTCCATTCTCGTTTTCCGTTTGACGACACATTCATTTCGTTTCGATATGCAGAACACCTTGCGAAGGGCCACGGATTGGTCTGGAACATTGGTGGACCTCCTACTGAGGGCTACACTAATTTCCTGTTCATTCTTCTCCTCTCCGCTGCCCGTTTCGTGACCAACAATCTGTTATTCGCGGCCCAACTGATCGGAATGGTGTGCACGATCACAACGGGGCTGCTCCTCTACGAAAGTGGACGCACGCTTCGGAGTTCGCCAGTGGGATTGCTGGCTGCGGTTCTCTACTATACCGCTCCCCTTACGTGGGTCAACGGGCTGAGCGGAATGGAGACAAGTCTCTTTGTATTGCTTGTAGTGGCAACCCTTACAAGTGTCGCGAAGAACCGCATTCGCCCAGCGCTTGTCTTCGCATTTCTGGCAACTTTGACACGGCCGGAGGGGGCTCTGCTGGCGGCATTGATCCTGATCCTACAATTAACCGACAGGACTTCAATTCCGCGGGCTGTCAAGAATTGGCTGATCTGGTTTGCGATTCCGTGCTTGATATACGCGGTGTGGAAGTATCTCTACTTCGGGCAATTACTGCCGAACTCCTTCTACATCAAAGTCCTGGACAAGAGCCATTCGGTGTTGCCCGGTCTCCAGTATGTTCGATTATTCGTGACGAGCGTCCTTGCACTGGTTGCTGCATCGTTGACAAGTCGGCACGTTCGGGAGCCTGCTCTTCTCGCTGCCATACTTTGGGTTGTGATGCTGATTCTGTTCTATCTCTTTGTCACTCCGCTCGAAGGATTATACGACCGCTTTCTTTGGCCAGCGTTTACAGTATTATGCTTGACGGCATCGGTAGGAGTATCCGATGCCGTGTCTCGATACAGAGTAGGAATGGCCTATCCAGCCATTCTTCTCCTTGCCGCAAATTGTTTACTTATGAGAGTCTCCCCTCGAACCAACCAAGTGTTTGCGGCACACGAGGATGTCTGGGATGTGAGCATGGACAAAATCGTTGACGAGATCAATCGCCTTCCTCATCGCGATTCAATATTGCTTGGCTATGGCGATGCCGGATATGTTGTGTACAGGACTGGGATACAACACCTTGATCTGTTCGGTCTGAACGACTCACGCATTGCGCACGCGAAGTCGAAAGAGGAGCGAGCGGCAATTGTACGAGCGGAGCGACCGGATATTCTGCTGCTTCCTGTTCGTTTAGCTGATACCGGTCAGGTGCTCGTGGAGGATGCCTACGGCCTAGCCCGGACCAGCCAGTTTTCATTGGTTGGATCATTTCCCGCATTTCCCTATACACTGGGAATCTACGTGAATGCAGAAAGCCGCTACGCTGCCGATGTTCGATCACACTTCAGCATGGCAAAGTAAGAGTCCAATTCTACCTACCTCACGATGTACACAGAATAAGGACCGCTGAAAGGCGTTTTGACAAAATGCGCGGTGTCAATTTCCGCAAAAGATGCAACTCTCGGATTTATGGGTGGTACACGCAAGGCAACAAAGCGAATATGATGCGACTGTAGTCCCTGGTACCACACAGTAGGTGTGCTGTCTGGGATGTGAGGATTCTCCTTGACGTAGTTTGGAAGTCCGATCTCGGCCCAGCCACCGCTTCGACGCGGAGCGGTTTCGCGAAGAGCAGGGAAGTATAATGCGTAGTCGTCTGAATAAACAGATCTAACGTCATCTGATTGGACTAGGCCAAGCCTTGATTGCAAGCGTTGATATAGCTCCATCCTATTTCGCGCCCGGATAGCCCCGTAGAACAAGGCCGCGACCGAAAGGCCCATTAAGGAGACCGTCAGAATAATCGCCAGACGGTCACCATGTCGAGATGACCGCTCACTCGGTGATACCCACCTAAAAAGTGCAATGACGCATAAGATGACAACCGGAAGGATCGGGATCAGTGCTCTGGCACTACCCCCGGCGACCGTGGCTAGCAAGTAAAAGATGGTTGCCAGGGAAAGCGAAGCCAGCGGCTTCGGGCGCCCGCCCTTCAGCATCGTCGAGCCGAGATACAACGATAACGGAAGAAGCAAATAGAGTTGATTAAGCACTAACTGAATATACGTCCGCACGAATAGCTGCGGCTCGTCGAGAATCACTTGAGGAAGCGTGGAGGCAAACTGCAGTGGTGGATCGGACCAGTCAACACCATGCATTGTCTTCCACAGGTTGAATGCCTGCCCAGTCTCGAAAAAACCGTGACCCGCCCATGTTTGGACGATGCCATGGAGAACAACGAATGGTGCCACACCCAACCACAGTGTTGCGGTTCGTCTTAGCGCCGCACTTCGTTCCATTATCAGCAAGGCAAGGGTCAGCGCGATGGCAAGCGCAAAGACGTGCGTTCGGAACAGAATTCCTACCCCAAGCCAGAGACCCGACCATCGTCCGTTGTCCTTGTTGTCAGTCCAGGAGACAAACGCAATGAGCACACAGAGAGCAGCGAAGAAGTCGGGTACAGCGCTGAGGATCGCCCGTATGAGTTGCGGGGCGAAGATGAGAAACGGAAGGGCGATCAGCGCGGATGGCTCATCGAGATTGGAAGTAGCAAAGCGGGTCGCCTTCGTAAAATATAGAATTGCGAACAGTATTTGCAGAAACTCTAATACGCGGAAGGGACTGCCAATCGCTTGGGCTGCCCTTAGCAGTAGCGGATAAGCAATGGGAAAGAAGCCATCATAGAACGTAGAGGGTGCTGAAAGGGAAAGATGTTCGGCTTGCCAGCGCAAAGGAAAGCTATCGTTGCTTAGCACCGCGAATTGAGACAGCGCTGCGGATCCCAAAAGCAACAGAGCATACCCCCAAGGACCCCACCTGGCCGTTTGCCGATAGAAATTATCTATTCTCACTAAACTCTTCTTCGCTCAAGTTCCTTACAAAATCTCGTAGTGCAGTGCTTCGCGCGCGCCTTCCGACGCCAACAACCATTGTCGAGCCAACACTGGAGCGATAGTGCATCGTGCCTCGCTGCGACTTACGACCTGAGCGACACTAACAAATCGGACACTCAAAAGAACTCGAGCTGTATCATTACATCAAAGCAGAATGACTTTCTTCGATTTGCGAGCACCCACTGGCTGCTCGGAGTAGCACTTGCCGTAGGGTTAACCGCACGGCTTCTGCTGCTCTCCTCGCATTCTCTCTTGCTCGATGAAGCGTTCGTTGCCATTGGTGCTCGTGATATGCTGCTCAACAGCACACCCATGTGGGACGCGATATCGAACGCACCGTTCGTTTGGCTCGTCGCCCATGGGCTCGGAAGGGCAGGAATAGAAAGTACGTTCTGGCTGAGATTCCCGGCCGCGCTCATCGGAGCTGCTTCCATTCTCCCGCTATACCTCCTTGCTTCCCGATTGCTAGGGAGGCAGGTCGCTATTATTGCAGCATTTCTCTTCGCACTCCATCCGTTCGCGGTGGCCTTCAGCCGGGTACTATTCGCCGATCCCTTTCAAGTATTCTGTATCCTGTGCGGATTCTTGGCCTTCGATCAGCTGGCTGCCCGGCCTTGGAAGGCACAACGGGGTCGACGAGTACTGACCCTGATAATCGCGCTCATTTGGGCCGGGGCATTTTTGATGAAGTATAACGCTGTCGTCCCTGGAGCGCTGTGGCTTTTGGCAGGTGTGTTAGGACGCCGATATTCGATAGGCTCCGCTATGGTAGCTTTCGTTGCTATGACCACAGGCGCCATCTTCACACTCCTATTATGGCCCTTTGATGCACCCGTTTGGCTTGCAGCGTTTTTGGAAAAAGGCGGAAGTTATGATTTGCGGTACGCGATTGTGTACTTCACCTCAAAGATCCATCTTGTGTTCTACGGTGCAACAGAACTAGTGCTCGTTCTAGGTCTGGTTTTCGGCTTCTCGAATCGCGGTCGAACCGCTTCGTGCTTTGCCCACCTTACAACATTCCTCTTGCTCTATCTCGGGACGATTTCGCTCCTTGGCCGAAGTTTTGAGAGATACCTGTTGATTACTGTGCCTATCGGATGCCTGCTGGTTTCCGCGGTCGTTCTCTATCTATATTCCCGGATGTTCCAAGTGTTGACACGTTGGGCTCAAGTTGGCATTGTGCTCTTCACAGTTGGGCTCGCAATTGTCTTTCTTGCGGGTGTGACACAGTCGTATCAGAGTTACCATCAGTATCTCCGTAATGACTACGACCACGAGGCGCTTGCCAACAATGCCCGTAGCTTGGAACAGCAGGGCCGCTCGGGCTACTGGTATTGCCCGGAACCCATCGCCGCATACTATCTGGGCTACACCAGACACTATTCCCGGAGCACGATCAAGGGACCATCCTACTCGGACGGACTACCATCCAATTACTTCGAGCAACAGTCGGTACCGTATGAGAGTAAGACTCCGGACTATGGCGTGCTTGCCGTGCGTAGGCTACTCCGAACATGGAGCGCCAGGCAGCTCCTCCAGCACCCGCAACAGTTCATAGACTCCGCACGCCGTATATCCAGAAGCGCGCACAATGCACCACTACGACCGACAATGGATTACATGTCGAGTGACGCCATTCCCGCAGGATCCCTCCTGGTGATGGAAAGTGGCATTCGTGATGTGCAGGGCGAACCCATTCTCGAGAAGGTTCGAAAGGAGGACGCCCCTCCAATGTTCTTACAATTGCCTCTCAAGAACTTTGAAATCGCGCGCGTGTTTAGAAGCGAGGAACGCTCATTGCCCAGCGACACACTCATGGATCCCATCCGCGCTGGAGGATGGATTTTGATTAAGAAATGAAAGTAGAATTTTACAAACACCCGCTCGGAGAAGAGGAGATCACAGCGCTTGCCGATGTGATTCATTCCACGTTCCTAACCACTGGCCCGCGGACGAAGGATTTCGAAGCGAAGTTTGCCGAGTACATGCGTGCCCAGTATTGCGTGGGCGTCACAAGTTGGACAATGGGCGGGTTCATCGCACTGAAGGCGCTGGGTATTCGTCCTGGCGATGAGGTCATCACAACACCGATGACCTTCATGGCGACATCCAATATCATCATCGAATGCGGAGCGACTCCCGTGTTCGTCGATGTAGAGCCGGAGACGGGAAATATTTCCTGCGATGCAATTGAAGCTGCCATCACCCCGCGAACGAAGGCGATCCTCCCTGTGCATCTTTATGGCCAGATGTGTGACATGCGCCGAATGAGCGCAATTGCAAAAGAACACGGACTTGCCATTGTCGAAGACTGCGCACACTCTGTCGAGAGTGAGCGGGACGGTATCAAACCGGGGGAGCTTTCCGAGATGGCTGTCTTCAGCTTTTATGCAACGAAGAATTTGGCATCTGGCGAAGGCGGAGCGATCACAACAAATGACAAGTCCCTTTTTGAGAAGCTGATGGTTCTTCGCCAGCATGGTATGAACAAGTCTGCTGCCGATCGTTACTCGGCTCGGTTCAAGCACTACGACATGGAGATGCTTGGATATAAGTGCAACATGTTCGATATTCAAGCAGCGATACTGCTTCCCCAGATTCCACATCTGGCAGAACGGTTAGAACGCCGGGAGTATGTATGCAATCGATATGAGGAGGGATTTAAGAATGCAGAAGGCATTGCTCTCCCACCTGTTCTTCCTAACTCCGTACACGGACGTCATTTGTTCACGATCTGGGTCGATCCGGAGATTCGGGATATTGTCTTGTCCGATCTACAAGATAGAGGTATAGGGGTTGCCGTGAACTTTCGCTCGATCAATCGGCTCTCGTATTACAAGGAGCACTTCGATATGCCAGATGGTACCTTTCCCAGTGCGGAGCATATCGGAGATTCCACGATCACTCTTCCGCTTTACACAAAGCTAAGTGATGCCGAGATCGATCACGTGATCGCACAGGTCAAGGAATCGGTTAGGGAGTGCGCTGCAAACCTATCGACCAAGGCATAGCGACCCCATGGCCGTCCTATTGCCGGTGATCGCCAGTGTACTGTTTCTGATCGAGTGTGCGGTCTTCCATTATTCGTTGTTGGTTGGAATGGATGCGCTTGCCCTGGCTGCGATAACCCTTCTACCAGGGCTGGCGGTCTTACTTGCACTGAAGAGGTATGCCGGCATCGATCTGTCAAAGCACGAAGTACTCTCGCTTGCGAGTTCGGTTGGAATTGGGACAGTCCTGCTAATACTTTGCCTACTACGGGTAACTGGCCTGCCCACCGTAGCGATTTACTTCATTTTAATAGGGATTGGAGTGATCGGATCCGCCAGTTACTTCCGGCATCGAACCGACACCCTCGCCGGCTCATGGAAAAGTTGGGCTGAATTACTGAATGATCTTTGGAAGTGTGTGATTTTTGCACTTGTTCTGATCGGCGCGTATAGTCTTCCCCAATTCCACTTTACCTCTGATGGTGCGATTCTAACGCACGCACTATTCGGAGTGGATATTCCATTTCTAGCCGGAGAGGTCCATGGCATTCGCAACTTCGGCTCTCTTCATGATCTGCACCAGGCAGCGCAGCCGTGGCACTACCACGACGCCATTTACCAACTGCTCTCGCTCCTTCCACGAGACCGGACATTGGAGGATCTCGCTTTCGCGGCACCGCTTGTTGGGTATTCCCTCCTTGGATTCTCACTTTTCACCCTTATTGTGCGATTCACGAAGAACCGTGTGGTAGGGTCGGCAGCAGTGGCCGTGTGGTTTCTTGTCAGCGGCATTTCTGGTACCGAGCTTGGCAGTTACGCGCTTAGCCCTTCCTTCGTCTTCGGAAGTCTGGTTGCTCTCAATCTTCTACTATTGCTGGATGTCCGCTCCAACCCGGCGATGAATCGAGAACTGCGGCGGAGGCGCGAAGGAACAGTGCTGTCCATCCTTATTCTCGTTCTCTTCGCCGAACTTACAGAAACGAAGGTTTCTACTTTCCTCGCGTTTGCTGGAGCTACGATCCTACTTTCCGTTTGGCTCCTGCGAAGGGACAGAATACTGGCCGCCGAACTACTTACTGTACTTGCTCTCTGCTTTGCAATTGTCATTATCCAATCCCTGCCTGCCAACCCATTGATGCCTGGAGGCGATTTCCTTATCGGCGCGCCTCTCATGGGTTATGGCAATCACCTTGCTGCGGCACTGCATCTTCCTGTTGCATCGCTGAATCCTGTTTCGCAAGGTCTGCACGTAGCGCTTCGAAGCTGGCTTCTTGTTCCGTACTCAATTTTTCACCTACTTCGGTGGGCTATTCTTGACCCGAAGATCTTTACCTCGCTGATTTTAATGGCGGCGATGAATCGCAAGTGGTATAGGTCGGGTGTCTCGCAAGAGGTTCGGTTCGTCCTATTTTCTTTGCTTCCGATTGGACTGCTTTTGCCCGTGGCCTACTCCCCGGCTTGGTATCCGCTTGCTCTGTCATTCTATGCACCTCTGATCTCCACGCAGGCAGCATTGATATTGATATCAATTACACTTCCTGTCATTTGGAGTTCTGAGCGCACTTTTCGTTCAAAGGTGACACTTGTCGTCGGCGGAATTGCGCTTATCATGGGCTTCGCGCGAACTGCACAGAATACAATTAGAGATTGCAATTCCAATCCACGAGTTGTCAAGGCTGGACTGGTATTAGGCCTGAAGGAGCTTGCGAAAATAGACGAAAACCAGACCGTTTTGGCATCACGCCGATTCGATCTTGACACATCGGGAGATGAATCCTACTACTGGTATGCAGCTATTTCGGGCCACCCCGTTTTATCGGAAGGTGCCAAGTACGGATCGTTGCTCGGAGCGGTCAGCGATACGAATTCTGAGAAAGGCCTTCACCCAACCCTGGCTGCACAGCGCCTGCTAGGCGAAAGACGCGAACTTCTGGATACCGTTTTTGTCTCGAGTGACGCACGGGCGGTCCGCAACGCCATTAGTAAAGGCACCATAAGGTACGTGATTCAGGAAACCGGGAAAAGTCAAGCGCCAATCTGGCCAGCGAACGGAATAGGCAGAATAGTATTCCACGATTCTGAGGTATGCATCTGGAAGGTGCGGTGAGCACTCGAATGGAAGGTGCGGTGAGCGCTCAAAGTTATCCACGAACTTCTTGAAATCCCGCGCTGTTAGCGCCCATCTCTAACTTCGGGGCCATTCGCTAATCCCGGCCCAGAAGGGGAGAAATGTTCGAATTTAGCTCTCCGTCATCGGTTTTGGCGGGTCACAAGGGCACCAAAGGATCACGAATGGAAAACGAAACACAAGCAGCTTCCCAAACCAAACTCTATGTCGGTAGCTTGCCGTATAGCTATACCGCCGAAAATCTTGAAGAGATGTTCAAGCCATACGGTCGCATCACAAGCGCAGCGATCGTATCGGATCAGGTCACGCGGCGCTCTAAAGGATTCGGATTCGTAGAATTCGAGTCGCAGGATGCCGCCAAGAAGGCGATGACCGAGCTTAATGGCAAGGAAATCGAAGGCCGCAACCTATCGGTTCGCGAGGCACGTCCACATGTCGAACGCACATTCTCACCGGAGCGCCCGCAGCGCGAACGCTATATCCATTCGAACGACAACGCGGATTTCACGGATACATCAGGCCGCACGTACGGTAATCGCCGTGGATGGTGGTGAGCTGAGTTTCGGCTAACCTCGTTCAGCGAGAGTTATTATCAGGTGGTGCAATCCTTCGGGTTGCACCACTTTTTTATTTGCCTAGTTTCAGCTCCTGATTGTATTTCGTATCGCGAATCAGCAATCGCTCCACCGGCCTCCCCCCAATAATATGCGACTCCAATATCTCCGTCACATCCCCTTCTGTCACTCCGCCATACCAGACTCCCTCTGGATAGACAACAATCGAGGGGCCGAACTCACATGCATCCAAACAGCCTGCAGCATTAGCGCGGACCTCGGCTCGTAGTCCTCGCTTTTTGATTTCCGACTTCATCGCGTGGCGAATTGCCGCCGAGCCTTTCGCGGCGCAGCAGCCTTTGGGGTCGTCTTCCGCGCGGAGATTTTCGCAAATGAAGATGTGATGGTTGAAACGCATACGTGTCAAGTCCTATGTTATTCTCGGAGATCGAGCACTTTCATCTTGTTCGTCATCTTCAGAACAAAGTCAGATGCCCTTACGCTCTTCAGTGATTTGATGGTTAGAGTATTCGTCCGAATCTCCCCTTTCGCGCTTGTTGCAGTCGCCTTTTGGATTGTAATGTCTTTGTCATGAGCCTTTACATCCAAAACGATGGCTTGAATATCCCCCGCTGATTTCAGAAGTGATTGAAGGTGCACGTTTGGCTTTAACTCCAATTGGTATTGCTCACCGTTGTGCTTAACGATACTCGCACCGTAGTTCTTCGAAAACTGAAAAATGCTGGACGGCTCCTTGAACGGTGATGAAGCACTTACCGCATCGATTGTTACACGCTCAGTTTGCTTCTGATAATTCCAGATCTTCTCCCCATCCGATATGACGAGCATAGATGGGCTCTCGATTCGGACGCGGTGATTCTTCGTGTCCGCAGTTAGGGTGACTTTGCCTTCGCCCAAGAGATCGAATTGCATGGAGACTGCGGGGCTAGCGAGCAGCTTCTTTTCGATTCGCTGCGCAAGTACGTTGGCAGGCATTGTATCCTGAGCAAAGATTGGCACTGGAAGGAATGTGACAATCACGAGAGCGATGCCGACCAACGGGCCAAGCCGAAGCTGTAACAAGCCCGAATTCCCGTCGTAGCAATATGAGTTTTCATTCATTGTCGTCGTTACCTCGAATCGTTCAATTCTGACCGCATGATGCGATTGTTACTGGTTCTTCTCGCACTAACACTGCTTCTTTCACCACGAGTCGGGAGTGCGCAGAGTACCTCCGCCGATACAGCGTACCATCCGGTGTTGAATCCAAGCTTGAATGTCACCCGCCGTGTTGGTGCGATCACCCTCGATGGAGATCTCTCCGACCCAGGTTGGGAGCACGCCGCTCGAACAAGTACGTTCACGCTCTGCTTCCCTCATCCGATGCTCCGGCCACCCGTGACGACCGATGCACTCGTCACATACGACGATGACTACCTCTATGTTGCAATGATCGCCCACGATCCGCACCCCGAGAACATTCGGCACACGATGATCGGCCGTGATAATATCTTCTCCGACGATTTTATGGGGTTGATATTGGACACGTATGGAGACGCTAAGAAGGCGTTCGAGATCTACATCAACCCACAAGGTGTGCAAGGCGATCTCTTCTGGACAGCGACGAACGAGGACATCACCTACGACCTCATCTACGATGGCGAATCGAAGATCACTGCTGATGGATGGCAAACAGAGTTGCGCATACCATTTCGCAGTCTGCGGTTTCCCAGTGTGGCGGTCCAAAACTTTCACGTATCCTTTTGGCGAAGTTATCCGCGTGATGTCGTCTATAAAATGGGGTCGAGTCCGATAGATTTTCGTCAGCCATGTTGGTTTTGCCAGTTGGGGCCACTGACGGGCATCGAGAATATTCCACACTCGGGTTCGTTCGAGTTGCTTCCATCGCTCGCGTCCACACAATCCGCTGCGCTCACAGCGCCGTCCGGCGCGGCGGGTTCGCACCTCATCAATGATCCAGTCAAGCTCAAACCCTCGCTTGGATTGGATTATAGTTTGGGAACTGCCAGTTCGATAGAGGCAACCATCAATCCTGATTTTAGTCAAGTGGAGTCCGATGCTGCGCGAGTAAGTGTGAATACAACCTTCGCGTTGTTCTACCCGGAGCATCGCCCGTTCTTCCAGGATGGAAGTGATCTCTTCAATACCTATCTGAGCGCGATCTACACTCGCTCCATTGATGATCCGCTTGCAGCAGTCAAACTACTCCATCGCGATCCGACGCTGAGCGTCGCGTATCTTGGCGGCTACGATCTGCATTCACCTGTCATTATTCCACTCGAAGAACGGAGCATCGTTTTGCCGGATGTTGGTAAGTCCTATTCTAATATTATCCGAGTGTCAAAAACGCTCGGCTCGGATACCTACCTCGGCGCACTTGTGACGGACAGGCGATACGATGACAAAGGCTCCAACACTGTTGCCGGTATCGACGGGCGACTTCGGCTTTTCGAGAACGTGGCAGTGATTGGCCAGGGATTGTGGAGTGGCACTGTCGAACCCAACACACATACGGTAGGCGACTCCAGCACGTTCGACAACGGACTTCACACGACAGAGTATGACGGGGAGCGATTCGGTGGCACCGCGGCATTCGTTCAGATCGAACGCCTCACTCCAACCTTGGATGCGCACATTGGATATCAAGCAACCAACCCCGCGTTCCGTGCGGGCAATGGGTCGTTCTTCAACAACGATCTCCAGATCGCCGTCGCTATGGCGAAGTATAAATTTCCGATCATCGATCCGCCCTCGTGGCTGAAATGGCTTGTTGAAGCTGACCCGATGCTCAGCGCCGAGTATGATTGGAACTACCAGCATGAAACAAAACTACGGGAGTTAAAGCCACTCCTCCATCTCGATCTCACAGCGCAATCCAGCATCTGGTATTTTGAACGGTTCTACACTGAGCAATTCCATGGCATTGTCTTTGACAACATGAAGCAATGGGATGTTGGCGGTCAGACATCGTTCGATGCGCACCTATCGCTCTATGGTGAGATCACGGCGGGCAGGACAATTGCGCGCAATGCCGCTATCCCATTCGCGGGTGAGGGAATAGATGTAAGCGCGACCGCAACACTCAAGCCTATCGGCAGCCTTCTCATCGAACCCTCGTATATCTTTTCGCAACTCAAGAAGGATGATGGCTCGGTGTATTACAATGGTTCGATCTATCGTTCGAGGTTTACCTACCAATTCACCAGAGAACTTGATGCGAGGATAGTCGCGCAGTATGACGGGTTCTCACAGCAGTTTGAGTTCGACCCACTTGTTACGTATAAGCTGAATCCGTTTTCGAGCTTCTATTTTGGTTCGACGCATGACTTCGCGACTATCGGTGGAACGAGGAATTTGCAGCCGACAGCGCGGCAGTTCTTCGCGAAGGTGCAGTATTTGATTCAAGGATAAATTCCGGGAGCGAAGGTGCGTTTCAACTCCTCTTTTCGCTCGATCCACTCTTCGAGCGTCATCGCAAAGATTTCCGTATCGCGCCACTCATTTCCAAGATAGAGCGCGCGAATTGCGATGCCTTCAGAGCGCAGCCCCAGCTTCTTTGGAATGCGAAGACTCGACGCATTCCCGGTTGCGATCCAGAGTGTGACACGGTGAAGCATTAACTGCTCGAAGGCAAACTCCATTATTAGAACAACCGCTTCCGTTGCATAGCCTTGATTTATGAACGGTTTGCCAATCCAATAACCGATGAAGCACGATTGCGAAACACCGCGTATTACCTGTGTCAAACCGATCTGACCAAGAATCTCGCCGGTCACACGCAGCGTAATGAAGAAGCGGTAGTCGCGCCCTTCCTCCCAGAAGTCAATAGCGGCTAATATGTGATCGCGTGCCGCAATCCGTGTGCTTGCATCTGCATATCCAACAGACGCGGGGGGTGACCACGGTTCGAGATGCCCCGGAAATGAATCAGTGTAGAGCTTGGCAAATTCTTCCGCGTCTTCCAAGCGATACTGACGCAAGACAAGCCGCTCCGATCGAATCGACTTCGGAATTCGCTCGGGTGGTTCAAATGCGTCGAGCGGGCTCATCGGCGGTTACATTGGAGACAGTGCCGCGAGCACTTCATCGACGTGACCCGCAACCTTCACCTTCGAAAAGATCTTCTCGATCTTCCCCTTCTCATCAATGATGAATGTTGTGCGCTCTACGCCCATGTACTTTCGCCCATACATGGATTTCTCTTTCCACACGCCGTAATCGGTTACGATCTTCTTCTCTTCATCTGCGAGAAGCGGGAATGTCAGCTCATACTTCGTCTTGAACTTCGCGTGCTTCTTCTCGCTGTCGGGACTGACACCAACGACGATGGCACCTTTCCGTTTGACCCGCGCAAGATTGTCGCGAAAATCGCAGGCTTCGGCGGTGCAGCCCGTGGTGTCATCCTTCGGATAAAAATAGAGGACGAGTTTCTTGCCACGAAAATCCTTGAGGGATACGTCGTTGCCTTTATCGTCTTTCGCCGAAAAATCCGGCGCCTTGTCTCCTTCTTGTAACATAGCTGTTATCTAAAATCAACGGCCGCTTCGCCTTTTGTTACGATTGCGACTCTCCACGGTTTTCCTGATTGCCGTACCATCCAGAAATAGGCGGACTCTTCACCTGGCGTTGGCGACTTGACCTTTACGATGCCCGTCTCCTCCACATGATTGGTATCTATCAACGTGCCTTCGAGCTCTTTGGCAAGACTGCGGTCAACATCCGCGGACGACTCACCAATGAAGTGTCCATCCTTGTAACTGTAAAAGCTTCTGAACCAGGTGATCATGTCCTTCGAGACATACGCATTTGAGAAGTACTCCCTGAATTTCACCGTTGCGATCATTGAATCCCGCGCGCCCACCTGATTACGTGTAACCGCATCCGCAAATTTGCGGGCAACGCCTATCTGATTTGACGCACCCCGGTCGCAGCCCGCGAGCGAAATGCAAAAAAGGAAGAGACTACAGCAGCTTAACGCCAACCAGCTCGCGTTTTTCTTTGACATAGATCAGGGTATCGTGAGTGACGAAAAAATTGTCCGGAAGCGGAAAGGGCGTTTCCCGATGTAAGGTTTCGCGAAAGATGACCTTGCCGGATTTCCTGCCGAGCACCACAAGCTCGTTGGTGAGCATATTCTGAAGCATTGCATCAGCCCCACCCCGCACACGGGCGTGGTAGCAGTACATATTGTAGTCCTTGAACTCAAGGTACTCAACTGGCCCTCGAATATCCGTGGGGTCAACAACGGCGTAAAACATCTCACAAGCCGGATCATTGCTCCTGAGGGGGTTTGAATTTAGGGTGTTGGTATCAGGCTCTGTACTCGAGACGTTGAGCTGCTTGAGCGCGGGAGCGGTATCACCGAGCTCTTCAACTATGCCCCCTGTTCTGGGATCAAGTGATAGATAGTCCCGACGGCTAAACCCCAGCCGCGTGGCAAATACTTTATCTCGATCAATGCGAAAAAGGCTGAATTCGTGTTGCTGCCACCGCACATTCCCGGTTTTGAGGTCTATCGCAATAATCCCCTTCGGTTCAGGCAGATCGGGCTTGCGATACGTTTGAAGGAAGAGTGTCTCCTCCGTTGCCTTTTCTGAGGCAAACCACCACGGTTCGTCAAGCGTAACGTGACGCCAGAGCGTCTTTCCCGCTAGTAGATCAATCGCGAACAGCGAGGCCGTCTTTGCCTCTATATCCCGCTCCTCTCCGACGAGGACGCCGGAAGGGGAGATTAGGAGACGCCAGATAATCTCGTTGTGGGTTCGAGTTTCGAGTGTCCAGGAAGGGGAAAGGGATGAGCGGCGGAATGAGGATATCATTGGCACAAAGATACGATCATTCGACGATCATACCTGCGGATACCTGCACATCGTTCAGACGGGCGCGACACTGATACACGCCCGCTGGCAACCCGATCGGTGCTTGCCAGCGGAATGAAGACAATCCTGCTTTGACGGCACCGCTAAATACGTGAGCTGCCTCGACTCCAAGAGAATTCACAATTGCAATATCCACGTGTGAAGCCACATCGGAATTTAGCATGATTGTTACCGCTGACACAAGTGGATTCGGATAACAAGTGATGGAGGTTGGTGTGGCCTCAGGCGACCGAACGGATTCCGGTCTAATAATTTCCGAAAGCGGTCGCCGCCACACACCATGACTGGTACCAGCAAAAAGGTCTGTCTTTGAAACTGCAAATGACTCTGCCACAGCCGCGAGACCCGAACCTGCCGAAATCCATCTCTCACCGTGATCCCGCGACACATAGACATCGTAATCGGTGGAAGCAAACACATTGCCGTCCACGATGGAGAGTGCCCGTACAGATGTGTCAGCATACCCATAGTTAAACGACGCATCCGCTCTGCTCCAATGCTGTCCACTGTCCGTTGAGCGATACAGCCCTCTTTGTGTTGCAGCGTAAACGGCGTAGTGATCTGCTGCGACGGAATGGACGTAGGGCTGAGGCCAATTCAGGGTCAGTCCCCATGTGCGACCATCGTCTGAAGAAACACCAACTCCACCATCCGTGGCAATAAAGGCCATCGAACCGGAGAATGCGAATCCGTTAACCTCTGTGTGGCCGACATTGGGAAACAAGAAGATCGTGGTGTCCCCCCATGTTCTTCCGCTGTCCGTTGATCGAATCACACCGTCGTAACAACCCGCTAGCAACGTACTGCCATGAAGACCAAAACTTGCAACCTGTATTTTACTTGGCTGGGTGCTCCAGCTTTGGCCTTGATCCTGAGTTGAATAGGTCGCGAAGGTGCTACTCAAAAACACACGATTGCCAACCTGTACGAGCGCGGAGAACCGGTATCCATTCGCACCCAGAGCATAGCTTACATTCTTCCAGTGATTCCCATAATCGCTTGAAAAGAATGCACCGCTTCTCGGGCTTAACGCAAATAGCTGCGAGTCGTTCACGAGCACGGAACTGACTTCTGGCATTGGCATTCCGTTGTTCGATGCAACCCAGGAATGTCCGGCGTCGGACGAACGGAATATGCCGAGATCGGTCGCTGCAATCAGCATCGAACCATGAGATTGCAGAGAGTAGATTTCCTCTGCCGTAAGACCTGCGTCTGTCTCCAGCCACGTATTGCCTGAATCGGATGAATGGAAAATCCGACCCTTGGAGCGAACGGAGTAGATACCAGAGCTGTCGGAATAAAACAGGGAAAAATAATCGCTCTTAACCGAATCGCAAATCGTCCAGGTCTTACCAAGATCGGACGTTCGCGCGATCCCCAACCCGCCCCCAGCGAAAAGATAATGCCCTATGGAGGAAATTGGGCTTCCTAACGAGGTCGGACCTCGGGGCATAGGTTTCCATGACGCGGCACGATCATCCAAATAGTAGAAACTGCTGTCTGTACTGACAACGATCTGCGTATCAACCACGCACATCTCAAAAATTCGTGTATAGTACCCCAAGTTCAGTTTTTCCCATTTCCAAGTTGAGCCGCTGTCGGTTGAGCGAAAAATGCCCGTCTCTTCGTTGAAATAGGCAATCGCATATACGCTGCCGTTAAGGCTGAGTAGACGACTGAAATTGGCCGACCCAAAACGCTCGCTGTCTGGGAGAGTCCACGTTAGCCCGCTGTCGGTCGAGCGAAAGATGAAATCGGATGAACCAGCAAGTGTGTAGCGCCCGATCTGAGTGATGGAGAATACTTGAGGACGTTGAAACGGACTAACTCCAAGAGGAATGGAAGTCCAGCTCAGCCCCGAGTCGGTCGAGCGATATGGTCCATACAAATCTGTACCTGCTAGGAAGATATTACCAGCTGTTCCAGCGGAGAGTATCAGCGAAGGCTCAGGGCCATTTGTGGGAATCCATTGGGACCGTGCCGCCGAGAAGGAGAATGCGAGCACGAACACTACCGCGAAAATGAAGTACTTCATTCTTTCAATTTATCAAGGCCTCATGTAATAGAAACGCAGAAACGCCTCCCGGTTACAAATAAATGTTTTAAAATAAGCAAAAAACCTCCTTTTCCCCACTTCTCACCACATTCCGTCGTAAATTTGCAGGAAGTAATGAGAGATGGGTAGCGAGCCACGAGCTCTAGCGGCTCGAACTCGCCCCTGCGACTCGTTACTTGATACTCACTACTCGTTACCCGAACTTAATGCGAATACTTGTTCTTGGAGGCGGTGCTCGCGAGCACGCGATCTGTTGGAAGCTGAAGCAATCTCCCCGTGTCGCGAAGATATTCTGCGCGCCTGGTAACGCCGGAATCGCGCAGGTGGCGGAGCTCGCCGAGCTAATTCCCACTGACGTGAAGGCCGTCGCTGGCTTTGCGATGCGTGAGCGAATCGATCTGGTAGTCGTTGGCTCCGAGGGGCCGCTGGCAGCAGGTGTTGCGGACGCGCTCGACAAAGAACGAATCCCGGTATTCGGACCAAGACGAAACGCTGCCCTGCTCGAAAGCTCGAAGGCATTCGCGAAGGAATTCATGCATAGGCATGATATTCCAACTGCACGCTACGCGGTATTCTCGTTTGAAGAGACCGTAGAGTGTCGGGCTTTTTTACGACACGTGAGCTACCCTGCCGTGATCAAAGCAGATGGACTTGCGGCCGGTAAGGGGGTCGTCATCTGTGAGACCGAGGCAGAGGCCACGCATGCGCTTGACGAAATCTTTACCCATCGTATCTTCGGTGAGGCTGGCCAACGCATTGTGATCGAGGAGTTCATGGAGGGCGAAGAAGCAAGTGTCTTCGCTATCACTGATGGTGTGGATTATGCGGTGCTTGCTCCAGCGCAGGATCATAAGCGCATCCTAGATGGTGACCGCGGAAAGAACACTGGTGGCATGGGAGCGTATGCACCAACTGCTCTGGTAACGCCGGAGATCATTGAGCAGGTGAAGCGCGAAGTCATTGAGCCAGTACTAAAAGGAATGCGAGAAGAGAGCCGGCTGTATCGCGGCGTACTCTATTGCGGACTGATGATTGCCGATGGCCGCGCACGCGTTGTGGAGTTCAACGTTCGCTTCGGTGACCCCGAAGCCGAAGTAGTGTTACCGCTAATTGACGGAGACCTCGCGGAAATATTTCTGGCCTGCGCAGAGGGGCATTTGTCTTCGGTACTGCCTATCAAGGCGTTTCCCGCAACTGCAGTGACGGTCGTCATTGCAAGCCAGGGCTATCCTGAAAGCTACCAAACCGGCGAGCTGATCAGCGGGCTTGAAAGCTTCACCCAGAAACGAGAGATCGAGGAAGGGATTGCCATCTTCCATGGTGCGACAAAGCTGAACGAACACGGGCAGTTCGCAACTTCGGGCGGTCGTGTGCTCGCGGTTACAGCCGTTGGTTATGAGGATGACTTACGCCGCACGATCACCCAAGCGTACAATGCCGTAGCACAGATCGGGTTCAACGGAGCGTACTATCGCAGTGACATCGGAAAGAAGGGGCTAAAGAACTAAGGCCGCCTACAGTCAACGACTGGCTCTCCTCAACGCGAGGCAGGGAAGCGGCTCTTCCCTGCACACGAGCGAGCTTACTTCCCAGCCAACTTCATCGACACATCGACGTTCTTTCCATTCCGAAGAATGTGGAAAGTTACTTTGTCGCCGACTTCATGATCCGCGAGGGCGCTCTCAAACGCAGTAGTACTCCTCACTTTCTCATTGTCGAGGCTAAGGATCACGTCACCCGGCAGGATGCCTGCTCTGTCTCCTGGACTATTTCTGAAGATGCGCTGCACGACTACTCCTATTTCATTCGTTATCTTCAGAGATTCTTTGTCCTCGTCACTCAACTGTGAAATGTCGACGAAGCCCATCCCGAGATCAGTAATGTTGTGATCAACCTTTTCTCCTGTTCGCAAACGATCGACCACCGACTTGATCTTGTTGATCGGGATCGCAAATCCTAATCCGATCGAACCCGCGCCTTCATTGCTTTGAGCCGTCGAATGAATGATCGCATTCATTCCGATCACTTCCCCATTGGCGTCGAGCAGTGGCCCACCAGAATTACCGCTGGAGATGGCAGCATCGGTTTGGATCATATCCCGATAATTGTGCCCATCGAAGTATCCGTAGTTAACCCCCGTATTGCTTACAACTCCCACTGTAACCGTCGGCTTGTCATTTATTGAGAATAGACCGAACGGATTGCCCATTGCGATTGCCCACTCCCCTACCGCCAACTCGCCGGAGTTACCAAGCTTCAAGAATGGAAAGTCTTTTCCTTCGATCTTCAAAAGTGATATGTCGGAGTTGGGATCGGTGCCAACCAGTTTGGCATCGTATTCGGAGCCGCTTGTCGTCGTGACGATGATCTTTGTTGCCTTCCCTGCGACGTGATCGTTGGTTAGGATATACCCGTCAGATGAAATTATGAAGCCAGAACCAAGTGCCTTTACAGGAAATTTGCGAGTGCGGGTGCCGCCCATATTAGGCATCAATTGCCTCATAAATGGATCGTTGAACATCCCAAACGGATCCCACTCCTGGTATTGTATCGTCTGTACCGCCGTCACGTTTATCCCAACCACAGCAGGGCTAGCCTTCGCCACGGCCACCGTGATGGCATTGCGTCTCGAGCCAGTGAGCGTGGCGTTGACGGAATCTCGATCCTGCCCATGCTGGCTAACGGTGTAGATATTCGCGGGAGGATCGCCCTCGTGGCGGTTGCAGGAGCTAAGTGGCGTCGTGAATGAAAGGAAGCCGAGTAGATGAATTAGTAGAAATTGCATTCGTCGTTTCATGTACATCAATGTTCGACATTGGGTGCGAGGCAGCCCGGAAGGTGATGGTGAGTTGTGACAAACGGAATTTTTCGAACGGAGTTTCGGCGTAACCCGGTGGCTTAGGAGTTCTTGCGCTGTTTCATTAGGCTAAGCAGCGGTTCTATGTGCCGAGAGAGGATGAGTACAAGCGTTACGATCGCGGAGCGGGTTAGATCGGAGGGCTGCTGCGCCAATCCGCTGAACTGCAGCGTCGTAGCTTGCAGGAGTTCGGACGGAAGGAGCACTAGTAAGCCTATCGAGAAGAGCGTTGCTACGGTTGCCGCAAAATGAACTTGGTTCTTTACTTTCTTTGTCAGCAGAAAGACGCCACACCATATCGCGAGCATCGCGGGATTGACAACGAGGATCGCACCAGCGGTCGTTGCGAGTCCCCTTCCACCATGAAAGCCCAACCACACCGGGTAACAGTGTCCGAGGATGAGCGCTGGCAGTAGCACGAGCATTGGATCATACCATCCTAACCAAGCAAAGCAAAGAACCGGGATTAGCCCCTTTAGAAAATCCAGAGCGAAGACCGTTCCACCTACCGATTTCTTGCCGCTTACTTCATAGGCATTCGTTGCGCCGACGTTGCCGCTGCCGTGCCTGCGCACGTCAAGCCCCACGCGCCGCTTGGTGATTATGTAGGCGAACGGGATAGAGCCGATTAGGTAACCGGTGAGACCGCCAAGGAAGAGGGAATGGAGATTCAATCTGAAAACACGAATTATGAATTACCCGAGCACGTTCTTCACTCGTCGGAGGAAATTACGAAAAACGCGGACAGTTAATTCCGGTGGGGATCTGAATACTTTCGCGGCTGCCACTTCCTCCGGAGCTCTGATAACAATCCAGACGTAGTACTTTGCATAACATTAACGAATTCTTAGAACTAGCGGTCCAGGTCGCTATCGAAGCCGGGGACTACGCATATAGCGTGCACACGAGCGACCTAGTGATAGGATCGAAGACCAACGAGATGGATACCGTTACACAGGTGGATACTCGAAACGAAACGGTCATTCGAGAAACTGTTCTATCTCGCTTTCCAGACCATTCATTCCTCGGTGAGGAGATGGGCGCCAACGGAAGCAGCGCAGAAGGGAGCGTAAAGTGGGTAGTTGATCCCGTGGACGGAACCGTGAATTTTGCACACGGGCTGCCAATATGGTGCGTTTCGATCGGGGTGGAGGTTAATGGGGTGGTGGAGTGCGGAGTGATCTATAATCCAAACATGAAGGAATTATTCACGGCAGTCCGCGGAGTTGGGGCGTTCTTGAATGGTAAGACCATCCAGGTATCGAAACAGGAGAATCCACAGAAAGCGCTATTTGTAACCGGCTTCCCGTACAATGTCAACGAGAACCCCGGTCGCGTTATCGAACAATTTGAGAAGTTCTTGAGGCTTGGCTTATTAGTTCGACGTCTGGGTAGCGCGGCATTAGATCTCGCCTATGTGGCATGTGGCCGTTTCGACGGGTTCTTTGAAGGAGGGCTATCCCCGTGGGACAGCGCGGCTGGCCAGCTACTCGTTCGGGAAGCTGGTGGGGTCGTAACTCACTACGATGGCAGCGAATACGATATTTACCGCAAATCAATTGTCGCGACGAACGGCAAACAGCATGGAATGATTTTAGCTGTTCTCGCAGAATGAGTTCTGAATGTGGTCGGCGGTTCAATCTGAAGTGGGGCAGTGTGGCTAATATGCGCAATTTGTGGGGAAAACGCCTTCGGCGGCTGCCTGCTCGAAACTTATTTATGCGACTCGAAACGGGACAGTGCGCTTCGAAACAGCACACTGCGACACAGCCAAATTGCAATATGCAATTCGCCGTCTTTAGGGAGTTGATGCGCCACGAACTTTGGTGAAGAATTTCATCAGTTACTACTGCCATTTTTGATTCGGTTTTCAACATTTTAAAAAAACTTTCGAAAAAAAAGAGGAAACTCTTGTAGGTGTCAGTGTGATTGTCAGTGGTAAGATTATATTGTATGAATGAAAAAGGGCACTCGCGACAGGTAGCGAGGCAGAAACGATCGCTATTTTGTGATCCCGTGCCCTGGTAATTGTTCTTACATTCGCTTAACAAACGATGCTAAAATCTTGCCCCTCGTGCTCGTACATCGGTAATGATGGTGAGCATGTGTGTCCGTTTTGCAAAGCAGATCTCGCCGCGGGCAGACCACGTCGCGGTGGATTTACGGACGAGGCAATAATCGGTACATCAGGAACGCGGAGCCTCGTGGGTTCGCGCAAATCCCCGATTTCCGCTGTTGCTCGCTGCTACAATAGAGTGCTTCGAAGCCATGACACGTCTGCGCCATTAATTTTGGGCGCGTTCTTCAACGCTTCGGAAATTGATTTTAATTGATTCGTTGACTTTCAGTTTAAATACCTATTCATCAAGATGAACTCTCCTCATACCATGTGGCTGAGAGCGTGTGCAATCCTGGCTATTGCGGGTGCCGCGCTTAGTTCGTGTTCCGTAAGTACCGATGGACCTGCGATGTCCGGTGCCTCCCATGGAGCGCTGGCTTCAAAGGACATGTCTGATTACTACTACAAGTCAGATGCTGGCTGGACGTACACGTTCTCGAACACCGAAAAGATCTACAACAGTGACGGTTCGGTTACGACCCTTACTGGCGCGCCTGACACAGTGAAGACCCTTGGCTTCGACGGCTATGCTCCAGGCGGGGACTCCCTATTCCGTTATGAAATCCATTACAGAGTGCTGACCGATTACGCCGGTCGTCCTGGCGTCGATATCTGGTACGTTGGAGCTACTGGTGACGATGACACCCACGGTGCCTTTGTTGATGGCGACCCGACCACCGTTTCCGGTGCGGTTCTGATGCAGAAGCGTCCTCGTCCCGTCTCTACGGATACAATTCTTGCCGGCATCGCTGGTAGAATCCGTTCTGTCTGTGACGACTTCACGAACAACGGCGATTATGTTTGGCAGATCGACACCCTTTGGACGACGGGTCACCTCGATTCCGTTTTCATCTGGGAGCGATTCAATCCTGGCAGCCCACTGCAAAAGGAGCGTTGCGTGTTCACTCGCAACTTCACGCAGGGCAACTCATGGATCTATGACCTGACGAATCCGTCACAGTCGACCACTTACTCGGTGGTTCAGGATCCTAGCACTTCGGTTACCGTTCCAACCGGCACATACTCACATGCCGCTGAGATGCGTATCAGGACGAATGAGATCGACGATCATGACTTCAATCGTGAGTACAAGTGGTACTCTGTGGGTACCGGCCCTGTGAAGCAGTATGACTGGTGGTACGTGACTTCTGATGGTCAGAGCTTCACCAAGCACGACTTCACCCGTGTGCTAACATCACTCACCCATAACCACTGAGGTTAGGACTTGTGTAGCTGAAACACTCAACGAGAATCTCATACCGTCCTCGCGCTTGCGAGGACGGTTTTTTTGTGCCCAATCCATGATTCAGCTTCAGATGCTACTCCCAACCAACAAGCAATCTAAAGGCTTTTGCCCTGCTACGGAGATACGACCCGTTTTCGCACAAGCGACAGCTTCGGCGACGAGCAGATAATAGTGAAATCGGTTAATATCCTTCGTTATTTTGCAGTGCGATCGTTTCTGACCTACTATGGGACACCGTTTATTCACTATCGTACGGCTTATCGCTCTTCGTTGCATTATGCAATGCCGTGACGCAAGTACGAATTTTGCAACCAACCAAACCCAAGTCGGCCAACGCTAAAAACCAGCGAATGCAGCGATATTTCGCAATGTTTGAGATTTTTTTAGAAATTATCAAAAATAATGCTCTGCTGTCAGTGTCGTTGACAGAGTAAATCTTATATTGTAGACATGATTTTCGGGGCCGCTTATCTCACATAAATCACAACTATAGCGGTCCGACTGGCTCGTCTACTTTTAAACGAGCTCCTTAAGAGAAAGAGAGAAGAACATAGCCCCCTGAGTGATCAGGGGGCTCTTCATTTTTAGAGGTTATCGCTTGGGATTCGTCGGACGAATGTCGATCTCCGAAATTGTAGCATCCTCTGGCAAAGTTACAGCTGCGAAGATGGAGTCTGCGACGGCCTCGGCCCTGAGTGCATTCTTCGACCTAAGCTGGCTTGCAGTGCTTCCAGAATCAAAAAATGCAGTGTCAACGCTACCTGGGAATATGGTTATCACGCGAATGCCAAACTCTCGCACATCCAGAAATAGCGATTGCATTAAGCCTCGAACGCCAAATTTCGAAGCACAATAGGCGCTACCTCCGACGAGCCCATTCTTCCCGGCTAGCGAGCTAACGGTAACAATTGTACCTCGAGAGCTGCGTTTCATCGCGGGCAGAACGGCCTGGGTCATCAGAAATACTCCACGGAGGTTCGTTGCGAGTTGGTCATCGAACGTCTCGGTGCGCATCTCAAGAACGGGACCGAAGCGACCAAAGCCCGCATTGTTGACCAGCACATCGACTGGACCATGTTCCGATTCGGCGCGAGCGGCGAACTTGGCCACCTCCGCTTCGTGGGAGACATCACAGACCACGCCCAGACTTGAGAGTCCCGGGGAGAGCTGCTCAATTTCGGAAAGCATCGTAAAAATATCGGATTCTTTCCGCGCACACAGAGAAAGGCTCACATTGGACTCTATTGCAAACCGCCTAGCGATTGCCAAACCGATACCCTTTGAAGCGCCGGTAATAAGTACGTGCATAACGCGGACGTTGGATTACAGATTTGATCCGATGGAAAAGTAGAATCGCGGGCTGTTCAAATCGATCGGGTGAGGTTTGTCGGCGTTGAATCGAAAGTTCTCTCCAATTCCGAAACGAGTCAATCCCACGGGGGTCTTCACTCCGACTTGTGCCCCAATTCCATGTAGTAATGATTCAAACTTAATTTGCTCAGGTTTGGGCCACATGGCGCCTAAGTCATATCGAACAGAAACGAACGTAGGGAAGAACAGCACATGGGGAATTGCGATCTGATACGTCAAGCTGCCTTCAACCATCTGTTTCCCCCGAAGCTCGTACTCATTCAATCCATAGAAGGATTCCATTCCACCTAGCTCGAATTGCTCGAGCCGAGGAATCGGGGAGTCTCCAAAACCAATCCTGACACGAGGAATGACCGTGTGAAGCCTGGATAGGGGGAGTGCCTGTTGGACTTGGACATCTACCTTGGTGTAACTCGCTTGACCGCCGAGAGCTGGGATACCTTCTTCGATATAGCCGCGAACAAGCGTGCCAGTGTGAGGGTATGCAGCATCATTGCGAGAGTCCACGACAAGATCCCCACGAACCGCAGTGAGTTGCAGGTGGTCAATGCCTGCACTGCCTGTTCGCACAGAGAACCACTCCTGATCTTCATGGCGGATCTCGGCAGTAACGGCCCCCAATCGCTCAATCTGCCCACCTGCTTGCAACTTGACTCCAAAATTTCGCGATTCCCGAACGACGTCCGCAACACTGCTCGTAATTCTGTTGTCGAGAGTTATCGTCTCCAAGGAATAGAGATTGATGTCTTTGTAGCTCGAGTAAACTTCCCCTCGGAGTAGGGCAAAAGAGGAGAGAAGGCGTGGGGCATCGATCCGAAAGGACGCGAAGCGAGACAACGGGCCGACCCCACCCTTTAGCGACGCTTCGATGCCAGAGCCCGCGATATCCTCGGATGCAAACTCTGATGAGAACTGTGCTCCAAATTCGTTATCGGCCAGCACACCCAGACGGATAACGCTTCGCGCTCTGCCTCGAACTGTCACCTGGACCTTCGGCGTATAGGAAGGTAGTGTCAAGGATGGGACAACCAATGTATCCTCGCGGGTAAAGTAGCGTGTACCCGGCCACAGTGAGTCATAGGATATCTGAAGCGTTGCGAAGTCGAAGAGGCCAGTCCCCGTCAAATTGCGAAGTGCCTCCTCGCCATACCGCGCTCGGAATACATCGCCTGTGGACAAGGGAATTTCGTGCAGCGCGAATTCGGTAGGAACGGAGTTATCACTGTGGACTTGGATCGAGCCAATATGCCCTTCGTCAATGAAAAAATCTGCACGGCCGACGGAGGGCCGAATAATGACGCTGTCGATCCTCGCAAGGCTGAATCCTGTTGACCTGTATACCTGCAGCAGGGCACGCTCCAAGTCCTTTATGTTGCCACTCCTTATCAAGGCTTTGTTCAAATACTCTCTAGCAAACCAACGCACCGTATCACGAAATCTAGTTGCAGATTTGGTACTCAGCGTCCCAATTACTCGCACCTCTCGCAAAACTGAAAGTAACGTATCCTTTTTTCCTCCGGGATCTGATGGGATCCGATTCTGTGCTGCGAGTAATTGCTGGATCTCTGGAAGTAACAGCCGGGCCGCTTCCCTCCCGGCTTCGATCGCTGGGGGGATCGAAGAAAAATCGTTGTTCCCCAATTGATTGACCTGTGGCGCTATGATTAGGTCAGCATGCTTCAACTGCTCTGCGTTCTGCCGTTGCATCATTAGGGAAATGACCTGGTCGGCTACATCCCACGGAGTATTGAGGGCATCCCTGCCGAGTAGTTTCGCTGTCGTATTTGAGACCACTACCCGCAAAGCGCCGAACGACCGCGCGATATCCACTGGAATATTTGCGAGGAGACCCCCATCCATGAGAATCGCCGAATCCTGAGGAAGTGGACTGAACCGCAACGGGAGTGTAGCGCTAGCACGCATCGCTTCCGTCAGATCACCGTGTGTCACTAAGCGACATTCCCCGCTGACAATGTCGGTGGTCACTGCAACGAACGGTACTCGAAGATCGCGAAGGAAATCCTCAGGCACGCCGAATGGCGCATTCAAAACCATCGAATTCAAGAGCATTGTCAACCGTTGGCCGCTGGAGACCGCCTGCGGGATGACAGGGTGGAAGAATCCGGTGAATCGTAACGATAGGAGGGCATTATCTGCGTCCTTTTGGCTCAACACCCGTTCAGTTCGGTGAGCTTCGTCCTCCAGGTCAAGTACATCATTCCAATTCGTGGTCTCCGCGAAGTGCTCCAACTGTGCTGGCGTGTAACCCGCTGCATATAGACCACCGATCGCTGCACCAATGCTGGTGCCTACGATGAGGTCGATAGGAACATGGGCAGAATCGAGAATCTCCAGCACCCCGATGTGGGCAAAACCCTTCGCCGCACCTCCAGAAAGCACTAGTGCCAGACCAGGAGGGTTCACTAAGCGGCTTGCTTCCGGAATTCTGGATGGATGTTCATCCACACGAGACTGCCCGAGCACTATTTCAGCGCAGGAAAGCAAAAAGAGAAGCACAAACCAGGGAGTTCGGACGTTCATGGGTATATAGAACAGGAGTGCCCGGTGCTAAGTGCTGAGAAGAGGATTTCCGAATCAGCGGCCTGGAAGTTCAAGGAGGCAGAGGCCCCGGCGGCCACACCTGGCGCTTAATCGTTAGCCATACAACTCCATCTTCAACGGAATGTCATTACTCGTAGTCGGTTCACTTGCACTGGATATCATTGAAACACCGTTCGCTACACGTGATCAAGCGCTTGGCGGAAGCGCCACGTTCATCTCGCTTGCCGCCAGCTACTTCAGCCCTGACCGCGTCGGCGTAGTGGGCGTGGTTGGAGATGACTTTCCGGAGCGCGCCTGGGAGTTGTTCCGCTCGCGCTCCATTGATACGAGTGGTATCGAAGTTGTCCCAGATGGCAAGACCTTCTCGTGGCATGGTCGCTATCATTACGACATGAACACGCGCGACACGCTTGCGACAAACTTGAACGTCTTTGCGGAATTCAAACCTGTCGTCCCAGAGCACTTCCTCAATCCGGACTTCCTTGTACTTGGCAATATCGTGCCCGACCTTCAATTCGACGTGATCCAGCAGCTCGAACGGAGACCGCGCTTGATCTTGCTCGATACAATGAACTTCTGGATCACCGGTGCTCGCGAATCATTGGACAAGACACTGAGCAACGTGAATGCGCTCGTTGTTAATGATAGTGAAGCGCGTCTGTTGGTTGAGCATCCGAGCCTCATCGTCGCGGGTCGAAGACTGCAAAACATGTTGGCGGATGATCCACTACGAATAGTGGTGATAAAGAAGGGCGAACATGGTGCGCTGCTGTTCTACAACGATCACGTCTTCTCTGCGCCTGCATTCCCGCTGGAGGACATCTTCGATCCCACCGGAGCCGGTGACACCTTCATGGGTGGATTCATTGGCTACCTCGCCAAGCGCGGATCGGTCAGCTATGAGGATGCAAAGCGTGCGGTAATCTATGGCACTGTACTCGCCAGTTACTGCTGCTCGAAGTTTTCTACGGAGGGAATCGAGGACCTGACAATGGCTGAAATCTATGCACGGTTCAGGTTATTGAAGGAGCTGTCTTCTTTTGATTTGGAGGAGATTGGTTGAACATGTAATGATCCGCAGGTCGAAAACGCGCTGCTGGACTTCGATCCATTAGACCACCTCATCTCACTCTTCAAATCAAATTCGATTCAGTCTTAATGCCACGAACACTCATTACCGGCGGTGCCGGATTTCTCGGAAGCCACCTCTGCGACCGCTTTGTCGCCGAGGGTCATGACGTCATCTGCATGGATAACCTCTGCACGGGGTCCATGGAGAATATCTCGCACCTGCTTGGGCTTCCGAACTTTCAGTTCATCCACTACAATGTGACGGAGTACGTCTATGTGGATGGCCCGCTAGATTACATTCTTCACTTCGCGTCGCCCGCGTCACCGATCGACTACCTCAAGCTGCCTATACAGACGATGAAGGTCGGCTCACTCGGAACGCACAAAACGCTGGGATTAGCAAAGGCCAAGAATGCGCGCTTCCTAATTGCGTCGACGAGTGAGACGTATGGTGACCCCGATCAGCACCCTCAGAAGGAGAGTTATTGGGGTAATGTCAATCCTATCGGTATTCGAGGGGTATATGATGAGGCAAAGCGATTTGCAGAGGCGCTGACGATGGCGTATCATCGCTATCATCAGGTCGATACGCGCATCATCCGCATCTTCAATACGTACGGCGAGCGAATGCGCCTGCACGATGGCCGTGCAATTCCGGCATTCATGTCGCAAGCACTGCGTAATGAGCCGATCACGGTTTTTGGTGATGGTTCGCAAACGCGTTCCGTCTGCTATGTCAGCGACTTGATCGAAGGCATCTATCGCCTGCTCATGTCGGACTACAATTTCCCGGTCAATATTGGAAATCCGGATGAGGTGACCATGCTGCAACTCGCGGAGGAAATTCTAGCGATGGTGCCTGAGAGCAAGAGCAAGATCATTTTCGAAGCACTACCTCAGGATGATCCCCGCGTGCGGCAACCGGATATTTCGTTGGCAAAATCGTTGCTCGGTTGGGAGCCGAAAGTGCAGCGGGCAGAGGGATTGACGCGGACAATGAAGTATTTCGAGCGCGCTATCGCCGCTGGAAACTAGTGAGCGTGACTTCCCTAGGCCGGACGATAGCAGCGAGTAACACTACGCGACCCCCTGTTCAAGACCTGATCGCTCCAAGAGGTTATTCAGTCGCAGTGCGAGGTCAGGTCTTAGTATTATTCCCTGCGCCGAAGCGCGCAGTTCTTTTAGAAGTTCTGTGACGTCCTCGGTAGGGGAGATTGCAAGTAGCACTTCGGTAAGGTCAATCCCTGTGGATATCGCGTCGAACCCTCCGTGGACTTGACCTGCCTTTTCAATTTCATAACCACGCCGAAGATTGTTTGCGGCGCTCACAGGATCATCCATCGTCCTCAGCAAGCGGCCCAGCGATGCCAGAGTGTGTCCTGTATAGAGATGCTTCGGACCCAGCGTCGCTATCAAGATTTCGCATGAGCGCTCGTAACAGTGCCTCGCCTCGTCATAACTCGGCTGCTCTTTCATTATCTGCTGCCTCGAGAGATTATTGGCGAGATTGTTATAGCTGATCGCGGTTACAGGATGATCCTCCCCGAGTGCTCCTCGCCGAATGGCAAGTGCCCGACGGTAAATTGGCTCGGCAACATCGAGCTTCCCTTGGCGACTCAGTAGGTTCGCGTAGTTATCGAGACTTGTTGCTGTCTTTGGATGGTCAGGCCCGTGAGCTTGCTCACCAATTTGTACGCTTCGTAGAAGTAGCGGTTCTGCCAGTGACGGGAATCCATTCTGCATATGCAGCGAGCCCATGTTGTTGAATACCGTTCCCAGATCAGGATGATTCTCGCCAAGCCGACTCTGCATGATCCCCAGGCAACGTTCGAATAGGCTTAGTGACTCTTGGTAGTCGCCACCGAAGCGCATCAGGAAGTGAGCGAGTTCGTGTGCAGCCTCGGCGGTGTCCAGGCTCTCCTGCCCAAGGGTGAGTTCGGTTCTGGTGAGAATGGCCCGATAGAACTCCTCCGCCTCCTGAAGCTTTCGTTCGAGCGCAAGGACATCTGCAAGGTAGCGCATCGCACGTTGAGCGATGGGGTGTGCCTGCCCATATCTCTCGATGGCCGAGCCTAGTGTCACTCGAAGGATATTCTCCGCTTCCGGATACTTCCCTTGCTGCTGCAAGATCTTACCGTACTCTGCCTTAACACGGAGCTCGCGAAGATCGAGCACATCATGCCGCTCTTCCATAAAGGCAACGGCGTTTGTCAACGCCTCAGCGGCACTATTGAAGTCACCGCTGTCTCTGCAGGACAACCCCAGTTCAAGCGAAAGATCAATGGCCTGGTCGCGCAGCTCCGCGTGTACGTGCTCTCCATCGTAGCAGAGTTCGATGGCACGTCTCGCATTGGAGATCGCCCCGCCAAACCATCCTGCATTATTGAAGAAGACGGAAAGTGCATGCCGAATACTGCGTTCCTCGTCGGGGGTCAGGAGCACAGATCGCTCTACAAGCGCGCCTTCGTAGGCAGCGGGTACGTCAATGCTCCACTGCTTCATACCACCACCCGCAGCCTGCGCTGTTGCCTGCGCTTGTGCAAGGCCATCCTCATCGCCCAGTGTTTGCTTATTGAGCGTCAGCCAGTAGCCGAGCAGATCGTAACTTCTCGAACCTTCCGCCAGATAGAGCACCAGGTCAATATCCAACAACGATTGTTGCAACGCACCCCAGTCTTCGGCTTTATTCCACAGCCATGGTAACGAATGTGCTTTTATGGCCGAAGCATCTGCACCTTGGAAGTACGTGGCAAGCTGTGACCAGGCGGCCTTCTTGTCCGATGCTGCCGGAAGATAGCGACGCTCGACGGCCGACCGCAAGTGATCATGAAAGAAGCTGAGGCGCCCACTCGTTCGGACAAAGTGGAAATCGAACGCGTGAAGCAGCAACGACAGCCCCGCGCGATCCATCTGGCAGGACTCGATGATCTCCGATTCCGAGAGACCATGCGGAGCGGCCCACAAACGCGCAAGCAGGACTTGCACGTCAGAAGGACCATAGTCAGTCTCCACTCGTTCCAGGATCCTTGTAAAGAGATCCGGAATATCTGCTGATGCAAGGTAGTGGCCTATCTGATGATCCAGCTCTTCATGCTTTCCCTGTAGGCGAAGCTCTTCAAGCAGTGTACGTAGAAAGAGCGGACTCGACGCCTTCTTGTCATGAACGATGGTATCTTCCTGACCCTTATGCAGCTTCTTCTGATAATCCGCGAGAAATGCTCGCAATACCTTCCGTCGCTCCTGAACGCGTAGTGGCTTCACTGCGATCTCGGGCCACCTCTGTCCAGCACTTCTGGCCCGCGCCCTTAGCCCAGAAAGTGCTGTTCCTTCCAGGGCGGAGAATACCCACTGTATGTTTGCAGGAAGGTACTCCGGCAACCACCGAAGAAGCTGTCCATCAGGGCTAAGTTGATTGATCGCGTCAACAACAACAATGAGTCGTTCTTCCGAAAGACGGGCGAGCCAAGATGGCAGCGCGGCTTCTCGCTCCTCGGCGGACAACGGTACAGGTTCGTCCGCACCAGTCCGCTCTCGGATCTCCTCAATGATCCGGCGGACGAGTGTGTCCGCATCCGTGCTCGCTGGAGTTACCCCGATGAAGTGCTCAATGACGAACGCATTCTTTGAAGGCGCCTTCTTTCTGGACTTCTTTCCCTTGGCGCGGCGTACTTCCTCAGCCCAATATGCAAGCAAGGAGCTCTTGCCGGATCCTGATTCGCCTGTCAGAATAATGACTGGCGCCTCTGGGTCCGCCAATTGCGTTTCGAGTGCGGCAGAAAGGGTTGGGTTTGGGACGTAGGCTTTGCGTCTGCTTTGAGCAAAAGCTGCGTGGCCCGTTCGTTCTTCTTCCAACCATGACTGCTTCTCTTGCTGCGGCCAGTGGTGGTCGATCAGCTCGGTAAGGTCTCGCTCGATCAGCGTTGCGAGCTCATCCGGGGTTGCGAATTGTGGAATGTCTGCTCGCAGGGAGTGAACCACTTCCTGCTTAAGTGCTGAAATTCTGGGGTCCTCCACATAATCCGTCGGCAGGGCACGAGCATATACTAAAGGCTTGGTACTGCCAAATCCGTTGTTCAGAAATCCATGCCGAAATTCCATTTCGGTGACACTCTGACCGGCGAGAGCGGCGGGCTCTAGCCATGGCTGTTCGGTCATCAATTCTGGATCTTTCCGCAGCTCTTCTATCGGAGGCACCCAACCGTATCGCTGTCCGATCAGACCGATGAAGAATGGTCTGCAATTATCGATCTCCTCAAGACAGGTTCGGATGATGCGCCCATTTTGGCTATCTTCCGTTGTCAGCCCCCATCGAAGATCAATCTCTGTAAACTCGATACCACGTTCTCTGCACAGTCGGCGTAGCGCTGGAAAAACGCGCTTAGCCAAGGTATCACGTTCGGCAAGGAAATCAACAAAGGTGGAAGAAATGAAGAGGCGAAGTTCGGTCGCTGTCGAGCGCGTAGGCACCGTGGGCTGAACGGTATCTCCGTGCGCCACCTCTATCGCGGGATGAGCGTGATGCTTTACGAATGAGCCCAGGGGTGAGTGCGTCATGCCCAATTAAAAGGTTCACATTCAAGCATCGAGTTCCGCATACGACGTCGCAAGGTACGAAGGGAGAACCCGGCAGCAGTTCGGAATAGCGGCTCTCTTGCTGGCGGAGGTGCAGTAACAGACAAGAGCAAGATTGACTTCGCTGTCCACCTTGCTCTTGTCGTTCTTATGTATCTGTCCCTACGTGATGCGTGCTGGATTCCGACCTTTACACTTAGTCCTTCGAGTAATAGTAGAGCCTAACTTCGCTCGTTGGGTCATACACCTCGCTTGGTGTTGTGTTTGGGTAGGGTTGCAGTAGGTACAGCTTGGATCCCACGACGACTGGCGGACAGTAGTATGTCGTATGGCTACTGTGCGTAGCACCAAAGGTCACCCACGAATCGGTCGTGGGATCATAGATCGCATTGGCTCCCGTCGTAGTCGACGAGAAACAATAGATGGATCCATTGAGAACCGCGCCACCATACAATGAGACACTCGAAGGTTGGGTTGCCTTTGCTGCCCAGCTATCGGTGCTTGGGGTATACGCGTACGTACCGTTGCCATCGTAAAACGTGTAGATTTTCCCTCCGGCCTCGACTGTTGTTGGGTAATCAACTCCACGTGGATGGCTTGCCTTTGAGGCCCACGCGTTCGTCGTTGGATCGTACTGTTCAACCACCGTATTGGTAGTCCCACTGCCGAATCCACCGATTGCGTAGAGTTTCCCGCTATCTGCAGCAACCCCGAGCAAGTAGCGAGGTGTTGACATAGAAGCAAGCGTTGTCCAAGTATCCGTGGATGGATCGTACGCATACAATGTGCTCAGGTAGCTTCCGTTGTAACCACCAGCAACATAGATCTTACCGTTGATTACTGCCGCGCCTGCACCATATTTCGCGGCAGGCATTGGAGCTTTCGTCGTCCACGTATCAGTCGATGGGTTGTACTCCTCACACAGTGGTGTATAGGTGCTGGAATCAAGTCGGTATCCACCAATGACATAAATCTTCCCGTTAACGGCCGCTGTCGCGGTATAGTAGCGCTGCACAGGATCCGCGCTCAAATTCGACCACCCGTTATTATTGCCAAGGATCTGGAAGTAGTTGAGATAGGTGAATCCAGGATGACTCCCGTTCGAAACGAACGTCATTACCGCTCCGCTTGGAATTGCAGAACTCCAGGTTGGTGGTGCACCTGCGCCTGCCGAGGTCAATACCTGACCAGACGTACCCGCGCTGCCCGAAGGCATGATGGCTCCGGAGAACTTCACATTACCTGCCACATCAAGCTTTTGCGAAGCGGTCGCTACACCAATGCCCACATTACCGCCCACAATGCCATCGCCACTGATATTGAAACTTGCGCTGGCCTGCCGCGAGGTGCCATTCTTGATGTAGCTTGCAGAAAGGTCGGGTACATCCGATTCCTGGATTCCGCTCGATACAAAGTTCGTCCCGTTGCCGCGGAGATATTGTCCAGCGGCCGCTGCGCCGGATACCTGATAGCCAGTGTTGGTATTGATCGTGCGCTGGGTAAAGAGATTACCCATATTGTCGACTGTTGTAAGGCCACCAGCGATGAAGAGACCGAGATTAGCGAATAGCGTGCCTGCCGCCGAAATATTCGAACTGCCCTCCAGTCTGCCATCCATATAGACAACAACACTGCCACCGAGCGTGGTGAGCGAGAAGGAAGGTTGTGCAAATTGATTGACCACAAGTGCACCATTGCCAACGTTAAGCGTGCCGGCAGTTGAAAGATTGCCGCCGATTGTCGCCGCGCCGGTCAACGTCGAGTTACCCATAACAGTCATCGTACCACCTACCAACTCATTGTTCGTAACGGAGGCCGAACCCATTGTCGCTTGGCCTGTGGTGTGGAGCGTTGAGGTGGAAACATCCCCAGTGTTCGTAACACCGTTCGTCGTCGTCGATCCCGTGACACCAAGCGTGGTGCCAACCGTAAGCGAAGTTCCAACGGTACCTGAGCCGGACACATTGAAGTTTGCGTTCGCTTGCTGTGTAGATCCATTTTGGATGTAGCCTGCAGCCAGCGAAGGAAGATCAGATGCCTGAATTGCGCCAGAGACGAAATTCGTCCCATTGCCACGAAGATAGCTCCCCGCAGCGGCGCTTGCATTGCCAACCCGGTATCCGCTGGAGGCGTTAACCACACCGCTTACGTCCAAAGCCTGTGCAGGTGCGGCAACGCCAATGCCGAGATTCTCTCCAAAATAAGCCGACGTATTGCCGACCGCAAACGTGAGCTTGGATGTGCTGAAGTTGAGAATATTATCAACGAATTGGAATTCGCCGGTCGTGTTTGCGCTGTTCCGCAGTGAACCGGAGCGTTGCTCCAAGTTGATGTTCGACTGAACACCACCGCCCGGCACAAAGGCGATATCAACCGATGGACCACCACCAGCAGCAGTGCCATTCCATGTTTGCGAGATCACGAGACCATTAGTCCCGACTCCATCACGTAATGCAATGGATGTTGTGCCATAAGTGTCGCCTGTCTCTTGCAATGTAAGGCCGCCGGTGGTGCTGCGAATCGTGTTGGAGCGCATGTCGATGCTTCCGGACATTGAGCCGCCCGAGAGCGGAAGATGGCCTGTCGTCAGGGCGTTATCAACATAGTGTTTCGTTGCAGCATCCTGCGCCGAGACCGGATCGGTTACACTGTCGATTGGGTGCAAGTGCATATTGATTGCACCAGCGAAGGATCCCGCTCCTAATGTTGCATTACCCGAATTATCGATTCGTGTCAAACTATTGGTTTGCAATCCGCCAGCAACAGCGTTGAAGCTCCCGTTCGATGTGACTGAAGTAACACTAGAGTTGCCAAGCTGCATGGTATTGCTCGAACTGACGATCGCGCCATTACCAACTGCTGTGGCATTCGTGAGGTTGTTCGAGGCCACGTCGGAAGCAGCGCCAAGAAGTGTGTTATTGGATCCTGTCGTATTAGTAGCACCGGCCTGATTACCGGAGAAGGTATTGCTATTTCCTGACGTATTGAAGGAGCCCGCCTGGAATCCGGAGAACGCGTTGCTAGCTCCTGTCAGGTTTCTCAAGCCCGCTTGAAATCCACTGAACTGGTTGTTGCCGCCAGTGGTGTTGAAACTACCGGACTGCTGTCCAACGAATGTATTGTTGCCACCCGTGGTATTGTTGCCACCGGACTGGAAGCCCATGAAGGTGTTGTTTGCACCTGTCGTCGTGGACGCGCCGGCCTGGTTGCCATTAAAGGTGTTGTTATTGGCCGTGGTGTTGCTGGAACCAGCCCACTGTCCAGTGAAGGTGTTGTTGCTACCTGTCGTATTGCTCACACCCGCCTGATATCCAGAATAGGTATTCTGCGAACCTGTCGTGTTATGATTGCCAGCTTGGAAGCCAGAAAATGCGTTTGTTGCGCCCGTTGTATTGCTCGCGCCAGCACCATTGCCGAGGAAGAGATTACCTGTGCCTGGGTTTGTCAGAACAGTACTTCCACCGATTTGATATGTGCCGCCCGTCACGTTGACACCAGCACCTGCTGCTAGGCTCGAGGCGAAGCTCTTCGCGCCGCCGATCGTCTCCGTACCTGCAAGATGGACGACGGTGTTATCATCCGCCTTTGTCGCTTCGACGCCGGTGGCACGCGAGGTCTCGGCTGAGACTGCTGCGGCCCGCGTGGACGCCTCGGATGTCACTTGAGTCAAGGCAGTAGAGCCAGCATTGATCGCTGAGATCACGTTATCGCCCTGGGATGAGCTTGATGGTAGAAGCTGGTCAGCAGTCCACGTGTTGCTGTGCCCGAGAGCGAGCGTAATACTTCCCGCAGTGCCGAGCGCAAGGGCGCTTGCCGGGACGTTCAATGACCCATCCACGCTCGTTAGTCCGATCGTAGAATTCGTAAGCTTCGCGTTAGAAATTGAGCCATCCGCAATATCGCTGGCTGTCAGCGCACCCCACTCAAGCTGGTAGAATCCGTTTCCGGTTGTTGTGCCTGCTGACTTTAAGTAGAGATCCGTGCTGGCAGGCGGCGCCATCGGCCAATAGTACTTGATGTCAACGTGCGCATCATTCATCGCTGGGTTGTCCGCGAACGTGGATGCGTCCACACCAAATTGCACGCCTCCGAGAGCCTGGACCGTCCCACCAAGGACAGCACCACCCGTCAGGCTCAAATCGCCGCCGATGCTCGTACCACCAGTGACACTGAGCCCACCATTTAGAGCCGCGTCGCCACCGACATTGAGACCACCACCATTGGTAACGTTCAAGTCACCGCCATTAACCGACACACCACCGCCAGTCTGGACATCACCAGTAACCTGCACGTTTCCACCATTCTCAATGGAGAGTGCCGGCTCGGGCTTTGCGTTGGGATCGGTCGTTACCGAGATAACGAGCGCTTCGCAATCGGTGCAACCGTCCGTGCCGGTCTGAATAGGGGCAGTAATACTTGTCGTTGTGAATAGCGAGCTGTTGCTGATTGACAATGAATGTGGCCCAAGGTAAAGATCGCTAAATCTATGCTGCGGGTCACCGAGGGGCACCGAAATGTCCGATGAGGGAGTGATAATCGCATCAGTCGAAAGTCCACTTGCCAAGGAGACTGCACCTCCCACAGCAAGACCTCCATCAAGAGCTGCGTCACCACCAACGTTGAGACCGCCTCCGTTGGTAACATTCAAGTCGCCACCATTAACAGAGACTCCACCGCCGGTTTGCACGTCCCCTGTAACTTGGACATTGCCACCTGACTCGATCGACATTGCCGGAGCTGGAGTAGCGTTCGGATCTGTCGTCACAGAGATCACGAGCGCTTCACAATCGGTGCAACCATCCGTGCCTGTCTGAATTGGCGCAGTGATGCTTGTGGTTGTGAAGAGCGAACTGTTGCTGATCGACAAGGAGTGTGGTCCGAGGAACAGATCGCTAAATCTGTGTTGTGGGTCACCGAGTGATGCGACGATGTCTGTATGCGGAATGAAGCTCGTTGACCACTTCGGAGTACCTCCGGTGTCCATCGTGAGCACCTGTCCGATGGTACCATTTTGAATAGGTGTAAAGGCCTTGCCGGGTCCTGGGTTATAGATTACGCCAGCACCTCGGTCGGTGATTATGCTATCGGCATAGACTTTCCACCAATAATGCGTTGAGTCGCCGAGCATGTCATCTCGGTCGAAGTTGTTGTCGGGGAGCTTGATGTCACCTTCATCACCCTTGTCTCCATGGTCGCCACGGTCCCCTTTGTCGCCCTTCGCGCCGCTGTCTCCTCTATCTCCTTTATCACCCTTATCGCCTTTGTCACCCTTGGCCCCTGTCCTACCGTCATTACCCTGTGGACCCGTTGCTCCGGTGTTACCTTGTGGCCCCTGTGCACCGGTAGCACCACGTGCGCCTGCCGCGCCAGTGTTGCCCTGTGGGCCTTGGGCTCCGGTTGCTCCGGCGTTTCCTTGAGCCCCCTGGCTTCCAGTAGCTCCGGTGTTTCCTTGAGCTCCCTGCGCGCCAGTGTTACCTTGTGCACCAGTCGGACCCGTGGCACCACGCGTTCCAGCGGCCCCTTGCTGACCTTGAGCGCCGGTTGCTCCGGCATTTCCTTGCGGACCCTGAGCGCCCGTTGCGCCAGCAGTACCTTGTGGTCCCTGGGCACCTGTCGCACCGGTGTTACCCTGAGGGCCTTGCGAACCTGTTGCGCCAGCGCTACCAGTCGGTCCGGTTGGTCCTGGAGTACCGCTGGCCCATACTGGAACTCCACCAGACACAGTCAGGACCTGGCCCGTGGTACCAATAGCCCGCTTAGAAAGCGTGGTCGAACCCGATGCGTAAAGAATATCACCAGTCGTATAGGATGTGATCCCCGTTCCGCCCTCATTGGGATTGGTCACATTGGCCTGGGCCTGACTTCCCTTTGAATTTGTCCTACCGTTCGCACTAGCGCTCGAAAGAAGAATGGTATTTGTGGTAGGATCGAGAGCGGCGGTAATGCCAGCACCCGTCTCAATGGAAACATTTTGCCCGTTCCCTGAGAGTTTCTCACCATTGACCGTGATAGACTTCACATAGTCGGCGTTGATCTTCTGGGCCGTGATCGACTGGTCTGGAACATTAAGCGCGTAAGGTGAAGCGGAAAGCTGCGTAAACGGCCGCATTTCCAAGCCGTCGCCGACCTGTACACTTAGCCACAGGGCCTGGTCCATTGCGGCAGGTTCTGGAAGCGGCTTGGCACCAGAGCCCAACATCAGATTCAGAACGCCATTCTGAATGGTGGTGGTGTATGTGTCTCGCCAGACCTCCGCAGTTCCTTGCGCGTCTGAATAGAGGCGAATCGTAACGCTGTACTCGCCATCAAGGATAGCCGCGCCTTCGGACGAGCGAACCTGCGCTTGGTAGGAGAGCGTTTTCGGCATCGCTCCAGTGTGAGATGGAGTCTGGCCATGCGAAATGGACCCAAATAGGAGACTGGACGCCATCGCAAGCGCCACAACACTATGTGTGAGTTTCATTGACGACTAAGTTGTGTGAGAAAGTAACTTGTAGTACAGAATTAGCGATGTTGACGAACCTAATTGGAAGAAAATATTGACAAGGATGCGACACAGGATAATTGGAATACAGGAACAGCCTTGAGACTTCATCTTCTTCCCTGTGGGGGGGTCGAAGAACAGGCTCGAATATACGCAATGTTTTTGCCCATCCAGTAAAATCCAATTCTTTCTCAGCCTTGCGCGTCAAAATAAGCTCTAACTGGCAGAAAGTCGTCGAAACAGCCAATTGAAAACGGTCCAGCTGACATGGAAGAGTTCAAGTTTTCGGTTCAGAATTCGGACCCAGCAGCATCGAATTTTACTCACAAAATAGCCGTCGCCTCTTACTTCTTTATGTTGCAACTGTTAATTGTTCGTAGTTTTGCACAATACAGGCGAATTTCATATGTCCAACGTCTTCGTGGCTGTAAAACTGATCCGGCATCATATCCTCTGAATCATGCAGAAATATTCTTTTCCAACTGTGCTCCTTCTTGCGGCAACTGCTTTTGCTCCATCGTTCGGCTGGGCACAAGCAAGCACGGACAGTCTGATCAATCACTCACTGAGTTACGTCGATTATCCACCGTTTGTGCGAAAAGGCCCGGTGCCAGACCTGAAGCCTCGCTTTGGAGTCTATATGAATAACTTCCCTGCTGACTCCGTACGAATTCTCACCCACGGCAAGGATACGATAAAGGGAAATCGCATCTGGCATATCGCTCCGTATTGGTCCGCTGATCGCGCTGGTCTCATGATGGACGATGTGATTCTGCGCGTAAATGGCCAAACTCTGGAAGACTCGGTATATGGACCAGATGATGTACTGAACACACGGCTGAGCACCATGCACGGGGTTTCACCAACAAGCGCGGGAGGTGTTCATGGCGATACGCTTCGCGTCCAATTTTTGCGAAAAGGAGAGTTGCGAGAGATTCCAGTCCCGCTCTTCACTGGCCAGCGAACGAAAATGCCTTACGTCGAACCCGGAGGGCTCGGTGCAGTTCGCAAGGACTCCTGGATGCAACGCACCCTCGCCGAGAAGCATCTGACAGGATGGGCGGACACGATCGCCGAGCAGATCGCCGGAGTTGCTGATCTGGACTTTTGCGATCTACCATTCACGGATCGGCCAAATCCATTTCGCTTGAACGCTGTAACCTATCTGGATCATTATCCCATGAGGGTCGGTGCGTTATCCCGATTGATCGATCAAAGTGTGTGGGACTCCCTTGCCGCGGGGCAGGGAATGAGTGGAGCAATAGGCGCGGCCGCATATCAACTTGGCTGCCTACCGAGAGATTTACCTCGCTTCACACTTCCCACAAATATCGAGCAACTCAAAGACTATCTCGCGAAGGTTCAAGATCTTCTCGATAGGGGGTATGCCCCTGTACGCGGCAATCTCGACACACTGCCGAACAGACTTTCCGAATTGCTTGACGTTGATCACAATTGGGAGGACGCGCTGGACTCCTCAAACCACGATCCGTTTTCCCAATTGAAGGCTCGAACCAGCACAGAGAAGTGGTTAACAAACCTGCTGGGTAGCGCTGACAAAGTTCATCTCGCGGACATTGTAAGCGCATCGCGAATGCTTGCCACGCTCGCGGACACCAATTGGCTAACAATGTTCGCGAAAACGTTTGCAACCGTACCTCACGCCAGCGCAAAGGGACCAGTGCTTGGGGTTGATGGCGAAGTGATTCTCGAATGGAAAACAAAGGACGGAAGACGCTGCGTAGTCGGCGGCCCCGGACCGAATCATTACTATGGGGATTTTGCATTCATCCTCGATCTAGGTGGCGACGATGTCTATGATCAGAACCTCCCACGCTGTAAGCCCGGTCAATATCGCTTTATTGCCGACATGTCAGGCAATGATCTATATAATGGAAGTGTCGCCTCGGGAGTGGGCTGCGTAGACGTTCTCGTTGATTGCAAAGGCAATGACACCTATCGCGGCACAAGCTGGACGCAAGGTGCGGGCTGCTTGGGCGTTGGAATTCTTGCCGATTTCGATGGCGATGATATTTACACGTCGCATTGGTGCTCCCAGGGTGCCGCAATGCTCGGGATCGGCTTGCTCTACGATCACTCTGGCTCTGACCACTATATCGCCGACGTCTATTCACAGGGCTTCGCTTACACGAAGGGATTCGGGATGCTCCTCGAACGATCTGGCAACGATTCTTACCGCGCTGGATGGAAATATCCCGATGAGCGCTGGCCGAAGCGCGCGCATCTCGCAATGTCCCAGGGATTCGGCTATGGTATGCGTCCCTGGAGCACCGGCATCGGAACAGATGGGGGAATTGGGCTACTGAGCGACAGATACGGCGATGATGTATATGACGCTGGCATTTTCAGTCAGGGTGGTAGCTACTGGTACTCACTTGGTATCCTCCATGATTGGCAAGGTTCAGATCGCTATTCGGCTGGACAATATTCCCAGGGCAGCGGCATTCATCTTTCGTTCGGGGCGCTCCTCGATGACTCTGGCGATGATAGTTACGATGCATACGCCTGGCTTGAGCAGGGCAACGCACATGATTGGTCCAGCGGCTGCTTGGAGGATTTCGAAGGCAAGGACACTTACCGCTCATCGGGCGCTTCGCAAGGCTGTGGCTTCTTCGTGTCCTTCGCATACTTGCTTGACAGTCACGGCGATGATCACTACTATATTAATATGACGGACACCACCAACTCCCAGGGCGGCGGTAACTTCATCCCACCCCGCCACAGTGGTTCACTTGGTATGCTCATTGACTTAGGCCACGGCGATGACTTCTATATCGACCCGCGCGCGAAGCAGGGCGAGGCAGTCGTGAAGAGTCAGCGTGGCATTCTATACGATGACGGAATACCGGAGAAGAAGTGATGAGCAAGACACGTAAAGAACTCAAAGAAGAATACAGGCAAATGAAATTCCGAATGGGCATCTTCGCCATTCGGAATCTCGTCAATGGCAAAGTCTATGTCGCGAAGGCAACGAACTTAGATCTGATCTGGAATCGAGAGAAATTCAAGCTCGATTCCGGCGGGCATCCAAACACTGCATTGCAGGCAGACTGGAAGCAATTTGGGGCTGAGAATTTCGCGTTTGAGGTACTGCATGAGTTGAAGCAATCGGATGATCCCGCAGTAGATGAGCGAGCCGAGTTGGTCGCACTGGAAGCGTTGACGATCGAGGATGTGCAACCCTTTGAGGAGAAGGGATATAATAAGCGGCGATGAAGAGACATTCCCGCCCAAACGAATGGCCCTGTTTGTCGGTTAGACATAGATGAGGTATCGAACAAATCTCTCCTTTACTCTCCTCGGTTTCCTCGCCCTGTGCGTTTCGACTTCCGGATGCGGGGCGATGCTCAATAGTGAATTGGAGGATGTCTCAATCATCGCGAGACCTGCGGACGCCCGAATAACGATTGATAGTATTTTCCACGCTGATGGGTTCTTCCGCTCGAAGCTCAAACGCGGTTCCACACACATCATCGAGGTTTCTAAGGAAGGGTATCGAACCTCAAGGATACAAACTGGCAATAACGTTTCGGCTTGGTTCTTTGCTAACTTGTGGGCACCATGGAGTATCCTTGGAATGCCCGTGGACATCCTTACTGGAAGTGCATTCACGATCAAACCTAATCCGATTATTGTGGAGCTTTCACCTGGCAGCGGTCCTCCTATCATTGAGAAGAATTATCTCGATGGCTATGCTCAGGCCATTGCACCCGTTGCGATTCTTATCGGACTTGAGGTCTGGTTCATCTATTCTCTCACCAAAGGATACCATTAGTCGCCAAAACATACTTGGGGATTGAATCCAACGATGCGAAATCGCGTAAGGTGATGGCTGGGACGAACTTCCCTCGGCTCGCGTTCTTGTTTCTCACAACTTTCACAGCTAAAAAAGCGCCCATTCTCCCGTGAAGCAACTCCTCCAATCCATGCGCTCCGGCGCCATTACCATTAGCGACGTGCCTTCGCCGACAGAGCCGAAGCGCGCCGGTGTGCTCGTGCACGTCCATGCGAGCCTCATCTCCGCAGGCACAGAGAAGACGAAGGTCGATCTTGCACGGGCATCCATGCTCGACAAAGCGCGGCAGCGACCGGAGGATGTGAAGAAAGTCCTCGCCGACGTAAAGCAGCAAGGATTCTGGGCAACGTACCAGCGCGTGATGCGCAAGCTCGATACTCCCGGCCCGCTCGGATATTCTTGCGCGGGTGAGGTCATCGCCGTCAGCGAGGATGTCACCGACCTGAAACCCGGCGACCGCGTCGCTTGCGGCGGACAAGGCGCGAGCCACGCGGAAGTGGTAAGCGTGCTCCGTAATCTGTGCGTGAAGATCCCCGACGAAGTGCCGTTCGAGGAAGCGTGCTACACCACACTCGGTGCGATTGCAATGCAGGGCCTTCGCCAAGCGAATGTGACATTCGGCGAGACAGTCGTCGTTATCGGACTCGGCCTCGTTGGTCAACTTGCGTGCGCTATCTCGAAAGCAGCGGGATGCGTGACAATAGGTGTGGATCTCGACGATCATCATGTCGAAGTCGCACGGAAGAATACGGCCACGTATGCGTTCAATCGCAACCAGGCCGGAGTAGTCGAGACAATCAAGTCTCTGACAGGCGGCTACGGTGCTGACGCCGTAATTATCTGCGCCGGGACGAAGTCCAACGATCCCATCACCTTCTCCGCCGACATCGCCCGAGACCGCGCGCGCATTATCATGGTCGGCGTAAGCGAGATGAATCTTCCGCGCGATATTTATTTCGTGAAGGAGTTAGAGTTTAAGCTTTCGCGCTCGTATGGTCCAGGACGCTACGATCCATCCTACGAAGACCGCGGCGTGGACTATCCCATCGGCTATGTCCGCTGGACGGAACGCCGCAACATGCAGGAATTTGTTCGCCTCGTTGCTGAGAAGAAGATCGATCCGAAAGTGATCACCACGCACACCTTCCCTATCGAGCAAGCGGGCGAAGCGTATGCGATCATTGCCGGTGAAAAGAAAGAGCGATACCTTGGCATGGTACTAACCTACTCCCCCACCTCGGAACGAGGAGGGGGCTGGGGGGTGGAGGCGCGTGGTAATACTCCGAGCGCACTACCACAATCAAAGGCTGTTGTCAAAGGAGAGGCTGCCGTTGGCTTCATTGGCGCAGGAAATTTCGCACAAGGATTTCTCCTACCAACTCTCAAAGAGAACGCCAAGCTCATCGCCGTCGCAAACCAAACAGGCGCGAGCGCACAGGATGCACAGAGCAAGTTCGGCTTTGCAAGAATCTCCACCGATGCGAAGGACGTAACCGCCGCCACCGACATCAACACCGTCTTCATCGCAACGCGGCACGGCGACCATGCAAAGCTCGCCGCTGATGCACTGCGCACCGGCAAGCATGTATTTGTCGAAAAGCCGATGGCACTGAATCGTGAGCAACTCACGCTGGTAGCATCAGCATATGAGGAAGCGCGGAAGACGGGCGATGTGAAGTTCATGGTTGGATTCAACCGCCGCTTCTCACAGCTTGTCGTTAAGACGAAAGCGTTCTTCGATGATGTCTCGCCGAAGATGATCTTCTATCGCGTCAATGCTGGACCGCTGCCGCTCTCGCATTGGACACAGGATGAAGTCGATGGCGGAGGACGCATTATCGGCGAAGGATGTCATTTCCTCGACACCGCAACCTATCTGACTGGCGATGCAATGCCACGCAGCGTCTTTGCGCGTTCCATCTCCACAGGCCGCGCCGACACCGTTGACCGCGACACCGTCTCTATCACCGTCGATTACGAAGATGGTAGCGTCGCGACGATCATGTATATAGCCAATGGTGACAAGACGTTGCCGAAGGAAGAGATTCAGGTATTCTCCAACGGCCGCACTGCCATCATGAAGAACTTCACCGAGCTGGAGTTATGGTCCGGCGGCGGCAAGCCTAAAACCGAAAGCGGCTCTGGCAAAGGACACGCGGAGGAAGTGAAGGCATTTTTGAAATCGCTTGGTGCCTCTGGCGAAGCGCCCATTCCCTTTGATTCGTTGATGGCGACGACGCTCGTAACTTTCGCGGCGCGGGAGTCGCTCGCGACCGGAGAAGTCATCCGCTTCTGATTGTAGGGGCGCGCCGATGGCGTGACCTCCCCCAAAAGATTCGACCGAAATGGGACACGCCAACGGCGTGTCCCTTCGTTTTGATTGGGTGATTCCCAACTTACGTACTTTTCTACGTACCCTTTTTCCGTCCCCGCCCCGTAGCTTTGTATCCAGAGTTTAACAAACTCCCGTGTAGCCCAGACTTTAGTCTGGGGTCCCCCGTCTGGGGGTGCGCAGACTAAAGTCTGCGCTACACGGGGATCATCGGAATACAAAAACAACTACGATCATGAACCAGCTACTTTCTCGCCGTCTTGGAGGATTTCTCCTTGCGGCTTCGCTTCTTTCTTCGTGCCAGCAGGATCCATCATCACCAACCAGCAGCGGAACTCCGTTCGCCTTCAAAAACAGCGCGGGGGGTGGAACTTCGACCGCACATCCGGCGATAACTTACGCAGCAACAACTGTTAGCCACAACGTCACCTACGCCACCATCGGCGTGATGGACACCGACGCAGGGCATCAGACAAACGTCGTTACGGCAGGCTCAAGCAATAGTACGGAGAACCTTATGAGCCCAAGCTGGAATTACTCCGGCGCCTCGATTACCTATAAGGACATCGCGGGGACGGCAAGCTCCATCAAGGCTGTCGATGTGAGTGTCAATTCGAGCGGCGTGCCGGTCGGAAGCAATGTGCGGACGATTTACGCACTGACCACCAGCGATTCGGCTACTATCCAAAGCGGACCGGCCTGGTGCGCGACGTCATCGACGGGAAAGATCGCTTTCACGCGCAATCATCTCGGCTCACAATTGGGACTCTCCGAACTCTGCACCGTTTCGCAGAGTGGCGGAACGGTGACAGTGCTCGCGTCGTATTCGAAGTTGAATACGAATCACATTGTCATGAGCCATTACACTTCGCCCACATGGAGTCCAGATGATGCGAAGATCGCCGTTATCAGAGAAGACACGATCCAACACAGCACCGTCATGATCTATGATGCGTCAAGCGGTGCGGCGCTCGATTCGATTCCGCTTGCGGGCGGAGTGACATCGCTCGAATGGTCGCGCAGCGGTATGAACGAACTCGTGTATCTCTACACACCAAATAGCTCCACGCCATACGAACTGTATTATGTTGCGCCCACAACCGGCTCGACCCCGACGACGAATTCCGTCGTTGCCGGCTCGCCGACCTGGTCGCCGAACAATAGCGGAATTATGTTCGTAAATTCCGGGCTGAAAAAGGTCGTGCCGTTTACGTCGTCAATCACGACAATTAGCTCGTCGGCTGGCGGAAATAGTTTGAACTGGAAGAGGTAATGTGTATTGAAACCCTCGCAAACCCACTGCATGCGAGGGTTTTGTATATTGGGTGAGATTATGACCACGAACGAAATTGAAGCATTAGTCCTTGCGGCGGAAGAAGACATTAAGCGAGGCGGCTTCGTAAATGCTGAGAGGCTGACGCGTGAAGCGATTGACCTTCTCGAGCTGGGTAAGTCCCCGGGCAATGAGGCACTGCATATTCGAGCATTGCTCGTCATGTCAGAATCGCTTTTGGGCCGCCACATGGCGAAGGAGGCGCTACCAATTGCAGAACGAGCTTTTTTACTAACGGAATGCTCCGCTGGTTCGGTGATAGGAGACTTAGGAGCGAAAGCTCTTGGCCGCGTCGGGAGTGCGTACGGGATGCTTTCCCAAAATGCCGACGCACTAAAATATTACGAGAGGTCGATTGCGCGCTATGAAGAGCTCGGTAAAAGAGCAGGCGTAGCGTACGCCATCGCGGGAATCGCAACTTTGTATCTAAAGGATTTCCAATATGCAAAATCGCTAGAGTATTACGAGAAGGCACTCGCGCTTTATGAAGAAGTCGGCGACAAAACTGGCATCGCGTATACCATTGGCGTAATTGGTGTTACCTACCGGGGGATTTCCGAGTACGCAAAATCGCTCTCGTTTTACGAGCAGGCCCTTGCGCTCAATGAGGAAATCGATTACAAGCCAGGAGTTGCGAAAAATACCGCCGACATCGGGATTGTATATGCCTACCTTTCCGAATATGCCAAAGCACTCGAATACCTCAATAAGGCCGTTGGGCTATGTGAAGAACTCGGAGACAAAAACGGCGTTGCGCGACACACGGACAACATTGGGGGGGTGTACCGTCTACTTTCCCAATACGCGAAAGCACTCGAGTACTGCGAGATGGCGCTTACACTTTCAGAGGAGATCGGCGACAAGTGGTCCGTTTGCTTTGAGCTCTCAAATATTGGCGATATCCTGCACAAGCTCGGCAGGACACAGGAAGCTAAGGAATACTTTCAACGCTCGTTAAAAATGATGCGCGAAGAAATAAAACTCGACGAAGGCGCTTCAGCGACTCTTATTTCTATCGGATCCTTGCTCGCGGAAGAGGAGCAGTTTGGCGAAGCGATAGAAAAATTGGAAGAGGGGCTTGCATTGGCTGAGAAATTAGGCGAAAGGAGGGAGGCATCCGAGGCACATAAAGAGCTTGCCACCATCTACAAGAAAGTTGGCGACAGCGCAAATACCTTAGAGCATACCGAAAAATATCACGCTCTCAAAGAAGAAATTTTCAGTGACGACACCCGCAAACGCGTGGAAGCCTTCAATTTCCGTGTGGCCACTGCAAACAAAGAGCGCGACCTAAAGCTCGCCCGCTTAGAAAAAGAACAAGCCGAAGCCGCTCTTCGCCTCAAAGAGCGCGACCTCGCCAACACCGCATCCTCGCTCGCGGCGCAGACGGAGCTGCTCGGTAATTTCCGGGCGGATTTGCGGAAGATCGTGCTGCGTCCTGACCGCTATGAGCCGGAGGACATTATCCGTCAAGTTAAGGCAAAGCTGAAAGAACTGCCGTGCGAGATGATCGACTTCTCCAAGTTCGAGGGGCAGTTCGCCACCGTACATCCGGAGTTCCGCGCGAAGTTGGAGACGACATATCCTGATCTTACCCCACAAGAAGTGAAGATGTGCATGCTCATTCATGTCAATCTCAAAACGCCCGCAGTTGCTCGGCTGATGTGCCTCTCGGAGCGCACCGTCGAGAAGCACCGCGAGAATATCCGCAAGAAGCTGGATGTGAAGAAGGGTGAGGATTTGGCGGAGTTGTTGAGGAAGTTGGATGGGAAGTAGTGGATAGTGCACAGTGTCATTCCCGCGGACGCAGGAATGACAGAACAATTTGATTCACTGTTGTGGAATCACCGAGTTCATTGCTGTGGATAGGCAACTGCCCAGTACCTCTCGGATGTTAGCGGCACGATTGTCCGTATCTTTGCCGCTGTGAATACCGACCAACCCCAGCCAACAGGCGCTCCGCTTCTGAATGTACTCGTCATTGCATACTACTTCCCTCCGATGGGGCTCAGTGGTGTGCAGCGGACGCTCAAGTTCGTAAAGTACCTTCCCGAATTCGGCTGGCGACCGATCGTACTGACGGCTGACGAAACGCCATACTATGCGCATGATGAGTCGTTGTTGGAAGAGTTAAGTCCACTCATAGAGTCAGGCCAGGTGCGCATTGTCCGTACGGCCGAGAGCGGTGCGCCCGCCACCAGGGTCGCGAAGAAAGAGGGCAAAGTACTAAAGCTGCCGAAAGCCTGGTATCAAAGATTACGCTCCAAGGTGATCCAGACAGTGCTCCAGCCAGACAGCCGAATTAAGTGGAAGAAATTTGCCTTGGCCGAGGCCGAAAAGATCTTTGCCGAAGAGCAGATCGACGCCATTTTTTCGACCGCTCCGCCTTACACCGACTTCCTCATTGCCAATGAGCTGCGAAAAAAGCATGACGTTCCCTACCTCATGGACTACCGCGATGCCTGGGTTGCAAACCCGGTTCTGAATTTCTATGCAACGCCCTTTCACAAAGCGTACGCGTCGAAACTTGAAGACATGTGCCTTCGCGGATCGAGCGCGATAACGGTTGCAAGCCGCCGGATGAAAGAAGTGGTACTGGCGCGATACAATTTCTTGAGTCATGAAGAGGTGACCATCGTCACGCATGGTTATGATGTGGAGGACATCGCCGCCGCGTGGGAGATCGCGGATAAATATCGCAAGCCAGAGAAATTTCTGGTGACCTACGGCGGCGCGTTCTATGTCGGCCGCACACCGCAGCCTATGTTCGACGCCGTCAGGCTCGCAATGAGTATCGAACCGCGTCTCAAAGACGATCTGGAATTGGTCTTCGCCGGGATTCTTCAAAAGGAGTACTTGCGAAGTGCAGATAAGATAGGGCTAACCCAGAATATCGTATCGACCGGGTACCTACCACATCGCGAGAACATCGCCCTCTTGCTTGCGAGTGATGTCTTGTGGATGACGATGTCGGATGATCTTAGTGCGCCCGGCAAGCTGTATGAGTATTTCGGGACGGGGCGTCCGATCCTTGGGCTCGTGCCGCGACAAAGTGTCGCAGAGAAGCTGCTGGTAGAATATGGGGCCGGAGTTGTGGCGGAGCCGCGAAATGTCAAGCAAATTGCGGATGCACTGCTGGGGTTGTATCGTCAATGGAAGTCCAAATCGCTCCCACAGGAAGTGAATATACCATTTGTGCGTTCGTTCAACCGTCGGGAGCTAACGAAGGAGATCGCTCGCCAATTGCGTCTGATGCTACGAACCCAGTAGGAGTGTGGGGCAAGGCCGGAGATTGCTCCGCCGGAGCGTAGTCGGTTCATCCTGCAACTGATTGGGAAAAGGAGCGTAGAAGGCCACCTTAATGTTAAGCGTTTAATGAATCTTTTAACTCGACCCTCGCTGCCCGGCCTTCTTCTGTGCTTGCTCTTGCTGAGCCCTCGCTTGGGCTCGGCACAATTCCCGACCGCGAAGAACTTGAAGCCGCTGGGCAAGAGCGCCGCCACAGAGAAGCTCTTTCCTGCCGCCCACGCGGAAGAAACAGTGCTCTACTCGCTCGATCAGGCACGCCAGACCAAACTGATGGATGCCACACCCGATGGCTCACACTGGTTTGTTGTCGATGCCTTCGCAAACTGGCAGCAGATCACGATCGATGGGCATTTGTTTCCGGGAAAATTCCACGAGATCTCTGCAAATGGGACGAAGCTGAGCCCCAAAGGCGATTATCTCATCTGGACCGGGCTACTGCGTGCCTACACGAAGGTGGGATTCGATTCGACGAGTACGTATCTCTATAAAGATACTTCGCTGATCGGCAGTTATGTCTCCGATTATCCGTCCATTGAATTCTCACCAAGTGGTCGTCGTTGGGCGGCCCTCTTGCCGTACGCCTACGAAACCCAGACTGGCGACCGAGACTTCGTCATTATTGATGGAAAAGTAGCGCATAAGAACTTGGTCTATCCGCATCTTTTTTCCTTCTCGCACGACGAGCAGCACTGGGCCTATCGGTCCACCGAGGGTGTACATGAACGGCTGCTAACAGATGTGATGGACTCCGCACTTTTGCTGTACAACCGTAGCGTTCCCGCAAAGGACGGGACCTACTGGGATCCAACCATTTGGCGGTACTCCCCAGATTTGCGGCTCAACCGCAGCGTGCTCGCAGGACGCGATTATGATTTTCGACAAGAGCATATCGCTCGACGATATCGGACTGCATACTCATCACAAGCGGTGGACACGGTTCGCTCGTACATCAGTTACGCGGGCAAAAACCACGGCCTCTACAGGTGGATCAATTCCATTCTGATCGACGACTCCGGCAAGCACATCGCATACCTCGCCGCAGATCCAACGGTTGTCAAGCCGGGTGGACGGGTGGACGAGCGTAGGGCAGTTGTCGTTTACGATGGAAAAGTTATGGCGGGGCCGTACCCCGAGATCGCTCAGCTGTTCATGAGCCCGAGCGGTAACCATATTGCATACAGCCTCGATGCCGCTTCGGCAAAGTTCTATCTCGACAAGAAGGTGATTGCAAAGACGAGCCACATTCTGGACTGCGTGTGGTCGCCGAATGAATCGAAGGTGGCGTTCGTCGCCGTCGGGGAACATGAGAAGGTTTTCGTCGTAAGCGGGGGCAAACGGTCCGGGCTGTTCGAGTATGTTGGGCGCGTTGGTTGGTCTGAAGATGGTAAATTCGTCCAATTTACGGGTATTCGCAACGGTAAACTCCTCACCGTGAAACAGCCGGCCTGAATCTAATTCGCCACTCGGTTTGACTTCGCTTTTTTCTCGACTTTCTCTTTATTCTGTCCTGCTCGCACTCCTGATGTTGAGTGCTGGCAGTAGCTATGGCCAAATTCGAATTCACACCAAGATCACGCAGTATGTGCCTCCTCGCCCTCCGTTCGCGGGTGGGCTGCATGTGGCGATGCAAGAGGACTCCGCAATGCTGGTGATGAAACGGATCGCTGCCCGACGCGACACACTTCATGCCGATTCGCTGACATTACTCGAATCCGATTCCGTTTCTATCTTCGGTCAGCCTGCGTACATTCAACTGCAGATCGCCAATCATCGTGTGCGGACGATCGTGATCAACTGGCATCCGCTGGGTGGGCTCGGATACACGAACTTGCGCGACCAACTAAACAGCTACCTCGAACACTACTTCGGCCGCGGTGTGGTACTAACGGATCAGTCCATCACGTATCACCGATGGGAGACGGAGGATGGCACTTCGGAAGTATCGCACTCGGATAAGTATCTTCGTATCTTCGTTCGGCTAGGCAAACCACGAGAGTAGTGCGTATCCGCAGATCGCGAAACGCCGGATTCGAATTTTGCCTCGCTCATGCGGCTTGATTTCGTGGAAATTGAGGTTTCCCACCATTCGCAGTTTACTGCACACTGTTCGTTTTAGATTCCGATTTACGCCGTAACGCATGAAAGTTTTAGTCACCGGAGGAGCAGGATTCATCGCATCCCACATTGTTGATGCGTTCATCAAGCGCGGAGACGAGGTCGTCATACTAGACAACCTAAGTTCTGGCTCCCGTAGCAATCTGAATCCGAAGGCCGAATTTGTTCTGGGCGATGTGACCGATGCCGCGCTTGTGCGCGACCTCTTCCAGAAGCATAAATTTGAGATCGTCAATCACCACGCTGCGCAACTCGACCTACGAAAGAGCGTGATCGACCCTGTCTTCGACTGCACACAAAATATTATCGGCTCACTAAACCTGCTTGAGGCGGCGAAAGAGACCGGCAGCCTGAAGCGATTCATGTTTGCCTCGACAGGCGGTGCCATTTACGGTGAGCAGGACTACTTTCCCGCCGACGAGCAGCATCCCACACGCCCCATCTCTCCGTATGGCGTTGCAAAGAGAAGCATCGAGCTTTACCTGCACTACTACAAAGAGGTGCATGGGATGGACTACGTAGCGTTTCGCTACACAAATGTTTATGGGCCACGTCAAAGCCCACACGGTGAGGCTGGTGTTGTCGCGATCTTTACAGAGAAGCTACTCCGTGGCGATGAGGCGGTGATCAATGGGGATGGCTCCCAAACACGGGATTATGTCTTTGTCGGGGATCTCGTCCGCGCACACATGCTCACGTTGGAGAAGCTTCAAGGCTCTGATATCATCAACATTTCCACCGGCATTGAAGCAGATGTGAATGAGATCTTCAATGTATTGAACGCGCACGTTACGGCCGGGAAGGCCAGCGCCAAGCATGGCCCCGCAAAAGCTGGCGAACAGCAACGCAGCGTTTGCTCCTTCGCTCACGCTGAAAAGATGCTTGGTTGGAAACCCGAGGTAAGCCTTCAGGACGGATTGAGACAGACCGTTGAGTTCTTCAAGAATAAGCAGAACTCGTAATCTTCCCACAGAAGTACAGTGACGCCATTTATGAGAAGATCGTACGTCTCTTACTTCTTGGCACTCGCATCGTGCGCTGTGACGCTGCTTTTGGAGTCGTGCGCTGCACAGGCCCCGCCCCCCGGCGGACCCGAGGACAAAACTCCGCCGAAAGTGGACACAACAACTCCGCACGACAGGCAGATCAACGTCCCGACAGACACCCGCATCTACTTTCGATTTGATCGCGATGTTGATCGCGCATCCTTTCAGTCGGCATTTTCGATCACACCTTATCTGAATGGTACACCGAAGTATCATTGGTCTGGGCACAAAGAGGTCATCGTCGAGCTCCCTGAGCGGCTGCGAGACTCCACAACCTATACCGTTCAGCTAACACGCGATCTAAAATCGCGCAGAGGTAATACACTTCTTAACCCGGCCCGAATCACGTTTGCCACGGGACCGCTCATTGACACAGGTTCACTCGCTGGTTTCCTCCTAACTCCCATTTCCGGTCAACAGCTGAAGGCGAGTGAGATCTTCATTTTTGCCTACGACATCACGGTTCGCAATCCGGACACGCTGAATCTCTCGCATACAGCACCAGATCTTCTGACGCAGCCATCCGACCAGGGTACATGGCAATTCCTCTCAATGAAGGTTGGCCATCATTATCGGGTCTTTGCCGTCGCGGACGCGTATCGCAATCATGTGTATGATCCAGGAGTGGACGCCTTCGGTGTACCCACTGGTGATGTGTTTTTGGATAGTGCGAGCAAGAGCAATGTCTTTATCCGAATGTCTCCGATGAAGGATACGATTCCGCCGGAGCTTCAGGATGCGGAAGTAGTTGACTCCTTTCATGTGCGGGCGCATTTTTCAGAAGCGATCGATAGTAATTCTGTGCATGCCGGGAATTTCGTATTGTCCGGCATCCCGATAGTAGCAGCCTTCCGCGAGAACCCGGAGCGCAAGCCGGGCCAGATCACGCTTCTTACGGCGGCACCGCTTGCCCCGAACGCCAACTATACTTTGGAGGCACGACGTGATTCCGTCCGGGATCTGGGAATGAATGAAGTAAGTGACTCGGCGTGCAAAGTTACCTTCAGCGCTCCCCTCACGCTTCGCAGCGCAATTGCTCCTAAATTCTCGTTCATTGGGATTCGCGACAGTGCGCTGGATATCCCCACGATGCCATCCATCCTCGTAACATTCAGTGACGCGGTGAATTGGGATTCGCTAAAGAGCACTATTTGCTTAATAGATTCGGGCGGGCGGGCCGTGGCGATGAATTTCCAGCGGAGCGATGACCAGCATGTGTACCTTACCACGAGAGACAGCTTGTTGTCCAATGTGCTCTATACGATCCGCATTCGTAAGGGCGGAATTCAGAGCCCGATTTCCGCAATTCGCGACACGGCAAAAGACACAACGATCCGCTTTCGATTTCGAACAACAAGCGCACGTGATTTCGGCAAGCTGAGTGGGGAGATTACGATCGCCGATTCCTTCTTCTCGCAAAATCCCGCAGGTGCGCTTGTCGTTCAAGTCTTCCAAACCCCTGCGAATATCATCCGCCAGATGGTCTTGCCGCATGGGACGAAGCATTACTTCTTCGAGCAGGTGCCGAATGGGACCTTCCGTGTTCGGGGCTACTATACTCGCAGCGGCTCCTCGGAGTATGAGTCTGGCACGGTCTCCCCATGGAAACCGGGTCTTCCAAGCGGGGACTATCCTCGCGAAGTCACAACGCGACCACGATGGGAAATGTCGAAGATCGACTTTGAGGTGCGATAGATACCCCTTTCTCCTCGTCCCCCGCTCGCTTTGTACAACTTTCCAAGGAATCCCTTGTTAAAGGGTTCGAACAACCCAGGAAAGCAAGCTACAAGAATGCCAGATTTCAAACGAACACTGATCACTGCGGCACTGCCGTCGGTTAACGCTCCACTCCACATCGGCCATTTGGCGGGCTGTTACATTCCGGCTGACCTCTTCGCGCGATATAAGCGGTTGACCGGCGAGGACGTGCTCTTCATCTGTGGTTCTGACGAACACGGAGCAGCAATCACGATCTCTGCCGAAAAGGAGGGTGTTCCGCCACGGGTTGTCGTCGATCGTAATCATGCACTGGCCAAAAGCTCCTTTGAAAAGCTGGGGATGTCGTTCGATTACTATGCGCGGACATCGAGCGACGTCCACCGAGAGACCGCACAAGCGTTCTTCCTCGACCTGTACAACGGCGGCTTCCTGGTCCCGCACGATGCACCACAGTTCTATGATGAACAGGCGCAGATGTTCCTGCCGGATCGGTACGTCACTGGCACGTGTCCTGTTTGTTCCAACCCAGATGCACGCGGTGACCAGTGCGAAAATTGTGGTACCTATCTCAATCAAACCGAGCTCATCAATCCGCGCTCGTCGGTGACTGGCTCAAAGCCTGTCGTTCGTGCTACCAAGCACTGGTACTTCGCACTCTCGCGATTTCAACAGCAATTGGAAACTTGGATCGAGAGCCATCAGAGTGGATGGAAGGACAACGTGTTACAAGGCGCCCGCAGTTGGCTAAAGGCCGGTCTTCATGATCGCGCGATCACTCGGGACATGACGTGGGGGATCCCCGTGCCGCTCGAAGGAGCAGAAGGCAAAGTTCTGTATGTGTGGTTCGATGCCCCTATCGGATATATCAGCGCGACCAAAGAAAGTCTCGACCCGATCAACAATCCAGGAATCCGATACGCAGCCGAAGATACCGCCGACTGGCGCACGTGGTGGCAGGATAGCGAGACCAGGTGGATCGCATTCCTCGGCAAAGACAACATCGTCTTTCACACCATCGTCTTCCCGGCGATGCTGATGGCACACAACGAGTCTACCTCCGTAGGTCGGGCGCCCTCGCCCGACGCACCACGGTCAGGGTATATTCTCCCGGAGAACGTACCAGCGAATGAGTTTATGAATCTCGAATCGCAGAAACTTTCGAAGTCGCGAGGGTGGGTAATAGAACTTCATGAGATCTTAGAGCGGTATCCCTCTGACGTCATTCGTTATGCATTGGCGACAATGATGCCAGAGCAAAAAGACTCGGATTTCCAATGGAAGGAATTCCAGGCTCGGATCAACAATGAGCTTGCGGACATTTTCGGCAACTTCGCCAACCGTGTTCTAACGTTTGCATCGCGCAACTTCGAGAACAAGATCATGGGCAACCGTAAGGAGCTCGATGATGCGGGCAACGCGCTGCTGGCCGCCTTCGGTGTTCGCGCAAACGAGATCGCTACTCTCTATGAGCGATTCCGGCTGCGAGAGGCGACCTCCGAGACAATGGATCTCGCTCGCATGGCGAATAAGTACTTCAACGATGCAGAGCCCTGGAAGCTTGCGAAGGAAAACAAAGAAGAGGCGGCGAAAGTGATCCGAACGTGCCTGGAAGCCCTAAGAGCACTCGCCGTATATTTCGCACCTATTACGCCGACCGCATCCGCGAGTATCATGAACACGCTTGGTCATGGTTTCACAGAAGAGACCTGGGCAAACGCACATGAGCCGAAATTGCATGGCCAAACGGAGCTTGGGCCTATCGGCATCCTCTTTAGCAAGATCGAGGATGAGATGGTGGAGTCTGAATTGGTCAGACTCCGAACGATGGCCGTCGAAGCAGCTGCTCGCAGTGGAGCTGCTCGCGGTGGAGCTGCTCGCGGTGGAGCTGTCGCCGCGCCGACCGCTGTGGCGAAAGCGTCGAGCGATGGGAAGGGAAACCCCGCAGCTACAGGTTCCGAGCTAATTACCATCGACGACTTCAAGAAGATCAAGCTTCGCACGGCGACCGTGCTGGAAGCCGAGCGCGTTCCAAAATCCAAGAAGCTCATCAAGCTTCAGATCTCCTTAGGTGCAGACGAAAAACGGCAGATCGTCGCCGGAATCGGTGAGAAATACGCACCGGAAGATCTGGTTGGAAAGACGATCGTGGTCGTTGCAAATTTGCAGCCCGCGAAGCTGATGGGGAATGAGTCGAATGGGATGCTTCTGGCAGTCAATGATGCCAAGGGAGTGGTGACCATCGTTTCGCCGGAGGCGGAGGCGGGTTTGGAGGTTCGGTAACCCTTTGAGCAGACGGAAGGAGGCACACCTTCCGTCTCCCTGACACGACGACGCGCTATCTCGCTCCCAGTTTTCTCAGTGTTGCGATATGCGAGCTGTGCGGATACTCATTCCGCAGGCGTTCGTAGTACATGTTGGCGGCCTGGCGATTTTCGAGATGGAGATTGGCGCGAGAGAGTTTGTAGAGCGACATCTCGCGTTTGTATTGCGGTCCCACGCGAGTGACATATTCGAAATACGGCATCGCTTCGGCGTACCGGTTCATCGCATAGAAGGACTCACCCATCCAATAGTACGCATTAGGAACAAGCTCTGCCGGGCGTCCGGCGCTAACGACCTGTCCGAATAACCCGATCGCTTCTTCGTAGCGGCCAGCATTGTATGCTGAAAGCGCAGCCTCGAAAATGCCGTAGTCCGTTAGATTCGGTTGCGGCGTGTAGGGTGTGCCCCACGGGTTGCGCGGAGGCTCTTGCATTGTTGGCGGCTCTGCCATGGGTGGCTGTTCGCTGAGCGGAGCTGCTTCGCGCTCCTCGTTTGCAAGATGACTTACGCGCATGAGTGCGCTATCGGCATGACCCAGAACGGATTTCGCAGTTGGGCCACTTGGTGCAACCGTCGTCGGAGCAACGGCAGCCGGGGGCAGTGTCTGCTTATTGCGGGTTGTCGGCTTTGTATTTCGCGACGAGCGGCAGGAAGCCATACCAAGCATGGAAATCGCGAGGAGACCGAAGATGATAAAGCGAAATGTGTTGCGCATGGATATCCCTCGGCTTAGTAAAGATTGAATTTGATACCGATCGTTATGGCTACGGACGAAGCAGAGCGCTGGGAGTCCTTTAGATAAAGCTGCGTAGGATCATTCTGTGGGTTCGCACGACCAGCCGGTGTACCGGCAGAGACGTAGTTGATATCGTAGTCATAAATGTATGCGCTCATCTCCGTCAAGCGAGCTTCCGCATACAGCTCGATCGCGCTATTCGCAATTTCCGGATCATAGAGAAGCGGAAGTTCGACACCCACGGCACCATAGATTCCAAACGGAAGTGGTGGATGCATCTTGCGGGTAAACCCCGCATTGTCATCGTTAGAGAAGGTGACGTTCTCCTCGTAAATCCCTACGAGATAGACACCACCGCCAGCACCGACATACACGGATGGCAATCCACCGCCAAAATTCGTTCGGGCATTGAGTCCGAGCGTGACAGGAATGAAGGCGACGGTGCGCGTCGTGGTTTGACTGGCACCGCCAGCAAGCGGATCGGTGGTGGTGCCGCCAGTTGAAAGATGGTAACCAGTTGCGGCTTCGAGTTCAAGTCCGACGACGGGGACTATCCCGCTATTACTTCCCATGGAATCAACGACATCGACCGGGATGAGCGGAAGATCCAGCGCGAGGTTCATCTTGAGGCCTTCACCGTTACTCCACCACACTTCGTTCTTCCCTGCCATTCCATAGAGTTGACGTGCGCGACCTACACCCCATCCTGCGCTAGCCTTGACGCTGAGCAGGGTTGGCAACTCGAAGGCCGGAGCGATGATCTCCCCCGTTTCCTGTGCGAGACTCTTGCCAGGCAATACAAAGGCCAAGAACGCGAAGGCCGCGATAAGCACCGCTGAAGTTCTAAAATGAGAACGCATGTCTCGTATCATGATGGAGTTCAATTGGGCGTCCTGTTATGATGTTATGGCTTCAATGCTTTGAGCCGCGTTTGGGCGCGGGCGCGGAATTCGGAAGTGGGATACTCGTCAATGAGCCGCTGATAGGCATCGCGCGCGCTGGAAACAAGATTCATGCGCTCGTAGCACTCACCAATTTTGAATTGCGACGCCGGTGCCTTGGTCGTGTGCGGATACTGCGCCAGTACGATCCCGAACGCCGACAGCGCCTGGTTGTAACGCTTCTGAGCGTAGTAACACTCGCCTTGCCAGTACTTGTAGTTGCTTGCATAAGGGCCGTTCGGATCGTCCTGCTCCAGCGATTGGAACGCCGTCAGTGAAGCATCGAAGCTGTTGTCGTTGAAGAGGCGAAGCGCGGCGGCGTAGCGATCCTGAAGATTCGCACCATTCGGAGGAGCCGCATTCGAGGGTGCAGACGAGGCAGTGTCCGTCGGAGGTATCGCTGGCGGAATTGTCGAAAGCTGCGGCGCATAGCTCTGTCCGTTCTGCTGCGGCATGGTTGGTGGCGGAGCAGATTGCTGCTGCGAGGGCGGCGGCGGAATGCTTTGGCGGTAGGGGTCGCCGATCTGTGGCTGATCGGGACTTCTCGCACCACGATAACTATTGATCGGCGGATCCGAAGCAGGCGGCGGAAGCATCGAGCCGGTCGCTGGACGAGGCGGCGTGCCCATCACACGCGCGCGAAGTGTTGCGATCTCGCGCTCAAGATTGTGGATGCGCGTGTGGTCGGCATCCACCAGGCTCGTCATGGAGTCGATGACCTCGACAAGCTTTTGCTCGACGAGCAAGAGAGAATCGACCTCATGGCTCAGCGCGGACTGGCCCGTGGCAAGCTGAGACTGCCCCTGCGCAAGCTGCGTGTGTGCGCTCGAATTGCGCCGAGCCTCTTGCTGAGAGGTGCGGCAGGAGGAAAAAGCAAGCCCCGCGCAGGCCAAAAGCAGTGTGGCTACGAGAGTTCTCCGGTCATACGATGTTATCACTGCCACAAAGATACAACTTTTTCAGGGAATTTGCAAGGATTACGGGGTAGGAGTCCCGTTCCTCAAAGCCGGAGGAGGGAATGCAGAGCGGACCAAGGTGCCGGGAAGGTACGCTTCCCGGCACGTAGCAACGAGCTGAATTATTTCTTCACCAGCTTCACCGTGCGCACTTCGCCGGTGCCGAGTGTGATGCTGAGATAATACGTACCAGCAGGATAATTGCTGATGTCTATGGGGACACGGTGATCTCCGACGCTGAGTATCTTCCCAATAGCATCTCCGGAAACGAGGCGGCCAAGAACATCATGAACCTCCACGTTAACATACGCATCCGAGCCGAGGGTGAACCGAAGCTCCGTTGCGCCGTCGGTCGGATTCTGCGTAACGTTGTAGGAAGGCACGATGCTGGAGAAATTATCCGAGCCACCTTTTACCAACGCATACTGGAAGTGCTTCGCCAGCACTGTATCGAGGCCCCACTTGCTCAGAGGAGGCAACGTGGTGTCAAGCACGTATGCGTTGGGGTTGTTCTCCCATTGGCTGAGCTGAGTCTCACGCGATTGGCTGTACAACTGCCAAAGATAAGGTGTGTCGCATGTTGTGTTCAAGATAAGCCAGCGATAAACGGCAAGGCTCATGTTCGTATTGCGAGAGACATAACCCGCCGTTTTATCGCGGGGAAAAGGCAATGCACCAGCAATTTGCTGCACGCATTGACAAAAGTACTCAGAATTTGTGGTATTCAGATAAAGAACGGACTCCAACCAACGGAGGTAGCTATCTCGAAACAGACTATCTCCATGGTCGAGATGAGCCATCGCGTCACCCAGGAAGCTTATTGCACGAGGTGCGTTCTCATTGTGCGGGCATGTTTCAATGAAACGTTTGAGTGTATCGAGTGCAACCTGCCATTGAGAATTTCGTGCGGCTAAGTAGCCTACAATGTAAGAATTCGTGCAGGCATCTGAACTATCATTGGTGACGCCACTCACCTTTGCGTCTAAGCCTTTCTTAGTTCCGGCTCCTCCCCGCCCTTCTCCGCAGCCGATGTCCGTCGGTGGGGCTATCCAGCTTAGGCGTGCCGCACCAGAGGTGGCAGAATATGATATTCCGCCGCTCCATGCTTGAGCATTGACCGTAGTGCCAGTGCTCCAGACGCGATCTGCGCAACCGGATATATCCAGAGCGCGTAGGTCGAGCATCCTTGCTCGACTTCGAGGGGATTGTGCGGAGATCGTCCTTATCCCGCACAGCGTAACAACGCTGAATGCCGCAATCGCGAAATACATGTTTGCTTTCATACCTATCCATTTCGTGTCTATTCT
>CAIUMP010000006.1 GCA_903900335.1 uncultured Ignavibacteriota bacterium | reverse complement strand
GATGCCATGAGGATTGACTTGAGTTTTACCCGAACTGCCGCTTTCTGAACAAGTCAATAACCGAAGTCCATTATGAGCAAAACAGCAGACTGGCCGTATTACACGTTTGGACCGACCGATCAAGGAATCCGGCTTTCCGGTGTGGGTGGCCTCAATGACACTCCAACGCCGCCACCACCGGACCCAGTTGGAGCAACCGGCACGGGTGGCGCGCCTGTCGGAGGAGGTGCCGCGGGTGGGAATAAAACACCGCCCGTACCACCGGCGTTAGAAGGGAACGAGTTTCACGGTATTATTCCCCCAGGTGGCGAGATTGGGACGGGAGATATTACCGATGATACGACCTTAACAGAACCGCCCGACCAAGGGGTAGGCGTGCACCTTCCTTCTGATGATGACACGAGACTTATCGTTCCGATTGACCTCAATGTGGGAATTGAGATCGAATGGGATCCCGCTGGTGTCGTTGGCAGGGGACTGGGATACATTCCCATCGATAATAGTGATTCGAAGCTTACCATTGATGATTATCTCGCTGAGTTTGACTTGAGTGGCGCTGACAGCGGGGATGATGCTGCTCCTGCGGATCTCAAGTACTTCGAAGATGTCATTTGGCCGATGTACGACAAACTGCACCCGAAGGACATCAAACAGCCGGTTCCCACTACCCCTATCGTCAAGGGTGATCTCTGGCACCAGCATCAACCCTCGGGACAGGGGGATAACGACCCGTGCTCCTCCAAAAACAAGATTTCCGATAAGGTGAAGCTGCCACTGCCTTCACCCACCGGCGGGGCCAATAACGATCTCTACAGCGACCACACATTCGACGACAAAATGTCGAAAGACCCGGAGCTGGATAAGCAATGGAAGCAGGTAAAAACGGAGTGGGGGCTGCGGGATGCGTTCGCGGGAGAGTCCGCTGACGACATTAAGAATCAGTTTAAGAGCGACACAGAAGACCCGCCGCCGCCAGCAAAGCCACTAACACCGGAGCAAAAGATACAGCAGCTCATTCAACTTGAACTTCAACCCTACCACAACTCCGACTTCAGCGTTTCGGATGAGTTGAAAAAGGTGCTTGCGAATCTGATAGATAACCCCGATGACCCTTCCATTGATTGGAGCTCATTGCCGGACTTCCTGGATGCTTTGGCTAATCGTGACGGCCTGAACCTCCAGAAGAAAATGATGACCACGTTGCTGGATCAGCGAGGTGGCGGGACGAATAAAGGCGGGGTACGTCCGCCAGCAAATAGGACGGCGAGTGGGGGTGGTTTTCCTTGTCCTGACGATCAGGATGCCTTCAACAAGATCAACCAAAAATTAGGTGATGCATATGACGACACGAATTTCTTCCGAGGCCTTCTTATGGCTGACCAGGGCGGTCCGGCAACCGAGGACTTCAAAGGATTTGAGGATAACCTTGAGAAAACAGAAGATAAATTGGAAAAGGATGATGATCCAATGGACAAAGAACTGAATAATTTGCTAAAGCAGATATTCGGAGATCCCAGAGCAGCGAAACGAGAGAAGGATAATGAAAGGCTCTTTCGACGTTTGAAGTTTCAGCGAGAACAAATGGACAACCTCTTGAGTGGTGGAGATGTACTGAATGATTACATCAAAAAGCTACTCGATGACCTACTTAATGGCCCAATACCAGCAGGGGATTACTCTGGATTAACGGTCTTTTTGAAAGCATACAATGAGCATGCATCTGATGCGACTTGGGATGAGTTGATGAGGAAGGCCACAGCTGCAATCGCTGAATGGCGAAAGAAAAAAGCACAGCCGCAACCTAGGGTTGACCCGAGTCAAATACTGCGAGATAACACAATGTGGCGCAGCGTACATTGAAAGGGATGGAAACGTGGTCGCATTCAAGGGCTAACGCATAGGTGATCTGCTCCGCCTCACAGTCTCCTCGTTCATCAGTTCTTCCCAAAGCGCGCGATCAAGCAGCTCACCCCCCAATCCAAGTACCTCGTTAATTGTTTTGACGAGGTACTTATTTTGGTCAGATACTATCCACCTCATCCCGCCACCCTGAAGGATAAGTGTTCGCACTCCCTCGATCCCGAGCTTCCGATATGTTAACTTACAAAGCAGGTATCCTGCACCTGCCGCACGGTCTTTACAAGGTATATCAACACTGTAACCGCTGAGACACAGCAGATTCTCTTCGAACCGGATAGCTTCGACATCTCTGTAATAAGACCGCAGGCTCTCCAGCAACTTGTCGATTACTATCGGATTGTTCTCGATGAGTCGAGAAAAACCTTCGAGGATAATTCGAGGAACAGATGGATTAGTCCGGACAAGAATCCGAGTGAGTTCATAAGGTTCGCCCGCAGGACCGCTGGAAATAAACATCGGAGGAAGAGAAAGCCCGTCACTGTAGGCTGGGAAATCAACGCACCCAAGTAATTTCGCCAACTCCTCCGGCCCACTTGCAATTATTTCCTTGAAATAGAAAGGCTCATCCAGCCGTGTTGGCCGTGTTACGCCGAGAACATTCATCACAGTGTCCCTCGTCCTGCGTCTCATTTGGAAGAAGGAGTCCCCGAGCCGTTCCTTTGGCGAGTAGATCACAGTGTCGCCATCAACGGTATCTCTGATCCAGGCTTCTGTAAGTACATCCCACGGTGCAATTAGCTTCCAGGATGGGGAGAATACAATGTGGGGAGGGTGTGGGTTACTTCTGGAGCGGAGGAGCCACGAACTGTCCTCATGATTCAGATAGAACCTGATCGTGTATTTATGTGCGTGACCCATGAGCGTGGCAAGTACAGTGGGGTATTTGCTATTTTCTATCACACTGACTTTTAGCCTCCAATAGGTACTCCCGTCAAACGCGTGCGAGTCCATACGATAGAGACTCTTTAGTGACTTATCAGGGGTTCCATGGTACCGCGTGCTCCAAAGAGAGGATTGGTCACCTTGAATGAAATCAATAGGACTCACGACATTCTCTTCTGCCGTATCGCCTCCTGCTCTCATCAATGTGGAAACGCCGCTCAGGTAATCGCGGCAGACCTGCAAGATTGCAGAGGAGTCTTCAGAGGTTAAGCGTACCTGCGCATCGGCTCCTCTCGCGTGCGCAGTCATCGCAATGAGAGCGAGCAGAATATACCGGTAGGTTAGCTTCATAGCGCCATCAAAAATAACGCAAGGTTCTCCCCTTCATTCAGCCCGAGCTTTTTACGAAGCTTCCAGCAGCGGTTGTAGTAGGAGCCTTCCTCGAGCTTGAGTTGAAATTTTATTTCGTCCACGGTTAGTCCCAATCGCATGAGCATGCAGATCCATATATCCGGCCTGGTTAAGCACGGGCACACGGCCCGCAGCCGTTCGAAAAACATCGGGTGATGCAGTTGCACTTCCGTTTGGTATTGGGTGAACAGCTTCCGTTCGTACATTTGTGCGAGCTTTGTAGCAACCATACGCGCATCCTCTCCATTGGCAAACGAGAGACGAGAGTTGAACTGCGAGGGCACGGGCTAAGTTTCCGCTAGGAACCCGTTTGCGGGGGGGCACCCATGAAGAAAGATTTGCGAATCCGAAGCAGCTTCCCCATGCCTTTCTCAAAGCAAGATTTTTCGAAACCATTAAGCCGCTCCCGGCGTATAGTGCGGCATGGTACAACCAAATCAGCTTAGGGGCGGTCCCCTTTCAAAGGGAGCCGCAGTGTCTCTGAAGGCTGTTCGTAGCGCGGGTAACGCGTTCGAACAGACGCTCAGGGATCTACCGGGCTCTGCTGTCTCCACCGCGAAGATCATCATCAGCGCGGAAGAGAAATTACGGCAGCGTCTGCGCTCTGGTTTGCGCGTGGTAGTGGCAACACTATTCTTAGGTATTTCAAGTCTTATTTCCTTGGGTGCGAACGTCACCGTTGCATTTGCCAAGAAAGTCAGCCCTGAAACGACACGCGTCAAGAAAGAGAAACATCTGAAAGCATCCCATTACCACCGTCGCTCGGTGGACAAGATGCATCAGTCCAACCGCGGCGTCGCTTCGTGGTACGGTAACGAATTCCACAATCGCAAGACCGCGAGTGGTGTCCGTTTCAATACGCATGAGATGATGGCTGCGCACCGAACGCTCCCCTTCGGGACACGGGTACGCGTCACGAACCTTGCCAATAACCGCTCCTGCGTGGTCCAGATCACCGACCGCGGCCCATTCTCTCATCATCGGCTGATCGACCTCAGTTACGCCGCTGCCGAGAAAATTGGAATGACGGAGACCGGCACGGCAAAGGTCGAGTTGCATATCCTCGGACCGGAATCGAGATTTCAGGACATCGCTCAGGAGCAGACCGACGATCTGCACATCGCAAAGAGCCGCCCTGCTTTCGATAATATCCCGGTCGTTCGGACCAGCACGGCTCACGTCGGCGATCATCCGCTCGCGAGCGCGATCGAGGAATAACCTCGTCGTTTACAGCGTTAGAATACCGAAGAACCCTTGCTGATTGCGAGGGTTTTTCATTGCGCCAGTGTTGAATCTGCTCCCCAATATTTTTCGCAAACGTCACTTCTTACTGCTAATCATGCGAACTACAATACTCCGGGCATTTCTTCTTACCTGCTTGCTAGCCATCTCCACTTCGCTGTTCGCGCAGGACACCACCAAGCTCACCCCACCACCAGCTCCCTGGACGAACGAACTCGGCGTTCGGCTCAATCTCTCCCAGGTAAGTTTCTCGCATTGGACGCAAGGTGGAACCGACGCGCTTGCTTATCTCGCCTCGCTCAATGGGAAATCCGTGCGGAATGACACGAATACCAACTGGGCGACAACGTACAAGTTCAAGTACGGGCAGGCGAAGCTCAATGAGCAAGGCATTCGTAAGATGGATGATGAGATCAACTTCGAGTCGATACTCACCTACAAACTCGGCGTGCGCATCAACCCCTATGTCGCAGCATCGCTGCTGACGCAGTTCGCACCAGGATTCAATTATCCGTCAGACACAGGTGCTGCCGTGCAGGTCTCGGATTTCTTCGACCCGGCATATCTCCAGCAAGGCGCTGGCGCGGGTTTCCTGATTTCGAAGGAAGTGAAAACACGCCTTGGTGTGGCGCTCCGGGAGATCGTGACCAATCATTACAATCAATACGCCGCCGAGCCAAAGGAAAGCGAGACGAAGAAGATCCGCATCACCGGCGGCATTGAATCCGAGACGGAGATCGAGCTCCCGATCGAAGATAATGTCATGTTCAAGGGCAAACTCGATCTCTTCGCGCCGATAAAAACGCTGGATCGCGTGGTGCTACATGGGGAGACATCCCTCGTGGCCAAGGTCAGCAAGATCTTCAGTGCAGAACTCACCGCTTTCTTCATCAACGACCCGGACGTGACCCCGTTCACTCAGATCAAGCAGGGCCTCTCCATCGGCATATCCTACTCGATCCTATGAACACGCTGATGCTATTCATCGTGATCGCGGGTTTCATCTTCTTCGATCAGATCGTACGGTACGACCCGGATAAGAAGAAGCCGAACAAGTAATCATTTTGCGACCACGGCCACCTTCCCCACCGGCACCATCGCACCATTGTGATCAAGCATCACGGAGTAGATGCCGCGAGGGAGCGAGGTGAGATCGAGGGTTGCTTGGCCGTGCTCATCAAGTGCGTCACGGAGCGACTCCCTTCCAATTACGTCGAAAAGTCGAACGGACCGAAGGGGTTCCACGGAGGTGATGACAATTCTCCCGATGGTAGGATTCGGATAGATATGTGTTGAACGTGCAACTCGATCGAACGACTCTACCCTGGCGCTACCTTGTTCAAGTCGCAAGAGGCCATAGGAACAGATGGCAAGCGCCTGACCCGATGCTGTGACCTCAATCGGTGCAATCGCATACAGCGGAAGTGTAGTGTCAAGGGCGATTGTGTCTATTCTCCACGTCGTACCGTGGTCATTGCTAACACCAATGCAGTTGAGTTGCGAACCGCCACCCATGTAAACAGTATTACGCTCGAGAGGAGAAATTGAGGACGGGCTATATACCAAGCTATCCACAAGTGTAATTGGAGACCAATGGTTACCGCCATCTGTGGATCGGGTAAGGGCAAGAACTGGGCTAATTGGATTCCAATTCTCACCGTATGCGACGAGAGTGTCGCCAGACCCAAATGCACAACCATAGATGTTGATCAGACTATCCGACGGAGGAGAATAGAGTAAAGAGGAATCTCTTGACTTCCAATTGTCGCGGGTAGTGTACAGGATACCCCCGTTAAAGTAGGTCAAGACCCTGAACATGCCGTGCCCATAGGAATGACCATAACGAGGGAAATGTCCCGTAGCAGGCAAGCTCGCAGAGTCCCACTGTTTACCTCCGTCGCTTGTAGTATATACATTTGTCAGTCCTTGGTCAAGAACAATGCCAGTGAGTGGGTCTGAGAAATGGATGCTCAGGATAGGCCAATGAATCTTCAGGCTTTGGTCGATCCAGGTCCTACCACCGTCCGAACTTCGTATGATCAATCCGCTATCACCGGCCGCAACGATGTTCTGAGCGTCAATTATCTGGAGTGCCTTAATGAACTTTCCTCCCATGCCCTGTTCGGCAGGTAGGCCAGGGTCTTGTTCTATCCATGAGATTCCTGCGTCCGTGCTATGGAGGATTAGAATATCTGAGCGGTCAAGAGGATCAGTTTTGTCCAATACAAGCGCCGCTGCCACCACGTCCTCACCGTAGCTCGAAAGTGCGGTGAACGAGTACAACTTCTGTCCGTCTGACTTTGGGCGTACGATGTGCCAATAAGGCTGGGCCTCCGCCGTAATAGCGGAGGCCAGCAAGACCAGAAGTGTGAGCAACCATGTAGTATTCTGACGAATCTGCTTCATCATTCAACTCCACAACCAAGAGAGTAACATGTACCGACCGGCCAGATGTTAGGAGGAAGATCACAAGAAGGAAGCCCCGACTCTTGCCAATAGCAGTCAGTGAAAATTACGTAGTATGGGCCGATATCCCCATAGCATGCCTTGCATGTTTCCAAGCAATACTCGTCCGAGAGATCGCAGGCAACATATTGGGGGCCTCCTGCGGGATTGAACTGATACTTCCAACATGTCCGTCTGTATTTCTGAACGGTAGTTGTCCCCTTACTGCATGGGGTAATTCCGTGAACAGTCCAGATTAGGTAAGGGTCATCCATCGCTAATTCAGAACCCCAGCGAATTAATTGAGCAGGGGTAAAGGTATTACATCCACTCGTCTTTGGGTCAACTTCATAAACCCATGTACTAAGTACACCGCCAACCAATTTCCAGCAATAGAAGATTTCAATATCACACGAAGAACCCGGAATCGTGATAGTGAAATCGCCTCCAGGTGTCCAAGACCCATCAGGACATTGGGCCCTGGACGAATCCGGAAAACTAAGCAAAACCAACAGGGCGACTAGCCCCCCCCCAGTACAAAGTTACGGAGATTTTTCATAGCAAATTCACAACAAATAATAAACTAAACCACAACCTCGCGGCAAGGCGATCTGGCCGCCAATAAGTGAAAAGTGAATCAATCTATTTGGTTCCTGTTCGCTTCACCCCTCTCGCATCAGCAGCCTCTTCGCCTTGGTTATCTCCTTCTGCTTCTCCTTGCTGATCGGCGGAAAATCCAGATCGAGCGACTTCAGCGTTTTTACCAAAATATCCGCGACCATCACACGCGTGTACCACTTGTGATCAGAGGGGATCACATACCATGGGGCATGTGTGGTGCTAGTGTTGCGAATCACCTCTTCGTAGGTCTTCATGTAATCTTCCCAGAAGGTGCGCTCATACACGTCCGCAGTGCCGATCTTGTAATTTTTGTCCGGCTCTTCGATTCGGGCAAGCAAACGTCGCTTTTGCTCTGCTTTCGAGATGGACAGGTGGAATTTCACCGGGATGATCCCGTTCCGGCTCAAGTACAACTCGAAGGCGTTGATGTCCTCGTAGCGATGCTTCCAGATGTTCTTGGTCATCTCGCTCTTGGGCAACTTCTCTCGCACGAGCAGTTCTGGGTGCACGCGGACCGTAAGCACTTCTTCATAATAGGAGCGGTTGAAGATGCCGATCCTCCCCTGCTCTGGCAGCACCTTCATCGAGCGCCACATGAAGTCATGTGCCAACTCCTCCGCGCTGGGTACGCGAAAGTTATGTACTTCAACCCCCTGCGGATTCACACCGGTGAGTACGTGTTTAATAGCGCCATCCTTGCCCGCAGTGTCAATCGCCTGAAAGATCACCAGCAGTGCGTACGTCCCCTGCGCATAAAGCTTCGCTTGCAATTGCTCCAGTTCGAAGATGTCGTTCCGGAGCTTTTCCTCGGCGCTCTTCTTGCTTCGAAAACCCGGCGTCTTGCCGGGATCGATCGTGCTCAGCAAAAACTTCCCATCAGGAGGCACAAGTAGCGAGTGAATAGACATGTTGGTCCTAAATTAGAAATCCTGACAATGAACTACAAGATTATTAGGCTGGCCGTTCGCAACGAACGCAGCGATGATTCCTCACCGAGTCATGGCGACTAAAAATTGCCCGGTGCTTTGTCGCACGGTCAACAGCTTTTCTTGGTTACTTTGAAACGGTACTTCAATTATCAGACCACGCATGTCCGAGGACGCCGCGACGAACAGCCAGCCAACAGAATCACCCGTCACCAATGATCGGGCGGCGGCGCTATTCCCTTCACGCCGTTTTGACTGGGTCGCTTTGGTGCTCGGAGGCATAGCATTCCTGGCCCTTGCTTTTTCGGTGCAAACGATCCTGAATCCCTTCGTCATTGCGCTCATTTTTTATGTGCTCCTCGCGCCATTCCGGGAGTACCGCGCCGCCAGAAAGCTGATGCTGGCTGGCTTCGTGCTCTTCCTGATATGGTTCTTCTTCACGCTTTCCGGCTTACTGGTCCCGTTCATTCTGGGTGCGGTGCTCGCCTATCTGCTCAATCCATTCGTCGCTCGGCTGCATGACCGAGGTCATCTCCATCGCACCTGGAGTTCGCTCATCATCGTCCTGCTGTTCTGCGCCGTGCTGGTCGTCGTGGGGTGGATATTCCTACCAAGCCTGGTGGCGCAAACGAGGGAATTCATTTTGCGGCTTTCCGTATTCGCCCGGGCAAATGCGGACATGGTCGAGCCGCGGTATTTCCGAAAGGTACTCGTCTCCATCGGTCTACCTTCAGCCACTGCAGATGATCTCGTCAAGACCCAGATCGCACCCCAACTCCGAAAGATGGTCACGCTCGTTCCGGAGCTCATCAAATATGTCGTGGAAGGACTTCCGAGATTTTTCGAACGAACCCTCAGCATAATCATCGTGCCCATCGCGATGTTCTACTTCCTCAAGGATTGGAGCAAGATCGGCCCACTCTTCAATGAGCTGTTCCCGGCGAAGAACCCTGCGCATCGTGCAGAGATGATGAATAACATTGATCGCGTGCTATATGGATATGTCCGAGGACAGGCTACCGTGGCGTTGTTAGTCGGCATAATTGCCGCCATCGCATATTCCATTCTCGGAATTCCTTATGCGGGACTTCTTGGACTGACCCTCGGTCTCTTCGATCTCATTCCCATCGTCGGAATGGTGCTCAGCGCATTTATCGTTGAGCTGGTGATCGTCCTTACGATGGTGCTCAATGTAGGAGTACTTCTTAGCGGTTTGCTGGTGATCGGGGGCCTGCATATATTGGAGATTTATGTCATCAGCCCGCGGATCATCGGCCAGAACATTGGCATTCCGCCGATCCTCATGATCCTAGCGTTGCTTGTCTTCGGATATTTCATGGGTTTCATCGGGCTTCTGATCGCCGTCCCGGTGACCGGTATTTTGCTGCTCTTCGTGGAAGAATACCGAAAGAATATCGGAAACGGAGTGCGGAGCTAATACCGAATGTCAAAACTCTGGATCGTTTCCGTACCAATCGGTGACCCGCGAGATATTACCTTGCGCGCTCTCGATACACTCAAGTCCGTGGACGTTATCATCTGCGAGGACATGAAACCTGCGCGCAGACTGCTCCATGAGCTAAAGATCGAAAAAGAGTTGCTCCCCCTCAATGAGCATACGGCAAAAAGCGCGACCCATGAAGCACTCGAACTCTTGGGCGAAGGCAAAGCGCTTGCCCTCATTTCCGATGCGGGTACGCCGCTCATCGCCGACCCTGGAAGCGAGCTCGTCGCAAAGGCGATCGAAGAGGGGCACGATGTCTCACCAATTCCTGGCGCGTCCAGCCTTCTTGCTGCGCTTGTCGTGAGCGGATTTACCTCGGCGACTTTTCTCTTCGCAGGGTTTCTTCCGCGAGACAAATCCGAACGGAAACTGAGAGCCAGAGAACTTGCCACACGAAAGGAGACAATACTGCTGCTGGAAGCTCCCTATCGACTTCCCATGCTTCTTGATGATCTCGTGCTTGGCTTTGGTCCTAAACGCGAGGCCTGCATTGCGATGGATTTGACACTTCCGAAGGAACGCGTTGCCCGTGGCACACTCTTAGAATTGCGTGACCAGTTTCTTGAGCGTCCGTTCAAAGGAGAATTCGTCGTCGTCATTCGCGGCAACGAGTCTGCGCAGCATGTTCGGTCCAGACGCTAGAACATTCGTGCATTGGAGGATCTGGATTTTGGCCCTGTTGCTTGTGCCGACTGTCGTCTCGGCGCAGCAGCGCAACCTGGAGGTAGTACTACAATCCCCTTCCGACTCGACGCTCCTCCTTCCCGATAATTTCCCCGATCTTTCGTCGATCCGGCTTCAAGTTGACTCCTCTTTCTACCTTCAGGCCGGGTCCGACTACACTGTAGATACCTCCAACCGGACAGTGCTCCTTTCAAGGGAGCTGCGCAATCTGCTCTTTCCGCAGAACTCGTCGCCAACACATCGTCTCTCCCTAACCTATTACTCTCTCCCGCTCTCAATACCCCGGACATTCTCTCTGCATTCTCTCCAGCGTAGCCAGCTCCCGGACAGTATTCGTCTCTTGCTGGACACAGGACTTCACTTTGTGCAACGTATTTCACCGTCAGAGCCTACCACGGATCGCGCGGACATCTTGAACACGTTCCAGAAGTCCGGCTCCATCAGTCGCGGCTTCCAGGTTGGATCGAACCGCGATCTTGGCCTCACCAGCGGATTCAATCTGCAATTCTCGGGCGATGTTGCCAAGAATGTCAACATCACGGGTGCGCTAACAGAAGAATCCACCCCCATACAGCCAGAGGGGACGACGCAGACCCTTAATGATATTGACAAAGTCTTCATCCGCATCAAAGCCGGAGAACTGTTCACCTCCACACTCGGTGATTTCTTCCTCGATCTAAACAACCCCAGTAAACCATCCGAATCTCATTCTCCGCTTATTGTCGCTCCGAACCCGGACGCATTTACCTCCTTCAACCAAAGCACCTTCGACGTGATCTCCCGGAAGCTCATTGGCGCGGAAGCAGAAGCAACGTTTGCCGATGGTTCAGTAACAATAGCCGGAGCATCTCCTCGTGGGCAGTTCGCAACGAACACGTTTCAAGGTCAGGAAGCATTTCAGGGACCATACAGGCTCAGCGGCAAAAACGGTGAACGGGCGATCCTCATCGTGGCTGGTACAGAGAATGTTTATGTGGATGGTGTACTTCAACTACGAGGCGAACGAAACGACTACATCATCGACTATGCTCTCGGCGAAGTGCGCTTTCAGCCACGCCGGCTTATTACCGGGGATTCCCGAATTACGGTGGATTTCCAATACTCCGATCAACAATACAGCCGCTCGCTCCTTGCCACAAACGCGAAGGGGCAACTCTTCGATGGCGCGTTAAAAGTCTCAGCTACGTACTTGCGCGAAGGCGACAACCAGGATGCGCCGCTCAATCTCTCGCTTTCCGACAGTGACCGGTCGTTGCTTTCTCGCGCCGGTAACAACGCTGCAAGTGCGAGCAAGTCAGGTGTGGTGCTTGTGCCGCGTACCTCGGATGGCAGAGCACAAGGTGCTTACGTGCGGGTAGATTCTGTGATTGGGAATACTCCCGTGATCTTCTACCGGTACGAACCACTGGACACCATCAACGCGAATTATAATGTCACATTCGGCCACGCAGGGACGGCGCGCGGTGCATACGTCCGTCAAGGCATTGGACAGTATCAGTATGTGGGGACCTCCCTCGGTGACTACGACACACTCATTTATCTTCCGCTGCCTGAACTTCATCAAGTCATGGCCTTTAGTAGTTCGGTACGCCTTACTCACAACTTCGGCTTGACTGGCGAGTTCGCCTCTTCCGCGCTCGACCAGAATCGCTTCGCGGCGATTCCCTCCATCACCGATAACGCCTATCGCCTGGGCGCGCTCTTTGCCGATACGCTGCCGATGGTGGGCTACACCGAATTCCACGTATTGCAGCGAAACATCGGTAAACAATTCACTCCGGTTGATCGCGTTGATGATGCGGAATACCAGCGCCGCTTCGGTAACGATGCCTCCGCGACACCACAATCGAGTATTGGAACAAGCCAGCTTTCCCGTGATGCCGATCTCCTGCTGAGACCCGCAAAGCCACTCGTATTCGAAGTGGGTTATGGAAGTCTGGATCGTCCCAGCTTCGAGTTCTCCTCGCAACGCATATTTGGCCACGGTGAGGTCTTGGAGGACACAGGCCTTCTCCCCCATATCGCATTCAATCTGGAACACCTCCCTACTCGCGACTCCTCCATTCACGAGAAGGCCAGTTGGAACCGCCTCTCGTGGGAGGCCGCGAAGACGCTCCGCACCACGAGCAACGCGCTCACGCTTGGCATTCGCCACAGCGAAGAATCCAAATCGGCCACTCCGTTTGAACTGCCCACGCTACCCATTGACTCACTAACCGTTCACAGCTTCCGGTATCAATCGCTGACACCATCCGCTACGCTGCAGCTTGGCAGCCGCCTGTTACTCGGGGGACAGTATGAGATCAGAACGGACGACAGCGCACGCGCTGGCCTATTTACTCCGATTAGCCGGGCCGCGACAGCGCAGATCAACGCTACGCTCTCAAGTCTCGGCGGGTTCAGCGCCAGTGCGAATGTTACCATTCGCGACAAAAAGTACTCGGACTCAATCGCCTCTGTTTCCAATGGCGGCGATCAATCTACGCTATTATTGCGATTTGAGCCGCGTTATGTCTTGGCATCGCGCGGCCTCAGCGTCGAGGCGATATACGAGATTTCCAATCAGCGCTCCGCACGTTTGGAGCGAGTTTTTCTCCCGGTGCCAAAGGGTCTCGGCGGCTACTATTACACCGGCGACCGTAATGGCAATGGCAAGCCAGACCCCGACGAGTTCGCTCCCTCACGTTATACTGATCAGGGCGACTTCATTCTCATTACCCTTCCGACAGAGCAGCTTTACCCGACAACAGATCTTCGCTCCAATCTCCGTTTGCGAATATCCCCGAGGGAAATGCTCGGTGTACAAGAAAACCAATCATGGCAAATGCTCGCGCTATCAAATATCTCCAGCGAGTCCTCGATCAAGCTTGAAGAGACCAGCCGAGACCCCAACACCAGTGACATTTACCTGTTTCATCTCTCACACTTCCGCAATGATTCGACAACGATCAGCGGTCTGATGGAAATGGAACAGGACTTCAACATCCTGGAGAATGACCCAGACAAATCCTTCCGGCTGCATTACCTCGAACGCCGTTCCGCCGCCCAGTATAACACCGGTTTGGAGCATCTCTTTCTCGCCGAGCGCTCCGTTCGAGCTCGCTTCCGTCCTTCCTTCGAATTCACGAATGAAACCACCATCACATCCACCTCCGATCAGGCCGCAACGGATACCCTTTCGGTCAACAGGCCGCACAACACCTCGCAGATCGGCGTCGCGTCCGATGTGAGCTATCATCCCTTCGCTTCACGAGTTGACTTTGGCGCTCGCTTGGAGCTCACCCGCGCAGTCGAGCATTCCGTTTCTCCCGAACTGACCGCCCTTGCAAATGCAGTTACGATCCGTTCAAGTTACGCGCTGGAGTCGCGTGCTCGGATCCGCGCAGAGATCGAGCGGGACGAACTGACGCTCTCCGATCAGTCCTCCAACACCGGACTTCTTCCCTACGCCCTGACATCCGGTCGCTCCATCGGCATCACCTGGCTGTGGCGGCTCGCGCTGGATTATCAGTTTGGCGGTGGTATACTCGCCACGATTGCATACGACGGACGCAATGAAGCCAATAGCGCGTTCGGTGCTCCGGGAGATCGGGTCACCATTCACAACGCCCGTGCTGAAGTCCGAGCGAACTTCTAGCACCAACCGCAATCCGTTTCGGCTCGTAGGAGGTATGAAGAATTTTCATACCTTATCTGAATTCGTGACAGTCGCATTCGGTCAACTTGACAGCGTTCCGACGGTAAAGTACAGATCATACGCGCCTACGCAGCCACCCCAGCATTGGCACAGAATTTTAGGAGTTCCTCATCGTCAATTATTCATTCCCCGGGGCACAGAATACAGTTCGGGGAATTTTTCAAACATTATGGAAGGAGAAGCATTATGAATATCGCAAAATGGGAACCGCAATTTATCAGCAACCCACAAAAACACTTCACCCTTTTGAACCGAAGTGTTCAGCGGCTTTTCGAAGACTTCGACCGTAACTTCTTTAAGCCTGCGCTTTCGCCAACCCAGGGCTCGTTCATACCAGCGTTCGATATCAATGAGGACAAAGAGAACCTCTATTTCATTGCGGAGCTTCCTGGTCTTGAGCCCGACGATGTGAAGTTGACCGTCAGCGAAGGTGTGCTTTCGGTCCGAGGTATTAAGAAACGAAAGGTCGAGCACCAGGAGCGAAGCTTCTACAAGATGGAGCAATCGTACGGCGAGTTCGTCCGGCAGTTTGGCCTGCCCGAAGGCATTCGCGAAGACGACATTCAAGCAGACCTAAAGAACGGCGTGCTGGAGATCGTTGTGCCGAAGCAAGAGCCGTCGAAGCCCAGGGAGCGCGAAGTCAAGATCGGCAATGTGATTCACAAAGCGAAAGAGATACTCCAATCCAACAGCTCCGATCAGGCCCAGGCCATTCCGATGAGCAAAACTGCTATGAAGGAGAGACTGACTGAGGCAACAGCCTAAATCGTATCAAACTTGATGAGGCTCCAAAAAACGCCGAATCCCTCCGGGGTTCGGCGTTTTGCGCAACGTGGGATATTCTCTCGGCAGATCACTGTTAGCAGCCAACAAATGTCCTACGCACTGATTTCCTCCTTCGACCCATCCGCTCTCGATGATTTCCGCTCACTTCGCGGCAAAGGAGGTCATGTGGAAAAAGGGCTGTTCATCGCCGAAGCACCGAAGATAGTTCGAAAAGTGCTCACGAGCGCCCTTGCGATCGAGTCGGCATTCATGACGCCTGAATTCTTCGAGGAAATGAAACCGCTGTTCGAGGCACGCGAGGACACAACCGACGTCTATCTCGCCCCCAAATCGGAAATGGAGAAGATCGTAGGGTACAATCTTCATCAGGGCGTGATGTTGGCTGTCCGAATTCCGGCCAATAGAATCTTGGACGCTGCCTCATTAACCTGGAAGCACCCCTTCCAGGTACTCGCGCTGGATAGCATTGCAGATGCCGAGAACATGGGCGCTATGATCCGAAACGCTGCGGCCTTCGGCGTGGATGCTGTCCTTGTCGATGACCAAAGCTGTAGTCCATTTCTGAGGCGCTCCGTTCGCGTCTCAATGGGGACCATCACCGATGTTGAAATTATCCGGGTTCCGGATCTTGCCTCAGCGCTCCATTCGCTGAAGAGTTTGCACCCCTGTCTGGTCGTCGGAGCGGCGCTGGGTACCGAGACTAAGGATTTGCGCACGATCACTGTTCCATCAAACTGCGTCATTGTCTTTGGCTCCGAAGGCTGGGGACTCCGGCCTGAAGTTTCGAACAAGTGCGACCTATTGGCCTCCATTGCAATGGCCGACGAAATTGACTCACTAAACGTTGCGATCGCGAGTGGAATATTCCTCTACGCGCTTCAACACGCTACCAACGGCTAACCAATGCCTCACTTAACTGAACAGCGAATTCCGGCCCCTACTCTGGAAACAGAGAGACTCATTCTGCGACCCTGGCGTATGTCGGACGCTGACGATCTCTTCGAATACTCGTCGGATCGCGCAGTAAGCCGACTGGCCATGTGGCTCCCGGACAATTCTATCGAGGAGACAATGCGTGGCATTGCGGACGCTATCCACCGATATGAGAATGAATCCTGGATCTATCTGGGGATAGAGTTGAAAGAGGAAGCGAAGCTTGTTGGCTCCGTAGGTTACGCACAGTGGAACCGCACGGACAATCGCGCCGATCTGGGCTTTGCACTAAACAAAAACTATTGGAATCGTGGCATTGTGACCGAAGCGGCAGCGCGGATAATTACTTTCGGCTGGGAGGAAATGCAACTGCACCGTATCGAAGCGAATTGTATCGCCTCTAACGTAGCATCCATCGCTGTCTTAACCAAGCTGGGGTTCGAACGCGAAGGTCTTCGGAAAGAAGCAGCGCGCCTTGACGGCGTATATGAAGACGTGATCCACTGGCGCCAGCTTGGTGACCATAAGTAACGAGTCGGTATCTACACGTTCCTCGTTACTCGTACACTTGTTACTTACTTCCACCGAGGTTCTGATTCACAAACGGGTAATCAGCCCGTACTTGCTCTGCTTCCGTTGGTCGCACCAGAGCAACCTGAATATCTACCCTGCGCTTGAAGGCTTGCCCCTTCCCTGCTTCATCCACGTCTTCCCCGTGCGCAGAAAACACCACGCGATGCTCCCCCTTCATTCTTCGGTAATCGGATGACTCTTCCTGAAGATCGCGGTCGATCGTCTTTACCGTGAAATACGCTCGAAGTTTGGAAAGGAACCTGTTGCCAGGCGAGGAGCGAAATCCATCCTGATTCATCTGCATCGTGCTGTCGATCTTCACCCCATCTATCATCACGGTCGCATCACGATATGGCCCTGGCTTTAGCTCTCGCTCATCCGTGAATCCAGTGACAGATATGCGCAACACCAAACCGGAGTCGTTGCAGGATGTTTGGAACATCTTCCGAAGCATATCCTCGATTGGTTTGTAGATGGATTGTTCCAGTAGCCGCCCCACTTCCCGTCGCGTTACTTCGTAGTTGATCGAATCACCCGACTTCTCGTGCTCGACCGCATTTTCCCATACGCGGTGAATGTAATGCACCTCGTGTTCTGCCAGGTCACTTCCCTTTGCCATCAATGTGTCAAAGTTGCGCGGGGAATTAGGATACCAATAGCCGGTCACAAAGAAGGGCACGACGGTGTCGGTTCGTAGCCCGATCCTTTCACGAATGCTGAGATAGACGAAGCTCGCAAAGACGGTCGTATCTCCCAGCGGCAGCGGAGAGTATGCTGTTAGCTGCGCCGGCGAGTGAAAACAAGGAAGCGAATCCGCATACACCGTGTAGTGATGATCGCGCATCAGTTTTGCGGCGTAGTGTCCTGCGCCATCCGTTGGGATCGTCCGCACATCGTTGCTGTCTCTATCGGTCAGTCGCACGGTCGTCGGAAGCGGTACTTCATTCCGATCATCCTTGTCCTCCTCCGGACGCTGCCAGACTTGCCCACGAAGCGTTATGGTTGGCGGTGGTGGCGGGACATATCGGCAAACGGAATAAAGATCGAGCCCACCCTCGCCACCTGGTCGGTCGCTCGAAAAAAGGAACAGCTCGTTGTTGTTCGTGATAAACGGAAACTCGTCGTTCTCTGCCGAATTATATGGCGGCTTCAATCGCTCCGGTTTTTCGAAGCTCAACTCATCCCCATGCACAGTGAAGCGGGCTCGGTAGATGTCCTGCTTACCCTGACCCGCGCCCGGTTGCCCATGATCCGGGTTGCTATCGGAGGCAAAATAGAGCGTATCGCCGATCACGAATGGCGAAATGTCGTCACCGCTTGTATTAATATTCGAGCCAAGATTCGATGGTGATGACCAGGCACCACCGGAGGAGCGATGCGAATAGTACAGATCAATATCTCTGCCATCATTGGAGCCATGTTTCCTGTCGGAGGCAAAGAACAACCACTGACCATCGGGCGAAAGCGCCGGCTGGCTCTCCCAGCTATCCGTGCCATTCACGGGACCGAGTGCCTGTGGGGCACCGGCTGGCCGACCGCTGGCATCAAGCGCGATCTGATACAGATCCTGAAACGCACTTTGCCCTCTCTTGCCGAAGATCCTCTCGGCAGCGAAAACTGCGAAGGTGCGGTCATGAGAGATCGCGATCGTCCCTTGATTTAGGTTCAGAGAAACTCCCTGAAGATGTGTCGAATCAAATAGTTGCACGCTACCCCAGCTCCGAGATTCGCAATGCTTCACATGCGGGCTTGAGACTTCCAGTAACTCAGAGTTCAATCCCTTTCTGAGCTTGCCGACCACCGTGCGCGAACTTGTAAAGATCAGTGTGTCACCACTACTGGTAAGCTCTGCGCCGTAATCATCTTCGGGAGAATTGACTGCTGACCCGAGATTGACTGCGTCAAATTGCTGTGAATGCGCCACGCTCGCGACACCGAGCAACGCTACGATGACTCCACTCCAAAGAAGAATTCGTACTCTTGACATGCGCTACAGTGGATAGATGACAACAAAGAGCACATAATGCAGCCCGAGCGAATTCATCCCGGCAGCAGTGACGTATAGCAAGGCGTAGGTATTGTTATCGAGCTGGGCCGCAACAACATCCCCGATTCCAATAGTCGTCGTCGCACTGTAACTCATCCCAGGCAGCTGCGGCTGATACTTTGTTGCGATCTTCTCCGCGTTGTTGCAGAAATCCGTGAACAGAGGATCAGCGGACGAAAGCGTCACCAGGCCTCGCTTTGTGGTCCCTTTTGGCAGAAGTTGGAGCGTTGTAGAATTTGTCAGATACAGATCATGGGCATTCGGCACTCCTGCACTCGCCTCCGGCACCTGGTTATAGACCTTATCGTCTCGGAAATCATACACCTCCTCAAGTGCCACCCGTTGCGCTGGTGTCGTCTCGGAATATACCGTCAGCTTCTGCTCGATCCTGCAATGCTGGAAAGTATCCACGACAGCATAGAGAGTGTAGTCGCTACTGCACTTATTCGTTTGGAAGAGTGTCAAATGATCCGAATAGATCAGACTTTTTCGTGCTCGAATTTGCTCGACTGTCGGGGCCGTAAACGTAACGCAGACATCTTGCTTCGCTCCTGGCGCAAGCGATATGCTCCCGGAAGGCGACACTCCGAACGGTGAGCCAGGGCTGCTTACGGAGATATTGATCGTGTTACACGCAGAATCCGGATTAGACAAGGTAAGACACTCCGGCACGGCCGTATTCGTCGTTCCCGGATAACTCACCTGCACCTTCACATTCCCCGACTCCTGCGACCAGATCGTGTCGAACGGATCGCTTCCCTTCTTCGCGTACAGATGCGTCGGTTTCGAAGAGATGGTATAGCACGTGTCGCGACAGGCTGTGCCTTCTACAGTCGTCTGCCCGGTGCAGGCTTTCTGTTGTGGCCCAACGAGTAGTGTCAGTGGAAGTGTAAATGTGTGCCTCCCTGCATGTGAGCGTGGGGTAAATCGGAAGATCTTCTGAAGCACCCCATTGGGAGGGACAATATCTGAGAACGGTGCTTGTGGGACGAGTTGCCAATCATCGCCTTTCAGCACACCTGATGGGGAAACAGTAACCTCGCAGCTAGTTGTATTCGTAAAGATCGGGATCGTGATCGTGGTATCCCCAGTCGTCACGTTAATGGGCTGTGATAGATCGAACGATGAAATGGCGGAGGCTGGACAGTCACACGTATCACACTTGTGAATTTGCGCTGTGAGCGTGATCGGAAACGAAGCAGTCTTCCCACTCGAAACACAGGTCACGCCGACGTTTACTTTCTGACTCAAGCTACCAGGTGACGCATTCGCAACGGAAAAACAAAGCGACATCGTCTGCCCTGCGGCCAGGGTGACAGGATTCGCCGCAGTCAATCCCCCGCTGTTATCCCGAACTGCAACGCTGAATGGCAATGCCACTGCAGGCACAGCGATGTTCATTGCCTCGGTACCAGTATTGGCAATGGAAGTACACGTTGGCCCTGCGGACGTGGTGTTGCACACGTCGCCAAAGTCTATCGTTTTTGCTGGAATATTCAATGCGGTGCAGTCCGCAGTTGTCGGCGGCGAACTGCAATCGCTGCGTGGCGTGCCAACAATCGTAATGGGGATCGTTCCACCGGATCCTGTAGCAGAGATGCTCGTTGACTGCGCCTGTGATTGTCCAGCACCGAAATACTTGATGGTCAGGACGAGCACGCCACCCGGCTGCAAGGTGACGCTATTAGCTGTCTGCACCCCATTAGTCGCAATGCTTAGCGCGAACGGCGCGGAGAGCGAGTTCGGTGCGATCGCATAGGTCACTGGCCCCGGACACCCATTCGTGATCGTTACGGCTTTACTTGCGCTATCATTTGGACATGCGTGTAACGAGACACTCACTGGCTGCCAGGAATTTGTGCAGTCCGTAATTGTGGTTGTGTCCGTCGCATTTCCAATGTTTCCACCACTGCTTGCTGCATCCAGAAATACTGGAATTAGTGTATCTCGACAATGGAGAAAGAGGTCGATATTGCGGGTAAAAGCCGTGGGCCCTGTGCCGCTCTGCACGAGAATGCTATACGCGTGACCGAGAACGGGTATGAGGATATCTGCTCCTGCCAGCCCCTTTGTGTCCGTTTGCTGCTGCGGTCCGATCGGGGTGGTATGCTGGGGATCAAGAAAAAAGGAAACACCCACATTCGGCACCGGCTTCTCGGTGTTGGTCATTGTCCTAACCGTCACTCGGTGCGGGGTGACGAGATCAGGGTTTATCACTGTCTGGCTGCACGCCGCGAGTAGCCCCAGGGTCGTAGCCAGCAAAAGAACTCGCCCGGTTTTCAGCATCGTGTTCATCAAAAGGATACCCCCACTACAAGGATCGTGGAAAGGATCGAGCGAACCGGGTAGTGGTCCTCTTCGGGAATATCGCAGTCGCAAGGTACATAGGAGAGCGGCACCGTAAGGTATTCCTCCCCTATGTCAATGGACCAATTCCACTTCGCACTCATTCTACGTTCAAATCCAAGACCGGCAGAAAGAAGTTTGCGCGTTCGCTTGAAGGTGGAGAAGAAGATCGGAGCATGAGTGTGGAAGTCGAATGGTATCGCCGCATTTGCGAAGATGTTAGGGCAGAAGCCAATATCCTTTGATACATCCGGCACAAGCCAGCCAATATCGTAGGCGAAGTGTAGGCCCGCCGGTAGGAAGAAGCCACCGTCCGATGAGAACGCTGCAACGAATCCACCGAACCGCACCCGGTCCCAGCGCCATCCGTAGGCCATGTCTGCCTGCAGTGTGCCGATCGTCCCCTCTTCACTGGAGCTTCCAAATCCTCTCGCGTCCACTACCTTTGGGCCGGCGATAGTTTGTAGCGTATCCTGCGCGTTGCCTCGCCACGTCACTCCGCCGTGAAGCTCGAAAAACGAATTCCCTGCTTCGAGCGCGTTGCAGTAGCACTGTGGACATGGTGGAACGGTGTCTGGAACCAGCGGGATGCTCTCCCATGGCAGGTCGCGCGGCGTGACGAGAGGCGTACTCAGCGAGGTGATACGCACGACCCTTCGGCCAAAGATCATCGTATCTTTCCCTCCGGGCAGCTTTGCCAACAGCCCGTCTTCACGAGTACGTTGAACAGATGTTGCGAAGAGCGATTCGTCGGAGGTCAACTCAATATTATAAACGATCTCCTTCGGCACTAACTTATGCGTTGTATCCCGATGCGTCGTATCCTGCGCGCGGAGTCTGGGCGCGGTCGTTGATGCCGCGAGACAAAGCAGGAGAAGGAAGGGCAGGACGAACTTGGGGCAATCCATTTCTGCAAAGTTACACAACTCCAGAAGCAAGCTTGCCGAATTGCGAATATTTGTCCTATATGTTCTGCGGTTTACTGCGCACCGCTTCCGCTGCGTACTACGACAGATTCTGAAACAATCTGTTCGTTTTTGCGTCTTTGCACATACAATGAAATTTACCAGCTACATTACCACCAAGCCTCAAGAGCTGCGCCGATCCTTGGCCGGCTGCTCTATGCACCAATCTCACCGTGTGCGAAAGGCTGATATCTGCAGGTAAGTTACTAGAACGCTCTTTAGCTCAGATCGTACTGCAAGCCTTTCGCACTCTGCGAAGGGCTTTTCTTTTTTCTATTGGTCGTATCGTTTCTATTGGTCGTATCGGCGTGCCTCCGCTCACAGGCGAGAGGCCACCACATCGGAGAAATTGCATGAAACTACTCAACATGAAGATCTGCATGGGCAAGGATATCGGCATACATGGCAACATGTTCGGCGGAATCCTTATGGCCTGGATCGACGAAGCCGCAGCGGCGTTTGCGACGGAGTACTGCTCCACACCCAATATGGTCACGCTCCGCGTCGGAGAATTGCTCTTCAAAAAACCGCTCAAAGCCGGGAGCCACGTCCGCATCTACGGCGGGGTCGAGGCCATGGGAAGAACATCCATCACCTTACGCATCGAAGTGACACGCTATAATCTCTATAGTGGCGAGGAGACGTCGGTGTGTAGCACCTCGATGATCTTTGTTCGAATTGATGATGAGGGAAATCCAACGCCGATCGGGGACTCGGTGCGCGCCAGACATGAACGCTTAGTTGCAAAGGAGATGGTCGAGAAATCCTCGAAAGATCACGCATCTGAGGAGCACCTGCTCGATGAGCGTACACTAGCAAACGCCGAACTTGCGTAAGGACAATAAAAAAGGCCCCTGCCGGGAGGATGCAGAGGCCAGGTCCCAGAGCCACCCACCGGACTTGAACCGGTGACCTGCTGATTACGAATCAGCTGCTCTACCAACTGAGCTAGGGTGGCTTATCTATGCGAACGCTTGTTCAGAGCGGAGTGCCCATCTAATAGCATGGGCACACAAGTCTTCCGCGTTTCAATAAGCGGGCGTGTAACGATGGACTCTTTAGACTCAGTTCCGTTCGGATCACTTGAGGACTCATTATCCGAGAAAAATCGGTGAGCCTCTCCGGACAACCTGCATTCCTCAAAACTCATATCCAGCTCCCAGGCTGAATCCGCGCCGCTCGCGTGGGGAATCGGTGTTCGTCCAGCGATAATCCGCCTTGAGGATCAGTTCATCCAGTGGTTTGAACGAAACGCCTGCGGTAAAGGCGTTGTGCAGGTAGGACATCGCTCCAGAGAAACTCGAGCTTGCACTGGAGTAATTTGTCTGCCAAAAGCTGTAGGACTCATATCGCACGAAGGGGATCAGCTCCGATTTACCGGGTGACAGCAGTGGCATGACGTTGTAAGCGACTTCCACATACCCTCCCTGGATCCTGTCCGGAACACTTGAATCCGCGGCGTCCCCAGTGCTGACGATCGCCCCTTCCAGTCGAATCCTCAACGGCCCGTCGCTGTATTCCATGTCTGCATCAGCAACAGCGAATGAATGCAAGAGAGCCTGCGTCGAGCCACGTTGAATATAGGTCGATACGCCGATCTGCATTCCGGGGATCGGCGAGGAATTGAGTTTTGCAGAGATCGCTGGATGCGAAGCATCGCTACCCGCCACATTGTCGCTCGTTAACTCTCCTGCTGAGCCCTCCTGCTTCCCACCATCTGTGCCTTCAAAAGTGATGCCGCTGGGCCTCATACCTTCCGTCAAGAGCAGCTGATAGGACACATCCGTCATGAGATTCCCATAAACTCCCATCCCAATTTCCCGCCACGTCGAGGGAATAACCTTCTGATCAAATAGCGGTCGCTCGACGCTGTAGAATGACGTTGGCTCATGGGTCTGGTTCATGATCCCTATTGGTAACACAAGCAAGCCGACGCGCCACCCGATTCGGTCGCTGGCGTGGTAATCCAAATAGACCTGCTCCACCCCGATCTCTCCTCCGGCCCCGCCTTCGATCTTGACATGCTCGATCTCCGTTTCGGACTTGAATGACCACTTTGAATTGAAAAAATGGTCGAAGTAGAAGACGAAACGTGAAATGTCGAGTCTGGGAAGCGTACCATCATCGTAGTGATGGTAGGTCATCTCGCCGTAGCCGCCGACGTAATCCTTCCGCAGCTGCGCCGATGCGGAAGAAGCAGACAGGACAAACACGAGAGCAATAATGCTATTAAGACTTCGTCTAAATAGAAACGAAGGGCGTAAAGATCTATTTGAGTATTCGTTCATCTACCTGGTGTTAAAAACGAGAGTTTATTCGACCCAGTCTGCTACGAAGATGTTCGTATTATGCGGGTGAAAGCCGTTACGATTTGAACAAAAGACGAGCTTTTTTCCATCACGCGTGAACATCGCGAAGCTGTTGAAGGCACCACCATAGGTAATTTGCTCCAGCCCGCTGCCATCCTTGTTGATCATGAAAAGATTGAACTCGCGACCCTTGGGATCCATATAGTTCGAAGCGAAGATTATGCGCTTACCGTCCGGGTGGAAGAACGGAGCGAAGCTGGCCGCGTTCAGGTGAGTCACTTGTCGTTTATGGGAGCCATCGGCATTCATCACGAAGATCTCCAACTGATGTGGGCGGATCAGTCCCTGCTTGAGAAGATCGCGATACTCCTTCAACTCCTCCCCCTTCGGACGCGATGCACGATAGACGATCTCTTTCCCATCGAGAGAATAGAAAGCCCCGCCATCATAGCCCTCCTCATGGGTCAATTGCTTGACACCGGAGCCATCAATATTCATTGAGTACAGATCGATGTCGCCATTGCGTGTGCTTGTGAAGACGATCTTGTCCCCTTTGGGTGAGATCGTTGCCTCCGCATCGTACGCGCTGTCGTTGGCGGTCAATCGGCCGAGTGGATTGCCGTTCGTATCGGCGACATAAATATCGTAACCGCTGTAAAGCGCCCAAACGTACCCCTTCGACATATCCGGCTCTGCTGGACACAGCCCGCCCGCACCCTGTGTTGATGCATAAAGCACCTTGTCCTGGGAAGGCATGACGTAGGAGCAGGTCGTCCGACCGACACCTTGCGAAATACGGCGGACGTGCTTGCCTTCAATATCCATCATGAAGATCTGATCGCAATGTCCCGGGCGCGTGCCATGCGCTTGAAATGAAAGCCATTTGTCGTCGGGGCTTAGATATGCCTCCGCATTCTCGCCCGCAAATGTCAACTGCTGGATGTTTCTCAAGTGCCGCTCGCCAGGATAATAGAATGAGTCCGGAAGAGGCTTCGCACCCTTGAACTGCTTGGCCGAGTCGATCGCCGCGTTATCCTCTTTCGGCATGTCGTAGCCATAGATCGGCGTCATGCTGAGCGTCTTGAGGGAATAGCCGGTGTCCTTACCAACTTTGACATTATTATCGGCATCTTTGACCGGAGATGTGCTTTGACCGAATACGGAGACCGGCAGAAGGGCAAGGATTGCCATGCTTAAGAAGGAAGCGGAAACGGCGGTGAGATAACGATTCATCCGTAATAGTTTTAGAGGGTCTGAGTTAAACGTAATCCGAGGAAGCAGAACAGTGGCTAATGAAACAGCTCGCTTGCTGCCACACTTCCATGATGACTGCCTTGAAAGCGGATATTTGTGGCTTCCGCGAATGATCAGCCATCCGCGAAGGCCCAAACGCCATCTTGAACAATACCATTTCGAATTCCTTCACGAATGTGCTGACTTTGTAACGCACTTGTGGTGCTACGATTTCTTTGATGAATGATGCTCTCGACTTTGGTCGAGCGGCATAACTCCTCCAGAGCCTGGGATACCTGTCACACCTTGCTGTTGATTGGTGGATGGTGTCCCGGAAGAGGATCGGCTGCCAGTTCCAGTTGTCCTGCAATCCAAGCAGATACCAAAGATTTGGAACGAATGATACATCGGGGTGAAGCCATAATGCGCACACGCATCATCCTGCAGCCGCTCCACTCGAGAGTTCTCGAACTCGATGATCGCGCCACATTTTGTGCAGACCATGTGGTCGTGGTGAGGGCGATCGGTCGTCTTTTCGTACTGTGCGTGCCCTTGGGAGAATCGATAACGAGAAACGAGGCCGCACTCGTGAAGAAGATTCAGTGTCTTGTAAACAGTAGCTCTGGAAACCTTTGAGCCGTGATTTTTGAGATAGATGAATAGGTTATCGGCATCGAAATGGTCATTCCAGGCAAGGACCGCATCTAGCACCTCGAACCGCTCCCCCGTGATGCGGTACTGTCCGTCCTGTAGAAACTTTCGAAAGTGGTCGTGCGGCTTTAAGTTGCTCGAAGACCCCGCAGCCCTCCGCACGGGGGCCATCGGGGCAAGACCGCTATCGGCGGTAGTTGGAGTGCGTGAGGTTTTTTTGGCCATGCAGGAGAAACGGCGGTTGATGCTATTAAGACTTAATCTTAATACAATTCCATTCGAAAAAGTGTTCCCTCACCGGGCATTGGCTGCGCGTGACTATCGCAGGCAGAAATAAAAGGCCGGGGTAGGAGCCCCGGCCTGGATCGACTTTGAACGGATCAAACCTGCTATTCCTAGCCCTGCAGCTGTGCGGACATTTCTGGCTGTAGGACCGCAAAAGCTCCACCTTGGGGGTCTTGACAAGTTGCGAACTTACCAACTCCTGGTGCTACATTCGGTCCCATCAGTACTTTGCCGCCAAGCGCCTTGACAGTATCAAGCGTGGCGTCACAGTCTTCTACCGCGAAATAGACTGTCCAATTCGGAGGGATCGGTCCCCAGTTCGGATCGAGTGCGAACATCCCACCCGCTTGCTTCTCGCCATTATTGAATATGGTGTAGGTCATCTCCCCCATCGGCATGTCGGAAGGATTCCAGCCAAGCAACCCCGAGTAAAAATCCTTCGACTTTTCAGTGTCATTCGTAATCAACTCCTGCCATGCCACTGCTCCGGTTTCGTTGACAACTTCTGCACCTTTATGACTTCCCGCCTGCCACAGCGATACATACGCGCCAGCTGGGTCTTGTACGACTGCCATCCGGCCAGCCTCAGGCACATCCATGGGCGGCATCACAATTGTACCGCCTAGCGAAGCGGCTTTGTTTGCAGAATTATCCACGTTCTCGACTGCGATATAGGAATTCCAGGTAGGCGGCGAACCTGCATCTTTTTGCATTGGCTGCATCGGAGCGATCGCCCCTACTGTCTTGCCTCCTTTGAGCATCATGCTGTAGTTTGCTCCGTCAGGCATTGGCATATCGTTGGACGTCCATCCAAAGATAGAGCTGTAAAACTGCTTCGCGGCATCCTGATCCGTTGCGGCGAGATCGACCCAGCAAAATGTGCCGGGGGCGTAAGAGGTCATGGTTGACATAAGCGAAAAAGTAAAAGTGAAAATGAATCCCGTTAGGGTCTATCGGTAGCAACAGCCCGACGGGTCGCAATCATTCTACTGGAGCCGTGATGAAATCATTACCCGATGGCATCGAAATTCCAACAATCCACCAAGATAACAAAATGATTGGTGAGCTATCGATCCACTACAAATCGGTAGGATGTCACCCCAGCAGATGTTTTCAGAATTGCAACATAGACTCCACAAGGTAGCGATCGGACGTCCACGCTTTCGCCATTCGATCGAGAGCTTTCACGCACAACTTCCCTTCCAAGTAGATCCACGACCCGAACTTGTGCATTCCCTGTGGGGCCGCAGCGCAAGATGAGATTAGAGTTGACCACAGAAGGAAACACCCCCATGATATCCGCGACTAACTCTCGCACTCCGAGTGCCGGTGTTGCCTTGCCATGCAGGGCGATATTCACATTCGGGTGATCGAGATCATTTGAAAATGTCTTCAAGGTATCGTGGAACGCGCCGGCCGCCATGGGCATAAATTGGATACCGATCAGCAACGAGTCTCCGGCGTTTATGGCTCGGGAATTGATCGGTTTTCCGAAACGCGCAAATGGCCCCGTGTGGGCCAGCGCGTCTGCGCTAACGCGCAATACTGTGCTGCCTACATTCTTGGCGATGACGTACTGCGTGTCGAGCGTGCCCGCCATGATCGTCCCAAAATCCACATCGAGTGTTGAGTACTGGACGTTTCCGGTGTTCACGTTGTAGCGCGACGCATTTATGATCAACTGTGCGTATGGTGCAGAGCCGGAGGTGACCAGTGAGATCGTGTCCTGCCAGTTTCCTCCTAACGCTCCGTTGGGCACAAAGAGAATATGAAAAGAATCGGTCACGCCAGCGGGAATAGAGAAGGCATTTCCTTCTATGACCGAAAATGGAAAAACCACATTCGAAAACTGCCCTGCCTGATCGGTGCTAGCCGTATTTTTCACCGCGAAGGCACGAACCAGAGTATCCGCATTCGGAACTTTGGACCAGACAATAACCGACGGAGAAACTACTAAGCTCTGGCCATGGCCGGCAGTAGCGCAAAGGAATACACTAAGGAGAACAAGGTACTTCATCATGAGAATTGTACAATGGTGCAGATGTATAGAACAGGAGCGCAAGGACGGCGCTCCTGTTAAGAAACTTCGAGATTGCAACTGAGAATGCTTAGCGCCGGACATTCATTTTGGTCGAAACTATGCCATGCGCGCATTCAAGGCGCAGAAAGTAAACCCCGTAAGGAAGCGCTGCAATGGAATAGTTGAGATCCGTCCCATCAGGAACAGCAATCCCTTCGAAGAGCTGTCCCAGCGCTGCACCGGACTCATCATAGAGCCTCAGTGTAACATGTTCCCCATCCACCCCTCCCATGGTGATTCGAGCAAGCTCGGAATTTTGTAAGCATACTGCTGTCAAACGGATCCCACTCGCGATGGAGGCGGTGGCGACAGATGAGGAAAGGGCCGTACCGCTGAGGTTGATCTTGATATGGTTATGCGGAGGCGGTGCATCCGTCAGCAATACAAGCGAATCCGTGAATTTGCCTCCCTTCGTTGGAGCAAATGAGAATAAGATGGTATCGGCCTTGAGAGTATCTAAGATACTCTGTTGCCCACTGACGGTAAACGGCGGGTTTGGGGTATGCGCAACCGTAATATGGAGCGGAGCTTCTACGGACGGGTTCACAAGCACCGTAAACTGCTGGGTGAAAGTCCCAACGCTATCCCCCAGAAATTGGATGAAAGTAGAAGTGATCGCGGCATCCGGCATCGATCCCGTTCTGGCTGTGGCTACTCCGCTGAGATAGATCTTAATTAGATTGTTCGGAGGGGTGGCATTACTGGTCATCACCAAAGTGTCGCGGAACGTGCCGACCGATGTCGGGCTGAATGCAAATTGGATGGTATCCCATGCGGAATCTGGCAGATCGAAATTCGGCGTCCCAATTCCAAATCCGAATGGCTCATGAATACCAGAGATCGTTCCATAAAGGTGGCGAGCAGGATTCGCGGACACATTTCGAAATGCGAAAGGGCGCAAAGCAGAACTATCGACTTGCAAGCTCCACGGGATGGTGGTTCCACCAAATCCCCCGAGCTTTAACTGTGCTGAGGAGTCATTCGGTGACAATCCCTGTCCGGTCAGGACAATTTTTTGGGGATTCGTCACACCCAGCCCCAGCCATGCGTCATGCGTGATCCAGACGGAGTCTCGAAGAATGCTTACATCCACTGGTGAAAACGTGAAGTAGGTTGTGTCCTTCTGTCCTGGCCCGATCGAGAATGTGTCGGAGCCGGAGATCGCAAATACCGATTTTGAAGGTGCTCCCACATGGCCATGCACCCAGCCAACGGAATCTGTGTTAGTGATTATGAGCATCTGTTTGGCTGTGGTGCCATCAGTAACAATCCCAAATATTACAGTACGAACGCCAAAGAAGACCGAAGCGCCTTGTGCATAGGAGTTGGCGAAGCATAAGGATAGCAGCAGCCATGCAGCTGCCACACGACAAACAGCGTTGCGACAAAATTTCATATTCATATTGAACTACGGGATAGGAATCAATTCGTACGAAAGGTCTAAGAACGCGAACAAGTAAAAGCCCTCAACCGGGAGAACTCATTGCAAATATACGCGATTCGATCGGATGCGCGATAATATTCAAAACAGAGCCTTAATCCGTAGCCTCCAAAATTGTGTAACTTTGCAGGATGATACTCACTCGGCTTGCGATCATCGCCCTCCTCCTGTCTTTCTCGATCCAGTCTCAGGCGCAAGTTGCAGTTGTATCTCCACGGCCTGCCGGCATTCTCCAGGTTCGAGGTGAACATGCTCATTTAAGGCTGACCGCCCACGTACCTCCATCCTACGGCTCGTTTCGGTACAAGATCAGCTCCGACGTCGACACCAGCGGTCCTACCCAAAATTGGTTTGCCGTTAATGCTGTAGGTGGTCTGGTTGATACACTAATTCTTCTGCCTCGCTCACTACGCAGTTACACAGTGTACTGGCGGGCGGATTCTTCCGGTGTCGATACGGGCGGCCTGATTGGCAATCTTACACCAGGTCACATAATTGGAGTTGCGGGCCAATCCAATGCTGCAGGAGGTTGTTGGGAGATGGTGGCAGGAGCCTGGGGGGACATACGAATGCTCCGAGATCTGGCGCATTGGCAACCGGCAAAAGAACCGACAGGAAGCATGGGTGGCGGGCCATGGATCGTCATGGCGAACATGCTGTTTCAAGTCTTGAACGACTCCCTTCCAATTGGCATCGTCAATGTTGCAGTACCAAGTTCTGGAATTATGGGCCAAACTGGACCTCAATGGGTTCGAAATCCGCTTTCGCCAGAAGACACATCAATCTATGGTCGTGCGTTACTTCGATTTCTAACTGCAGGAAGTGAACTGGAATGTTTGGCCTGGATCCAAGGGGAGGCTGACGGATTCACGCTCGAAGATCCAGAAGAGTATCGAATGGTATTCAAGGGTCTGATGAGCAATTTTGCAAAGGATCTGAATAACCACCCAACGCCTGCGACGGACACATTCCAAGTCTTCCACCTACAGATATCTGGAAATTCAAGTGCAGGTGCGCCGACCAATACGGTCCCACAAGTCCGTGAAGCACACCGCATGCTTCCCTCCTCCACGCTTGTAGGCACTGCCGTTGGGCGCTCCGTCGAAGGAGACGGCCTCCACTTTGATGTTACCACACTCTGGGCGGTAGGGAAAATGTTCGCCGGAGCGATCTTGAAGGAGAGATACGGTATTAGTTCGCCAATGTACCCGCCGCTAATGCCGGACACAGTCGCGAGGCTCGACTCGATCCTCGATGGAAGCATTATTGGCCGATATTGTTTTTCGCTCGGTTGGAATCGAGGAGGTGTCTCAACCAAACTTCGGTCCGTACAACCTACTCAGTATTTTGCTCTGTACGAGAATGGGCTTGCCTACGACACGTCAGAGGTGTGGTACCGTATCTCTGAGGACTCAACCCATGTTCTCACGGGACTTCGGCATACTGCGATCGATCCGTCACATCAGTGGCAGCTCACCTACGATCCGATTGCCCGAGCAAACACCGCACCACTTGCAACTATCGAACCGACCAGCGGGGACACCATATTCGCCACCGCGTTCTACAAACTGCCTGTCAATACCACTCTTGCACCGGCATCCGTCAAGCGAGTGGCACTCGAATCCATCACCACAACCCATACGCAGGACGGACTGAATTTCACTGTGGTCGCCCGGGATCGCCAGCAAGCCAGTTTGTCACTATGGGATGACTGTGGTGTCTGCGTGCGCTCCCGAGCAATTACTCTGGAAAAAGGGCAGCAAGAAGTAACGATAACCACGGTAGGACTTCGAAGCGGGCGCTACTGGGCCTTACTTACCACGCCGGAGTCCAAGGTCATTGAACAGGCTGTCGTGATACGTTAAGCTCGTTGCCCCCTTATATGGGCGTCCACGCTATCGGCCTTTGGCTCGGGATGATTCGTCATCGGCACATTGAAACGGATTCTTGCGGAGCGAGACTGAAATTGGATGTGTTATGTCATTCGAGAAAAATAAAAGCAAACCTTCATGCCAATATTTTCAGAACAAGAAGTCCAGGAATTCGCAGAGCTTCAGAAGCGCTACGGCGCACCTGCCGCCACCGTTCTCCCAGTGTTGTGGCGTATTCAGGAAAAGATGGGCTGGATAGACGACAGCGCGATGGAAGAGGCAGCCGCGATCTGTCAGGTACCGAAGAGCCACATACAAGGTGTCGTGAGTTTCTACACCATGTTCTTCGATAAGCCCATGGGGCGCTTCCACGTTCAGGTCTGTACTAACGTTAGTTGTATGCTTCACGGCAGCGAGAAGTTGTATAATGACGTGAAAGGTAAGCTCGGCATTCCGAATCATGGACGAACCGAAGACGGCATGTTTTCGCTTGAGGAAGTCGAGTGTATGGGCGCCTGTGGTGGCGCACCGATGATGGCCGTCAATGAGCGCTTCTATGAAAAGATCTCCACAGACGAGGCTTTTACGATCATTGATCAAGTGGGGGCAAGCGGAAATCTTCCGACCCCGAAGTTTTTCTCCCAATTGCCGGAGTTATCAGAAGCGACCAATCGATAGTGCTGGATAGAATATCGTCATTCCGGAGAAGATGGCCCCTGTTCGTGGCGCTGTCTCTTGTAGCCGTGGTTTCGGTTACGCTGGCGATGCCCTCTACCGACCCTTTGGATGGTTTGCAACTCAAACAGAATTTTCCCAATCCCTTTAGCGACCTTACGGAGATCCGCTATGTCACTCCTGCGCCAGGACATGTTGTGCTACGTGTGGCGAACACACTCGGACTGGAGATCCAGTCGCTGGTCAACGAGACCAAGCCGAGTGGCGATTATGTGGCACGCTTTGATGGCAGGAGCTACCCTAGCGGACAATACACCTACATCCTCGAATTCACACGAACCGATGATGGGACGAAGGAAAAGCTGACTAAACGAATGTATTTGGTACGATAATAGAACGATGGCTGACACACCAAAACTTGTTCTTCCTGATATTCCCGGGCTTCGAAACATCGAAACCTACATCGCTCACGGCGGCTACCGCGATGCGATAGGCAAGGCGTACTCGATGGCACCCACTGCAGTGACCGATGAGGTGAAGAAATCCGGTCTTCGCGGGCGTGGAGGCGCGGCATTCCCCACTGGCCTTAAGTGGAGCTTTATGCCGAAGACCAACGAGAAGAAGAAGTATCTTCTCATCAACGGCGACGAATCCGAACCCGGCTCTTTCAAAGATCGCCAGATCTTTGAGTTCAATCCGCACCAGCTCATCGAAGGCATTCTGATCGCATCGTATGCAATGCAGATCGACCATGCCTACATCTACATTCGTGGTGAGTATGGATACTGGGTGAAGATGGTCGAAAAGGCCGTTGCCGATGCATACGCGAAAGGCTTTATTGGACCGCGTATGAAGGAGAACTTCCGCCCTAGTGGCGACGGCGTCGAGTTCTCCGTGGACATAACCGTCCATAAGGGTGCCGGTGCCTATATCGTCGGCGAAGAAATGGCGATGATGAGTTCGCTCGAAGGCGGCCGCGGTCTTCCGCGTATCAAGCCACCCTTCCCTGCCCAGTCGGGACTCTGGGGTATGCCGACGACCATCAACAATATCGAGACGATGGCAAGCGTCCCACCGATCATGAAGATGGGTGGAGAGGCGTATTCGAAGATCGGTGATCCGAAGCACCCTGGCACATTGCTCTTCGGGGTCAGTGGTCACGTCAACCGTCCAGGAGTGTATGAACTGCCAACGGGCACTCTTCTTACTGACGTTATCAACGTCCACGCTGGCGGCGTGCCGAATGGCAAGAAGATCAAGATGGTCATTCCCGGTGGCTCCTCCATGCCTCCACTGCGCGGGGAGCAATTGGAAGGCGTAAAAATGGATGCCGAGAACCTGAAGGCTGCCGGTTCATCCATTGGCACTGCCGGAGTCATGGTTATGGACGAAGACACGGACATCATTCACGTCCTCACACGTATCGCGAAATTCTACTGGCACGAGTCGTGCGGGCAGTGTACGCCTTGCCGCGAAGGCACGGGCTGGCTCCTAAAGCTTCTTCAGCGCTTCGACGCAGGTGAAGCAATGGCATCCGACATTGACCTCCTACATGACGTAGCATTCAACATCGAAGGCCGCACCATCTGCGCGCTCGGCGAAGCTGCTGCATGGCCTGTACGCTTCACCGTCGAACGCTTCCGAGAGGAGTTCGAGAAGCGCGTGAAGCCCGGCCTGACAGTCGAGAGCCCCAACCGCGTGCATTCGCTTCGCAAGGGTGGATTGGATATTGTCCAGGTGCACGTACCTGTGGTAGAACGAGTTTAAGAGCTGCTGTAATTTAAGTATCATGACTGCAACATTCCGCATTCAACGTTACAACCCCGAGAAGGACGCGAAGCCCTACTTCGCTGACTACACACTCGACAACCTCGATGGCACCGTTCGCGTCCTCGATGCGCTCCATGATATTAAGTGGAAGCTCGACGGTACACTGACTTTTCGCCGCTCGTGTGCCCACGGCATGTGTGGCTCGGACGGTATGCGGATCAACGGCAAGAACGGATTAGCATGCGCGATCCTGTTACAGGACGTGAAAGGATTCAAGACCGGCAAGCCGATCGTGATCGAGCCTCTCCCCTATCTGCCGATCATTAAGGATCTCGCCGTTGACCAGACGGACTTCTTCCGCAAGTATGAGATGGTCAAGCCCTATCTCATCACCTCGCAAGAGCCGCCGGAGATGGAGCGTTTGCAGTCTCCCGAAGACGCGGAGTTACTAATGGAGCCGACCAAGTGCATCATGTGCGCCTGTTGCACCACGAGTTGCCCGTCGCTTTGGTCAAACGAGAATTACCTCGGACCAGCGGCTATCCTCAAGGGCTTCCGCTTCGGCTTTGACACTCGCGACGAAGCTCCTGGTGAGCACATGTCGGCGATGGACTCCCCCGATGGCGTCTGGCGCTGCCATACCATCTTCAATTGCGTCGAAGCATGTCCGAAGGAGATCAACATCACCTGGCATATTTCACAAGTAAAGAAGAAGCTGGTCTCAATGGAGGCATGATCGCTCAGGACTCACTCGAAATTGGCGGTTCCGCTTGGCTAAGAAATGCCGGCGGGGCAATCGTGACCATACTCTTAATTGGTCTCGGATCGGGCCTCTGGGCTTGGGCATTCAACCTAACCTCGACGCAATTCGCAACTGCTACGGGCCTAAACCTTGCCCTGAGCATTGGCTTTTTTGCGGAGTTCTACCATCGCTCCATTGTGACAGCTATGCCAAGCGGGAAATTCTATCTTGGCGTTTCACTGGCCGCGTTCTTCCCGACAGCTTTTGTCTGTCTGGTGACGAAGTACATGATACACTTCTGATTCAGTCTTCCCAATTACACTAGAGATCCGTGTACCCATTGACATCGTTTGCCGTTCAGCATCCGCCGCTGCCGTACCAGCCAACCGGTGCGATAACGCTCCCGGTTGTAACCGACACGGCGGAGGGCCTGAAGGGCGTGCTGAGTCTGCTCGTGCTAATGTGGGGAATTCGCTTCTCCATTAAGATCGCCTCCTTGCTCTTCGGAACGCCTGCCTTGACGGAAGGCGCGCTCATATTCGGGCTTTCACTTTCAGTCTATATCTTCGTGTTCGCCTTTGAAAATCTCCGAAAAGGGCAACCTCGGAGTGTGGAATTATCAAACACCGGTCTGCTTCTCGCCCTTCTCACCACGTTTGCTCTGTGTGGACTTGCCAGAGTTGTTCCTTTTTTGAGGGTGTAGAAAGAATTCGATGCAACCAGCGTGACTCGGTTGATTCCGATGTGTTCGTCCTGAGTTAACCACCAGCTTCCACTGTCTCATGAAACGAACGATTTACGCGCTCCTCGCAATGGCTTCGCTCGGTGCGACCGGGATATTTCCATGTCAGGGAACGACACTACCCGAGTTGCCCCGAGTCTTCATGCAAACGGCCTACGCGCCACCGACGAACCCCACCATCTATCGCCCTCAGACCTCCGCCGATTTCCAAACCGCGCTCAACACCTGCAAGCTTGGGGACATCATTGAACTATCGGCGGGGGCTACATACAAAGGACCGTTCACTCTTCCAAACAAGACGAGCGGCACGGGGTGGATCTACATTACCTCAAGCGCGCTTGCCAAGCTTCCTTCACCATGCACGCGGGTTTCCCCTTCGGACGCCCCGAATATGCCCTCTATCGTCGTCTCGGCCGGCGCGGGTGGCACGATCCAAACCGCGTCCGGCGCACACCACTACCGCTTTGTGGGAATTGAATTCAAGCCCGTTGATGGAAATTTCGTCTATAACATCGTCCAAATCGGCAATGCGGAAACCACCGAGAGCGCATTGCCCAACAATATCATCCTCGACCGTTGCTATGTGCACGGGGACTCCGTAGCGGGTAGCAGGCGCGGTGTGATGATGAATGGTGCGGCAATTGCGGTCATTGACAGCTATATCTCGGATTGCAAAGAGGCTGGAGCAGATACACAGGCGGCCGGGGGATGGTCTGCAACGGGGCCGATCAAGATCGTTAACAACTACTTGGAAGCGGCGGGTGAGAATGTCATGTTCGGGGGCTCTGACCCTACGATCCCGAATGCGGTACCCTCTGACATTGAGATTCGGTGTAATTATTTCTTCAAGCCGCTCTCTTGGATGACGAAGTCCTGGGTCGTCAAGAATTTGCTGGAGTTCAAAAACGCGCAACGAGTCCTCGTCGAAGGCAACCGCTTCGAGAACTGCTGGCCGAGCGGACAAAATGGCTTCGCCCTGCTCCTCACACCGCGTAATCAGAATAACACCGCTCCGTGGTGCGTCACGCAGGACATCACGATTCGCCGCAATGTTTTCGTCAATATTGCGCAGGGTATCAACTTGCTTGGGCGAGATGCACCCAATATCAGCCAGCGGACAACGCGCGTGCTGATTCGGGACAATGTCATTAATGCAGTGAAGATGGCTAACAGCGACGGCAGAATGTTCCAAATTCTGGGTGACCCAGAGAAAGTCACTATCGACCACAACACGGCGTTTTGTCCTGTAGCTTATGTAGTGGCAGATGGCACTCCCAAGACGGATTCCTTTTCCTTCACGAACAACATCGTCTCGCAAGGTGTGTATGGCTTCATCGGCACGGGCACTGCCAATGCGAACACCACACTTGCCGCGTTCTTCAATGCCAACTGGACGATCTCGAACAACGCGGTCATCGGCGGCTCGACGACGAATTATCCTTCTGGCAACTACTTTCCGCCGAAGAGCAACGTAGTGGGCTTCGTGGATTCCGCGTCTGGAAATTTCCGACTGATCTCCACAAGCCCCTACAAGAATGCGGGCAACGATGGCAGAGATCTCGGAGCGGACATGGATTCCATTCAAGCAGCAAGCACCTACATCTGCAACAAGGTCAGTGCTTCAGTGGAGAGCGTTAGTCCTGCCTCAGGGGCACGTCTCTACCCCACCCCTTCTGATCGTTACCTGAATGTTGTCCTTGAGGGAAGCCTTGGTCAGGAGTTCTTCATTGAAATCCTGGATGAACTCGGGCATTCGCTTGTCTCCAGGGTTGAGCGGGCACCGGGAGCGACGGTGAGCACTGCGGATCTCTCGAATGGTGTCTATCTCCTGCGAATTGAATCATTTGGGGACGTAACCACCAGTAGATTCGTCGTGCGGCATTGATGTTTCAAATCTGGTGGCACATTTTCCCGGTGAATGGGCGTTTAATGTAGATGGAACTGTCGACTCTCAGCCGCAAGGCGGAGTCGGCAATCTATAAGTAAGACATCTCACCTTACTTTAGCGAAGGGCCTCGACGCAAGTCGAGGCCTTTCATTTTTTCTGGCGCTTTTTCCCCATCGACAGAGCAATGCCTGCAAACAACATAACGCTCAATGTGATCTTCCAACCCAGATCGAAGGCGTCACTCTCATATCGCATCTCCACCCGATGAAATCCTGACGGCACCGGCACAGCACGCAGGCAGCCGAATGCCCGAAAGACGTGAACTGGGTTTCCATCAACGGTCGCCTTCCATGCGGGGTAGTAGAGGTCGTTGATGAGAAGTACACAGGAAGTGTGCGGCCGCACGTTCAAGCGCAGTTCGTTCTCGGAAAAACGCTCCATGAAGAGCGAGTCATTTGCTACTACTGAATCGGAACGACACTGCGGCGGCATATCGAGCAGTATTGTCTGCTCAAAGTCGAAGTTGCTGTCGTTGAGTATCCTGGCCTCCGCTGCCGTGTCCCTTCCAACAATCCATTTGTGATATAGCTTGGCGAATGGTAATCCATGCGCATACTCGGTAACGCGTCCGTTGTTCGTCAAACACGTTCGGACTCCCATGATCTCCATGCGCCTGACGGTGTCAACCGATTGCGGCAGTGTTCGCCTCAAACAAAGCGGGTTCGTCGCATGAAGCCCCTCCTCGTCATTTGCATACTCTATCGGGAGCCGGAGGAACATCCCCAGATTTGCTTCGATCTTGCGAGCAGAATCCTCCTTCAAGATCAGTAATTTCGAATGATCGTCCGTGTGCTGACGCCTGAAATCGCGGATAAGTTGGCTTGAGGAGTCCCTCGCAACGACGGTCACCCGGTTCAGGGTATTTCGGTGCCAAGTTGTATCAACGTAGTAAAGATCGACAAGCATAAGGAGTGCCGCGATCGGCACGATCCATCGGGTCGAAAGCCAACCGCGAAGATAGGCAACACAGAAAGCGATGGCGGCAATGCTTGCCACGAGCGAGTGAAAGATCAGGCGCCATAGTCCGTCTCGGACGGTATGCGGTGCAAAGATCAGATCGAATATTCCAACTGATGCCAGCACGTTCATCAAAAGCAAGATCCCTGAAGACCAGAGCAACAATCGCTTGTACGTCCCCCTCGTCCTCAGGCTGCGAACAAGTTCTTCGAGCCCGAACGCCGTCGCCAGTACGCCAATGAACCAGAAAAACCAGATCATTCTGTTCGGTGCACGAATATGATCGAAGAGCGGCACAAAGCGCCAGAAGAGCCACTGCAGGTGGAGATTGCCCCCCATGCCGAAAGCGAGGGAGAAGATGCTGAAGCACACCAAGAAGGCAATGTGCCTGAGCTTCGGGTCGTTTCTAGAATTCTTGCCAATTCCTACCCTATGCTTCTTCCAAAGCTGCACGACTCCAAACAGTGCGAGAATCTCCGCCAGTGCTCCCCAGTAATACGTGGACTCCCAATACCAAAAATGGTCGTTGACCGTCGCGCTCGCCGGAAACCCAAATCCCGGATTCTCTCCGTAAAACTTCGGCACGAAGAAGTTCAGGAAATGACCAAGATGGATTGCTCCGATACCGGCCTCTTCGTAGGAGAGATGCTCACGCGCGGAAAGAGCCAGCAACTCTAACATCGGCAGTATTTGGATGGCGGCTACTCCTAATGCTACTATAACGGATAGCGAATAGAGCCCAAGTGGTGCAACTGACTGCCAGCTCTTTCCGTCCCTAAAGCGCTGAACCGACTCGGAAAGTGTTAACGCTCCAAGGAAGATCGCGATGTACAAGAACGTCTGTGGCTGTCCCGCAAAAAAGCTGATGCCAAACTGCAGACCCAATCCAATAGCATATTTCCAAGAATTCCATGCGCACATCGTCAGCAGAACTTCCCAAGGCAACAGTGAGAGCTGAATTACTTGCATGGGATGGTTTTGCTCAGCGACCATTCGCGCTCCGAACCCCCACGCAAAGCCTGCGATCAGCGCAACCACTGGCGCAACCCGGAATTGCGATTTCAAAAGAACGAAGACACCCAGCGAGGCGATTGAAAGGTGCAGCAGCGTCATCGCCTCGGGGATGAGGACGGGAAGGTGCGTCGCCGAGGGAAAGAGCAGTCGTGTGATCGCGATGCCAAGCAAATTCGTCGGATACCAGAATCCATTCTGAGCGTCCGCAATCAGTGGACCCCAACCCCAGGAGTAAGGATTCCAGAATGGCAACGCGTGCCGAAGCCCTGCCATGTAAAAGCTGTATTCACGGATAGGGTACTCCTGACCAAAGAAATCTTCCCATAAGAACCTCTTCCCCCAAAAGACCGGCCAATAGACGAGGAAAGTGTAGAGTAGATAGACAAGATACGCTACCCACGTCGAGACCCTCAATTCAAGCCACCCAGACTCCGAGGAGCGCGTTTGCCCCTCGCTGTGCATCGCCTCACGGAACATTCCTGAGGTGTCAGTGCTTGATGTATGTATGGTCGCCATTTCTAAGGTATTATCCTCTGTTCGCGGGACAACATTTCGATGCTGTCTCATAGTGATTATCGCCCTGACATCTCGCGCGGGTGCTCAAGGCGCAGGCTCCTTTCCAACGTCTATCAGCAAGTCCGGTTCACAATTTCGCATCGCACGTCTGAAATATGCTGGCGGCAGCGATTGGTATAACGACCCATCCAGCGAACCGAATCTCCTCCGTTTCATCCGAGAAAATACGAACATCGATGTTGCCCCAGAGTATTTCTGGGTGGATCTTGGGAGCGATGACATCTTCAACTACCCATTTCTCTTCGTGACCGGCCACGGGAATGTGGAGTTCTCGGCAACGGAAGCCAAGCGGCTTCGCGCCTATTGCGATGCTGGTGGATTTCTCTACATCGACGATGACTACGGGCTCGACAAGCCCATACGTCGTGAGATGAAAAAGGTCTTTCCAGAGCAGGAGTTTCAGGAACTGCCATTCTCCCACGGCATCTATCACTCGCACTTCGATTTTCCGCACGGACTTCCAAAGACACACGAGCACGATGGCAAACAGCCGCAAGGTTTCGGGCTATTCTCCAATGGACGGCTCTCCGTATTTTACACCTATGAGACAAACCCGAGCGATGGCTGGGCCGACCCCGATGTTCACAATGACCCCGAACAAAAACGTCAAGAGGCCATGCGGATCGGGACCAACATTGTTGTCTGGGCGCTCGGACATTGAGTCTTGTCCTAGGGGCGAGGTAGAATCAGGGCGGAGATGGAGGATCGCGTGAAAGCACTATCCTAGTTTGTCAGGAATCGTATCCCTGATTCGTTAATCATAGTTGTGCCGATGTAGACTGGCATCCCTTTGTCGAAGCTCATAATCTTCTTTCATCAATGAAAAGTACCATAGCCTTTGCTTCCGTAGCGCTCCTTTCGCTCTCACTCCTTTCCTCGTGCAAAAGCAACAGCACTTCCGCGAGTGATACTAACAGCACCGGCGTCGCGTCCGGTGTAATGACAGCCACGATCAACAACGCACCCTGGGTTGGGCAAGCGGGCGGGTATCGCCACGCTGGCGTGCTTAACAATGCCCAATTTGAGGGTTTCATCATCCCCACCGACCAGATCGCTATAAGCTTGAGTCCGGACATTAACAGCGTCGGAAGTTTCCCGCTGACGGACGCGACACCCAGCGGCAATTTTGTTTGGATTCACTATCTAAACGCAAAAGAGACCTACGGGAGGGTACTATCCGGCTCGATCACGATAACCGCGCTGACCGCAACGAATGTGCAAGGCACATTTGATGTGATGATTAAAAGTGATGGACGCGGGGACACGGCCAGGATCACAAATGGAAAATTCAACGCGCCGCTTTCGTAGCACCTGAGCATTGAACTCGCCGTCGAGGAAAGTGTGTCGCCACAAACGAAAAAGCCCGAATACGAATCGTATTCGGGCTTTCTGGCTCCTGAGGTAGGACTTGAACCTACGACCCTCTGATTAACAGTCAGATGCTCTAACCAACTGAGCTACTCAGGAATATTTGCCACCGGAAATCTCGGAAGCGCGGCAACAACAGGCTTAACCGTTCGCACGGTTCCGGGCAGAATGCCCAATCATGCACTTTTTGGCCCTTACAAAGAATATTTCTTCCGTTTTCGCCAAAGGGTGGCGTTGTCGATCTTCAAAACCCGCGCAGCGTCTTCCAGGCTCAGCGTCTTGCTGATCACCAGAGCGATGTAGTCCCGCTCTACCTCATCCAGTGATTTGAGGTTGCTCGAATCGCTTGGAATGAAATTCGAACCATTCTTCTCATACCGCGCGTCCAGAGAAATATGCTCCGGTAGATCCTGCAACTCGATGGTGCGCCGAGGCCCGTTCGCGCCCCCGCTCTCTGCGAGTATCGTAGCGCGGAAGACAGCGTTCTGTAACTCGCGGACGTTGCCGCGCCAATCGTATTCGTTGAGTGCGGCTGCAACAGTGTCCGATAGTATCGGCACCTGCGCCCCTCGCGATGCCTCCGTTACAAACCGCTCTGCTAATGGCAGAATATCCTCACGTCGAACGCGCAGCGGCGGTATCATCAACCGCACACCGCTCAACCGATAGAACAGATCCTCTCGAAACTCACCGCGATTGATCGCCTCTTCCAAATTCCGGTTCGTCGCCGCGACGATGCGCACATCGGCGTAGCGCGTGTCATTCTCCCCCACTCGCTGGAATTCCCGGCTCTGCAAAAAGCGCAGCAGCTTCGCCTGCATCGGAACGGGCATTTCGCCCACTTCATCGAGGAAGAGCGTGCCGCCATCCGCCGCTTCCACGCGGCCAACGCGATCCTTCATCGCGCCGGTGAATGCGCCCTTCGTGTGCCCAAACAATTCAGACTCGATCAGCTCGCTCGATAGCGCCGCGCAGTTTAGCTTTATCATCGGCTTCCCCGCTCGGTCGCTGTTGTTGTGGATGAAATCCGCGAGCAGCTCTTTTCCGGTGCCGGTCTCCCCTTCGATGAGGATCGTCAGCGCGGAGCTTGCCACGCGCTCCGCCATGCGGATGACACCCAGGAACGTCGGGTTCGTGGTGAGTATCTCCTGCGAACCGTGCACGCCGGATTGTATCTCATGCGACTTCATCACGCGTTGCGCAAAGTCCGTTAACTCGCGCAACTCGAATGGCTTTTGCAAATAATCGTACGCGCCGAGCTTGAGCGCGGAGACTGCCGTCTCAACGGTGCCATGCGCGGTGATGATCACCACCGTCAACTCCGGCATCCGCCGATGCAACTCCTGCATAAGCGCGATGCCGTTCATCGGAAACATCATCAGGTCGATAAAGGCGAGATCGAACTTCACTTCGCTGAAGATGTCCTTGTCGATCTCCTTCAGCGCATCCTCTGCCTGCTCGAAGCTCACGACATCGAAGCCCACCGCGCGCAGCCCGATCGCCATCGTCTTCAAAATATGCGGCTCGTCATCGACGATGAGAATTCTACCGGTCATATCGTTCGCCCCTGTTGTATCATATCTGTCTGCATCGATTCATCACTCAGACTTCTCTCCACCAGCAGCCTTACCGTAAACATACTCCCCACTCCCACCGTGCTCTCAAGTTCTACCGTACCGTTGTATCGAGCCGCGATCTCCCGCACAATGGCAAGCCCCAGTCCCACCGAACCCGGTGTGCTTGAATCGCGATGCTTGATCTGCACAAACTTATCGAAAATGCGCTTCTGATCTTCCGGCGCAATTCCAACGCCGGTGTCAGTTACTTTCACAACCGCCTCAGAACGCGCCGCGTCCCACTCCGAATACACCGACACCGACCCACCAGCTGGGGTGTACTTCAGCGCGTTCGATAGCAAGTTCGAAAGGATGCTGGTAAAATGCTCGCGCGACATCCGCAGCCGCCCGCTCATCATCTCGGTCGCTTCGAGCGCTACCCGTCGCTCCTGATACTGCGGCGACATCGAGCGCAGCAGTTGCTCGATGGTTTGCGGCACATCGAACTCCTCGTCGGAGGCATCCGCTTTTTGCTTGGTACTTTCCAATCGCGAGAGGGTTAGCAAATCGCGAATGAGTTTGGAGAGACGCCGCGCATCTTGCTTGGATGTGTCGATGATCTCGTGTTGCTCTACATTAAGTCCGCCGAGCAACTCATCGCCGAGAATATCGAGCGACATCGTCATCGAGGTCAGCGGTGTGCGGAATTCGTGCGAGACCTTTGCGATGAAGTCCGACTTCATCTCGTCGATCTCCTTGAAGTGCGTGATGTCCGTGAACAACACCAGCACACCCACGAGGGGCAACGACGAAGGCTGATCCGTCACAATCCGTGCAACACGAATGCGGAAGTAGCGCATTCGTCCGCGACGTTCGATGGAGACAATGGGCGGCGCGGATGCGATGGCGTCTTCAATGGATGAAGTGCCTGCCGCGCGAGAGCCTTCTGCCGCGTGTTCCAACGCGCGCTCCACATCCTTGAGCACACGCTTATCCCGGAAGAGCTGCCACAGCGGACGACCAAGCGCAGTCTGCTCCGTCACACCAATGATCTCCTCCGCAGACTTATTCATCAAGAGCAACAACCCGTTCGGATCGAATAGCAGCAGCGGGTCATCAATAGACTCGATGATCGCCTCCGACTTCTGCTTCTCGCGGACGATCTCGTTGATGTTCATCTCCTCGAACTCGCGTAGCCGCTCTGTGAGTCGATTGAATTCAAAACCGAGATCAGTGATCTCATCCGCGCCTCGGATGGGGATGCGCGTATCGAGATTTCCTGCGCGTAGTTCTTTCACACTGTCGGTTAGATCTTTCAAGGGTTGGATTGTCCGGCGCGCGATATAATAGCTACCGCCAATACCAACAACCAGCGCGATCACAGCAACCAGTATAACGCCGAGCGTAGATGACTGAGCACGCTCTCGTGCTTGTATCTTTGCATTGCGAAACGCGTTGAAGTTCTTCTCCTGAAGCGCGACTTCCGATGTCTTCAGCGCCTCGACCTCGTGAGAAAGTGTGTCCTCATAAAATCGCCGCGCGGACTGCGGCCTGTGCAACGCCAACGTATAAAACAGATTCAGATGCGATTGATAATCCTGCCAACGCACCTCGATGTCGTTGAGGATGCTCGATGTGGAGTCCTGCGCGGCGGTGGCATTCCAGGCATCGCGCAGCGAGCGATAGAAGAGCGCGGGTTCATCGAAGAGAATGGGACCGGCGGCGGCGGTGTCGCCGGCAAGCATACGAAGCTCGGCGCGGTCAATGCGGACGAGGCTTTCGTACATGCTGGTGTTGGCAAGGCTCTGCTCGGCGTTCTTCTCTAATGCCGCAGACGTCACATCCGCCAACGAGGCCAGCGACACGATAGCATACCCCGCCAATCCCACCAGCAGCAGCAGAATAAGTAGAAACCCAACAAACACCTTGGCCCGAAGCGTTGTGAACATCAATCACTGCAACGGTACGGAACTGGGAATATATTCCCGATGGTCAGACTTTCCTACTTCGAGATTTGCGAATCGTCGGGCGAGAACGCTCGACATTTGAACATAACATTTTACAAATTGCCCAGCATATTAAGCAAACCGAAGATGCCTCGTAAATCAATATAACCCTGCCCGACGTAATCCTCCCCGGGGTCAGTACAATGCTCCTTGGTTATCCTAATATTCATACCAACGACTTCGCCGGAAGAATAATCATCGTTTGAAGGCCCATTATACTGTCTCCAACTCTTGAAAGCCCCATGAAGATCCTCACAACCCAAGGGAACGACAGACCCGCCACCTCCACCCGAGAAAAAGGCACTTACCCACAGCGAAAAGATCAAGATTAGATGTCTCATTGTTTATTTTCCTTATTGGACTTTGATGAACTTACTAGCAAAGAACTTCGAGGAAAGTGGTATCCTGATTGTATACTCGCCTGGAGAAAGCGCCGTGATATTAAGTTCAATGCTGTTACGCCCAGATTTCAGTTTTACATAATCTGTAAGAACCGACCTTCCAAGATTATCGACTAAAGAAATCTTCGATGCATCGGGAACGGAAACCTCAATAGTGAATCGGATTACCGAAGAAGCGGGATTCGGGGAGAGCGCAGAAAGATCTAAGTTTGAACTGTGCCAAGGAATAGGCGAAGTGACCTTCGGAGCATAACCCATAGGATACTTTCGCTGAAAGCCTTCATACGCGGTATCTTCTCGCAAACCTCTCTGATTATTAAATATGATTGATTTGTCGGTTAAAGAGGAACCGCTTGGAAGAATGGTTGTACGCTTGATTTTCACATACATACTGGTCCCACTGTCAAAAAGAAGTGGCATACGAATGAAGTCAGGCCTGTCATTTGAGGCTGAATAAAAAATGTGTCCTGTCGAAGGATGTGTGAAACATCTGATAGTGTCGAGTGCCATGAGCACTGCATCATTGGCTGCATTCCTCAATTCCATAGTATAAAATACGAACGAAGTGTCGTTAAAGTAGGCCGGACTGGGTGTTATGAATGAGCCCACCATTAGATCTTTCCAGCTTCTGAAAAGAGAATCCAATTGGGTAGTATCCATATTTTGGAGGTTGTCTGCCCGGAGCATGCTTTGGTTATTGAATGACGCAAAACACATGAAACTCAGGGTATCGTGGGCAGACACGGAAGAGAACGCTCTCGTTTTATAGTACCCTGGGAACGAGTCGGTAGTGCTGTCGAACGCTATGAAGTGATCGAATGAACCATTCCTGATCCTAAGCTGGGTGATTTCATATTCTATTAGGGTCGAATCCGGCAAGGCAGAGATCAGCATGCGACCCTGAGCCGTATCGATTGAAGTAGGCCAGCTTCCCCAGTTGAAAGATTGTCCAATCGCTGCATTCTCTCGCAAAAGAGAGAAGGTTATCAGAATGGTAAAAAAAGCTAACCGTTTCACATTTAGTAGCATCTTACATTTTCGGATTGTTTCACGAAAAACCTCTCTACAAGTAGTTGGTTGCCATAAAACTCCTCACGAACTTATCGCGAGCGATCAATTATCATAGAGTTAAGAGCCACTGCTTAGGCAAATTTCCCCACGCAAAATTATTTTTTCTCGGAATTATTTTTACCGTCACGCCTTCTCCAGTTCGTCGTTCGTCGTTCGTCGTTCGTCGTTCGTCGTTCGTCCGCTCTGCGGAGACCAAACCGAACTCAATCGCAATATCATGGGCTTTCTTCATGTTCCGCTCGAACGAATGATGGACTGCCTTGACTGACCTGTTCTGCTTCGCTGCAATTTCATCGACGCTGAGTCCCTCCACTCTGTAGAGAGTGATCACTTCTGCATCCCGCTCTGGGAGTTTGGATAGAATGTTGTCGAGTGCGTCGATAATCTCCAGTCGATTCAAAGAGGCATCTAAAATCGCAGGTTCAAATTGCAAATCGTCGATATGCTCCTCATGTGTACTTCTGCGGATTTGTTTTAGAACCGCTCTGTAGGCAGATTTACGGATGAACGAAAAAGCACCTTCATCCGATTGGAGTTTCCCATCGCGAGCCACAATCAGATAGGAAAAAAATGCTTCCGATGTAGCCGTCTCCAAATCGGAGATATCCGATGATTTAAAATGATTACGTAAAAACGTCAGAACATGAGGACACACGCTGTATGCACCTCGGACAAGTACTTCCCAGGACATAGGGGTAGAGCTTGATATAACTTCGTGAACGACTCCGAAATCATTAGGAATAGAACCGGAGCACATTCCAAAAACTGTGTACCCAAGAGTGGTTCCCTTTTTCTACAGTCTTTTCGATAGTTTACAATGACAATGCCCCGGTTTCGTCCGAAACCGGGGCATTGGCAATCCAGCCAATAGTCAACTGAGGATGCTCGTCCTACACTTTTACTCCACCCCAATCCCCTCCCCCAACGCCGCCGCAAGCGCCACGGAAGACACCGCAATCAATTAAGTCCTCTTCAATCAGAATCGGCTGTCATCCATTCAACTGCTTGCTTTTTGAGAGCGCGGGAGGAATACTCATCCTTCAGATCGCTTAGCCCGCCAGCCCATGAGAAGCTCATGGGAGCCTGAGCGCGCTTCGTATCTTCCTGCGATGCGAGAAATTCGATGAAGTCCTGCGCCTCCATGCGCTTGTATGCAGGGAGTTGCTCGATGCCACGAAGAAGGTTCATTTGATCCATGCATCATAACACCGCAGGGGGGCGGATTGAATTCCGGCCAACCCCACCAGCAGCAGCAGAATAAGCAGAAACCCAACAAACAGCTTGGGCCGAAGCATTGTGAACATCGATGAGATGAACGGAGCGGGGAAAAGTCACTCCTTAGGGGAGCAATTTAGGGGCCTGGGAACTAAGTGTGTCTGAGAGCTTTTCACAATGTCGAGTTATTTCTCGACAAGTTACTAAGTTGCTTTGTTTTTGAAAATCAGTTTAGTCTTCCTGTCAAAACATATGAGAAAACACAAGATGGCATTCCTGAAGACACTGGGGGGGGTAGTATGTTTGTTATTCGCTCTTAGTCTGGTCAGTCCAGTTCGGGCCCAGTGTCCGACCACAATAACCCCAACTACGATTCCTTGGACTGGTCCCATACCTATGACTCTTAATATCACTCCATGCTGGGTGGATATAACCTATTGCACACGGGTAGTAAGCGGTGTTACTCAGTATTACTTATGCTCAATTACACCCCATTCGCTGCACGCATGTGATGGAGTTAACTGGGGTACGGAAATAGCTGCCGTCGGAAGAACATTCCAAGGTGGACCACCCGATAGGAACTGTCCTCCCGGACTTGGCCCCTGCCCACCCAATCCGCTAAGTCCGGTGTACGAAACGTATATCACAGGACTTTGCTGGCAAACGAATTTAGTCGCGGACCCAAATGGCGGACCAGACTTCCCTGTCTCCACAGTTTGTCCCGACGCAAATCTTTGCGAAAAGACGTACTCACTTTGTTGCGATAACCTTGGTCACATTGCAACGTATCTTACCAATACCACTGTGGTCAATAACGGATGTGACATTAGCACTAACCCTGACCCTGGTGGAATTTGGCCTGTGGGTGTTTGCTATGGAGTGGACGCATGTTCGAACTGACGAAACTTGAGCGCAATTTTTTGAGGGTGGTGCGAGTCGCCACCCTAGCCTTATTTGTCCAATACCTAGTGCCGTATCCGGTGTTCGGGCAGATCGAACCACTAGTCGTTTTACCTCGACCGACGGACACCGGTCAAATCGTTTATACCGCGCTTGGTTGCCTCGACGATCACAATTGTCTGGCAGTGGCAACCGCATACTGGTGGGATTCGCTTTCCCCTTACCATCCATACATTGAGCGGACCGTAGACGGTGGGCTAACATGGAATCGTCAAAATCTCCCCTTTCATCCGCTTACGGATCAAATCCAACGGTTTTTTAGCAAGGTCTATTATATAGATTCGGTCAATATCTTATTGACAGGTGACAGCGGGCTTATCTATCGGACTACAGACGCTGGTGTTAACTGGATCGACCAGTCATATCCTTGGATTGCTGCCGCGGGGGGGGTGTCCTTCTTTGATTCCACGAATGGCGTTATTGCGATGGGTGGTGGAGTCCTCATACGAACTTCCGACGCGGGAGCACACTGGCAGCCAACGCAAGGACTACCTAACGCTTATTTGTTGGCACCCAAGATGTACTCCCCTGATTCGTTTGTTGTCTATCAAAATGGTTCGGACAGACTTTACTCGATATCACACGCGGGAACAGAAGTCGATAGTTCGAAGTGGATATTCAACCCCCCTCAGTCAGATACGGGTGGGCTTAAGTCCATAACTGGAATAGCGTGGGTTGGTAATCACGGAGAGGGAATCGGAATGGGGTATCATTGGCCTACCAGCCAACAGCCCCAACAGATCCTTCTTGTAACTACATCAGACGCGGGCACGAATTGGAAGACAATTTTTGACCGACCGCTTAGTCTAAATAATTCTGGGACTCTCAACGCCTTGGAAAATGGCACGGGAATTCTTTCCTGGGGCATAGGAATGCTACTTTGGACGGAGCAGTGGCGTGGCACAAACTGGTACGTGGACACAATAATCGCTCCGGTACAATACTATCAAATTCCACAAATGGCCATCCTCGATCAACACCATGGCCTTGCGCTTCTTGACGATGGCTCGCTTTTCGTACCCGCCTCGATCGGATGGATCGCTCGGTTCACTCTGCCCTCGAAGAACAGTGTTAGTGCACAACAGCCTCTTGACCCGAAAACACGATTGTACCCGAACCCCTCGGCGGAACTGGTCACCATAACCTCAAACAGATATTCTGAGCCGGTCAGCTTGATGGATGTGCTCGGCAGGCAGGTGCTTCGCGATGTATTGGATGCGACTGGTCGCGCTTCGGTAAATGTGTCGGGTCTTCCCCCCGGTATGTATTGGGTCCTAATCGGAAGATCAGGCAACGCTGAATTCGGCGGCAGAGTAATGGTTATTCCACGGTAGCCGGGCTAGATATTCCCCCCATCCCCTCCCCCAACGCCTCCGCGAGCGCACAGGAATACACCGCGTGCAACTCCGCCACCGACTCGTGGATCACATCGCCAATGATGAGGCGATCACCCATCACGCGGCCGAGCTTTGTGGCGGGGATGCCATGCTTGCTCGCTATAAGGAGCAGCGCATCCACCTTCGCGGGGTCAGCAGAAACAATGACCTGCCCTTGCCGCTCGCCGAAGAGCGTGGCGTCGAGTCGGGCGTTTGCAATACGCGGATTGCAGAGGGTGGCAACGCTCTCGATCAGAGCGCCAAGCTGGCGCTCAGTGCTTTGTCCGAAGCAGCACTCGGCGAGCGTAACGGCAACGCCGCCTTCGCTTACATCATGCGCCGAACGGAGAAGTCCGCCGTCGGCCATCTCTACAAGTGCGCGAACGAGCGCGGCTTCTTTCGCGAGATTCGTCTCCGGCGCTGGGCCGGTTACGAGTCCGGTGCGAGCATAGAGATACTCGCTGCCACCGAGTCCATCGAATGCGTTGTCGTTATCGGCGGCGGAAAGCAGAATGATGGCATCGCCCTCCTTCTTGAAATCGCTGGAGACGACTTTCGAAATGTCTTCGATCAGCCCGAGCATCCCGATCGTCGGCGTAGGATAGATCGCGCCATCGGGACTTTGATTATAGAAGCTCACATTGCCGCCCGTGACCGGCGTCTCAAGCGCGAGGCACGCATCGCTCATGCCGCGAATGGCCTCGGTGAATTGGTAATAGACTTCGGGGTCGTATGGATTGCCGAAGTTGAGGCAGTTCGTCACACCAATCGGCGTAGCGCCGGTGCAGGCCACGTTGCGCGCGGACTCCACAACCGCGAGCATCCCGCCGCGATACGGATCGAGATAAACGTAGCGTGAATTGCAATCGGTCTTCATTGCAAGCCCCTTCGTCGTGCCCTTCATGCGCACAACGGCGGCGTCGCTTCCAGTGAGATAGAGTGAGTTCGTTCGCACCATCGAATCATACTGCTCGAAAACCCAGCGCTTCGATGCGATATTCGGAGATGCGAGAAGTTCGCGAAGCATTGCGTTGCAATCTTCGACATCGGTGAGCGTGGAGAAATCGTAAGCTTGTGTCTCCGCGAGATACTTCGGTTTGCTCGTCTCTCTCTTATAGACGGGGGTCTGATCGCCACCAAGCGCAAGCGAACGTGACGGAATATCCGCAACTCGTTCGCCGCGATAATCAATAACGACGCGGCCGGTGTCCGTCACATCACCGATGATCTCGGCTTGCAAATCCCACTTCTGAAAGATCGCTTGGATCGCTTGCACATTCTCCGGCTTTACGATCACGAGCATTCTCTCTTGAGATTCCGAGAGCATGATCTCGTACGCGGACATGCTGGCTTCGCGTAGCGGCACTTTGTCGAGCGTTATCATCATGCCGGTGCCAGCCTTTGCGCTCATCTCAGCAGTGCTGCAGCTTATTCCCGCCGCACCCATATCCTGCATACCAACGACGACACCAGCGGCGATGGCTTCGAGGGTTGCTTCGAGTAGAAGCTTCTCAGCAAATGGATCACCCACCTGCACTGTCGGACGCAATGACTCTGCCGCCTCGCTGAAGACTGCGCTCGCCAGCAAACTCGCACCGTGGATACCATCGCGTCCAGTCCGCGAACCTACGATCATCACGACATTCCCGATGCCCTCCGCAGTCGCGCTTACTGTCTTGCCATGCTCGACGATCCCGACTGCCATCGCATTGACGAGCGGATTGCCTTGATAGCATTTATCGAAATACACCTCGCCTCCAACTGTCGGCACACCGAAGGAATTACCATAGTCTGCGATGCCATGCACGACGCCACGAACGAGGAATTTGGTGCGATCAGTAAGGGAGGAGCTTCCCTCTTCAAGCGGACCGAAGCGGAGTGAATTCAGCGCCGCAATTGGCCGCGCACCCATCGTGAAAATGTCGCGGAGAATTCCGCCAACGCCCGTGGCAGCGCCTTGATACGGCTCAACAGCAGATGGATGATTGTGGGACTCGATCTTGAACGCCACCGCGAGGCCATCGCCAATGTCCATCAATCCCGCGTTCTCCTCCCCCGCTTCGACGAGCAGGCGTCCACCTTTGCGCGGGAGCGTCTTCAGGAGCGAAATGCTATTCTTATACGAGCAGTGTTCGCTCCACATAACGGAGAAGATCCCGAGTTCGGTGTAGCTCGGGATTCGGCCATTCAGGATCGTCACTATGCTATCGAATTCCTCTTTTAAGAGTCCTAATTCGATCGCTACTTTTTCGGCTTGTTCGAGGGTGGTGATTTGATTCTGCATCCAGTTATTTATTGAGGCAGACAAACACCGTTTCACCGTACCGACGTGCCCCGTCGCAACACTTACTAATCACTCGTGGGAAATCTCTTACGACGGATGTATCCGCTCGCGCACGGTGACCAACACATATACCGTGACCACAAATAGCAAGCAGTATATCGCTGCGTTGATCCCGATATTCAGATTTCTATGCTGATCAAGGGAAATCCGCCCCATCATTCCGCGCCAATTACACGCGGAACAACGGTAAGGATAAACGAAAGGAAAGACCACTGCAAGGAAGGTTTCGTGGGAATCTCGCCGGTGTGACGGGCTAAGTGTCCCTATGGACAAACAGGTCGGGCATTGACGCGACTTCATAAGAGCAATATGCGAATCAAACAAGCATTGAGATCTTCATACAATGCGGGGGAGATCACGTTCGATAAACAGGATGGAATGCAAAACATCTCCCTTAGCCCCTAAAATATTATTGGATAAATCGCACCCTGGCACGCTTCATATCCCGATGTCTTTGCACCGCCACAAAGGATGGCTCGGCCTCCCGAATTTGCTGCTCAAGCAAGGCGCCCTTTATTTCTGTGGTGAATTCCTGTTCCACGAATGCGGTCGATAACTCGCCGGAGTTGAATCTCTCATTCCGAAACGCGAAGAGTCCAAACGGAATGCTTGTCGATACTCCAACTACTCGCATCTCTTCGAGCGAGCGGATCATGCGTTGGGTGGCACCCTTGCGGTCGCGATCCCAAACGATCAGTTTCGAGAGAAGCGAATCATAATGACCCGATACTTCAAGTCCCGCGAACATCGCTGTGTCATTGCGAACGAATGCGCCACCAGGATGACGGACATACGAGATTGTGCCAAGACTCGGAAGGAAGTCATTCCACACATCTTCCGCCTGAACGCGAAGCTCTATTGCGTGTCCGTTGAAATGAATATCCTCCTGCTTCAGCCCAAGCTTCTCCCCTTCCGCGATTCGGAATTGCTCCCGGACGAGATCCATCCCGGTCACAAATTCTGT
>CAIUMP010000005.1 GCA_903900335.1 uncultured Ignavibacteriota bacterium | reverse complement strand
CTTCGCGCCACGGCGCGAAGCAGCGCCCCTGCTTTCCTCTGCCGAAGTAGATGCGCTGCTCGATCGTCATGACATCGGCGCCCCTTCAAGGGAAGCCAAGCTGCCTAACACACTACCCACACAACACACTGTTAGGAACACCATCATGACACTTACCGGACTCGCCACTCTCGGCGGAATAGCATACCTCGCATACTTCAGCGCACCACAAACAACTCATCACGCCAATACCAGGGCAATCGCACCTTCGGCAGCAACATCGCAAACCTCGATTGTAAGCCCAGCACACGCTGTCGTGGCAAAGAAAGAAGTCATGCGCCAACCTGATAAACCAATCACCAAAGTCCCTGAACATGGACCATGGAGTGCCGGGCAGGATCAATTCTACGTGGATCTCTCGCGAGATGAGCTGAAGAAGATCGGGATTGATTTCAATTTCGACACAGTACTTGTATTCGGTCGGGATGCCAAAGGCAAGGTGGAGCGACTTGACTTGACTCCACACTACATTGGCAATAAGGAGGCGATGCCAAATCAGGGTGTCAGCGCACCGCCATTTCACCCAGTGTTAATGACCTCCGATGGAGGGCATTCGGCTGCCTTCCAAACATTCGAAAAAGGAAGGAAGAGAATGTGGGGGTTGACAAATGACAACAGTCGAATGGACGAACGCCGAGCGTACTTCAATAAGCCAGGGACGCCTGGGCTCACAATTCTTGGATACGCCACGGCAATAACAAGGCATGCACCGTGATTTGGCTGTCCTGCTGAAGAATCGGACACGATCATCATTAGCATTGGCCGCGATCTGGCACAGCCGGGCCCGTATCCGACAGGCGGAATTAACATGCCACGGTATTCGGGAGCTGTCCTCGATGCGGTCTTGCAGTATGCACATTATTGTGCAGGAGAGAGTGTAGCCAAGCCTCAACTCGAGATGCCCAAAACGCTATCAATAAAAGTCGATACCGTGACAGCTAAGGAAATCCTCGACAACATGGATCGCGAGCAAAACGAAGGGGGATTGAAGCTCCTACACGATGCCATGGAACGACTGAATGAGCTAATTCCAGTCATCGTTAGCAGAACGCGCTCGCAGGGAGCACCTCGGAATGAGGACTTCATCTTTTGGTATGAGCCGAGCGAGGAGTTGTTCGACGCACTGCCTCCGACTCAAGCAAGGACGTTTAGGGACCGATTGCAAAACCACGCGGCGTGTCTTGCGACGCCAAACGCTGTCACGCAGTCTGCGAATGTTGTTTATTGCAGCGCCGTAGATCAGGAAGCGGAAATTCGAGTCCGCGATTTGCCAGGGAGAACGCTTGTCGTTTCAAAAGAGCACGCGCATTCCGGAGACAACACCACGAACATTGGTACCGAGTTTCTTTCATCCGGGATGTATCTCGTGACAATCCGGCTATCCGATGGTGTGGAGCAGACGCGAAGAATTTGGGTGGAGAATGCCAATCCGAAGATGTCTGATACGACGCACCATCGGTCCATCACAGATTCCGACTCAGGCATATTTTTTCAAACGATTGCCTACGGTCATGATACGGCCTGGGTTCCTCGAGTAGGCATTCCGCAAATCGCAATGCTCGAACTATCCTCAGGCCAATTGGGTGAACTTGGGGTTGAAGCTGACGAAGTAATGGCGAAGTTCTACATGCGAAGCGAGGGCTCGGAGCAAGTGAAGGCGGTTGGCGTCACGCGGCGCTCCGGTGCTCACTTCGAGAATGTTGTTTCGAATGAGGTGCATGTGAAGCTGGGTAATTTCTATCCTACTCTCGCGACCGACGGAGTTGGCCGAAAGAAGTTTACGACAGGAAAATTCCATGGCCATCACTTCAAGGACTCCTTGCAATTAGACCATCTTATTCCAGTACTACTTCGGGCTTCAACCAGTGGTGATTCCATAGGGATGGGTGACATAGTCTTCTGGTACAAGCCCACTCCCGAATTCCTCGCAGCGCTTCCGGATTCTGCACGCATCCTTGCGAACCGCATCTACGATCCACGCAAAATAGAGTCTGTGCAATCGGAGCATAGTGCGATCTCGAAAGCTACCGCGTACCCAAATCCTTCGAAGGGTAGCCTAACTGTAAGGGTCGCTGTGGATGCACCACGGACGCTGT
>CAIUMP010000004.1 GCA_903900335.1 uncultured Ignavibacteriota bacterium | reverse complement strand
TCAGTTCATCCGTGACGACCGCACCGCCAATCGCAAGTGTTCGGGCTTCCAACTCTGTGCGTACGGCCTCCGCGTGTCCACTGCCGGTAAAAATCCACCATCCGCAACCCGCCACAGGCGAAGTCATCATGATAGTTGCCGATACGGTGCCGATAAGGACTCTGAGAGCAGAGTAGATCGAGAGCCCATTTAGTTCTTCCGACGTGTAGCTCGACAGCAATTCGGTGGCCAACGGACCGTAGAGCGCGAACTGTGCAACGATGTCACTCGCTGGCACAAACCGAGCATCCTCCATGATGGTGAACTTGTCAAGCCACTGGACGACCGCCTCCTCCCTTCCAGCGCTGGTGACGAGCATCACGTCCCCCTGGTCATCCCGGATGACCGTCAGCACATCAACGATGCGTCCTTTTTCATTCGGCAGTACGGTGACGGCAACCCGCCCCGCAGATTCCTCCAATGGCTTGAGGTCATTGGTGGACATTCTATGCAACAGATCTATCGCGTCCTTACCTTTGGCAAAGAGGCGACCGTGGATATGCGAAGCGTCGAAAAATCCGACGTTTTCGAGAACAGATTGATATGTGACAGGATCGATGCTCATGGCAATTCAGAACAACTGTGAACCGGGTAATGTCTCTCATGACGCATGTGGCGTGTCGCCCAAATAGCGTTGCTTCAGAGGAGCGCACTTTTGCGTTCGTATTTTTGAGCTATGTTAAACTACATCTGGCTCGGACTCATCGTTGTTGCTATCTTCGTCGCGCTTGGTCGCGATATCAGAGAGGAGTCGAATGATCGCTTCAAAAATGGACATGCCATCGGACTCGAATACGCGCCCGGTGGGTTAAAGCCGGCCGGCCCAAATCATTTCGCTGGCACTGCCTTCCTGACGCGCAGTGCCATTGCGAAGCTTTATGGATCTGACGAGACGAAGGGTATGAAGAGTGACACGCTTCTCTTCCCGCTCGATCTGCTGCAATCGCAGACGAATCCCCATGTTGGGGCTCTCACCATGTCTATTCCCACAGGTGCACCGCCAATACTGGCCGATGTCGCAGCGGCAGGTGGCGACGCAACGAAGATCATCGGGCAGGCAAGATTCGATGCGGCCGCCTTCAGCGCGGCTGGGAATATGGAATTCACTCCTCCATCTGTTCATTTCCGCATTCTCGCTAAGGTTGCCAATGATGGCATTCTCAAGATTGCAGACACTGCCGTCAGTCTCGCGCTCGGCCTTATAGGTGTTATGGCACTGTGGCTTGGCATTATGAAGATCGCCGAGGCAGCGGGATTGGTGCTACTGCTGGCAAAACTCGTCCGTCCGATCATGACCCGCGTCTTTCCCGATGTACCACACGACCACCCCGCGATGGGTGCAATGGTCATGAACATGACGGCGAATTTTCTCGGCCTCTCCAACGCCGCTACCCCACTCGGACTCAAGGCGATGGAGGAGCTGAACAAACTCAATTCACACGCTGGCACGGCTACGAACGCCATGTGCATGTTCCTGACGATCAATACCACCGCGCTTACGCTGGTACCCGCGACGGTGATCGCCATTCGCCTCACCATGGGCTCGACCAATCCGACGGACATTATCATGCCGACATTCCTCGCGACGCTCGTAAGCCTCATCCTTGGCGTCGCATTCACACGCTTCATTCAACGCTTCTTCCCGATACAGGGTGAGGTTCCACAACAAGCCTAAAGGAGAAGCGTCATGGAAAGCACATTCGTTATTGTCACTAAGGTTTTGTCGAGCGCCGCGATTCCGCTCATCATTTTCACGATCATCGTTATCGCGGCGATCAGGAAGGTGAAAGTGTATGAGGAGTTTGTCGAAGGCGCGAAAGAGGGATTCACGACAGCCGTTCGCATCATCCCCTATCTTGTCGCGATGCTCGTTGCGATCGGGATGTTCCGCGCTTCCGGCGCAATGGATATTCTAACGAAAGCGATCAGCCCACTGACGGACGCACTTGGTTTCCCGAGTGAACTAATGCCGCTGGCCATCATCCGCAATTTGTCCGGCTCAGGGAGTCTCGGATTAATGACCGACATCATGAAGGTCCACGGCCCCGACAGCTTTCTTGGGCGTCTATCCGGGGCAATGATGGGAAGCCACGAAACGACCTTCTACGTGCTGGCGGTTTATTTCGGCTCGATTGGTGTCAAGCGCGTTCGCCACGCAGCACTGGCTGGCATCTTCTCCGATGTGGTTGCGCTGGTGATGAGTGTGATACTGGTGAAATGGCTATTTCCCTAACTCCTGCTGGATATAGGCGATAATATCCGCGATCTGCTGGTCGCTGAGTAGATCCTTCGTATAGAACGGCATCGCGTCCGAGCCGGCGCGAATTGCACGTGCACCCATGAGCGGCTCCTCGAACGCCTTGTCCAGCGCGGGACCAACTTTCTTCTCATGGAAGGCATGACAATATGCACACGTAGTCGAAAACACTTCCTTGCCTGCGGTCGGATCTCCTGGAAGCCGCAATATTACCTTCGCGGCAGCATTTGCGGCCTTCTCATCAAACTTGTCCTTCTCGTGAACCTTCGGCTTCGTAACCCAATCTATCTTTAGGTCGGTTCGCAAAGCCCCACTGTTGCCCTTGATCGCATCATAGTAGGCATTTAGCGCATCAATGTCATTCTTGGGCATGACGGTTGCGATGTCATCTCCCTTGTGCAGATACATTACTGCGCACATCGTTGCACCGTACGCGTTCTTCTCAAGCGCATCAGCCTTGAACTCCCCATTCCACGCACTCGTCCTGTTGCGGACGCCGACAAGGGTATGTCCAACACGCAGACGCGTATCCTTCGTGGTCGGCTGTCCATCCGTGTGACAGGATGCACATGCGGACTTGATCCTGCCATAGGAGGTGCTGTAAAAAATCTTCTGGCCCTCCGCGGCCGCGCCGGAGATCGCAGAAGCAGTCGCTGGGGCGGCGGAGAGCTTTGCGCTGTCCATCGAGGCTGGCTTCGCCGCCGAATCTTTGCCAGGAGTTGCCGCATCTTCCTTTTTGCTGCAACCGGCCGACGCAAGGACCGCAATGGAAAAGAGTACACCCAAACTGGCGATGTGACTAAGTCTGCTACGCATTCCTCTACTCTCCTATAGTGTGTCTAAACTTCTGCGACCACGAAATCCACCTTCGAGCGTGTGCCACGCCACGATCTCCGACTCCCCATGAAGGAAGCAAAGCAGTACGATCTCCCCGTTCTTTCGCTTATGGGGAAAGTCAATCAGCCCTTTGTCGAGATCCTTGATCTCGATACCCGCGTCGCCAAATTCCTCCGCGATCTCGGCAAGCCGCTCCATCTCCAGTGGGAACGCCTTCTGACCGTTCGGTCCCATGCCACCAAAATATTGGTGGCGGTGAACGTCATAACCTTTGCGGTCACACTCGGATTTGAGTCTGATCAACTCTTCAAGATCTGCCTTGATCTCAATGAGCTTTACCTGTGCTTCCTGAACTGTATAGAGATGCTTATGTTCCACGATTCTCTTTCTCTCAAAAAATCCTTCGTGCTACAATTGAAATATCTGACTCGTTATCAGAGCGTTATCCACCCCCAAGCATCGCTTTCACGATATACCCACCCATCTGCGGATTCTCCTTCAAACGACGGATGGAGTAGCCATACCAATCCTCACCGAACGGCACATAGATTCGCAGACGATGTCCTTCTTGGATCAGCGCATCACGCACCTGCTCCCGCACGCCAAGCAGCATCTGAAATTCGAATTCCTCGCGACCGTAGCCGTGCTGGAGGATGAGCTTTTTTGCACCTTCGATAAGAACGTCATCATGCGTCGCGATGCCGGTGTAGGCCCGCGCTTCGAAGAGCTTGCCAAGGCAAAGCAGGTAATTATCCTGTACCTCTTTTCGCGTTTTGAAGGCAATGGACTCGTGCTCCACATAGATTCCTTTGCAAAGGCGAACGTTCGTTTTTAGTCCATTTGCCTTGCCATCAGCCAGCAGCGCGTCGATGTCATCTGGGGTGCGGCGCAGATAGGATTGTAGTACGATTCCCACATTGGCGTGGTCGCGTCGCAGCTTCTGATAGAGTTCGATCGTTCTTGAGGTGTAGGGAGAATTCTCCATGTCCAAGCGGACGAAGATATTCCCATTCTCGCGCGCTGTGATGAGAATTTCATTCACATTCTTCTCGCACGCGTCCTGATCGATCCCGAACCCAAGGGAGGTCAGCTTGATCGAAAGATTGCCATTGAGAGCATCCTTGGAAATTCTCCGCAACACCTCGCAACACTCGCGGGTGTTCGCCCTGGCCTGATCAAGGTTTTGGATGAACTCCCCGAGCACATCCACTGTCGCCATTGCACCTTTGGCGTTCAGCGACTGCACCGTCCGCGCGGCATCATCCAGTGTAGCACCCGCTATGTAGCGCTGACTGACCTTACGGACGATCGCCTTTGGTACGTACGGAAGCGAGAGCGCAATGAGATTGTTAAGGAGGGCCATTCGTTGGCAATTGGATTCGTTTAGAACATTCTATGAAACGCGGTTCGGTTAAGAAGGTAGATCACTGGTCGTGCCCGATCTGCGAGCATCAATCGGCCCGCCCTGTCTGGCATCGGCATGCCAGGCACGAAGCCATCGAGTGCACCGCTCAGAGCATGCTCCAATACCGTCTTACCATTTCCTGCATCGAGCGCATAGAACAACCCCTTCGAACCAACAATTGCCGAAGTTTCGAAGCTTAGGGCAAAATAGACACTGCCATCACTTACAGCCAGCGGCGCAGTCACAGGCTCTGAAAATCTCCGCGACCAGCGGGTGAGGGTGTCGCTAAGAGAAAATGCGTCGATCCCGCTGGAGAGCTCGCCGGCAGAGGTTCGGAATCCACTGGTAATGTATGACTCGCTGTTCGCACCGACGGAATTTGCAAAGTATGGAATAGTATGCTCCTGTAAGAGCTTACCCGTTACTACATCATAAAGCACTCCACGAATCTGTTTCTGGTTTCCACTGCCTCGCGCAAGCCCGATCGCAATGCTGTTCTTGTCTTTTCCGCACAGCGCGATGTTCGAAGTAATGCGTCCCGCGACAGGGAACATCCGTAGAAGTTTACCAGCATTAGATAGGATGACGATCGAATCATTGGCTTCAAAGTCGTTGCTCGTGGTCGCCCCAACAATCTGATGAGCCTCTGCATTGAGCGCAACAGAACTCATCTCATTTGTAGTATGGTAGGTCCATACGATTGCGCCAGACGCGGCAGAAAGCGCGACCAACCCGTTTTGAGTCGGAACCACGATCTGTCCATCCGCAAAAACGGCAGGAGCAGTAATCAAAGTATCTATTCTTGCTTTCCACTTGGTGTGGCCGATGGTATCAACGCAATAGATCGTGTGGATTGAGGAAACGGCATAGATCGAGGATCTATCGAGAAGCAGTTGATCTATTTGCACACGGTCACCAACATCAAAAGACCGGGCAAGCGAGTCCTGGTCGTTGAAGATGAACACTTGTCCGGCTTTCGATCCGATCGCAAAACCCCCAGAAGGGAGCGCTACAGGGGGTGTGGACCAGCCACCCGGTACCCGAGAATTATCAACGGATTTACTCTGACCAAACTCATCCGGAGCGCCGGAGAAGGGTACGAAATGTGAACCATCCATCGCCAACCCTGCAGAACTGACGATCGGTGGGAGCGTTTCATCCTTCGCGCAGGAGGAGCTCACAAACGCCAATAGAAGGCAGACCACTATCTTCATGCGTGCTCTACTCTGCGTAAAAGTTCTAAAGCGTGATCTAAGTGTTTGCTATCCCCCGTCACGCCGATCGTGATCGCTTCTTCAATATCCTTGCTACTGACGCCGACATTGACTGCGCCGAGGATATGTGAGAACAGTTGTCTATCCCAACCAAGGTGAGCCAGCGTAGCGACGACGGCCAGCTCGCGTGTTTTGACATCAAGGCCCGGCCGCGAGAGCGTCTTGCCGTACCCATCCACCACAGCCCAAACGGCAAGCTCTGGGCTCAGCTTCAACATTTCCTGACGGACGATCTCTGCATTATCCTGATAGATTCGTTCGTAGAGCTCCTTCCCTCTGGTGATGACATTCGAAAGATCGTCAATCGTGTTCCAGATTGTCGTTTCAGGATCAAGGTGCTCGTGGGGCCACACTCGCTGGAGCACTCGCATTGCTTCGAGCGCTGCTGGGAATCCTGCAAAGAGATGCAGCTGAACGAAGCATTCGTAGATCTCCGCTCGCTCGACAACTCCGCTGTCTCGTGCCATGTGCAGATGCTGACGGAGATCCTCTCGCATTCCATACCGGGAGGCAAGCACGGATGCCTTAATGAGGTGATGCGTTCGCTCGTTCATGTTGGGAGGGAGTGGTGTCATGCTCACCGTGGTGCGCTGCGCCACGGCCCGTGAACATGCTGAGCAGATTATCCCACCCAGCAATCGCCACCATAACAAGATGACCAAGGAAGAAGATTACAATCGCGGCCATTGCGAGGAAGTGCCAGATGCGAGCCGTATCGTAGTTTCCGAAAACAGATGTGATCCATTGAAACTGCACGGGCCAGTAAATGCTCATTCCGCTAAGAAGGATCATCAATCCGAGAAGGGGAAGCGATGTATAGGTAAGCTTTTGCAACGCATTATATTTCCCACTTGGAGGGTGGTGCCGAATGAGGCGCAAATAATATTTGATCATCGGTAACACGCCATGAATATCCTGCGGACGAAAGAGCGTAGTGTACCGGCCATGTCGAGAGAACACATTATAGCCAACCCAGATCGCCCCGTTTAGAGCGAAGAGCCACATGGCAAAGAAATGCCACTGTCGCCCGCCCTGCAGCCACCCGCCGAGTGTGATCCAGCTCGGGAATTCGAAAGCAAAGATGGGAGAGGCGTTGTAAATCTGCATTCCGCTGCCGACCATAATGATGAGTGCGGCAAAATTCATCCAATGCGTCAGCCGGATGACGAGCGGATGAATACGCTCCTTCTTGAGTGGCACAACTGGCTTAGATTCCACCAAACCAGTCATAACCTTGATCCTCCCAATATCCACCGGGCTTCTTGTTCGTGACGGTCAGGCGGGTGATCCACTTCGCGCTCTTATAGCCAAGCTTCACGGGCATTACGATTCGAAGTGGCGCTCCGTGATCTGCCGTGAGTGGCTTATTGTACGCCTCATAACAGAGCAACGATTGAGGATGAAGTACACTTGGCATGTCATATGGTACATAATATCCATCCGCACACTCGGCGAACAGATACTGCGCGTTTCTATCTACCCCCACCCTGTCGAGAAAATCACTGAGTCGTGTGCCACCCCACTTAGGTTTGATGCTCCAACCCTCTACGCAAACATGACGGACATTTTCCACCTTCTTGTCCAGGCTTTTCACCTGATCGAGAGTGTAGAATCCTGGATGCTTCACCATCCCACGGATTTCGAGCCGCCAATTTGCAAGATCGATCTTTGGGGTCCCGCCTTCTTTTCCATTGACGCGGAATTCTGATTCGGGCGTTAACTCGGAGTCCGGGTAGGTCGGCGCAAGTCTTGCTGGATCGAACGTCTTGGATTGCACCCAGGCGTTGAACTCTTGTCCCTTGTTCAGTAATGCATCTCTTTTGTCTTCTGAACACGCGCTAATTGCGAGCAGCCCCGCAAATTGCAGGAACGCTCGCCTTCCGATCAAGGATTCTTCCGATGACTTCTTTTCCGATGACTCCACGACATTACAAACTACTGAGCCAACTCGGCTCGCAATAAGAACATCCGAGGATTGCCGAAATGCGTTCCACCGAAAGTGGATTCAAATTTGATAAGATACCGTGTGTCGAAGATGTTGAGAACTGTGCCTGTGAGTTTCAACGGGATGCCAAGCGGCTGCAGACTGCCACCAAGGGAGAAATCGAACGTAGCGTGTGCAGCCACGGATTTGTCTGGCGAACCGGGCATATCGCTCACAAGATTTAGCATGTTTATTGTCGCATCCGAATATCCGCGCTTTAGCAGAATCTCCCGCGAACGCGTTTCGTCGGGCCCGACGCCATTGGTGTCAACAAGGTCGAAGGGCAAACCGCTATCGAATCGGCCACCGACAAGGGCGAATATTCCGCTCGGGTGATCGTATCGCAATAGGAATGAGCTTGTAAGAAGCTGATTGTGTTCGGTATTGAACATATCCTCACCTCCGAACGGATGGCTGTAGTTCTTGCCTTCTTCACCAAGCACGAGCCCCGCCGCAAACGGTGAAGTGCCATCGGATGGGACTACCCCCTTCGATACGATGGTTGAAAATGCGATTCTTCCGGAGAAGTTATTCCAATCGCGAAGCTTCACTTCCAGATCACCCCCCGCGACGATCCCCTGCTTAATATTGGCCGGGAAGATCATGCCTGAATTCCCCAGTTCAACCTTCACTACCATGTTGTCAATCAACTTGCCGTAGCTCGTCAAATCAAAACTCAGATACTTATTCAAGGCATACCCGGCACCGAGCTCGAGTACATGCGCTTTCTCACTCTGAACGACTCGCGGTGCACTCCCCTGCGCTGCACCTACCAGTGCGCCAGTTGCATCCGAGCTTGATACGAGGAAGTTCTCGATAGGTGCTTCCATGAAGATCCGGTTGTAGGAAGCGTGTAGTACCAATTGGTCGCTTACGCTATACATCGCGTTAAGGCGTGGCGACATGGCGCTCTCTTGTTGAAGCAAATCATACAGATCGAAACGGATACCACCGGAGAGCGTCCAGGCACCTGTGGTGAAGCGGTCCTGCACAAATGCGGAGATGCGTTTGCCTGTTGCCGATGTATCCACCAGGAATGGCTTACCACCGCGCTTTAGATCATACGGGGCATAGCGGGCATCGCCACCAGCGATATAAGGGCTCGATACATTCGTGTCAGTAACAGCGAACGTGAAGAATTCTGAAAGTGGGAAGACCTCACCTCCGATTCCGAGCTTGAATTCGTTCTCTTCCCCGACCCAGTCTGTCTTTGCAGCGTATTCCAACTGCGCGCCAGACTCGATGTCCTTTCGATGCGCACCAACAAAAAAGCGTTCGCTGCTCAGCGCAGTGAGACTATCGGAAGCGGTGGTGATTCGATCGAGCCCATTGCTGGTCAGATCGGCCGACTGCCGTCGCGTGTACCCAAGCACACTCACTGCGGACGAAGCCGAAAGGGAATAATTCACTCGTGCCCCAAACATATAGGATATCAAATCCTGAACCTGATCCTGCAGACTTGACAGCGAGCCATTTGGAATCTGATATGAAGTGGCAGCATAGTATCCCAGCGCGGTAATGTCCAAGCGGTCACTGGCAATAATGTTGATCTTTCCGAAGTAATTGGTACCGCTGCCACCCGTGTGATCCGGGTCGAATCCACTTACGGGGTCGAGATAGCGATCGGAGGTAAATCCGCCATACGCCCCATAGAATGCGAAGGCCTGCCCCACGTGTCCGCCGAAATCCACCGACTGCGAGGCGTTGTTGAACGACCCAGTGCTGTACTCGATCTGTCCAAAACTGGGTTTGTCGAAGCCGGACTTCGTAGAAATGTTCAGAATTCCGCTCGTCGCCACGCCGTATTCGGGATCAAGGCTGCCACGCAACATGTCCGCCGACTCCACCAAGCCCGAGTTGAAAAGCGGCGCATAGATCCGGGTCTGATTCGATGTGAGCGGTATGCCATCGATGACGAATTGCAACATGGCATCCTCACCCCTCATATGGAGCCTTCCATCTTCGTCCGGCACGACTCCAGGGCTATTCAGCAATATTGCTTCTACTTGACGCGCTGGATTCGTAACGGGGAGCGATGCAATGACCGGTGCGGTGAACAGCGTGTGGATGGTTGGCTGGGTCGATTCAAGATGGGTATCTGTCACGGTGATCTCCGTGCCGCTGAAATCCGGAATCGCCTCGATGTTCACGCAAAACGGAATCGCCGAGTTGACCGTCACCCGCTTTGCAAAGACGGAGTGCTCGTGTTCGAATAAATACAGATCGTAAGTACCGAATGGCAGATTTCGGACGGTGAACGAGCCGGAGGTGTCAACTTCAGCGAGCTCGACCTTTGCCTCGGTCGTAACCTCTTCCACCTCAACGCGGAGACTGCCAGCCTGCTCGGTCGTGCGAAGTCGAACCTTTCCCGATATGGAGCCAACGGATTGTTGCGCTAGCGCATCGGTCGATACAATAGCACAGAGTAGTGCTGCCGTGAGAAGGATTTTCATATTCGGATATGCATTAGAAGGCTGTTGGAGGATTAGCAGCCTTAAAACAACTTCTGGGTAATTTCGTTGTGACGGAATCTCAATACGTTAGGTCATAGACTAGCCGAAATCCGCGCGCTGGTTGAGGCAGAAAGTCTTTAAGAACAGAAAGATTGTCGCGATAGGATTGATTGAGTAGATTGTCGCAATGGAGACTCACATGGTGAACCATCCTCCCCTGTGTAAGCCGAACCCCTGCTCCAAGATTGACAATCCCATAACCAGCAGTCGGGGTTTCGCCAATTCCAAGATTGTTTTGCGCGGCGGCCACGCGCCATTCGATCATGCCCGAATAGATATTGTCTTGATAATCTAGTCGAAGTAGGCCTTTCATCGGAGGAATGAACGGAAGCGGGGTGATGGAATCCTTCGTCGAGAAAGCATTCACATAACTACCACTGACCGTTAGGGCCCAGTGATCCATAATCTGTGTCGACGCCGTAAGGTCGAATCCATAGAGACGAGCGTTCGTCTGCGCGAATTGACGGTACGGGTAGTTCGGCTGATTTATCGTATCAATGCCACCGGGCAAATAGCTGTACAAATAGTTGGTAATAAGATTAACGTAGGGAGAAACCTCGAACGAAAATCCAGAATACTGACCCTTGATCGACAGATCAATACCTAATCCCGTCTCAGGCACAAGGCTCGAATCTCCAAGGATGGATGATGCGCTCGCATCGTCCGGCCCACGGCCAAATAGTTCTTGCTGCGTTGGTGCGCGGAACGAACGAGAAATACTTAGCGAGCCCGTTAGTTCGCTTGTAAGTTTTTGAATGACGCCAATAGAACCCGTAAAGGCACTCGCCAAGCGAGAGGTATCTAAGGTTTGGAAGCGAGACGAAGTTGAGGAAGGATCAGGAGTCGTCTGAATCTTGTCGTAATCATAGCGGATGGCACCTTGGAATCGCGTATTTTCGTTTGCCGAGTATTCCTCGTACAAGTATCCAGCGAGATCCGTGGTCATGGTGTTGGGACCGAGCGGCTGAAGACCGCCGATCGTCAGGTTGTCAAAGTTCGTCCAGATCCCAAAGGTCCCTTGCCAGCCATTCATCGGAGTCAGCAGGAATTGGAGTGAAGCATTATAGTTATTCTGGTGAAAGTTGTTTTGCTCGAACTCCGCATACGTACCGAGTGGATTTCCTGCCGAATCCATGTCGGGTGCGGTGGGGTGCTCGGAGTGGTTGTAATCAACGGTGTTTGCATTCAACTTGATTTGATTGATAAGTGTACCGCGAACTTCAAAGAGCCCGCGCAATTCGAAACTGTATTTCTCCATCTGAATCCGTGAGAATGTTGGATTTTTATAGGTCGTATCGATCGGATCTCCAGGAATTCCCCAATTCATCGCATAATGTTTCACACCAACACCAATCATTCCAAAATTCCCTGCATACGAATATCCTACAGCTTCTTCGGACGTATGGTTGAACGACTGTGGAAGTCGATCGAGCTGATAGCCCTGCGCCGTTCCAGGGTCAGTATAGAAACCAGTCGGTATGCGAATATCCTGGGAATGGAGCCCGCCCACGGAAAACTTGAACGCTGAAGCACCATCGCTTAGTGTGGTGGTGGAATATCCTGAATAGAGATCACTCACAGTGTTTCCAAGCGCGGACACTCGGCCGGTAACTGATTGCGAGGAAGCCATAGGAATGAGATCCGTAATGACGTTGACCAACCCACCGACTGCGTTAGGACCGAACATCACGCTCGCGGGTCCGCGAACAACGTCAATCTGCTCGACGGCCTCTTGCTCGATTGGCACGGCATGAGCGGGGTCGAAAGTGGATATATCTCCGATCCGGAGGCCGTTCTCGAGGACGAGAACATCGTTGTCCGTGAGTCCGCGAAGCATCGGGCGCGCGGGTGCGGAGCCGTTCCATCGAACGGAGACCCCCGGCAAATCAGCTAGCTGTTCAGCGAAGCTAGAACCCGTGCTTGCGTGTAGCTCTTGCATGGACTTCGACGCAACCGACTGATACTGTTGGCTCTCGGGTCTGGGATATGGCGTCGCAGAGACGACCACCTCCTCTCCCGGTATCGCGGACTCAATGAGGCTAAAGGAAAGCTCAGCCACACCGTCGGTCACCGTAACCGAACCAGAGACCGAAGCGTATCCCAACGACCGAACAAAGAGATGGTACAAGCCCGAAGAAAGATTGGTAAAAGCGTACTCACCGTTTGCGTCGCTATGCGTAGCGCAATCCAGTTCAAGAAGTCGGATCGTTGCGCCAACAACGGGTTGTCCACCTGCGCTAATCTTACCGTGGATGCTGGGACTGCTGATTGCATCGGAATACCCAACGGAGATTGTTACACAGATAAGTGCCAGTATAGATAAGATCTGTTTCAAATTCGTATGAATCGAATGTGTTTGAGATGACGAACGAAATTGCGGCCCGACCACAATCCACGCATTTGCATTGCTCTACTAGGCGGTCGCAAAGGCGAACCCACAAAGTTACCGCTTGCGGGATAAAAATACAATTAGAAGAAGATGAGAACTTTCTTATTTATGTATAATTTCAGAAGGCAAGAAGAGGGTGACGGTGGTTCCTTCTCCCACTTTACTTTCTATTCCAAGCACAAGCCCATAATGGTCGGCAATGGATTTTGCAATCGCTAGCCCGAGCCCTGCCCCGCCCTCCGCGCGTGAACGAGACTTCCCAGCGCGGTAAAACCGGTCGAAAATGTGCGGCAGATCGGGGGCAGGAATCCCGCATCCACTATCGACAATGGTGAGCACAACGCCTGCTCCAGCAACGGTCACCGCTGAAACTTCTATTCGAGAACCGTCACTGGAATGTTGAACTGCGTTGAGGAGCACATTATAGGTCAATCGAATGATCCGTTCTTCGTCAGCAGCGATCTCGACGTGTTCAATGTGCGCCTGGATCTGAATCTTCTTTTTCTCCGCCATCGCTACAAGCCGTTGTATGGCTCGCTCCACACACGCTCCCAAATCACACGGCTCCACATCAACCTCCCGATCAGTTACTCCTTCCATTGTCGCAAGATACAACAGATCTTGCACTATACTGATAAGCCTTTCCACTTCCTCCAGATTGCTTTCCAACACCTCTCTCTGCTCGCTCCCGATTGGTAACAGCCGGAGTTCCACTTCGATCTCACCTTTGAGTACCGTCAACGGAGTACGAAGCTCATGTGCCGCGTCAGCGGTAAAATTGCGCATCTGGTCGAGCGAGGCATCGCGTGCTTCGAGCAATGAATTGATCGAGTGCACCAACTCCCGGATCTCCGTGATATTTGTCGTCACTGGCAATCGCGTTGCCGATACCGACGACGCAGCTGCGATTTCTTGAGCTGACTTAGCGAGCGCAGATAGCGGGGAAACCGTGAAGTTGGCCACCACAATACCCGAAACGACGGCAAACAGCAAGCCAAGCAGGAGAGAGTACGCGAAGGCTTGCACCATCGAGTCCTCTGCTTCCTCGATAAAGATCGTATTGATCGCAGCACCTGCAAGAAACGCACCTCGTCGAAGGGACACTAACCGAAAGCTCCCGACCCCATCCGTGAATCCAACAGTCTCACCAGGGCTTGTCAACATCCGCTTGAGCGCAGCATCCGGAAGCCGCACGGAGTCGGGCTGAACAATAGGGATCGGAAGCAGCGCTCCGACACGTCTCTCAAATAGCACGAAGTGTATTCGGGACTCCATCGTCATTTCGTGCGTTGCGAGCAAATGCCGCAGCGCGATGGCGTCCATGCCCGGCTTCAGATCAACCAATACATGTCGCAGTTGTTCGCGTACTTCCTCTTCACTTCGCGAAATCAGGGAGGCTCGTATGGAAAAATAGGTGATCGTGAAAAAGACGGAGAGACAAAGCATCAGTACCCCCGCAATCAGAATTGCCGTTCGTACTCTGATGCGTGTGGGAAGAAGTCTCATTTGGAGGAAGTATTACAGGGACGCTTCCGAAAGCTTGTAGCCAACTCCGCGAACAGTGTGCAGGAGCCTCCGGCCATCGAAGCCATAGTCAACTTTCTTGCGGAGATACATCATATATACTTCGATAACGTTCGTGTCACGATCGAATTGCTCTTGCCAGACAGCCTCGCCAATCTTCGCGCGAGTTAGAATGCGCTCGGGGTTGCGAAGGAATAGCTCCAGCAAATTGAATTCGCGATTTGTCAACTCGATCGAACGGCCAGCACGCTCGACATGCCGCGATGTAAGGTTCATCTCAATACCGCCAAAGACAAGCTTAAAACTATCCTGCGTAGTCTCTTTTCGGCGAACTAATGCGCGGAGCCGAACCACCAGTTCTTCAAATGCAAAGGGCTTCGGCAAATAGTCATCGGCCCCAACTTCGAAGCCGAGCAATTTATCCTCCAGTGTGCCTCGTGCCGAAAGCACAAGGATGCACGCATGGTTCTTCCTTTCTCGAAGGGAGCGTATCAGACTTATCCCGTCGAGTCCGGGTAGAGAGAGATCGACAGTAATTGCATCAAAATCTCGCTCAAATGCTAAGCGCAATCCTTCGTCGCCCGTTTCGGCGATGGAGGTTTCCATACCTTCGGCATTAAGGCCCTTCTGAATGAACCTCGCTACCTTGCGCTCGTCCTCAATGACAAGAATTCGTGGCATTTGGTGTGTGGCCCGTGCCTGCTTGGATCAGTTCTGTTCGATCTCGAAGGAAATATCGAGCCCCATCACGGAATGTGTCAATGCGCCAACGGAGATGAAATCCACGCCTGTCTCAGCGATCGCGCGGACGGTCTTGAGGTTTACGCCGCCGGAAGCCTCCGTCTCGAACATGCCGTTATTGAGTATTACCGCGTCCCGCATCAGTGGTACTTCGAAATTATCGATCAGCACGCGGTTGACGATCCCAACACCATTCTCAAGAACTTCCGCAAGCTGGTCAAGATCGGTAACTTCGATCTCGACAGGCACTCGCTCGTTCTTGGGATCGGCAAAATACTCTTTCAGTCGTTCGATAACTTTGGGGATGTCTCCACCATTTGCCGCAATGTGATTGTCTTTTACAAGGATCATCTCACTCAGCGAATAGCGGTGATTCGTTGCCCCACCCACACGCACGGCGTAGCGATCGAATGGTCTGAGTAGCGGTGCCGTCTTACGAGTGTCGAGAATAACGGCGTTGGTGCCGTTCGGGAAATTCTCCGAAGGTGCGCGCACGGCATCTACGAATGCGCGTGTCATCGTTGCGATGCCGGACATGCGCTGCAGAAGATTCAGCGCAACCCGTTCTGCCGCAAGAAGCGTATGCAGATCGGCTCGAATGGTCGCAATGCGATCACCCTTTGAGAGCGTCGCGCCGTCGCAAAGGAGTTCGTCAAAATCGAAGTTCGGGGAACTGATGCCGTGCTGTACTTCGTAGAGCAGAAACGCATGTCGCGCCATATCCAACCCTGCGAGAACGCCATCGGCTTTCGCAAGGAATGTACCGACACCTTGTGCTCCTTCAGGTACCGTTGCCAGCGTGGTTACGTCCCCTTTGCCACCATCTTCTACCAGCGCAATGCGAATGCGAGAACGCTCAATGTCACTCAGTGTATGTTGCACGTTTGTTTTCTAAATAGGTGTTCATTGCCTCGACGTAGATCGCCGGTGGACGGGAGGGTCGTCCAGTATCACTCGTAATAAAGACCAGTGTCGTTTGCCCTTCGACGAGGAGTTCGTTCGTTGAATCCAAAAACACTTCGTAATCGATCACCAATCTTGGTTGAATGCCCGCCTCCATTCGAACCGCAATGCGGAGTAGGTCGTCATACTTCGCACCCTTTCGATAATGCGCTTTCGCATCAAGAACCGGCAACCCAAACCCTGCGGCTTCGATCTCCGCGTAGGGTAAGCCGCACGCCCGAAGCATTTCTGTCCGAGCGACTTCGAAGTACTCAAAGTACTTCCCGTAATACACCACGCCCATCCGGTCCGTGTCTGCATAGCGGACGCGAAGGTGCGTTACGTGCTCGATCTGGTCAACATTACTGCTCATCTGCGTCGATGATTTCCGATGGTGCTTCTGGATCGAATGTAACACTCTGCTTGCTGAGGGTGTGCCAATCCAGCTTACTCCTCGATTCGATCATGGTGCAAAGCCGATCGCCTAATTCCGCAAGGTGCACTGATTCTGGATCTTGCAATTTGTATTGTAGCAACGCGAATGGATCGACGATCACGCGGCATTTCGGAAACTCCAGCCGTGGCTCTTCGGTAGAGGCTCCAATAATGGACCATCTTGCGGAGTAGCTCCGCACGAAGACGTCACCAAAGTATGCCGCGAAGCCTCGCCGCGTGGCTGTTGCCATTCCCGTCGTGCTTCCAGGCAATACCCACTCTTGTAGGATCATTTGGTCAAGTAGCGCCAAGCTGCTGAGTGAATGGTCGAGTTCGATACCGAAGGCATCTCGGGCCGCGGCCTCGCATATTCTGGCAGCGATATCCATCTCCCTCTCAACTCGCCGAGTCGTGCGGATCGAGTTCCAGATCGCCGGACGCACGGCAACCAGAAGAAGCAAGAAGACGAGCAGCGCGAGTACGTAGAAGCCCATGCACGATCTCGGATCTCAGCGGTTTTAATTCGTTGGTATTAGAGCGACTCCGACTCAGCGGTTTCCGCAGGCTGGGCCTCAGGAAATCCCACTTCTTCCGGGCTATGCACCACCTCAGGGATTTCATTCCAGACACCCATCCTACTAAATTTCTCCGTTCGTCGAGTCAGTGCGGACTGGCTTTCAAGCAGATGTAACTCTCGTAATGCTTCCAATTCCTCCACTAGTATTTGCTTGAAGGTGTCGAACATCACCTGAGGATCTCTATGTGCACCGCCGAGTGGCTCCGGTACGATCCGGTCAATGATGCCTTGCGAGAGCATGTCGAGCGCCGTCAATTTCAATGCTTCGGCAGCCTGCTCCTTGTAATTCCAGCTTCGCCACAAGATCGATGAGCAGCTCTCGGGAGAGATCACGCTGTACCATGCATTCTCCAGCATAAGGATTCGATCACCAACGCCAATTCCCAACGCACCGCCGGATGCGCCCTCGCCGATGATCGTCACAACGATCGGGACGTTGAGCCGCGCCATCTCGAAGAGGTTACGAGCGATCGCTTCTGCTTGGCCGCGCTCTTCGGCTTCGATACCGGGAAACGCACCGGGCGTATCCAATAACGTGACAACTGGCTTACCAAATTTCTCTGCGAGCTTCATCAGGCGGAGTGCCTTACGATACCCTTCTGGGTTCGGCATTCCGAAATTCCGAATCACATTTTGTTTTGTGTCACGACCTTTTTGGTGACCGATCCACATCACACTTCCGAACGGCTCAAGCGTGCCGAACCCGCCCACGATCGCCGGATCGTCGCGCACATTTCGGTCGCCATGAAGCTCGACAAAATCGGGTGACATCGCAAGAATATGATCGAGGGCGTACGGACGCTCTGGATGGCGGGCAAGCTGCACGCGCTGCCACCGCGTGAGATTCCGATACGTTTCCGTGCGCAGTGCTTCGATCTTTCCCTCCATGACGGCGATCTCGCTTGAGAGCTCTACGGTCGCGGCGAGCGTTCGCATCTCATCAAGCTTTTGTTCGAGCTCTTCAAGCGGTTTCTCAAAATCGAGAATTGTCTTAGCCATGGCGGGGAAAGTTGATTGTGATAATGTGGGCGCGCAAAACGATCAACGCCCGTTAGGTCCGTCTCATTGCGGACCGGGATACACCTTCGTCCCAACTCGATCTTTCCGGAAAACGAGTGTCTTCAGAAGAATTTCAAAATCCATTCCAAGCGTGTGATTGCGGGCGTAATACTGATCGAATTGATGCAGATCCTCTTCGCGCACATCATTTGGAGCCGCTACAGCGGCGAGACTTGTCAGGCCTGGTGTTGAAAAAAATGTTGAGCGGGCCTCTGCGCCAGCGACACCAACAAGTGTCAGCTCTCCACGGAACATCCGAAGCCAGCGCTGGATTCGCTCTCTGCGATGTAGTGGGGTGCTCAGTAGGCTGAAAAGTGGCACGAACATCAGTGCGGCGCCACTCACAGCAATGTCGAGCATCCTCTTGACCACGCGATGGGAAAGCCGCTGCAAGTTGTATTCAATGGGCATGAGCGCAAGCGAACTCTCAGCACTCGGAGCAAGAAATTCGATCTTGCGCCGACCGAGCAATACCTCGCTGGCCGTCGGTACCATATTGAAATTCACACGAGAAGAGACATTCTCGGCGGAGACTCGCTGCATCATTGCCAGCATTTCCATATACGGCGCGGCGTCGCTCGCAAAAATGACCTCTGAAATCCGATGCTCCCGTGCGACCTTCCCCATCATGTTCGCATCCCCAAGGATCGGGATACCTCCAATGGGTTCTTCGCCAAGCCTGGAAAGTGAACTATCGATGAACCCGACTACTTCATACCGACGAAGGAATTGTGTGCGGCGAAGCAATTCTGCGATTCGCAAGGCCTCCGAAGTCGTACCAACGATGAGTGTTGGTCTGAGCGATGGGCTGGCCGTGTTGTCCCCTCCCCACCGAATGCGGTCGGCGATTCCCAGCGCAAGCCGATTGAGCAGCAATAGAGCGCCAGTCACAGCAGTCACCACCATGACAACCGCGCGACTTGCAGGAAATTCCTTGAAGAAATAGGTAAGCGAAGAAAGGCCGATAAGGATCGCGGGCATTGCGATAACGATCTGCCTTGGGCTTCGCCGTTCATTGCCAGAATAGGATTTAAGGATAGCCAAAAGGCAAACCACAATAACTGGCGGGAGAATTATCGCGAAGGGATAGTCCTCGCTGGGAAGACCAAACCATTTGTCGAGCAGTAGCCGGGAGCCAAGGAGTACGCCTGCAGCGACGGTGAGGTAGTCCAATATGACTAACCCGATCACCGCCCGATATTTCTTGAGCAGAGCGATCACCGTCCGCAGGAAGATACCCAGGCGAAGCAGTGCGCTAAAGATCCGTGACGAGCGATAGCTCTTCTTTACAAAGATGTGCATCGCCTCGTAGAAGACGTTGATCTCGTTTATCGCGCTGCGCTTGGTTGACTCACCCTGGAAGTGAATGGTCGCCGTCGTGGGCACATAGAAAACTTTGAAGCCTGCCTTCTTGGTTCGGAAGCAGAGATCCAAGTCCTCCCCGTACATGAAGTAATCTTCGTCGAAACCGTTCGTAGCCTTGTATGCCTGTCGAGAGAGCAACATGAAGGCACCACTGAGCGCATCAATTTCGTATGTCTGGTCTACGGGGAGATGGGTAAGATTATACTGAGCGAAGAGTGGGGATTTCGGAAAAAGTCGCGAAAGGCCAAACAACTTTGAGAAACTTGCCCAAGGTGAGGGAAATCCACGTCGGCAACTGATCTGAAAGGAACCATCACCGTTCAAAAGCTTGCAGCCTGCGAGCCCCGCTTCTGGATGTTCCCGCATGAAGTCGAACATTGTGCGAAGGGTGTCCTCACCAACGATAGTATCAGGATTCAGCAGCAGAAGATAGTCTCCCGTTGCTTCCCGCATCGCGAGGTTATTAGCCCGTCCAAAGCCGAGATTTTCCTTCAACGCGTGTATCCGCACGTTGGGAAATTCGACTTGAACCATCGCCGCACTACCATCGGCGGAGTCATTATCCACAACCAGTATCTCGCCCGTCAACCCGCCAGCCTCCAGTGAGCGCTGGACGCTCAGGATCGCGCCACGGAGAAACTCCTTGACGTTATAGCTGACAATGACGATTGAAATATCCATCGAACTCTCGACGTATTACAGCTCGCCCATTACGGCGCGGGCCTTCAGCTTCCACACCATCCCGACCGCTTCTCGGACGATCGCTTTGCTCATCTTGCTCGTGCCTGCATGGCGGTCCGCAAACGTGATCGGTATCTCCTTGATCCGAAATCCCTTGCGCCACGAGCGGAAATTCATCTCGATCTGAAATGCATATCCGTTCGAGCGAATGTCCGAAAGATCTATGGCCTGCAGCACTTCGCGTCGGAAGCACTTGAATCCGCCGGTGGCATCTTTGACAGGGATGCCAGTGATAAGGCGCGCGTAGAGGTTTGCATTGTAGGAGAGCATGAGCCTGCTCTTCGGCCAATTATCAATGTGTGAGCCGGGAATGTAGCGCGAGCCAATAACGAGATCATAGTGTACGATCTCTCGCAGGAAGCTCGGTATCTCTTTGGGATCATGCGAAAAATCCGCATCCATTTCAAAGATGTAGTCGTACCTATGCTCCAGACCATAGCGGAAACCTGCAACGTATGCTGTGCCAAGGCCCATCTTGCCAGGGCGCGAGAGCAGATGGATGTGGGCTTCCGTTGGATCCTCGGAGCTCTGCAATTCGCGGACAACATCGGATGTCCCATCGGGCGAATTGTCATCCACCACGAGAACGTTGAGCTCGACGCCAGGGCAGTTCGGCTGCTCAGCGAGGATCTGGTGGATGATCCGCACGATGTTATCGCGCTCGTTGTAAGTTGGAACGATGAGAAGTGCCCGCGCCATACGTGATAGAGTGGTTATTTACCGATTGCTGTGATTACCTGACCCGCAATATACTCAACCTGCTCCGGCGTTAGCTCGGAATGCATGGGGAGCGAAAGGATGTGGGCTGCAGCGAATTCCGTTAGCGGGAAGTCCCCCAGCTTACCAGCGACATACGCCTTTTGGAGATGCAGCGGAACAGGATAATAGATGTTGAAAGGAACACCCGCAGCCTTCAAATGCTCCATCGCTTTTTCGCGACCGTCCTTCAGGATGATCGAATACTGGTGCCAAATAGGTGTGGCACCTTCCGCAACGACAGGCACCATGATCTGGTCTCCATACCCAGCAAAATGGTTCGAGTATAGCGCAGCCATCGCAGAACGCGTGGCATTCCACTCGTTCAAATATTGCAATTTGACATTCAGGATCGTGGCCTGGATGGCATCAAGCCGTGAATTCACCCCAAGACGGTCGTGGTAGTAGGCCCTGTCAGAGCCATGATTGCAGATGGTGCGCAGCGCAGCGGCAAGTGCGTCGTCGTTTGTCGTGATCATACCCGCGTCCCCGAATGCCCCAAGATTCTTGGATGGATAGAACGAGATCGTCGCCATGTCGCCAATCCCGCATACCATTGCTCCATTCCATTTGGCACCAACAGCCTGGGCTGCATCCTCAATGACCAGCAGGTGATGTTTGTCGGCGATCTCGCGAATGCGTGTCATGTTCGCTGGCTGGCCAAAGAGATGCACCGGTAGGATGGCCCTCGTACGCGGAGTGATCTTCTCTTCGATGCGTTCGACATCAATATTGAACGTCTGCGGATCAATGTCCACGTAGACGGGCACCCCGCCAAGCAGCACGATCGTCTCCGTCGTCGCGGCGAAGGTGAAGGGCGTCGTGATGATCTCATCTCCAGGCTGCAGGTCCATGGCCATCATGGCGATCTGAAGTGCATCGGTCCCGGAGGCACATGCGATCGCATGTTTTACTCCGAGGTAGCTCTCCATAGCGCGTTCGAAGCGCTGAACGTATGGGCCGTTTATGTACTTGCCGCTGCGGACCACCTCAAGAATGGCGTTGTCAATTTCATCCTGATACCGATGATATTGACCGATGACATCTACCATCTGGATCGCTGGAATGCTGCCTGCTACACTCACTTGAATTCCTCTCTTGTCTTATTGTGCCTAAAATTCAAAATTCGACCTCTACGCTTGCCCCTTGCCGCGCATCATCATTGCCGCCGTCCTGAACAGAATCTTCACATCCAAACGAAACGACATCGACTCGATGTACATCAGGTCATACTTGACGCGCTGCTTAACGTCGTCGATGTTCTCGTCGTACTTGTCGATCATGGCCTGGTAGAGTCCAGTCACGCCCGGACGAACCCTGTGACGGCGATTATAGTACGGAATTTCCCGAATAAGTTGCTTAACGAAGAACTCGCGTTCAGGCCTCGGACCGACAAGGGACATATCCCCCTTCAGGACATTCCACAACTGCGGAACTTCGTCCAAATGGGATTTTCGCAGAAATCTGCCGATCGGGGTCACCCGCGGGTCATTCTTGGAGGCCCACTGAGGTCCGCCTTCCTCGGAATTCACGTACATCGACCGGAATTTGTATATTCTGAAAAACTTGCCCTCGCGTCCGACCCTTTCCTGGGAGTAGATCAAGCTACCTTTGGAGGTCACTCCGATCGCGATCGCAGTGGCGATCCAAACTGGGCTACCAAGAATGATCATGATGAGGCTTATCACAACATCCATCGTTCGCTTTGCAGCCTCTTCCCAGGGCTTGAGTAGCACGGGATTGATGTCGATAAGCGGAAACCCATAGATCTCCTTTGCACGAGCCTGACCCGAGACAATGTCATACAGATCCGGGACGATCTTTAAACCGGCGTTCGACTTCGAAGCGCGAGCGATCACGTCGATCAACTTATCGTGTTCGTCCGAGCCAAGCGCGATCAGGACCTCTTTGACCCCGAACTGATCTATGACCGTTTCCAGATCTTCGGTCCGTCCCAGAAGTGGGACTTCTTTCGGGGTACGATGCTTCAGTCCCCTGCCCGACCGCTGCTCCACGCTGAATCTGACTGGCGAATTGTCATCAGTCTGATAGGCGATAGGGCTTACAAACCCAATAACATCATACCCAAGGCGCGGATAATGGGCCACTCTCGCCGCAAGATCACGCGATTTCTCGATGTCACCAATAATGATCGACCGCCTGGTTCCTACACCAGACTCCAACAAGCGACGCTGAACATATCGGATAAGTGAACGGACACTTACGCACAAGGCCGCGGTTATCAACCAATAGGTTAGCCCGAGTACTCGAGGATCGTTGGCACTGGTACTTAGCGTGTTCGAGGGATCCCACCACATCAGCACAGATAACAGGATCGTACCCACACCCAGCGTCTTTAATATTGTAATGATCTCATCGAAGGGTGCTCGAACATACCAGGGACGGTACAGCCCAAAGAACACGAAGAAGACCATCCAGAACATGTAGAGTAGCAGCGCGGACTCCGGCAGCGCTTCGGCAGAGACATTCGGATGGACTCCTTGGCGCAGGACGAAGACCCCTGAATCCACCCGGAGGAAAAAGAAGAACACCCACGCTAAGTTGAGCGCGAAAAAATCGCCGATGACCAGGTAGAATAGCTCCCGCCTCTGTGTCATGGTTGATGGATCATGCCTGGCCTCTTCCGCGAAGCATGATGTAGGCCGTATGGAACAAAATCTTCAGATCCAAACGAAACGACATAGATTCGATATACATTAAGTCGTACTTGACCTTCTGTCGTACGTCATCCAGGTTCTCGTCATACTTGTGAACGACCGTCTGGTACAGCCCCGTAACTCCGGGCCGCACCTTGTGCCGCCGATTGTAGTAGGGAATGTCGCGGATGAGTTGGTTCACAAAGAACTCACGCTCCGGGCGCGGCCCGACGAGTGACATATCCCCCTTCAGCACATTCCACATTTGAGGCACCTCATCCAAGTGGGATTTGCGAAGGAATCTACCGAGTGGAGTAACCCGCGGATCATTCTTCGAGGCCCATTGCGGTCCACTTCGCTCCGCGTCGGTGTACATCGAACGGAATTTGTAGATCTTGAAGGGCTTGCTATCTTTGCCGATCCGCTCCTGAGAGTACACCATCGGCCCTTTTGAGGAAGCCTTCACCGCGAGTGCCGTCAGCGCCCAAATGGGAGATCCGAGTGCGAGCACGAGGGCGCTCACGCTAACGTCCAGCATCCGTTTCGCAGCCAATTCCCACGGACGCATGAGGATCGGGTTGATGTCGATAAGCGGGAATCCGTAGATCTCTCGAGTTCGCGCTTGGCCAGACACGATGTCGTAAAGATCAGGGACGATCTTCAGTCCCACGTTCGAGCGCGAGGCACGAGAAAGCACCTCGATGATCTTCTCATGTTCGCCTGAACCAAGCGCGATCAAGACTTCCTTTGCGCCATGCGCGGCGATCACTGCTTCCAAATCATCCGACGAGCCTAGACGGGGGATCTCCTTTGCGGCCGCGCTCTTCCCCTTTCGTTCGAGGCCCGTAATAGTTAGCTTCTCGTTCAGCGGACCGGAAGAATGATCCGCGACCGGTCCTTGAGGAGCTAAGTATCCTATAATGTCGTAGCCAAGCTGCGGAAAATGAATTACGCGCTCGGCAAGCTCTCGAACTTTCTCTACCTCGCCGATGATGATGGAGGGCCTTGTCCCAACACCAGAAATAAGAAGCCTCCTCTGCGTGTAGCGGATCAAGAGCCGAACAGCAACGCAACATATCGCGGTAATGAACCAATAGCTTACTCCGAGTAAGCGGGGATCGTTGGACGGGATGTTCGCAGTATCGCCGGAATCCCACCATATCACGAGCGCCAAAATAACAGTACCTACGCCAAGGGTCTTCAGCAAGGTGATGACCTCGTCGAAAGTCGGGCGCACGTACCAAGGCCGATAGAGTCCAAAAAAGATGAACATCACCATCCAAAAGAGATAGATCTCCAGGGAGGTGATGGGAAGGAGCGCTGGAGAAATATCTGTTGGAGCGGGATGCTTGAAAATGGACCAGCCCGAATCAAACCGCAGCCAGTAAAATGCAAACCACGCGCAATTCAACGCAATGAAATCGCCGAGTAACAGCAAAAATATTTCTTTTCGCTGGCTCATGATTTTCCTACCTCCTGCGATACCGGACGTGGTGTCGTTGGGTCGGCAACGCGTGTCGTCTGCGACCACTTGAGATCAGGGCTCGCGATAAGGAAATCCAGCACACCGGTCATCCCCGCACGGAAAATATTGAGAAGCCAGAAGAGTTGACTCACGATCGGCACGGAGCGATCCATCTGCTTAGCTACCCACCCGAGAAGTGCGAGGAATGCAAATACCCCTTCAATCACGACCACGGGTGATAACCACTCCGCACCAGCGAGAAAGGATGTGATCGTCCCAATCAACAATACCAGCAGCAGGTAACCCGAGAACCACCGAAGTAACTTGTGGGGCCAGAGCATCCACGCTGAGTGTCGTCTGTAGAGCAACGATGGGAAAAATCGTAGCGTGTAGAGTGATTGGGACGCGTTTCGGCGTTTCCGATTAAATTCATCTCGGAAACTGCGACCATATAGCTCGACTGCAACAGCCTTTGGCTCGTAGAGTATCCTGCGACCGATGGTCAGGAGGTGAAGCACTGCATAAAAGTCATCATAGACTCGGGCATTAGGAAGCGGCTGCCACAATTCTCTCCGAATCGAATAGTTGCCTCCATAAAGTCCCAGCGTCGAACCGATGAGCCCCTCATTTTTCCGCAGTGCACTCTCAACAGACCAATAAGCCGACTCGGAATCGAACACCCCATCTTGCTTAGGTCCGACGAAGGCCAGGCAACCGGCAACCCCGCCGACATCCGCGTCCGCGTAGTGCGCCACGTGACGCAATAGTGCATCTTTCTGCAGCGTAACATCGGCATCAACAAAGAGCAGGATGTCATTCTTCGCCTGGAACACTAGATCGTTCAGCACCAACATCTTTCCTCGTTGTCTTGGAAAGTACAGGGCTCGGAGCGTCGGATGCTCCTCGGAGTACTGCTTAAGAATCGAGTTTGTTAAATCCGTTGAGCCATCCGACCCGCACAGGATCTCGATCCTGTCAACTGGATACTCCAAGGCGAGGAGGGAGTTCAAACAACGCCGCAACACCAACGCCTCATTGAATGCCGGGAGGATGATCGAAACGCTCGGCCGCAGGGTTTCGTCGCGTAGCCACTTTTTGGGCCGGAGCACGGAGAGCGCCCAGACCAACAGCGGAAACCCTACATAGGAGTAGAGTAACAGCGCAAAACAGATCACGGAAATATAGATCATAGAGATAGCTGGTGCCGCAGGAAAAGATGCCGCGGTTCCTGGGGTCTACACGCGGCTGGCAGTTACCTCTTCGTAGAGTGACTCGAACTCAGACGCTATGCGATCCCAGCTGTACTCTGTGGTCACCAAGTCGCGGGCGCTTTTTCCGAGCGAAGCTCTCAAGTCTGGGTTCTTGAGTAGTTCGAGGATCCCCGCCGCGAAGGCATCTTTCCCGTTACGGATCAGTAGATGAACACCGTCGGCCGCCAAATTGCCCTCGGCACCAATTGAAGTGGATACCACTGCTTTTCCTGCTGCAAAGAATTCGAGGAGTTTTAGTCTCATTCCCCCCCCGATTCTTAGCGGCACCACGAGAACGGCAGAGCGGGATAAATAGTCACGGATATCCGGCACAAGTCCCAAAACCTGCACAGATTTGCCAAACGGAGCAGCGAACGGGAGGATTCTCTCGCCGCATGCGCCAATAATCTGCAGACGGGCGTTAGGCCGCTTGGCAAGCACGAGCGGAAACACCTCTCGAAGGAAATACTTCATCGCATCGAAATTCGGATCCCACGCAAAAGAGCCCACCGATAGTATCGTCTCAGGTACTACCTCAAAAACAGAGGGTTGAAAGTAATCAGTATCGACCCCAGCCGGAATTACTCGGTACCTCGCATTGGGAGCAACCTCGCGCATCAGACGTAGATCCTCATCGCTAATTGGTGCGATCGCGTCAAATGCTTTCAAAAAGCTGATCTCTTCTTCTCGGAGTCGGGCGCCATGGATGCGCGCCAGAAATTTTTTCAGCGGATTCGATTCGGTCTCGGCAAAGCGCTGATAGATCTGAGCCTCGAAATTGTGTTCGCGCAAAACAATGGGTAGTCCAAACTTCTCTATTAACCAGAGCCCATACCTCCCCATGTGAGCGTGATCGACATGAACGAGATCGAATTGTTCGGCGCGAACCGTTCGATCGAGTAGCTCAAACATTTCAGGCGTTATCCTCCGCTCGATCGGATAAGCTCCACGGAAGAGCGTACTAAGCAATACCCTCCAACGAGGTGGCAATGGCTTTGAGGTAGTGACTACTTTTGCAAATTGCGAAAGCTCGCGGATCGCTAATTGTGTCTCTGCGTCCGTATCGAGCGGATACGTCACGAGCGTGATCTCATGCCCCCGCTTAGCCAGTGATTTCGTAATATTGTAGATGCCGATCGCCCCACCATCGGTGAGCGGATACGGCATTCGGGGGGTGAGCTGGAGGATCTTCAATTCGTGACTCTGCGATAAAGCTGGAAACCGCCGAAGCTCGTGTCGTAACGATACGACGTGCTCAATAGGCTGTCGAAGCCAGGTAGGTAGCGAAGACAATCATCGTAGACATCCTGTATATACCAGAATGGCATCTTTCGGGCGAGGATCATGAAGTGAGGTCGAACACGAACCAACGAATCCATGTAGTCCTTCTGCCATTGGAGTTGATACGGCATATAGTGCGGAGCGCCCATTCGTGTCCCGTCCGTTCTGAAGGCCAAGGCATGGAAGGTAATATACGGGCCAGCGGGTTCACGCTGTAGATGGTAGCGTAGGAATGGAGCAAAGGAGCAGACCTCTATAGCTCCTTCTCGGTTGTTGGGTAATCGTAGGTAATCTAACAGCTCCTTTTCGGTTATCGCACCAAACTTCGGGTCCGGTCGACGCGCCACATCGGCCCGCGCAAATGGGTCAGTTTTCGTCATTACCCCAAGACTAAAGGCGAGTGGCGCAGTGGGGTTGTATCCAATGAAGCTGCAAAAGAAGACGCCAGCCAGGAGTGCGAAATGGCGACGCAGGTCAGTGGCAGCAAACGTAATCGCCTGTTCGAGCCCGACGGCTGCAAGCGGTGAAAGCAGCAGAAAGAACGGCGCAAGATGGTAGCGGTAGTACTTTCCCATCAGCACCACAACACCAACCGCAGAAAACACAAACGCCGCGTAAAGTACTCTCTCCCGCAACTCCGGCGTGCGAACGACGGAGGAAAGCGTCCCTTCTGCGCGGGAAAGTGCGTACACGGTCAGCGGGATCATCAGCCCTGTTCGGAGCAACTCCCACCAAAATTTAGAAGTCGTCCCTAAGCTTGCATAGACATCGAGATTGAACCGAATCGTGGAGTTGTAAATCGTCATCAATCCACTTGGGATCGAGCTATAGTATAGCAAGACGCAACCAACCGGAAGTAAACTCGAAAGGAAGATTGTGATCGCCGGTAGCAGACCGCTCCAGGCGAAACGGCGATCACTTCCTAAGAACATGGCGAGACATATGAGCCCAATGAACAGTAGGAATGTTGGTCGCATCAGCAGCGAAATACCGCAGACTGCAGCACCGACAACTAACCCGATCCACTTCTTCTGAGTACCAATTGCACGCGGCAGTATCATGGATACTCCGACGAGGATCGCCATCATGCCATAATCGTCCTGCTTTCCGTAGAGATCAACGCTGGCACTTACATAGTAAGCTATATAGATCACTGCCGCGAGTGCTGCTGTGTGAGGCTTCAGCCATCGAAGCAGAAACTGATAGAGAAACCCTGCGAAGAACAGTTGAATGCAGAGATCGAACAGCCGATAGCCGAAGTCCGTTGGACCAAAAAGAATTATGGAGAGCGAATGCACATACACGATCCCCGGAAAGTTGTTGTCCCAGCTCCCGATGTAGGGGATCTTGCCCTGTTTAACCCAGTCCAGCGCCATGGAGTGCAGCACCGCATTATCGGCACCGAACGGCTCGACAAGCACAAGGGCAAGCATCACCGCGGAGATCGCGAGGACGGCCCAGAGGTATTTGTCACGGAAGGCACGAACGGCCAGTTGTGTGCTCATCATGGAGGGGTCACCAAATTATTCGCGGTGGCCTTACGAAATCCGAGGCTCGTTTGTTCCTTTGTCCAAAGACCCTACCCACAATCTGTTCGCACTCCGGCTATAGCACGGAAGCCTCACCACCACCCCGCTTGATCCTATTTAGCAGGGCAAGAATCTCCTGGAACGTCATTGCATGCGTGAAATGAATAGCTAGGATGTAGCACACTAACGTCCCGGCCACACTGGCCCACAGACCCAGATGAACGGAAGCAAGCGCGGCAAGAGCCAGCACCCCAAGCCCAATCGAACCTACGATCTTCATTAGCGACCGGTATAGCTGCCTCGTTTCGAGGAACGGGTCATGTCGCTCGAAATAGACAAGAACAATCCCCCCGATCAGGACTGCAATCGTTCGCGCGACCGCTGCCCCGACTGCTCCGTAATGCGATAGCAACAAAAGATCGGTTGCTATCGCGACAACCATTATCACTGCCGTGTACGCGAGTGTCAGCCAAAAGCGACCTGCGGCAATCGTCATCTCCGCCAGGAAACTCGAAAAGAAGAACGGTACCAAAAGCCAGCCGCTCCACATCAGCGCCGGCCCGCTGGCGGCATAGCTCTTACCCAAGAGAAGCGTAACGAGTGTATCGGAACATCCTGTCAGCAAGAGGGCTATCCCACCCGCGAACACCAGCAGCACCCGGCTTGAAAGATCCACTAATTGCTTCGACCTCGGATAGTCCTTACGGACGAGCAAACGAGTCAGCTCCGGCGCAACGACACTGCCAAGCACGAATGGTAAGAGAGCGAATCCCATGCTGATGCGGATAATCGCTCCGAAGCTCGAAACCTCTAAGGGCGTGCTCAGTTTGTCGAGCAACAGCTTATCGCCCTCATTGTAAATTGTAAAGAATGCCGTTCCCAAACTCAAGGGCAGCGCCATTCGGAACATCGATCGAATCAGTTTGAGATCGACTGAAAGGCGAATCCGCTCTCGCCGCATCCAGCGGACAATATATCCAGCTAGAAGGCAGAACCCTGGAAGATAACAAAGCGCATATGACCAAAGAACGTACTCCAGCGAATGATGGACCGGCAAGAGCAGCAAGATCAAAAAGACTACCGCATCGAGCAACACAAAGAGCGATGAGATGTAATACTTCCCTCGCCCGCGAAGGAGCGACTCCCCCGCCGCCCGCACGATCAATAGCCGTGAAGAGATGAAGAGAATGATAAGCAGGATGGTCATATTATGCACCATTGACTGCGGATAAAAGAGTGGAGCAATAACCAGGACAAGCGCGCAGACAAGGAGAGCAAGCAAAACACGGAGTGCCACAATACTGCCGAAGAGGCGTCCTCGGCGATCTTCTCTACCCGCACCGGCGTCCTCTTCCGCCTCGGCAAACATGCGCGTGTGCATGTGCAGCATCCCCAGATCGGCAACCAGGGCAGAGAGTGCGACGAAGGTAAGAGAAACGGTGAAGTCGGCGTAGTCTCGCACCGAAATCACGCGCGGAATAATCAGCACATTGCTTGCGAACAAGAACGCATTCGCCAGCAAACTGAGCACAAATCCGCTCAAGGCCCCGCGCAGGATGCGGGAGCCAAGGGGGCGAACGGTCGTGGGTATTGCCTCGGAGTCCATCCTCAGATCGAATTATTCCGCCGCGAGGCCATCCCCTTCGCGCTCGTTGATCCTAGGATAAGCGCGCCTAATGACAGAATCAGCGTTCCAATCGTGATCTTCCAACCTGATTCGAAGGCAGCGCTTCGGTATTCAAGTATGACATTATGGCTACCGGCGCGTAGCGGAATCGCGCGCAAGCATGAGAAGGCCCTTACTATCTCCGTCTCTTTCCCATCCACTGTGGCCTTCCAGGCAGGGTAGTACAGATCATTCACAAACAACATTGTCGCAGAGGAGGAAGATGCATAGAACTTCAACTCATTCTCCGAATAGTTAACCAGTGACACGCTATCGTTCAGCGATGAAGTGTCATTCAGGGTAGAAGCAACTCCTCGAACCAGCAATGTCGTTTCAACATTTAGGTTGGAATCCGCAAAGAGCATCGCCTCTTGTTCTCTGGACTGTGTCGCCTTCCACGAATGATATAGCTTTGTAAAGGGCAGGGCGTGCGGGAGGTCCAGTGAGCGCCCGTTTAAAGTGACGACAGTGGAGACTCCCATAATTTCCATGCGCTTCACGCTGTCTCGAATTGGCGGAAGCGAATTGGACAGTCGCATGGGATTGTCAACCATCAGCCCTACCGAGTCGTCCGAGAACTCGATCGGGAGTCGAAGAAAGCAACCCAGATTGAGGTTCTGCCTCCGCTGGGAGTCTGTCTGCATCCATAATAGCTTGGAATGATCCGCTGCATGTTTATTCCTGAATTGCACGATTTGAGAGTTTCGGGAGTCTCGATCGACCAACGTTTCGCGGTTGAGCGTGTTCCGGTGCCACGTCCAATCAACGTAGGCGATGTCAAGAATAATGATTGTGGCAAGGCATGGAAGTATCCAGCGGGGTGAGATCCACTTGTTCTTCAGCGACACGATAAATATCAGGGCGAAGAAAGAGGCGACGAGTGAATGAAGCATCACCATCGGGTCCTGTTGATAGAGGTGGGGCTTTATTAAGAAACTGAACGCGCCCGCAACAGCTAACAGATTCAGGATGAAGAAGACTGACGCGAGTGTGATGAGAATCCTGGCGTATTTACCTTCCAACTTCGGCGAACGAAGTAACTCCTCGATACCGAACGCCGTGGCCATCGTTCCTATGAACCACACAAAACAAACCATCCGGTTTGGCATGCGAATATGGTCAAATATAGGAATGCATTTCCAGAACACCCACTGCACGCCAGCATAGGTGCCCATGCCATACATAAGAGCAAAGAGGGAAAAGACGACGAAAAACGTCAAATGCCGAGAGCGAGGATCATCCCCACCGCGCCGCTTCCATAACCGAGCGATGCCAAAAACAGCGAGGATCTCGGCAAGGACTCCCCAATAGAACGCCCCTTCCCAATACCACATCTCGTTCCCGGGGTTAACTCCAGCGGGAAGTAGGAATCCCGGAAACTCACCGTAAATCTTCGGGACCACAAAACTAAGAAATCGAAAGGGATGAAGGCTACCCTGCGAAGCAGAAAGGTAGCTCATGTGGCTTCGCGGCGTTAGATTGGTTAACTCTAGTAAGGGAAGAAGCTGAATACTAGCAACTCCAGCAGTAACAATCATTGCCAACCCGAAATTGAGCAGAGGCTCAATGCAGGTGCGCCATCCTGATTGTTTGAGCCATCTTCGGAAAAACTCAGCGAATGTAAATGCCCCGAGAAAGAGGGCGATGAAAAGGAATAGCTGTTGATGACCAACAAGGAAGCTTATCCCAAATACAATTCCTAGACCGAGCGCAGATCTCCATGAATGCCATGCACGCAACAAGAATAGAGTCTCCCACGGAAGAAGAGACAACTGCATGATGAACATGCCATGATTCTGCTCGGCAATCATCTTCGCTCCAAATCCGAATGTGAATCCTGTAATGAGTGCAACGCAATCTCGAATTCCGAACTCTCTCTTCAGCAAGCAAAAAAGCCCTATTGCCGCCAATGGCAAGTGCAGAAGTGTCATTAACTCTGGAACAATCACAGGCAGATGGGCCGCACCAGGCATCATGATTCGGGTAAGTAGGATCTGAAGCAGATTCGTTGGATACCAGAATCCACTTTGAGAATCGGCGAGAAAGGGTTGCCAAGCCCATGCGAATGGGTTCCAGAAAGGAAGAGAATGCTTCAATCCAAGCATGTAGAAATTGTACTCTCGGACTGGATACTCGAATATGAAGAAGTCCTCCCAAAAGAAGCGCCTGCCTAAGAGAACAGGCAAATAAGCTAAGACGGTGTAGAGTGAGTAGATGGCAAAGACCGCTGATGTTCGAAGCCTAATATCGGCCCCGCAACCCGACACATCTGGACTTGCCTCCCCATCGGGGGGGGAAGTACTGAGGAGAGAGCGGCCGCTGGGACCCAAATCGTTGGTTCTTTCACTGCTCATGCAGTCGCAATTTCTATCGATTGATGAGGACTCACGGACGAAGATTTGGAAAGACGTTCGCTCCGCTCAACGGCAAGGAAATATCCCCAGACCAACCCAAGCCACACCATATCAGTCTTTGTGTCGAAGACCGGGCCAAGATAAGCGCAGAAAAGAATAATGATCATAAACCCAAATCCCGCCCGTATCGTAATTAAGGTGCGTGGAGCGAGAGACCGCGAACGGGCCAACCGATAGCCCTTAATCATAAACAATGCAAAGGCTGCAAAGAAGAGTAGCCCACCCGGAAAGCCAGTCTTGTAAACAATATATAGGTAGCTACTATGACTGAATGGGCTCCAGTGATGGTGGTGCTGGATTATGTCGAAAAATCGGAACTGTGAGCCAAACCCGTGCCCGATAATGGGAGAATCCTGGATACCAAGCCACTCACCCTTCCACTCGGCAAATCGATTCAGGAGTGAGAGATCCGTACTAGCCTTCTGCGCACTGACAAAGCTCCTTGTATAATTCGCTATCAGCAGACGAACTAACCGGGATCTCAGATAGACTGGTACCGCCACAAGAAGACCGACCGCCCCGGCGACCAGAAGTCTCTTCATACCTCGCATCCGCTCTCTGGGGGTACCAAGCAGTAGCACTACCGCGATTACAATTGGGGTAGCAATGTACATATTGCGGGAGACCGAAGCCACGACACCGACACTCTCTACGAGAAGAAATACAATAGCAAATGCTGCCTTCCAAGCACGTGTTTCGTACATCAAATAGGACGCCGCAATGAGAATCATGAAAGGGGCTAGCGGAATATCCAAATTTCCTCGACCCGTCTCAAAAAGATAATACGCTGCCGCAATGTGGTTCTTCAGCATGAGAATGTTTGCAACCAGTACCACCAGACCAGAGCACACTATCGCAGCGAATATCAAATGCTCCGCACGTGAATCCGTCTCGACAAAGCGTTCGTACAGAATCGGGAGAATGAATAAGGGTGAGAGATTCAACAGTTCGCGCACGCCCGTTGTGGAGTCTGCTTCATTTGCGCCTACCGCAAAAACTGTCACGAGTATCCCCCAGAGGAGGAACATCGCAAGTAGAAGTTGTGCTAGAGAGAAATTCAAAGTCCGCCGTTCTATCAAACGAAATTTGATTACCCAATACGCACATATTGAGATCAAGAGCAGCCCGAGAATTGCGTCAATTGCGCCCCCGGCCTCGGTCGTGGTCGGCTTCGAGCGGATGGAAAGGAAGACGCTCACTCCGATGAATGAGAGGATGGCAGCAATTGGATTTCCAACAACGACAACGACCGCGAACAGCGCAAGTAAAGCAGCGGACACAAGGAAGCTCTGTGCCGTGACAAATCCTGTTATTAGAACGAGAACGACTCCCAACCCAAGCAACACCTGCTCTCGAAGGGTGAGGCGCATGAGCGCTGCGCCTCCTGAAAAGTCGGGCAGTAGGTAAGAAGAACTTCTTCGCATCTTCCTCTGTGCTCCTTTAGCTACAGCCCAATCCGATTTCGATCCCGCACGAAATTCGTCCGGACCCGTTTCAGGTTGGTAACAACGAGCACCACAATCGCTGTGATGAGTCCACTCCCCAAAATCGCCCCCAACAACAGCATCGATCTCTTTGGGCCAGCCTTTTTGGCAGGGACCGCTGCGCTATCGAGCGTAACAAAGCCATACAAATTCCGATTTTCGTCGAGCTTGGATTGCTCGTAGGAAGGCAATAGGAATGCCTTCAGCTTGCTTTGGATTTCGACTTCGCGCATTAGACGCAGGTATTGGATTGCCACATCCGGCATGATGTTGGTCGGGACAAAGGAATTCACTTTGGAGTCCAGGCCGGCCTGCATCTCTCCGAGTTTCGAGGTGATCTGCTCGATGGTGCTCTTGTAAGTTGCTACCTCGCCGGAGTTCGAGCCAAACATCTGCTCGGCGTTTCGAAGTTGGATCTGGGCGATGACCTTCTGCTGCTCCAATTCGGCAATCGCGGTAACTTCCGCCTTTGCCTGATCGGGTAGCGAGAAGACTCCATACTTACGCTGGAAGGCTGTCAGGGCAACCTCTGCCGTGTCAAGATCGGCCACGTTCTGTTTGTATCGCTGCTCGGCATAGGTGAGGTTGTGAACCGCTTCTTCCTTCGCCATGCGGCTGTTGACCTCGTTGATCGCGCCAATCGCCGCGTTGGCAACTGCGGCGGCACGTTTGGGATCGGTGTCCTCGAAGGCGATGATGAAATTGCCTTCTTCACCTACCTCGCCATCCAAGTTCTGCGAGAAGTCTTCGAGGGCCTGCGCCATCGTAGAATCCTTATAGATGCGAATGAAGTCAAACTGCCTGATGAGTTTCTCCATCACATCTCGACTCGTCAACAGTGTCAGCGGGCTGTAGCCTTCCTCCGCACCACCGTGGAGCTTCGAAAGCCCAATATCCTTCAAGCTGCTGGCGATGCCAGAGCTAATATTATCCAGCACTCCGCCTGCCTTACGGGCTGGCAGGATCACCGCTTTTGCTTTGTAATAGTTGGGCATTTGCGTGAAGGCGTATATGCCCGTGGCGATCGTCACGACTGCGGTAACGATGAGGATCAGCGCTTTGTGGCGCGTGACGATCGTGATATTCTCCACCCACGCCCTTCGAGCAGGTGTGAGGGCAGCCTCCGTATGGCCGTTGTTGGAAGCGTTAAGTTCTTGCTCCGTTGAAGTCATGTAATCAGGTATTGCAGTAGGCCTTGTTTAGAACAGCGCCCGTGCGCCGACAGCGATCAATGTTTGCGGCGTTTCCCGTGGTGCGTAACTTACACCGGAAAGGGTCACCCCGGGGGTCTGAAGAGCTTGCTCTAAGTAATTGACACTCTTCTTTGTTCCGCGCGCAAAGACAACCAGACCGCGCCACGGTTCGAATTCCACATTCGCCGTCAAGGTAAGGATATTCACGCGTCGGCCATTCAGGATGTTCGTTTGAGACTCATTCGACTCTTTTGTAATGCTAAGCGTGTAATCGGCACCAGCATTGTAGAGAAGCGTGCCAGAAGAGTCATAGACATTCTCCCCTCGCTCGATCATCTGTCCCTCAAGCGAGAAGAGCCATTTCGCCGAAGGCCGCCAACGAATCATCGTCCAGTAGCTCATGGCGTTCGGGCCGATCTGCGCTCCAAGGAGCGTTTGGGATGTCGAGAATCGGTTGTCAGGAGCGAAATGGGAATAGGTGTACGGCTCGACCCGGATCCACTCCGCCGAGAGGTCGAGGTTCGGTTGCCCAAAGGCTCCGGCCCACATTCCACCCACCTGCCACGCGAATTTATTCGACCACCACCCAGTCCCGATCTTGCTGGCTAGGATGTCATCAACCAATGCCTGCGCTCGCACCTCAAGTCCGGGAGCGATGCGCCAACGTGTGTGCGCACCGAGCAGCCCATTGTCCCTGTCATTCAACGCGTGCTCCACGGATTTCAAGAAAGAGAATGGATTGAGATAGGCGAGATCATATCGCTTGGAGTAGATCACCATATCCGTGAAGCCAAACTCGAAGTCCCTTCCGACGGAGAATGTGAGATCGTGCAGTGTCAGAAATTTTGGAGGAATATCCGCACCTGCGCCGCCGGCAACTCTATCGTCGAGCAGCGATGCGAAGATCGCCTGATACCGCACCGATTGCACGTGCGCGGCCAGACTCAAAAAGTCGAAGTAGGGTACATTCGGCGAGAGCAGGATATTGTCATTCTGATAGCCTCCGCCAATTCCGACGGCCTCGCGCGCGAGCTTGCCGGTGAACCAGTCGGAATTGTAGCTCAGCTCGGCAGAAGTGAAATCGAAAAACGTGTGCGAGTAATACTGCAGGTTACGGTTCTTGCTAAGGAGCGGATCTTCGAGCGCAAGCAGGGAGTCACCAAACTTCTCACCGTTCGTTGCTTGCAAAAAATAGCCAACATGTCCACTGAGTGTCCCGGAAAAGCGACCACCGAAGTTGTCGAGTACAACGGAGGCAGAACGTGGCTCAGTCTCATGGCGCAGCTCCAGCCCCAGGATCCCGTGAGCATAGAGATCGGAATTGGTGGAGTCATCACTCCAGCGATAAAGGTACTTATCTTTATCCGTAAAAATGCCGTCAAAGAGGAGCGGCACCGCACTCAAAGAGGAGAAGAGGGTTACCGCTTCCGTTGGCGTGTGGCCGTAGGTTTGGAGATACTTTGCGCAGAGCACCCGTTCCGCGTCGGACAATATTCCGGCCTCGGCGGATCGAAGAAACTCCGCAACCTCAAATTCCGAAAGCGGGAGCTGGGCCTCAGAGTAGCCGTCAATGATCCCTCGGATCGACAAATGACGAAGAAAGGAATACACTTCATCATCGAACGGGACCTGCTCCACTCCGGCGTGAGGATGTGATGTAAGACGCTGGCCGCGAGTAGAAGATACTACGCAGCAAGCGGTCATGAATACGGCACATGCCAGCGATGCCCAGAATCGCATTCAGTGCTATTTCCGAGTAATATTGACGTACAAGCTAACCGCGGCGATCGCCGCCCCAACCATTGCAACGATCGTTGTCAGTTTCTGCAATTGATACTCTTCCGAGTAATCAGATTCCTTCGGCACAAAGATCTCGTCCCCCGGTTCTATCTCTGTGTCGCTGGGGTCCATCCATGTCTTCAATCGCATTTTAATGACGGTCGTCTTACCGGATTGTGCACCTGCAGCGTATCCGCCGGCGCGGGCGATGTAGTAACTCAGCCTTGCACCTGGTTGATAAGGAACATAGCCGGCGTAATTCACAAAGCCAGACACGAAGACGGTCGAAGGTCGCTGTGGTATCACTATTTCATCGCCATCCTGCATCGCAACGTCAGCGTCCTTCTCCCCTTTGACGAGAGCTCGCTCCATATCTACGTTCACGGCGGGTATCCTAAGCGAGAACTGCCTGCGAAGATTGCCAGTATCGGATACACCCAAGTTCTCCATGCGAGTGGACTGCGCGATCTCCTCTGGCGTGCCCGTGCTCATATTTTCGAAATGCCCATGCCGCAGGATAACGCCTCCGCTTGGAAATCCCGTCGTGGAGACCCCCCCTGCTGCCTTGATCACTTCGGTCAACGTTGTCTTGCCGTCAACGATCGAGTACGTACCCGGTTGCCCGACCTCGCCACGGACCGCCACTACAGCGGCGGAGCGTGTGTCTTGTTTTGCACGGACAATGATCCGATCATTGCGCTCAAGCGCGATATCCGGCTCGCGGTGAGCCATGATGGCGTCGAGGTCGCATACGGTTCCCAGCACTGCCCCACCATCAGCGGACATTCTGCCAACTTCGACATGATGAGGATCGGCATTCGGCGATAGACCGAAGGCGTACTTTATCGCGGACGAGACAGAATCGCCCTTCACATACTCGAAATCTCCGGGCGCTTGAACCGCACCGTATACTCCAATCGAACCGTTGGCAGCATCACGAAATGGGACATGGATCACGTCGCTCTCTCGAAGCAACGGAGAGGCCGCCGGGTCGTGCGTGGCATTATATCGGACCATATCCAGACGCTCGACAGTCCCATCGGTGTGAGCCACAGTTATGTAGCGCTGGCTTGCGGCGGATGGCTCCCGCGACCCGAAGAACGATTCGATCTCCTTTTTTCTCTGTCCTTCAGCGATAATTTGGCGACGCAGCGCCGGATCCGATGAGGGATACTCCGTTGCCGGCTTATTGGCAAGATCGACGGCCACATCGGCACGGGTCGCACCCGTCAACGCGTAGACGCTTTGGGTCAAGACATCGCCTCGTACTTTTACGAAAAGCTTGCGCGGCTGGTAGATCGAGAGCGATACCGGTGGCTGTTGCGACTTGGTGTGACCCTCGGCAAAAGCGTTGTCCGCCTTGGCATAAACTTCTTTCTGAATATCTGCGAGTGTTTTGCCACGGACATCGAACTCCCCTACATTATGAACCACCAAACGGTCGTCAGCTGACACGGTTGGGTACAGCGACTGACCGCTTGTCCAAAACTTACAAAGCAGCACATCGCCAGGTCCCAGGTGATACTCTCGTGCATCCACCGCGCTTCCAAATACGGCCTCACCCACAGGGGGCGTGAGCGCTTTGTCCGGAGAGGCGAGCGCGGGAATCGACGTTGGTGAACTCAATGGTGAGGTCAACTGCGCACTCACTTTAAGTGGTGCGAGCATCAACAGCGACAATACAATACCGGTGAAATACCTGGTCACAGTGCTTCCTTTAATATTAATACAATCCGATCGGCAGCGTGGCCATCCCATAATTCCGGAATAGCAGATTCTTTCCATTGGCCTGAGAATGCTCGTTTTGCAAACTCAAGCACTTTGGGCATATCGAGTCCTAAAAGTTCATTCGTGCCCTGCATGACGGTCACGGGGCGCTCGGTATTCTCCCGCACGGTAATGCACGGGACTCCGAGCATTGTGGTCTCCTCCTGCACACCTCCGGAATCCGTTAGCACAACGGTTGCGGCATCCTGCAACGCCAGAAACTCAAGATACCCAACGGGGTCGATCAGGGCAAGATTGGAGTTTCGCTTCACGCGTTCCATCAAACCAAAAACCTCCAATTGCTTCAGAGTTCGCGGATGAATTGGAAATACGATCCGCGGGGCAAACGAGGCCATTGCTTCGAAAAGCTCCACGAAGCGCTCCAGGGAGTCCCGATCATCAACGTTGCTCGGACGGTGAAGTGTCACAAGCGCGAATTGCTTCTGCTCGATCGCCAGACGTTCTGCCAGTCCTGCAAAACGCTCTCTCGCCTTCGGCAGATACTTCACGACCGAATCGATCATGGTATTTCCTACGAAGAAAACTCGATCATTTTCGATCCCCTCGAATTCCAGGTTATTCATTCCGCTGGATTCGGTCACAAAGCAGAAGCGGGAGAACTCGTCAGCAACGATACGATTGATCTCCTCCGGCATCGTCCGATCGAATGAGCGCAGCCCGGATTCGATATGGCCAAGCGTGATTCCTGCCTTCGCGGCAACAAGCGCTGTAGCAAGTGTGGAGTTCACATCGCCAGCGACAAGTACAAGATCGGGTTGCTCTTCTTCAAGCAGCGCTTCCATCTCGATCATCACCTTCGCAGTCTGTGACGCGTGCGAGCCGGAGCCGATCCCTAGGAAGCGATCCGGCTGTGGCATTTCGAGATCGGAGAAGAAGATGTCCGACATGTTCGCGTCGTAGTGCTGTCCCGTGTGGACCAGAACCGATGTGAAGCGGTCGGAGGCAGAATTGCGCACAGCCTCGATGACCGGCGCGACCTTCATAAAATTGGGGCGAGCCCCGACGACGAATAATATTTTCATGCGCGATTGCCGTGCATTTTACCCGATCCAAGCAGCACGATCTTCTCGAGCAGCGACGGGTCAGTTAGATGTTTGGTTGCGTTGCGGGTATCGATCACGACATTCGCGTTGCGAACGATGAACTCGTAATCGTACTGGGTGTGATCGGTCGTGATGATCACAATATCCGACTCCTGGAGCGTCTTTTCGGAAAGCGGCCGTGCCGTGAAGTTGCGATCCTTTACCTGAAGTTGCGGGACAAATGGGTCGCAATAGCTAAGATGCGGCGCGCCATCTTCCATTAGCAATTCCATCACACGGACTGCTGGTGAGTGTCGCGTATCATCCACATCGCGCTTGAATGCAACGCCGAGCATCAGTATCTTCGCATCGCGGAGCCGGATCGGAAGATCTGCAACTGCCTTAAATACGAGATCCTTGACGTAGAACGGCATGGACTCATTCGTCTCAGCGGCAAGCGTGATGAAGTTGGTCTCGAAATCGTACGCTCGCGCCTGCCACGACAGGTAGAACGGATCGATGAGGATGCAGTGCCCACCAATGCCGGGCCCTGGGTAGAACGGCATGTAGCCAAACGGCTTCGTTGCCGCAGCATCTACGACTTCCCACATGTTGATCCCGCCCATTCGGTCGCAGAAACGAGCAAGCTCATTCACCAATGCGATATTGACCGAGCGGAAGATGTTCTCGAGCAGTTTTTCCATCTCTGCGACCTTCGGAGATCGCACCGCAATGACCTGGGAGATGATCTGCTCGTTAGCCAGCACCGCTAGACGAGTGCATGCATCCGTCACGCCACCAACCACGATCGGGGTGTTGGCGGTATTGAACTTCTGATTGCCTGGGTCGATACGCTCCGGGCTAAAGGCAAGGAAGAAATCCACTCCCACCTTCTTGCCGGTCCCTTCAAGGATCGGCATAACCACACCCTCGGTCGTATTCGGAAAGGTGGTAGATTTCAGAATTATGAGCTGACCAGCACGAAGCCCCTTCACCAGCGAGTCGGCTGAACCTGTAATGTAGGTAATGTCCGGATCCTTGTTCGTCGTGAACGGGGTCGGGACGCAGATGTAGATAACATCCAGCTCGCTGGCGTTCTCATAATGGCGCTGTGCCCGAAAGGTGCCGTTCGTGACACACTCTCGGACGTGCTCATCTCGAATATCCTGGATGTAGTTGTCTCCGCGCTGGAGGGCGTCGATCTTGTTTGGGTCGAGATCAATTCCGACCGTTTCGAATCCCTTGCGGGCAAATTCGATTGCCAGCGGCAAACCGACGTAGCCAAGGCCAACGACCCCGATCTTTGCGGTTTTCGCCCGAATCTTACTTTCAAGTTGAGCGGCAGCTCCCGTCAGCGGGAGCGGACTGCTGAGGCTTGATCGACTTGCAGCCTGGGCTGCAGATGAGGTTTTTTCCATTAATTTGTAGGTGGAACCCGGCTCCCCATTGTTTTGCCGGTGTTCTGGTAACGAACCGGGGCTAACGCACTACGCGTGGAAATACTTCCCTTGTTACATGCCGCCACGGGAGGGATAATTTTTTGACCTGTCCAAAGCGCATCACGGGGCGCTCTCAATACGAGCGGCCAAAAGAATTGATACGCCAGATCGGAATAAAAGTCTGGGACAGATCACTAGGCACCCTTCTTGCTCATAGAGGAGGCGGAGAACATCGTCCGCACTAACCCACTCGTTTCGGTAATACCCATCCATGCCCAAAGGTAGTAAGAAAGCAGCGTCAGAACGCAACCCCGTTTCCTTTGAAATTCGTGAGGCGCGCGGAGGCCGCGTGATCCTGGACGCCGATCTTGCAAATATCTACGGAGTGACGCTACGGCGACTCAGGCAGCAATACCAGCGCAATACGCATCGATTTCCCCCGGATTTCGCCTTTGAGCTTACCGAACGAGAAATTGCGGATCTCAATATTCCCTCCTCACACATTGACCGCAACGGTAAACACACTGTGCGACCCGTCGCCTTTACCGAAATGGGTGCTTTCATGATCGCCACAGTTCTTCGCTCCGAGGAGACGGCTGCAACGTGTATATTCGCCATCAGGGCCTTCGTGGAAATGCGTCACGTGCTTTCGGACACACCACTTCATCGCAGCAAACTCGAAGAGTTAGAAGAGGGGCTTGCTGGCAGGCGGGATGGTCAGATCGAGACGTTCGAGGCGATCTTTGAGGAATTGAAGCGTCTTCTAAATCCCGCAAAGCCCCAAGCCCGAACGATCGGGTTTGTGCTGCCGAAGCTATAGGAAGGAGCCTGGAGTTTCTCCATCGCTCAACTCATCTGCTGTCGCTTGTGCAGGTATTCCAGTAAGGCCCTGTCAAATGGGGTTGTCGTCTCCAGAAGCAGATAGTCGATGCCTTCCGAAAGCAGCGAATCCTTGAGCGACGAGAGGAACTCCGCCACCGACTTCTGATAACTGGCTTGCAACTGATACGGCTGTGTCCTCATCTCAATTCCGGTCTCCATATCGACTATCGTAGCGTCTGCAGATTCCAGTTCAAGCGTCCGTTCGGCCGGATCGAGGATCTGGAATGCGATCACCTCGTGCCCGGCATGTTGCATGAGTCGAAGCGGCAACAGTATCTGCTCGGGTTCATCCAGGAAATCACTGACGACGATCACGAGTCCGCGCCGTGTGAGTCGTTCCGCTACGCGACGAAGTGCTGTCTCCGTGCGGGTGGCGTGCGAGGGCTCCGTGGTCTGGAGAATTCTAAGCATCTCGCGGAGATAGCTTTGCTTAAGGCGCGCCGGCATAAAGGTACGAAGTTCATCATCGAATATCCCAAGGCCAACGGCGTCTTGCTGTCGTGTTAGCAGGTAAGCCAATGCTGCTGCGAGCATCGTAGCATACCGGTATTTCGTGATGCGCTTGGGGTTGCTCGTGTAATTCATCGAGCGTGAGGCATCGACAATGATATGCGCCTTGAGGTTGGTCTCCTCTTCGAATTGCTTGATGTAATGCCTGTCTGTGCGGCCAAAGAGCTTCCAGTCAATGTTGCGAATGGCATCCCCGGGAAGATAGGGGCGGTGTTCAGCGAACTCCACCGAAAAGCCATGATAGGGCGACTTATGCAGTCCCGTGATGAAACCCTCGACCACAAACCGAGCAACGAGCTCCATGCTCCCTAAGTTGGAAGCTATTTCGGGCCGAAGATAGTCGGTGGTCTCTGATGGCATCGGTGAATTATTGAATTGCAGTGGATCAGGCGACGGTCACGCCTTCAAGTATCGCCCGCATTGCGGCAACAGCTTTGGCATTCTCGACGGGTGTACCAATGGAGATGCGAACGCAGTCGCTGAGCCCGAAGCCGCCGAGCGGCCTCACGATGATTCCACGACTTTCCATTTCCGCAACAAGGTTCTGGGCCGCTTCTTCACTGCCCATGCGAATACAGATGAAATTCGCTGCCGTTTCGACGAAGGCAAGATCAAGTTCTCGAAAGGCGTTCTTCAGATACTCCTTGCCAATGCGATTTGTTTCGATCGTTCGAGCGAGGAATTCATCATCGCCAAGTGCACCGAGACCGGCGGCTTGTGCTGTCGCGCTGGGTTCGAAAGGAAGCTTCACTTTTAGCATCGGGGCGATCAGCTCCTTCGGCCCACTTCCAAAACCAATGCGGATGCCGGCAAGCCCGTGCGATTTAGAAAATGTTCGAAGTGTGATGACGTTTGGCCGTATGTCATCCAGCAGCGTGTAATAACCGGGGATGTCGCTGATCGCAAAATCGTAGTAGGCTTCATCGTGCATGATGAGCACATTTGGCGGCACCGCGGCATAGAACCTCTCGAATGCATCTTTCCCGAACACGCTGCCCGTTGGGTTGTTGGGGTTTGCAAGATAGACGAGCCGCGTATTCGGAGTGATGCGCTCCAGCATCGCATCGAGATCATAGCCATAGTCGGTCATCGGAGCCATCACCAGATTCAACCCAAGTGCGTTGGCAAGCACATAGAAGCCGGTGAACGTCCCTTCGCTTGTAACAACCTCATCACCGTGCGAAAGGAAGGTTCGCATCATCGTATTCATTACTCCTTCGCTTCCCGAACCTGCGATGACCTCCTCAACAGAGAGACCATAACGGTTGGCGATCGCTTCGCGGATGGAACGGCCACCATTCGGGTAGATATGAAGATCAGCGAGCGACTCGCGCGCGGCGGCAATCGCTTTTGGAGAAGGGCCGAGCGGGTTCTCGTTAGAGGCAAGCTTAACGACGTCGGAAACGCCATGCTCGGCGATTACGTCGGCGATTGCCTTGCCTGGTTTGTAGGCCTTCAGGGAGGCAATGTGAAATGGAATAGGTATTTTCATGCCGTAGGAGTGACTATAGGTAGTGCGAAACGTTGTTGGCCCGCAATCCGTCCCCACCCTGCCCCAACGGAGAAATCCAAAGCGGCAGTAAATTTGTACCACTGGCAGGCGAAAGCTCGCTTGGCTCATCATCGCACTGGAAATGAAATGATGAGGCATTTCGAATATCTATCCATTCGTAGCACATGCAGACAATTTGTATCACCGGTGCAACCGGATTTGTAGGACAGGGGGTACTGCCTGCGCTGCTTGACGCAGGATTTCGCGTTCATGCGCTTGTCCGACCCGGATCGGAGAAGAAGCTGCCACACCACCCGATGCTCACCGCATTCGAAGGCGATGTCCTCGAGACTGAAGCCATTGCCCGCGCACTCATGGGCTCTCAGGCGTTAGTCCATCTCACCGGTATAAAGCGAGCGGAAACCAAGCGAACGGGACTGACATACGAAGATGTGGATCTCGGATCGGTGCTCGCTGTACTTCCAGCAATGAATAAGGTTAGTGTGAAGCGAATTGTGCTGCTCAGTGCCGCAGATGTTGGGCACAGCTTTTACGTGCGAACAAAGCAAAGGACGGAGCAGGCCGTGATCGATGCCGGTGTCGATTGGACGATCCTTCGACCATCCTATATCATCGGCAAAGGTCAGCGATGGCCGATCATCATGTCGCCATTCCTAAATCTGCTCGCCTTATTGCCGGGGCACTATGGAAATATTGCCAAGCGCGCGAGAAGCGTGACGCGGGTGCAGCTCGCGGCGGCGATTGTTCATGCGCTGAAGTCGGAGACTGCGATTGGGAAGGTTTGGGATGTGAGTGCGATTCGAGCGATCGCTTAACTACCTTGTTCAGTGCTTGCCTAACAAATCCTCGACACCGTTTGGAAGATGCACTTGGTAGATATCCTTCCTTCCTACACCACCCTTCCGATTGGACACGAAAAAGAAATCCTTTCCTGAAGGGGAAAGGTACGGGAAGGAGTTCTCGGCGTATGCGTTGATTGGCGGTGGAAGGACCATGGGTTCCGACCATGATGTATCTGATTCTCCATTGCGAACCGAAGCATAAAGCAACGAACCCGTGTGATTCCGATTTGAACCAAAGAACAGCACTTTCCCATCGCGAGAAATGCTTGGATAGCAGTTGTACTCTCCCCCGTTGATCTGCGGGCCTAACTTGATGGGAGTGGACCAACTGCCTTGTGGTCCGGAACGATGTGCGACAAAGATATTCGACCACTTCGAACTCCGTTCTCTTTCGCTGGCAAAGAACAATGACTTGCCATCAGAGGATACCGATGGCTGTGTATCCCAATATTTGCTATTGACGCTATCGAGTGGAATAAGGTCGTTACCCTTCAGTTGGAATATATCGATGCTCCCTCCAGCGCCTGGTCGTGGATTATAACAGCAGAATATCTCCCCGGCATTATCGATAGTGGCGCAGCCAAAGTCTTTCAACTTGTTAAACCGTTCGATCTCGACGGGTGCACTCATGGAGCCATTCGGCAGGACTGACGCCTGAAAGAACTTATTCACTCGCCCGAGGAACAGATCCATCTCGCGACTAAAATAGAAGGTTGAACCATCGTTCGAAAGTAACGGCCCATACTCCTGCGCGTCAGAATTAATGGATGTGAGATTGATGGCAGTCAACGATGTATGGTTGCTATCCGGTTGCGCATGCGCAGTAGCTGCCAGGACCAAAGCTAATAGCAGCGAATGAACTTGGAATCGAGACATGAACTAAAATGAGTGAATTATTTACGGCACCCGCGGATTGTCTTATTCAACGGCCCAATACTTGTTTACCTAAAATCAAATGACAAAGAAAAGATTTCCCAGCATCTACTCACTCCTGCTCGTCGCGTCTTCGCTTGTTATGGCTTGTAACGCCACCACATCCCCCACCACTGGCACCACCACACCCGGCAGCATGGTTGCGACGGTAAACGGTAAGGCGTGGTCATCTACGGTGGTTCCGGGAGTTACTGGCGGAGCGACAGCTACCAAGAACTCTGGAGTCGTAACCGTGACCGGCGTTGCGACGGATCTGACCGAGATCACGCTCGTGCTGCGAAATCCGGGAATCCGAACAGACTCCTTCGGACTGAGCACAACTGCGCTCGGAGAATACTCCCAGGGTATTCCGGACACCAGCACCGCCTATCTTACGATTCCATCACTAAGCAATATCTATCCCGGTTCGGTGACGATCACAGCGTACGATACCACCAAAAAGCAGATCAGCGGGCAATTCCACTTTGTAGGCCGAAAGTCGCACAATCTCTCCGACACGGTCCTCATCACAAGCGGCTCATTCCTGAATGTGAGCTGGAACTGAGTCCGGGATTCGTCGGTGCTTCGCGATTTCTCTCGCTCACTTTTTATCGAAGTCGAGCGAGAGGGAATTGATGCAGTAACGCAATCCTGTCGGGCCGGGACCATCATCAAATACGTGACCTAAGTGCGCGCCGCAGTTCGCACAGGTAACCTCGGTGCGCATCATTCGCAGAGAGCGGTCGTCGTGCTCCTCGATGCTGCCCTTCTTTAGTGGGGCAGAGAAGCTTGGCCAGCCGCAACCCGCATCGAATTTCGTGTCGCTCTCGAAGAGCGGCTCACCACACGCCCCACACTTATAGACACCGGACTCCCAGAAGGTTTCATACTTACCGGTGAACGGACGTTCCGTCCCTTTTTCTCGCATGACATGAAATTGCTCGGGCGTGAGTTCTGCACGCCACTCCGCTTCGGTCTTCTTGATCTTTGGCATAGATATTGGCAACACACATGCAGTAGTGAATCATTTCTCATGTGGCAGATGGGGATACACGGGTTTCTATGCAAGCATGGAACGTGTCTTAAGTAAAGACACAGCATCTTGATAAAGAATTATTACACTTCTCGAATATGGATAACTCTCTCTCTCAGATATTTTCTCTCGATGACCCCATCGGCCGGCGCGCATTCCTAAAGCGCACCGGAATTACGCTTACTTCGCTGACGCTGGCAGGCACACTCGCGGAGATACTCGCAAGCTGCTCCTCCGTGACCGGGCCAAGTGTTACGCACGGAACGACGACCATCGACATCTCGAAGCTGACTGCCGACGGGCAATTCCTCACCGACAGCACCGTCACGCCGGACGGTACGCCAATCCTGGTGATCCGGCGGAACGCGACTACGTACACAGCGCTCTCGATGTACTGCACACACTCCGGATGCCAAGTGAACACGCCGCGTTCTGGCTCGATCGTCTGCACATGCCACAATTCGGTCTTCAACTACGATGGAACGGTGATCGGCGGACCCGCTCCCTCACCACTGACCAAATATGGGGTGGCGTTGAATGCGGCAGCGAAGACGATCACCGTCACGTATTGATCGGCCGCCGTAGGCAACTATTCAACGAACTCTTGAAAGACAAGGCGCGCCTCCATGAGGCGCGTTCTTGCGTCATTCAGGCACTCTGCCGTTATCCCTACCACAGGTACGGCAGCCATTAGTACCCCTTCCATACTGTACACCCGCGCTATTCCGGAGAGCCTACTGACTACCGCATCCATCCGATCGTTCGCATTTCCCAAAGGGGCACGTATCTCTATGTCATCATCTGCCAGTTGGATGTCAAGAACTTCTCGGAATCCAGTCGCACCCGAAAGTTTTTCCAGCGGCTCAAGAAGTTGTAGGAGTGGCAGTATGGACTCTTGTTCATGCTCATCCACGAAATTGGCGCGCTGCACTATCCGATTCTGCCAAACCCGGTACCATGCCCAAGGCGTCGTTTGCAAGGGGTGCCAGGTGCCATCATTAATGAGTTTGTGCGCGGCTGTCGAGAGGCGGCTCCTTGCGATCTGTGAATATTGCATTGGTGGAATCTTCAGAAGGTGGGAAAAGAGACTATTCTGGCGCTCTGGCGGGCGTTTGGTTGTCCGAATGAATCATTTTTGTGTTAAGAACGTAGAACTAAGCCTAATCAAATTCCCTTTCAACGGAAACACGGCACGAAATTTCGTGCGTGAGCTATTCTATGCTCTTGGAGTGCCGGATCGAGGTGTCACGCTGATGCACGCACTTCCACATAGGAATAGGCTAAATTTTACTTAATCATCTTTCAATTACATATGAAGAAACTCAGCACAGTACTTACCGGCGTTGCGCTTCTCGGCACGCTTGGTCTTGCGTTTTCGAGCTGCACGCCGACGACGGATACACCCGCAACGACGGCCGCCGCTCCGACAGCAGTGATGGCAATGCCACTGACAGCAACGTCTATGACCATCATGTGGACCCGTGATGTCAACGATCTTTCCGCTGACACAGTGATCGTCACAGGAAGCGGTGCAACGATCGCTCCAGTGGTGGTTGCTGCTCCTGGCAACACGACCCCCATCACCGGCCTTACCGGCGGCACCGTCTATACGGTCTCCGTTCATGGCACTGGCGGTGCCTCCGCAAGTGTCACCTGGGCACCTCCGGTGCGCACGATGGCCGTTCGCATTTGGGAGTTAGCCGCTCCTTCGAGCATGGGTTACTCCGGTCTGCAGCTTGCAAGCTCCACGGGCGCAGCAGTAGCGGTCTCTTTCAAGAACGGCACAGCGAACACTGCTGATTTCGTGCTTGCCACCGATGCCAGTGTGCCATCCGGACTCATCCTGGAATCCACAGACGTATTCGACAGCACATATCATGTAAATGCGCTCAGCGACACCGCGATCTTCTCGCCGAACGGCCTTGATGGTCTCGCTATTTCGACGGACATGAGCGCGTTCCATTACACGTCACCCGGTGCCGAAACTGCAATCAACCCAGAGGCAACCTACGGGACGAAGGGTGCAAAGCTGAAGCTGGTCAAGACCAAGAGCGGTCACTATGCCAAGCTTGCCATCAAGCCACAGGGCAATGGAATGCTGTATGGCACGAGCGGTGGCTATAAGTACATCGACGTGGACGTCTCCTACAACACGATCGCAACGGTTCCGTATGCCGCGCGCCCACATGGCCCGACAACACGCCGTTCGACTCCTCAGATGACACAGTGAGGAATTGATCATTCGATTTCTTCCAAGCCCCGTTCGTTTTCGAGCGGGGCTTTTTTATTTTAACCGGTTTCACCCGCTTTTGGTACGCTTAATGCAGGGTATTATCGTAACACAAAGAATACGAACCGACCATGCAAAACCTACTACTCATCAATAACTTCCTGAAAGCTCCGATCACCGATAAGCTCTTTCGCCGATACGTCAAGAACCGGCGGGCGCGACAGATCTTCTACACGTCAATCCGCGTAATGGAGATCGCGATGATCACGGTGCCGCTTGCGGCCGTCGCGGTCAGGACTATTCGGGAAGCGGTGAAGCCAGTATGCACGAAACGACGCTCCTTCTTGCGCCGGATGTTATCGGCGTAGTGTTCACCGGCGACGAGGCATTTTGCTGCAGGAGCGCCCGCTCTATGAGAATCGCTCGGAACATTGCTGTCCGTTTTGGACTTTGAATGAGTGATGATGCTTATTCCTCTCCGGGTCAAACGAACGAATGTCGCCCTTTTGCGTGTGCTGATCTTTTCAGCGATCGCGCTCGCAGGCTGTTTGCAAGATACCATCACTGGGCCGCAGGTCGTGCCGAGACTTGTGCTGCAGCCATTCCACGCTCGCTTTATTGCGATCAATTATCAAGCGCCAACAACCGGCGATATGATCGTGCGATGGACACGTTCGCAAGGCGACACGCAACTGAATTTCAAAGGCTACTTCGTCAAACTGTGGTCATCAAGCTCGAGGTACGACAGCACCGCGGCTGCGCAAGTAGAAACATTCCTCGCACTTCGGGACACCGGTTCGGTGTATCGGAAGGGCATCGCCTTCGCCGACACCTCCATTACCTTCAAGAACATTGCGATGGGCCGCTACACAGCGGTCATTTGGGCGGTGCATTCCAGCGATACGCTTCAACTGAGTCTTGACTCGCTCACATATTCCGACTTCTACGACCCGCGCCCTCTCACGAACCCATCGAATCTTCAGGTATGCTCGGTCAGCCCTACGACGGTGAAACTTCACTGGGCGCTAAATGCAACGGACACGAATCAAGGATGCATCGGATATGCGATCTATGCCCGCGATCCTGAGAATACCAGTTCGTTCAGGGACTCCGCACGACGTATCGCGACCGTGCTTCCACACATTCAGGAAATGGTCGTGCCCTCGGTTCCCTTTGGTACGAACACGACTGGCTCAAGCAGTACCCCAGAGCACACGAATATCTTCTTTGTTCGATCACTACGTAACGACTCGACGATCTTTTGGGGTGCTGCGGATTCCAACCTGATAAAGTGGGCTGGCGCGCAGCCTGTTCCAACCAGCGGAGGCACGGATACCGGAACCGGTACGTACACGAACTCCGGATTTCGCATCATTCGACACTCAATGTACTTTGGGACGTATGGTTCGCAGTTTGACCTGATCGACGATTCTGCGGGCTCTAATCAGCAAGTGCTTGTTTCGCAGTCGGGGAGCGATGTAATACTGACAGCGGGTGCCGGAGCTGCGTTCCTCAATGGGGGCGAAATGGTCTCGCAAGCCCAATGGGATTCGAATGAAGTCTTTTACACAACACCGCTTACGCTTGCGAATGGCAGCCCCCAGAGTTCAGTGACACTGTCAGGCTCAGATACGCTTGGCCGTCTGGTTTACCTTCAATTCTTAGATAGCGAGACTGCACTTAAGGGAAAATCAGAATACGCGCGATTCTTTGTACGCCGACAATCAAACGGATCATTCATCAATCCCAACAATGGTGGAATTGATGTGAAAGGCATGTTCCAACCCGGAGTAACATCAACCGGTAATATTGTGCATTTGCTCTATTATTAATGAGGCCACGCCTCGGGTTCCAATCGAACGCCCTTGCCAACAAAGGGTTTTACAAGGCGGGGCGGAAAAAATGTTGTAACTTCGCAGTACGGCATTGCGACCAAGCATGGCGGTTGTGCGGAAAGTCTGACATAGAAGTGACTTGCCAAACAATATTGGAGGAGCGATCTTCCAGCGTCAATGCGTTTTTCTGACTGAGCGTGTTCGGCAGCGATGCAATGCCGGGCTGATCTGGTAAGAGCAAAGTACCGGATTGGAAATTGTTTTTTTTGACCGTTGTATAACCTATTTCTCAAATACATTCTATGGCGAAAGCAGCTGTAAAACAGATGACAAAGGCAGCTATCATCGAGCATCTTGCCTCGGAGAACGAGCTGACGAAAAAGCAGGCGACTGCAGTATTGGATTCTTTAGTGAATCTTGCCTACAAGGAAGCCAAGAAGGGCTTCACCATTCCAGGTCTTGGCAAACTGGTATGCTCTGCCCGTAAGGCTCGCATGGGCCGCAACCCACAGACGGGCGAAGCGATCAAGATCGCTGCTCGCACGGTGGTTCGTTTCCGTGTTGGCAAACAGGCGAAGGATGCGATCCTTGGAGGAAAGGCTCCTGCAAAGAAAGCAGCAGCACCAAAGAAGAAGGCCGCAAAGCGCTAAGGTGTTCGATTTCAAGACCGCGTGACATTCTCTCACGCGTTGTCGTTGGGCGGTTCTTGCGTTATTACTTCGTAATGACGCGGGAACCGCCCAATGCATTTACACCAGTCAAATGAATTGAATCTCAGCGAAACTTTCGGAGCCAGTCGAGCCTATAAGAAACTCATGACTACGATCTTCCGAACACGCATCCTTCGTTTTGTACCTGCCCTTCTCCTGGCGGCGGTCATGCTCTCGGTTGGGACGACGGCTCGCGCGCAGTGGATCCTGCAATCCGGAGACATGGACAAGAAGGTCCGGCGTGGGCTCGAACTGATCTACAATATGGAGTTCACCGATGCGGAGAAGATCTTCGACTCCGTGATCGTCGAAAACCCCGAACACCCGGCCGGATACTTTTACCGCGCCTCCGTCATGTTCTGGCGCGCCATTACGAATCCGGACAACACGCGCTACGACGAAGACTACAAGGTCTGGCTGCAAAAGGCGATCGACAAGGCCGACGCACTGCTGGAGAAAAATCCGAAGGACATCGCTGGGCTGTTTTACAAGGGTGGCTCGATCGGGATGCGGGCAAGAATTTACGAGTATCGGCTCAGCTCCGCTGACGCGTTCGATATTATCCGATTGATCCTCGGTGATGCGAAGCAGGGCGTGGACTACCTCAATCAACTCGAAGACATCATCCCCGATAATTCCGATGTGCTGTTTGGGCGAGGAGTCTATAACTATTACGTCGAAGCAGAGAAGGAGCAGAACCCAACGCTCTCCGGGGTGATCGGCACGATGTTCCCTACTGGCAATAAGGCGGCGGGGCTACTCATGCTGGAGATGGCCGCAAAGAATGCTGTCTATGCAAAGACAGAAGCGCAGTTCGAGCTGCTGCATGTCTATTACGCCCTTGAAAAGAACTATCAGAAGGCGTATTCACTGGCCGCGCAACTTGCGGCACGGTATCCGAACAACGTGCAATTTCTCCATTACTTCGGATTTGCCGCAGTGACCGAGAATTATGTGCTTCAATACGATTCGATCTATCGCGTAATGTTAGCTCGCTGTAAGGAGCATCGCGATTCTTACACCATCCGCCAGGCACGCGAGGCAATGTACTTCATTGGGCTCTCGCAGATCAAGCGCTCTGGCGGCAACATGGATACCGCACTCTACTATCTATACAATAGCAACCTGCTCAGCCGCACGATTGAGCGCGACGACAAGTTCGATTGGTGGGTAACGAACTCCGAGTTGTACATGGGTGAAGCCTACGATGCACGTGGGTCGCGCAAAGAGGCGATGGAGATGTATCGCCGTGTCCTTGCACTGCCAGATTACAACGGGGCGTGGGCGGAAGCGACGCGGTACCTGGCCTCGCCATATAAGCGATAGCTGAAGCCCAGATCGTTGCGTAGGGATTGCTTTGTTACCCCTCCGGGGTTTCCTCGCAATGACTTTTTTGGACTTCCCTAAGTTGGACTGCCTATGACCACTGCAGAAGAGTTTGTTGATTTCCTTTGCTTAAGCGAGCACTTTCGTGGCGTGCCTCGGGAGCAGATCGAATGGCTGGTTCGAGAGTCCAAGACACAGACGTACCCTCAAGGCCTGATCTTCCAACCTGGAGATGTGTTTGACGACTTGATCATTATCCTCGAAGGGGGATTTCGGGCCTATTCGATTCAGAGCGGTCAGAGAAAGGTCCAGATGAGCGCGCCAGCCGGCTCTGCTACTGGCCAGCTCCCCTTCTCGCGTATGAAGGGGTCTCCAGTCTATATCGAGGCGCTCGAACCAACTCTTGTGCTGTCGTTTCCAACTTCACGGTTTCACGACCTGCTTCGCGAGAATTATGAGCTCGTCGAAGTACTCGTCCACGCGATGACGGATCGCGTTCGACATTTTACGACGAATCACTGGCAATCAGAGAAGCTGATGGCGCTTGGTAAACTCTCCGCGGGAGTCGCGCATGAGATGAACAATCCGGCCTCGGCGATCGTCAGGAATGCCGCAGATCTCCAGAAGCACACCGGTTCCCTATCGGAGTCCCTCCGAACGATGGCAGCAATTGCATTGAATGATGCGGAGATCGCAGTGCTCACGACGATTCTAAACCGTCCACACGAAATGGCGGCAAGTCGGCTTCCGCTGCTGGAGCGAAAGAAGCGCGAAGACCAGTTGCTCGATTGGCTCGACGACCATGGTATTCAGGAGGACTGCGTCACAACGTTCGTGGAGTTCGGCTTTACGAGCGATGAACTTGAAGAGATCCGCAGCAATGTTCCATCCAGCGTCTTCCCATCGATCCTTTTGTGGCTAACGAATAGTCTTGAAGAACGGAAAGCGATTCACGAGATCTGGACGGCCTCCAAGCGCATTTCCGAATTGGTGCAATCGGTCAAGAACTATACCCGCATGGATCAAGTGCAGGATATGCAGGAAGTCCGCATCAACGACGGCATTCACAATACGCTGACGATGCTTGAGCACAAGATGCGGAGAAACTCCGTGGAGCAGCTCGAAGAGCTTGCCGACGATATTCCGCCGATCATGGGATTCCCCGGCGAACTCAACCAAGTCTGGACAAATATTATTGACAATGCGCTCGACGCCATGCCGAAGGGTGGCGTGCTCACTGTTCGCACGGCCTCTGATGCAGAGAGCGTTACTTTCAGCGTTAGCGACACGGGCTCCGGCATTTCACCAGAAAACCTTGAACGCATCTTCGATCCGTTCTTCACCACCAAGGAGGTTGGTGAAGGCACAGGTGTGGGACTCGATCTCGTTCAGAAGATCGTTAAGCAACATCAAGGAACGGTGAAGGTTACATCACAACCGGGACACACCGAATTCCGCATTTCCTTTCCCCGAACAACACCAAAGCAAGCGGGGCACAGCGTATGAAACTGCCAATCCTATTCCTCGTTGATGACGACCCCCAAGTACTGCGTGCGCTAGCACGCGATGTGCGCGTTAAATACAAGTTGGAATGCCGAACGCTCTCAACCGATGACGCGCGTGAAGCGCTCGAAAGCCTGAAAGAATTGAAACGGACAGGGGAGGAAGTTGCCATCTTCATCTCCGACCAGCGAATGCCACAGATGACCGGCGTCGAATTCCTTGAGGCATCGAAGGAGTTCTACCCCGATGCAAAGCGGATGCTCTTGACCGCGTACTCTGACATTGACACAGCCATCGCTGCGATCAACGAGGTCGATCTCGATTACTACCTCCTCAAACCTTGGGATCCTCCGGAGGAACGGCTGTATCCGGTAATCGATGAACTTCTCGATGATTGGCAGGCGTCATACAAGCCCGATCTTTCAAATCTTCGAATTATTGGGTATCAATTTTCTCCGAAGTCTCACGCGATCAAGGAGTTTCTGGCTGGACATCTCATACCATATCAATGGCTTGATGTCGAAAGCAATCCAAAAGCGCAGGAGTTGATGACACTCAATGGGCTAACTCCCGCGTCACTTCCTGCGATACTCTTCGAGGACGGGACGATCGGAGTCGATATGGAAATCCGGGCGATCGCAGAAAAGCTCGGCCTTCGTCCGAAGGCACAATCGAACATGTACGACGTGGTCATTATCGGCGCTGGCCCTGCGGGGCTTGCAGCGGCGGTCTATGGAGGCTCCGAAGGGCTCAAGACACTTCTGATCGAGAAGCACTCCCCAGGCGGACAGGCGGGGACGAGTTCACGCATTGAGAATTACCTCGGGTTTCCGAAGGGCGTGAGCGGTGCGGAATTGACACGCCGTGCCGTCGCGCAGGCAACCCGCTTCGGGATCGAATTTCTTTCGCCACAGCAGGTGCTCGACATCTCCAGCACTGACGGTTACAAGACGGTGCGACTGGCGGACGGTGTTGAGATCCACTCTCGCACGATCGTTATCACCACAGGTGTGGAGTACAGAACATTAGAAACGCAGGGTATTGCTGAGTTCACCGGAGCCGGGATCTACTATGGCGCGGCCACGACCGAGGCCGCTGAAACGAAAGACAAGCCCGTCTTCGTGATCGGCGGTGGCAACTCCGCCGGGCAGGCAGCGATGTATCTCTCCAAGTTTGCATCCCATGTGTCGATCGTGATCCGGAAGAAGGATCTTACGGCGACGATGTCCTCCTATCTCATCGACCAGATTTCCCGAACGAACAATATTTCCGTACTGCCTGAAACCGAGGTGATTGAGGCCAAGGGAAGCGATCATCTTGAGTCACTGGTACTCAAGGCTGAAGGACAAGAACCCGTCATGGTAGCAGCATCCGCGCTCTTTATTTTCATCGGAGCGCGCCCGTATACGGATTGGGTCCAGACACCTGTCCTGAAAGATCATCGTGGATTTATTGTGACGGGGCGTGATCTCGCCTCCTTTGAGAACTTCACACCGAATTGGCCTCTGAAGCGTGATCCCTATATACTGGAAACGTGCTCGCCCGGTATCTTCGCGGCTGGCGACGTGCGAGCAGGGGCAATGAACCGCGTTGCGAGTGCTGTTGGCGAGGGTGCAATGGCGATCAGCTTGGTGCACCAGTACCTCGCTGAGGTATGAAGATTGATTAACGTTTCCCTGACATTCGAGGACGTAACTTCGGATGCAGAAGCGCGTCTCTACACCTTGCAATGCTTAACTTAAAAAAGTATGAGACACCTAACGATTGCTCTTCTCTTCACCCTCCTGAATTCTTCGCTCTTCGCACAATCTCCGGAAAACCCCGACCGCCAGTCGGTTGCTGTAACCATTTACAACAACGATCTCGGCGTCGTACGAGACGTACGGACTTTCGACATCGCAAAGGGCATGGGTGAACTTCGAATGCGTGATGTACCGACCAGGATCGATGCTACAACGGTGAAGATCACCGACGTGGATCATCCGAAGGACATTGACGTCGTCGAGCAGAATTATGAGTACGACCTCGTCAGCCAAAGCAAGCTCCTGAGCAAGTACGTTGATAAGACCATTAGCGTCACCGATGACAAGGGCATAAAGACCGAGGGCACCTTGCTCGCTGTCGAAAGTGATAAACTCACCCTTTCCACTGCAAGCGGTATCATCATGCTGCCGAATCTCGCGCGCTACACGATGAGCGTCCCGACGCTCGCCGGTGGGCTCATTACGAAGCCAACATTGATATGGAAGATCCACTCATCGCATGACTTTAGAAAGGAGCCTCTAGAAGTGCTCTATCAAACCGGCGGGATGACGTGGCACACAGAGTACATCGCGGCGCTGGCCGACGATGAGAAGTCGCTGGATCTTACCGGCTGGGTCAGCGTGGACAACACCAGCGGTGCATCCTTCCCGGATGCGAAGTTGAAACTGGTTGCAGGAGCACTGCATCGAGTGGCGCAGCCAAAGCAATACGGAGCGATGCGAGCAAGCATGTCAGCACTCGTCCCCGCGCCACAGTTCGAGGAGCATGGTATGTTCGAATACCATGTTTATGATCTTGGCAGACAGACAAACATCAATAATAATGAGGTCAAGCAGATTTCACTGCTGACTGCGGATAAGGTTGCAACGGAGAAGAACTACACTTTTGAGGGCGGCACAAGCGTAGCAGTAACCATCGCTTTTCAAAATGCGGAGGCGAATCATCTCGGCATCCCGCTGCCAATGGGCACAATCCGAGTCATGAAGCGCGACAAGGATGGTTCACTCGAATTCATCGGCGAAGACCATATTGATCACACCCCCCGCGATGAGAAGCTGACGCTCCATGTCGGCAATGCATTCGACCTCACCGGATCACGCGAAGTGACCAACTCGGAAAGTCTGGGGCAGAATGAAAATGAGGAAAGCGTGGCGATCACGCTTAAGAATCATAAGGATGAGAATGTCACCATCGACGCAATTGAGAACCTCGGCTCGAATTGGGAAGTGACCCAATCTTCTATGCCGTACGAGAAGAAGAACGCATACACCATCGTCTTTCATGTGCCGGTGAAGGCCCGCGGAGAGCAGAAGGTAACATATACGGTTCGGCATCGATGGTGATACAAACACTTCCCGCCCAACCAAATCAGTGATCGTCATTCCCGCGAAAGCGGGAATGACGACACTGGCCTGTGAACTAACTCTATATTTAGACGGTTACCTAAATATCTAAGTTATGAATCGCGTATTTCGAGCACTTGACGATCCCACACGGCGGCGTATCCTGGAGTTACTTCAGGCGAAAGATATGGCTGCGGGTGAGATCGCCGACGAGTTCTCAATGACCAAGCCGAGCATCTCACACCACCTTGACATTCTGAAGCAGGCCGATCTGGTTGTATCGGTCCGTCAAGGACAGTTTCAGGTCTATTCGCTGAACTTAAGCGTGATGGACGAGGCGATCGGGTGGATGCTCGGTGTACGCGGCACCACGAAACAGAAGACAAGGAAATAGTCGCTTATCCCTATGAACCTCACTCAACGAATCAAGCAGGAGTGGCTGCAATTACTCATACTTGCTGCCCCATTTGCACTCATTCCGTTCGTCTGGGACAAGATGCCAGACCGGATCCCGATCCACTGGGACTACAACGGCCACCCCAATGGCTATGGCAACAAAGCGTTCGGGCTCATGTTTGCGCCGACATTAAATATAGGCTTGGCCTTATTGTTCATCGGCCTCTCAAAGATCGACCCCAAAGCATGGATGATGAATGTCTCCAGTGTGATGCTTAGACCTTTGCGTCTTGTCATCACCGGTTTCCTCACCGTAGTGTGCTACGTGACGACGCTCTCGATCCTCTACCCGGAGGTCAATATGGGCACAACGTTTCAATTCCTGATGCCCGGGTTCTTCCTAGTGCTCGGTAATTTTCTTCCAACGGTGAAACCGAATTACTTCGTTGGCATTCGTGTACCTTGGACGTTAGAGGATCCCGATAATTGGCGACAAACACACCGCCTGGCTGGGAGACTCTGGGTCATCGCATCTGCACTCTACCTCGTAATTGAGATCGTGCTTGGCAACCAGGTACCACAGGCGATGTTCTGGGGCTACCTGGGGATCATCACCGTAGTACCGATCCTTTATTCTTTCGTATATTTTCAACGCAGCAAGAAGCAGCCAGTGTGAGGCATCCGTTTAATATTGCGAGTCCTCAACTGCGGACTCGCAATGACGCAGGAAGCTTGACGCCTAGACCGTAGTGGCGATCTTCTTGCCTGTTCCGACCGCGTGTGCCCCATGCGCAACCGGATGTCGCAGCACATGGGTCCTCTCCCCGATCTGTTGGCGCCACATGGCGTAGTACAACCCTTTCATCTCAAGTAAGTCGTGGTGTTTCCCAGACTCCACGATCTGGCCCTTCTCCAAAACGAAGATCCTGTCGGAGTGCATGATCGTCGAAAGGCGGTGCGCGATCTGGATTGTAATGAGATCGGTACCGGTCGAGACGTTACGGATCGTGTCGGTGATCTCCTCTTCCGTCAGTGAGTCGAGTGAGGAAGTTGCTTCATCGAATACGAGCAAGTTCGGTCGGCGCAGCAAGGCGCGCGCTATGGAGAGGCGCTGCTTTTCACCACCGGATACCTTCACGCCACCTTCACCGATCACGGTGTCAAGTCCATTCGCTGCACGCGCAAGGAGCGTGTCGCAGGCCGCTTTCTTCATAACTTCCAAGCACTCTGCATCCGTAGCCGTTGGGTTGACGAAGAGAAGATTCTCCCGGATCGTACCACTAAAGAGCTGCGTGTCCTGTGTGACAAAGCCGATACGCTCTCGGAGTTCGTCAAAATCAATATCGCTGCCGGATGTGCCATTGTAGAGGATGCGACCTGTCTCCGGTGGATAAAGCCCAACGAGCAGCTTCACAAGGGTGGTCTTACCAGAGCCGGATGGACCGACAAATGCGACGGTCTCCCCACGATGCGTCTCGAACGTGATATTCGTAAGCGCGTAGTTGGAGGCCGTCAAATGCTTGAAGGAAACATCATCAAAGCCGATCGTTTGAACGCTGCCAATGGCCACGGGCCGTTCTGGTTTGCGCTCGATCGGCATCTTGAGCAGTTCATCAAAGATATTCAGCGAAGCCTCTGCCTCGCGGAAGGTATTGATGATATTGCCAAGCTCCTGCAACGGACCAAAGATGAAGAACGAATAGATATACAGCGCAAAGAACTGGCCGTAGGTAATGTTATGCGAGAACACCAAATAGAGCATGAGAAAAAGAATGCCGTTGCGGAGGGCGTTTACTACCGTGCCCTGCATAAAGCTCAGACGGCGCACATACTTCACCTTTTGCAGCTCAAGCTTGAGGATCTTGTCTGTGGTGGAATTGAGGCGCTTGATCTCCTGCTCCGCTAATCCCAGGCTCTTCACGAGCTCGATGTTCCGAAGTGACTCCGTTGTGGATCCAGCCAGTGCGGTCGTCTGTGCGACGATGTTCTTCTGAATGGCCTTGATCTTTTTTCCGAGCACCCAGCTCATGTAGGCAATGATCGCCATGCCAAAGAAGTAGGCCGGGGCAATGCTCCAATGAACATAAAGGGAATAGACGATGACGAATAGCATTCCGATGATCGTCGTAAAGACGAAGTTCACCGCAGACTGGATCACGCGCTCGGTGTCGGTACGGACTTTCTGTAATTTTCCGAGAGTCTCGCCGCTGCGCTGATCTTCGAAGACCTGGTAGGGTAACTTCAAGGAGTGCTCGACGCCTTCGGAATAGATCTGTACTCCCAAACGCTGCGTAAGAACATTCGTGAAGTAATCCTGAAAATTCTTCGCGATACGAGAGACCATCGCCGCTCCCATCATCAGTAGCACAAGCTGCCCAACACCGCCGAAGAACTCCCCTGCAGTGATCTCCTGGAATTTCGAGACGTACTTATCCAGCACCTGCCGAAAGATCAGCGGGTCGATCAAAGAGAAGAGCGTATTGATCGCTGCAAGGAGTAACGTCAGGCCGACAAGCTTTTTGTAGCCCTTGAGGTATCTGTAGAGTAGTTTCATTTCAGTGTATGACGGTAGCGGGCAACGACGAATGGGCAGAATTCCGGCGACGAACGGAGCGAATACTCACCCCGAAATACAATTTAGCCCTCGTTACCAATAGACCCTCGTTGAAACGAATAAATCGTAAAGGGGTTTCAGTAATTTCCGAAATCGGACTACTCCGCTTCGTATCGGATGGAATATCGGCTCTCGTAGAAACCCAATGCCCGAACGTAATGTAGCGTATGCATGAATTATCGCACACTCTCTCTTTTCGCACTCTGTTTGCTCTTTCTCTGCAGCCAAGCGGATGCGCGCCCGGGAAAGCTACCGCTACTCTACCGGATCACCAAGCCATCGACGACCGACACCTCTTACCTCTTTGGTACACTTCATTTGCTGGAGTCAAGTTACGTAGATACGATGCCGCGTGTTATGGCGGCGCTCGATCGAGCGGATGTGGTGATCGGCGAAATTGTGCTTGATAGCACAGTGATGGGCGACGTGCTCTCGGAAATGATGTCTGGGCCCCCGCTGGATAGCATTCTATCCGAGAAGGATTATCATCTTGTCTCGAAGGAAGTCTCGCGGCTCGCTCATTTGCCGATGATGTTCCTCAACCGGGTCTCGCCGATCATGATCTACGGGCTCCTGCTGCAAACGATCTATCAGGAGGCACACCCAGAAAACCACAAGACAGGGGTTGCAATGGATCTTTACTTCCAACAGAAAGCAAAGGACGCTGGCAAAAGAGTGGTTGGGTTGGAATTGGCGAGCGACCAGGCATCACTATTGGCCGATTCATTGCCGACGGAAGATCAAGTCGCCGAACTTCTGGATCTTGTCAAGCATGAGAAGAAGACAGTGCGTGGGCTGGAAAAGATGCTTCGGAATTACCAGACTGGCCACATCCAGAAGATCCTGGATGATCCGACTATGGGTTCACTATCAGATGAACAAGGCGAAGCTCTCATTTATGAGCGTAACCGCAAATGGTTGGACGAACTGCCTACGCTGATCGAGCATCACAACGCATTCATTGCGGTCGGTGCGGGACACCTGGTTGGAAAGAACGGGCTTGTCGAGGGACTTCGGAAACTTGGGTACACTGTCGCTGGCCTGTAAAAGAAAACGAGTAACAAGCGCAAACTCCACTCGTTACTCGTTACGAACCCGCTCATTTCTTAGACCAGCTTGGCGTTGACATTGATCGTCACACTTGCAAGTGCTCGGGAAACCGGGCAACCGGCCTTTGTACCGATGGCGATCTCCTGGAATTTCGTGTCATCGATTCCTGGGACCAGCGCCTCGACGGTGAGATCCATAGAATCCACAGCCCACTTGCCGGAGGTGTTGCTGAAGTTGGCCTTGGCGGTTGTGCGAACCTGCTGCCCTGGGAATCCAGCCTTTTCGAGATCGGCGCTGAGGGCCATGGAGTAGCATCCTGCGAGAGCGGCGGCGAGATAGCTCTCGGGCGTCATGCCTTCCGCACCTTCCATGCGGGTCTGAAAACTGAAGGGGGAGGTGCTTCCGGCGACCGTCATCTCGCCTGAACCTGCCTTAAGCGTACCGTTCCACTGACCTGTTGCTGTGTTGCGTGCCATAGTAGTAATTGTAAATTTTCCGATGTTGATGTGTGAGATTATCCGGCGACGACATTTGCCGGTTGGTTATGTCCCATTAGGACCGCACGGAGAACGCAAAAAGCGGCGCTAATGTCCCGACGAAGGATGCCCGCTTGATTGGTGGCGCATGAGCTTGGCTTCGGCAACAAAGATGACGTTCTCGGCAATGTTCGTTGCGTGATCTGCCAGACGCTCGATATGTCGTAATAGCGCCATGAGATGTGCCCCAGGTTCGATGAGTAACGGGTCGGATTTCATCGCGTCAATAAGCTTATAAAAGGTTTGCCTATTGAGTTCATCCACAAGCTCCTCCATGTCAAAGATCCTACGGGCCTGCATACCATCGTTGTGGATGAAGGCATTAATGACCTCGGTTAGCATCGTTCTGGCCGTCGTGATCATTCGGAGTGCGTGTACCCTTTCGATCAGCTCTTCCTGATCTTCCAGGGCGCGCACGCGCTCGGCAATGTTCACAGCAATGTCCCCGATGCGTTCGAAATCGCTGTTCATGCGCATGGCTGCAAGGAGCAGTCGAAGATCCACCGCGACAGGCTGCGTTAGCGCAAAGATGCGCTGGCACTGACCGTCGATCGCCAGGTCAAGTTCGTTGACCCGCTCCTCGCGGGAGATCACGAATTGGCCGAGTTCGTCATTGCCTTCCAGGAGCGCTTTGATAGCGGTCTCCACCTGCTCATCGACAAGTGAGCCCATGCGAATAAGCATGGAGCGAAGTGTTTCTAGTTCGTCTTCGAAGTGTCTGTGCACGCCTGGATAAATTATGGTGGATGAAGGATGAAACGGGATACTAAACCGCGGTATCAACCAAAACGGCCCGTGATGTAATCCTCGGTCTGCTTCTTGACCGGATTGGTAAAGATCGCTCGGGTATCGCCGACCTCAATGAGCTCGCCCATGTAGAAGAATGCGGTCACATCGCTGACACGCGCAGCTTGCTGCATATTGTGGGTAACAATGATGATCGTGTAGGAGCTCTTTAGCTCAAAGATCAGCTCTTCAATCTTCGCTGTCGAAATGGGATCGAGCGCACTTGCCGGCTCGTCCATGAGGAGCACTTCTGGCTCCACGGCCAACGCACGGGCTATGCAGAGCCGCTGCTGCTGCCCGCCGGAAAGCCCAAGGGCTCCGTGATGTAAGCGATCCTTCACTTCTTCCCATAACGCTGCTTGCTTTAAGCTTTTTTCGACAACCTCGTTCAGGGTTGCCTTATTTCGCTCACCCATGATGCGCCGACCATAGGCTACATTTTCCCAAATTGTTTTGGGGAAGGGATTTGATTTCTGAAATACCATCCCCACGCGCTTTCTCAACTCGACGACATCCAGGTTCTTTTGATAGATGTCCACTCCATCAATGTGAACTTGACCGGTGATCTTCACACCAGGGATCAGATCGTTCATTCGATTGAGCGTTCGGAGATAGGTGGATTTGCCACAGCCGGAAGGACCAATGAATGCAGTGACCTGGCGCTCGGTTATGTCGAGTGCGATCTTACGCAGCGCCTGCTTCGCACCATAGAAGAGATCGAGATCGCGAGTAACGACCTTCACAGGCCCACGCACACCCGGTTCGCCGAACCGGTCAGATCGGATCTCCGGCGACTGGACTCGGCCTTCGCCCCTCGGTTGGATGGCAGTCTTCGGATTTTCTTGGATCATCTCGGACATCGCGGTAGTCTGCGGCATAATGAGAAAGGAAACTGTGAGCATCTTAACCCGAAGCCCGGTACAATAGTCGGTCAAGCTTTGGTTAAGTGTGTATTACCGAATTGTTACCACTATTTCCGTACCATCTTTCCGGAATTATGAAATCGTGAAGTCGCCGCTATTGACGCACTTTAGGCCGACATCCCCCGTTTCTCAGGTCAACCGAAGAGCGGAAGCATTACAGACAACGCACTATGAGCAAGACAGTACTCGTCGTTGACGATGAGCAGGATATTCGTGACCTGATCGCCTATAACCTCACCCGCGAAGGCTTTTTGGTCGAAACAGCCAGCAACGGAAAGGAGGCACTCGTGAAGCTCCAGGAGTACCCAACCGCCGTCGTGATCCTGGACATAATGATGCCGGAATTGGACGGATTCGAGACCTGCCGTGCGATCCGCGCAAATCCAGCTACAGCCAACGTGCCGGTTATCTTCTTGACAGCCCGCTCGGCAGAGGTGGATCAGATCGTTTCGCTGGAATTGGGAGCCGACGACTACGTACAGAAACCTGTCTCACCTCGGGTGATCGTTGCAAGAGTGAAATCCCTTCTACGGCGGCTGGAACGGGCAGATCAACCGCAGCCAGCCGGACTTCAGGAGCAGATCGTTTCTCCCGGGGTGAAGATCGACCGGGCCGCCTACAAGGTGTTCATCAATGAAAAGGAGACCTTCTTCCCCCGAAAGGAGTTTGAGTTGCTCTACTTCCTTGCTGCACATCCGGGCCGCATCTACAAACGGGAAGCCTTGTTGGATGAAGTGTGGGGACGCGATACTTTTGTTGTCGAGCGAACGGTCGACGTCCACATCTTCAAGGTTCGCGAAAAGCTTGGCCCCTATGGCTCCCGGATCGAGACCGTCAAGGGCGTTGGGTATCGGTACGTGATCGATTGAGATTTCTGGAAAATGGCATCACTTCAGGCGAAAGCAGCGTGGTTTCCGATTGTCCTTGTGATTCTGGTCCTTAGCGCTGTCAATGGCGCGCTGTATACTGTCCCCGCTTATGAGCCGGAAGCGATGTGGCTCTCCTGTGTGCTTCTTGCACTTTCTATCGGTGTGAGTCTGTGGTACGCCAGGCGGCTGTTACAACCAATTCGCAATCTGGCACCTTCTGTTGACGCGGAGGGCCATCTGGAGTTCCGAAGCACGGAGCGCGAGACAAAACCCCCATACGAGCTAGAGGCGCTTACCAAGACGATCGACCAGATTGCCGAACAGCAGAGGCGGGATCTGGCTGAACGTCAGAAGCTCGAGCGCGTGCGTTCGGAGTTTTTGGGGAATGTCTCCCATGAACTCCGTACCCCAATTTTTGCGGTGCAAGGTTTCATCGAAACGCTGCTTGACGGCGCTATTGAAGACCCAAAGGTCAATCGCGATTTCCTTGAACGCGCACGGACACAGGCCGAGCGGCTGAACAGCCTGCTCAACGATCTCATTGACATCTCTCGCATTGAGTCCGGCGAGATGCGCATGAACTTCCGCATGTTCGACATCCAGCCGTTTCTCCGTGAGTTCACCAATGAGATGCAAGGAATTGCGCGGGCGAAAAACATTGAATTATATTTCACTGGCAACATTCTACCGCATCATGAGGTCAGCGTCTATGCTGACAAGGAGCGCATTAAGCAGGTACTTGTCAATCTCGTGGACAATGCGATCAAATATTCCGGCGATGGCACAGCGATCAAGCTAGAACTCCTCAACGCGGAACCAGACACAAAACACGTGACTATTCGTGTCGTTGACAATGGAGTTGGCATTGGGACAGAGCATCTTCCGCGTCTCTTCGAACGCTTCTACCGTGTGGATAAAGGCCGTGCTCGGTCTCAGCCGGGTGGTACGGGTCTTGGTCTGGCGATCGTCAAGCACATCACGGAGGCGCACCGAGGGCACATCAGCGTGTCGAGCGAATCCGGCAAGGGCAGTGTGTTTCAGTTTACACTCTTGAAGGAGCCGTTCTGATTCCAGCCTCACCTCGTGGGAAGCAGTATTCCCTAGCGTGACTCCAACAGTTTTCGGCTTACGTGTGTCGTGTCACCTAAGACCAGCCAGTTGAAGTTTCGTAGATACTTTATCGCGGCATTCTTTAATTCCTCCGGCGTGACCCTCGACAGCTTCTCGTAGGAAAAGAAAGCGTCATGCCAATCGCCAGTTGCTAACTTTGCCTGGCCGAGCAGTGCCGCTTGAGACGATGTCGTTTCAGCCTTCAAATAATTGCGCGTGGCCCATCCTGCTACGCCGGAGCGGATCGCGGATTCCCGGATGGAATTCTGTTGGAAGAAGTCCACATCGTCATAGATCACCTTGACGGCGCTGTCAATGTAAGCGGTTTGCAGGGAGATCACACCGACGCTGGTTATTCCGTCCTTGTCATCCACGTTCGGGGCATAAGCAAGATTGCGTTGCACGCGAATGTGATTGAAAACAAAGCCTCCGAAGAAATTCCGTAGACGCAAATACGCGTAGTAATCCGGGTCCCCTTTGGATGGCGTTAGGTAGTAGCCGATCAAGTAATCTGTAGGAAGTTTGCGTCCAAACGGCGGGAAAAAAGCGCTGGGCTTGAAGGCCTTCTCTGGTGGCTTGATCGCTGCAGGAGTGTAGCTGCCCTCCGGTAACTTCCCAAGCGATGCCTCGATCTTATCCGTTAATTCATCTCTGGAGACATTACCAACCACCGAAAGCAAAAAGCGTGAACGGACCATGACTGTTCGAAAATGCTTCATCGCGATGTCTGCGGTTACACGCTTCACATCGGCATCAGAGAAGTTCTTTCCGTAAGGATGTCCATAGAAATAGCTGGAATCCAACAAGTAGTTGCTGTAACCATCGGCCTCGTTTGCGCGCGAGTTGATGCCAAGCAACACGCTCTTTTTGAAGTTATCGTATTCGACTTTGTCGATCGTCGGCTGGGTCATACAATTGGTGAAGTAAGCCCAGGTGGTGTCGAAATTCTCGCGGGTACACTCCATACTAATGGCGGAATAATCTCGCCCTTCATCACCCGAGATGCTCGAACCCATGCGAATCAGCTTCCGGCGGAAGTAAGGCTTCCCGATTCTTTGGCTGCCGCTCGCAGGTATCACCTTCATCGCAAAGTACTCCGTCGCGACGGGCTCATCATCCGACGAGACTGTGGACCCGCCCTTCACGAAAAGCACAGCCGTTACGACGGGGACCGATACGGACTGACGCAGCAAGACATGCACGCCCTCGACATCGAACTCCTGCACGTCGTTGACAATGTTCGCGCTGTTGGCCAGCGATGATCCCTTTCGCGAAGAGGAGCAGGAAGAAAAGAGCGCTGCAACAGCGCAGAGATAGACAGTTAATCGGAATTTCATGGGTGTTGTTGCATTAAGGGGTTTCCGAGTTTCTGCAGACTGGGAGCTGTCACGATCGCAGCAGATTTGCTGAGCGCGACGCCCAGTACGTATGGCTTATTCTGAACGTACTTGTGAATGTAGTCCGCGATGTCTTGACGTGTGATCTTGCTAAGGTCGTCGAGGTAGCGCTCGTAGTAGTCCAGCCCCGCAGCGGCCCACCAGAAGGAGAGATCCTGAGAGAAGGCGCTTAGCTTCTCGGCACGGTAGAGGGTCTGTGTTCGGAGCGCGTTCTTCGCGGTTTCGAATTCCTCGTCGGTAAAATATTTTGGATCGTCGAACTTCGCAAGCTGCGCCCAAAAAACCTTCATCGCTTCATCGAGATGCTCTGGCGTAGTGATGATGTCCGCTGTGATCGGGCCGACATAGCGCTGGGTGTAATACCAGAAGTTCAGCCCTTGCACCAAACCAGACTCCAACAAACTCTTGGAGAACGGATGCTCGGACTGGGTGATAATATAACTGAACACGTCGGCAACATAGGTGGCCTTGTCATCCAATCCAATCGATGGGCCATGCCACTGGACTTTCACGATGCAGCGCGGATCATCGACGGTGTCCAATACGAAGGCTGGCTGCTTTAGCGGCGGCACGCGCTGCGGGGGATTGGCGACAAATGGGTCGGGACCGGACTTCCATTTCATGAAGTATTTTGGTACAAGTGCTTTTACTTGTTCCAATGTCACGTCACCCGAGATCGTGAGCAACGAGTTGTTCGGAATATAATACTTTCCCATGATGGTCAACATCTTCTCTCGAGTAGCCGTCTTGATCGTTAGACGCTGCCCGAGGGGGTCTTTACGCGATACCCAACCATCCCATACGGCATCTTCCATCTTGCGCCCAAACTTGAAGAGTGGCAAGGCTTCATTTCTATCGAACTCCCCTAAGACGACCTCTCGCTGTTTGTGCAGATCATCTTGCTTGAAGAGCGGTGAGGTAATGGCTGTCGCCATAAAGTCGAGCCCAGGTTCAAAATTTTGCTTTGGAAGTGTGAAGAAGTAGTCCACCAGTTCTTCGTGCGTCTGGCCGTTATAAACGATACCGAGATTATCCACGCGGTTCAGGAAGTCATCCTCGGTGGTGTCCACGCTGTTGGCCGTGAAGAACATGTGCTCATAAAGATGGGAGAGCCCGTTGTACTCTGGTGGTTCGGTGAAGGAGCCGTTCTTCACCGCAATCTCGATGGTCACGATCGGCGTCAGGTGGTTCTCGACGACGAGCACCTCCAGGCCGTTTTCGAGCTTGAATCGAGTCCAGGGAGGAAGCTGTGCCTGGGCCGGAGCTACCATCGCCCCCAGTCCCGTAACAAGGAAGGCCAATAGCGCAATTTTGTTTACTATTCTGGTATTGAATATCATGGAATCAGAGTCAATATCGAATGTCTCGGCGGTTAGAGTGGTTGGCTACTAACAGCTGGATTGGCCGAAAGCCTTCCCCCCTTGCGGCAGCGATCCGAGAGGGAACTGTAGGCCGAAGAATGCTCTACGGGCAAATTGGGCTTTTGTTTAGGGTTCAGGCAGGCAAGATTGTCACAGCGTAACTCCGCTGCTGACCTATTTTTCCCTCGAAAAGTTCACCAGTCGAAGCAGCACCAGATCTTGCAAATTATTCGCCTCGTGGACGGGAATCGTAAAGTTATTTCCGATGATGGAAAATGCAAGTGGTTCTCCATCACGTGTGTTCAAATATCCTGAGATGGAACGAACGCCTGTCACAAACCCCGTTTTTGCCCGAACATTGCCCGCCGCGGCCGTCCCTTTCATTCGATTGGCGAGCGTGCCATCGACACCCATGATGGGGAGTGACTCATAGAATGACTGTGATGACTTTTGGCGCTCGTGCATGGTTCGCAGCAACGTGACTATCTGTTGAGGGCTGACGAGATCCATTCGGGAAAGCCCGGAGCCATCATATATCGCGGTGCGATTGGTATCGATCGAGACCGAAGCAAGATAGCGCTTCATGACCTCAGCCCCTCTGGACCAACTACCTTCACCGCCAACTTCCTTCGCGGCCGTCCGGAATAACTCTTCCGCAAAGAGATTGTCGGAGGTCTTGTTCATAACGGAGACGATGGACGACAGAGGTGGGCTTACGTAGCTTGCCAGAACACGTGCCTTTAGCCAGGGATACGGTTTCGATGGGGTGCTACCGGCGGTGGGAGCACGTGAGACGCGGGTTTGCCCGATCACGGTGATGCCATGCTCCTCCATCACTTCCCGAAATACTGTCGCCGCATAGAGAGTCGGGTCTTCCACCGCGATCTGCTGGGTGGTGGCCTTCGCGGAGAGCGGCATGGTACCAGCGATGGTAATATTATTCGAGCCCATGTCGCGAGAAATATCGATCTGCGTTGCGCCTGCGGCTAGTACCGAGTCCGGTTGATGACGTCGTTTCAGCACAAGAGAATCCCGCGTTGTACTCCCTCGATTCTCCACAGTGACGTAATCCGTATTGGGGTTTAGCTCATACAGAACCGGCGAACCCTTCGATGCTCCTGGTGAGACGCTCACCGTCACCTGATTTTCCTCGTACGCAAGCGCCGTCGTTTGCATTGCGTAGTAGAAGGGGATGTCTTCGATTGACCAGCCATTTGGGTAGAGATCGTCGGTAAAATAAGAATCATCGCCAACGATCGAACCAGCGATGCGACGAATACCACTCTTCGATAATGAATCTGCCCAGGCGTCAAAGATGGAAACCCGGTTCGAATCCGGAAACATCTGCTCCGAGCCGAGGGTCGGGTCTCCTGCACCGCGGATGACAAGATCGCCCCGAAGCGTGCCATCGGAAATGCGGCCCGTCGTGACAAGCTGGGTTGTGTAGCGGAAGTCGGGTCCCAACAATGACAGTGCTTCCGCGGCAGTGAAGAGCTTGAAGTTCGAAGCTGGAATAAAGCTTTTGGTAGGGTTAAGCTGGAACAGGTAGGCACCGGTTTGAAGTGACTGCACCTCGACACCCCACGTGGCATTGGAGAACTTCGGGTCGTTGAAGATGTCTGTCAAATCCCGCTCCAAGTCACCGAGCGGACTACGATCGCGAGCGAGTGCTGGCGTGGACGGAATAGACTGCCCAACCGCTGCGGCGGGAAACCCGAGAGCAAAAACGGTCGCGACGACCGAGAATGAGGTACCAAACAGAACCTGAATGAATCGCAAAGTTGTTGCCGGAATGCAAGAAGCCATTTCAAGAATATGACCCAAGACGTACTAACTGCCCCTTTGGTAACACCAGAAACCGCAGAAAAAGATTTTTTTCCGATCCGTGGAATTGACCATATTGAGTTCGTGGTCGGCAACGCGAAGCAATCGGCGCACTTCTACCGCTCGGCGATGGGATTTAAGCTGACCGGCTACGCTGGCTTGGAGACGGGCCTACGCGACCGCGCGAGCTACGTATTGGAGCAGGGCAAGGTGCGCCTCATCCTTACCACGCCTCTTATTCCCGACCACCCGTATCAAGAGCACTTGCGGATGCACGGTGATGGCGTGAAAGATATTTCCTTTGAGGTTGATGATGTCGAGCGCGCCTACCGCGAGACGACAAAGCGCGGAGCAATTGGTGTGCAGGAGCCGACGGAGATCACCGACGAGAACGGTACCTATTTCACCGCCGCCATCAAAACCTACGGCGACACGCTACACAGCTTTGTCAATCGCAAGAATTATCGCGGCTTCGCGCCGGGATTTCGCCCAATTACAAAGGAAGACACGATCGCCCGCCCAACTGGACTTGCGGCGGTCGATCACATTGTCGGCAACGTGGGTTGGAATCAGATGAATGATTGGGTGAAATGGTATGAGGAGGTAATGGGCTTCCATCTCTTCGTCTCCTTTGATGACAAAGACATTTCGACGGAGTATTCGGCTCTAATGTCGAAGGTCGTGGCCTCAGGGTCGGAGAAGATCAAATTTCCGATCAATGAGCCAGCTACCGGGAAAAAGAAATCGCAGATCGAGGAGTACATCGAGTGGTATAAGGGGCCGGGTGTGCAGCATATTGCAATGGCTACGGGCAATATTCTCGAGACAGTTACGAAGCTCTCAGACCAAGGCGTAGAATTCTTGCGCGTGCCGAGTTCCTACTACCGTGAACTGCAAGATCGCGTCGGTGTTATCAAAGAGCCAATCGACGAACTCGAACGTCTCGGCATCCTAGTCGACAGCGATGACGATGGCTACATGCTGCAGATCTTCACCAAGCCGGTCGAGGATCGCCCAACCCTCTTTTTTGAGATCATCCAACGCCGCGGAGCGCGCTCATTCGGCAAAGGTAACTTCAAGGCGCTGTTCGAGTCCATCGAGCGCGAGCAGGATTTGCGGGGGAATTTGTAGGAATTAACTGTCGGCGATCAGTGCAATTCATAGTAGTATAACTCGCTTTTATTCACCCAGCCATTCCCACGATCCGTTTCTGCACCTATCCATCCAACCGATGGAATGAACCAGTTATCGGGAGCTCCGCTGTTTGAATCAACGACGACCTTACCATTTGAAGTTCTGACACTCCACGAGGAGTGGTGTATCTTGATCGCCGAGAAATTGCCTGCTGGTAGTGAAATGGATTCGATGCCTGCGTAGCTGATTTTGTGGTAGTCCACAAAGCGCGTATCGTTGGAAGTATCGATAATCGAAGAATCCAAAATGGAGCCACCTCCGGTAGGATATCGATCCCAAGCATTAGGATGATGCACTCCGTAGAGCGAGAAATCTCCGTTTGCTTCGTACGCTACAAAGCCCGAGTCGGCACCATCAATTGCTCCAATCACGACTGGCTTGCCGTCTTTCGGTTCCCTCCAATTAACTTTGGCTGTGGTATCAAAATGCACGAATACACCAGAACTCGAGCTGTCGGTCGTTCGAGTAACAAAATAGCTCCCATATCCAGGGACAACCCATTGAACACTGGCTCTACCATCACTCACCGAGGTGCTACCGCCATTGCAGCTAATAAGTATCCAAAGACAACAGCCGAAAACGATTGTAATTATCAGCTTCATTGCGATTCTTGAATAGGTCAACCTTAGGAGAACACGTGAATCGGGCGTGCGTTGCGAAGGCATCACAATTCAACAATCGTCCTCAATGTGAATAGCCTGCGAACCATCGTCTCCTCCTCCCCCCTCATCTCCACCCCCCGGCGCTCCATCACCTTCCGCGCAACCTCCATCGCCTTCTCATAGCGATAGAGCGTCAGTCCACTCGCACCACCCCACGAGAAATTCGGTATCCACTTGGGCGGGAATCCGGCATCGAAGATATTGCAGCTTACACCGACGGCTGTGCCCGTGTTGAACTGCACGCCAATTCCGCTCTTCGAGTGATCGCCCATCATCAGCCCAACAAACATGGACTTAGTATCGAATTCCTCGCCTTCTATGGTTACGCGAACATTCGAGTAGTCGTTCTTCAAATCGCTTGTGTTCGTCCCTGCGCCGAGATTGCACCACTCACCAATAAAGCTGTGACCGAGATAGCCATCGTGCTGCTTGTTGGAATATCCTTGGATGATAGAGTTCTCGATCTCACCTCCAACTTTGGAGGTGGGTCCGATCGTCGTACTACCATAGATCTTCGCACCAATTTTGACGATTGATTTCGCGCCGATCACCGCCGGACCAATGATGGTGGATTGCGGATAGATCTGTGCACCGCTCTCAACAATTATGTGACCAGAAGTGCAATCGAATACAACGCCGGCGCTAACTCTTGCGGTTGGATGCACCATGAGGTGCTTCGGATGCTCTATGAACGTGTTCGGTATTGAAACCGGATCAATGCTCATCCATCCCGACTCCAACATCAGGGTAGCATCCACGCCAATGGTGGCGCTGTTATTGTGCACTATGTCCCAAAGGGAAGTTGTCCCATTGACTGATTCGTAATCGGCACCCTTGAGCGGTACGCCGGACACAATGCAGGAAGCAACATCCGCTGAGATATCGCCAACGATCCGCTCCGCCTTTGGCTTCTCAAAAATATCGCGGGCGTTCAGAAGTAGTGTTACCCCGGATGGGACTTCGTTGACTGGCAGACTGTGGCGCGCAGCTATCACGGCTTGCAGCTCTGTGGTTGTGTGCAGATAGATCGCTTTACCCGGAAAGGCCAACTTCACGCGCTCTATTCCAGACAACGCGCCGGAGCGAAGCTCTGCCAGGCAGCGCGTGTAGGTGAGCGGCAGGAACCGACGGCTGCGCGCCAGTTCGTCTTCGTAGATGAGGATGTTTTGGAAATCCTGTACCATAATTAAGCTGTAGGCGGGGTTGGGTTCTTCGGCGGCCACGTGCCGCGCCACCGGACACCGAGATCACAATTGGCGCGAACCCGCTCCATGAGTTGGCCAGTGTGAAGTGACGTGTGACGTAGATTTACCAGCAGATGTTCCAACTTCGGTACCTCATACCACGAGAAGCCGCTTTCGCTGCTTGCAACGTCCCCGGCCGCTAACCAATCCGCAATATTATCCCAGCAGAACTGCCAGTACTCCAGGATCTCAGCCTTTGAATATGGGTCTGGGAGGAAGGGTAGTGCACTTTTCGGATCTGGTTGGCCGCCGATACCATCATCGTTCTGCGAGGGTTGGTGCTGACCTCCCCACTCAGCGAACTGCTCGAAACTTGGTTGAGCGTAACAGTGTGTGAAATACAACGCGTGGTACGCGATCTGCCACGATCTATTCGTGTCGCTCTCTCGATCCCACAGATTGTCCGGGCATAATTCGATCGCCTCCCTAAGCATCATCAGCAGAGCTTGGAATTGCTTCGTTAACTGCTCTGTAACTGCTGAAACCGATATCAATCCCTCGTTGGTGGCCATTACTTCATAGATGGAATCCTCATTAAATGACCAAATGAAAGCAAAAAGTCCCGGCTTGTTCAGCCGGGACTTGAATTCTTGCAAACAGGAAGCGCTTACGCAGCGACGCCCTGCTTCTCTTTGCGCTCGGCGATCTGCTTTGCGAACTTCTTCTGGAAGCGCTCAACGCGACCAGCGGTATCGACCATCTTGTCCTTGCCGGTGAAGAATGGGTGGCAATTCGCGCAGATTTCTACGCGAACCGTCTCTCCGGCAGCCGTCGAACGCGTGTCGAACTCGTTGCCGCAACCGCCGCAATGGACGGTGATCGTGTGGTAATTCGGGTGGATTCCTTTTTTCATGGGTTTTCTATAATGTGGCGCTGACGGGTTTTGCCGTACGCCGGTTAAAAATTGATGGCCGGGGTTAACAGCCACCGTTTAAGTTAACGTTCCGAGGTTCCCGAAGGCCGTGGTGGCTGTTAGGTTGCCGGAGGCGTATTTGTGTGAATCGCGTTCAAATTCGACCACGGCTTGTAAGGCGTGCGAGCATGGGCCTACCCAACTATTATTGATCCTCCCCGGCTCACATCGGAGGTACTAATCATCCAAGCCCTTGCCATCAAGAATCGGCTGCACACTCTTCTCCACCCGTGACTCCCGCGTTTTGGAGAGTTTTGGGGCAGAAAAGTACAGAAGATACGCTCGCTGCCTGCCTGGCGTTAAACCCCCAAAAGCATTTTTCAATGCGGGCATTTCATCCAATGCGCGTTGAAATTCCTCAGGGATGGCATACTCGGTTGTCTGCTTAAGCGGGACTTTCAGCCCAGCGCGTTCAACTTCGATGGCTTCCTTAACGTAGGCCTTTATGACAGGCTCTAATTCGAAGATCTCGCGAAGATCGGTGAAGCGGATCTGGCGACCCGCCTGCACATTCTCGGTTTGTTGTATCAGTATCCCTTTAGGATCCTTTAATAGAACCCCCTTGTGAAAGAGGATCGCGCAGTAGTCCTTAAATCCGTGGATCAGAACGATGTTCTTCTTCTCGTAGGTGTAGCAGGGGACGCCCCACTTCAGTTCTTCGGTCAGCCCGGTGTCGAGAATAATGCTGCGCAATCTCTCATACTCTTGCTTCCAGGCTTTTGCTTTTGTGAAGTAGAAATCAACTTTCGGATTCATTCCGCTCATGTCAGTGCGCTTGGAGTAGAGTTCTCAGAACATCAATGATCACCGCCAGCCGAACAACACCACTTAACGAGAAGTGGCCGCTCGATGCGGCCACTTCACTGTGATTGCTTTTGTATTCGGCACTAAAATGCATATCCAACACTCAATCCTGCCCATGGCAAGAATCCACCGGAGCCGATGATCGGGGTAAAAGAAGCACGGAAGAGCAGGCCGCCATCCGAAGGTTGGTAACGATACCCTATAACAGCAGCGCCGCCAATTCCAGACCCAGAGAAGGCCGATCCCACTCCACCGCTAACGCTCGCAGAGAGGCTGACATATACAATTCCAGCTCCAAGTTCCAATCTGCTGGAGCCCGTACCAAGAAAGTAGTTGAATGTTGCGGGAATGATGAGGACGCTCGCCGATGCACTCGACACGTCCGTGCTTTGGTCGGAAGAGCTGGCGCTTAATCCTAGGTAGCCGAAGCCAACTCGAAATCCCATATCGGGCGTGAGGTGTCGATCGTAATTAATGGAGTATAGAACAGCACTTCCCCCCAACTCGAGAAACACGGCATTGGGGGCTTGCTGTGCAGTGGAAACTCGTGCCAGTGAGAATGTGACACAAAGGACAAGTAGAATGCGGATGACAGAATGTGATTTCATGAGACATCAATGTGGGTTAGTGATTACATAACTTGAAACCAGACAACCCACAAAGATACGCACAAAAGCCGAAGCCGCAACTAATTAGGCCTCGATCAAAAACTTCCCGTCTTCCATGATCTTCAAATCGTCGATCCACACATTGAAGTGGCGACCAACAACATCGATGTGCGTCTGGGAGTACCAGGTGGCGCCGGTATGCTCGCAGTAGGGATAGCCAAAGGCGATGTGCATGCCGGGGATCTTCTCGTCCTGAAGGATCATCCCGCGAATGTCTTTGACGCCGATGTTCGTACCGATAGCAAACTCGCCAACCCGATCGGAGTTCTCATCGCGGTGGGTGTATTCGAGAAATTCTTCGAGCAACTCCTGATTGGCACATTCGCATTTCGTGATGCGGCTGTCTTTGATGTGGATCGTGAGTGGGGTCGCTTTCAGATCGCCGTACTTCGCGCAGAGATAGTCCCCAACCACACCATCGACAACATACACACCATTGACATTCTCCGGGCAGGTCAGCACTTCACCGCCGGGCAGATTACCCCACTTCTCGCGGCTGATGATGCCGCTGGTCTTGAGCCACTTGAGATCTTTGGAGAATGTCGCTTCGATGTGGGTGCCCGCAGGTGACTCTGCGACGATCTTCGTTGCTTTCTTTGCAAGCTCAATAACACGCTTTGAAATGGCATCGACAGCAAGGAAATCCGCCTGCATACCTTCGAGCATGATCTCATGCGAAATGTTCACCATGTGCGCGTGGCGTGGCTTGACGAGGTTGACCACCTTCATCATCTCCTTGCGCGTCTGGAGTTCATTCTCCATGCCCTGCATACAATAGATGGAAACCTGCGCAAGCGCCAGATCATCGAGTATCACCTGCGGCATGTGCACCATTGGGCGCGCGGAGTAATCCTCGACGACGAAGCAATGGAGATCGGCACCAACGCGCCGCAGCGCTGCTGCGAGACTTGCTGCTATCGGGAGTGTCGCCTGATCGGTGATGAGCGTGGTGTGCTCCCCCGATTGCACCTGGAGGCAGACCTTCACGGCATTATCGGCCGCGCTGTCATAACGGGGGTCGTAGGTGACGGACTCGATCGGGGTAAGCTTCATCTCAGTAGTGGTCATTCCGGATGGGATTTAGCGCACGAATATGGATTGGGGTAAAAAGCGAACGCGGCCTAACACGGGGGACAGGATAGGGGTTCATGCCAACTAAATTGTCATTCTGGGCTACTAAGGATGACAGAATTTGCGAATTCCCAAAAGGCATCATACAGCTTCCTCAGCTTCGGATCGAGAGACATCAGCGCCTTCTGGTGCTTCCGAATTGTGGCCAGATCGCCGCGTTTTATGGGACCAGTGAGCACATCTTTGGCTTGATTGGTTAGCACATTCCTGAGCACCTTTTCCATGAGTGGTTGAACGGCGGCCTTCATCATCTTTGGATTCTGACCAAGCGCCACACTCATCTCCTCGATCGCACCACCGAGCAATGTCACGAAGTTTGCGCTGAAGACTGTTAGTGCATGGTACAGCGGTAACGACTCCGGCGGTAACACGATCACTCCCCTGCCGCCGAGACTCTTCACGAATTTCCGAGCCCAACTGATGGCGTTCGGGTCCTCGGAGCAGGCCATCCAGTAAATTCCATCAAAGGAAGCGGCGGAGGGTTTTGGGAAAGTTTGAATGGGATGGAGTGTGAGGCGCGAGACGCCAGCACGCTCGGGTAGAACAGATGGAGGGAGCGAACCCGCAACCTGCAAAATAAGCTTCAATCGGTTGCTCGCAACGGCGACTGCTTTTTGGGCTACTTCTGCGACGTGGTCGTCGCGGGAGGCGATGAGGAGGATGTCGGCGTCAATTGCTGGGTACGTTTCCCGTCGCGCAGCAATGACGCGTCCCGCCCGAGCGCCGAGCGCCTTCGCGAGCGACAGCCCCACCTTGCTCTTACCTATGATCGTGATTGTATCGGACATGCGCTGCCTTGAACGCAGGGTTTGGGGTATAGGGTTTAGGGTGGAGCAAAATACTCCCCCTCCCCACCCTATACCCCAAACCCTAACCCCTACCCTCCTGTGACTTTTCTGAATCCCATGCGTTCTCATGAAGTCTCGAATCATTTCAACCTTATGAAACTTCGTCTTGCAATAGTTATTTGTTTGTTTGTCGCAGTGCCTACGTTTGCGCAGAGTGTTGGGGCCTGTAAAATATTTCCTTCGAATAATCCGTGGAATCAGCGGGTGGATTCGCTACCGGTGCATCCGAACTCCGCGAAATACGTCGCTACGGTCGGAGGCACGGTGCATTTGCATCCGGACTTCGGTAGCAACGCGCAGTATGGTATTCCGTGGATCGCCGTTAATGGCTCGACACCTTTCGTGCCGATCACGGTGACCTCCGGCTGGGGACAGGAGGATCCCGGACCAATGCCGATTCCACCGAATGCAAAAGTCGAATACCCCGCGCCTCCTGGCGGCGACGCGCATGTGCTCGTCGTGGATACCACGAATCATCAGCTCTATGAATTGTATCAGGGAATAAAGACCAGTAATGGTTGGTCGGCAACAACTTCGGCGATCTTCGCGCTGGACTCTAACAATTATCGCCCGGACGGATGGACATCCTGCGATGCGGCGGGATTACCAATTTTCCCAGGTCTTGTACGATTGGATGAGTGTCAAGCTGGCGAGATCAAGCATGCGATCCGCTTCACCGTACAGAAATCCTCGAAGGGATGGATCTTCCCCGGACGGCATCATGCCGGTTCTACGACAGACACAACGAACGTCATGCCGATGGGATTGCGCATGAGGCTCAAAGCCAGCTTTGATGATTCGAAATACACCGGGTACGCAAAGGTGATCTCCACCGCGATGAAGAAGTACGGCATCATCATGGCTGACAACGGCTCCAACTGGTACATCACCGGCGAGAACAACACCAACTGGCCGGACAACGATATCAGCCAACTAAAGTCCATCACCGGCAACGACCTTGAAGCGGTCTATACCGGCCCCATTCGCATCAAGGAGAATCAATTTCCTGATCCGGTACTGCCGATACCATCCGAAAGTGGAAAGGGGATACTCACCGTTTCACCTTCGGTCATAGATTTCGGCAATGTGGATACGGGAAGTTTCAAGAGTGTCAACGCATGGCTCTTCAACAAAGGCAACGCACTGCTCAGCATAGCATCGAAAGCAGTGACGGGCGGTTTGGCGTTCTCGGTGCCCTTAGATAAGAAGTTGATCACTATAGCGCCAGGAGACTCCGCAGCATTATTCGTGACGTTTGCACCGAAAGTCGCCGGTCAGCAGAGTGCGGTACTCAACGTGTCGGACGGCAGCGAAGCGCCTGTCAGCGTGGACTTAAAAGGCAACGGCACCATCCCTCCGCTCGGCGGAGTGGCCATTGGGTCAGCAGATGCCGCGCTCTCGATGGACGTGCTGCCGAACCCCGTCTCAGGCACAGCGAGTGTGACGTTCCAAGTGCCGGGCACTGCGGATGTCTCGATCACGCTTTATGATGCCACCGGACGTGAAGTGAAGCGCATTCTGAACGGCGAGCGCCGCACTGGGCAATGCGACGTGAGCTTCTCAGCCGCCGATCTTCCGAACGGGGCATATTACTTGCGCTTGACAACACCGGTGAAGACGACAACGAAAACGATCGAAGTATTGCACTAATCGATGCCGGCCACACCGTAAGGACGTGCTGCGCACGTCCTCCCCCTCCCTCATAATTTTGGCCGAGAGCACCGTTGGAAATGGGACGTGCGCAGCACGTCCCTACGCAGGCCGGACGACGACGACGACGAGGGAAGCGAGATGTCGAACGAGGACGCTAGGGCCAACGACACGCTTGCTTATCAGAGTGAATACGCCGTGAGTTGAAACGTAATATCTGTGCTTCCATCTGAGTAGTGTTCTTTAGCCCAGTAGCCGAGCGAAGGAGCATACCAGTATTCCATCTTTGCAGTGCTTCCATTCTTAAATCCGAATTGCACCGAAATGAGTGTGTAGTTTGAAAGCAATGTCAATTTTATGCACTCCACGTAGTGGCCCTGAATGTACAACGTGTCTTTACCCGTAACGATATTCGTATCGCGTTCAATTTGTCTGGTGTCGTTCGGATCGGGATTGGAGATGATGGAATCGTGCCGCCAGGTCTGCGCGATCACATTCTCTGGAACCGCGAGTGACCACCACGTCCAACTTTCTCTACCGAAAATATAGTCGGGGTCTCCGGAGATGTCAATGTCGCCGCTTGGACGGTAGGAGACGAAGAACGGGCGATAATATCCATCGAACTCCAAAACATTACTCTTGCCATTATGGACTGCGGATGTATCCACAACGGTGAATACAAACGTTGTGTCGGAAGTGATCGTACCGAACGAACGATTGATCGCCATCATGGTGAAGGTAGCGCCCAGCCTTGGCTTATGAAACGCGAACGGAGTCTCCACAGGCGGAGGGATGTAATCGTTGATCACTGCTGGCGGTTCGGTTGAAGTGGAAAACTTCATACACCCAGCTACGCAGGTCAGAAGCAGAATTACCGTGGCGAACCTCAAATGCTGGATCATCGTCATACTGTTTCCGAACTGGATTGTCTCGCCAAATTCACATCGCGTAGGGACCCCCGACCAATTGCGTGTTTCAGTGTCCGTTAATTCACAACGATCTTGAGTAGATATTGATCCAAGCGTACAAAGTACAGTCCGTTTGAAAGCAGTGGCAGCGAAGCTTCACTGCTTCCTGAAGGGATGTCGACACTGGATGCCTCCGTGCCGAGCGGCGTGTAGATTTCCAAGATACGAAGATGATCTGCTGGTACGAATGTGCAACGTCCAATACCATTCTGATTCGAGTAGGACATTCTGGGGTTCGCGGTAACATACGTCGCAACACCCGACTTTAACGTAGCCGGACGGAAATTCCCCGCGAGATCTATCGACGAAACGCGGGCCAAGGTATCACAGTATGTTGGCCCATTACCTGTGACGGCAAGCCAGTTTGATGCGTATCGCGCGTCAGTCAAGTGTTTGCTCAGGCTTGAGTCCGGAATAAAAATAGAAGTGGAGTCGTACCCTAAGTTGGTAAGTTCTACGAAAGAGGAATAGTCTGTAAAGCCAAGAGGATATCCGTAGTTGATGTCGAACGACTCGGCAAGGCGCAACGTGCGGATGGTTCTGGTCGCCGTATCGAATATCAGCGTTAGAGAAGTATCCGATGCTCCCGACTGAATATTCCCCCGCTTCTTGGAAGAAGTGATCGTGTCATTACGAAGATGGAGATTCGTGTCGCCGGGATATATCGTCCAGTCAATCACGAACGAGCCATTGGACGAATCTGGCTCCGGCGAATTGGAGCAGGAACGGAGAATGCCACTGACCGTGACCTTGAAAGCAAACGGCAGACGCAGCGGGCCAATCTGTCCGCTCGGGGACTGCCCGAAGGAGAGAGCTGGTGCCCACAGCAAAACGAGCAATGCGAGAATTCGAGAGAGGAGGCACGACTTACGCGAGGTTGGTAAGTCCGCTATCGGCGGACTTACCAACACACTACCAAGTACGGATGATTTTAGCATCTTAATGTTCGATTGTAATTCTCAAAGTCTTCACCGTACCGCCAGTAGAAAGCCGCAAATAGTAGCTTCCCGCCGGAAGTGAAGTGCAGTCGAAGTCTAAGCGGTTGTGGCCCATTTGCAGACGAGACTCTGGCAGCCGCTGCACCTCACGGCCCAACGCATCGTAGATGGCGAGCGTGGCGGGTGCAGCGAACGGCGACTCCACAAACGCCGCGAGGGATTTGTCTGCGGGGTTGGGGACGACGGAGAGGCTCACGACTGACGGCACACTTGTTCCCGGCACCGCAAAAGCGCCATACGGCAACGGTGGTATCTGGATTTTGTGCCATGCTGTAGTGTCCTCCGGTATTTGCTTTTGATGCGTACGAATCTGATTGATCGCATCGTCGCAGGAGCTCTTGATATTCGGGAAGAGTTGCTCTGCGTTCCAGAAGAGGTTGGCAGCTCTATTACGATCAAAGTAAGTCTCCGAAGAGGCCATCGCAACCAGAACGGTTGACCGAAAGCGGCGACCCCATAAGCTAGTGTCCGTATTTGCGGAGTAGACACTAGCAAGCCAATTGTACTCATCTATCCAGTCCTGGACGACATAAAAGGTGTCCTTCTGGGCTACCGACGCAGCAAAACCTACAGTGTGCTCAATGGCTAGAACATTTTCATTCTGAATCCAATAGTTTGGGAATCGCTCAACAAAAAGCCTCATTGTATCAAGCGCCTTTTGATCATCTATTCCGTCCCATGCCATTGCCTCAAAAAAGAGGTAGTCGGTGTCGGAAGGGTCACATGGGTTCGTTGAAAAGAGTAAACCTTGCGGTGCGCTCTTTGATTTGCCCGCAATGAATCCTCCTCCGCAACTAAAATCCGGATCACTTGCGCTTCCATCACTGACATTCGCGTATAGAACGCGATCAAAGGGGGTGGTTAATGCAGGGATAACACAATATGCTAGCGTAGGAATACCGGGAGACCAGTGATTCTCCGACAGCGCATTGAGGAGCGGATAGTTCGCACCAGTCGGTGGATTCTCGCATCGAAAGTAAAGGCCACCACTTGTTGCGAAGGTGTTCTCTCCGTAAACACCGGCATCAATATGATTACCGCACAACCGCCCGAACATGGGTTGTGCATTAAATATCCCGTCATCACGCAGCACGACAGCTACCGAGTTATTCTCAAAGTGATTGAACCCAGCGTAGCCAGGGATGTCACTTCCTGTATGCGATCCGTACAGAACTGTTGCGCATTGATCCTGAAACTTAGCACCGACATTCCCATGATTAAATTTATTCTCGATTAGCGTACTCGCTGTGAAGTTTTTTGCCACGTACGCCGTATCGAGTTTGTAGGAAGTGTTGAGCTTCGCGAACGTGTGGGTTGTCGCGAAGTTAACACCTTGGTCAACGATACCAAGACCACGAATTTGACACACATCCGCTTGTTCCATGTCGTTCGAGCAAAGGAACGCGTTTGTAGGTTGTACTGCATCGCGAACGATGTCCAGCTCATACGCGCTAAACTGATTTCCCGTTGCATCGATGTTCGAGCCGTACATCGACTCTATCGCAATCGAGTTCGGATCCCACAGCGGGTCTTCGCTCGTCGGCTCCCCAACGTGATTAAAGAAATGGTTGTAATCGACCATGAGGCGATGCTGGTCTGCGACGTTGAAGGCATCCGCAGCCGGGAAGCCCGCCACTGGCGGACTTCCCGGCACACAAATGAGTAACGATAGTAGTAATATCATCTTAGTGTTCAATTGCAACCCTCACCGTCTTCACCGTACCGCCAGTAGAAAGCCGCAAATAGTAGCTTCCCGCCGGAAGTGAAGTGCAGTCGAAGTCTAAGCGGTTGTGGCCCATTTGAAGGCGAGACTCCGGTAGCCGCTCCACTTCGCGGCCCAACGCATCGTAAATGGCGAGCGTGGCGGGTGCCGCGAACGGTGCCTCCACAAACGCCGCAAGGGATTTGTCTGCGGGGTTGGGGATGACGGAGAGGTTAACCAAGGAAGGCGGTGCTGTCACACCAACCACTCCAGATCCGAAAGGTTTAGGCGGTATTGGCATCACCCACCAAGCAGCTGTATCTTCGCCCCTTAGCTTTTGGTCTTTGCGAATTTCACCGATGCATTGCGATGCAAAAGAGATATCGCCAGCTTCACGGAATAAGAGCATGTAGTTATACATGATGTTCGCCGCCAAGTTACGGTCGAAATTCAATGCACACTGTGACATGTCGGTAATGACCTCCGAAGTAAAGTCCGCAGTGGTATCTAGCGAATAGATACTAGTCAGCCAATTGTATTGGTCGATCCAAGGCCCCTGCAGAATTTCCTTACCTGTGTTCGCAATTTGATTTACAAAATCATTCGTTTTTCCGATTCCATCCGATGCGTAGTTATCGTGAGGATATCTCTCCACAAATAACCTCATTGTATCCAGTGCTTTATGTTCGTCAATTCCATCCCATAACTCAGCTTCCCAATAGAGCCAAGTGGGGTCGGTTGTTTTTACAGGGTTAGGATGTCGGTCACCACTCAATGGAGTAAGCTTGCCTTTACCACTTGGTCTGGCAAAACCACCGCCACATTCGAAGGAAGTGCGTAGGTCGAACATCCTTGCTCGACTTGGTGGGCATTGCGCGGAGATCGTCATTATTCCGCACAGCGTAACAACGCTAAATGCTGCTATCGCGAAATACGTGTTTGCTTTCATACCTATCCATTTCGTGTCTATTCTAACACCGCGACCTACAAGCCGTGATCGGTGAGACCTTGCGTACTATGGAAACCGTGGGGTCTTACGGTGGGTATCATAAATTCAACCTACATCTCTTTCTCGAACATGAATGAAAAACCGAGCGCTTCACACATGGCGATGTCTATTCTGCCGTGAAACGTCCGGGCGCTAATTGTAACGAAACGGATAGCCAAGCGCTATCCAGAGAAGAGATCGAAGAACGAGAAGTTTGACAAGAACGAGTGGCATTGCACCACTGCCGTGCAGTGTATCGCGCGGCGAGAAGGGAACTGCGTGGGACAAAGATACGGCGGGAAATGGGAAGTTGTCCATTAATTTGTGTTCATATTACTGGTTGCATGGTTCCTGATTCCTGCGGGTGCTGCTGGGTCACAGACTAAAGTCTGTGCTACACGGGGAGATGGGTAGAAATTTTCGGGTTTCTACCGAATTCCTGGTCGGTTCGGGAACCGCAAAAAATTTATGGAAAGCGCTTTCTGTCTTATAGACAAAGAGCTGTAAGTTGTTGATTTATATGAGAAGTTCATGAATTATGAATTGACACACCCAACATGATTTTGGCGTAGATTGCGTTTTGTCCGCGTGAAAAGGTAGGATGGGTGGTAGGGAAAGGCAGGAGTGGCCAGGAAATTGTCCGTATTTTTGTGAGAATCTTATGGGGATGGTCCTCCGTAGTAGCACAATATTTTTCAACTCACAATGGCAATAAAAGTAGGAATTAACGGATTTGGGCGTATCGGCAGGCTGGTCCTTCGTCGCGCTCTGGAGGTTGGTGGATTTGATTTCGTGGGAATTAACGACTTGACGGATGCCAAGACGCTTGGGCATCTGCTTAAATATGACTCGGTGCATGGTAAGTTTTCGGGGACGATCGAGGTGGATGGCAATGCATTGATCGTCAATGGTGACCGCATCGAGATCACCGCCGAGAAGGATCCGGCGAATCTGCCGTGGGCAAAGCTTGGGGTGGATATTGTGATCGAGTCCACGGGTAAGTTCGCTGATCGTCCGGCAGTGCAGAAGCATATCACGGCCGGCGCGAAAAAGGTGATCCTGACGGTGCCTCCGAAAGGTGAGAAGTTGGACCAGATGGTGGTGCTTGGAGTCAATGATGATGTGCTGAAGGCGAGTGATACGATGGTCTCGAATGCCTCCTGCACGACAAATTGCCTGGCTCCGATGGTGAAGGTATTGCATGACTCCTTTGGGATCGAGCAGGGGTTTATGACGACTGTGCACTCCTACACGAATGACCAGCAGTTGCTGGATCTTCCGCATAAGGATCTGCGTCGTGCCCGTGCTGCTGCTATCAACATCATCCCAACTTCTACTGGTGCTGCTCGTGCTATCGGCTCGATCATTCCTGCATTGAAGGGCAAGATCGATGGCACATCGCTACGTGTCCCGACTGCCACTGGCTCTATCACGGATTTCGTAGTGCAGCTTACGAAGGAAGCGACAGCGGAAGAAGTGAATGCAGCATTCAAGGCCGCTTCGGATGGGCCGATGAAGGGTATCCTGTATTATACCGAGGACCCGATCGTCACGACGGATATTGTCCACGATTCGCACTCCTGCATCTTCGACTCGCAGATGACGATGGCGATGGGCAAGACCGTGAAAGTCTTCGGCTGGTATGATAACGAGTGGGGTTATTCCTGCCGCGTCGTGGATCTGGCGCTTAAGATGGATAAGCTCGGATATTGATTCTGCACGTTTGAGTGGAGCGAATATTTATTCGCTCCACTCGATTCTTTCCGTCGATCCTCTCCACCAAACCTTGTCACCTTTGCCTCATTATGGAAAGCCCAAATTACAACTTTAATCTCGACATCAAGTATCCGCCGCTGGAAACGATCGACGTGAACGATGTCATCGCGAAGAACAGCGAGAAGTGGTTCAACCAGACCTTGACGAAGATCAATGATAGTGTGCTACGGGTTGGGATCATCCAAGGGGAATTCCATTGGCATAAACATGACAATGATGACGAGCTGTTCTTTGTCTTGTCTGGTAATCTGCTCGTAGACACCGAGGAGAAGACTTTCGAACTCGGACCGAATCAGGGTGTGACCGTGCCTAAAGGGGTCATGCACCGAACCCGCGCTCCTGAACAGGTGGTGATGCTGATGGTAGAGAATGCGGGTATCAAACCGGCTGGCGACTGATCCCCAAGCTTTGAAGTTGCACAACTTCGGCGTAGATCCGGTCGAAGACTGAAGACCAGTCACCACGAGAAGTTTGCCGAAATAGCCTCATGCTGGGATACCAAGGCGAGTCCTCCCGATCGAGCATCCAACGCCAGTCTGGGAAGTAGGGTAACATCGTCCACACCGGACGGCCTAGCGCGCCAGCAAGATGGGCAATGGAAGTATCCACTGAAATCACCAGATCCAACTGGCTGATGAGTGCGGCGGTATCAGAATAATCGTCAAGTTCGGGTGTGCAATCGACAACGTTGGGATTCAGAAGTAAAGGGTTGCCACCTTTGTTCTTTTGAAGACTGAAGAGGCGCACTCCTGGAATATTTGCTATCCGCTCAAATCCTTCCGACGTAGTTGACCGACTGGAATCCCGAGGATGCTGTGGGTCCCCAGCCCAGACTATCCCGATACGGATTTCGTCCTTATACTCTGCGAGCCGATCTTGCCAAACCTGGGAAAGGGATTGGTCAGCATGGAGATACGGTACTGATGCGGGTATTCCGTCCAATCCCAGCCGCAATGCCCACGGAAGACTGAGCAGTGGGCAGTGGGTATCGAATGGTGGAAGGCCGTCACCAGCGGCTATTATCTGCGAGACACCGGCTACTCCTTTCAATACCTGAACAAGTCCTCGTGGGCATTCAAGAATCACCTTTGCACCCCGTCGAGCGACCAAATCTGCAAAGCGAGCAAATTGAATGGTGTCACCAGAGCCTTGTTCAGCGTGCAACAGGATTGTTTTGCCTTCGATCGGGAATCCGTCCCAGCGGGCCTGGGTAAATGCACGTTCGGGTCTGTTGCCTGCTACCCAGCGCCACTCGTAGCCAAGAAATCCGGAGTGGTAGTCACCACGGAGTAACTGGTGCAACGCCCGATTCCAATTGGCCTCCGAGTCCCCCGGTTTGTAGTAGAGCACGCGTTCGAAAGCATCAAGAGCCGCGTCGGTCTCCATCCTTTCCTCATGCAGGTGCGCGAGGTTAAGTAGCGCTGTCGTGAAATCCGGACGAATCGCAACGGCGGCCTGGAATGCCTCAGCAGCCTCCTCCAGTCTGCCTTCAACCCAATGAAGATGGCCAAGATTATTCCATCCTGCGGCTGGGTCTGTTCCAGCGCGAATCGCATGCCTGAAGGATTCGCTCGCTTCCGTAGTGCGTGAGAGCCCTTCGAGCGCGAGACCAAGGCCGTTGTAGCCGATGGATTCTCCTGGCCAATGTTGACAGATGGCACGGAAGGTGTGCTCTGCCTCCGCAAAGCGCTTCTCATGAAGCAATGACTGGGCGAAATCGAGTAGCGGTGGAGGTCCTTCGGACACGGTAATTGCTTGGTTAATCCTTGGTGGTGATCGAACTAGGAACCTGGTGAATTCACGTAGAACTTCAACGATGCGATCGTGTGCAAATGTTTCGTTAGCACTTGGTAGAGACTTAGGCTTTGCGGAAATTCGTTTTCTACGTCGATTTACACCGCCAAGTTATTGCAATTCAATCGGATCGATCGCGGTACACCGATCACTGTTGCCTGAACCGCCACAACTTCCCCGGCGTTGACAGTCCGACATGTCAAATCCGCTATCACAGCATCAAGAGGGACCGATGAAGACGCACAAGCGGGTTGAAACTCGAATCCTACGTGGGAGTTCGTCTCGGTTGCCTCGTTCGGCCAATATCAAGCTGGCCCTGCTGATGACCTCGGTCATCCTCGTGCTCGGCACACTCTTTTATGCGCATCAGCTTGTGGAGCAATTGCGTCAGCGGGAGTATCGTGTTGCCAAGTTGTTCTCCGAGTCGATAAAGTATTATGTGAACGCCGATCCCCCGCCGGACGACTCGCTCTATCAGATGATCACGCATTACACGCAATCGAGCGAAGTACCAGTGATCCAGACGGATAGCCGCGATGTGCCTTCCGTGAAGCACTTTCGGAAGTACAACTTGAATGTTCCGTATGACTCCACGCTCGACAGCACACATCAAGTTTCCTTTCTCCGGGAGCAGATGCGTGACATGGATGCATCATACAAACCTGTTCCGGTCTATTACACTGATCCGGCAACAAAGAAGACTACCATTACTGCATACATTCACTATGGCAATAGCCTGGTCCTGACGAAGATCGAATCGTTGCCATTCATTCAGCTCTTTCTTGGCGCTGTCATCGTCTTCATTGGGTATCTCAGCTTCAGTTATCTCAAGCGAAGTGAGCAGTCAAATATCTGGGTAGGTATGGCGAAGGAGACAGCACACCAACTTGGAACACCGCTATCATCGCTGCTGGGATGGGCGGAGTTCTTACGTCTCTCATCCGACCAACCAGCGGAGGTGGAAAAGATCGCTGGTGAAATTGATAGGGACATAGAACGTCTCAACCGCATCGCAGTTCGATTCTCGAAGATCGGCTCCATACCTGATCTCAAACCGCTCAATGTGGTCAGCACTACGGCGGAGGTAATGAACTACTTTGAAGGAAGAATGCCGAAGCTCCGAAAGAATATCATTCTGTCGCTCGAAAGCGAGGAGGATGAGATCATGTTGCGACTCAATCGCGAGCTATTTGAATGGGTGATGGAGAATCTCATCAAGAATGCGTACGAGGCGATCGAAGGAAACGAAGGGACGATCGGGATCCATATCCACTACTCTCCTCGTCGCGATGAAGTACTTCTAGATGTTACGGACAACGGCAAGGGTATCGCGCTCCGCAAGAAGAACGATGTCTTCCGACCGGGGTATTCGACAAAGAAGCGTGGCTGGGGGCTAGGGTTATCGCTGGCGCGACGCATCGTGCAAGAGTATCATCACGGGAAGCTGTTCGTGAAGGAATCTGCGCCGGGGAAGGGAACGACATTTCGGATGCGGATGCCCGTGTAACTTTGCCTGAAAGAGAGCCGTAGCGATTAGAATATTCCGTGCGGGCAATTGAGACTGAATTAACATTTCCGGGTTATGCGTAGATCAGCCATCGGGCTTCTCGTGGTTATTGGAATACTTGGGGGCTGCAAAAGCTCGACTCAACCTGCCGCTTTAACATCCCCTTTGGTCTCATTCTCGAAGAGCACACAGTTCGGCTACCTCGTCGCGGGCGGCACAAAGTGGCCTGGCATTATCCTCGATACTGTTGACGGTCTAGATTCATTCGTTTACTTCGACTTTCATCGGAGCATCACGGTGACGAACGCCTCTAGCGCCCCTCAGCACCTGAAGGCTGCATGGGAAATACTCGATGATTCTGCTGCACGCGAAATGCAAGCGAACAAGCAAACTGCATCGATTCAAGGGCTTTTGTGGTCTTCTAACACGCTCGATCTCGGGATACTCCAACCGAATGCTTCGATTATACTAGACACTACGAACGTCGTCCGAATCAATCAGAAATTCGAGCACAAGGTGCTTTCGTACACTTTGCAAGTGGCCACAATGAACGACTCCATATTTCAAAGCATTAATGCCCGGTTCGATTCCGTCCCCTTCGCAAGCCGCTACCGAGGCTATATCTACACCGTCGAGAGTGCACCCAACCCGATCAATACGTTCGATCGTCCGGATGACGGTGACTGGCAAGGAAGTCCAAGTTTCCGATTACTCGCTGCGAATCCAAACCCGGTGAGTGGTTCCACGAGCTATGCAGTGTTCACTTTTGTTGCATCTCAGCCCGTAGATTCCTTGCAACTTGATTTGCATATTACACCGGAGAGCATAGTTCGATCCTTCCCTCTTGTTAACGGATTAGCAGTGGGAAGTCACACAATGACACTTGACTTGAGCGGGCACACACCCGGTCTCTACGCCTCATGATAACCGCTTGGCAGGGGGGCGCAGTCACTCACGCTCACGGGGACATCCGGGCACAGTAAGACCGCTAATATTAGAGGCTTAGCATTCCACGAGGAATTTCAACTGTTTTTAGATTTGGTTACGACTTATGTCCTCGAAATCCCTCTTATACATGACTGGCTTTTTTTAGTGAAATTAAAGTGTCGTGTCTCCCCTTTAATAGCTCATCACTAACTTGTCGTCTCGCAATTGGCTAATCAGCGTTTTCAGGATCTCGGTTTTGGCGGAAAAGCCGCGGAAGCACGTACCCGGCTACTCAACCGGGATGGAAGCTTCAACATCCGCCGCAAAGGGCTGCCCTTCCAGCGCTGGTTCAGTGCGTACCACTACTTGATATTGATACCGTGGTGGAAGTTCAACCTGTTCCTCTTCATTGGCTACGTTGCGATCAACGCGGTATTTGGGTTGATCTATCTGGCGCTCGGGGTAGATGGCTTTGCCGGGATGGAGTCACATTCGCTCACACAGCGCTATCTTGATTCTTTTTTCTTCAGTACCCAGACATTCACAACAGTTGGCTATGGGCGCATTTCACCAATGGGGGTTGGTGCGAACGCGACGGCAGCTTTGGAGTCGCTTGCTGGTCTATTGTCTTTTGCATTCGCCACCGGCTTGCTCTATGGGCGATTTTCGCGTCCGGTTGCACGCATCATGTTCTCAGAACACGCGCTGGTCGCACCCTACCAAGACCACACCGCACTCATGTTCCGAGTCGCGAATGAGCGCACAAATCAGCTTATTGACATCGAGGCAGTATTCACGATGGTGCGATTGGAAGATGACGGCACTGGCAAGCGTGTCCGCCGCTTTTACGAACTTGAGTTGGAGCGGCAGAAACTCAGTTTCTTTCATCTGAGTTGGACGGTGGTGCATCCGATCACACAATCCAGCCCGCTGTGGGGCGTGACCAAGGAGCAGTTGGATCACTCGGACGCCGAGTTTCTCATTATCATGAAGGCCTTCGACGACACCTTTTCGCAGAACGTGCACACACGTATGTCTTACAAACATAAGGAGGTGCTCTATGGCCGTAAGTTCAAGGGGATTCTTCGGACTTCAGAGGATGGCATGACCGAAATTAACCTAGGACAGTTGCACGATCACGAAGCTGTCGGTATGTAGCGAGCTGTGATGGCTGATTTGTCTATTCGATCTTTTTGCATATTTCATTATTCATGTCCCGTACACGTATAGCTGCCTGGGCAGTGAGTCTTCTATTTGCCGCGTGCAGCCCCGTTCGATTCGTCACTCCCATTCCAGCCGAGCATTATGCAGCCTCCGCTTCACTCGGGGGACCACTCATCACGTTTAGCGGCGCTACTATCCCAATGCCCCTGACATCCCTCGCGGCGGGGTACGGACTGAGCAGCAACACGTCCCTGTTTGCGGGTCTTCATACCACTGCGTTACTATTTCACGATATACAGCTTGATATCGGGGCTCTTCGGGAGTTACTTCCACAGGATGGTTGGCGGCCCGGCGTCTCGGCATCTGCCGTTGCTAACCTGGCACTTGCGCTGCGAGACGGCAGCTTCAAATTCTGGCCGGAGCTAAATGCGAACGCCTACTGGCACTACATGTCGAATGGTAATCTTCTGTATGTGGGAAGCTCGAACTGGTTTGAGCTGGCCTCGACACGCTCCGACGGCGAGAGCCAGCCTCAACACTGGGTACCAAATTTACAATGCGGGCATGTCTTCGACGGCGAGAACTGGCAATACACAACAGAGATCAAGTATCTCGCAGTGGGAGTCATGAACTTGCCGAGTGTCGTAGAATATCACGGACTGAGCGGCAATGGCTCCTTTGGTGTGTACTTAGCCCTGACTAGGAAATTCTGACATGCACAAATCCTATCTTATGATGCTTGCGCTGTTGCTCTCAGGCTGTTTTAGCCTCGATAGCAATTTGCTCGATCCCGGCGATGCCATAAGCGAGTATAAGATGGCGGACTACACCGGCAAGACCGACTTTCATCTGGATTCGTCTTACACTTTGCCCGCAAAAAATATCCATGTGCTCACGCTGCAGAGTCAAAGCGCGGGTGAATCAGCTCCAACCACCATCTACGCCGCGTACCTTGGAGATACATCGAGAATCTCCAAGGACACCGTGATTGTCTATTCTCATGGCTACTCCCACCACATGGATTTCTACTATCCGCGAGCCCAATTGCTCGCGAATGTCGGAGGGAAGAATCGGTTCGGCGTGATTATGATGGATTACCGCAGCTTTGGGCTTTCCGGCGGGAGCCCTACAGAAGATGGCATCTATTCCGATGTTGATGCGTGTATTGCGTGGCTTAAATCTCACGGACTGACGAACAACAGGCTCATCCTCTATGGATTTAGTCTGGGGTGCGCAGCATCGACGTATCTAACGGCACATCCGCGCTCGCTTTCGCCACTCAAGCTGATTCTTGAATCGCCGTTCGCATCCACCGCAACGCTGACGGCGGATGCTTCAACACTGGATATGCCGAGCAGCTTCGTAACGAACCTCAAGTTCAACAACGCTGACAACATCGAGTCTGTCCAACAGCCATTCTGCTGGATGCACGGGGTGGACGACCAGTTCATCAATATCAAGACGAATGGTGAAGTGGTGTTCCAGAATTATCGGGGGGCGTACGGGGAGTCCCACCGAATCCCGGGTGCAGATCACAGCACGGTGCCACAGACGTGGGGTTTTCGCAATTACTCTGACTCCTTGCTGAAATTCATCACGCGCAACTAGGCAACCTTCGTTTAGATTACGCCAGTTATGCGTCGCTGCTTCTGGTGTTCTACACTCGTCTAACTATTTCTTGTCATCATGCAACGACTGTTCCTTCTTGCTTTGCTGCTCGTCATTGGTCGCACCTCCTTTGCCCAGCACACGGGCCCCGAGGTAACCAACTGGATCGTTAACCGAACCGGCGCAACAGGTTACGGTGGGCTGCCGACGAATGTCCAAGCAGTCCAATACTCTGATGCTAATGTCTATATCACCTGTAGCTGCATCCCGGGATACGACATTGGCCCCTGGGCTGGAAACCCGAACATCCCGAAGAACGAGAACTTCCTATTCAAGATCACTCGAACGCCTGTTGCGAACACGGGGCCGCAGACAGCCACCCCCAACGGGCACATCGGCGTGTGGACGAACGGCGTAAGCATCTTCAACGCGAAGGATGCACGCTCTTATAACAACGCAGGTGTGTGGAATCAGAATGCGATCGCCGTAGAGGGTTCATCTTTCGATGCGTGCCTCGGGCATCCGGCGCCCAATGGGGAGTATCATCATCACCTCAATCCAGTGTGTTTATATAATGATAAGGATTCGACGCATCACTCCCCGATCATCGGCTACGCATTCGATGGATACCCGATCTATGGCGCGTATGGCAATTCAAAACCCGATGGCACAGGTAGCATTCGGCGAATGCAATCGAGTTACCTAATGCGGTCGATAGCGGATCGAACGACGCTCGCCGATGGTACGAAACTCACTTCTGCCCAATCCGGCCCAGCTGTTTCCGCGCAGTACCCGTTAGGCTACTACATCGAAGATTTTGCATTTGTCAGTGGCTCTGGCGATCTGGATGAGCACAATGGTCGCTTTTGCGTGACACCGGATTATCCCAGCGGGACATATGCGTACTTCGTCACGATTGACGGAGGGCTGACGGCGACGTATCCTTACACCTTAGGGCCAACCTACTACGGCGTCGTACCAGCTGGCAACACCGGACCGAATTCGGGACATGTGACGATCGCAGAGTCGGTGCTCACGTATGTACCAGCAGCAGGCAGCGTTGGTGAAGCTATTGATTCGAGTCTCTTCTCGCTCTATCCAAACCCTGCAACGGATTATGTGAATATCAGCTACGCTTCCACGTACGATTACATTTCGCATATTGACGTGCGCGACACACGCGGATCGCTTGTCTATGCTAATGATCCGAGCGGACCGGAGACGGTTCTCCCTCTCGCAGACTTCCCTGAAGGGAGCTACTTTGTTTCGATTCTCACAACTAGCGGGAAAAAACTAACGAAAAGGTTTGTTAAGTAGGGCATGACAAGCCCTATTCGATCCTCAGAATTACAAGGCGTTCTCACGGAGCTGACCGAGGCCGATGTACTGGTAGATGTTCTCGCAAAACAAGATGCGACGATATTATCGAAGGCTCCCGCGAACGGTGGGTGGTCTGCTATCCAATGCATCGACCATCTCAATACTACATCTCGCTTTTTTATTCCACGATTAGAAAGTGCGATCTCCGAGGCAAACACGTTGCCCCGAAAGTCGGGTGAATATCGATTGGATCTATTCGGCTGGCTTCTTGTGAAGAGCCTTAGCTCTCGTAAATCTTATACGAAGAGCAAGACTCCACCCACGTTCGTGCCCCCTCCAGCCTTGGATATTACTGCTACTCTTCAGGAGTTTCGCAGGTTGCAATCACAGCTCGTGCAAATGTTGAAAAAAGCCGATGGGCTCTCGATCGAGAAGGTTAAAGTCCAGTCCGCTTTCAATGCAAAGGTGCGCTATAGTGTCTATTCTGCATTCCGTATTCTTGCGGTGCATGAGATGCGGCATCTTGATCAGGCACAGGCCGCGCTTTCAGCATAAAACTCTACCACACGGAACCTGAACCGCGAGGTGAAAACACGTTACCCGCTTCTCCTCGCTATCGCCGCGTTCCTCGCGCTTGTGGCGCTCTACCTATCGCGCGCGCTTCCGCTCACACACGGCAGCATCACCTATTGTCTTGATGACGCCTACATCCATCTCGCTGTGGCGAAGAACTTGGTGCATCATCACATTTGGGGAATATCCCCGGACCAGTGGAGCGGGGTTTCCTCCTCACTGCTGTGGACACTTTTGCTGACTGGACTATTCGCCATCTTTGGCGTGAACGCATACGTACCGTTCATACTCAACATTGTGCTTGTGCTCGCATTACTCGCGCTGCTGGATGAGATCTGGCTTCGCATCCAGCTCAACTCTGTCCAACGACTCGTTCTGCTTACAGGCACGTTCTTCCTCATGCCCCTTGCGTCTCAACCGTTTATTGGAATGGAGGTTATGCTTCAGTGCTTCCTCGTTGCCTTGTTTTACTACGTCTCGTCCCGGGAAGGCGCAGAAGATCCGATGCGCAAACATTCCGCTTCGATGCTGTTTCTCTGCGGGTTCCTCTTGGGATCTGTCCGATACGAGACGATACTCATTGTGGAGTTGGTTGCGCTTGGGATGCTTCTGAGGGGTGATCGGAGACGCGGGCTGACACTTGCAGTTGCGGGAGCATTGCCAGCAACGATCTATGGCTTTATCGCACTATCGTTTGGAGGCACATTCGTACCCAATACACTCTTCCTCAAAGCTCGGGGCGCAACGATCGTCGGACAGGAGCTCTTGTCGCACGGACCTGCAACGGCCGCGATTCTCGCGGCCAGCATCCTACTCGCTTACCTCGTGTTCCGCAAATTCCAGAGGAGATTATTCCTTTCGCCGCCTTCCATGGAATCGATCGTCATTCTGACCACGGTGATAACCGCACTGGCGCAAGGCGTGCTTTCCAACGCGCCGGGACAGTTCGAACGGTACCGAACGTACCTCTACCTTTCGTTCGTGCTTTCCTTCGGAGCGATTCTTGCACGGCCTTCGACGGTCTCAAGTTTCTTTCGGAGATTCAAGCGGGGCCGCGAACTTGCTTCTTCCGCTACGTTCGAGGTGGTAATTGGGCTGACGGCGATGGTGATTCTGATCGCGCTGACCATAGCGTCGCTCCCGAAGTTCTTCTTTTACTTAGAGAAGACGCCAATTGCATGCAAGAACATCTACGACGAACAGGTGCAAGAGGCGCGCTTCATCGATCTGTATTGCCAGCGGCAACCCGTAGCCGTTGTGGACATTGGCGCTCCAAGTTTTTATGCAGAATCACCTCTGATAGACCTTATCGGGCTCGGCTCAGACGACATTGCGAGGATTACGTTTCATCAACGCAGCAGTGAACTCTCCGCAATGGGAGGTCAATCCTCAAGGCAATACAGTGACACGTTGAACGCAATCGTTCGAGCGAGACATGCCAGGCTCGCAATTCTCTACCCAATCCGCGGCTACTCCCCAGACACCAGTTGGATAAGGATGGGAGCCCTTGTAATTGACAGCAATTACGTTTGCGCTAACGACACCGTAGGATTGTACGCTATGCGCCTCGAAGACACGGCGTGGCTCGGCCGATCGCTTCGAGACTTTCGGGGCAAAACCACAAGCCACATCATAATCCCGTAACGGTCGATCCGGAACTCAAATCGCGTCGCTTGCTGAAGCGAAGTTAAATCCAGAAACATAGAGCATCGGCATGCACATGGGCATTCCGTCCCAGCCATCGCGCGGCGCTGTAACGACAGGTTTGGAGAAGTCAATTACATTTTGCAGCAGCGTTAATGGTGACTCATTCCAGCGGAAGTTGGCCACACCGTATTGGATCTTGCCATCCTCTACCCAGTACAAACCATCGCGAGTGAGACCGGTTTTGAGAAGCGTCTGATTGTCCACATCGCGAATGTACCAAAAACTTGTAATGAGGAGTCCTTCTTTGATGGTAGTGAGGTAGTCCTCTGGGAGCATCCCTCCTCCATCCATAATGAGGTTTGTCGGACCTGGAAGGGGATCTTTTCCTGACTTAGAAGCCCAATATCTTCCTCGGTGCAAATTCTGAAGTTTACCGTCTCGCACCCATTCAGTGGAGGGCACAGCAAGCCCACTCTCACCGTAAATGCCCGATGGGACGAGCGGATGTCCGGGGTCGCTGTAGATGTGCACCTTCTCGCTCACGATCTTCTCGCCAACTGCTGTAGCGCCATTGGGACGTGAAAAGGCACTCCGGCCTTCTTCTGCTTCCCGCGCATCCAAAGCATCGCCAAACTGTTGCACAAGGTCGGCGACAGCGCTGGGTTCAAGGATGGCCTTATAAACACCAGGATCCATATCGTGCGGATCCTGCCATGCGTTACACTTCTCGCTTGCATGAAGGATGGCGCTTTGGGAGTCGAGTAGCCCGATGGAGTGTGATGCGCGCTTGTTCCAGCCGCTGGACTTCCCGTCCTCGGTACGCATCGTCGTGGAAAACGTCGTTCGAGTATGCTTGTCGCCAACGAAGACACCTTTGGAATTCCGAAATGCGCTGTGATGCACACCAGACTGAATAAAACCCGCAGCTTGAAAATTATGGGCACTCGCCTCTTTGATCGCAGCGGCGGCGATCTTTGCGCGCTGTTGCGCCGTCCACTCAACGTCGGCAGAGCGAGCATCGTATGCGGATGAACGCGGATAGTCCGGCTTCTTCGCGAGTGGCGGCATCAACTCCTCATTCTCGGGAGCGAGTGCCGCAATTTCCTCGGCACGACCCACGGCGCGACGAAGTCCATCTTCCGACAGATCGTTCGTCGAGACAGATCCAGCTCGCTTGCCGTTGACAGCAGTGATCGTAACGGAAGTGTTGCTGTGCGAACCGCTTGTAGTTACGGTATTTGCAGCATAACGCAAGTTTGCAGAGTGCCCGCTATCAATGGACACTTCTGCCCATTCCGATTTCGCGTAGCTGACAATCTTCTTAGATAACGACTCAAGTTCGTCCAGATCGAGAATTCTCATTGTGGGCTATTCATCATAATCTAACATACCCTTCTTACTATTAGCTGATTGCTGCCGTGTGTTGATCACACGCTGACTCGCAAAACGCGCCACGGGGCAACCATGCGAAACCGGGTTGGATTGCATCGGCTCACCTTTGCCATCATACATGGCACCACCAAGCATGTAGGTGGATTGATCGCCGAGCGCATCGAGGGAATCCCAGAATTTTGCCGTCTTTCCATAATAGGCAACATCCCGCAGCATGTGGGTGACTTTGCCGTCTTCGACAGCGTACGCAACCTGCCCGGTGAACTGAAAGTTGTATCGCTGCTGGTCGATCGAATAACTGGAGTTACCTTTGATAAGAATACCCTTGCTGGTATCCTTGACTATGTCCTCTTGAGTCTTCGGTTTCGGATTCGGTTGAAGGCTAACATTGGGCATTCTTTGGAACGGGGTATTCCACCAGCCTTCCGCGTAGCTTTGGCCGCGTGAAGCCTTCTCTTCGATGGCTTTCGCTTGCTCGCGCGTAGTTTGCACACCAACCAGTTCGCCCCGGTCGATCAGTTTATACGACTGCGATGCCACACCATCGTCGTCAAATCCGATGGTAGCAAGGCCGCCCTCCTGTGTTCGATCCGCAACGACTGTTAGCAGGTCTGTCCCGTAGCCGAAGCCCCGCCACTTCTCCGCGGTGAGGAAACTGGTACCGGCGAAATTCGCTTCGTAACCAAGGATGCGATCAAGCTCGGTCGGGTGACCGATGGACTCGTGTATCGTTAACCACAAATGTGTGGGGTGTAAGATCAAATCATACTTTCCGGCCTCAACAGGCTTCGCGGTGATCTTTTCCTGGGCTTCCTGTGCAGCCTCCTTGATCTCATCCTTATAGGGATACTCTTCAATGTACTCAAAACCCCGACCTTGCGGAAGTACGTAGAGAGCTCGCGAAGCAAACTCGCCCTTTGCAGTGTCTGCAACCGTTGCCCAGGTGGATGGATCAATGCGCGTCACTTCTTGCCAGATCTTAGAGCCTTCACTGGACGCGAAATATTTCTCCTCCCTGACGGATCGTAAATTTGAATTCAGGGTGAGTTTGTTGCTTCCCATTGCGACCGTGGCACCGAGTGCGTGCATATCGAGAAGGAATTGTGCGCGTTCTTTGAATGAGACCTCGAAGGGGTTCTTCTTAATGGGAGTTTTCCATTCACCCACATGAGCCTCCACGGGCGCAAGGTCAAGCGGAACCCGCTGCAACTTGGAATTGCTCTCGGCGATCGTCACAGCCTCGGCAATGGCGGACTTTCCGTTCTCCTCATCCACCTCACGTGTTCCCGCGAAGCCCCATGTGCCGTTCTTGATCACACGAACACCCATCCCATAGGATTCAGAATCCGAGAGCCCTGTGATACTATTATTGCGAGCACTCACGGATTGCGATAGCATCCGAACCAGCCGGACATCGCAGTAGGTTGCCCCGAGTGACTTGGCATGAAGGATGAGCGAATCCGCCAGATCTTGCTCGGACTTAGCTGGTTTTGTTAACGGGGTATCCACTCTCACCGAGCGTGACGCCCCGCGAGCAACCACACGGTCGATACCGGAAAGGGAAAGCGCTCCAGCAGCAAGCGCGCCTTTGATAAATAGCCGACGATCCATAATCAGTATTCCTGTTGGGAAAAGCCGTCAAAAATTGAACGGTACTGTAAATCAGAATTAGGATGGTTAGTTCTTGCTTGTCGCAATTTTGTTTCGGAACGCGGTCATGATGGAAGTTCGAAGGCCTGTTAGGTTCGAACAGAAAATGCTGCAAAATAAAACTCGGTTCAACAGAGATTTCCTTGCTACCTGCTTCCTCACTATTCATGATACCTTAGAACCAGTGAAGCATTTTCATTGTCTTATAGTAGTCATCATTGTCGCTTTTGGTGAATTATGAAGAGTGTGTCGCGTCATAATTCATGCACCACATTTCATTATTTCCCATCCTATGATTCAAACAAAGAACATCACCGACATCGTTGTCTCTAAAGATAATAAAGCCACCCCTCGCTACAAAAATGGCGTAAAGGTACCGATCACGACATTCATCGAAGATTACATGAATGGTCGCGTCGATATCACGTGCGACTTGCAGGACCTCATCAAAGCCCGCACGACCTTTTTCAATTACAATTACGTCGGTCATCATCTCAAGTTCCTCTTCTCGCGCTTCATCCCGGAAGTGGCCATTCACTCAAAGGCGCAGGACGAGCGTATCGTCCGCGACCACTATGATCGTGGCAACGACTTCTTCGGCTGGTTCTTAGGCGACCGCATGTGCTATACCTCCGGCTTCTTCAAGACCGGACTCGAGGATCTCGAAACAGCGCAGGATCAAAAGATGGATTTGGTCTGCCAAAAGTTGCAACTCAAGCCAGGCGAGCGTATGCTCGACATCGGCTGCGGATGGGGCACGCTTGCCGCGCACTCGGCGAAGTATTACGGCAGCGACACAACCGGCATCACGATCGCGCAAAAGGGCGCGGACTACGGCAATGCGCAGATCGAGCGCTGGGGCGTTCGCAACAATGCGCGCATCCACCGCATGGATTACCGCGCGATCCCGCAGGATAAGTTCGATAAGATCTCCTGTCTCGAAATGGCTGAGCACGTCGGCGTCAAGAATTTCCAGAAGTATTGCCGGCAGGTTTCGAGCCTCCTCAAGGACGATGGCTTGTTCTTCCTTCAGATCGCCGGTCTGCGCGCTGGCTATCATCAGGAGTCGCTCATTTGGGGCGGATTCATGTCCGAGTACATTTTCCCCGGTGCCGACGCAAGCTGCCCGCTTAGCTTTGTTGTCAAGCACATGGAGCGCGCCGGATTCGAGATTCACTCGACCGAGAATATCGGCATTCACTATTCCTACACGATCCAGCGCTGGTATTACAACTGGATCAAGAACAAGGAAGCGGTCATCGAGGCGTACGGTCTGTGGTGGTATCGCTGCTGGGAAGTGTTCCTCGGCTGGTCGGTGGACATCGCCAAGCAGGGCAACTCGACCTGCTTCCAGCTCGTGATGAACAAGAACCAGGATATGTTCAACCGCACCCGCTGGTTCGGCGGCGTCAATCTCGGCGAGCGCGATCTTCAAACGAACGGGAAGGTTGCGTCGGGTGGAGTTCTCGTGTAACTCAGCTTCCAGATAGAATTATCAAGCCCCTGCCATGCGATTGGCGGGGGCTTTTTGTTTGATGGGCAGAATAGATTGGCACTTATGATTACTCCAATGAGTTCAAATTATCATGCATAGAGAGATGGATCGCGTCATTGCGGAAGCACTCGAGCTTCCACCGGAGGAACGTCGGCACGTTGCGGAACGGCTACTTGAAAGTATGCCCGAAGATGATGTCAAACGCGCATGGCTTGACGAGGCAGAGCTGAGAAAAGAGCGATGGGATGCGGGTCTTGTCGTCGGAGTTGAGGGAGACGATGTAATTCGGGGCTTGCGAGATAGAGCACGGTCTTGAAAAACTCTAGTCTGACCCCCATATCGACGCATTCAATTCCCCTTATTCCTTTAGTCATTGCGAGGCCGTCCCGAAGGGACAACGAAGCAATCCGTTAACAAGGAGCACATTCACCCTCGACAACGGATTGCTTCGTCACCCCTACGGGGTTTCCTCGCAATGACTTTTTTCTTTCTCTAACCGATCAAACTCTAAAGCGAATTTCCACACCATGTTCACCTGCAACCAACTCGTCATTCGAACCCCCGACATCACGCGCGCGCGTGAGTTCTACATCGATAAACTCGGTCTCACACTCCTCGGCGGACGCGAGAACTACTTCGCCGCCGTAGCGGGAGAGATGCGCTTCTCGTTCTTCAAGTTGAAGGAAGCCAGCCCCGTTTTCGAGGGCGAGGCACCCATTGCCATCATGCTCCGAACGGATGATGTGCAAGCGGAATTCACCCGCCTGAGCGCGAACGGTGTTACAATACTGCAAGAAGTGCAGGAAGCACCGGGCTTCATGCACTTCTTTACTGTCGAAGATCCGGATGGCACTCCGGTTCACATCTGCCAGTATCTGCGCGATCCACTGGCGAGTTACTAAGCGGGCCGGCTCATCTGATAGATTGCAAAGTATGCTCCCTGCGGGTCTCTCACGATTCCGAATCGTCCCATGCCAGGAATATCATCCGGGCCAGTGATCATCGTGCCGCCGAGAGCAACGGCCTTATCTGCGGTTGCGTCGCAATTTTCAACCATGATGTAGGAAGTCCACGTCGGAGGAACCGGTCCCCACTCTGGCTTGATCTGCATCATGCCACCAATGTGCTTCTCGCCGTTGATCCACTCGGTGTACTCTGGGGATCCTCCAGCAGTCCAGCCGAATAATCCCGTATGGAACGCCTTCGCTGCTTCGACATCATGAACATTGAGTTCGAACCAACAGAATGCGCCCGGCTCATCGATGATACCCGATCCATTGTGCTTCTTCGCCTCCCACAATTGAAGTTGCGCACCGGCTGGATCGTTGATAGTCGTCATGCGGCCAACATCCATCACATCGAACGGCTCCGCGATGATCGTCCCACCCAGTGACTTTGCTTTCGCCGCAGCATCATCCGCACTGGCGACAGTGACATACACATTCCAATGCGGATGCACGCCAGGCTCCGCCTGCTCCTTGTTCATGCCATATAGCGCCGCAACGTACTCGCCCTTGAGCTTGAGCATCGTATAAAACTCGTCCGGTCCCATCGGCATATCCTCGATCTCCCAAGAAAAAAGCTGCGAGTAAAACTGCTTCGCGGCGACCGCGTCCGTGGTGACAAGTTCGCACCAGGAAAAATTACCGTGAGTGTGTGATTTAACTACTGCCATAAAGCTCTTGAAAGCATGGTGATTTGGTAAGCGACAAATCGTCTGCAAATTTACAACGAAGTTGTGCGGAGGCACCGATTCTTTGCCATGTCATTGCGAGGCCGCCCCGGAGGGACAACGAAGCAATCCCTCGTCGAGGAACAACGCGCTTCTCAACAACGGATTGCTTCGTCACCGCTACGCGGTTCCTCGCAATGACGTGCAATGGGGAAATGAAAGACGTTCACCTCTTCACCAACTTCATCGTCCTCACTTCCCCAGTCCCTAGAGAGATGCGCAGATAGTACGTGCCTGCCGTGTTGCCGCTGAGATCTACCGGCAATTGGTGCTCGCCGGGATTTAAGATGCGGCCCGTGCCAACAACGGCAACCTCCCGCCCGAGAACATCCAGCACATCTACCTTTGTGTAGGCCGCCTCGGAGAGCGTGAAGTGAAGCGTGGTTTGGATTTCGAAAGGGTTCTCGGTGACAGAGATGTCGGTATTCGCACTTGAAGGAGTCTTCACATCTGACTGCGCCCAATCCTCCCGCCAAAGACCACCACCATAGACGGCCCCTTGGGAGTAGCTCATGCCAGCGATCGTTACTCCCTTCGCACAATAGAAACGGTCATCAGTAAAGAGAGAACAATAGGGGGGACCGCCGTCACCCACCCAGGTTTTTCCCTCATCCCTCGAGATGTACATTCCAGAATCCGTCTGAATGTAGAGGCGTGAAAGATCTCCCTTAATTACTCCCGTTGGAGTCGGCGCAATCTTGTTGCCCATCATATCGACAGAGGCACCAAAATTCTTAATTCGACGCCAGCTAGCTCCGTAATCATCACTCCGGTATAGCACATACTCACTGTCCTCAGCAAGTGCAAAACAAACAGAGGTATCTCTGATCGCCAGGGGTTGATAGCAGGAAAGTGGTGTAAAAACGTCAATCCATGATTGACCTCCATCTGTTGTGCGTAGGATACCGTGACTTATGTCACTGTAGTTGGTTGCAATCCCCTTCATCTGTGTAGAGAATGAGAAACTACCGCTTTTCCACTCCGGATGAACAATCCAACTGTCACCCAAATCGGGTGAGACGAGCATGGTTGAGGTCGCCGTTATCCCTGTATCCAAGCGGCTTAATAGTAAAAGGCCGCTACCGGAACTGTAGTGCAATGCATACCCCCCTGCGGCCAAAGAGGGAACGGGAAGCTTGGACCAAGTGGTGCCACCATCGTTTGTCCGGTAACAGCCGTTATTCAGGCCTACGACCGTAAACCACCCCGTAAGCGAATCCTTGAAAGAGATTTCTGACACGTAGTCATTCCAAAACGCCCTGCCTTCGCCCCATACACTAAGCCATGTGCCCCCTCCATTGGTTGTTCTGTAGAGTTCGGAGGCAGTCCCTACGAAGCCGATCCTGGGAGAACCAGGAAGATCGAGAAAATAAACACATGTAATGTATTCCTCAAGCGTCTTTGAGCCGTCAGTGCCCTTGAGCTCTGCTATTTTCTGCCACTGAGCACCAAGCAAAGAAGGAATTAGCACAAGCAGGGCTAAAATTGTAAGTCCTCTCTTCATCGGATCCGAGAGTTCCGGGCGGGATTCATGACTTCCCCTCCACCCGATAAATCACCACCTCCACCTTCTCGATCGTCACCAATCCAGCGCCGATCATCTCATCCAGATCCGGCAGCACGGCGCGGACGGCGGACTCGCGATCGACGACTTCGATCACAATCGGCAGCGCGAGCGCGAGGTACTCCGAGAGCATACTGTGCCGCTTCGCCGCAACGCCATATCCGGCAATGGCGCGAATGACGGTCGCGCCGGCAAGACCGCGCGCTTTGAAATCGTTGAAGAGAGCTTCCCAGAGCGGCTTGCCGTGGTGCGCGCCGCTCTCCACTTTGTCCGCTTCGTTGATATAGACGCGCAGAATCACGTAAGGATCGCTGGTGTCCTCGGGTCGAATGTCCTCGGTATGCATAGGTCGGGTACAATAAATTAAAGCAACAAACCTGCGACGGCATAGCCGCCAAAACACGCGAGCGGCGAGGCGATCATCGTGCTGAGCATGTAGGCCCCGGCAATCAGATGCTGTCGCTGGCCCATGAGTGACACAAACTCGTAACTAAACGTGCTCATCGTTGTGAACGCGCCGCAAAATCCTGTGGTGAGCATAATGCGCAGCTCGGGGCTTGCCGGAACACCGGTCAGATACCGCATGAAGAACCCCAGCAAGAGCGAGCCGGATACGTTGATGCCGAATGTCGCCCACGGGAAGTCGGTGGAGCCGGCGAGCCAGTTCGACGTCCACACGCCGATGCCGTATCGTGCTCCGGCTCCGGCTATCGCGCCGATGGAAAGGAATAAGAACTTCTGCATCGTGTATGTTATGTCATTCCCGCGAACGCGGGAATCTAGGTTCGGATCATCCTGCAAAGTCAGGGGTCTGGATTCCCGCGTCCGCGGGAATGACAAGGTGGAAGCAAGGTTTAAGGGATGTTCAAATACGTTATATGAATTATGAATTATGAAGTTTGGTTCGACACTATTCTTGCGAGAGAAGCCTCATTCCCTTTTACGTCATTGCGTAGAAGGCCGAAGGCCGACGAAGCAATCCGTTGTCGAAGGAGAGACTGCTCTACCACCACGGATTGCTTCGTCACCCCTCCGGGGTGACGAAGCAATGACAGGCCGTGATTGTGTGTTGTGGAAATCTAACACAGAGGCATACAAACATTACTCATGCGCATCGACATCATCTCCGCCGCTCCGAAACTACTCGACAGCCCGCTGAACGAGAGCATCCTCAAGCGCGCGCAGGATAACGGCGTGATCGAGATCGTCATTCACGATCTGCGGGAGTTCGGTCTCGGCAAATATCACCAGATCGACGACACGCCCTTTGGCGGCGGCGCTGGGATGGTGATGAAGCCGGAGCCGCTCTTTGCACTGTTCACTCGCTTAACCTCCGAGCGCGATTATGATGAGAGAATCTTTATGAGCCCCGATGGTGAAATGCTTTCGCAGCCGATGGCGAATAATCTTTCGATGCTCTCGAACATCATCATCCTCTGTGGACACTACAAAGGGGTAGATGAGCGTGTGCGTGAGCGGTGGATCACGAAGGAGATCTCTATTGGGGACTATGTGCTCACAGGCGGAGAGCTGCCGGCGTGTGTGCTCGTCGATGCAATCGTGCGCCTCATCCCCGGCGTCATCCACGACTCCGAAAGCGCACTGATGGATTCCTTCCAAAATGGATTGCTCGATGGGCCAGTCTATACACGACCAGCGGAGTTCGAAGGGATGCGGGTGCCGGAAACACTACTCAGTGGCGACCACAAGAAGATCGACCAATACCGACATGACGAGGCACTACGCAGGACACGGGAGAGAAGACCGGATCTGCTTGAATAACTTCAAACTCTCACCTTACAACCAGTTTAAAATGTCATTCCCGCTTACGCGGGAATGACATTTCAGTTCTTTCGGAAGAGCTAATCTCATTCGTACTTCTCTTCGTACTTCCCGTTCGAGCGATGGGCATATTTCCGACGATCTGATTTATTCCCCACCAGCTTGCCAAGGATTCCCACGACTTTCGAAAGTACACTGAACGTCCCGGATGTTGTGTTCTTGACCATCGCGATCGGCCCTTCGACTACCGAGACCAACTCGTCCTTAAGGCGCTCGATATCGTCGATCGACCCCCGAACTACATCCAGCGCATCATCAATGGTCTCCTGCACATTGATCATCTGTGCCTGCACACCATTGGTGATCGAGCTGACGTTTGCTGTGATAGAGGTAACGTTCGATGTGATAGCGTTGACGTTACCGAGAATCGGCACCACTTCTGCCTTGATTTCTTCAACCGAGCTCACCATTGTGGCCAGGTCGGATCTTACTTCCAACATCACTTGCTTGACGGCGGCGATCGTGCCCGCAAGCGAGATGAAAAGCCATGCAAGCGCCAACAGCGCAATGCCTCCAGTTATATAGAGAATCAATTCCATAGCAGACAAATTTTTTCAGTACGGGTTCAAAACACCTGCGCACGCCAAATGATGACAGACCGATTCAGCGGATTGATCCTCTGAACGGTTACGAGACACCTGTTTGCACAGAGTGGGCGCTACTCCTCGCCAAAGACTTGCTCCGAGGCGCGACGCTTAGCTTCTGCAATTGCGCGATCTGCTTCGTTGAGAATGTCATCGGCGCGCTCTCGTGTGCGGTCGATGATCTCTTCCGCTTCCTCGACTCCATCGCGCAACATCTTCTCGGCGGAGCGCTTCGCCTTTTTCAGGATCTCGCCTACTCCATCCGTAACGTCATCAAACTTTTCCTTCGCACCTCGCCGTAACTCCTGCCCTTCGGCTGGTGCGTAAAGCAGTGCTATCGCCGCCCCAACCACGGCTCCTAACGTCACGCCTGCAAGGAATGGCATGATCTTCGAGCCGCTCGCTGTTTCGTCACTACTGTTCTTACTCATAACTGTCCCTTCTCGTTTCAATTTCTCTTTCATACACTTTCCCGCGCAGACATTCCGCAACGAGTCTGGTCAAATTCATTCCAACTGCGGAGCCGAATGGCAGTTTTTTCGTTCTACATTCCCTGGATGTCCAAAGGACATGCCAACCGGGGGTGAAAGCTCATCCTCGAGTACCTATTTCCGAGCTATACTGTGCAATACTCGAAATACTACACTCTGATGGCCGATGGGACCATCAAGCAGCTGAACCCCTTTACGGATAATGAGGTCTGGAGCGTTCCCGGCCGTGCAGCAAAACCGGCGGCGAACGGGTTTGAATCCGAGCACCCGGAAGTCTCGGCCGCCGATCTTACCTCCTTTTGCTCCTTTTGTACAGACCGCATTTTCGAGTCTCCTCCGGAAAAATCCCGGCTCGTCCGGAATGAGGACTTCAGCTTCACGCGTCACGATCACGTGCGACCCAGCGAGTTGAAGGAGGCACCGTGGCTGTTCCGCCGAGTTGCGAACCTGTTTGAGATCGTCACGGTAGATTACTGGAAGAAGAACTACAGCTATTTCCTCTCGAAGGAAAACCTTGCCTGGAAAGAGCGGTATCTCGCAGACCCCGTCGGCGAACAGCACGTTCACGACATCCTGGCGTACAAGATGCGTGCGACGGGAATATCCCAAAAGCAGATCGATCAGATACCTGAGGATGTCATTCTGCTGCTCGCGGACGCCTTTTTCGGTGGTAGCCACGAACTGATCATCGCCAGCCAGCACTTTGCCGCCAATGCCACCAATGCCGGACAGCTCTACTCCAGTGGCAGCATGACCGCGGAAGAGCACCATCAGTACTTCAAGTTCACTATCGACTCTATGGCGGACATTTTCGCCGCCAACCGGTATATCCGCTACATCTCCATATTTCAGAACTGGCTTGCTCCGGCCGGGGCGAGTTTCGATCATTTGCACAAGCAGCTCGTCGGCATTGATGACTGGGGTGCTTCCATCCGGCATCAGATAGATATGCTTCGGGCTGACCCAAATATTTATAATGAGCTTGGTGCGAATCTCAGCTCGATGCATAACCTCACCTTCGCCGAGAATGACCACGCGATAGCCTTCGCTGGTATCGGCCACCGACACCCAACGATTGAGATATTCTCTAAGAGTTACTTTTCGCGGCCGTACGAACATTCGGAGGAGGAGATCCGCGGCGTAAGCGACTTGGTCCATGCTTGCCATGCCGCAAGTGGCGCAGAGATCTCGTCGAATGAAGAGTGGTACTATACCCCGATCGATGCTGTGTACAAGATGCCCTGGCATGTGCTCATCAAATGGCGGGTCAATACTGCCGCCGGGTTCGAGGGCGGCACCTCGATCTATATCAACCCCATCGCACCGCTGGATCTTCGAGACCGTATCGTTCCGAATCTCTATCGGCTTAGGAATGAGGGCCGCATCGCCAGTTCGATCCGGATTGCCGAGGAATGTAAGATCTATCCGAATCCGCTTAGGTATTATTTGGAATAATCTCAGCTGTGACTGGCGGACAGGTAAGTTGTTATTATTGCCTTCGGTGTTAGGCGCGCCCAGAACGTGGCTGCGAACTAGACTACGCTTCTTCTCTTTCAACTGAGCAGCTACGAAAGATTTCCGATGGATCAAACCATAAGCGGTCTCGAGGCGTACATAAAAGTCTGGGGCTACCTGAAGTATTTTCATCCGAACGTCGTTCGCGGTGCTGTTGACTGGGACTCAGCGTTCCTAGCTGGTTATCCTATTGCGGCGATAAGTAGCTGTGCGGAAGAGATCTCTGAAACGGCTGACCACCTGCTGAACCGCGCGCATGGTGTTGCCTCTTTCGGCGAGAATCACGCGATCGATGAGTCACAACTCACTCGCCTTGTGGACAGGAGCTGGATGAATGATGACGGGTGGTTTTCCAAGCCGACTCAGGAAGCGCTGCAGGGCTGCTACAGCAATGCCATTCCGCGTCACGGTACCTACGTTTCCCCTGAAAATATTGCGCAAAATGCAAACGTCAGTTCGGACATCGGCTACCCATGCGAGCCCTACCCGAATGAGCAAGAGCGGATGCTCGCGCTTGCACGCTACTGGAATTGTATCGAGTATTTTGCTCCCTATAAGGATGTGATCGGCGAGCCTTGGGACGCCGTCCTTTCGCGTCTCATTCCAAGAATTAGAGCAGCCCGTAGTGCGGGTGAGTATCAGTTGGAGATATTGGAGTGCTGTTGTTGCACGAATGATGGTCACTCCTACACCAGAAGCGCTTATCTAGACACCCTGCTCGGACCCTATCTTATGCCTTTTGACTTCTCAACAATTGAGGGCAAAAATGTGGTCATACATTCGTACTCTCAGTTTGAATTGCAAGCCGGCGACGAACTGCTTTCGATTGGAGGTCAATCTTTGGATGTTTTAAGCGATAAATATAGAAGAATTGTCCCAGGTTCAAACGACTCCTCACGGGGGCGCAACATCCGAACCTCTGCAGGTAGAATGGCAAACAGGCAACCTGTAGAAATAGCGTTCAAGAGAGATGGGATCACTGGCTGTGTGACGATCCATCCAACTACGCGCGAAGAATTTCTTCTCAACCCACTCCATTCGGATTCGGGTGACCATTGGAAGATACTTCCAGGGAATATTGGATTAGTCAACATGGGTCTACTGGAGAAGGAAGAGATCACAGAGGTAATGGAAGCCCTTGCCCAGACCAGGGCCCTCATCTTCGATATAAGAAATTATCCAAAGGGCACACTGTGGCAATTGGAACACTACTTTCCCGGAAACGCCAATTGGGTGCAATTTCGACAGCCAAACTATGCGTGCCCGGGCACTTTTGAGAGGATTGATTACTCCGCCTCGAAAAAAAGACAAGGGCACTATCAGGGGATGGTGGCTATTTTGGTCAATGAAAGAACTCAATCTCAAGCGGAGTACACCGCGATGATGTTCCAATCCATCCCAGGTTGCATTACCGTCGGCAGCCAGACCGCCGGCGCCGACGGAAACGTCTCCACAATCACGCTTCCCGGCGGAATCAAGACTATGTTCAGCGGCCTCGGAGTATTCTATCCTGATGGAAGCCCAACTCAGCGCGTTGGGATTAAGGTTGATGTTGAAGTCTATCCAACCATCGCGGGCATTCGAGCGGGGAGAGATGAGGTCTTGGAGAAGGCGATTGAGATTTGCAATGCAGGATGACCACAAATCCTCGCTAGTACGCACCTCATTCCGGTCGGGATGGGTCGGTGATGCCTATGTCTTCATGCCGGTCTGAGATCCACTGGTGGACGGTCCGGAGGCCGTGGCCGTCATGTTATCTTTCTTAACACAGACGACCAGAGCGAATCTATCTATGGATTTCACCGTATGGGCAGGCCCATGAGTATGATAAATCGCATCGTTACGTTTCTGCTTCTAGTTTTCTGCGTCACCCCCCTATTCGCTCAAGGGGCTGACTCGGCCTCCTCCGGCAAGCTAAGTTCCTTAACCGGGACCGTGCTGGACCACGCGACGCAGGAGGGGATCATTGGCGCAACCGTCAGATTGGTTGATACTAAATTGGGGGCGGTGACGCGTGATGGCGGTAACTTCCGCATTAAATCGGTGCCACCTGGCACCTACCGCGTGAGTGTCTCATCTCTCGGTTATGGGAAGTTACTTATGACCGACGTCGTTGTCGCCACTTCCCGACCGACGGATATTCACATCGAACTCACGGCCATACCGACAGGCAACGAAGACGTTGTGGTTCGGGCTGAGGCCTTCCAGCGGAGCGCCGACTTTGCGACGAGCGAGCGCAAGTTCTCGAATGAGGAAGTTCGCACACTCCCGGGAGGTTTTGAGGATGTTGTTCGCGCCGTCTCGATCCTGCCGGGAGTCGCGCAGGCGCAAAATGGGCGCAATGATCTGCTCGTTCGCGGTGGCGCTCCTTCGGAGAATCTCTACCTCATCAATAATATCGAATCCCCGAATATCAACCACTTCGGAACACAAGGGTCAGGCGGTGGACCACTATCGTTTGTGAATCTGGACTTTGTTCGCGATGTCAGCTTCTCGACGGGCGGATTTGGCGTTCGATACGGAGATAAACTGTCGAGCGTGCTCTCGCTGGGCCTTCGTGACGGACGAACCGATCGCATCGGAGGGAAGGCAACGATCTCCGCCTCACAATTCGGTCTCAACATGGAAGGCCCCATTTCCGGGTCGGGAGACTTTCTTTTTTCGGCTCGTCGAAGCTATCTCGATCTGATCTTCCGCGCCGCGGGGCTTTCCTTCATTCCAGAATACTGGGACTTTCTAGGAAAGGCACACTATCAACTTGGAAAAAGTGACGAGATCACTGCGCTTGGGATCGGGGCGATCGACTATGTCACGCAATTGAATCGCAGTGACTCGGATCGAATTAAGAACTCCCAGATCCTTGACAACACGCAAGACCAATCGTTGCTTGGGGTGACATGGAAGCACGTCGAGAGCGCGGGATATCTTGTGACGACGCTTGGTCGAAGTACGGTAAGCTATAAGTTCAACCAGGCCGATCCAAATCAGAACCCCATTTTTAAAAATACTTCTTTAGAAGAAGAATATAGCCTGCGCTGCGACGCAACGCTCCTGCCGTCTTCAACTTCTGAACTCACATTCGGTGCCCAGGGAAAGACCAGTCGCTTCAATGCCGATATCTTTCTGGCACAACAGCATGATCCACTGGATCTGAGTTTGCAGAACCGCTACTACAAGTCCGCGCTCTACGCCCAATACGCTGACCAATTTCTATCGAAGGTGCGTTTTAGCATCGGATCGCGAATGGATTATTTCTCGGGTATCTCGCAAAAGTTCTGGCCAGCACTGCGGGGATCACTGGGATACTCGATGATGGAAGGACTTGATTTCAATGTGAGTGCCGGCAGATATTATCAGACTCCGTCGTACATTTGGCTCGTCGCAAACCCAGTGAATACTGACCTCAAGGAGATTGCGACGGACGTCTTCGTTCTTGGTGTTGATCGTGTGATCGGCAGCGACCTGAAGATAACCTTAGAGGGATATTACAAGAACTACACGGATTACCCCGCCAGCCTCTCGCGTAACTACCTCGTCCTTGCGAACACGGGCGCTGGGTTTGGAGGGCAACAGGATGGCTTCGCTTCATTCGGTCTAGAACCGTTAGCCAGCGTCGGAAGCGGCCGTGCGCGCGGAATAGAGCTATCTGTGCAGAAGAAGTACTCGGAGATCCCGATCTATGGCACCATGGCGCTCAGCGTGAATGACTCGCGCTTCATTGCAAAGGATGGCATTGAACGCCCAAGCGATTACGATCAGACATTCATCTTTAACATCGCGGGCGGATATAAACTTGGAGACCTTTGGGAGTTTGGCTTGAAGTTCCGCTTCGCTTCGGGCAGACCGTATAGTCCGATCGACACGCTGCGTGGCGATCCCAGCTTTGGCTACCAGGATGTTACCCAGCTCAACGCACTCCGTCTTGCAGCAAGCCACTCACTCGATATCCGCATCGATAAGCGCTGGCTCTTCGAGAATTGGACGCTCATCACATACGTCGATGTGCAGGACATTTATAACCACATCAATACTAACGCGCCGGTGTATAACACTGCAACACGTCAGATCGAGAGCCAAGGACAAATTGGGTTATTGCCTTCAGTAGGTATTAGTGCGGAGTTTTAGCGCAATAAGCCGCCTCCGCAGCAATTCGACGCGGAGCTACCATTCAATCAAAATCTGTAATTGAACGACACGGCGATATCGTCGCGCTTCACGGCGTCGTCGTCAACGTTTGCGCTAACGGGGGTGCCGGAGAGAGTGAAATCGTTATAGATGGTATGCAGCGTGTGATAGGTGGTGTGTCGAATGGAGGCTTCTAGCAGTACTGACTTGCTGAGGAGAAGTCCGAGCCCACCGGAAAGAGTCTTGGTATCAAAGGTTGAAGGGTCGCCAGCAAATGGCGATGGCTCGATCGCAAATCCCGCGCGGAGGCTCAGTCCAATAACGGGAATGACATACTCCCCGCCCACATGAATCGAAAGCACCGAACGAAGCAGCGTACGTGCGGATTGATTGAGGTCATCGACTGGCACATCGGCGTTTTCAAACCGAATTTGGGTCATGTCCGTGTAGCTAATGCTCGCAGAGGCGGTAGCGTCGAGAAGGTGAAGCGATGCGCCTGCACCCAGCCGCATAGGGCTTACAAGATTGTATTCATCTACCCATCCGTGCTGATCGGCCATGTTGGAAGAGCTATAAACGTGTCCACCGCTGAAGTCGGATGTTCCTGTCCTGTCAAAAGTGCGAACGACGTGAATGACCTGTGGTGTCTCCACGGTCAATCCAAAGCGAACAAGATCAAATTTGTTGACAAGAAGGCCCAGTTTCAGGCTTGCGCCGCTTTGGTCTTCGTGAATCGCATCAATGATATTCGCGGATTGAAAACCCTTTGCACTGTATATTCCAGCGACATCCGTCTCGTTGTAGTCCCGGTTATAATCGTATGTGCCGAAGAACAGATTCAAGGTCGCTCCTGCTGAGACTCCTTCAGCTATGTCAACTCCCGCACCGACGCGAACCGCGTCCAAATGCCCCTCCGCGGTAACCGTCCCGGACTGTTGAAGTCCACCGGTGTACGGTGAGACAAGCGTTACCGCGCCAGTATCATTGACGTCATTCGTGAGGTACAGCGCGTATGCGAGGTTGTTATCTACAAGATACTGGTGATTCCCAGCGGAACCCGCGATGATCCCTGGATCGAGTACAAAGTCCTTCGTATTGAAGAGTGAAGAGTTGGGGTTAACCCCTTTGAACCCATACGTTGCGTGGTAATCACGCACGCGGTCGTAGGAGACAGCAACAGCCAAATGACCTTGAACCGTCGGATAGGGATATGCGAGCCCCAAAGACGAGAGTGCCAGGTTCGAAAGCGATGCCTGAGCTGAATTACCCAGGAACATCGCCGTTGAGTTGTAGGACCGATTGTAGAGCGATAGTGCGAACTCCTTTTGGGCTAACGGAGCCAATGCCGCCGGGTTCGCATCCAGTGCGGAGTAGCCATCTGCAGCGGAGATCAGATTTCCCCCCATCGCCTCATTGCGAGAATTGGTCGGGATCAATTCGGTTGCAAGCCGCACCCCGTCCGAGATGGATTGTGCCGAAGTAGCGAGAGGAGTCAACATCAGAGCGATCGTGATCGCGATCGAAGAACGAATGAATGTGCTCATTGTGTCCGTAGATTGTTGGTGAGAATTGCGCGTGCGTAGGAGCGTGCGATCGACTACAGCCCCTTACCTCGTTCTTCCGCCGCCACCGGTGCGCGTTTCACCACCAGATGGTCGGGTTTCTCCACCCGACGTGCGAGTCTCGCCGGTTGATCGCGTCTCGGGTGTGGATCGGGTTTCGGGGGCAGGACGGGAGCCACCGGGCGAAGGAGTGCTTGACGTGCCACTACCTCGTGTGGTCGGGCCAGCATTGGAGCCGCCGTTCCGTCCTGTTCCGTATCCCCTGCCGGATCTCGTGCCGCTTGATGAGTTGGAGCGTCCATATCCAGATTGCGGTCCATTCGAAACACCTCCTCCTGAACGGCGCACGACGACGACACGTCGGCCGCCACTTGCACCCGTCATTGGACCAGACACTACCGTCACAGGGCGTGTGGATGCGCTACCGGTAACAGTCCCTGGCGTCTTCGGCTCCGCGGCCCCGCTTGCTGGCCGAGCTTCGGTGCCAGGACTTGGGATGTATGTCACGGGTCCACCTGATCCGGGAGCAACAGCATGGACTGGAGCATTGCGATCGGATATTGTGACCAACCCTTCCGGGCCACCTTGCCGGACTACCGTTCCAGGGCGAACTCCACCGCTCGCGCTTGTGATAATATTCGGTTGACCTGATGGTGCATTGAGATTCTCTCCGGGCCGACGTTCGCCACCGGGGGTCCTTCCGATGTGGCGGGGATTGGTTCGTATTCCTCCCGAGCCTCCGAGATAGCCATCATAATATGGCGAGTGCCGATAGTAACCGCCGTAGCCATATCCATAGTAGGGAGAGTAATACGCGTCGTAAATGGGAGGATAATATCCCGGATACCCATAACCCCAGTCGTAGGGGTAACCATAATCCCGTTGGTAGGAGTACCACGGACTATACCATGAGTGCACCGGCCAGCAACCATACGGGTAACCAATCGTGATGGAGAATGCGGCCCGCGGTCGAGGAAACCAACCATAGTCGTAATATGGTGATCCGTAACCATCGTAGTAGTTATTGATGATGGTCTCGGCGCCGGAGAACTGATCCGTCGCAGCCGGACGCGAGTGTTCTTCGATGAACATGGTATCGCCCTTCATGATGGTATCATACTGCGGCTGAACCTGCGCTACCGACGATCGTTGCTGAACGATGAACGTATCGCTGCGAACAGGCTGAACGCGGCGGCGGGCGTGATAACCGTAGTAGTCGCCCTTATCGGTAGCAAGCTGCGTGTAGCAACCACCGAGCAGTGTGGACGTGGCGAAGAGGAGAAGCCCAGCGAAGATCAAACGGGCGTGTTTCATAACTTGTAACGAATGTTCAAATCAGATTCCAAATTTTGTTGATCGAAGAATGAGCGGTGATCGAGGAGACATACTCATCCGTTCTGTCCTGCAGCTATCTAACGCAAAACTACGACCAGAGTGACCACTTTCCTACTAACAACTGGGTTAATTCGCATTCATAGCTTTCTGCTTGAGCGTGCTTCAAAGAACTTCCTCCGACTTGTCGTATTTTTGAACCAATGAAATACTTGCAATCATTGTGCCTCGCGCTTCCACTCCTTAGCGTAACATTGCTTGGCTGTGGAAAGGGGCCTGCCCGACTCGTCGATGCTGTCAAAGAAATTCCGCTCTCTGGCGGCAAAGACACCATGTTCATGGAGCGATCCAGTTACTGGGATGGCCGCCAAAGCGTCGCACGCACGGATTCTAACCGACAGATCATCACATTCAAACCCCTGCCGGGAGAGGTGGCTTTTGTCACGTTGCGAAATATGGGCGGCGTCCCGCTGCGCAGAGATACGATCAGGAGCGCACGCCAGGAATCCGCTGAACACTTCCTTCGCACTGGCACGCTCGACACCAACATGCACATTCACATCGAGTTCGCGGACTGGAAACGGGCCCCAACTGATGTAGTGGTATTTATCCGCAACCGGGATTCCGTGTACAGAGAATTTTTGTTTTCAGGAAAGTAATTTTGCTCCTCGATCAGCGAGTTCAACTGCTCTATCGCAATTACAGATAGTGCCAACATCTACACTCCCATTTTACGTATGAAGCTCCTCCGCAACCTCCTGCTGCTTATTCTTCCCTTCGTGCTTTCTTCATCCGCCTTAGCGCAGGGCGGCACATGGAAACAGATCACCGGCTTCCCCGGCGGCGGACGCTATGCGAGCGTCATGTTTGCGCTCGGTGACACCGTCTATTTCGGTGGTGGATTTGCCAAGAAGGATTTCTACTCCTATCTTCCATCAAAAGGATGGAAAAAGTTGGGTGACCTGCCGGGCGTGACCATCTCTCGTGGTGCGGCAAGTGCCTTCGTCATCGGAGGCAACGCTTATATCGGAATGGGGCAGGATAGAACCGCGATCAACACGAATCTGAATGATCTCTGCAGATACAACTCCACCACAGACAAATGGACACGCATGGCTGATTGCCCTGGCGAAGGACGTGATGGGCAGTTCGCGTTTGTCATCAATGACACAGCGTACATTGGCGGTGGCGTGGACATCAGCAAGGCGATACTCACGGATTTCTACTCGTACGATCCGAAGCACGACAAGTGGAATTCCTTGACTGACCTAACCAGTGGTCCTGGTGGTGTGTTCTTCCCTGCGCCGTTCGCAGTCGGAGGGTATGGCTACATCACAACGGGCAGTTCAATCTCTTCTGAGGGGACTGCGACGTGGCAGTACGATCCATCGAATGACTCTTGGATAACGATGGCTAATTTCCCCGGTGAAGCGCGACAAACAGCCGTTAGCTTTGTGATGAACGGCAAAGCTTATGTAGGGCTTGGGCAAGCAGGTTACACCACCGTGTATAGCAACTTCTTCGTGTATAATGCAGCAAAAGATGAGTGGGACACGGCCGGCTTCTGGCCCGGAGCGAATGGGCTTGCGTGGTCATCCGCCGTGGCAACGTCGCAAGGGGCGATCATTGGAACAGGCACGGATTTTCAATCTGCCGCGAACGGCGAGCTGTGGTTGCTGACGCCGCCAGGCGCCGGAGTGGCCACGGCCTATCCGCTATTTAACGTTGCCACATACCCCAATCCGGCGCACAATAAGGTGCGAGTTGATCTGCCAACGGCAGGTGCAGGGTACGACATCGTTCTCTACAACCCCATCGGCGCGCGGGTTAAAACGGCAACCCTCGACCCATCTGGTTTCGTGGATCTCAGCGGACTACCGTCTGGCATCTATGATGCGGTTATCTCTTCAAATTCCGTGCGAACCACGAAGCGGATCGTGAAGGAATAGCACTCGCTCCCGGGCTATCTCGATTCATTGGGCAACCAAAGTGCCGCCGCCGCTGTCTCTTGCAACATGGAAAGAATACTTGACGGTTGGCACAGCCCCGCGTTGGGCAAAGAGATGGAAATCGCGGTCTATGGACATTATGGCCCCGCGCTATTGATGTTCCCGTCCGCTGCGGCGGATTACCTCGAATACGAGCGATTTTACCTGATCGACTCCATCGCGCCCTTTCTGGATGCGGGGCGCATCAAGGTCTTCGCGATCAACTCGATCAACTCCGAGAGCTGGTTGCATGACAGCATGGAGCCGCGCCACCGCGCCGTTCGGCACCAGCAATACAACCGCTACATCGCCGAGGAGGTCGTGCCCTACATCGCGACCAACATGCGCACGACCAACCCGCCGATCTACACGAGCGGCGTTTCGCTCGGCGCGCTTCATGCCGTGAATTCTTTCCTGCGCCGTCCCGATCTGTTCGATGGCACCATCGGCATGTCCGGCATTTACGATCTGAAGGAATACACGAAGGGCTACTACGACGACGACGTCTATTTTAACTCGCCGATGGACTATCTCCAGCATCTCACCGGCCCCACACTCGAATCGCTGCGCCGCAAGGAAAAGGTCTATCTGCTGTCTGGCAAAGGCGAGTACGAAGACCCGCACGCAAGCTGGGAAATGGGCGAGGTCATGGGCAAGAAAGGCATTACCAACTGGGTAGAACTCTGGGGCGACGAGTACCGCCACGACTGGCCCACCTGGCGCGAGATGCTGCCGAGTGTGATTGAGAGGAATTTTTAGGGGACTGTGAGGTGGGTTACTTTTTGTAGAAAGTAACTGTGACTGAAGGAATTGGATTTCTGCTATTCCAGTCTGTGCCGGGATATTGCCAATCATATCCTCCTGGAAGGTAGTTCGATACTTCAGAACAATCCCGTGTCGCTGTCACATTGTCCTTCGTCTTAGGGCCGATAACCCCATAGCATACCGAGTCAGGAGTCCCCCATATTAATTGCAAGGAAACACATGAAAGATTCGAATGACTGCTCCCGTAATGAGTCTTAGTCGAACTGCCTACCTGATATTCGGTATGATAACCGGATCGGGCAGAAGCTACGAGACTATCCAATGTCAAGCCGTCCTGAGAGACGCGGCCCAAGAAGTAATGGCCACTAAAGGAATTATTGGTCGCCCCACCACTTTGGGATCCCGTGCTGTAGCTGAATTGCAATCCATTCCAAGCGAGGGAATCGCCCGTATAATCGAAGCCCAGGCAACCGAAGGCAGTAGTGCCGACGAAACGAGCAGTCCCCCTTCGGAAGCCAGTAAATGATGCAACTGAGAATCCCTTAACCGAGGGTAGAACATTCACTGAGGTGGAATCCGACGCGAGTAGGACAGAACCCTGAAATAGAGAGACTTTGACCTGAAGATTTCCAGCAAAGGAGAACGAGTGGGTAATGGAGTTCACTGCGTAATTGTCCACCGTCGTTCCATCCCCGAAATCCCATAGATAGTGAGTTGACGGCACATCACCGGCGGTAGTGTTTACCGAGAAGTTCATGGACGAAAGGACGGTCGGCGAACCCGTTGACGGTGTGATCTTGAGCGTGAAGCAGCTCACATTAGCAATCGTTGACGCTGTCTCAATCGGATTTCCTGTCGTGGTGTCCTCGCGACAAACATTAATAAAATGCGCTCCAACAGCGATGAAGGCAGTTGAAATAGTATCCGTGTTGAAGCGTACGAACTTCGCGCTGTCGATTGTCCAGACGAGTTTGTAGTTTTTCGAGGTTCGGAGCGAAGGCAGGTGCGCCCGAAACGTGTACCGAGTTAGCAGATTGGCACTGAGTGAATCCGGGGTGATGCTCTTGGTCGAATCACCGGCGAGAACAACCACAAAAGTATCCGCCGAACACATCTCCGCGTTGTCCCCGGTTCGGCGCACATCCAAGTGAACAGCATGTTTACCTGTGGTGGCGAAGGAGCTAATAGCAGTGTCAACCTTCGTGGTCACTGTGTTCGTATCAAATCTCCAGACGTACAACAGTGCTGCCTGCGAAGCGAAATTGACTTTGGCCGTAAACACAACAGGTCCGCCATTAGGGTCGGGAGTTGACATCGAGATTACCACCCGATTAGTATTAGCTGGGGGTGTTGGTGTTTGGGAACAACTGGATAGGAACACGACTGAACTCGCCATCATCACGGCGAGGAGAACGAGAAGCGGGATGTATTGCAGTTTTTTCGACACGACCCTCAGATTCTTGTACCCTCTTAAACATGGTGGAATGGCATTAAATCCCGGGGCTTTGTGCCAACTGAAATGAGAATCTTGCTCTCGGTGTTAGTCCTCGCATGAACAGCAGACCATCAGTGCCGGAACAGAGAGTGGAAAGTTCGGATGAGCTTTCCTTACTCCTTGCTCGCATTGTTGAACTCCAGAAGGAGATCGAATCTCTCCGTCCCCTCGATGCCAACACGCTTGGCCGCATCGAGCAACGTTTCCGGATTGACTGGAATTACCACAGCAATAATATCGAAGGTAATTCCTATAGCTACGGCGAGACGAAAGTCTTTCTCCTTCACGGCTTGACAGCCGGTGGCAAGCCGCTCCGCGATTCGCTCGAAATCAAAGGGCACAACGAAGCAATTCTCGGCCTCGAAGATCTCATTCATTCCGAGATGCCGCTCACGGAGCACACCATCCGCGAGATACACAAGAAGATTCTCGGTGGCGAATCCTATCAAATCCCGGCACGAACTCCCGACGGCGCCCCGACAACGAAGACCGTTGTTCCGGGCCGCTACAAGCTCACACCAAATCACGTAGAGACGGCAACGCGTGAAGTATTCTATTTTACTGAACCGTCATCCGTACCGGCGGAGGTGCAATCGCTAATCGCTTGTTACGGAGATGAAGAGGAGAAGAAAGAACTACATCCTGTCTCACTCGCTGCGGCGTTCCATTATCGTTTCGTCAGCATCCATCCATTTGACGACGGAAACGGACGCATCGCTCGCATACTCATGAATCTCGTATTGATGAAACACGGCCATCCCGTCGTAATCGTCAAGACGCAGGATAAAGAGAATTACTATCGGGCGTTGCGCGAAGCAGATGGCGACAATTTGCCTGCGTTCGTAAAGTACATCGCTGGGCTGGAAATTGAATCACAAGAGTTGTGGCTTCGAGCAGCGCGTGGGGAAGCACTTGATACTTTGGAGTATTAAACTAGCCTACCCCCACCCTCTCCCAAACCCCTCTTCCCCCTCGATCACATCCATCTCCTGCCGAATAATCTCCGTCACATGCGCAATGTGCGGGCCGCGTGACATCACGCGCGCATAACGATCAACCGATTCATCCTCCCCCTGCACTTCTGTTTCAACGGTGCCGTCGCGTCGGTTGCGGGCGTAACCGGTGAGACCAAGCTCGGTGGCCTGCTCGTAGCAATAGTAGCGAAAGCCTACGCCCTGTACGTGACCGTGAATGATGAGATGGATGCGCTTCAAGGGGGAAATTATGAATTATGAATTGTGAATTATGAAATAGGACAAGACTGCGTCGTTCTCTACGCGGACTTATCATTCAAGCCCACCGTCCCCTCTCGCTCATACATCAATTCCCCACCGGTTTGTTCACTGGTGTTTGCGGTTGCGCGGGCTTGCGCTTTCCGGGGACAGGCGAATTTGTCGGTGCGTTTGGTTGCGGCGCAAGTTGGATTGCGGGAGCATCTTTGGTTGTGTCGCGTGTGCCGCCTAAGGAATCAGGAAATTCAGGTGAAGCGACGTTATTGTAACTTGTTGTGAAGTATTCCAATTGTGGACGGAGTGACTCGTACACGTTTTTCATAAAGAGTCCCCATATCGGGGCGGCGGCGCGTCCGCCCTGGCCGTCGGCACCAGAGAAGGTGATGCGCTTGTCATCGAAGCCAACCCAGACGCCTGCAGTGTAATGTGGCGTGTAACCGATGAACCATGCGTCGGCGTAATTCTGTGTAGTACCTGTCTTACCTGCTGCTGGAAAGTGGAAACCAAGCCCGCGAATACGCGAGGCTGTGCCGACATTGACGACATCGCTGAGCGCGGATGTCATCATGTGGCAGACACGTGGTTCCAACGCGTTATCGAACTCAGGATGCGAGCGATAGATGATCTTGCCGTTGCGATCTTCGACTCGCAGAATGGCACACGGTGTTGCCCGGACACCCTCGTTGGCGAACGTGCTGTATGCACTCGTCAACTCCAATGGATTGACTTCCGCCGTTCCTAATGCGATAGAGGGATACGGCGGTACATTCGAGCGGATGCCCAATCGCTTCGCCATCTTCACGACGTCCTGCACTTTCGTTAGCTCCAGTACGGCGTGCACTGCGCAGAGATTGATCGAGTACTGCAGCGCGGTTCTGATCGTCCGCATTCCACCGGCGGACTCTCCTTCGAAGTTACCGGGCGACCAGATGTGATCGCCATCTGGAATGGAGATCGGTTCGTTTGAGACAGGCGTCTCGGGCATACAGCCATGCTCAAAACACGAGGCATATATGATAGGCTTGAACGCCGAGCCTGGTTGTCGTACGATCTGGGTTACGTGGTTCAGTCCGTAGCGGGCATCCTTTGCGTTCGAGCTTCCCACCATGGCGAGTATCTGTCCCGTGGCTTGATCAAGACACACGAAGCCGCACTGCATCCGGATGGAGGCTTCTTTCACGCTGTCGAGAAATTGCTTGTTCTGTCGCAGCCTCGCTTCGATCACGTGTTTGTCTGCAGGGTTGCGCGCGACCCTGTACTCCGCGCTGGTGTGGACAGCCCGCGTGATGAGCGAATCGAGCAGTCCCAGGTGCGCATTCCAATTCCATCGCTTATCGACGATGCTCTTCTGGTATTGGTCAATGTGATCCGCAACAGCCTTGTTCGCGGCACGCTGCATGGTTGCGTTCAGCGTTGTATAGACGATGAGCCCGTCACGATACAGATCGTAGCCTTGCAATTCGGGACGTTTCGCGAGATCCTGCCGGATCATCTCCACAAAGTGCGGCGCGATACCATCGTACCCTTTGACCTCCTGCGACTGTATCTCTTCTGCCTTGCACTGCGCGGCTTTTGCTTGTGTCAGATAATTCGCTTCGACCATGTTGTCTAGCACGGTGTTGCGGCGAGCAATGGCGCGGTCGTAATTATCATCCGGGTCATAGTTCTCCGGTCCCTTGAGGATACCAACGAGATATGCGCTCTCTGCAAGTGAAAGCTGATTTACATCTTTGCCGAAATAGACTTGCGAAGCGGCCTCGATGCCGTACGCGCCGCGACCGAAGTAGGCTACATTGAGATACATTTCGAGTATCTCGTTCTTCGTATGCGTGCGCTCGATCTGCACCGCGGAAGCCATCTCTCGCAGTTTGCGAATGATACTTTTTTCTTGCGAAAGATAGAGATTGCGCGCAAGCTGCTGCGTGATGCTGCTCGCTCCCTGGCGTGGCGAGAGTGTGATCACGTCCGTGTAGGCAGCACGAATATTACCCCAGAGATTGATACCCCAGTGGTTGAAGAAATCGCGGTCTTCAGTAGCGATGAGCGCGTTAATAAGCTCGCGTGGTACACTCTTCAGCCGAACGGTCGTGCGGTTCTTAATGTAATACTGATCTAGGCGCTCACCATCAACGGAGATGAGCTGTGTGGCAAGCTCGGGATGTGGATTCTCTAATTGATCCAATGTCGGGAGCCCTCTTCCGATGGCTATCCACATCCAGATCCCGATCACCAGAGAGCCCATGATGGAACCGCCGAGAACGATCTGCCATGTCTTCCAGTGATGCCACCAATGCGGCCGCGGCGGTCGCTCTGGAAACAGAAGATGGTAGCCCTCGTCGGCTAACTCCTCCTCTTTCGTCAGCCACCAATTACTGGCCATTTGGGGAAATGAGGAATGATGAAGTGGATGGGATGGCCATCGGGTTAGTCGGAAATAGCGTTGTCATCATTCCGACCGATCATAGGAGCCTGCTCGATACGGAATCCGTTCTCGTCGAAGATGCCGAAGGTATAGCTATGTATCCAATCGCCAAGATTTACATAGGTGCCGTGCTCAAAAGTGTTCGTCATCGCCTCGTGACGATGTCCCATGACGACGAAGTCATACCTTCCGGTAGCAAGCTGCCGCTCAGCAAAAATGCGGAGACCATCGTGTTGCTTGAGTGCTTCCCTGCCATCGGTGTACAGGCGCGAACGACCTGAGACCCACTCGGCGAAGGGGATTCCCAGATCTGGATGAATGATGCGGTACGCCATTTGCGCGACGCGACTGCGTAGTACCGCTCGGAGAATCAGGTAACCCGTGTCGTTGACCGCTTTTCCATCGCCATGCGCAATGTAAAAGCGCTTTCCAAGTAGTGTGCGCTCAACGTCGCCGCGATGTATCGGGATTCGCAATTCCTGTTCGAAAAAGTTGCGATGGCCGAAATCGTGATTACCCATGAGGTACTCCACGGGCACATGCTCGGCGATCCATGCCAGAAGCGCGATCGTCCGGATGTGTCGCCTGGGAATCACAGATTGAAATTCGAACCAGGAATCGAAAAGGTCCCCCACGATGAAGAGCCCAGCTACTTCTCCGGCTTTTGCCTCCTCGCGGATTTGCTCCAATAAAAGGACTAGCCGTGCCTCTCGCTGGCGGTCCTCCGGCGGGAGACCGTACCCTAAGTGAACGTCACTGATGAAGTAATAGCGCAACGGGAAACGGAAGAATAGATAGCGATTAATTGCGGCTGGAAAACGGCAAGAATGGGTCATTCCCGATTCGTTATTCCAGATTCCCGGTTCTTCTAACCCTCTGCCATGAAGATATTCTCCCGTCTGCGAGTGACAAATGTGGCTTCCGGGTGTTTTTCAGGTAGCGGAGTCCGTGAAAACGGACTTCCAGTGGCACATTTTTTCGCGATTCTTGACGATTCGATCCATGGGTAAAGTTTCTACTCTCTTCGTTCTCCTTGTCTCCGCTCTGGCGCTCTCACTTCAGAGCTGCCAGCCGACGTGCACACTCCCAACGCAGGCCTTCGCAAGCGTACGCCTGGAGAACGCTGTCACTAACGTTGATAAGATCGACTTGTACATCGACAATAAGCTTTTCGATCAGAGCTTCTACGATCTTGGTTCGAACGGGATCGGTACTCGCGATTTTGGTTACGAAAGCACGTTCCTTGCCGATGGTTCAACCTTGCAGCCGGGTTCGCATCACTTGGTCGCGCGCCGCTCATCGGATGCTGCCCTGCTCTCCGACACGGTGTTGTTGTTGAAGGACCATCGTCAATCGTTGCTCTACATTGGCCGCATGGAGGGCACGCTGGCGCAGAAACCGCAATTGCGCTATTTGGATGATGCCGTGAGGGCAGTGGATACTTCGAAGTCTCTCGTCCGATTTGTGCACGCAGTCTCGGATATGCCTGGGCTCGACGTGTACTTTCATAAATCAATTCAGGTTGTCGGCGGCAAACCGAAACCCGATCTCGTGCTCTCCTACGGAAACATCTCAGACGAAATGGGCGGCGGCACCGGCACAGGCAAATTGCCAACGGACTACTTCAGCATTCCAACCTCAGGTACCGACGGACTTCTCGTTACAGCAAAAGGTGATACTTCAAACGTCGTAGTTCGTCTCACTATTCCTTTTAGCTCAACCGGGTTTCTCGCGACGATCGTTATTCGAGGACAGAGTCAACCCGTCGGACAGGAACATGCTGTTTCTACTATCACCATCGAAGACGGACAGCAGAGCAATGGCACATACAACGGAGATTTTCAGATCTATGGGATTCGGCTTGCCAATGCGACACGGTTTGACAGCTTGAGCCTCCTGATGCTAAGCTCGCCGCCGGATGATGCAAAATTTGGCCCTCGATCAACACGAAACACACCTTTACCGCTTCAGCAGCGAGTGCTGTTAGTGCCTCGAGGTTCTATTGGCAGGACAGCGGACTCTCAACAGTACATGCCGCTCAGCCCCTCCGATCATGGGGTGTGTGATTTTTGGCTCTGTGGAATTGACCCACCACCCTATTCAGTCTTGCATCCAACTGATACGCCCTACCATTTTAGGAAAACGTCTTTTGCGAATGATCGCTACACCTTTGTCGGAATCGATTCGACTCCGCTGAATGGCGGCGCATCGAGATACGGGGTGATCCAGTTGCGAGACACCGTTTCGCTTCCTGCGGATGCTGGCTTCGGTCGCGTGCGGTTCGTAAATGCATCGCCTGACCACAAGATGAACTTCACTTTCGGAGGCACTACGTTTGCGATGAATCAGGGAGACATCCGTTTGGCGGACGCGAAGATCGGGCATTACACGGTTACAGTTAGCGATGGCGCGAAGTCGGGTACGATAGATTTTGATCTGCCACCTCAACTTCCGATCACGATCATCCTGCTACCAGTTAACGGAGCAAACCAATTTCCATACGTTATCGCCAAACGCTGATGCCCAAGCCAGTCGTACAATTCATCACGAAGGAAGGTGGTTGCGGGCTATGTGATGACGCTTTCGAAGAGGTGCAGTCCGCAATGGACTATGTGGATTTCGATCTGGAGATCGTCAAGATCCGGTTAGGTGACGAGCTATGGAACAAGTATTGGGACAAGATCCCGGTCATCATGATCAATGGCAAGGAGGCCTTCCAGCACCGAACGACGCGCGACATGCTGATCCGCAAGCTCAAGCCGAAGCCAGCGTGGAAATTCTGGGCATAGGGACGTACTCCGTACGTCCCTACGCTCGCTCAATGTTCGACGATCATCTGTCGCGTCACCTCGCCGGCGTCGGTCCTCAAGCGATAGAAATAGGCCCCGTTTGGTAATCGACTTGCATCGAATTCCTCTCGATGAATTCCTTCCTCCATCCTCCCATCAGCGATGCGAGCAACCTCCACACCGGCAGTGTTGAAGACTCCCAATTCAACAGCGCCAGGCGCGGGCAAGGCGAACTCTATCGTAGTTGTTGCTCGAGAAGGGTTCGGATAATTCTGCATTAACATGAGCCCCGCAGCGTCAGGATTCGACGCAACATATCCCTGCTGAGACGCTTTGAAGATACCAAGCGACTGCCACGCGGATGTCTTCGAGTATGTCCCGCTCGCATCCGACGTAAGTACAGACTTAATATCATTGTTCACCTGCGTCTGATCGCCACCGGAAAGCAGCCACTCGTTCATTACGGTTGCGTAGATGTTCCGGAAGTCGTGCAGAGGATCATACTTCAAATTGTTCGAGACCAGATCCGCTGGCTTCAGCGATGGATCATTTCCATACACGGCACCTTTGACCTGCGTGCCCATCACGAAGAGCGGCGCCGCCGTGCCATGATCTGTGCCGGAGCCGTTCTCTTGAGGGCGTCGGCCAAACTCCGAGTAGGTCATCATAGCAACCTGATCGGCAACTCCGAAGGCCTCAATATCCTGCTGGAACGCTGCCACTGCTGCAGAGAGATCTCCGAGCAGCGTCCCTTGGCCCGTGAGCTGTCCTGAGTGGGTATCGTAGCTACCCTGCGTGACCATGTAGATCTTCGTCTGAAATCCACTTGCGATCATCTGCGCAACACTTGAAAGCTGCAACGCAAGATTTCCGCTTGGATAGGTCGCCTTGTTCGTGGTGACTTTGCGGTTAGCGATCGTCTGCGAATAGATCTCCGTCTCTGACTGAATGATCCTCACATATTGAAGCTCCTTATAAGGCGTTGTGGGGCTGGACGGAATCGGGTCGTAATTGTGGCTGCTCGTATTCGACACGGTTGGGACCCGGCTGATCGCGATTCCCATTCCACCAGTCTGTGCAAGGAAGAGATTGCTCAGTGAGTTGCCGAATTGTATGGCGAGCGGCTGACTTCCCGTTGGGATAGAACTTGGTGGGTATCCCGGATTTTGTTCGAGCAGCAAGCGCCCCACCCAGCCGGTGGAGGAATAGATGCTGCTATCCGTAGCTGTATTCCAGATGTCCGTGCCACGAAAGTGCGACAGACTTGAACTTGGGTAACCGACGTTTTGAAGAATGGCGAGCTTCCCGTTCGTAAACAGATTGTTCATGCCGATCATATTCGGATGAAGCGCGAGGGTGCTATTACCGTTCAACTTCAGCACCGTTGTCGGGTCGAGCTTCAGCGTTGGGCGAAGCGATGCATAGAGTGGGTCGGTGTACGGGATAACACAGTTCAGCCCATCATTCCCACCCTGAAGCTGAATGATGACGAGCACATTGTTATTGCTGGTACCCGATGCTTCCAATACCTTACGCAGTGGCGAGCGGCCAAGCGCACGGACTGGGGAGCCGTTCAAGAGCATCGGCAGCGCATTGGCAGCAATGCCAATCTTCACACCTGTTTTTAAGAAGTCACGACGTTTCATACTATCTCTTCTCCTTAAAATTTAGATCAATTGGAATTCCGGCAAACTTGCGAGATACATCGCAAATCCCTTCACATCTGCCGCGTTGTACTTGTAATTGGGATCGGGATAGGTTTTTGAGATGTCCTTCTTCAAATCGCCTGACTCCACTGGCCCCAACGTGAAAGCGAGGGAAGTGTCCTCCAATGCTTGACTCAGCGCACTCGAAGAAAGGCTTTGCGCATTCGGAATTTGATTAGCGTAGATATCAGGACTAAAACTCAAATTCCAATTCTGCTTGGCGTTGATGTAGCCATTGTTCAGGATCTGATTCGTCTGATTCTCCCTTCCCTGGAAAGTCCCCGTCGAGATCCAGTTATGTCCGCCTGGCCAGCCTTTTACGTTCGGCGGGTTCAGCAGTTGCTGCCCTTGGGAGGAGGAGAGGATGGATGAGGTAATTAGTGTGAGAGTTGGATTCATATCCGTGTATTGGATATTGCCGTTGACGTCGGGCGTCTTACCGACAGGGTCAGTCCCATCCCAGGCGGGGTAGGTCAAGCCAAATTCGCGCACCAGGCTGCCCACGTATTCCACAGGGCTCTTGAGTTGCGCACCGATCACGCTGACATCATAGAAGTGATCGCTCATAAGGAGCGCCTGCATCACCGGAGCGATCTCGAAACTGTTCGCAACCATCAACGTCGCCATTGCATCAACGACTTGTGGGTTCGGCACGTAATAGACGAAGTTGGCATACAACTTCGAGCATAAGAAATAGGCAGCGGTATAGCCTGCGGGAGTGCCTTGCGAGAAGATGATGTCGATGATCTCCGTCAATCCAAAGTTGCCAGTTTGGCCGAGGAATGTCTTCGTACCAGAATCGTGGTAGTTCTTCGTTCCGTTGGTCCCGTCCCAGAGCACACCGACGAATGGCGGCGTGACGGTAGGCTGCCATCCGGTGAGTGCACGCGCGGAGTTTTGAATATCCGTCTCGGTATAGTTCGGCAGTCCCGTCTTTGGATCGTTGATGCCAAGCGTGAACAACTCCATCACCTCGCGGGCGAAATTCTCGTTGATGTAGCTGGAGTTGCCTATCTTGTAATTCTGATTTCCGTTCAGATACACGAGCATCGCGGGGTCCGTGGCAATAGCTCGGGTGAAGCTTTTGAAATTACCAAGCGCATTAGCGCGGCACGTCTGAAGATAGGTGTACATATAACCGTTTCGATTGACGGTCTGCGTGCCGGTCACAAAGTGGTTGGTCCAAAAGAGTGTCATCTTCTCGCGGAGGGAGAGATTCTCTTTCATCATGAGATCGAACCACCAGTTCACAAGCTCCTGGCTGCGCATGGTGTCAAGGCGGGCCTTGTTGCTGGAGGTAACCTGGGTATCACCCTTGACATAGAAGGTATCCGCGAACGTCATATAGGGAGAAGGCTGCGCAGGCAACGGTACTTTCGTGGTATCCGAACACTCCAGTAGCTTTGCGACAACGGCCGGCATTCCACCCAGCGCTTTCGCTGCCTGAAACTGTGCTGGCGGAACGCCGAACATCGAGCGGCGGAGCAGATGACGCAAATGAGCGTCGTCCCAGGTGCCGTTGTAGGGCGTCAGATCATTGGATTGGGTTTGCAGCGGCTCATCAATGGGGCGAGGAGCGCCAGTGCGGGAAGCGCTATCGCGCTTTGATAAGAATAGAAATTCGCGTCGGTCCATAATTTAAGGCAATAATGTTCGACTGACAACTGGGCAGACACCACGCTCCGCCCGATATGCATTCCGGCATATCCCATAGAGAGAACACAAACCGACAAGTTTAATCACTCCCGGTGGCAAACCCTTTTCGCGCTTTTTGAATTAAGAGGACACAACGGCAGAACGCACCAATTACATCATACTTCAGACCCTACCGTGCCCGTAACCATCTCCCTTGCCATGATCGTCCGGAACGAGGAGCGCTTCGTCGAGCGCGCTCTGGACACCGCGCGTCCGCTGTGCGATGAGATGATCGTGGTGGATACCGGCTCTACGGACAGAACCGTCGCACTTGCCGAAGGCGCAGGGGCGAGGGTTTACCACTTCACCTGGATAGATGATTTCTCCGCCGCGCGCAATGCCGCAGCCGACCAATGCACCGGCGATTGGATACTGATCCTCGATGGCGATGATGTCATTCCACCTGAGAGCCAGCGGAAGATACTCGAACTCAAGCATGAATTACTGAACGACGAACATGATGTCGTTGAGGTAACCTACGACTACATCTACGATGAGAACGGCCGCTGCATCAACTCTCATTCACAGGTGCGATTGGTACGGCGCGCATCTGGATTACGTTACCGTCATGCGGTGCATGAGAACATCGCGCACGACCCCGCGCGGGCGCTCGTTCGGCATGACATTGTTATCGAACATCGGTACGACCCCACGGCCAGAGAGGATCGCATGGACCGCGTTGGCACCATGCTGGAACAGGCGATTCGTAATGGTGACCGGCATGTGGATACCCTGCGCAACTACGCGTTCTATCTGGTTTCGGTGAAGAAGTGGGCCGAGGCACGGGACCATTTGCAACGATTTCGCGAGGCCGCGCCGAACTCCAATTACGAGTACAGCGCGCTCGATCATCTCTCCTTTTGCGAGAGCTTTCTCGGGAATCCCCAGGCTGCGCTTGAGTACGCGCAGAAGGCACTCGCATTGGACGCTACCCGTGCCGAAGCATACGTGAGAATTGCCATGCTGCTGCAACGTGCCGGCCAGTATCAGAATGCCATTCCGTACCTGCTGGAAGCGACGAAGTGCCCCATGCGCAACCTCACCTACCGCGTGGATGTCTGCTACACCTTTTTGCCGTGGGATCTTCTCAGCCAGTGCTACGCCGGACTTGGGGACTATCCCCGCGCCATCGAGTGCGTGGAAAAAGCTCTCACCTTCAACGCCGACACAGAACGGCTCAAGAAGAATTTGGAAGCGTATAAGGGGAAGCTCTAACGCGCCTCACTCCTTCGCAACCACCGCCACCTTCCCAACCGAAAGTAGCCGCCCGAAATGATCGAGCATGACGGCGTAGATGCCGCGAGGCAGGGAGGATACATCAAACGTGGCCTGGCCCCGCGAGTCGAGTTCGCCGCGCAGCACCTCTCTCCCTAACACATCAATGATATGAACGGGGCGGGATTGGTCGATGGAGGTAACGGTTACTTTCTGAGTTGCAGGGTTGGGATAGAGGTAGGTGTTATAGACGATACGCTCGTATGCCTCGACACTCATGGGGGCAAATTCTCCACGCATGAGCATACCGTCAGAACCATTAAGCCAACCTGAAAAGCACGCGACAGGGTGACCTGAATGCGTAACGGCCACACTCCTCACGTATGAATTCGAAGTTAAGGCATAGGTCCCCGTGTCATTCACGAATATTGTCGTGTCGGGACGCCAGGTTAGCCCGTGATCATCACTTCTCAGAATCTTAGCGCGTCCCATCCCACCGACAAAGACGGGGTTCTCTTCCAAGGAAGACATCACCGTCAAATACGGTACGGCGCTATCGCTTAGCAAAATTTCTGTCCAGTTCTTGCCCCCATCGGGCGAGCGGGTTAATTCCGAGTAGTTGTTCTTTCTATTCACGGATAGAACACCATAGGCAACCATATTTTCACCTGGACCGAAATTACAGTCGGTGATTCCGTGGATGGTATCGGCCATCGGATAAAGCCAGGAAGTATCCACGGTCTTAAATCCGTCGAACGTCGTGTAAAGTGGACCGGCGTAGTATGTAATAACTCTAAACTTCCCAGCCCCATAAGAATGCCCGCGGATGGGCCACAATATTTCGGGAAAGATAAAGCCACTCCAATGCTTGCCACCATCTGTAGTGGTAAAGACGTTCGTATCCAAATTCGCAATCGCGATTCCTGTGCTTGGGTCGGAAAAGTGAGCGTTGAACAGATTGCGGTTTGTGAAGTTTGATCTGACCCACGTCCCACCCCCGTCCGTTGTTCGAAAGAAGAGCCCGCTATCCCCGACTGCCACGGCATTCATGGAATCGATCTGCTGAATGTCTCTGATTTGCATGTTAGTAGTGGTTAGTTGAAGACCTGCGTCCTGTTCCACCCACGATTGGCCACCATCAACACTCCGGAAGAATATAATCCGAATTGACCACGGGGCCTGGCTATGATCAACCACAAGTGCGGCAGCACTACAGGTCTCGCCTTTGCACGACAAAGCTGTAAATGCAAAGCTACGATCTCCCACACGCGAGGGGTGGACAGCTCGCCACCGATATTGAGCATTGCTCCCAGACGCGAAGGATTGGGCTCGCGCGCCTGACGCGAAGGTCAGGCAGGCGAGCGCGACTAAACAAAATTGCTTTAGATTGTTCATGTTGTTGATTGAACTTCGAGCAATGCCCCTACTCCTTCGCCACCACCGCTACTTTCCCGACGGGAAGCAGCCGCCCGAAATGATCGAGCATGACGGCGTAGATGCCGCGTGGCAGAGAGGATACGTCGAACGTGACCTGGCCCCGCGAGTCGAGTTCGCCGCGCAGCACCTCTCTCCCTAACACATCAATGATGTGAACGGGGCGCGATTGGTCTATGGAGTTGATCGAAAGCCGATTGGTCGCCGGATTAGGAAATGCTTGAGTATTGTAAATAATCCGTTCGTAGGACTGAACATTTGCAGTGGTTGGCTGGCCACGCACTAACATGCCAGGTGATCCTTTCCCGGGGCTTGAGAAGACCGCAACACCCGTGCTATTAGATGTGACAGCCACACTCGTTATTGAGTACACAGGGTAGCCGGCGTCCAGAGCGAGCGAGTCAATGCTCCAAGTGTTACCGTGGTCGGAACTTACCGCGATTCGCCACCGCCCATTGAGTAGGCCACCGGAGAATACAATGTCTCGATCCAGGGAGGACATGCAAAGCGGCGAGGCGATGCTGGTATCGTCGCTGAGCGCGATCGAGCCCCAGTGCCTCCCACCATCTGTGCTTCGTGTGAAGAAAGTCCGACTGTCCCTCGGTACGACTGTGCCAACTTGTTTTACGCCGAATCCTATCAAATCATTCGTCCCTCTGAAGTTGAAGGAGCGCAAGACATGGGTGGAGTCCGATTGAGGGACAATGAGAGGCGTGGAATCCACGGTACTCCAATTGTCATTGGTTTTGTACACTGGCCCTTGGTCGTATGAGATCACACGAAATATTCCGCCGCCGTCTGAGTGGCATGTTGTGCCAAAAAGGAAGGGCGAGAATGGTGCCAGAAGCCAATTGTTTCCGCCGTCATTCGTAGTCAGAATGTCGCAAGCATAGGCAAGGCCAGTGGTTGGCCGATCTAGAATGGCGACCCCCGTCATGGGGTCGGAGAAATGAACATTCGTTACATACTCTGAGGAGTGGAAATTCTGCTTCTCCCATGTCTTTCCGCCATCGGATGTGCGCACGATAAGGCCCGAGTCTCCGATAGCAACCACATTGAGCGAATCGATCTGTTGAACTACGCGAATTTCGTTCTGTGTACCTCGCTGGAGCGGAAGACCGGGATCCTGCTCGACCCAACTACTACCATCATCTGTGCTGCGGAAGAACATGATGCGTGTGTGGCCAATGGCGTGGATGGAGGAATCCAGCACGAAACCTGCTGCAGTACATACCTCGCCTGAACAGTCAACCGAAGTAAACGAGTATTGGTAGTAGGCCTTCGCACTCTTAAGGGCATGATCTGAATGCGTTACATGCCAACGATACTGGGCTGACGCTCCTGACAAAGTTGTCAGGAGCGAGAGCACTACAGTAATTGATGTCGAATAATAGCGATTCGTTTTCATCAATTGCATAGAACCGAATAGCATTCACCAATAGGCCATGGCGTGATCGGCGCAGGAGGGCAATCGCAGTACCCCACTCCCGTATGGTGACAGTTCGTTACTAAAAACTGCCCACCACCAAGTGCGCACACATCGCAGGTCCGTTCACAATAGCAACTAAAGGCAGCACAGCCTTCCAATTGAATTCCGCTCGTTAGACTCAGGTGAGCAACCCAACAGGAAGGAGAGTATGTGGTTACGATTTGCGCTGGATAACCCTTGTAGCATGGACTCAAGCCGAAATTTGTGCATGCATCCTCTAGACCGATTTCTCTAGCGCCATCAATTAGTTGCTGAGGTGTGAGGGCATCGCAGGGGGCACCGGGATCGGGATCGATTTCATAAACCCATACTTGATTACCAGTCGAGCAATTTCTCCAACAATAAAGCACTGTCGCCCAGCAGCTTGTGCCGGGAACTTGCTTATATGTTGTAGCTGGGGTCCATGGGCACGTCGCCGGATCGGGCGCGGGCCCCGTGGCATCCGGACATTGAGCCCTGGAGGAATATGGGAGTGCGGCAAGTGCTGCCATTACTGTAAGAAACGCGAGTAGTTTACTTATGAGTTTCATATTCTCTTATTCTTGATTTGGTTTTGAAGAGCCACCCGCCGTCGCACGGAAGAATTAGTGTATGCTTCGGCAGGTGCTCGTTTCGGGAAAATTTAGGAGGGTCTTGCCGTTTGCTGTTCATCCATCACCTCTATTCCATCCGCCACCCACTCGACGATGACCCACGCTCCGCTGGCGAGTTGTAGGGTGTCGGGATCGGAGGGGTAGGCTGTTTGTCCGTTAATTGTGATGGAGCTGATGGAGGAGAGCGTGATCGGATAATCGCCGGGGGCCGAGACGGTAATCAATTGCAAGCCAGCCCCGGAGACGGCTACCGTGCCCAGTGCGTAGGAGGAATCGTTATGAAGTACGAGCGTACCATCGGCGCTCACGCTGGAAGCGAAGCAGGTCAGGCACAGAATGCCGAATGCGAGAATGATTAGTTTTTTCATGAGGAGGTTATATAGGAGGAATCTCTGATCAAGTTATCGCTCCGACTCTGTCATTCCCGCGAAAGCGGGAATCCAGGCCCGGAGTATGGATTCCCGCTTTCGCGGGAATGACATGAACGGCTTCATCAGGGCTTCCTTGAATGAGTTTGAATTGCTCGCAACTCTTGCCGGAGGACCTTCCTCGGGAGAGCGCGTCAAGTCACGGTAGCCAATATATTCGCATTGCACGGTTCAGTCAATAGCACTTTTGCTCTCAGGGCAAGACGGAGACTCCCTATTTTATGGCCGTTTCCCCATCGTTCCGTATCTTTGCACCTTCAATAATCGCCCAAAAATGCCAGAATTCGCTTTTGAAGAAGTCCGCGAATGGGTGCGTATAGCAAGACGCGCCCCTCCCACAAGGACCAAGATTTTTTCCGAATGGACGCTCCATGAGGGCGCTCCGGCCTACGCGCGTCTGTTCCACCTCATCGTTCAGGACCAGACGGGTAATGAGGATGGGATTGCAAAGGCGTTGGGATACGAATCGGCGAGGGATGACGCGTACCAAATGCTTCGAACGGATTTGACGAAGCGTTTACAGAATACCCTTTTTCTTCTCGACCCGAAACGTGCCGGTCATTCTGCCTCCAGTCAGGCTCGCCAGAAAAGCGATGTGGATCGCTTCACGGTCGAGCGCACACTCCAATATGGATCTCGAAAATTGGGGACGCGGCTTGCGCGCAAAGCTCTCAAATTCGCCGTCGAGTTCGAGTTCTGGCTGAATGCGATGGAGTTTGCGATGTCCCTGCGGGAGGATGCAACACTTCAAGGGGATATCCCCAAACACAAGAAGTACTCAGAGCAATATCGGCTGTACCTTGACCTATTCGAAGCAACGCAGCGGGCAAGGATGGCGATGGAGTCTGTCGAAGTACATTTTGCTCGCTCCTCTGCCGAGAAGCCCTGGCTTGCAGTTTCGCTCCGCGAAAGACTTGTGGAGGTCGAAGTTGACCGAGACCGGTTCAAGACATTTGGTCTTGCTCTGGCAGCTCTTCAAATAAGGGGGGCGGTGGCCCAAATCGAGATGCATTCACGCGACGCGCTCAGAGTTTGCGTTGATGCGGAGGCGCTCATTGCGGCCAACCCTAAATTCGCAAATCGATTTCTTTCCTATCGTTGGGTGGTTAAGCGGCTGAAGTGTGCTTTTCATTTGCGCGATTATTCAGAAGCAGCGTCCGCCATCGCGTCCTGCGAGTCATTGGAGATGACCGGCGAGAACAACTGGTTTGTGTATCAGGAGTATGCGTTTTTGATTGCGATGCACACCGAGGATTTTGAGCGAGCCTCCACGCTGGCCAGGGAGGTAACTCAGCATCCCCGCTTCGATGTTCAAAGTGATTCGGTGCGCGAACGGTGGGAGATCTATTCACCGTTTGGAAAATTACTAAGCGGCGACAGCATCGCCTACAATGGGCCAAAGGATGTCCGGCAGTGGGTGCCGCACTTGTCGCCGGACAAAGCTGGATTCAATGTTTCACTTCTGATCCTTCAGCTACTTGTGTGGATAAAGGATGGGGATGAGAAGGCCATTTTTGAAAAGATCGACAAGCTTCGTACCTATATCGCTCGCAACCTGGTGCCGATCGGCAGCGAGCAGACCACATTGTTCCTCAAATTGCTGCTTCTGCTGGACCGATACCTTCTCGCTGAAAAAGAGGCGCTCAATGAGGTCGCCCTGGTGCTGGCAGAGATTGAGTCTCTCCCGAACGCCGATGTCGAGTCGGTACAGGCAATGCCTTACCCTTGGGTCTGGGAGCAGATCGTGGGAGCACGCCGGAAGCACGACGCTGTTCTCTCGCCGGCTATTGGTTAGTGGTCTGTCGGGCAGGGAGGCCCGAGCTACACTTGGACACTACCAGGTGGCACGGGAAGCTTCCCGAAGCTGTCATTCGGAAAACGCTGGGGTAGAAATCGTTGGTGGGAGAAAGTTGAGCTCCGTCGGTGTGCAACGCAAGCTGGGGTCACAGACTAAAGTCTGTGCTACACGGAGAAATAGTTGGTTATTTATGGAATTCTGGTTGATCTGGGAACAGCAAAAAATTTATGGAAAGCGCTTTCTGTCATATAGACAAAAAGCTGTAAGGGCACTTATATACTTGACTCACCAGCCCGAAATTGCCCCGAATTCGGCGGTTTCGCTAAAGAAGAACTCTCTTTTAGAAATGTGGGTTTTGAGTGAGCACAACTAATTGGTTTGAAATGAAGAACTTCGATACCCGCGCTTACAGCATCACGGATTTCCTTGAGTGGAGCACCACGGACATTCTACAAATTTCCCCGGATTTCCAGAGAAGAAGCGTATGGTCTTCTAAGGCGAAGTCATACCTGATAGATACCATTTTGCGCGGGAAGCCGATTCCTAAAATAATTATCACTCAGAAGTTAGAGGGCGGCAGAACCATCCGTACCGTTGTGGACGGGCAGCAGAGGCTAAGAACCATCATTGAGTTCGCCAACGATGCTTTTACGATGTCAAGAGCACACAACAAGGAGCTTGCGGGGAAAAAATTCTCCTCACTGTCCGAGGATATGCAGCGAGCTTTCTTTGAATACGAGTTGGGCGTGGATGTTCTGTTTAACTTGCCCTACGAAGATATTTTGGATATTTTTGCAAGGCTGAATTCCTATACGGTACAGCTCGGGCCGCAAGAAAAGATCAACGCGGCATACTTGGGCTTTTTTAAGCAGTACGCCTTCAAGTTTGGATTCAAATACGTTAATTATTTCTTAGGGTGCAAGGTGCTTACTAAGAAAACTGTCTCTCGAATGGGAGAAGCGGAATTGGCGGGTGATTTACTCGTGTCACTGATCGACGGTGTTCAGACCAATAAGAACGCGATTAAATTCTATAAGCTATACGACGATGACGAGACGCCGCTTGTGGATGCAGCAAAAAAGTTTGATGATATTATGAGCTACATTGGCACTATGTATTCCGCTGAAGAGCTTGGTAATACCAATTGGTCTCGCCCGCAGTTGTTCTATACGCTTTTTACAAGTATTGGGCACGGTCTCTTCGGCATTGGTGGCATTAAGGAATCTTTGCGATTTCCGCTGAAACCAAAACTTGTAGATAGGTGCAGGGACGCGCTTAACGAAATAAGTGACGCTTACGATGAGTACACGGGTAGCAATCCATCCGAGATTCCCGAGTCCTACGAGAAATTCATCGCACAGTCCCGAAGGGGCACTACCGATACGGGCACACGTCAAGAGCGAACTGAATTTGTATGTAGGGCATTAAGCAAGGCGCTAAAATAGTATGGCGGTTAGGCGGAACGTCTTAAAAGTTCAGACTGAGTTTCTTGTAAGGCTCCAGGATTTGGAGCAGTTTGACCGCGCAAATCAAATTGCCTTTACGAGCGGAGCATCCCACGCCTTGACAAAGAGCCAAATGACTATGCTCACCGAAACCATATTTTTCAATGCGTTTCGGGAATATGAAAATTTTCTGAACGAGCTATTCTTGCTGTACTGCATGGGTAAAAAGACCTCTTCAGGAGCGAAGGTTCGTTCTTTTTTAAGACCGAAAGACACCGTTCATGCGGCTGCATTAGTCCAGTCTTCACTGTCGCACCTTGACTGGACAAGTCCCGGCAATGTTATTGCTCGCTCTGAGACGTATCTTCTAAACGGTTTCCCAATAAAAGATCCGCTAACTACAAACCTGATCGCACTTCAGAAATATAAGAAGATCAGAAATCACATCGCTCATGGCTCCGCCGAATCTCTTGGTGAATACAAAAAGGTAGTAAAGGATTATTACGGCACAATGCCATTAACGACTCCTCCTCCCGGCGAGTATTTGATGCTCACTGACCAAGCGGATTCATCGAAATATCTCTTGCTTTCTTGCTTTGAAACGTTTAGGCAGGTTTCGAGCGCAATGATAGCCTGATCTAATTCAACTTCTCGGAATCTCAATGATAGGTACACTAAGTGCCTTTTGTAGCGACTCAATCGTTTCGAGTGTCAGGTTCACGGTGCCGTGCATAATCTGACTCACATAAGACTTCGTGAGTCCAGCGGAATCGGCTAAGTCCTGTTGTCGCAATCCTTTTTCGGAAAGAATGGATTGAATGCGTTCTGCTATCTGGGTTCTGAGGTTTTTCTTCATGGAAGGTACAACGAAATTATTTTGAGAAAGTTTCTTTTTGGGGAAACTTCTCACCGTGAAATTCGTTACAGTATAGCGAAACAACTATTAACGACCATGAAGAACCCAACCAGCCTAATCGAAGCCGTCCGTTACTACTCATCAGAAGTGGTGTGTGTGGAATTTCTCTCTTCCTTGAAATGGGACGGCGGCGTGAAGCATTGCCCGAAGTGCGATTCCACTGAGGTTTACGGACTTCGTACACGTCCCGTATTCAAATGCCGCGCCTGCAAGAAGCAGTTCTCTATCAAAGTGGGTACGATCATGCAGGACTCGTCGCTTCCGATTACGAAATGGGTTCCGGCTATCTGGATGGTGGTCAACTGCAAAAATGGAATCTCTTCTTGTGAAATGGCCCGTGCTTTAGACGTTACTCAGAAGTCAGCATGGCACATGAACCATAGAATCAGACAGGCAATCGCTAACGGTTCAATGGCAAAACTTTCCGGCACGGTTGAAGCGGATGAAACATTTATCGGCGGAAAGGATAAGAACCGTCACGCTGGAAAGAAGCGCCACATGAATCCTTCCGGCCCGTCCGATAAGACAGTCGTATTCGGGATGGTTGAGCGTAAGGGCCGCGTCACCGCTAAGGTAGTCAACAGCGCACAGGCACGAAGCCTTAAGCCGGAAATTGCAAAGCATGTCGAAAAAGACTCAGTGCTTTACACGGATGATTCCGCTTCATACGACGGACTCGAAAGGGACTTCTATCGCGCTACGGTCAACCATTCAAACAAAGAGTATGTCCGTGGTGACGTTCATACCAACACCGTTGAGAACTACTGGTCGTTAGTGAAGAGAATGCTCAAGGGCACGTACATTCATGTTGAGCCGTTCCACTTAGATCGTTACTTGGATGAACAGGGATTCCGTTACAATCAGCGGAAGGGCAATGACTCAGACCGCTTCGTTCAGGTTGCGTCACAGATTTTTGGAACAACGCTTACCTACGCCGCACTGACGGGCGCAGATCAACAATGAAGCAAAAGACGAACGAAGCAAGCGTTCAGCCGAACTCAGGGAACGACGAAAACGAGAGATCGAGCGAATACGAGAATTTCGAGAACGCCATCCGAAGGATTATGAAGCTACCGCCCGAAGAGTCCGAGAGGATTCGGAAACGGGACGGGACAAAGGGGAAAAGCACAACGGACAGTTAAATCTTTTTTGAAGAATAGAACATGCCAGCCGTCGAACCTCAAAGCATCGCGCCACCGGTTGAAGGATTCATCCTAAAGTACGGCGGAGAAAACAACTCTGTTGATGCTAATACCCTAATAAATTCCCTCTTGCACATGACAACGGTTATGCAGGAGATCGGAAAATTTCTCGACCCCGAACAGGCGGTAAAGATCAACATAAAAGCAAATGCACCGGGAAGTTTCCACGTAGAGTTTGAAGTTCTACGTGCGCTTGTGGTGAACCTTTGGCACCATTACGGTGGAATGGCGCAAGCGGGTGCTACCGTGCTGACTATTCTGAATCAGTTGATTCAACTAAAGAAGAATCTGAAGGGGAAGCAGCCCAAAGAAATCACCTACGCTGATGACTCCGTGACCATCGTAAATGAAGATGGCGAAAGCCTCACGGTGGAACAACCCGTTTATGCCCTTTACAACGAAAATCCAGTTATTGACAAGGCGCTGTCCAAGCACTTTGAAACGCTGGATGAGGATAAGGCCGTGTCGGGCTTTGAACTCCTTACCCCGGAGAAGAAGCCCGTTCTCGTTTTGCCCCGCGAACAGTTTTATGCACTGTCTTCGGAAGTAGAGCCAGCGGGCGAGCGGGCACAAACGATAATGGCACCGGAGGTAAGCGTAAGTATTAGCAAGCTTCTCTGGGATCAGCGCAAGAAATGGGATTTCATCTATAACGGCAATAAGATTTCAGCAAAGATTACCGATGCTTTCTTTAATGACAAAATAGATAAGTCAATAGTCCGATTTGCTAAAGGCGATAGGATGGTGGTAAACCTCAAGATCATTCAGGTTTGGGACGAAGAGTACCACGCATGGATTAATAAGACCTACGAAGTGATTGAGGTATTGAGGTTTTTCCGTGCGCCAACACAGGAAGAATTTGATTTTGGAAAAACCTCTGGTGAGTCAAGTATATAAGTGCCGCTGTAAGTCGTTGATTTATATGAGAAGTTCATGAATCGCGAATTTACATCACACAACAAGTGTGGTTGCGCACGGGTCTCGAGTGGGGTTTGGGGTGCGGGGGATGGGGTGTGGGGATAGGGTTTAGGTTGTAGGGAATTACGTATTTGTAGGCGTCTCATTTTGAGCGGGTTTGGGTTGGGGATTTCTTTGGTTGGGTCAGGCAGATTTCGGGGGTGGTCGGGAACTCGGGGATTGGGGAAAGTGAGGTTGTCTTATAGCAGAGAATTATGAATCACAAACGAACACACGCACAGCTTCAATCGCTTTCCAAATAACAAATATAACCAATCCCCTCTTCGCTTCGTTTGCTCCGAGGAATGGAGCATTACGATCTCGCAATCGGCTGGATATGGGAGTACGACGCGGACTTTGTGCTGGCGCTGGAGCGCGAAGCGCAACGTCGGCAGCTGACGTCGTATCGTGTCCATGAGGACAATGTGGAGGATGTCCTCGATCTACATCGGAGGCGGAAGCTGGAGTTCGGGCTCTACTTAGACCGCGCTTTTGATGAAGACGAGCGTTTCGAGCGGTTAGGCAAAGCCATCCTGCGGCGTGGCGGTGCAGTCGTGAACTCTTATGAGCATACGGTCGAAGCCATTGACAAGGCGACGATGCATCTGGAGTTTATCGAAGCTGGGTTGCACGTTCCATTCTCCATCATTGTCTCCCCCTATTCCCACAGGAAGGAGACTGGGCTCACGCCGCTCGATCTGGCGCATTTGGGTAGCCCGTTCATCATCAAGCCAGCGAACACTACTGGCGGTGGTATTGGGGTGGTCACCGGCGCAGAGACTTTGCACGATGTGATCGAGACACGCAAAGAACTTGCTGAGGACAAATATCTTCTGCAGGAGAAGATCCAGCCAAGAATCATCGAGGGTCGCAGGTGTTGGTTTCGCTGCTTCTTCGTCTTTGACAAGGTGTTCCTTGCCTGGTGGGACGACCAGACGCACGTGTATAATGTCGTCACCCCGACGGAGGAGCACGCGTATAAGCTGCGGCCTCTTAGGTCGATCATGCGAACGATCGCGCGCGTATCCGGGCTTCAGTTCTTTTCGAGTGAGATCGCACTGCGTCAGGCGACACCCTACGAGCCGTCGCGGTTTATCGTTGTGGACTACGTCAATGACATGTGTGACATGCGCTCGGCCTCCGAGGCGCACGATGGAATCCCGAACCCGCTGCGCAACCGAATTGTTGAGCGGCTCGCACTTGCTGCGGAGAAGTCGAAGAACGAGCGCATGTAGAGCCTACTTCCTGAGATTGCTTTGCAGCGGATTCGTAAATGAATGTTTGGAGAGATCATTTCCACTTGTCGTACAAACTGTAAGAGAACGTTATCATGCCTGAGATCAGCCTGAATGGAAAAGATATAGCATTGCAAGGAGCAGCTCCAGTCGCTAGCACGAACAGTGCTCCCGCTGCGGCCGTCCATGCGAAGAAAGACACGGCGCTCTATGGCAAGTACCTCGTGCCCGGAGAGAAGATGACGCCGGAAGCCTTGGCAGGATATTACAATCGCAATGTGGAAGAAGCCAAGGAGGCATACGATGCGAATGATTGGGAGAGCCCGGAGCAGATGTATTCCCAGTTTGAGTTTCTTGTCGAGCATATTGATCTCACAGGCAAAACGCTGCTTGATGTCGGCGCCGGTAATGGACTCTTCTTCGAGTTTCTCACACAGCGGGGTATAGAGCCGGAGGAATCGACGGCTATCGACATCGCTGAAGGACAGATCGAGATCGTGCGTCAGCGCTTTCCCGATGTGACGGCAATCGCTGCTGACTTTTTCAAATATGAGTTCGAAGAGTCCTACGACGTGGTCACCATGTTTGGTGTTGCGCCATGCCTGAAATTCATCTTTCCAGAGAAGGATCGTATCTCTGCGCTACTTCGCCTTTTGGACCGAGCATTGAAATACTCTAGAGTTGGTGTTGCCGTAAGTTTCCTCAATCACAATTGCTATCTCTCGGCGGAGGAAGAAGGCTACGAGTACGTGTATCATTACCCAGAAGAACTTTGCACTCTGCTTTCGGGCGCGCGGTATGACCTCTCAACCGTGCACAACGATCTGGTGACCACCTGCTTCATCTATACTCATGACGCCACCGGGCAGCCATTCCGGTTCGATCTCAATCGCATCGACTCGATGTTAAATCTGCTGAAATGATCGTTTTGGGAGAGTAACTTCCGACTATTCCGGCCTCGCGTGTATCACCACGCGAGTAAGCTCCGAGTATCGCAGCCTTAACGCCGCCTCAACGCTTGTAACGATGTCATGTGCATCAACAAGAGAGAGTCCTGAATTCAGTACAACGGTTAGCATCAGCTTGAGGCTGCGACCGTGATCCCCTTGAAAGAGATGGACACCTTCGACAGATCCTACCGCCTGGTTCGCCTCCTTTGCGACTGAGGAAACGCCACTCAGAATCTCCTTGCGGCGCTCCCCAACCTCTTCGACTTTCGGGAGTGCGTAGTCTGAACGCTCCTCTTCCAAGTGAACGAAGATTGGGCCGATAGCGGGCAACTCCTCTCGGACTTTCCCTTCGATCTGTTTCGAAACTCGTTCTGCGTCAACCAACTTCGTGCCCGGCCTAAACTCCAGATGGTAGTCGAGCGCGATCTTGCCATCCGTCGTTTCAGAAAGTTCGATGTTGTGAGGGAGCAAACCAAACTCTGCGGATATGATCTTGAGCGATTCAAACGGTGCCTCCATGCTAGTGCGTACTGGCCGCCAGTGAACGGTGACATCGGCATTGGAATAGGTGGCAAGGATCTTCGTCTCTACATCCGCAACGATCCGTTCGATCGCAGCAAAAGGTAGCACACGATTGATCGTCACGCTTACCTCGACGAACAAGGACGGCCCTGCATGGCGCATTCTCAATCTCGACACACCTTCGATCCCTGGCATTGCTTCGACAGTACGACGAAGCGCCGCGAATGCTTCACTCGATTCGATCCTATCTGTTAGACCATCAACAGCGCGCAGTATCAAACGAACACTTAAGTATGCAATGAACACAGCGAGCAGAATAGCAGCCCAGTCATCCGCCTGCCGAATGCCCGCATACTTGACGAGCAGCAATGCAATGATCGCGGACAAGGCGCCGAGAGAGTCAGAGAAGAAGTGAAGTGAACTTGCTTCGAGCGCTCGCGAGTGATGTTCACGCCCAGCTTTGCGTAGCAGATACGCACGCCACATATCTAGGCCAATGGAGGCGAACAGGACACCAAAACTCCACCCATTTACTTCGAGCAGCGTTGGCGCACCCATGAGGTGCTCAATGGCTTGATAGGCGATCCAAGCGGTAACGCTAAGGAGAAGCAGACCCTCAGCTAAAGCGGAGAGATTTTCGAATTTACCGTGACCATACGGATGGTCTTCGTCCGGCGGGATGGAACTTACGCGGACGGCAAGCAGCGTAATGATGACAGCTGCGAGATCCAGCCCAGAATCCGCAGCTTGAGAAAGTATTGCGAGCGACCCCGTGCTCAACCCCACGATCAATTTCGCGGCGATGAGAAGCACCGTAACGATGATCGAAACCCATGCTACCTTATATTTGCTAGAAGCGGGACCCATCAATGTGTTTGAAAGAAAAAGGATGAATTACGAATCTATAGCAAATTCATAATTCATCCTTCATAATATCCATCAGTGCCCGAGGGGAGACTCGAACTCCCACATCCTCACGAATACGGCGCCCTGAACACCGCGTGTCTACCAATTTCACCACTCGGGCCGCTATCCCGGACTTACCGGGCACCGTCTAACAGTCCCCACCTTCCGGCTGTTCCGAATTTCATGTACGCAATCGGAATTACTGCTCCTTGGCAGGCATGGCATTCTTGGATTGAGTCACCTTTACTTTCACTTCAGGTGCATTGACGACATTCATAGCTTTCGATAGTCCTCCATCGACAATCGACAAACACGCTGACACGGCGTTCACTTTTAGCTCCGACACCAATTTGGTCTCATCCGGCTTAAACTTGGCGAGAACATATTTCACCTGTTCTCCTTTTCGAAAATCCGAGCCTATGCCACAACGTAGCCGTGCAAACTCATCCGAACCCAGCTCATAGATAACTGAGGTCAATCCATTATGACCTCCATCAGAGCCGCGAAGCCGCAAACGAAGTGTACCCAGCGGCAACGCCAGATCATCTGAGATTACAACCAACTCACTGCGGTCGGCTTTGTAAAATTGGAGCGCATCCCGCACTGCGCGTCCTGACAAATTCATATACGTCGTTGGCTTCACCAGCAACACTTCCGCTGCTCCTCGAAACCCCTTCGCATAGTAGTATTCTCCCTTTCCAGCCCGCCAACCGCTCGAACGGACAAGGTCGCGTTCAAGAGAATCGACCACATCGAACCCGATGTTATGCCGCGTCCCTTCGTAGTCACGACCGATATTGCCAAGTCCTGCGAAAACCCACATGAGGGTAGGGTGTTGGGTTTGGGGTATAGCGTTTACTGGTGGAAGGAATGACGACTTCCAACCCGCGAATTGCATTAGTAAAAAGGTGCATGTTAGGAAAAAGGGTATAGCAATTTGGAATTGCTATACCCCGCATCCTAAATTCTAAAGCCAGCCCGTTAGGCTTCCTCTTCCTTCTTGCCCTTGGCCTTGATCTGCTCTGGCTCGGTGATCACTGCTGCGCCATCGGCGACAGTCTCCTCAGCGGCCTTCGGCGGAATGACCTGGACGATAACAGAATTCTGATCGCCAATAACGTTGTAGTTAGCATTCGCAACGAGATCGCGAACGTGAACAGACTGCGCGATCTTCAAACCGGAAATATCGATATCAATGGACTGTGGGATCTCGTCCGGCAGAACCTCGATCGTAAGCTTATGCATCACGAAATCGACGATACCGCCATCCTTGGCACCGGCAGCAGTACCTACCAACTTGACCGGTACTTCCAACTTGATCTTCTCGCCGGCGTGGAGAACAATGAAGTCAACGTGGGAAACGCGGTCGGTGACCGGATGGAACTGCACTTCGCGCAGGATGCAGCGGGTGGTTGCGCCGCCCAGGTTCAGGCTGACCGTATGCGTTTCGTGGGTGTAGATTAGCGGACGAAGATCCAACTCCTTGACGTGGAAAGGGATGCTTGGCTCACCGTGACCGTAAACGATACCAGGAACCCGGCCCTTGGCACGCAGTTGAAGCGCGGTCGAACCGCCCAATTTCTCTCGCTTTTCAGCGTTTAATACTAAATCAGCCATTGTTGTTTTTTCTTACAGCCGCCGCACACTTGCGTTGTCCCGGGATACTTCCCGTTCAAGTAGTGCCCAACGGCGCTGTGAAAGTCTGCCCGTTGCCAAGAACTAGTAACTTCGCCCCCAGCCCGGACTTTGAATTGCGGACGAATAGCAAATTTCAATGCGAATTAGTTCGCATTGATTGCGTGCTGAGTAAACGGAGCTTTCCCTAAGAATGACGCCATGCACAGGACGAAGTCGGACTGATTACAGGGCGGAATAACTCGTAAATCTTAGGTATCAAACAACGAGCTAATGGATTTATCCTCGTGCGTCCGCTTGATCGCTTCTGCAAAGACACGGTCAACAGATCGGACCCGAATCTTTGGAGACTTGTGCTTGAGTTGAATCGTGTCGGCGACCACGACATATTCTAAGGGCGAGTCCTCGATTCGCTTGATGGCCTCGCCGCTCAAGATCGCATGAGTACATGCACCGAAGATGCGGTTGGCCCCGGCCTTCTTGAGGGCAACGGCTGCATTAGTGAATGTTCCGGCGGTGTCAATGAGGTCATCAACCATCACGACATTCTTGCCCTCGGGGTCGCCGATGATGTTCATCACCTCCGCCACGTTCGGCGCGGGACGGCGCTTGTCAATGACGATGAGATCTGTGTTGAATCGCTTGGCGTAGGAACGCGCCATTTTTGTCCCGCCCACATCCGGCGAGGCGAGGATCATGTTCTTGATCTTCTCTTCCTTGAAATACTTGACGAAGGTGTTCGATGCGTAGAGGTGATCGACGGGAATATCGAAAAAGCCTTGCAACTGCGGTGCGTGCAAATCCATCGTGATCACGCGGTCGGCCCCGGCCTCAGCGATGAGATTGGCAATGAGCTTGGAGGTGATGGCAACGCGGGGTTGGTCCTTGCGATCCTGACGGGCGTAGCCGAAATATGGGATGACGGCCGTGATACGCTTTGCACTGGCGCGTCGGGCAGCGTCGATGAGCATGAGCAGTTCCAGCAAGTTATCCGCCGGTGGGTTCGTCGATTGAATGATGAAGAGATCCTCTCCACGGATATTTTCATCATATTTCACCCAGATCTCTCCGTCCGAGAAATTCTTGATGCGAATACTCGAAAGCGGCAGCCCGAGGATGGCTGCAACACCCTCCGCGAATTTTGAATTGCTCCGACCGGAAACGATTTTGGGGTGACTCATGGGGAAAAGATGAGAGATGAAAGATGAAAGATGAACATCATCGCTTCGCGTTCTTCGAATTTACATTCTTAACAATCGTGGTCATGATCGCGAGTAATTCATCGGCCTCTTTCAACAGTTCTTACAGTCGCTTGGCTGTGACTATTTCTACTTCAACAAGTAATTCAAACTAGTATTGCGTCTCATCCAGCTCGCCGATTGCTCCTTCGATCTTGCTGTTGTAATCGGTATCGGACTTCGCTCGAAAAGCCTCTCGAAATTGCGCTCCCACCTAAGTCCCACTTCGCAGCACCTGTTTCCCAATAACATACGCCTCTTTGGTTGTGGGGAGGGACGCAGAATGCTCAATAACGCGAAGAGCGAATTTCTTAACTCTCACCCGTAATTCAATTTGGTGATTCACACTCACCTCCTCTTATGAATTACTCTCTGCCCCTTCATCTTTCATCTCTCATCTTTTCCCCCTGCTGGGGCGGGAGGATTCGAACCTCCGAATGCCGCCTCCAAAGGGCGGTGCCTTACCGCTTGGCGACGCCCCAGCAGGAAGAAAAGATGATGGATGAAATTTGAAAAAAGAAGCTAAATCCTGGGCTAATTAGTGAATTCGTGTGGAAGTTTGAGATTCCGAGCGGCAAAGAACGCTTTCCCGTCATCTTTCATCTCTAATCTCTCATCTTTATTCCCGGATCATCTTTCCTCTTTTTCGTTAACTTCCGCAGCGCCTTCTACGGACGCGACAACAGACTCCAAAAGGCGGAAGTTCAGAATGTGATCCGATGGCCTGGTCGGCGCGGTCAGTTCGATCAGGGCCAGCTCGTAAAACTTAGCGCCGGTAGTGAAGAGCGCAACCCGATTCTCTTTCCGATGGAAATGCGAATGAGGCCCTAATTCGGCACTATCGTAAACCCTGTAGCCGCTGCTGCCTATCAATACAGTATAGGGTTTGCTCCCCAACCCGTTTGAATCCTTAATCTCAGGCTTCTGTATCTCTCGTGTGTTATCCCAATCCAAGCCATACTCATAGCTTACGAACAGCTTCCCGTTCACCGTATAAATCTCCGCCGGACGCGTGATTTCGAGCCTGCCTGACAGCTTCGCAGATTTCATCTGGTAGGATTGATTGACCAGCGCCGCCATTCCATCCCTTTCTACGCTTCGACGTAGCTCCGCCGTTGCGGGAAGCTCGGCGAGCACCAGCGCTCGCGCCCGTTCGGGATCGGTATAGACTTCGAGGACATTCTGCATCGGGATCGTCGAAATATCGACATGCAGCCAGCCGTTTGGATAGCGCACAGCAACGTCCCCGGCAGGAGAGTGGAGATATTCTTCGTCAAGAGCATTGACGAGCGGCTGGTATGGCGTCGTGGGGCGCGCCTCCTTTTCGGCCTTGCCAAAAAGTGCGCAGCCCGAGCAACAGGCTACGAGGAGGAGGAGCGGAATCGAGTGGTGTGTTCGCAACATTGTTGCAAATATACCGGATTGTCACCCCACGCGCGTGGGAAGAGCAGGCCAGAGAGTTCGATCACCACTCAAATCGAGCAGCTGCACTTACTCCAAGTTTGGTTAGAGTTGCGCTATTCTGGGGAATCAAGGCGCGAAAGAACACTTTGCCATCCAGAGAAAGCGCACCCAATTGAAAAAGGCTCATGCCCGCTGAGGTCTCTGCAAGAGCGCCTTCGGAGGATCCGCCTCCTAGCACCTCTACAAACGGACTGGTCAGGTCATCACCAATCGTGTAACGTACGCTCCCAGCTAATGAAAGCACGGATGTTGTGATCGGAGAGTGGCTCGGCACGACCTCACCAATCAGATTCGAGTATGTAACCCCGCTTTGCACGGTAGTCTGCGTGTGAAATACGGTTATGTTACTCATGCGGCTCACGATGAACCGCTCCTGCGAAGCGACCATACCGAGTGAGACGCGCGGCGTGAGGACATACCCGCCGCTTAAAAAGACGTTCCGAACTGAGAACATTCTGTAATCTGCTTGCGAATTCATCTCTTGCGCCAAGCTACCTCCAATACCAAGATAGAACCTGGACGAAGAGAAAGCTCGTGACATCCCGATCGGCACCGGCATACGGGAGGAATGGGCAGAGGCTTCGAGGGGCGCTTCAGCGTGGCTTGTGCAGAGGACGAGTGAAACCTGCTTATCAATTGCATCCGGCAGCATACGAGGACTGGCCTCTGGCGCGTTCAATGCCTGTGGTGCTAACTGCTTCTGTCCTGCGATTTGTGACACCCTCAAAAACTTTCGATCAACCGAATGCGTAAGTGCATCCGTTCTTGCGGACGCAAGCGCATTCGAGTGCGCATCCGTTGCTTCCGCAGTTGTACTAAACTTCGGTGGTGCGACAGCTCTAAGATTCGGTGGTGCGACAGCACTACTTGCGAGACTTTTCGCGGAAGGCCCTACTCGCAAAGCAAGATACCCAATGCCAGACAGCACGATCAACGCAACAAGGCTGAGCAGCGATACGCCACTAGTAGTGCCGAGGAATAGCCATGCAGTTTGCCTGTCATGCTCTGCAATGAGCGCAGCCATATTCTCGAATGAGGGTCTGGCCTCTCGCTTCTTCAAAACGGCGATGTGGTCTCGGTAAGATCTATCGTACATATTCTTCCCCTGCGAGAATTAGAATTGGTGGTTCCTGCATTCGCAGCGCCGCTGCACTTGGCTTCCTCGGCGCTATGTTCCTTTCGAGCGTTCGCTCTGGCAGTGTAACACCAAGTGCCTTTGCCAGTTGTTCTCGGCCTCGCCCCAGGCGTGCCTTTACGCCACTGAGCGATCCCCCCTGAATTTCCCGTATCGCTTCGAGCGAGAGATCGGAGACCTCATAGAGCACTACCGTCTCTCGCATCTTTTCGGGGAGTGTGTCGAGTGCGTCCATTACCAACCGAAGTTCTGCGGCTTCATCCGGAAGCGGTGAAGTGTCCTGCCTGCTCTCTGCGTGCTCCTTGTCGAAGGAGACATGATTGCGCTCACGGTACCGCTTCCGCTTGTGCAATCTTGAAGCGATCGTTATCAGATAGTGCAAGAACAGGTCCATGGGCCTCCCACGATCGAATTGTTCGTATGCCTTCAGGACAGTTGCACTAACCAGATCCTCTGCATCCATGGCATCGCGGGTGACCGCCATCGCGTATCTCGAAAGCCTGTCGTGGACGGGCTCAAGTAAGTCGAGGAATTCGCGCTGACGAGGATCGGTCATTCAGATTACTTGAAAACTACGGTAGAGTTAATGTCCTGACGACCGAATATGGGGAAGCGGCCGTCGAGAAATTTGATATCTTGATTTTTGGTGAATTCCCATAGACATAGCTCCGGAATGTTACAACCGCACCACTCTTTGCTGGCGGTTCATTGTAGCCGATCAATCCCTTGCTCCCATTGGTGATTTCCCCATGTTCAATCGTAAGCGCGGGCGCCTGACTGATGCCACCGCTTGCGGCGATCACACCGTGCGTCAGCGAAACGCTGTCCGGCCCGGAAACTCTACCGGTCATGCTGATTAGCCCAAGATAGCCGTTCGCACTGGAATCCTCCGTCGTGTTCGTTACAGTGAATACAAGCGAATCCATAGGGTACGCTTGGATACCATTACTAAGGAAGTACGATGTTCCGACTCCACGAAATTCGAACATTGGTAGTACGAGGGAGTCGAATCCAGGCTTTGATAGGAGAATCGTGTAGAACCCCGCAGGAACGTTATCGAATTGCCAGAGACCCGCAGAGTTGCTGGTGGTTTGCAACCCAGCGCCTTCAAGCCTCACGGTCACTTCCGCATAATTCGACAGCGTGTCCCCGGTAGCGCTCACAAGTGCGACATTGCCACTGACCACCCCCGCGCTGCTTTCTAACATAGTCGTGCTCTGGCATCCCCAAAAGATCGCGAAAGCTACATAGAGAACAGCGAAGGAATATCTTCTCATATGATCATGCAGTTAAAGTAGCGCTGGCTTGATCTGCGTGGGTGTTCTCCAGTAAGACCTGCCCAAATTCAATTGACTACGGAAGTTGGAATGTCCTCACAAGGCTAGATGTACACTGCGCCTGCTGGAAATGCGCGAAGGACATTGTCGTCTTTGAGACGGTTGCCCAGAGATGAGTTCGAACCATCACAATAGAACCGCTTGCCACCGGAGGCTCAAAGTAGGTCTGCGATACGAACGTCGGGTTACCATTGATGATGTACAGATTCTGCGTCATGGTTTTGGCGGAATCCGTGCCTGCTCCAAACGTAATATCCATGCTGGCCTGACTCAGACTGTCCTTCCCCAAGAGCTTTCCGAAGAATTGCAACTCGCCCTCATAAAAACCCGACGAGGACTGAATCGTCGTATTCTTAAACGTCACATCGAGGGAGTCTTGAGGTATCGCCTGGATCGCATTGCTAAATAGGAACGCAGTTCCGGCTCCGCTAAATTGGTACTGCGGGAGAATGAGCGTATCAAAACCAGGCTTGGTCATAACGAGGTTATAGATGCCGGCCGGGACATTATCAATCTGCCAATCGCCAGCAGCATTGCTCGTCGCTTGGAACGACGTACCTTGAATTTGAACAGTCGCTCCGGCGTAATTCTGAAGCGTGTCACCAGTCGGGCTGATCAGAGCGACAGTGCCGCGAAATGTGCCAAGATTATCCACTATCGTGGTGCTCTTACAGCCATTGAAGAGCGCGATGGTAAAGAGGTTTGCCGCCAGAACGAGTAGGATTCCGATGCCAGTTTGGGTTTTCATAGGAAATTAGACGATAAAGAATAGACTCTGGTATAATATGACCTAGACCCTACTGAAAGTTTCACGCGATTCTCGATAATTTGGATTTGGCATATTCAATAGCACAACCTTACAATACTAGCTACTCGTGTATTTTACATTACCATGACAACTATCCCGCGAAAATCCCTAAGTTTGCAGCAGATTCTTACACAACTTAGGCTAACCAAATGATACGAATTAGATCTTACTACATTTCCACCGCAATGCTGCTCCTCTGCTGTTCCTGTGGAGAGTTTCGTCAGGCAGACCGGGTGCCACGTGGGTGGCTCGCGCCGGATGGCGATGGTGCACGCACTGACATGTACGGCGCATGGGCGGAGGTGTCGCTAAAGGGCGCGGTTCACGCAGACGGAGAATTGATCGCCGTTTCCAGCGATTCCATCTACCTCCTACCGCCATCCAACGCGGTAATCCAGCCGGGCCCGGATCAACTGTTCTCGATTACGAGTATCCCAAATAGCTCGATCACTAGACTCGACACATGGTTGACGGTTGGGCATCGTTTCCGATACGCTCCGAACGCCATCCAGCAAGCCAATGCCGTTGCGCGATTTCCCACAGGTCTTCCGAAGAACTGCGCTAAACTCCGAGCGAAGGCAACCACGTACCATCCCACCCATAATCCAGATCACTAATAGTATGAACCGAACCATAACTGCAATCTTAACAGGAATACTCTTGGCCGTGTGCTTCGCGTCTTGCCGGACGTTCAATCCGGATGACACGACAGGCAATAACAGCCATTTTTTCCCAAATTACATCCAGAGACAAACTGCACCCCTTTCCGAACTCCGAGAAGGCAGTGGGCCTGACAAACTCCGACTGCACGCCAATTCTGGCGATTTAGTTGAGCTAACGAACTGGCGGCTTGATGCTGCCACGCATGAAGTCCATGGCATCGGTACGGAGTATGACCGTGACCGCCGAGTCATCCGAGCGATCACTCGCGAGGATGCACTACCTGTCGAACATTATGCGCAGATGCAATGGGATGTAAAGCACGACGGAGGGCTCACGGAGAGTGGCGCGGTAAGTATTGGCCTGGGGGTGCTATATACTGCAGTCATCATTGCCAGCCTTGCCTTGTCTGCCGCAGCAACGCACAATGTGTACTAACGGACACGATGAGATATCGGTGCTCTCAAGTGACAATTCCATTGCACGGATCTCCTTTTGTCTCTGTTATCAGCGACTAAGCAGATATCGCCGATTTCATAACAGGTTATTCAACAAGAATCCTTGCCCACGACAACACTACCATCCGAACTGACGAGCACATCAGAGCACCTCGCCTCGAACGGCAATGGTCATGCAGCACCCCCGCTCGCCGATCTGATTCCATCCAACGAATGGTCGATTGAGGACGCAGTAGAAACCTACAACATCGACCGCTGGGGTCTTGGCTATTTTGGGATCAACGACAAGGGCAACGTCACCGTCTCTCCGCTTCGCGGCGAAGGCGCGACGATGGACATTATGGAGGTCATCAAGGATGCCGAGGAATGGAATCTCCGCTTCCCACTTGTCATTCGCTTTCAGGATCTGCTTCGCGATCGGGTCGTTAATCTCAACAAGGCTTTCATTGACACTATTTCCGAGCAGAATTATCGAGGGAAGTATCTAGGCGTTTTTCCGATCAAGGTAAATCAGCTTCGCGAGGTTGTCGAAGAGATCGAGGATGCTGGTCGCCCATTTGATTACGGACTCGAAGCAGGCTCAAAGCCAGAATTATTCGCGGCACTTGCGACGCACCACAATCCCGAATCCGTCATCATCTGCAACGGGTACAAGGACACCGCCTTCATCCGCACGGCACTGATGGGTAACCGTCTCGGAAAGAAAGTCATAATGATCGCCGAGAAGGTGGAAGAGGTGAAGTCCATCCTAGAGGTTGCTCGGGAGATTGGTGTGAAGCCGATGATCGGAGTTCGCATTCGTTTGGCTGCGAAGAGCTCTGGGATTTGGGCTACCTCGGGCGGCGAGTCCGCAAAGTTTGGCCTCTCGACGATGGACTTGGTCGAAGCTATAGACTACCTTCAAAAGGAAGGCGCTATCGACTGCCTTCAGCTCGCACACTTCCACATCGGCAGCCAGATACCCGATATTCTCTCGATCAAACGTGCGATTCGCGAGGCAGCACGCTATTATGCAAAGCTCCAGAAGATGGGGCTAAGCAGCATCAAGTATTTGGATGTCGGCGGCGGACTCGGCGTGGATTACGACGGCAGCGGCACCAGTTTCCACTCCTCCACCAACTATACGATGGAGGAATATGCCGCAGACACAGTATATAACATCATGGATGTCTGCGATGACGAGGGCGTGCCGCATCCGAATATTATCTCGGAGTCAGGCCGAGCCATCGTTGCGCATCATTCCGTGCTCGTCGTTCGTGTCTTCGGAGCTATCGAAAAGACGAAAGCTGAATATGATCTACGCCTCTCCCCGGATGACCATAAATGGGTGAGACAGTTACAGGAAATCAAGGAGCGCATTGAGGACAATCCTCGCGAGGCGCTGCATGATACATTGCAGATCAAGGATGATTCACAGAACGCTTTTGATCTCGGCATTCTCGATCTTCGCACGAAGGCAAAGATTGAAACCTTCTACTGGCATATCGTCGAGGAGATCGCCGAACTCTACAAGCGTCGTTCGGAAGACCCCGAGATGGAAGAGGAGATACCGGAGGAGATCGCTGATCTCACCCCTCATCTTGCAGATCAATACCTCTGCAATTTCTCCGTATTCCAAAGCCTACTCGATCACTGGGCGCTCGGGCAGATCTTCCCCATAATGCCGATCCATCGGCTCGCCGAACGGCCGATCATCAACGGCACCCTTGTTGATATCACTTGCGACTCCGACGGCAAAGTCTCGAAGTTCGCCGACATAAAGGATGTTCGAACGACACTACCCCTCCACCCGCTCAAGGAAGGCGAACCCTACTACATGGGCTTCTTCATGACTGGCGCTTATCAGGACATCATGGGTGATCTGCACAATCTCTTCGGGCGTGTCAACGAAGCACACGTCTTCTTAGACCCCGACGAGGAGTCCGGCTTCTATATTGAAGAGACAATCCCGGGCAACTCCATCGCTCAGGTGCTTGAACTAACACAGTACCACCAGAACGAACTCGTCCGCCGCATGAAAGTGCAGATCGACGACGCGATCAAATCCGATCGACTCAAACCGAACGAGGGAATGCGTATGCTCAATGATTACGAAAAGGGGATGCAGGATCATACTTATTTGACTTTTGAGGGGAAGGGGTAGTCGTTCATCGTCTCGTCGAGCCCGACTACCGAGCTCCGGCAAGGCTCTCACCGCTGGCTTTCTCTGGCAATAATCGGAAGAACCTTTCGCCTCCCTCCCCGCATTTCATTAGGAGCTACTTTCCAGTGTTGTTATGCGGTCCAAGAGAACCACGGTACTCAGCGGTCTTCTATGTACGATCCTCGTCCCAGCGGCCTTCGGTCAGTCTGGTTGGAATCGTGTGGATCTTGGTGGCTTTTCCTCAATTCCTACTCTCTCCTTCTTAGAACTTCCAAAAGAAGTTATGCTCATAGGCACCCGTGGCCATTCCATATTGCGTTCAAGTGACGATGGAGCTCACTGGACTGAGTGCCCCGTGGTCACATCAAATGAAGACGTGTGGAATCTTGCGGTTACCAATGCTGGGACCGTCCTTGCCGCGACGGGAGGCTCCAAAGGAATTTGCCGTTCGACGGACGGCGGCGCTACTTTCACCGGAAGCAATGTTGGGCTTCTCACGATCCGCGCCGCCGCGTTTGGCGTGCATCCAGATTCCAAGTGGATATTCGCCGCTACTTTTGGAGTCTATCGCTCCAGCGACGACGGAAAGCATTGGCTACAAGCGAATGAGGGGCTAGAAGGACGCGGAACAACTTGCTTTGCCTTCGATGAGGAGGACGGAATGTACGTCGGCGCAGATGGTGGGCTCTACTACTCCGGAGATGAAGGAGTCTCATGGAAACCACGGTTAAAGTTTGGACTTGACACCTCGGTGACGTCAATCCTACTCACGGAAAACGCGATCTACGCTGGCACGAACCGAGGCGGCGTGATGGTCTCACAGGATGATGGCGAGACCTGGTCACCATTTTCAACCGGCATCGGCGATACCGAAATCACCTCGCTTCTCGATGCTGGGAGCTTTCTCTTCGCTGGGACAAAGAGCGGCGGTGCGTATATTTCCAAACCTGGTAGTAACGAGTGGACTTCCCTTAACAAGAAGCTCCTCGGCCAGATGGTCTACCAGTTCATTGTCGGAAAGGGGAACACCCTTTTTGCTGTCACGGACAGTGGGTTGTTTGGGATGGCCGCTGCTTCGGGCGTTTCCAATGCCACGTCCGAGGAACCTCTCGGCATTAGCGTCGAATCCAGACGCGTCACATTGGAAAATCCTCAGCGCGAGCTGGTATGTCTCTCCATTTTCGACGTAATGGGCAGAGCCGTTGCTCGGAAGGAATCAGCGGATTTACAGCTCATTGCCAACCTTGACGCACTGCCTGCAGGCTGTTACTTCTTGCGAGTAACAACCCCTGGGTCGGTAAACCCAGGGAAGCTAACTCGATTGGAGTTGCGGTAGCCCTACGCTGCCATCGCAATCTCTTCTGATTCCGTTGCTAGAACGGCACCCTTCCCGCGCACAACGGTCCCCTCCTTCTTAAGCCTCACACTCACGATCTTCGAGACACCATCCTCTTCCTGCGTGACGCCATAGAGCGCGTCGGCGGCGGCCATGGTGCGCTTGTTGTGCGTTACGACGATGAATTGCGTGTTCACAGCAAAGCGGCGAATGATGGAGAGGAAGCGGTCGATATTGGAGTCATCGAGCGGGGCATCTACTTCATCCAAGATACAGAACGGACTCGGCTTGACGAGATAGATAGCGAATAGAAGCGCGATGGCTGTCATCGTCTTCTCACCGCCGGATAGAAGTTCGATCGAGTGCGGTCGCTTGCCGCGGGGCTTTGCAATGATCTCGATCTGTGCTTCGAGCGGGTCTTTGTCTGCTTCGAGACTCAGATCACACTCGTCACCATCAGCGAAGAGCGAGCGGAAGATGTCCTGGAAGTGACCTCGGATCTCTTCGAATGTCGAGAGGAATTGAGAGGTCGCTGTGGTGTTGATCTCTTCGATGGTCTCGATCAAATTCTTCTGCGCGTCCGACAGATCCTTGCGCTGGGTCGTCATGAATTCAAGACGCTGACTCTCCTGCTGGAATTCATCATACGCAAGCAGATTGACCGCACCGAGATTCTTGATCTTTTGCTTTAGCTCACGAACAACTTCACGTGTATCACCAAAGCTAAAGACCTCGTCCTCAGGATACTCCTTCGTTTCAATCTGGTCGATCTCAAACTCTTCCTTCGCACGTGCGGCGATCGCAACCACCTTCTGCTCCAACTCCTGAATCTTCATCTGGAGTTCATGGGTGATGTTGATCGTCTTGTCGTGCTGCTGGCGTTCCTCGCGAAGCGACTCGCGATACTTGTGCGCCTCGGCCTGCTTCGCCTTTCGGAGTTCCGCGACTTCGGAGTGGCGTCCGCTTGCAGATTTCAGCTCCTCTTCCAGCGACACAAGCATCGTCTTGAACTCTTCCAGTTTGCCGGATAAGTCAACCAGGTCTGTCTCCGCGCGTTCACGCTCGCGGTTGCGTTGTTCAGCGAGTTGTCGCGCGTTTTCTATGGCGCGCTCCGTTTGCCGTGTCTCACTTTCAAGTCGAGACACTTCGGAGGAGAGTCCGGCATAGCGCACTTGTACCTCCGTTGAACGCTGTGCTTGCTCACTCAAAAACTGCTCCGCCTCTTCGAGCACGCGTTGCAACTTCGCCGCTTCTTCGAGGGCCTCGCCATGTTGGCGTTCGAACTCCACCACTTCTTGGGCGATAGGTTCGATCGACGCCGCGAGAGGCGCAAGATCGTTCTTGAGCCTGGTCTCATCGTTGGTCAGGAAGTCATGTTGCTCGCCGATCCGCTTCAGCTCATACTCCACCTGGGAGGAACGAACCTGTACGGCGCGGCGCCCTTCCTCGGCTTCGCGCACCTTCTTGTTGAATTGCCGTACGTCAATCTGTTCATAGCTCTTATTGGTCTCGGCGATCTCGACTTCGAGTCTATCAAGCTCTGCTTTGAGGTTTGAGACCTCAATCTCAAGTTCACTGATCTGCACCCGCTTCCCAATTAGAATTCCCTCGGTGCTTTTCTTCGATCCACCCTTTACGAATCCCGCGCGAGTAATAACCTCACCATCGAGCGTGACGCACCGTTCAATATTCGGTGATGCATCCAGCGTCGCGAAGCCATCCTGAATGCTATCGACGATGGCGATCTCCGTCAGGAGCATTGCGAAAAGATTGCGGTAACGATCTGTAAATCGTGCCAGTGAGAGCGCACTGCGTGCGCTGCCAGGAAATGCGACATCCGGCGCGTTATAAGGAGGTACGCGATCGAGCGCGATGAGGGTCGCCTTGCCTTTCTGTGAATGGCGCAAAACATCCACCGCTTCGAAGGCCTCCTTGCTACTCTCCACAATTAGGTAATAGGCGATTTCGCCAAGTGCGCTTTCAAAGGCTACACGATATTCCGAATCGGTATCAAAAGCGTCCGCGACGGTGATGGGGTCGGTCGAAGCCCAACCGGAGTCCGATAGCAGAAATTGTGTGCCTTCGCCAGCGCCGATGCCTTGCTCAACAAGTCCGGTAAAGAACTCCATCTTGGAGATCTTCTTGCCTATCTCATTCTGAATGGAGAAGGACTGATTTTGCAGCTCGTCGATTCGGGCTTTGAACTTATCCTTTGCGTCCTGAGCTGCTGTGTGCTCGCGCTCCGCGGCGCCGATAGTCTCCGTGGCAGCTTCGAGATTGAGCGCAATTCGCTGGGTCTCCTCATTCAGGCCAGCCCGCTTCTCGTTGAGGGTTTGGTACTCGCCTTCAAAGCGGCCCAGTCTGCGCTCCAACTCTTCGATCCGGGTGCGGCGGCGCTCTAATTCATTGGAACGGTCATTGCGCTTATTCAGCAATGTATAGACAAGGTCGCGGGCACGCTGCAGTTGCTGGCGATGTGTACGAACAACACCTTCTGCCTCTGCACGCGCTTGCTCCTTCTCACGTTTCTCTTCTTCGAGTTCTGCGCGGTTCTCGGCTGCGCGACTGTGAGCCGACTTGAGCGTAGCAATACGCTCGGCAAGTTCTATCTTCTCCTTCTCAAGACGATCATACTCACGAATCGCTCGCTCCTTCTGCTCACCGAGCGAACGAATTCGCTCTTCGGTTGCGATGGTCGTTTCGCGTGTACGTTGGATGATCTGCGATTTCTCGCGAACCGTGCGTTCAGATGAGACAAGCTGCTCCTCGATCTCATTCTCCTCGCGCTCGATCACATCTAGCAGCGCCTCGAATTTCGAAAGCTCGCCAGTGATCTTGTCACGCTTCGATTCTGCCTCCTGAAGTTCGGCAAGGAGCGGAGAAATGCGACCTGAGTTGAGCGCAAATTCACGTTCGAGGAGATCCACTTCCAGTCCGCGAAGCTCTGTGCTTAACTCTGCATGCTTCTTCGCCTTCTCCGCCTGGCGTTCAAGAGACGCAACCGATTTCGTTACTTCTTTGACAATGTCATCAACGCGGGAGAGATCGTTTGCAACCTGGTCCAGGCGTCGTAACGCCTCTTTGCGCCGGGCTTTGTATTTCGTAACACCGGCCGCCTCTTCGAAGAGCTTGCGGCGCTCTTCTGTGCGATCAGAGAGGATGGTCTCGATCATCTTCAACTCGATCACCGAGTAGGCATTTGCGCCCATGCCGGTATCCATAAAGAGCTCGATGATGTCCTTCAATCGGCATTGTGCCTTGTTAAGGAGATACTCGGACTCTCCAGAACGGAATAATCGGCGCGTAATAGTTACTTCCTGATACTCGGTCGGAAGAATACCTCGGGTGTTCTCGATCGTCAGAGAAACTTCCGACATACCAAGCGGCTTGCGAAGCCGGGTGCCATTGAAGATGACGTTTTCCATTACATCCGACCGTAGCGTGCCGGCCTTCTGCTCGCCGAGCGCCCAGCGAATGGCATCGACGACGTTCGTCTTGCCGCAGCCGTTTGGCCCGACGATGGCGGTCATACCGGCGTCGAACTTCATCAACGTCTTCTGAGCAAACGACTTAAAGCCGATGATCTCTAGTTTTGATAGATACATATTGGAATATTAGGCCCTGGCGATAAATGGGGCTGGAGTCTGATTGGCACAATGCTCACAGAAAAGGTCGGGTCGGTTAGGCCGCGACCGCTCGTAGTACAGAACTGACGAACGAAAAATTCTCGAAAACGTGGTTATGCCTAAGGTAAAAATAGAGTACGGCCGAGACTACTAGTAGTACGGCGGTTCCATAAAGGTATATCTTCGTCGGATATACATCGAAGAGCACCCCTGTCCCTTTGAGCAGGCGGTAGAACGACCAAAGAAAGAGCACCAAAAGGGTCACATAGGAGATGGTCGCGGTCGCGCTGTTTATATCCATTCGAGGCACGATAAGATCATACGGAAGCAGGAATGCAGCAGGCAGCAAGGCCCAGACCGCCACATTGTATGTATCGCCGAGCAGGATCCTTCCGCGCACGAAGATTGCTGCAAATCGGAGCACCAGCGTCAGCAACAGTATTGAACCCAATGCGACGCCAGTCAGGATGGCCAACATCGCCAAATAATCCTTAGAGAGGCTCTGTAGCTGGGAAGCCACAGATGAAGGGAGGGCAAGATTGAACGACCTGGTGAGATCGGGTATTGAAAATACCAACCGCAATAACGCGGCCAGGCAGCCCGCAAGCGCACCGGACAACACGACCGCGAGCATGGATGTCTGAGCGTTGGGTATCAGCCGTTGATCACGGATGTCGGCAAAGAAATTGAACGGGCGAATCAAGGCGCGACTGATGTATTCTCGGAAGCGGCGATCAAGATTAATTAGCAGGAAAAGAAGGAATAGGAGTACGAAGGCGTAGATAAGTGCACCGAACGAGGACTCGGCCGGGGGTGGAGCGCTGCTCGGCACCCCTGCGACTGCAAGTATCGGGAAGGTATGCTGAATAATGGGCGGAAGCCCATCCCGAAGAAGAAGCAAGAAGAAGTTCAATGCGAATTAGTAGTCATTCCTGCTGCAAAAATACGCAATTAATTGGTGCCATTCACTATTAACTGCTTCGTTGGCACAATCGGTGTGAGATTGTGCGGGCATGTTCTTTGTTGAGACGTATCGACCTGTCGTCTTGTTAGCGCACCTCTTCATGGTACTAATTATTCCAACGATCTCGATCACTCATGGCGTCTGCGGCGCGCAAATTGCTGCGCTCGCACACGAGACACACCATGCCGATCGCGACATTTATTCTCAAAATCCCGTCGATCGGGCAAGGTTGCTCCGCAAGGAGAATTCGAAGATGCTCCATCTTCAATTCCTCGATCGCGATCCGTGGGATCCAGTGAATTTGGAAATCATCGCTCAGATGCGACACGCGGTGGACATTCCGTTCGGACTGTCGCTATCTGAACTCCCCCGAACCGATGCAGACTGCAAGGCGCTCTTCAATAGCGGTGTGTATCGAATCTTTCTTCCCCTTGGCACACCGGATGATGTCTTCTTCTCTTATTGCGACTCGCATACAGCTCGGAAGATCGTCCCAACTGTCGACGTACAATATGATTTTGAAGGGAAGTTGCCAGAGTACCAACGTCGCAAGATAGACCGAATTGCCGTTGAACTTTCCCCGAGAGATACGCTGGAAACAGGTGAGATTCCGTGGGAGCGTTTACACGAGATTGGCCATTTGGGCAAGCAGTACCATATCAGAATGACGGGGCTGCATGGTGTGCGCGGCTTTCCGCAGCTTCGGCAGTTCCAGGATCCTCACGGTGGATTTGACTCGCTTATTCTGTGTCGCGCGCTAAACGAGAACCGCTTCCCTTGCCAACTCATTTGGCGCGAAATGGAGGCAACGGCAGCGCTCGCCGAAACTCCCGCAAGCAATCTCTGGAGCAACCCGCTGCACGGGAAGCCGCATATCTGAGCTGCTCAAAGCGGATTTTCTACTCCCCCTTCCGCTTCCACCTTGGCTGTTCCAGCAAAAACGAGAGGCTGATCCGGTGGGTCGCGCCAAGTTGATCCTGTCCATTAAAGCCTAAGTACGCGTAGTCTATGTGCAGCCTGCTGAATGCAAGGCCCACGCCGACACTCCACATTTGCATGTCGTTGTAGCCGGCCCGAAGTGCAAAGATATTTTTGAATTGGTACTCCAATCCTTCGTGTAGATCCACAGAGATCGGTCCAGCGTGAAGTTGGGCAACTGAGCCGCGCCCTTCGAATCGGAGATCTGCATCGAGCGTGGGAAAAAGCTTATGAGCGCCATCCGAGGTAATATTCCAAAGATAGGTGCCACCAAGCTTGAGCGTTGGGGATACCAACTCCTTCGTCCCTGTACTGTAGGAGAGCAGAGTGGTGGTAATGTCTTGAGCGACGGCCGCGACCGTAAGCGCGCGAGTCACCTGATAACGTGCGGCCACATCGAAGCCGATACCCATGGCAGTGGTCTGCGGATCGAGCCGGCGATAGATCAGTTTGGCGTTCACTCCCCATCCGAAGTGCCTGAAATTGCTTGGTGGATGCGGGAACAGGGGTTCGCCGCCTGGGTCCGAGTAAAAAAGGGAACCGCGCTGGGATTGCGCAATTGAAAAAATTGCGACCCAATCGTAATTGCCAAAGCTGGAGACTTTGTTGTAGTCGAGATAGTTGCTTGCATCGAGCTGGCCAGTGTTGTCGGCATTGACGAGCGCATTCCGGGTATCGAGAATATTGCTTACTCCGATATGCAAGATCGACAGCGCGGCAGTCGTGTGCGCGTCCAGCGGCACCGCGAGTGCGCCATAGTTATAGTTCACGGTGCCGTCGAATCGGGTCTCGTGCATCGCGGTGACCATCGGGAAATCAAGCGTCCCGAGTCCAGCGGGATTCCAGTAGCCAGCAGTGGCATCCTCGCTTATCGCGGCGCCCGCACCTCCTAAGGCAAGCTGACGTGCACCGACACCTAATTCGAGAAACTCACCTGCGTAATTGCGAACGCTCTGAGCATTCCCAAGACAGGAAATCAGTAACTGGAAGACTACCGCCAGAACATTACTCCTCCACCCGATCGACCGAATGGCGAGGGCAGGATAGTTAGAACGAAGAGAACTGTTCGACGTCAAGCAGGCAGAACGTTAATCATTGTGACACTCAAGAACGCGCTGGAAAGATTCTACGCTCCACGAAAAGAGGGCAAAAAAAAATCCCTCACCCGATCTCGGCCGGAACGATCGGAATTGGAGCTTCTCCACAACTACAAGAAACGTGTGGTTCGGCTTGGCGTTGATTCTGAAAAGCTGGCAGAACTGGATCTGGATAACGACTTTTTCTGGATGTTCCGCTTGAGCGGTCTCCTGGCGCTTGCTTACCATAAATTCGACCTTGTCAACCAAACGCACTTCGACTCCAAGCTCCCACGTCCCCGTATCATCTATTGCAATCGTTCGACGGGTGGTTACTACAATCGCGCCAAGCACACCATCGGCATCTCCCTGGCTATGACGGTGGAGTTTGGAGAGTCGGAGTTCTATGAGACGCTACTGCACGAGATCGCTCACATCCTCGTCCATTCCCATGCGCCGAAATTCTATCAGGTTCTCGGGTCTATCGGGGGGACAGGAAAGAAAGCGCCATTAACGCTGTTGTTGGCCGCCAAGCGGAAAAGGCATATCGAAGCGAATTATCCTGTCGTAGTCCATTGTCCGAAATGCCTGCGTGAACGGAGATACCGGACGAGGCGAGCGCTTCGCTACGCATGTCGGACCTGCTGCACGAAATACGCCGGCGGAAAATATGACGAGCGGTTTCGATTCGTTCTTGCATAGGGCGCTCGCTCGCTGATCCGTCAACAGAAACAGAATTAGACTATCATGCGATTACCCAAACACGACTCCAAAGGCAAGCCGCTCCTCGTTCTTTTCGATGGAATGGCATTGGCATATCGCGCGTACTTCGCGTTCATCGCGCATCCGTTAACAAACTCGCGGGGTGAGAACACCAGCGCTGTCTATGGCTTCATGACGGCGCTCTTCCAATTCCTGGATCACCACTCCCCCACTCACGCTGCCGTCTGCTTCGACACCGCTGCTCCGACTTTTCGCCACGAGAAGTTCGAGGCCTACAAGGCAACGCGGCAGGCAATGCCCGAGGATCTCATTCCGCAGATAGGGAAAATAAAAGACCTGGTCCGAGCTTTTCACATTCCGCAGGTGGAGCTGCCGGGTTATGAAGCGGATGATATTATTGGCACGCTCGCACGGGAAGCGGAACGGGAAGGGATCGACTCGCTGATCGTCACACCCGACAAGGATTTCTGCCAACTTGTGACCGACAAGGTCAAACTACTGCGTCCAGCCCGCGACGGAAGCGGTATGGAGATATTCGATGCGGAGAAGGTTCGAGACAAGTATGGCCTCGGACCAGAGCAGATCATCGATTACCTGGCGCTCGTCGGTGATAGCAGCGATAACATCCCAGGGGTTCGGGGAATTGGAGAAAAATCTGCAACACCACTTTTGCAGAAGTTTGGCTCTCTCTCGTCGCTTTACGAGCACCTCGCCGAGGTCGACAAGAAGGGGATCCGAGAGAAGCTGCAGAACGAGCGCGAGAACGCGTTCCTTTCCCAAGAGCTTGCGACCATTGACTGCAACGTCAAGCTCCCAATCGTAGTAGCGGACCTCACCTATGGTGTGCTTCCAGATTTTGAGACTCTCGAAACTCTGGTGCTTGATCTGGGCTTCAAATCGCTTGCAAACAGGCTGCACAAAGAGAAAGAGAATTTGCTAAAGGCGGAATCCGGTGAAGCACTCGATGACGCTCTGGCTTCGGCGGAGATTGCGCCAAAGGAGCGTACCGAAGAAGAGGAGCTTGAGTCCTTCGACTTCGCCGAGGGTCCACCCCCCGATGAACAGGACATCAATTCGTGCCCCCATGCCTATGTGATGGTCAATACTATCGAGGGGGTGCGCGAACTTGCAGCGATGCTTTCAAAGGTTAAAGAATTTTGCGTTGATCTGGAATCCACCGGCTCAGACGCAAACCTCGCAGAGATCCTCGGCATCAGCTTTGCAGTTAAGGAGCATGAGGCGTTCTATATCCCGATTCGGCTACCAGAGATCGGGGCGGATGCAGATCCCGGGTCACTCTTCGAAGAGGCCATTTCAACAACTGCAGAGAATGCACTGACCAAGGGACTCGATCTCAAAGAAGTGCTTGCAGAGCTACGGCAGGTTTTGGAAAACGACAGGATCGGGAAAGTTGGGCAGAATATCAAATACGATGCGCTCTTATTCCGCCACAATGGTATATTGTTGAAGCCGCTCATCTACGATACGATGATCGCGGCCTATCTGCATCAGTTCGATGGCTCTCACTCGATGGACTCGCTCTCGATGGAGTACCTGAAGTATCGTCCCGTTTCCCTAACGGAGGTAGTCGGGCAGCTCAAACCTGCCACAGCGCGCCGCACGATGGCAATGGCGCCAACGCTGAAGCTAGCGGAGTACGGAGCAGAGGACGCGGATGTCACGCTTCGTTTGAGACATGCCATTGCTGGATTGATCGAACCGAAGATTGCGGAAGTACTGGAACGTGTGGAATTCCCGCTGGTCGAAGTTCTGACGCAAATGGAATTTTACGGGGTGAAGATCGACTCCGAACGGCTGGCACTTGCAAGCAAAGAGATGGAGCGAGAAGCTGAAAATCTTTGCCACAAGATCTACGAATATGCCGGCGGGCCCTTCAACATCGACTCGACGAAGCAATTGCAGGACGTACTCTTTACAAAGCTGGCCTTGAAATCCGGCCGCAAAACAAAGACGGGGCTTTCCACCAACGCAGCCGTACTTGAAGAGCTGCGACACGAGCATCCTATTGCGGAAGCGTTGCTCACGTATCGGCAATATCAGAAGCTGCGAAGCACCTATGTAGATGCCCTGCCACGTATGGTCAACCACAAAACGGGGATGATCCACACTAGCTATAATCAGGCTGTTGTGGCGACAGGGCGCATCTCCTCGACGGATCCAAATTTACAGAATATCCCGATCAAGACAGAGATGGGCCGCGATATTCGCAAAGCCTTCGTCACGCGTTTTCCGAACGGACAAATTCTTTCGTCGGATTATTCGCAGATCGAACTGCGCATCATGGCGCACGTAACGCGTGACCCTGCACTACTTGAGGCCTTCGCAAATGGCGAGGATATCCATACCCGCACAGCGGCCGGAGTGTATGGTGTGCCACTCGAAGAGGTCACTCGTGATATGCGAAGCCGAGCGAAGGGTGTGAACTATGGCATCATGTATGGCATCGGCGCTTTTGGTTTGGCACGCAATATCGGCATATCGCAGAAAGAAGCCTCGGAGGTAATTAGCAAATATTTTGCGGCATTCCCTTCTATCCGCAAGTATATGGATGACACGATCGCCTTCGCACGAAAGAATGGTTACGTTGAAACGCTACTCGGCCGCAGACGCTACATGCGCAACATTGGGGCATCCAATCAGGCTGTACGTTCCGGCGATGAACGTGCCGCGATAAATGCGCCAATTCAAGGCACCGCGGCCGACATGATGAAGCTCGCAATGATCAATATTCATCATGAGATGCGCCGCCGCAAGCTGAAGTCGCTGATGATCATGCAGGTGCATGACGAATTGGTCTTTGATGTCGTTCGAGATGAAGCGGACGAAATGATGGCGCTCGTAAAGGAGCTCATGTCGAACGCGATGCCGATGGCGGTGCCGATCGAAGTCGAGGCCGGAATTGGCCCAACCTGGTTCGAAGCCCATTAAGCCAGCACCTTGAACCGTTTTCTCGGACCCACCATCAGGGCACGATACCTGATGCAACAGCATTTTCGGTGGCCGTAAGGAAACATTTTGCGTTTCCTTACGTCGCTTCTCGTTTATCCCTCTTCTGGACGACAGTTCTACCAACCCCATAATCTTATGGTACAATTTCGCTACATCGTTTTCGCGGTTCTCTTTCTCTTTGAGGCCGTTAGTGCTCCCCACACTTTCGCTCAGCCGAAGGAGGTGGAACACACTTCTGCCGGTTACACCTACAAATCCGTAGCTGGCGACCCGCTCGCCGCCCGCATTTACACTCTGAAGAACGGCCTAACCGTCTATATTAGCGTCAACAAAACGGAGCCACGCGTTCAGACAATGATCGCAGTTCGCGCTGGTAGCAAGAATGATCCTGCGGATGCTACGGGGTTGGCGCACTACCTGGAACATTTGCTCTTCAAGGGCACGGACAAGTTCGGCTCCCTGGATTATGCAAAGGAGGAGCCCTATTTGAACGAGATTGAGGATCTGTACGAGGTCTATCGCGGCACACGGGATGATGCAAAGCGCGCGGTGATCTATCACCAGATCGACTCCGTTAGTGGCATTGCAGCGAAATGGGCGATCGCGAACGAGTACGACAAGCTGACGGGTGAGTTGGGTGCACAAGGCACAAACGCCTTCACGTCGGATGAAGTGACCTGCTACGTCAATGACGTCCCCTCTTCTCAGATCGAAAAGTGGCTGACGATCGAGGCAGAGCGTTACCGGCATCCGGTGTTGCGCCTATTCCACACCGAGTTGGAAGCAGTCTATGAGGAGAAGAATCGCGGGCTGGACAACGACAATCAGCTTTCGAATGAGACGCTCATGGCGGCATTGTTCACGAAGCATCCGTATGGCACGCAGACGACAATCGGGACGATCGAGCATTTGAAGAATCCGTCGATCAAGAAGATCAAGGAGTTCTATTCGAAGTGGTACGTGCCGAACAACATGGCGATCATCATCGCCGGTGATTGCGATCCGGATCAGGTCATCAAGATGGTCGATCAGAAATTTAGCGTACTGCAGCCAAAGAAGCTGGAAGCCTGGAATTCTCCTCAAGAGTCGCCGATCACGCAACCCGTGGTGCGGGAGGTTTATGGGCCAGATGCCGAATATCTCGAAATGGCATGGAGAATGCCTGCTGCCAATACTCATGAGGCCGATGTGTTAACGATGGTTGACATGGTGCTCTCGAATTCGACTGCTGGTCTGATAGATCTGAATCTCAATCAAAAGCAGTTGTTGCTGCACGCCACCTGCGGTCCTGATATAAAGAATGATTACAGTATTCACGAGTTCACAGGTAAGCCGAAAGAGGGGCAGTCGCTCGATGAAGTGAAAAACTTGATCTTGTCACAGATCGAATTGGTGAAGAAGGGTCAGTTTGATGAAAGCTTGCTGCCAGCGATCGTCAATGACTTCACGCTGCAGCAGCTTAAGACAAACGAAGAGAACGGCGGAAGGGCTAACACGATGATGGGCGCCTTTATCCAGCACACGGATTGGGCCCGACAGGTTGGACACATCAATGACCTTGCGAAGATCACGAAGAAGGAGATCGTCGCGTTCGCTAACAAGTACTATGGTGACAATTATGCGATCGTTTATAAGCGTACGGGTGACCACAAGAACGTAGTAAAGGTGACGAAGCCGCCGATCACCCCCGTGGAGGTGAATCGCACCGCTGAATCGGACTTCCTGAAGACCGTCGCTGCGATGCCTGTGTTACCAACCAAGCCGCAGTTCCTGGACTTCAAAAAAGATATCACCGAAACGAAGCTCGCCAACGGGATTCCCCTCTACTACCTGCATAATGACGAGAACGACCGCTTCACGATGTATTACATCGTCGAGATGGGGAAACGTCATGACAAGAAACTTGCGTCCGCATTGGGCTATCTCAATTACCTCGGCACAGACAAGCTTTCCGCTGAAGACGTAAAGAAGAAGTTCTTCGGGTTGGGATCGAGCTTCAATGTGAATGCCAGCGATGATGAAGTTTGGGTATCCCTCACGGGGCTTCAAAAAAACTTCAACGAGAGCGTAAAGTTGTTTGAGGGTTTACTGGCCACGGCAAAACCGGATGAAGAATCGTTGAAGGAGTATATTAGTGGGACGATCAAGGCAAGAGCAAATGCGAAGAAGAACAAGAACACGATCCTGTGGAATGCACTTCGTAACTATGCCACGTACGGCCCGACGAACCCTCAAACATTCGACCTCACCAACGCGGAACTGCAAAAGCTCTCTTCGAATGAGCTCGTGCAGCGCATCCATGATCTGACGTCCTACAAGCACCGCGTGTTGTATTACGGGCCGTTCCCGGTATCAACATTACGAGCAAGCCTGGAGAATCTGCACAAAATACCAGACGTCGGACACATTGCACCGACGCCGGTGGAGTATGTTCATCAGGAGACAACGACAAACAAGGTGTACTTCGTGGATTACGATATGGCGCAGGCAGAGGTGATCATGCTCTCGAAGGGAATGAATCACTTCGACGCTTCCAAGGCACCATTGCTAAGCCTCTACAACGAGTATTATGGTGGCTCGATGGCGTCAATCGTATTCCAAACGATTCGTGAGTCGAAGGCATTGGCGTATGCTGTATTCAGCAGCTATCAACCAGGTGCGAAGAAGAACGACCCTTATTACATTTTCTCCTACGTTGGTTCACAAGCGGATAAGACGCCGGAGACAATGAAGAGCATGTTCGAACTGCTCACGGATATGCCGCGCGCGGACAAGCTCTTCGATGAATCAAAGACTTCCCTTTTGAACACACTCTCTACCGAGCGCACAACGCGCGAGGACATCCTCATGGCTTACGAGCGCGCACGTAAGCGTGGGCTTGACCGCGACCTTCGTAAGGATGTGTATGAGCAGGCTCCGAATGTTACGTTTGACCAGATCGCGGATTTCCAAAAGGAGAACATTCGCGACCATAAGTACGCTATCGCCGTGCTTGGCTCGAAGAAGAAGATCGACATGAATGATCTGGCAAAGTACGGCAACATCGAAGAGTTGTCGCTCGATCAGGTCTTCGGCTACTAATCAGTTCCGTTGTAGCCGTGGTCTTTGGGCCACGGCTACATTCATCCCAGCGCTCGTTCGTAAGCGGCCTCGTACATTGGTACAATGCGCTCTTTCGCAAATTCTTGCGTAGCGCGCGCCAACGCGGCACGGGACATCTTAGCGTGAAGCTTCTTGTCCCGAAGCATATCGATCATCCTTGCGGCGATGGCCTCCACGTCCCCAACAGGCACAATAAAGCCGGTCTCTCCATCAACATTCACCTCGGGAAGTCCGCCGACATCGCTGGAAAGAACTGGGACACCGCATGCCATTGCTTCCAGCGCGGAAAGTCCGAAGCTTTCGTTGCCAGAAGGTATAAGGAAGATGTCGCTCGCGGAGAGAATCGAGGTAAGCTCGCTCTGCTTACCGAGAAACCGGGTCTGTTGCCAAATGCCGAGATCTCTTGCTAAGACCTGGCACTCACCTCTGTCCGGTCCATCTCCGACCAGCAGGAATTTTGCTTTGATACCCTGATCGAGGATGATTTTGAATGCCTTGATGGCATCCTTTACGCGCTTGACCTCGCGAAAATTCGAGATGTGAATAAGGAGCTTCTCCCCATTCGGTGCAAGAAGCCGTTTGAGATTCCGCGAATCCACGGGACGGAATACTTCCGTGTCGATGAAGTTTGGGATAACTTCTATCTCCTTTTCAACCGCGTAGTTCTCGATCGTCTCATCTCGTAAGTACTTCGAAACCGCAGTCACTCCATCGGAAGACTCGATCGAGAATTTCATCAGCGGCTCGAAACTTGGTTCGAGACCAACGAGTGTGATATCCGTGCCATGAAGTGTGGTGATGATCTTGACGCCATCGTTGAGGATCTGCTTTGCGAGCACAGCGCTCGTTGCGTGCGGGATCGCATAGTGCGCATGAATAATATCCAGCTTCTCGAATCGAGAGACTTCCACCATCTTGCTGGTCAAGGCCATTGAATAGAGCGGAAACTCGAAGAGCGGGTAGGTGGACATTTCCACCTCGTGGTAGAATATGTTATCAATATACTCGGATTCGAGATTTCCAATGCCGGTCAGGCGCATCGGCAAGGCGTAGGTAATGAAATGGACTTTATGTCCGCGCTCGGCAAGCGATTTTCCAAGCTCCGTCGCGACAACGCCCGAACCACCATAGGTGGGATAACACGTAATTCCGATATTCATAGTTGTAATTCTCCTCTAAACCTAACCATCATTCCGCGCAAGAAACAGTCCGGCGGCGCACTTCGTCCCGGCCTTGAGTGTTACAAAAACAATGCCCCCTCAGGATTTCTACTACACCATCGACTCCGGTTTGCGAGCGCCAGAGCTAAAGGTCAAAGGCTCGCGATTCATCGCCGATATTCTGCCGGTCACCTCGCGTGAGGAGGTCGATCAGGCGCTCGCCCACATCCGTAAGGAGTTCTACGACGCCTCCCACCACTGCTTCGCGTACCGGCTCGGGGCTGACGGTATGAACATCCGCGCTGCCGATGACGGGGAGCCAAGCGGCACTGCGGGCAAGCCGATCCTTCTCATTCTTACGGGGCAGAAGCTGACAAACGTTATCCTTGTGGTCTCGCGCTATTTCGGCGGGACAAAGCTGGGCACCGGCGGACTTGCGAGGGCATACGCTGAGTCAGCGCAGCAAGCTGTTTCGATGGCGCACATTGTTCGGGTTTATCTCACGACCGAACTCACATTCCAGGTGCTCTACGAGGACTTACCGCAAATGGAGAGGCTGATCGCACAGAACGATGCCACCGTTGAGGAGGCGACGTACTTAGCCAGCGTGCGTCTGCGGATCTCTGTCCGCCGCTCGATCGTGGAGCACTTTCTGCATAGTGTCATAGATCATTTTCACGGACGGGTGGAACAACTGACTACTCCTTAGCTAGCCGTATGTTTGTCTCGAATTTGTATTGCTGATCTATCTCAGTTCGCATCTCTGCGGCAGCATTTCGAAAGCGTTTTGGACACCATTGATCGGCAAGTGAGCCCAGGGGCCAGTGAGCCAGCACTGGCACGGGTGGATTGGGCGACCTGTATTCGAATGGCTCACGGAGACAAGCAGGGTGTGTTAGTTCGAGATTCAGCCGCATAAGATAGAGCGCAAGCGAGTCATTCTCCTCCATCCTCTGCATCCGCGGAGCGTCCATTGCAAAAGACTCGACCTCGATCTCCGCCCAGTCGATATTGCTCAACAATCTGGAATAACTCCTGTGGAGCATTTTCAAGTATCGCAGTACAGTACCCTCTCTCCCGTTACGTCGTTCGCTCTCGGTGGCACAACGTTGACCGCTTGGGCTCCTGTCTTCCCCGCGAAGTCCTCCGCCGCTAACCACTTCATCGATCGTACGATTGGGCAAATTGTGGCGCTGCTCCATTGAATCCACAAGCCGGCGTAGAACGGATCTACGAAGCTTGCCTGAGTCGTCGCGGCGGTAGGAAACACGTAGATATTGCGAGAAGAGATCTTGCGTCTCGCTTGTGTCAAGGGTGCGATGGATATATGCAGAGAGAAATGAGGCCGCAGAAAGCTTCAGCGCCATAGCGTGTTCGAGAGCAAATGCGGCCCGCGAGGAATCGCCGAGCATGAATGCCAGGTCGCCCGAACGTATGAAAATTGCTGGCTTCTGCTTAGTGGCGTCCAGGGTGTGCGCGGTATCGAGAACTGCAAACGAGGCGCCAAGCGAATCTTGCTGGTAAAGTACTTCTGATATGCCAATTAGAGGCGTTAGTCCGCCCGCGGTCTGTGCGGCTTCACGGTAATTAGCCTTTGACTTTTCGTAGTCAAACAGCTTCCAAGCTTCATGGGCGCGTCGTTCTAATTTGCCCAGTCGTCTAACACAAGGTTGAACAATTATCGAACTGCGATCATAGAAATATCGCAATCGAAGGCTGTCGTTTGCATCCAGCGGAGTCATGTACTTTGTAAGTGAACGTCTCCACTCCGATTCCAGCGTGTCAATTGGCTTACCGTAAGCACCTTCGAAGCTTAAGGTGCGATAAACCCTCTCGAATCGCTTTGGGCCATACTGTCTCAGCAGATACCGAGAAAATGAGCCAGCAAGCACATAGCTCTTCTGCGATGCATTCGAGGCAAACCCGGTAAAGGCCATGACGGAGCGGACGCCCTCCGCGAAATGAAGTTGGAGAATACGGGCGGCATGTTCATCCAGCGTGTAGAGACCATCGTATTTCGGTTCGACCGACATAGCCGCTCCCTCCGTCAGTCCAGTCGAGAAGCTTGCAAAGAAGGGCCAGACTCCAACTTCCCGCAGGAGGACATGCGTCAATTCATGCTTGAGCGAACCAAGATTTGATTGTGCGATATGTACCTGCCCCAGCCACGGCTTTGCAATGGAGGCACTGCGTGTACCTATCTGCGCAAACAAATCGTCAACCGTTGGGTAGATGAAGATCGTAATGGGTTGTGTGGTGTCTGTGAGCGCAAACCGCTTTCGAATATCGTAGAGGTACCAGCGAACATCGCGGCATATCTTCGAGGAATCCTCTGCCCAAAGAGGACCGTCCCTATACGCGATCTTGACTCCTTTTGCGACCATCACCTCCGAGCCCAAGCTCCTTTCTACAGCGGATGAGGGGCGAGTAATACCGAGATCATCATGGAATATCGAGATGGTACCAGCAGAACCAAGTGCGAGAACGACCAACAGCCAAGCGCTCTTCCGGTTTCGAGCCACCAACATCGAGAAGATCAGGAGCACCCATGATAGCTGCTCCAGGCGAGAGAAGAGATACGTGTTCGTTAGCTCCATTGCTTCGTCCCACACCAGGCCCGGAAAGAAGCCATACTGCCACCCATAGGTGAAGAGTTGTGGATTGGTGTAGCCGGGCAGTAGTGATATCAGAAGCGTGACAAGCCAAAAAGTGAGGAACGCACTCCGCCCGAAACGACGACCTTCCAAAAGCACCGCGAAAACGAGGCCAAAGGCGCTACCACAAAGCGCGCTTGGGAAGGTGATCTCCAGGTAAAAAACAACTCCGTCCCAGACAGAGCAATTGGGAAGCCATGCCAGCGAGAGGAGCGATAGGGCGAGTGGGACAGTGGACAGGAGAAGTGTTGCCTTCAAAAGCCTCAGAATTGTGGCTACATCCGGCAGACCTGCAGGCCGCAGCTCACTCGGCACACGGAACGGGAGTAAGCCGCACATGAGGCTCAGGACAAGCGCCATTATAGCGGAATACTCAAACCCGAGTACAGCGAACAGCGGACTGGCGAACAATATGTTCAGCAGCGCCAGGGTGCTGGCGATAGCTATATAGGGCCAAATCCACTTCGATTCCATTCGTATCATCGGTACGAATATAGCGCCGCCGGGGAGAGATTCATTGGAGCGGCTGTTTCCTTCCGTAAGTTTGCATAGAATTCGACTCGGAATGCACGGGTCGGACGAAACAACGAGCACTGATAATTAGACAATGGCATCCACTACACTCGTCACGATAACCTACTCGGTCTCCACAGCCAAACGCACTGAATTCGAAGGGATCATTCGCGATCTCACGGCACGAATCAACAACAGCCAACAGGCCGTCCGCTTCTCAGTCTATCGGGAGGAAGATGACCCGACCACCTACGTCGAGGTCTATGAGTGCGATTCCACGGAAGCATACGACGCGCTGGAGGACTCACTCGAAGACGACACCAGCCGCATGATCCGCCGGATCGCAACGGATTTTGCTACCGCGCGTCAGGCGGTGATGACGCTTAGCAAAATGAATTGAGCCTACCTCTTGGCCGCACGCAGTGTTACACTGCGTGTGCTTCTCAAACAGCTACTGGCAGTCTAAGGCACCATCGTTGATCCACTTTCCGATGGTGAGCACCTGATTGGGTGTTAGCGCATTCGCAGGTGGAGGTGGCATCCGGCTCGCAGCGTTGAACTGCGTCATCGCGGTGTACATCCTGCTCGATCTGGCGCTGCCAACCTTCACGCTCTTGATCATACCGCTGTATGTGTTGTAGTCATAGCCACCAGCTTTCTTGGCAGCATCATGGCAATTGCTCATGCCACAACTACCGGAAACGATGGGCAACACATCTCTGGTGAAACAGAGGAGAGAGTCTGTATTCTTGAGTAAAATAATTCGTGCATCCGAGTACACTGCCGGATTTAAAACGGAAGTTGCACGTATGACTGCGACGGTGCTATCGTCCGAAGTGCTCGGCGCTGTATACACTCCCGTCGCAGAAATATCCCCTGGGCCGCTTACCAGACTCCACGTGATAGGCCCGACGGTCGTCGAAAAAGTGACTGTGTCAATGGTGAACTGCTGCGACTTGCCTGTCAGCAATCGCACAGCATGAGGGCTGACGGTGAAAGAGGTATCCTCCGGCGTTACGTCCGCTGGCGGGTATACAAAAAGATGGCAGAGAACGTAACGCGTTGGATCCTCATTCGGGATAACTCGAATTGTAATCTCTGGCGGGAAGACAGCACCTGGCGCAGTGTAGATAGCAGTGAGGCCGTTCGCAACGATCGTGCCCTTGTTCGAACCATCCACAAGCCATGTAACAGTACCATCGGCAAGGTAACCCTTGACCGTGGCAGTCAGAGTCAGTTGGCCCCCCATTGGCACGGCTGCGCTATCCGGGGATACGTGTACAGTGACCAGATTCACGTCGGGGTTACCCGTAATATCGAACTGGCAGCCAGCCGATCGAAATGCGAACGCTACCAGAAAAAACGCGAAGAGGGTCTTCCAGGTACGTGCACGCAGCAGCGTCTTGAATCTCATTGTTCTGACCACGAAAACTTAGTAAAAGACGTGTATTTGCCCGGTCCACTGTCCTTGATAGGCACCGGTACCAACGAACGGGTTCTTTTGGAGCATTCGGTATTCAGGACGGATCTCGATATAGGGCAGCGGGAAGAATTCGAGTCCGAATAGAAATGCATTCGCGAACGCAAGGTCTTTACCCGGATAGACTTCGGTCTGGCCGTAATCGTAGCGCCATTCGATTGCCATCCAGGGTACGATCTCCATACTTCCAATGATGGTAAAATTGCGAATGATGCGATCGTCGGCATTCTTGCAGTAAAGACCCTCAATGTAGATGGTTGCCTTGTCGGCAAGCCCGACGCCGGCGAAGGCATTGATCATCTTAAAGGAGCCATTCTTTAAGATCGAAGCACCAACTTCTCCGTTGATCCCCTGCTCTAGTAGCTGCGGCCATAGCATGACCCGCGCCGACATCGTCGGGTGGCTGAAATCGAAGTAGCCGCTGACCGTGCCAATCGAGGGATCGATCATCGACAAGTTGCGCGCGCCGAAATAACCTGCGTTAACCGTAAGCCAGCGTGTGCCCTCGTAGGTAAGCTCCGCACCCATTTCATTGTAATAGGGTGGAAACAGTGCAATGCCCTGAATCGCTGCCTCTTCACGAACGAACTCCGTGTGGTCATCCTGACGCACACCAATGCTGGGCTGGATCATTCCCACACGGATAGAAGGCAACGCCTCATTGGGTTGATACTGAATCATCGCGTCGGCATCCGTCTCGCCAGCGTAAAGCCCGGCATTTGTGCCAAGCGAGCCACTACCAGCTTTTGCACGGACATACATGCTCGCGAGATTGATATTGGTTGATGCAGTGATCTGCTGATTCGCGATAACTCCTAGCGACGCGGTGAGCTGCATCGGAACCAGCAACTCCTGCCCGGTGCTGGAGAGTCGCACAAGCTGGAAACGCGCATCAGCGCCAGGTACGACATGACCGCCGAGGATGAGATTCGTTGGCATCACCCCGGACGTGTCCAGTGTGGGATCGGACCACTTGTAGAGCCCGGTAAGATTCATCATCTCCCAGCCAAGTTGGGTACGGAGCCCGCTCCCCTGAGGATTAAAATGGCAGACGGAGCAACGCGTACCGGTAAGAAGCGAAAAACGGGGAATAGCAATGACGTCGCTAACTCCGAAATAGCTTAGCACTGCTACTAGAAGCGCAGCGAAGCTAAACGTTCTTGAATGTTTCATGCCAGCTTCGCGTGGACTAAGTGAGCAGCAGGATCAACGGTCACCTTATAGGATGTGAGTGGCACCGTTGCAGGAGAGACGACTACACTGCCATCGAGCGCGAAAAGCGATCCGTGGCAGGCGCAATGTATCTCGCCTGAACTCAGCCTGTTATCGACCGAACAGTTCTGGTGGGTACATCGCATCGAGAGTGCGCGATAGTCCGAATCGGATATCCGAGTCACGATCACCCCGAAGCCATCCGGCGCGGTAACGCCGGAGACGACCTTCGCGGGATTCGAAGCGCTCAGATCGGAGACGTCGACGGAAATATCGGTGCTGGTGGTCGGCATAGGCACCATTGGTACCGAAGTAGGAAGACAGCCCTCAAGTACTGCAGCTGTGATCGGGGCCGCGAGCAGCACCCCGCCAGCCATTTTTCCCATATCCGTGAGAAACTCTCTGCGTGTTTTCATTGAAATAAGAACACCAAGGAATGCGACGCATCATTGATGCGAGTGAAAAATGTTAGAAGTAAGTTGACTAGAAGGAATTTGCTTCCTCTGATCTGATCGGAGAACCAAGGGGAGGCTCAACAAGCCTCAGGAGCATAAAAAGTCCCCGTTCTTATGAGCTTTCATTCATGACTTCGCGGCGTGAAGAAGGCGTATCAATGCAACGGCAGCCAACTCCGAGTGGAGCCGTCGCCCGATTGAGCAACGGCGTATATTCCCAAGAATCTAGTTTGTCTGAATGAATCCAGTGGCACTAGCAGCCGGATTCCCGGCTGGCATTGGACAACAACCGAAGCGATGTTCTGCCCCAATAGATTGAATAGCTTGACCGTCACAACTTCAAACGAAGAAGTTTCTAATTCGAGTTGCGTCGCTTCAACGGATTGTCGCAGATGGATAAAGGGAATTTCCAGTTTGGCATTCAGGCGCTCATCAACAATCGAGCGCCCAGTATCTGATTGGAATGGGGAAATCGATAGATTGTCAAAAGTGAGGACCCCAATGCCACGACGGTTCACGATCCATGGGCCTTCATACACAGCGTCAGTATCCGAGTAGTTCTGATCTGGAAGATACGTGATGTGCGATGAAGTACTACGCCCATTAAGTTGCAGCACAACAGTGTCGCGGCGTATAAGGACTTCGCGAACAGCACCCACTTTACCATCAAGAAAGAAGTAATCCTTCAGCAATTCTCGATGTGTGCCTAACGTGTCCTGAATCGTGATCCGAAGCGAGGTGTCGCGTTCACGAAAGACTAAGCGGATCTCAGAGCTATCAGGGCGGGAATAGAAAGCGCGTTGGACATTAGGTGCCTGGATCTCAGCTGTGTCCGAAGAGCGGTAGTAATTCCTTGCCACCAAACGGAAGACAGCATCGCCAATATCGATATACCCGAACGCGTCGTAGTGGCAACCATCATGCCCTCGCACTCCTACCGTGGACATCACTTCGATATTAGGCAGTGAGTCTGTAAGCGAGCGTTGCAACTCCCGCAGCTTTGAGCCTCCTGCAGGCCCACATCCTGGCCTCACCTGCAAGACGTACACTTTTCGCTTTACATCTCCGGGGTAATCTTCCTGCCAATCTTCGTACAGCCTCTTGAACTGAGTATAGTATTTGTCAAAAGTGTTGAATTCACCTTGATCCCAGAATATGGCCTTGATGTCGCTTGAACAACCGGCCTTTTTTACGCGATATAAAAGCCTACCGTAGGGCGTCGAGAGGTCCTCCCGATTGGAATCATTCCGCGCATGTTCTTCAATTGTCGACCCACCAGTGGCACCGTTAATAATGCACACTGGAATCCCGTAGGACGTTTCAATATCCTGTTGGAGCCGCATCGGCCAGACTCCCGTGAGGTAGGGTCCACTAAGAATGGCTCCTCCCCAGCCGCTGCAATTCGCATAACCCCAGATTGTGTCGCCGACGTCATAGGAATCGTAATTCGAATGCAATGTCTGAATACCAAATGACCGAACAAACGGAACTTGCCAGTAAAACCAGTTGATCGCGAAGTGCGCGTTTGACTGCCCATCTACCACATAGACGTCTCCAGCAACGAGGTCACTCGCTTCCGCCAGGTAGATAAGGGCGCTGCCTTTTCGGGAGTAGAGACGGAAGGTGTATTGCGATAACTCTGCAGGTATCGAGTCGTAGAATACGAAAGAGGCAGAACTTGTACCATGAGGCAATGTCAGGCTCTGTGTCCGATCAAGAACGTTATCTTTCCATCTTTCGACAAGCACGGAATCATAACCAGGTTCAAGGATAGTCCCAGAAAATTCCACCCGGCCAACACCGTTCGAATTTCGCGGAAGAAACTGCAGGCAGGAAGGGATGGCAGCCCAGTGAATAGCCGGAACATGCAGCCCCGGCAGTAATAGACTACTCGGGACAGGCCTCACGCCGAGAGATGAGCCGATTCGCCTAAACAAGAATCCGTGAGCCTTGTCGATCACTGTGTCGGCAGTCAGGCTATCGATTGGCACTTGAAGGTATAGACCAGTATCCGTTTCATTCAGATGAGAATAGAGAGACGACAAAATCTCCTGACCGCTTCTCGCAGTCTTCCAAATTCGAATTTCCTGAAGTTCTCCCTTGAACTCGCCTAATCTGAGAATATGTCTGCTGGTTGTGGTAGTAAGAGTTCCTCGGCCAGCCAGCATCCCATTCCGGAACAACGTCCAGAGATTCCCCTTCTTGGTAACGGCAATATGAACCCATGTAGCAATTGGAATATGCACCACATTGCCGGTGATGGAAGGATGTCCATTGCCACCAGAAAGCATTAATGGACTCGGAAAACCGGGAGTCAGATCCTTGTAGAGATAGAGCCCAAAACCGTCTGAATCATCCCCGAAATAGATTGGACGGCCAGATTGATTTGCCTCATCCAGTCGAACCCATGCCTCAAGGGTGAAGTCTGTGAGAGTATCCAATGGAACAATGGCCTCGAAGTGGCTTGAATCGTCGCAGTGAAGCGAAGTCCCTGCATGAAGCGGGGATATCCCTCCGAAGATCGCGACAATAGAAACAATTACAAGAATGTATGTAAAACCCTTCAGCATCCTCAAAGTGCAAAAAAAAGTCCCTTCGGAAGGATTTCGTGCTCCCGTTGTTATTGGAAAGCAATTAGTCCTGAAAGGAAGTGCCTTTACGCATCAAGAATTTATCACTGAGTTACTTCACACCCCTCGCGCCGATTATGCCAAAGTGCTTCATCGTTTTTGGGCTGGTTCTTTTGTACACCTCCGGCGGCCACGCACAAACCGTACCACCCGGACTGCTTCTTTGGTTACGTGCTGATACGGGAGTGGTTCTGGAGAGTGGTCACGTCGCAATCTGGAAGGACCAAAGTGGGAAGGGTAACGATGTCCGAATGACGGATACCAGCAGTCGACCCGATCCTGGTACCGTCGCCATCAATGGACACAGTTCCATCGTGTTTCACGGCTTGAATTTCCTGGAAGGCCCAAATATCTTCCCCGCCGAACACGATTACTCAATTGCAGTGGTCGCCAGCATCACAAATAGTTCGAAACTGAATAACCTCGTCTCCGGCTCGAACCATGCGTTGTGGCTAAACAGCGATCTGTATCCCCGAATGCTTCATTACTCCTTCAGCCACCAGGAGATCGCAGCAGTTCCGATGTGGCCCAGCTCCCCATCGACCGTTCTTGGCTTGTTTTCGAGCGCGGATAACCAGGCCAAATTATTTGTCAATGGTGAGTTTGCAGATTCGTCCTACCTCGATGACTGCAAGGATAGCACACTGCTCATTGGATCCTACCAGCGAGGATATTTTCTGGATGGTGAGATCCAAGAGGTAATGCTCTTCGACCGCGAACTTTCGCCCCCCGAAGTGGCGGCGCTCGACTCATACCTTCGAGCACGTTACAACATCGCACACGGGATTCCTGCCCCAAGACCAGATAGTACGTTTTCCGTCGTTCCCAAGAAACTCGAACTCTATCCGCGTGGGGCAGACGACTCTGCTTCGATCCCAGTCGTTGGTACCCTATTTAGGCCTGGATTTGATTCAGCGTATGTGCTCCTATACAAGAATGGCAAGGTGATATCCCGGCTACCCTCCGCACTTAGCTACACAGGTAATAGCGCTAAGCTCACGTTTACCCCACGCATACATGCAGAGCTTTCAGAATATCGTATTGAGGTCCACGTTAAGTCTTCCTTTCTGGACTCCGTCGTTGCCCTGGCCGATAGCATCGTTTGCGGAGATGCCTTCCTCATTGATGGCCAATCGAATGCCGTATACGGATACGAGGTGGACACCTTCAGAAATGAGTATTGTCGAACCTTCGGACAGCACTATAGCCAAAATAAGCGGGATACCACATGGGATCGTGCTATTGCATTTAAATGGGGGGATAACAATTCCGTTGGAGCATGGGGACAACGAATCCAAAGGAATCTGCTGGAGAAAGCAGGCATCCCATCCTGCTGTATTAATGGATCGCAAAGTGGGACTGGAATTCTCTCCCATGAACGAGACTCTTCTAACAAGTACGACCTCCGTACTGTCTATGGAAGGCTTTTATTTCGGGCCACCCAGGCCCATGTGCTCGAAGGGATCCACGCAGTCTATTGGGATCAGGGAGAGCTCAATTATGCGGATGGATATTACGATAATTTTGTCCGACTCTATCGCTCTTGGAAGGAAGACTACCCGAACTTGCAAAAAGTGTACTTGACACAGAATCGACCCAATTATTGTGGCTGGGGGAATATAGACCTTCGAGACGTTCAACGCATGATCCCGGCTTCCATTCCTGGCGTCGAAGCAATATCGACTGGAAATATCGCGGGTCAAGATGGATGTCATTTCCATGATCGAGGCTACGATGCCTTGGGCGACCGCCTGTTCGCTTCCCTTGCCCGTGATTTCTACAACGCAACAGACACCAACGACCTCCGAAGTCCGAACGCAATCTACGCCTATTACACTGATCCGAGCCATACCAGGATTGCGATCCTCTTCACGCCACGGGGAGTCCAATTGTCTTCGACAAGCGACACGATCGTTGCTGGGAAGCTTCAGACATTGAAAGACTATTTGTATCCGGACGATACCACTAGCCACGTAGGATCTCTTTCGTTCAGTCGGGACACGCTCTTCATAAATCTGGAGCACGCATCAAATGCCCAATCCATAGGCTATTTGCCCGATCAATACTACAATGGAACAGATTCGATCTATGAGGGACCGTGGATCGTAAACAGTCGTGGAATCGGGGCGCTGCTGTGGCATCACTTGCCGATTTCCAATACTCCAATGGCCGTATCGAGTTCTCAAGAAGTCATCACTACCTCAGAAATTTACCCAAATCCTGCAACACGATCCATTAGAATCAACGCAGGAGAATTAAGCCCGCCTATCACTATAAAATTCGTTTCTGAAAGCGGTGATCTTGTACGAACCGCTAAGCTCACCACTTCCGAAGGAAACACGTTGGTTATAGACTGTGAAGGTCTGGCGCCGGGCACGTACATGCTCGAACTGAGTGACCTCACTGGACGAATCGTCAAGAAGCTCGTTATCCGCCCGCAGTAAGTAGTGCAGGTCAGCAGAGCGCGATGCATGGACGGAATACCCTATCGCGCCACAACCGTTCTCTGGATATGACCTTCGAGCTTGGCGATGAGTTCTTCATTGAACTTCCGCACCCATCCGCCGATCAGGAAGAGATCGATCACCCACCACGCGCCTATCACGATAAATCCCCATGCTCCATCGCCGATGACATAGAGGAAAAGCGAAATGATCGTACAGGTGAACATTACGAAACCGCTCCACACACGCCCTTCGACCGAACGATGCGCCCCCATCCAACCGAAGAGAAGCCAAAGGCCATAGATCAGCGCGCCATTCTTCTTCAGAGTGTCGTAGTGCATAAGGCGCTCATCTTCCGTCATGTGTCCGGTCGGGACGATCATTCGCTCCTTGTGAGAACGCATTGAGAACCAAATGCTGACTGCAAAGAGCAGTGCGGAGATCGGCCCGACAAATTCAAGACCAGGAATGAACTGCTTCTCCCAGACCTGCGTCTGAGTGACAGTTCCGAACAGTTCGTCCTTAGTCTCGACCGTAACGAGATGCTGCGTTGAAGCCCACATTTGGTGACCTGTGAACGCCCACCATACCAAAAGTCCGGCGGCAGTCAGGAAAAGGATGAAGGAGATAATGTGCTTGGTTCTCATAGCGGTGTGTAGGAAGACAGTGGGTTTCGATGCTTTCGCCGACATGGACTCATCGTCCAGCAGGACAATCGAAAGTTCTGAACGTCTGAAACGAATGCGATGCGAGAAACGTGTTTCAAATAAAGAAGACCGAGAAGCTCATGCCCCCCGGTCTCATTCTCATTTCAAAGAAGTTGACGTCAATATTATTGACGGTAACACTTAAGGTTCACACTTAGCTGGAGACCTTCTTGGTTGCGTTGCCGAAGAGTTGAGCGTTGATCTTGATGACCTCGCCAACTTTGCTACCGACCGTTCCCTCTTGTCCAGCAACTTTGAAGTCCTTGAGGGAAATGGTGAAGTCGGCATTGATCATGACGAGATCGCCCGGTGCGCGCTGGCGCGTTTTGTCGCTCTCGGGTACATAGGTCAGCTTAAATGGCACCGAGACCCGCTTCGTCACGCCATGCATGGTGAAGTTACCGATGGCCGTTGCGGTAGAATTATTGCCCGTCGTCTTCACACCCTCGACCGAGGTTATAGTGAAGGAAATCTCCGGATGATGATTCGCATCGAGCCACTCGGCGCTCCAAAGGTGATTGTCCCGTGTCGCATTGCCCGTCTTCATCATTTTGGTCATGGTCGAGATGGAGCCACGAATTTTGGAGACGTCCGAAGGGTCGAACGTGAAGGTGCCTGTCACACCGTCGGTGGCACCTTTGATATTTTCGAGGGGCGCTTCGCTGATCCACACCATTTGGTTCTTGTTGACTTTGTCATTGAGCGTGATGGTCTCAACGACCGAGGTGGCGCTCATAAGGCGGTGGGCGTTAGCGGCACCGCCGCTGAGGAGCAGCCCTAAGGAGGCAAGCGTTAGGAGTGAACGATACTTTTTCATGGTCTCTTCGAGGTTTATTATCGTGGTGTAAAGAAGGAGTCGAATCCCTGGGTTCGCCGCTTTGGCGTTCAAAAATTATTCCGGAATAACCAGTTTGTCTTAAGAGTAAAGACGCTTTCTCTGGGTCGGAAGTTACAAACCCACGGGTTAATCTTTGCTCAGAATGCGAAAACGAGTGATTTTCAGCTGATTTGTGCCTCGAACTACATCGGGGCGGTAATAAAACGCACTGAATTACTTGTCATAACAAGGATTTGTCGAAAATGAGCAAGTCTTAATCCTCCACGCGATCTAGTGGTATTCTTAGGGGGGAGTAATAATTGGGGAAAATCATGATGGGGATTCCTGAACCGAACAAAGTGTAGGCATGCTCGATAACCTGTTCCCTGCATGAGAACTCGTCTATTTCATCACACAGTCATCTGAACGTTGCTCCTTGCAGTGCCTGACAGCACGATCAGTTCTTGACCTGGATTGGTCTAACAACTCTCCCATACTCCGAAGTTAGAGTACAATAGTAGACCCCGTCGGAGAGTCCGTGAGTCGGGAAATTCAATGTTTGCTGAACTCCTGCTGAGATGCCATTGAACAAGTGGCACCTTCTTCGGCCTAGGATATCGAGGAGATCAATTTGCACTGCGTCAGCGCTGCGTGACGAGAAGCAGACCTTGACCTCATCCGAACTCTGCTCTACCGAGAGTTGAAGCATCTCCCCCTGCGGCCCACTGTGCTCAGGTACGGAACGGACCGCAGAGGTTGGACTTCCGTTTGGGTACTTTATGGCACGATAGGAGAACACGGCCAGATCGGCCTCGAGGCTCATCTCGAAAATCACACTGTCTTCAGAGGAAACCTCAGTGGCGGAGACGGTCTGAAGGTGACCGTCAACTCCCCTCACTACATTATGCCCCCACCCGATAAACGTGTTTCCATTTGGGAGTCGTTGAACCGAACCCATAGTCGATGAATACAAAGGAGGCTCGTGCCCATACTGCCAGACCAACGAGGCCTGCATTGTCCGTTCGTCAAGATGGTATTCCACGGCCCGGCTGGCTGGAGGGGGATAGATTGGCCCCGCACCGTGGTATGTACCATTGTCAAACAGAGTGATGTCACCTCGAGAAATCCAACGAACATCATGCTGCTGGCTAAAGCCGAGCGTATCATTTTGAATTTCGAATTGGTTATGCACCCCACCGAACCGCCAAAGGACAACACCACTCTCGCCATCTAGTTTGCTGATCTCACTCATGTTCCGATTTGACAACAAGTAGTCACCGTTGGAATCGAGATCGAGAGAATTGGCGTGTTCAAAGTCGATAGTGGCACTCGATGGATTCTCATGATTCCCGTCGAGTACGCTGTAGTGATCTATTCCTCTCCATTCAAACACCAGTGCATCGGTACTATCAAACCTTTGGATGACATTGCTCGTGATGATCGAAGCGGAATCTCCTCCACTCACGAGTTGTCGCATATCCTTGGTTGTTTGGATCTGTCCAATCATGGTGTAACTTCTATCCGGCGAAAAGATCAGTTCATGCAAATCCGTGGCCGCGCCATTAACGCATGCATACGTGCGAATATTGTTGAAGTTTGAATCAAGAGCAACGAAGCTGTTTGAATTGCCATCAAAGTAGGTCCAAAAACCGCCGGGCTGCTTCTGGAAATTCATGGCTTGTGCTCCGCAGTTCTTGATCGGATTTCCGTGTTCGTTGATCAGCATAAGATCACTGAATTGCGGCGAGCCGTATGATGCTATGAAGATCACACCTGGGGTCGGATTCTTGTCGATCGCAATCTTGACCAGAGGCACATTTGGAGAAGAAGGAGCCAAGATCACTTTAAATTGGGGAGGTGCGTCATGATGAACTCGCTCAATAGAGAACCAGAGTGAATCTGTCACTTGAGCGCCGCACAAAACCCTACCTGCAAGTACTACCCTGACGTCCTCGCCCAGATCGAATAGGGATGTGGGCTTAAAAATTACTGTCCTGCCATCCGCAGAAAGCGAGACACTGCCAATGTGTGGACCAGAATGAGAACCAACGACGTCGTATCTCAAGGCAGCGAGTTCGGACCTGTTGAAGGGCAAGGAAACCGTGATTCCAATGTCGGTAACGCATGACACGTCGTTCGTCCCAGACTTCGGATACGATCTGACCAAAGTGACAAACGGTGCCGATATCGCTGAAACCGGTTCCAGAAGTGTAATAATCGGGAGGCAAAGCAGAAGTAACCCTATTCTGAGGTGCACGAGTCTGTTGACGAATCCTTAGGTCGATTACTGACCCTTTGGGAGTGGAAGGAGGTATTTTGCGGAGACTTACTAATATGCGGAAGTATCAACTTAAGCGCGCCCACATCACAGAGGCCTTCAAGACTTCGATAATTGGTGAAATAATCTGTCTTGACCACTATCGCAATGTATTTCTAACGATATGCGCTTATGTCTACGAATTCGAACTCTTTTGCGGGGAGGTGCCTAACCGTTCGAATTAACCTGCAACATGCACCTAGACGTGCAACAAGTGTGCCTACCGATGTACATTGGCCCATTTTGATAGGATTTTGTAGCCTCGAGTATGAACTGACGAACACTCGCTTCTCAGATTACGGGGAATTGTATAATAGCAGTTAAGAAGGGGATGAATTGAATCGCAGCAATGACGGTTTCCGCGACGAAGCATCTCAAGTCGCCGTATTTTTGCAAGCACTATGACCTCACTCGAAACAGCCCGCTCCCGGAACTCCGAACTGAATTGCTTCCTCGAAATCTTCGATGAGGGACGCTATCCCGCGAGCAATGGGCAGCTCTCGGGAATGTCCGTTGCCGTGAAGGATGTACTTGCACTCAAGGATGCGCGTTTAACGTGCGGCTCGAAATTCCTGGAGCCGTTTCATTCGCTCTACACCGCCACCTGTGTGCAGCGGCTGATGGATGCCGGGGCCAGCATCGTTGGCAAGACGAATATGGACGAATTCGCGATGGGCTCGTCAAACGAGAATTCGGCATATGGTCCGGTGCTGAATCCGTGGGACACTACCCGTGTGCCGGGTGGATCGAGCGGCGGGAGCGCTGTCGCAGCGGCGATCGGTGCGTGCAATGTTGCGCTTGGTACGGATACCGGCGGCTCGATTCGTCAGCCAGCAGCCTTCTGCGGAGTGGTTGGAATGAAGCCGACGTATGGCCGCATTTCGCGCTATGGTCTGACTGCATTTGCGTCGTCGTTCGATACCGTCGGCACCTTTGCCCGAACGCTGGAGGACACAGCCCGCGCGCTCGAAGTGATGTCCGGCTTTGATGAGATGGATTCGACGAGTGCGCGAGTGCCGGTCGAGAAATATTCGGAGGGTCTTTCGCGAGATGTGAAAGGACTTCGCATCGGAATTCCGAAGGAGTATTTTGGCGAGGGAATAGAGCCGGATGTGCGTCGGCATATCGAAGAGGCGAAGGTGAAGTTGCAGAAGGCCGGTTGTACACTGGTGGATGTGTCGCTCCCCCACACGAAGTACTGCATTGCGGTGTATTATATTCTCACTACCGCTGAAGCGTCGAGTAATCTCGCGAGATTCGATGGTATTCGTTATGGCAGGAGAGCGCAAGGTGTGACATCGCTGGAGGATACATACAGGAAGTCGCGCTCGGAGGGATTTGGTCGCGAAGTGAAGCGCCGAATCATGCTAGGGACCTATGTGCTGTCCTCCGGATATTACGATGCCTATTACACTCGCGCGCAGAAGGTGCGCCGACTTGCTACCCAGGATTTTGAGCTCGCCTTCCAGCATTGCGACGCGCTACTGACTCCGACTACCCCGGCGACTGCCTTCAAGTTTGGCGAGAAGTCCAGTGACCCATTAGCAATGTACTTGAACGACATCTTTACCGTAGGCTCGAACATTTCGGGTGTTCCGGCGATGAGCGTTCCGGTAGGCCTGGATTCGAAGGGTCTGCCTGTAGGGGCGCAGCTTATCACTAAGCAGTTCGACGAATCAACGCTCTTCGCTTTAGCGAAGGAGATTATGTCGAACGAGACACTTGATAACCGCTAAGCGGGATCAGGCGCGGGTGCAGAGAAGATTCCGCTCTTCATTGCCGAGCGTTTCGTTAAGGAGTGCATCCGGGGTCGTTGGTCGGACACGTTTGCGTTTCTCGTCGATGATAGCAAGTTGAAATCCCACCGACGTGAGTACTTCCAGAAACTCCCTCGCACCGTTGGGATGTCGATCATTCAATCCCTTCTGCCAGAACTCGGTGAAAATGACCTTTGGCGATCCTGTTCCTAGAAGACTGTTCATCCCTCGAATCGCATCAAGCTCCGAGCCTTGCACATCCATGATAACCACATCTGCTGTGGGAAGACCCTCAGCAATCAATGAGTCGGTCGATCGAACGGGTACTGCCACTTTCGCCCTGTCTGCTGCCTCGCGCAATTGATGATCGCCTGAGTTTGTAGGGCTAATTGCGAGGCTTGCCTCACCATCGTTTGCACCAACCGCACACGCATGAATGGTGACGTTCGTGGTGGTATTCTCCGACACCGTTCGACGCAGGAGTTCAAGATTCTCCGGCGCTGGCTCGAAGGCGAACACCTTACCGGTTGATCCGACACACTCTGATGCGAGAAGAACGTAGTATCCCAGATTTGCGCCGATGTCATAAACCGTCATCCCCGGCTTCAACACTTCGCGGATGAGTGACGACTCGTATGGCTCGTACTGACAATACATGATGAGCTGATGCGCGACACCACCATCCTCTGCCCGAACATACATGTGCTTGCCTTTCAGACCAGGGATGTCAATGCGCTGCAAACCAACGATACCGAACTTGGGCAGGAGCTTGTGGAGTCGATAGGAGAGCTTATGATGAAGCGTGTTGACCCGCACACTGCGATCATATCCATGACCGGTGAGAGCAACGAGGGCATATCGAAGGACGGCAAAGATCACATTCCCCATGTCTCAGCTCCCATCAATCCAAACAATCCCATAAATCCCAGTTCAGACATTTTCTTCCGCAATCACCCAACCCTCCGCAAGCTCCTTATCCACAAGCCCATCAATAAATCGACTCGGCTTTGAGAGCACGATGCCGGATTCACGGTCATACAAGTTCGTCGGATAAGTAATAATCAGGTGCTCTTTCGCACGAGTTGCAGCAACGTACATCAGTCTCCGTTCCTCTTCCAAGTCCTCAGGGTCACGCGCCGCGTGAATCGATGGGAAGCGCCCATCGAGGCAATTCGTAATGATGACGGAATTCCATTCAAGTCCCTTCGCGGAGTGGATCGTGCTCAGCGTTAGTATCTCATCATCACGCGAACTCTCCTGCATCTCCGTCATTGACTCAGTCGGCGGGTCGAGAGAGAGATCGCTCAGTAATGACGTGAGCGAACGATAACGCTCCGTGATAAGCTGAAACGTTTCGATGTCCTTTTCCCGCTTTTGGTGGTCATCGTACTTTCGGCGAAGGATGGGCTTGTAGTATTCGACAAGATGCTCCATCTTTTCCGGCGGAGTCATTCGGTCGCTCGCGACGAATCGGAGCGTGGCGAATAGATCAACAATGTTCTTCGGCATCTTCCCGAATTCGAACGGTGCAGGAACTGTGCCCTCTACAACCCCTTCGCTGAATTGCTTTACCGATACCTTGCCATCCGATATGTCCTGAACAATTTTCTCCGCCGTCTTCGGGCCAACGCCGTCGTGCAACAGCAGAATGCGATACCAGCTAACAGCATCCTGCGGATTTTGAAGGACGCGCAGCATCGCGGTCAAATCCTTCACATGCGAAGTTTCGATGAACTTCATCCCGCCGAATTTCTGAAATGGAATATTCGCGCGCTGCAATTCCAGTTCGAGATCGAACGACATATATCCAGAGCGAAAGAGCACGGCGATGTCATTAAGGCTCACACCCATCTCGCGATATTCCAGAATCTTCTCGACGACATAGAGCGATTGCTGAGCCTCATTTTCTGCGCAGACGATCTGCGGCATCTCGCCATTGGCATGGCGCGAGTAGAGCATTTTCTCGTACCGCCGCGAGGCCATTGAGATGATGTGATTCGTCAGCGTGAGGATCGGCATCGTCGAGCGGTAATTCTCTTCGAGCGGAATGATAGCGGCACCGGGATACTGCGTCGGAAAGTCGAAGATGTTCTCAACCTCTGCTCCCCGAAACCGATAAATGGACTGGGCATCATCACCTACCACCATCACGTTAGCCCGACTTGGATCATCGCCCGACAACAACGACACAATCCGCGCCTGCAAGCGATTGACATCCTGATACTCATCCACCATGATGTACCGATACTTCCTCGCAAGCGCCTGACGAACCGGCGCTTGCGTCTCAAGCAATAGGACGAGATTCGTGAGCAGATCATCGTAGTCCATTGCATTGGACTTCCGCTTATAGGCATGATACCCCTCCGCAAGCCGGATGATCTCGCCGAGATCATCCATGAAGTGCGGGTAGTTCTCTTCCACAACTTGCTCCAGCGAGATCAGCTTATTGACCGCAAGCGAGAACATGGTGCCCAGAGTGGTCTTTTTCGGGAATCGGCGCTTGGCTGTTGCGAGTCCCATTCGCGTGCGAAGCAAGTTGATCGCGTCCTGCGAATCGCCTCCATCAAGGATGGAGAAGTCGTTCGTGAAGCCGATCAGATTTGCGTAGTGTCGGAGAGTGATGTTGGCGAAGGAGTGAAACGTCCCGCCGGAGACATTTTCGGCTGCACGATCATGGAGCAAGGCGGATGCACGCCGAAGCATTTCCTGCGAGGCTCGGCGTGTAAATGTTAGCAAAAGGATCGACTTTGGATCAACACCCTGCTCAACGAGTCGAGCGACCCGGTAGATGAGTGTCCGCGTCTTTCCAGTCCCTGCCCCAGCAATGACAAGCGCGGGGCCATCTTTGTGCTTCACGGCTTCGAACTGCCCAGCGTTCAACTCCTGCTCATAGCGAACCTTGAATTTCGATTCGTCAACGCGCGCAACCTCGGACGAGCGTTTGAGAACGAACCGTTTCGGAGCAACAACAGGGCTTTGGTCGGACATACTTGTACAACCCTCACGCGTCGTGAAACGCTTCCAGCACGCCGAACCTGTGTGATTTCGTGAAAGAATCCTTCTTACGACTTGAGGGTTCTTCCTGACATGAAACGCCTATTGATACTTCTCGCAATATTTTCAGTCGCGGCCAATGGCTGTTCCAGCTCGACCTCGGACAATGTCAATCCTTATCCTCTCACGCTCGCTCAAATAAGTCCGATGAGCAAACCGGCTGGAACGGCGTTCTTTCAGTTGCAGGTCACGAATACAAGCACATTCAATGCCGTAAAGGGGGCAAAGCTTACCTTAACAAATGCACCCAGCGGACATGTGGATACTGTGAAAGTACTTTCAGATTCTATTGGAGAGTTCTTGTTTAGCTACCCGTGGCCGGACAGTGTGATTTCGGTTGCCTTCCGCGCAGTCAAGGACTCGATGGTCAGTAATTACCTACGTTACTGATTCCGTCTCTCCGCTCTAGCTCAATTGCTGCTTCCATCGCACGATCTCCGCTCGCACCATGACGGGATTTGTGCTTCCGGCAGATCTCTTCTCGTCAACACTCCTTCGAGGATCGAGGTATTCGAAGAGATCGGACTCAATGTGAGTGGAGAATCCCTGTAAGACTCCGAGTGGAATTGTCGGCAGTGCCATGTGATTCTCGATTGCGTAAGCCACAATATTTCCCGTAATACCGTGTGCCTCCCGGAATGGGATCCCCTTTCGAGTTAGATAGTCCGCGATCTCCGTTGCGGTGAGCAGATCGTTTTGAACTTCAGCGGACATTTTCTCGGAGTGAAAGGTGGTCTCGCGGAGCAGGAAGGCCATCATCTCCAAGGAGTCCCCTGTTGTTTCGACAGCGTCGAACATCGGCTGCTTGTCCTCCTGCATATCCCGGTTGTATGCGAGCGGCAGTGCCTTCATGGTCGTCAGCAGATTCACAAGCGCACCATAAACTCGCCCAACTTTGCCGCGAGTAAGCTCCGCCATGTCGGGGTTCTTCTTTTGGGGCATGATGCTGGAGCCAGTGGTCACGCTGTCCGACATCGTCGCGTAGCCGAATTCCTTTGTGGACCAGATAACCAACTCATCTGCCATCCTGCTCAAGTGCATCATGATAATGCTGCACACGGAGACGGTTTCGATCAAATAGTCGCGGTCACTAACAGCGTCGATGGAGTTGCGCAGAACCGAAGAGAATCCGAGTTCTGTGGCCGTCCTCTCACGATCAAGAGGATAAGACGTTCCTGCGAATGCGGCGGCACCCAGTGGCGAGCGGTCAATGCGGCGGATGCAGTCGCTAAGTCGCTCTATATCTCGACCGAACATCTCGACGTATGCAAGGAGATGATGACTGAGCAAGACTGGTTGTGCTCTCTGAAGGTGAGTGTATCCGGGCATCAGGGAGTCGATGTGCTGCTCGGCAATCTGCAGAAGCTGTTGAATGAGCGCCGAAAGCCCCGCATTCAGGTTCGGGAGAACGCGCTTGAGATAAAGCCGTTCATCAAGCGCAATCTGATCGTTGCGGCTGCGGCCCGTATGCACTTTTCCACCAACACTTCCGATCTGCTCTGTCAGTCGTTGCTCGATAGCAAGATGCACATCCTCCATCGACGCATCAAATTGGAACACGCCGGACTCGATCTCTTTTGCAATCACTTCAAGTCCAGCAATGATCTGGTCCGATTCATGTACGTCAATTATGCCGGTACGGCCGAGCATCCGTGCGTGTGCAATGGAGCCGCGGATGTCTTCTCGCCATAGCTTGCCATCGAGTGCAATGCTGGATGAGAAGCGATGGGCTAAATCGGCGATCGCTTCCGAGAAGCGCCCGGCCCAGAGAGCATTGGTTGCTTCAGCCACTATGCCTGTTCAGAAAGTACTTGTTCGGCACTCTGGCGGACTCGCGCGATGGTGCGAAGTGGCAGAGAGAATATCTTCGAGAAGCCTTCCCCGGCGGCGTGATCGAATGTATCTTCCGATGTGTAGGAGGCAAGCGCCTTGTCATAGAGCGAAAATGGTGACGTGCGCGAAAGGATGGTCAGATTCCCCTTGTACATTTGTACGACCACTGTTCCACTCACGGTCTGTTGTGTACTGTCAATGAAGGCATCGAACGCCTGACGGAGCGGCGAAAACCAGAGGCCGTTGTAAATCAGCTCTGCGTAGTCCTGCGCGATCTTTGCTTTGTGATGCGCGCTCCATTTGTCGAGGGTAAGGCGTTCGAGTTCACGATGCGCATAGTGCAGAAGTGTTGCGCCAGGTGCCTCGTAAATCTCGCGCGACTTGATGCCGACAAGTCGGTTCTCGATCATATCCAGCCTGCCAATGCCATGCGCACCCGCAAGGTGATTGAGCGTGACGATCAACTCCACGGCTGGCATCCCATTGCCATTCAACGCGACAGGAACGCCCTGCTCAAAGGTGATCGCGATCTCTTCCGGAGTGTTCGGGGCGATCAAGGGGGAGACGGTACGCTGATACGCATCCTCGGGAGGTGCTACGGTTGGATCCTCCAAAACACCGCACTCGATGCTCGTTCCCCAGAGATTCTCGTCAATAGAATAGGGGTTCTTCTTCGTCGCCTGAACTGGGATCGCATTCTCCGCGCAGTAGGCGATCTCATCCTCCCGCGATTTGAATTCCCAATGACGCACCGGCGCGATCACCCGAAGATCCGGTGCAAGCGCCCAGACGCCAGCATCAAAGCGAACCTGATCATTGCCTTTGCCAGTGCACCCATGCGCGACAACAGTACATTCTTCTTTCCGAGCGATCTCGACGAGCGTCTTTGCTAGTAAGGGACGCCCAAGTGCGGTGGCTAGAGGATACTCACCCTCATACAGCGCGCCTGCCTTGAGCGCACGAAAAACATACTCCTCCGCAAACTCCTGCTTCAGATCAACATGGTACGCCGCCTTCGCGCCAAGCGAATGGGCCTTCTCGTTAATGCCATTCAATTCCTTCTCCTGACCCAGATCTCCAGAGACGGTCACGATCTCCGCACCGAACTCCTTTTGGAGCCAGAAGGCCATGACGGAGGTATCGAGACCGCCGGAAAATGCCAATGCGATGCGCGCTCCTTGAAGCCCCTCGAGGCCACGTACTGTACTCATTGCTTGCTTCGTTATGCTGTTGTGATATATGCTCGTAGTTCTTTGATCAGCCGGGGAATTTCCTTCAGCGATTTCGGCGTGATAAATATCGTGTTGTCGCCAGCGAGTGTGCCGAGAATGTGGGGTGAATTCATCGAGTCGATTGACTGAGCGACGCCCTGCGCTCGCCCGGCCAATGTTTTGACTACGATCAGCGACTCGTTGTGCTGAATGGATGTGATCTCATAGCTCACCAGTGCGTGCACGCGCAGATCGTCTGCTTCAGAGCTGACATAGCGGTGCCCCTCTGGTGTGCTGATACGGGCGATTCCCATTTCGTTCAGATCCCGCGAAAGCGTAGCCTGGGTAATCTCAATACCCGCATGCTTGAGCGCCTTGACCAGATCTTCCTGAGAACTGACGCGCTTTTGCGCGAGTAGTTCACGAATGGTAAACTGACGTTTCTGTTTGTTCATAATTCTCCATCGACGGATCGTTCGACTCATCTACACCAAGTGCGGCCAGCGTGGAAGTGTCCGAAAGAAGCGTTGCCAACAAGGCCTTCTGGACATGAAGGCGGTTCTCCGCTTGTACGAACACCACTGAGTTCTTCGATTCCATTGCTTCATCTGTTATCTCTTCACCACGATGCGCTGGAAGGCAGTGCATAATGAGTGCATTCGGATGCGCGAGCTGGATGAGCGGCTTGTTCACTTGATAGTCCTTAAATGCCGCGAGTCGCTCCTGCTTTTCCTCCTCCTGTCCCATGCTGGTCCAGACATCGGTGTAGATCACGTCGGCGCTGTCGGCGGCGATGCGCGGGTCGCTGACGATCTCGATCGTACTGATGCCGCTGCGGTTGGCGCTTTCCATCAAGCGCGGATCGGGATGATACCCTGCCGGCGCGGCGATGGAAAGATGCATTGGATAGATCGCCGCCATCTCGATCCATGAATTCGCAACGTTATTCCCATCACCGATAAAGGCGACCTTCAGACCTGGACGCAGTTTCCCAAACTGGCGCACGGTGTACATGTCCGCGAGTATCTGGCACGGATGAGAAAGATCCGTGAGCGCATTGACCACAGGAACAGTCGAATACTCCGCGAGCCCGAGCAACACGTTGTGATCGAATAGTCGTGCTACAATGCAATCCGAATAGGACGACAACACGCGCGCAACATCTTTAACCGACTCCCGTTCTCCGAGGCCAATACCTTCGTTGGAAAGGTAGAGCGAGGTTCCTCCAAGCTGCGAAACACCAACCTCAAAGGAGACTCGTGTCCGCAGAGATGGCTTCTGGAAGAGCAGAGTCACGTGTTTACCAGCGAGTGGCTTTGCATCGGACTTCTTCAGCACATCCGTGAGGTGCAGCAAATCTTCGACATCCTGCTTTGTCATGTTGGAGAAATCGAGCAGGTCTTGCTTGGGTGTGAGGCCTTTCGCCACATGCTCGCCAGTGCTGCGACTTGCGAAGACGCGCTCCTCACGGATGATCTGTGTGCCGACGCCTTCATGCGTGAAGATCTCAAGCAACAAGGAGTGCTTGGCAGCCCCGTTGATCAAGTGAACCTTATGTACTCCATTGGCGAGTGCTTCAAATGCCGCGTTCACCTTGGGTATCATCCCGCCGGAGATGATGCCTTGCTTAATGTACTGTTGCGCGCGGGCATTCGTCAGCGTCGGGACAAGCTCACCCTCGACCAAAACACCTTCGGTGTCGCTCAAGAAGAACAGCTTTTCTGCACAGAGCGCCTGGGCAATGCCGCTGGCGGCTATATCAGCGTTGATGTTATAGACCTCTCCGTCGGCCGAAACACCAAGCGGAGCGATCACCGGGATGATACCAGTGGAGATAAGCGAGTTGAGGAATTCTGCGTTCACGGACTCCACTTCGCCGACGAGCCCTAGATCAATACCTTTAGGCGCGTGCTTCTTCGCCGTGATAAGATTGTTGTCAATGCCTGAAAGGCCCAGCGCGTTTCCGCCGGCATGATTGATGAGACCGACCACATCCTTGTTCACAGTCCCGGTGAGCGTCATAACCACCATCTTAAGCGTCTCCGGATCTGTGTACCGTTGCCCGCCGACGAAACGCGGTTCGATGCCAAGTCGTGTGGAAAGCTCGCTGACCGCATTGCCACCGCCATGTACAATGACGACATTGATGCCGATCTTCTTGAGAAGTGTTACATCCTTGGCGAAGGACTCCTTGAGCGCCGCATCGGTCATCGCCGCGCCACCATACTTGATAACGAAGGTCTTTCCCTCATACCGTTGGATATAGGGCAGGGCACCAATGAGGATGTCTTCCTTTGTTTGAATATCTATCATGTTCCGATGTTCTACTTACGAACGATAACTGGCGTTGATGTGGACGTATTCTTTCGAGAGATCACAGGTCCAGAATGTTGCGCTTTCGCCGCCTTGATTGAGATTGATCTTGATCGTGATGTTCTCGCTGGCAAAGGCGTCTTTCGCTTTTGCTTCATCAATGACGATGCCGTAGTTCTTTTCAAGAATCGGCACACCGTTCAAAGAGAGCTGCACCTGCGCAGGGTCGAACACAATTCCAGCATAGCCAACAGCGCAAAGAATTCGACCCCAATTGGCATCCTCGCCATGAATAGCCGTCTTTACAAGATTGCTGTTGGCGACCGATCGCGCTGCCATAAGCGCTTGTGACTCGCTGCTGGCCCCACTGACCACGACCTCGACCAGCTTTGTCGCGCCTTCGCCATCGCGAGCGATCATCTTGGCGAGTTTGACCAAAACGAATTCGAGAGCCGTCGTGAATCGCTTCATGTCCACAGTGCCCTCGCTTAACGCCGGAGCACCGGACATCCCATTAGCAAGCAGCACCGCCATGTCGTTCGTGCTGGTGTCCCCATCAACCGAGATGCGATTGAAAGAGCGGTCGATCAGCCTGCCGAATGTCTTCTGTAGCAAGGGTTGGGGAACATTCGCATCTGTCGAGAGGAATGCAAGCATCGTCGCCATGTTCGGAGCTATCATGCCTGAGCCTTTAGCGATTCCACCGATTCGAACGGGCACGCCACCAACTTCTAAAAGTACGGCGACTTCCTTCGCATAGGTGTCCGTGGTCATAATAGCAAGAGCGGCATCGTTGCTGCCTTCTTCTGACAGCAGAAACGGGAGTTGCTCGATGCCCTGACGGACGTTGTCCATAGGGAGATATTGACCGATGACACCTGTGGACGAGATCAAGACTTCGGCTTCGGGAATCTGAAGCGCCGTGGAAGTGGCCTTCACCATTTCCCAGGCATCCTTCATTCCCTGTTCCCCAGTGCAGGCATTCGCATTGCCGCTGTTGACGACAATAGCCGAGCAGGTGCCGGATCCCTGTTTGAGCAGTAGCTTATCAACAACGACAGGCGCTGCGAGCACCTTGTTGAGCGTAAAGACAGCCGCAACGCTCGCAGGTACGTCGCTTGTGATAAGCGCGATGTCCTTCTTGACTTTTCGGATACCACAATAGACCCCGGACGCGCGAAAGCCATTGGGGGCGGTGATGCCTCCGTCGATCTCGGTAAACTCGAGAATGGCTTCGCTCATAGCAATGGTTGTTGTCCTAGTGGTGGAAAAAGGTGCGGTGTTTATACGAGTCCCTCGGTCTCGTTGAATCCGCAGACGATGTTCATGTTCTGCACAGCTTGCCCCGCAGCTCCCTTGATAAGATTGTCTATGGAAGAGATGACAATGACCTGTCCGCGCTCCGGTTGGTAGCGGAGCCCGATGTCGATGAAATTGGTGCTAGCCACACGGCGTATCTCTGGGATTCGCGTGGGCGAGAAGCGCACGAATGGCTTGTTGAAGTATTGATTGTGAATGGACATTTCCAGCTTTTCCTTTGTGGTTCCATCTTTCACATTTGCGACGATCGTGGTGTAAATGCCGCGTGTGATCGGAATGAGGTGCGGAATGAACGTGACCTGCACTGGTTGTGATGACAGCCCACCCAGCACTGTCTCGATCTCCGGTGTGTGCTGGTGATCGCCCACGCGATACGATCTTACGTTTTCATTCACTTCGGCGAAGGAGTACTCCAGCGCCGCCCTGCGACCTGCGCCAGAAACGCCAGACATGGAGTTGATGATGATCGAAGTTGGTTCGATCAACCCATCGACAAGCAACGGAGCGAGCGCGAGAATGGCACTCGTTGCGTAACAGCCAGGATTCGAAATGAAGCGCGCTGCACTGATCTTTTCGAACGACCACTCGGGAAGTCCGTACACGGCTTGCGACAAGATCTCCGGCGACTTCTGCGCCCTTCCGTAATACCGCTCAAACAGGGCGGTGTCCATCAGGCGATGATCGCCGCTCAGATCAATAACGATCTTCCCGTCTTCGAGCAGGGCCGGAGCGACTTCCATGGCTTCTCCGTGAGGAAGGGCAAGAAAGCAAATCTCTGCATCGGTCTCTGCACTACCAGAGAAGGCTTCGAACGTTCGGCCCTCCTCATCATGCCAAGGATGCAGATCGCTCACAAGCGCTCCAACGGAAGACTGCGCAAACATCTGCTCCAGTTTGACCGAAGGATGCCGCGACAGGATCCGCACGAGCTCTCCGCCCGCGTATCCCGATGCCCCGAATATTGCCGCCCGTAATTTCTTCACGGACGCGTAAACGCATAGTTATGCAAAAAGTTGCATAACTATGCATCGGTGCTTTTCGAGACAAGCATCGCACTAAATTGGCGCAACCTCATGTTACGTGCAAGTCGCTACTTTATTTGTGTTGAATCCCGAAAAACCCCATTTATCACATTCGAATAGGTATCATGCCAAAACGCATCCTCTATATCCTTCAGCAATACCCCGAGCACTCAGAGACCTATATCCGCACGGAGATAGAGGCCGTTCGCGAGCGGTATGAGCTTAGTATTCTGAGCACCTCGCCAGCGCATCTTGTCTATGATGATGCCTTCCCCTTTCGGCGTATCACTTCTTACCAGGAGGCCTATGCAGCGATCGACGAGTTCAAGCCCGACATTCTACACACGCACTGGCTGAACGAGATGGTCCCGAATATTGCGATCCAGAAAGGGCTCCCATTTACCCTTCGCTCGCACTCGTTTGACACCTACTGGTCGCCACCACCTCCAGACTACGTGACGAATGCCATTAAGCCACTGCACCACGAACTCTGTCTCGGAATTCTCGGCTTTCAGTACGTTCAGCAACGGTTCGCCGAAGCGGGACTTCCGATGGAGAAATTCCATGTAGTGCCACCAGTAGTGAATGTGTCGCATTTCCTGAACCGATCGCCGAATGGGAAGGATGTGTTAAATGTTGGAGCCGCGATTCCGAAAAAGAATATGGAGCAATTTCTTCAGGTAGCCGCAGATAGAAGAATCGATAGGAAGTTTCGACTTTACCCATTGGCATACGGCACTCCTCAGCTTCATGATCTCAACGCACAGCTTGGCGGTGCAACAGAGATTCATTCCCCTGTGCAGCCTGACCTGATGCCCGCGGAATATAAGCGTCACGAATGGCTTTTTATTAACGAGCATCCGAAGTTCAAGTCATTCGGGCTTCCAGTTTGTGTGGCGGAAGCACAAGCATCCGGCGTGGGAGTCTGCATTCCGGGCATTCGGCCAGACGTGGCGGAATATGTTGGCGGCGCGGGCTTTGTGTATACTTCCCTTGAAGAGGCGATCGAGATTCTCTCTAAACCGTATCCCGCAGAGATGCGAGAGTTAGGCTTCGAGGTCGCGCAGCGTTCCGATATTAGTCGGCACATCCATAAACTCACAGACCTGTGGGACCGCGTGTGAGCATAAGTTCTCATTCGATTAATTTCGAGGCACAACAGCAGTTGAACGGTAACTTGTATCCTATTCAATGATCACAGCACTCGCTCGTTTCTTCCGCGGAATTCATACAGCAGTCGGTATCTCCGCCGTGCCAGAGGACGCCCCGTATGAAAAACAGCAATTATTCGTGTTTGCCTGGTTCGGCTTCATTACGTTCATGCTTCTGTGGTGCGCGGGGATCGCTTATTGGCTGGGAAGCTGAGTGATGCTTCGCAGTAAATGAAGAGGCGCGGACGACATGTGCGTATGTTTGCACGGTGCACTTTTCCTGAAAACTATGACCAAGCGCCAGTTTACTGTTCTCGCATTTCGGCTATTTGCGTTGTATTTCAGTTTTAATTTTATTGAACGCCTAGGCTCGTTTATCAGCGCGAGCAGGATGGAAGGTTCGACAGGACTAATCCTATCCCTCTTCGTTTTTGCCGCAGTGCTATTTTTCGTCTCGTTACTATGGCGTAAGAGCGAGTGGTTAATGAAAAAGATATTTGCGGTTCCAAGTCTCCAGGATAAAGCTCCCGAAATTTCCGAAGGTGAGGTCACCGTCGAAACAAAAGTAGAAATCATCGAATATTACGAGACACCCCTTTCTGCTGAATCCATTGAATTGGTTGCGTTTGGTCTTTTCGGACTGCACGAAGTGCTAAACGCCTTGCCCGAAATAACCAGAGAATTGCAGGGGTATTTTGCAGAGGGAGCGTATCATACCTTCACACTCGATCAAATCCTGCCAATGCTCTTCCAATTTGGCGTTGGGCTGTGGCTCCTATTGCGCCCATGGCAACTACAGGATTGGATTGCTAAATTCCGAAATTCAGGCGAAGACGAGACTTCACACGAAGACATTTAACCTGCAATCACACTGACCTTCCCAGCTGCCTCCTTCGCCCGCTCCCGCACCCCGTCCGTCGAAGCGCCAATCACCTCATGCGCAAGCGCCACCCCCATGCGTCGATACTTTCGCGATGTGGGTTTGCCGAAGATGCGAATGTCCACGCGAGGCATTGCTAAGGCCTCCTCAATTCCGGTGTACTGCGGCTCAGATTCAGATGCCTCGGGAGCAAGGATGACGGCGCTGGCGCCGGTGCGTTCGAGGGTGATCTCGGGTATTGGCAGGCCGAGCACAGCGCGGGCATGAAGCTCGAATTCGGTGAGGTTTTGTGATCCGCTCAGTGTAACCATGCCGGTGTCATGTGGGCGCGGCGAGAGTTCGGAGAAATAGACGCCGTTTGTGTCGGACAGGAAGAATTCGACACCCCAGATACCGAACCCTGTGAGCGACTTTGTCACTGCACCCGCCATGCGCTGCGCTTCCGCGAGATGCTCGGAGCTGATAGTGGCTGGTTGCCAGCTCTCCATGTAATCGCCACGTTCTTGTCGGTGGCCGATGGGAGGACAGAAGAGCGTGACGCCATTTTTCTGGGTTACGGTTAACAACGTGATCTCGGAATCGAATTGAATGAACTCCTCTACAATCACTTCATTCTCTTTGCCACGACCTTTTGTCATGCCAGCTTCCCACGCATGATCGACATCGTCAACATTTCGCACGTAGGATTGTCCCTTACCGGACGAGGACATTAGCGGCTTAACAACACAGGGAATTCCGATCTTCGCAATTGCTTCGCCAAACTCTTCACGAGTCTTGGCGTAAGCATACTTTGCCGTCTTCAAGCCCAACTCCTTCGATGCGAGATCACGTATGGCTTTGCGATTCATCGTGAAGTTCGCTGCACGTGCGCTGGGCACGACTTGGATGCCCTGCTTCTCGTAGTCGTAGAACCGCTCCGTGCGGATCGCTTCGATCTCGGGGACGATGATGTCCGGCTGGTATTTCGAAACAGTACGGTCAAGCGCATCGCCATCGAGCATGTCGATCACCTCTCGTTCGTGTGTGACCTGCATCGCGGGTGCGTAGTCGTAGGAATCCACGGCGATCAGCCGATGCCCGAGGCGTTTAACTGCGATGGCGAATTCCTTGCCGAGTTCTCCGGAGCCGAGGAGGAGGATGGTCTTATTCAATGTGTCGGGATATAGGTGTGCGTTGCAAAAAAGAAAAGCGGACTATCCCAAGCCCGCTTTATTAAAAACTGGAAGATCCTTATCGAATGCCCGTATCGTAATTGAGCGTGTCTTTCACGATCGTATTTGCAGGTACTTGAATAGTAACTGGCGCTTGCGGTCGTGGCCAAACACTATTCGGAAAGCCGTTCGGCGTAAGCATATAAGTGCCTGGAGAAACCTTCAGGTAGAATTTTCCGGCGGTGTCGCTCACTACATTCGTTGGATTCGCAGCGGCGTTCGTCTGCGCAATGGAGATCGTCGCTCCCGCAAGAGGCGCATCGTTCGGAACACCTGGGCGGCTAACTGGCGAGATGGGGCCGCGGAGCACAGAGCCATCTATTGCAGAGGTCAATCCAGTGTTGTTGCCGGTCGTGTCCGTCCCTCCGGATGTACTCGGCGTGCTTCTGCACGAGCCGAGCAATAGCAAGAATGCAGCAGCGAGAAGACCACCAAGTTTTGCGTGAGATTTCATAACTCTATTAGATAGATATGACTATTCTGCCTTCAGTGATACAACTCCAGCCGCGCTTTAGTGTCCCCCACATTCGGGGTGTCGGAAGCAATCCAAGGTGTGGTCGTTGACCATGCCGATCGCTTGCATGAACGCATAGATTATGGTGGGGCCGACAAACTTGAATCCGGCGCGCTTTAGCTCCTTGCTCAGCAATTCTGATTCCTTCGTGCTCGTCGGGATTTCCTTCAGCGAAGCTCGTCTGTTTTGAAGAGTTTTGCCTCCAGTGAACTGCCAGATGAAGTCGTTGAAGCTTTCGCCTCCGTCTTTCAGCTTCAGGTATGCCTGGGCATTGCCGATAGCCGCACGTATCTTCAACTTATTTCGGACGATTCCCTCATCCTTTATCAATCGGTCGAAATCCCGTTTGCCATATCGAGAGACCCTTTCCGCATCAAATCCGTGAAATGCTCTTCGATAGCCATCGCGCTTACGCAGAATCGTGATCCAACTCAGGCCGGCTTGTGCGCCATCGAGAATGAGCTTTTCGAGGAGTTTGGCATCATCGTGCTCGGGGGTGCCCCACTCAGTGTCGTGGTAGTTGATATAGAGCGCGTCAGCCGAGACCCAGCCACATCGCCGAAGCACATTTTCCTCTATCACCGAACTCCTCTTCCCTGCCATGCTGTTGCTTTTGCTCGCTTTATTATGAATGGTCTATTTTTCAACAACGCTATGATGAATAAGAAGAGTGTCGTTACGGTTCTCGCTTCACTGACAATTGGTACCATATTGATCGCGCCCCTCAGCGCCCAGCAAACTCCCTCCCAGACTCCCGAGGCAAAGGCAGAACAGCAGCGCAAGATGCTTGCGCTCTTCGAGCATCCGAAAAATTTGAAGGTATTGCCAAAAAAGATATCCCCGGAAGATCTACAAAATACAATGCGCACGTATTCGAAATCGCTCGGTGTACGCTGTGGATTCTGTCACGTGGAGAACGAGACGCCTGCTGGGCAGAAGCCTGATCTGGATTTCGTCTCGGATTCAAAAGACGAGAAACGGAACGCGCGCAAGATGATCCTGATGACGAAGGACATCAATGCGAAGTATCTTCAGAAGATCGAGCGGGGATTCGAGGAGATCACCTGCGTCTCCTGTCACCAGGGTCACAAGAAACCAATGGTGAACGTTGACTCGCTGCCGCAGCAGCCGAAGAAGTAGCCTCTGGCTACCCCTTCAGCTTCGCAACGAGAGCATCCACATTCTTCTTTGCGTCACCGAAGAGCATGCGGGTGTTCTCTTTGTAGAAGAGCGGATTGTCAATGCCAGCGTAACCGGAAGCCATTGAGCGCTTCATGACGACGGCGATCTTCGCCTTCCAGACCTCAAGCACGGGCATTCCAGCGATGGGGCTCGTCGGGTCTTCCTGTGCGGCTGGGTTAACGATGTCGTTCGCGCCAATGACAAGAGCGACGTCGGTTGTGGGGAAATCGTGATTGAGTTCGTCCATCTCGAAGACGATGTCATAAGGGACATTCGCTTCAGCAAGGAGCACGTTCATGTGTCCGGGTAATCGTCCGGCAACGGGGTGAATTCCGAATCGGACGTTGACATTCTTCGCACGGAGAAGCTTTACCATCTCAGCCAGCGTGTGCTGCGCCTGCGCGACCGCAACGCCGTAACCTGGGACGATGATGACACTCTTTGCTGTCTCCAGCATGTCGGCCACTTCATCGACTTCAGCCGATGTGTAGGTGCCTGCTTGCTGTTCAGCGCTCATTGCGGGAGCTGTTCCTTCACCGGTTCCAAAGCCACCAAGGATAACGCTAATAAAGGAGCGGTTCATTGCGCGGCACATGATGAAGGAAAGAATCGCGCCGGAGCTTCCGACAAGAGCGCCAGTTACGATGAGAAGATCATTCGAAAGCATGAAGCCGGCAGCAGCAGCAGCCCAGCCAGAATAGCTATTCAGCATGGATACCACGACCGGCATATCCGCGCCGCCGATGGCCATAACCATGTGGATGCCAAGCACGCCAGCAATTCCTGTCATGATAAGCAGTGGCATCAGGCCTTCGTGCGCCATCTCGCCGCCAGTGTGAGCGCTCTGCATGAACATCACACCAAAGATGACCACCGCGATGATCATCGCAATGTTGAGCAGGTGGCGCCCCGGAAGCATGAGCGGCTTACCGCTGATCTTGCCATTAAGCTTACCGAACGCCATCACAGAGCCGGTGAAGGTCAGGGCGCCGATAAAGATGCCGACGTAGATCTCGACATCGTGGATCGTGAGCTCGGTGCCGGAGAGGCCATGATTCGGTCCGAGATAATTGCTGATACCGACGAGGACTGCGGCCATGCCGACAAAGCTGTGGAGCATTGCAACAAGCTCGGGCATCGAGGTCATCGCCACTCGTGATGCGAGCAGACTGCCGATCAGCGCTCCGGGAATCAGCGCACCGAAGAGCGCAGGATAGCCATCCATGGGAACGAGCGCAGCGGTGGCGATCATCGCCAGCAACATGCCGACGATACCCATCGTGTTGCCACGACGGGAGGACTCGTGCTGCGAAAGACCGCTGAGACTGAGGATGAAGAGGGCGATCGCCGCTATATAGCTGACAGTCGCAAAACTAATTCTGAGATCCATATTTGTACTGGGCTTTACTGGGCGTGAGGAGGATTAGCGTCTGAACATCTTAAGCATTCGCTGGGTAACCAGGAAGCCGCCGGCGATATTGATAGTAGCGAGCAGAATCGCAGCAAATCCGAGCCACATGACTGAGGTCGGAGCGTCGCCGCCGATCTGCACCATACCGCCGATGATGATGATTCCGCTAATTGCATTCGTAACGCTCATAAGCGGGGTGTGGAGTGCGGGAGTCACATTCCAGATCACTTGCCATCCTACGAAGACAGCAAGAACGAAAACCGTAAAGTGTGTCAGGAAGGATGGCGGCGCTCCAAGCGCGAGGCCCACAAGCACCAGAGCAGCTACCGCAACCTTGGTAATCTGGCTGGCCATTGATGCCGGAGGCGCTTCCTTCTTCTTTCCGTGCCCATGTCCGTGCCCCGAGGGTGCGGAGGACTGAACCGGTGCGGCAGCTACCGCTGGTTTTGGGGGAGGTGCCGGTGCGGCCTTTTGCTTGGGCGGTGGCCAGGTGAGTTCGCCATTGTGCACGACGAGCGCACCGCGTACTACTTCATCTTCCAAGTTAATGCGGAATTTCGCCGAACCGCCCATATCATCGAGGAGATGATAGAGGTTCATTCCATAGAGCTGGCTGGCCTGCGTTGCCATTCGGCTCGGGAGATCTGTGTAACCGACGATAGAGACGCCATTGTGATTAACAACTGTGCCGGGCACTGTGAGTTCGCAGTTGCCACCTTGCTCGCTTGCGAGATCGACAATTACGGAACCTGGAGTCATGCTCTCGACCATTGCTTTGGTAATAAGCTTCGGCGCCGGACGACCAGGAATGAGAGCAGTGGTGACAATAATGTCAACATCTTTCGCCTGTGCTGCAAAGAGAGCCATTTCGGCCTCGATGAACTCCTTGCTCATCTCCTTCGCGTATCCGCCCTCCCCTTCGCCGCTCTCTTCGAGTTTGACTTCGAGGAATTCAGCCCCCATGCTGTTTATCTGCTCCTTGACCGCAGGACGGACGTCAAAAGCGCGGACGATCGCACCCAATGCACGTCCTGCGCCAATAGCGGCGAGACCAGCAACACCGGCACCGATCACGAGAATCTTTCCGGGGGGTACTTTACCGGCGGCAGTGATCTGGCCGGTGAAAAATCGTGGGAAGAGATTTGCTGCCTCAATGATAGCGCGATAGCCGGAGATATTCGCCATGGATGACAGCGCGTCCATCTTCTGTGCGCGGGAAATGCGCGGGATGGTGTCAATGGCAATGGCATTGGCCTTGCGCTTCATAATGCGCTGAAGCAGCTCGGGGTTTTGCGCAGGCGCGAGATAAGAAATGAGCAGTTTGCCTTCGCCGAGGAGTTCCAGCTCATCCTGTCCGCCGAGAGCAGGGTTGGCCTCTGGAGCGCGCACCTTCAGGATGATGTCAGCGGTTTCCCAAAGGCTCTTCGCATCCTTGGCAATGGTGCAACCGGCTGCAACGTAGCGGGCATCATCGAAATCCGCAAGCGCACCAGCGCCGGACTCGACAAGCACGGAGAAGCCAAGCTTTTGAAGACGGAGGGCCGTTTCCGGAGTGGCTGCCACGCGGCGCTCGCCTGCGCGGATCTCCTTCGGCACTCCGAGGACTAATGAGGGGGTGAGTGGCGCTGTGGTGGAGGCACCAGCAGAACCCTGAGTTCGCGTTTCGCTCATTCTTTATAGATGTTACATCCTACAGTATCCACGTGCGCCTGACAAATGACGATCCATTTCCAGCGCAGCCTGGTGTTGGTGCAAACGGGGAGGCGCATCCAACGGGGCGGAAAACGAAAGGCAGTGCAAAAAGATTGTCACAAAAGTGAGAAAGAGTGAGAATCATTTCCATTACCAATGCAGTGCCGGAGGTGACTGCCGCAATGCCTTATCAATTCTGGCCGCCACCTCTTCCACCCTCCCCAATCCGTCCACCTCGGAGACCTGGCGGGTCTCCTCGTAATAAGCGCGGACGGGGGAGGTCTGGGCAGTATATACTTCGAGGCGGTGGCGGATGGTCTCTTCTGTGTCGTCCTTGCGGCCCAGTTCCACGCCTCGCTTGAGCATCCTCCCGACAAGCTCCTCTTCAGGGGCGATGAGGATTACAATACGTACGTCCTTAATATCAATATCCCGGAATAGCGTATCCAGCGCACGGGCCTGCTCCACAGTGCGGGGAAAACCATCGAGCAAGAATCCCCTGTCGGGGCCGATATTGGCCTGCAATACCTCGCGGACGAGACCGATGATGACAGAATCCGGCACGAGCCCACCGGACTCTACATAATGCTTTGCCTCAATGCCGAGCGGCGTGCCTTCCTTAATAGCAGCGCGGAGGATGTCTCCAGTGGAAATGTGAAGGAGATTGTGGTTGGTAGCGAGCTGCGTCGCTTGTGTGCCTTTGCCCGCGCCAGGAGGTCCGAAGAGAATGATATTCATATTTTGGGTAGTGCCGCTATGTTTGGAGTCCCGTAAACTTCGGTTGAGTGCGGTTTAGTTTGCAGAGATTTGCTGGGGCGCAAGGCCGGCACCCAGTTCGGGAGAGAGCTCGGGAAAGGAACGGGGTAAACGAAAGGCTCACAATCTTCATTATAGAACTGTGATGCGTCCGACCACTGTTGCAAACCTAATGACACCTACCTTCAAAATTGTGCTCTATGCCCTCTGCGCGAGCTTTGCGCTCTCGATTACTCCAGAGGCCAACGCGCAGCTTCTCCGCGCAACGTCGCTATTGCCAGTCGGATCCGATCCACGGCTCTCACCCGACACGCTCGATTTCGGCGCGGTTGTCCTGAAGGACTCGAAGACGCTCGGCTCGACGATCAAGAACTACGGCACCGCCATCTCAACTATTATTGGAGTGGGCCTTGCCAACAATGTGGATTTTAGCGTCCAGGGCCCGAATGGTCCCTACAACCTGGATCCGGACAGTGTCCGGGCCTACTTCGTGACCTTCTCACCACAAACCCATTCCGCTCCTAGCGGCAAACATGTCGGGAATCTCACGTTCACAACAGACCAAGGACAGAAGACCATTTACTTGGTTGGATACGATCACGTCCCGCTGATCGACACACTCAAGTTCTCACGAAACTACTGGGGTGCCGCTGGGACGCGCATCATCGTTACACAGGATCTTCTTTCGAGTCCGGATAGCACGTTGGACTCGGTCTGGAGTTTCCATGAGACGATCCGTTACAACAAGAACGTTCTCGATCTCATCAATGTGACGAATGGGGATCTGCTTCCTTCACCCGATTGGTCCATCGTTCATAATATACTCACTCCCGGACATCTGAACGTGACGGCAGGTTCGAGCGGACGGGCGCTCAAAGGCAAGGGCGTTTTGCTTCGGTTGGAATTCCATGTGAATAACCTAGCTAAGGTTCTCGACTCTTCCTATCTCGGCGTGGACAGCAGTAAGTTCAGCAACGGATTCGAGCCGATCATGCGTGTGATGAACGGGCTGGTCCGCGTAAAGGACAATTGCAACCCTGTCTTTGTGAACAGCGGCTCGGCCTCGAACAGCATCCGACAGAATACGCCGAACCCTGTAACGACCAGCACGGAGATCACGTACTACATTGGCGGGACAGAGGAGCCGTCGTCACAGGTTCGTGTCCGCTTGTATAATTCTGTTGGGGAGATTGTTCGCAATCTTGTGGATGCCGAGCAACCGCCGGGTACGTATTCGATAGCGGTCGATGCGTCGTCGCTGCCGAACGGGATGTACACGTACACGTATGATTGTGGCGCGCGCCATGAAGTAAAGCATCTGGTGGTTGCGCGCTAATCATTCCATAGAAGGTGCGGCGTATCCCTCTCTCTTTTCGAAGTCGTTTTTTTTGGGGTCGAACAATGTATTGGTCATCATATAACCGTTTGGGCAGGATCATCCGCCGAGGCATTGTGGCTGCGGTGCTGCTACTCTGCATAACTCAGCTTGCGGTGGCACAAACACCTCCAGATGATGAGCGAAACGCGCCGCCCATGAATCCGCAGGAGTATCAACAAAAGATGCGGCTTGCGGAAGTCTATGAAGAGACGCGTGACATCCAGAACGCGTGCCGCATTTACGAGATACTCTATCATACCAATCCAACTGACGAGATCGTCTTCGATGGCCTCACCAGGACGCTCGTGCAACTCAAGCGCTATGACGAGGCCGAGAAGATCGTCAACTATCGTTTGGCGCAAGATGGCTCGCTCGATGTACTGCTTACGTATGCTCGGATCGAAGCACGAATGAACAAGCGCACCCAAGCGCTTGATGCATTCCATAAAGCACAGGACGCTGTCAGTGCAACAGATTGTGCCCAGCTCTTCCCCATCGTCTATGCGATGATGGATGTCTCCTATAATCAGGATGCGCTGGAAGTGCTTGACCAGATGCGAAAGCTTGCGGGCGCGGATGCGGATATGTGTTCGAGCCAAATGGCAGGGCTCTATCTGCGGCTGGGTAATTTCGACCGTGCTTCGCAGGAGTTTCTGAATCTATTGAAGGTGAATGAGGGCAATCTTGGGTTGGTCGAGCAACAGTTGGCGCAATACATGACCGATTCACTTTCACGTACGACCGTACTCACAGCGCTGGAGAAGGTCATTCTTGCTGCTGGACCCGTGCGCGCGAACATGCGGTTGCTCTCCTGGTTGTATGCGGAGAAGAAAGACTACACGAAGTCGCTTGCTACGATGCTCAAGCTAGATGACCAGTCTGGTCAGGCCGATCGTACCGGGCAGGGATTCGAGCTGCTGCAATTCGCAGACCGCGTGCGCAGCGAAGGGGCGCTGGATGTCGCTGTGGAGGCATATCGTCAAGCGATAGCGCGGTTCAAGACGGGCAACGCTCCGCAACAACGTTTCTTCATCGGGCAGGCAGAGCTTGGAGCACTGAAGACTGCGGAGAGTTATTATCTCTCGCGCACATTGCCAAAGGATTCGCTGCTTCAAATCGCTTCAGATTTCGAGGCATACGCGGCAACGCAGCCCGCCGGTCAGGGCATGATGGACTTGCCGCTCGAAGCACTGACACACGCGGGCAATCTTGCATTCCATCAGCTCTTCGATCTGGGAAGAGCGACAAAGGATTACGAGAGCGTGCTCGAGCACTCTACGATGGGACTGACGGAGTATGCGAAGACATCCGCCTTCGGACTCGTTGATATCGCGATCGCCGCTCAGAACTTCCCGCTGGCAGAGCAACGGCTGCAAAAGATCGAACAGATAATGATGGTTCGACGAATGCCCAATGACGGAGAGATCCGCAGCCATATCCTTTATGAGCGTGCGTTGTGTGACTATTATCAGATGAATTTTGATACCGCGCTCGTGAAGCTACAAGCGGTTGCTAGTGATGCCGGAAGTGATTTTGCTAACGATGCCATTGCGCTCTCCGCGCTGATTCAAGAGAACAACACAGTTGCCGGACGCGGATCGCTCGGGATCTTCGCACGCTCGGCTCTCCTCGAGTATTCGCGCAAGTATGCCGAGGCGGATTCGGGCTATGCGGCGCTAGCGCAGCTGATGGCGGCTTCCCCGCTCTCGGATGACGCCACGCTTCGTCACGCAGAGATGCTGGTGAAGCTCAGCCGCGCAATAGAAGCAACGCAAACCCTGGCGAAGATGCAGGAGACGATGCTCACCAGTCCACTATTGGACGAAGCAGCATTCCGCGAAGCGGAGATCGTCGAGCGCGAACTGCACGACAAAGCCAAAGCACAGAAGCTCTACGAGGAATTCCTCGCACACTATCCCAACTCCAACTTCACCACGGACGCGCGCGAGCGAGCGAGGAAGCTCAGAGGGGATGCGTTTTAGGGGGTGCAATAAGTGCGCATGACAACCCGGCAGAGCTTATTCCGTAAATTTGCACCCTGTGAACAAACTCTACTTCGGCGACGATCTCCACATTCTCTGAGACTACATCCCCTCGGAGAGTGCTCACCTCATCTATCTCGATCCGCCGTTTAATTCGAAGCGGGGCTACTCCCTGCTCTTCAAGGCGCCCAAGGGACACGAGAGCGACGTACAGATCACCGCGGTATCGAGTCGCGGAGCGACGGCGTGCTCGCAGCCATGCATGTAGCGCAGCGGAATGCAGGGTGCTGGAAGCGAGACGGGGTGGAGTCCTGGAAGGACGAAGTACCTATTGCCGCTCGTTTTACACCGCCCCTTGGGGAAAAAGGTAAAAGATGAACGTAGATGTCGGGCGGAGACGCCTAACCACGCGGGGCGAGGACACACTCGTTCAAATGGGCACCGAGCGCATTCGCGAGGTGTTTTTGATGCCGGTGCTCAAATAAATAGCAGGAAGAAATGGGTAAAACGTGGATTGCGTTTTTACTTGGTGTTGGTTCATTTCTCGTGGGGATGTTCGTGGGAGAGTCGGCCGGGCTTGATGCGATGGCTGTTGTACTGTTGCTCTACTTCTTCGCCTGCCAACTACTGCTTTCCCGAGGCCATGCCGATGCTCTTAGCAAGGACTGGCGTATCATGCTGGCTCTTGATAGCATTCCGGTGGTTGTGGTCTTGATCATGATTGCAGTGGAGAAGCAGGAAGTGATCCTGTCACAGGGTCCGAGATTTCTGCTCCCGACACTCGCGGGCACGGTTGCCGGGGCGATCGTAGCATCGCGAACAGCGAAAAGAGCGGCAGCGCAGCCCCTGAAATCGTAACGGCTAAGTTATTTTTCGCTGCACCTCCGTTCCATCATCCATCGCATTCAGCTAGGCTGTGGGCAGTTCACGTCTACGCACTGAGTTCGGTTCAGAATATTGGATCCCGGGCGAGGAAGCGCCGAGCCACGCAAGGAAGCGAAATTCAGAAAATGTTCTGAACACTCTTGACTTTGGGTTTTGGATATGTTATGTTGTAGGATGGGCTATGGGCACCTGCTTTCAATTGGGCACTTATTCATGCTGGAACTGGATTCCCCCATCCGCGGGAATGACAGAAAGGAGTGGGCGTTCATTAAATGAAAACACAATTGAGAGAATAGGGGCACCCGTTTTCAAGAAAATGGTGCCTTTATGAATTTTCGAATGCAAAAAAGGTAGCAGGTTCGGGTGCGAGAAGGTTTGGCGGGGTGGTGGTACGAATTAATAGGATGAAACCGGAGGTGACTGGCTGTCGTCAGAGTAATACTTTGTGGTCAATACCGGTTTTGAAGCAGATGAAATTCTTACGTATCCTTCTCTTCTCGTTAATTACTTCCACGGCGCTGGTCTCGCCCGTGGCTGTTCGTGCGCAGCAAAAGCTGCTAATCCCGATGGATCTGGATCAGACCGATCATCTCAAGGCATACGGCATTACCTTTTGGGCGCTGCAACATGCGACCGCTGTTGACTGGCTGCTGAATTATCGCGGTGGCAGTTTCATGGCGGATTACTCCGATCTGCTGGCCGCCGAGTGTCGGATACGTGGCGTTTCGTTCGAGACGATCGATGCAGCAGCGGCGAATTCGATCTATTCTCTTGTTCAGTCGGAGGCAAAGAACATGGATGTGGTTAAGTTGGAGAAGCCGCCGAAGATCGCGGTCTATGTGCCCCCAGGGTTTCAGCCGTGGGACGATGCCGTTACGCTGGTACTGGAGTATGCCGAGGTGCCGTACGAAAAAGTGTGGGATGATGAAGTGATCGGCGACAAGCTAAAGAGCTATGACTGGCTGCATTTGCATCACGAGGACTTCACCGGGCAGTATGGGAAGTTCTTTGGTAGTTATAGCACTGCCCCGTGGTATCAGGCGCAGGTGCGGCAACTGGAGGCGGAAGCAAAGAAGTTGGGCTTTGCGAAAGTCAGCGAGGAAAAGAAAGCGGTAGCGAGAAAGATCAAGGAGTTCGTCGGTGCGGGTGGGTTCATGTTCGCGATGTGCTCCGCGACAGATTCGTATGACATTGCCCTTTCGGCGGAGAACGATGACATCTGCGATCAGGTCTTCGATGGTGATCCGGTCGATCCGAGTTATCAGAAGAAGCTGGATTATTCGAAATGCTTTGCATTTGAGAATTTTAAGGTCGACCCGAACCCCTTCGTCTATGAGTATAGCGACATTGATGTGCAGCCGAGTGAGATCGGCGCGCGGGACAATGATTACTTTACACTGTTCGAGTTCTCCGCTAAATATGATCCCGTGCCGACCATGCTGACGCAAGACCATGTTAACGTCATTAAGGGCTTCATGGGTCAGACGACAATGTTCCACAAGCAGTTTGTGAAGAAGAGTGTGACGATCCTTGCCGAGCGCGAAGGGGCCGGCCAGGTGCGGTATCTCTACTCGAATTTCGGCAAAGGATTCTTCGCGTTCTATGGTGGTCATGACCCAGAGGATTACCAGCATCAGGTCGGGGATCCAGCGACGGATCTGAAATTGCACAAGAATTCGCCGGGATACCGTTTGATCCTGAATAACGTGCTTTTTCCAGCGGCAAAGAAGAAGAAGCTGAAGACATAGGAAGTGGCCGGGAATCCTATTTTCCACGAACTAAACCGTGGGTGTACGTCGTTACTCGGCACTCAATAAGAAGCTGGGCAATGTGCCCATCGAGGATTTTGGAATCGCAGAATAGAAACAGCTCATGCCAAGACATAAAGGCGCAGTCCGCCGCGTAAGGCTCTCCGAGAAGCGCCGCATCGCTAATAAGGGCCAAAAAGTAGAATTACGCAAACTTTTCAAGACGTTCGACGCCACGGCGACGACCTCTGGCGATCAGCTTCAGGCACTCCAGAGCAAGCTCGATAAGCTTGCGGCTAAGGGACTCGTCCACAAGAATTACGCGGCGAATAAGAAGTCGCAGCTCGCTCGCTCGATCAACAAGGCGAAGGTCGCGGCTTAAGCAAATTATCAAAATAGTTTTTTAAAAGAGGTCCCTCGTGGGCCTCTTTGTATTTGGGTTGAGTACATCGGGAACTCAGTGATTGGAGAATTCCGGCCTCGCACAGAAGACAAAAGCCGGGGGTTGCCCGGCTCTGTACTGAAATGCGTTCTGCTTGCTTTACTTCTTCACGGACTTCACGTCATACCCGGCAACAGCTGCAATTGAGCAGGCCTTACCTGCAGCATCCTGCAGTTCGAGCTTCCCGCTGATCTTATCGCCATTGTCAATGGTGATCTTCTCGAAGTTGAAGAGATTCGGCGAGGCCTTGTCGATACTCTTGCTGACAGTGACCGGTTGGTGTTGACGTTTACCACTTGCCATGCCGGAACTGGATTCGCGAGGTGCTTGGACGGTGTAGGTTAGGGTGGCAGCCGCGGGTGACACTGACTGGGTTGCCGACGTACCATCGCTAAAGGTACCTACAGCGCGGCCCGAACTCATGCCGCCGCTGCCGACGGTCGTTTGATTCGATGTGCCGAATGACCAGCTGCAAATGTACGTCCCTGCTGGCATTACCGGCGACTCGAACGATCCATCCTGTGCCAATTTGACTTTGGTGACTTTGCCGGTCTTCTCATCTTTGAAATCGAGATAGGCGTTAAAACTAGCAAAGGCATTCGATGCAAACAGAAGTGCGATGGCTGCGAAGAGCACGATCCCGGGTGTGCGGGTAGTGTAGTGATTTTTCATGGTGTGATTATTTTAGTGACAAGCGGCAAACGTGGGGCATACCGTCAGATACCAAGCCCGTGTTCCGGGAAATAATTCCACCCACACCTCCCTGTGCGAAGGCGTTACTTTTTCAAAAGCTTCTGGAGTTGGGTTCCTTCGCTGGACTGCACTTTGAGATAGTAAAAACTGGGGGGAAGTTTTGAGAGATCGAGGGTTAATCTCGCCGCACCTGAGTTCGACAATGAGAGAATGGATTCGCCGAGGAGGTTCAAAATGGAAAGGCTTGAGGCAGTATTGGGAAGACCAGAGATGGTGATGGGGCCGCTTGTGGGGTTGGGAGAGAGAGAAATGGTGGTGGCAGCCGGTATTGCTACTTCAAGCGGGCCGGGGGTGAAGACCTCATTTGTGTTGACTACACAATTTGGAACCACGTCACACATCAATCCGCCAAGGGCATAGATCTCGCCATTTAAGGAGGATGCAGTCAACCCGGAGCGTGGTGAGAAGTGGCCACTCCTGGCAGGGGAACTCCATTGGTTCGAGTAGCAGTCTAAGACCTCTACAAGACTAGTCCATCCCCAAGGCGGAATAAGTCCTCCAAATACATAAATACGATTATTGAGTACACTTGAGGCAAAACCAGATCGCGGTGTAAACGTCCCTGTTGTTTCGAGAGTACTCCACGTGCTCGTCATGGGATCAAAGACTTGAACAATCCCGATATTGCTATCTTTATCCGCGCCACCGAGAGCGAATATTTTTCCGTCTATTACCCCTGAGCCCAAGCCGTACCGAGCAGTAAACGTCCCACTAGTTGAGGGCGTCTGCCATTCGTCTGTTGTGGGGTCGAACACCTGGATTGCGCCAAGAATGCTTGTGTCTCCATATCCTCCGATGACATAGATTTTGCCGCCAACTACTTCAGAAGTATGCCAATGTCTGTTAATGAAGGTCCCCTTGGTCTGCGGAGTGCTCCAGGAATTTGTCGAAGGGTCAAAAACTTCAACTGAGTTAACGAGTCCACCAGATGGTGACCATTTTCCGCTGTCGCCACCTATCACGTATATCTTTCCATTGACCACACTTGAAGTGTGACCTTGCCGGGACGTGAATTTACCCAGAGTTGCCAATGACGTCCAAGTGTGCGTTTCGGGATCAAATAACTGTACGGTATCAGCAGGACTACCAAAACGACCTCCAATCACATAAATTTTGCCCCCGATGACCGTCGCGGTATGTCCCATACGCGGGAAGAACCCAATAGAGGAATCGGCAGCCCAGCTGCCTTGGGATAGAACCGACTTCGAGAAAGACGGCAGCAAGAGCACCACCAGTGCTGTGCGTAAAAAGATCGAAGACAGCTTTCTCATAATTAAAGATCAACTCTGTAATTGGCAGGTATAACCATCCGACTCCCAACACTCATTCCCCACCTTGCCAGGGAATGCCGGGGGAACGCCGCATTGTTGTACGGGAAGACAACTATTTTTATGCTTACAAAACGACCTTCCGAAGAGCGCGGCCATTTTGATCATGGCTGGCTGAACACGTACCACACCTTTTCCTTTGCGGATTATCACGATCCGGCGCACATGCACTTTCGCACGCTCCGTGTGATCAATGATGACCGCGTTGCAGCTGGTCAGGGCTTCGGGATGCATCCGCACCGGGATATGGAGATCATTACCTATATCATGTCTGGTGCGCTGGAGCATCGCGATTCGATGGGGAATGGCGATGTGATTCGTCCCGGTGATGTGCAGCGCATGAGCGCCGGCACAGGCGTGTTTCACAGCGAGGCGAACCCGTCCGAAACGGAGCCGGTGCATCTGCTTCAAATTTGGATTCTGCCGAACCGACGTGGAATCGCACCGAGCTATGAGCAGAAGAATTTCCCGGTGGAGCAGCGGCTAAATGCACTCCGTCTTGTTGCCTCTCCCGACGGGAACGATGGCTCCGTCACTATCAATCAGGATGCTAAGGTGTATGCAAGTTTGATGGATACGGGTGCATCCGTAAGGCATTCGTTCGATGCGGGACGCGGTGGCTTCCTGCAAGTGGCTCTCGGAGGCATCGTCGTCAACGGCGAAACGCTAACCGCGGGCGACAGCATCGCCATCGAGAACGAAGCCGAGATCGCCATAACCAACCCATCCGATGAACGAGCGGAGTTTCTGCTGTTCGATCTGGGATAGCATCGTAACGAGTATCGAGTAACGGGTAACGAGTGAGTACACTTGATATAGCACCTAATCCAATCGCTGCTCGTTACTTTTCAATAGTAATTGACTATTCGCTACTCACCACCTATCATGCACATCCTCGCAATTCTCGGAAGCCTCCGCACTGAATCATTCAACCGCAAAGCGCTGAATGCCGCCATGGAGCTTGCGCCGCCGGACATGACGTTCGAGATCGCGGACATATCCGATCTTCCGCTCTACAATCAGGACATGCAGGATGCTGGCGACCCGGCCTCCGTGACTCGACTCAAGACTCAAATTCGTGCGGCCGATGCGATTCTTTTTGTAACCCCGGAATACAATTACTCACTGCCGGGTGTGTTAAAAAACGCGATCGACTGGGCTTCGCGACCACCAGCGGACAATCCATTCAATGGGAAGCCGTGCGGGATCATCACCGCATCGACCGGGCTGTTGGGAGGTGCTCGGGCGCAATATCACCTGCGGCAGGTGTGCGTGTTTGTCAATCTTTATCCGATGAACAAGCCGGAAGTGATGATCGCAAAAGCGCATGAGAAATTCGATGAGACGGGCAAGCTGACCGATGAAATGACGCGCAAGATTCTCACGACGTTCATGGCATCGCTTAAGGAATGGGCCGAGCGATTTAAGAAGTAGGTCACATCTTGAGAATCGAATCCGCCAGTTCGCGCGGGAGATTGTACTGAAGCGTGACACCCCTCTCATCGGATTTGGAACCCACGCGAATTGCGCCGATCTTCTCGACAGCCCGTTGGGAGCGAAAGTTATTCCCACCGATGAAGAAGCGAGCAACGTCAACCCATTTGTAAGCGTGTTCCAGCATCAACCCCTTTAACTCGCGGTTGTACTCGCCGCCCCAATACGCGCGCGTGAGGAACGTGTATCCGATCTCGACACTCTTCCCAACTGGATCGTAGTCATGGTATCGCGAGCTACCGATGATCTCTCCCGTCTTGCGGTCGATGATGGCGAAGGCGCCCTTCAATTCGATGCCGCTGTCAAAATACTTCTGAAAAACAGGACGCGTGTATCTGTCCTGCTGGGGATGTAGCTCCCAAATGAGCGGATCGGACGCGGCGAGATATAGCGCCTCGAAATCCTCATGTCTTAGGGGCCGGAGGAGGAGGAGGTCGCCGGTGAGGGTTGGTTGCAGGTCCATGTAATGTTAAGGAAAGCGATGGCATCCAAACGCGGTTGATAGAATTCCTCTTCCCGAAATATTTCTAACCCGTCGTGAAAAGTCGTCGTATTTTCGTGGCATGAAATACAAATTCTCCGGTAACGTCAACTTCCCGACCGGACAATGGAAGGAAGCGACCGCATTCTACAAGGATGTCATGGGAATGGAGGAAGGTAACAGTACGTCCACATACTCACATCTAAAGTCCGACAACTTTCACATCTACTTCGATGAAGACACTTCTATTCCCGGCCCGATTTTCGAATTCTATGTTTCTGATTTAGATGCAGCGCGAGCCGACTTGGAAGCGAAGGGCTGCACTGTTCTACGATGGGACGGGCCCGGTAAGCCCAATTACGTCCGCGATCCATTCGGATTTGTATTCAATTTGTATGAGGAGAAAGAGGTCAATAAATCATGAGCGAGTCTCGACAACATTACTCTAGTGGAACAACCTGGGAGCCAATTGTGGGATACTCACGCGCTGTTCGCGTCGGCAATATCATTCATGTTTCTGGGACTACCGCAACGGATGATTCGGGCAATGTCATCGGTGCTGGCGATGCTTCTGCACAGGCCACGCAGTGTATTCGTAATATGGAAAAAGCGCTGCTTGCGCTTGGTGGTACACTCGCGGATGTAGTTCGGACTCGAATGTTCGTCATCGACATCACTCGCGATTGGGAAGCGATTGGGCGAGTGCATGGGGAGTTCTTCCGGGACATTCGACCAGCAACGAGCATGGTGGAAGTGGTGCGATTGATCGACCCAGCGATGCTGGTGGAGATCGAAGCAGAGGCAATTATCTTATCCTGACAGGCGTTCGAACGGCATGATTTCAAAACTTGGATTTCTCGGTATTGGTGTTTTCGCAGTTCTCTTCGTTGCCTCATGCGGACATCGCGGCGATCTCCAGCATTCGCTCCGCGAAGGCAAGGGTGGGAAGAAGCTCGGTGGGACATTCCGTGTGAATGAGAGCGCGGATCTGCGCTCGTTCGATCCTGTGCAGATGAACGATCAAACCTCGGTTCAGATCGGTGAGAACGTGTACGATCGTTTGCTCGAATTCGATTCGGGACTGCATCTCATCCCCGCGCTCTCCGCGATGCCGGAGATTTCGCCTGATGGTCTCACCTACACATTCCATCTGCGAAGCGATGTCACTTTCCATGACGACCCCTGCTTCCCGAATGGCAAGGGACGGAAGTTCACTTCGTCTGACGTGGTATATTGCTACACTCGCGCACTCGATCGCACGACGAACACCGGCGCGGAGCCGTACTTCAAGTACATCAAGGGTGGGCTCGCGTACTACACAAGTAATAAATTGCCACCCGGTGGCCTGCCCGGGTTGCAGGCACCGAATGACTCGACGGTGGTCATCACATTGGAGAAGCCATTCTCCCCATTCCTGAATTATCCCGCAGTCGGGTTTGCGTTCATCTATCCGCATGAGGCGGTTGAGAAGTACGGTCGCGATTTTGTATTTCATCCTGTCGGAACGGGAGCATTCCGGTTCGTAGAATACAAGCAAGCGCAGCATTGCACGCTTGTTCGCAATCCTACCTACTGGCGGCATGATGCAGATGGAAACCAGCTTCCATATCTGGATACGTTGCAAGTGTCGTTCATCCTCGATAACAAAGTGGAGTTGCAGCAATTCATGGCGGGCAAGCTCGACCATGTATATCGCATCCCGAATGAGTTTTTCCATGATGTCGTCGATGAGCACAAAGAAGCAAAGGGGAAGTACAAAAAGTACCACATCGTGCATTTGCCCGCCATGGCTGTGCAGTTCTACGGATTTAATACGACGAATCCCGGCGTGAATAATAGGCATCTGCGCCGCGCAATTGCGTTCGCTGTGGACCGCGAGAAGATCATTAAGTACATCTTGAAGGACCAAGCCGCGGGACCGGGCAACCACGGGATCGTGCCGCCGGCAATGCCGGGGTATCCTGTGGATCGGGTGCATGGATTCTCGTTTAATCCAGATAGCGCGCTTGCCGAGTTAGCGATGGCGAAGAAGGAGTTGGGAGGGACGCTGCCCGAGTTAACGCTGTATCTCAACGCTGGCGGTGGACGAAACACAGAGGTTGCGGAAGCGGTGCAATCCCAGATTAAGGAGAATCTCGGCATCACGGTAAACTTGCAGATGCTCGAGTTCTCGCAACTCACACCTCGTATTGATGATGGCAAGGCTCCGTTCTTCCGTTTAGGCTGGATTGCAGATTATCCTGATCCTGAGAATTTCCTGAATCTTCTCTACGGCAAGAATATTCCACCATCGGGTCCAAGCACTATTAACTCGACGCGCTATAACAATCCCGAGTTCGACCGTCTCTTCGCCGCAGCGATTGCCGAGACGGATCACGCGAAAGTCCTACAACTCTTTGCTGAGGCGGAGAACATCGCCATTCAGGATGCACCGATGGTTGTGCTGTATTATGATGAGGACTACCATGTGCTCCAGCCGAACGTTCGGGATTTTCCATCGAACGCGATGTATCAGTTGGAAATGAAGTATTGCTGGTTCTCGGAGTGAGACGACTGCGGCAATCGTGGATCGGAGTGTGTTTGATGGTCGTCTCCGCGTGTGGGACGACCAATCATCTCGACCAATACGATCTCAAGGGTGCACCGATGTACTTCACAGCGAACATCGATCATCCATCTCAGGGGTCGGACGACTCTTCGAGCGACGATGACTCCACAACGATATGGGCGAAGCTCTTCTTCGCATTACTCTCGCTGCCATTTCGTCACTGGCCAATTCCGTTCGGGGACGACGCGTCTTTGCCCGTCTATTTCTCGAACGGGCTCTCCGCCGAACTTGAGGACAGATTGTGGATCAAGCCAGTAGAAATGCCTGATGATTCGCGATTCCTCGTTGACACACATATAGCTTTGTGTGATTTCAACCCAACGGATTCAGGATCGAATGTGCGGGTGAAGGAAACGCTAAAGATCACACATACAGCATCGGGCAACGTGGTGTTCGATGAAGACAGAACGCTGGAAGTTCCGTTGCGGTATTGTGGATCCGTGCAGGATACTGTCTCAACTTCGGGGCCTGCGATTACGAAGGATCGGTATCACAAACTAACAGAGGATGAGCAACTCAGCGCGCTTCAGTGCGCTGTTTATGATGCTGGTGCGGATTTGGCGGATTCGTTGAATGCGATGGTGGGACGGGCGAAAGCAAAAAGTGCTGTTAAGTGAATCGGATTAGGCGGTTACTTTGAACGCCCGACTTTACCGATAGCTCCCGGTTCCGGTACCGGAATCGGTTTCACATAATCATCATACTTAAAGCTTGCAAGTGCCTCCACGATCTCATTTTGATCGCGCTTGTAAATGGCCGCACCGCCGCGAAATTTCTGCATCGTGATAAAATATGCTGCAAGCTGTCCATCTGCCGTGAGGACGTAACCAGCAAGTGCGGTGACGCCATTGAGAGTGCCTGTCTTGCCATGAGCGTTGTACTGGGCAGGTGTTCCAATCATTCTATGTCGAAGCGTACCATCATAACCAGCAACGGAAAGCGTGTGTGAGAACAATTCGAACATTCCTTGCTGGCGAATTGCGGTCAGTAAATCTACGACGGATTGCGCAGAAGTACGATTCATATGCGATAAACCGGAGCCATCAATGAATGTGCAGGAGTTGCCATCGACGTTACAAACCTGAAGCCACGAGCGCATGAGTTTGCGTGCGCGTTCCTCGGGCGCAGTTGCGGCCACTTGCACGATCGAGGAGAGCTTGTGGAACATGCACTCGGCGAGGTAGTTATCGCTCCGCTTATTCATTTGTTCGAGAAGATCGAGCAGGCTTGTCTGCTTTAATGCGAGGGTTTGAAGAGCCGAGGACGGCTGTTCTACAGCGGGCGTGGACGCCCGCTCCACACGGGGTCTTCCTGAGACAGCGATGCCACCTTGCTGCAACCGCCACCTCATTACTGCTGCCATTGCGAGCGGTACGTTGCGCAACGGGAAGCGGTAGGTACGCTGCTGGCGCGCTGGAAGCTGACCTGATATATAAACGGTCTGCTGCGGATCCATCGGCTCGCCCGTCGAACTCACATGGAGCGTCATCGTGCCGCGCACAACGGTTCGTACTGTTCGCTTGTGACGACCGCGCCCAATCTTCTTGACTCGTACGGCTGCAGGTGCACTGGATGATCCATGATTTGAAATGACCACCGTCGAAATTGGAGGATAGACTCTCACGCTAAGAGGTGAGCCTTTCGTCACACCTGCACTAACCGTAACGGTAACGATGTTTCTATCGAGTGCAAAGTTTGGGAACATGGAAAGAGCACCGGCCTGTGTATCCTCATCTTCTTCATCGGCGCTGGAGTCCGAGTTGGCGGCAGTATCGGCGCTGACCATCAGTCCATTTTCGCCAACTATCGAATCGCGAACCGTCACGTGTGTCGGTGCGTCGTGTTCGGCAATGAATGCCTTCGCCTCGCTGCTGAGGCTGCTTTCGCCATCAAGATCACTGATGATATCGCCTTGGATAGCGGTTATACCTTTGGCGCGGAGTTGCTCTGTCAGAAGATCCAGATCGGAGGAGCGAAGTGTTGGATCGCCACTGGGTCGCAGATAGACATTGCCGATCACCTTCGTGCCTTGGATGGACGCACCCGGCGCTAGGTCGATCTTTGTCGTGAAAGCATACTTCGAACCGAGAGCCCAGATCGTTGAGGAGGATGTGAAGAGCTTCTCAACAGATGCCGGCATGATGGCTTCGTTCGCGTTGTGCGAATAAACATCATGCACGAAATTGTTCGTATCGAAGAAGACGATTTTCGCACTGGCAATAACATTGCGAAATTCGCGCTCGGAAAAGATCTCGTTCAGCTCGGCGCGAAGTGCGTTGAGTGCGCGCGAGGTGTCGCCGCTCCACCCCTTGAAAGACGGGTGCATCGGGTACGCGGAAGTATCCACATACGGCTCGCTTGCAAGCGTCTTCTTGAGCGACATCGGCCCTCGCACGACACCCTGCGCGCCCGTATGCAGCATGAGCGCAAGTAGGACGACACCAAACGGTGATACCGCCTGGCACCAATCACCAAAGGAAAGATTTTTCAGATACTTAAGCACGCTAAACAATTATCAGCATTCCACATCGCTTGCGACGACCGCGGGTTATTCGATTAGGCCAAACCCTCTTTGACGATGGCTTCAACACTTGTTAGTGCTTCGCCAAGCCGCTCGGGTAACTTCCCACCGGCCTGTGCGATCTGAGGCCTGCCGCCGCCTTTGCCACCAACGATCTCTGCAACGCGACCAACAAGCTTACCGGCCTGGATCTTCTTCTCTTTGATAAGATCATCGGTCACCATTGCCATCAGTGACACCTTATCATCTGCAAGCTTCGCGCCAAGTACGGCGACAGTGGCGGACTTAAGCTCAGAGAGCATCATTTCGCCGAGCGATTTAAGTTCGTCGGCATCCCGAACGGCGATCTCAGCAGTAATAAGGTTGACGTTGGTACCCGCGATTGGTTTCGACGCAGCAACGAGACGTTTCATTTCCTCACGGCGGCCTTCGAGGCGGAGTTTGGTAAGTTCTTTCTCTAATCGTTGCTTTTCCGTTTGTAGCGTTTCGTACTCACGGCTGAGTTCGGAGTGTTTCGTTTCCTGTTCAAGCAACCAGCCCTCAACACCACGGCCCGTCACCGCTTCCACGCGCCGCACGCCGCTCGCAATACTGCCTTCGCTCACGAACTTGAAGAGCCCGATCTCCGCCGTGTTTGCAATGTGCGTACCACCGCAGAACTCGCGGGAGAACGGGCCGAAATCAACCACGTTCACTTTCGCACCATACTTATCACCGAAAAACATGAGCGCGCCCATCTTGGTCGCTTCATCGAAGGGGATGTTGCGATGGTGGATGAGCCGGATGGACTCGCGAATCTTCTCGTTGACCATTGCTTCGATCTCGCGAAGCTCCTCGTTCGTCACTTTTTGATAGTGACTGAAATCGAAGCGCAGGTGATTCTCCGTCACAAGCGAACCGGACTGATGCACATGCTCGCCCAGCACTTTGCGAAGCGCGGAGTGCATGAGATGCGTCGCTGAGTGATTGCGCATGATGTCGATGCGGCGCGGCCTGTCGATGGAGGCATGAGTGACTGCGCCTTCGCCAGCGACGATGGTCTCCTCTTCAAGAATATGTGCAATTGCTGATCCGGCTTTGCGGACATCCTTCACACGATGCGGGTTGCCATCAATGATGAGAACGCCCGTGTCTGAAACTTGTCCGCCGGACTCAGCATAGAATGGCGTGCGATTCAAAATAACGGTATTGCCTTCAACGACAAGTGTGCGCCCTGTATCCTCGAATGCTTCGTATCCGGTGAATAACGACTCAACATCAGATAGCTCCGTTGTCGCTGTAATCACTTGCTTTTTCGAAGCATGAACGCGCAGCGAGCGATCCTTTTGTTCTTGGAGAAGCGCTTCGAAGCGATCCATTTCGACGGAAAGGCCACGCTCGCGTGCGAGAACCTGCGTGAGGTCGATCGGGAAGCCAAAGGTGTCGTACAGTTTGAACGCGTGCTCACCCGAGATGGTAGGTGATTCAGAACCTTCGGCTAGAATTGCGATCTCTTCGAAGAGTTGGAGTCCGCGATCGAGCGTGACATTAAAGCTCTCTTCCTCAGCGCGAATCACTTTCTGCACGAGGTCGAGTCTGTCGCGCATCTCGGGGAAGACGTGACCCATCTGTTCGGCAACAACGCCCGAGAGCACAAACAAGAAAGGCTCTTTGAATCCAAGATTTCTACCATATCTTGCAGCACGACGAAGAATGCGGCGCAGAACGTAGCCACGACCGTCGTTACCTGGAAGCGCTCCATCGGCAATCGCCGCTGTTAATGTTCGAACGTGATCGGCGATAACACGCATAGCAATATCATCGCGGTCGGACTCTCCGTAACGCTTGTTCGAAAGCTGTGCAACCCTGTTGATATAGGGAGAGAATACGTCCGTATCATAGTTCGAAGGCTTACCTTGCAGCACGGCGCACGCGCGTTCGAAGCCCATCCCGGTATCGACATGCTTCATCGGCAAATCCGTGAGCGTGCCATCGGCACCGCGATTGTACTGGATGAAGACGAGATTCCAGATCTCGATGACTTCAGGCACACCAGCGTTCACCAGTGCGCCGCCGCTCTTGTCTGGCGTGTGGTCGTAGTGAATCTCCGAACAAGGACCGCACGGGCCTGTCTCGCCCATCTCCCAAAAGTTATCCTTCGCGCCGAAGCGGAGGATGTGGGAATGGTCTATGTCCGTGACTGTTCGCCACAACTCGGCGGTCTCTTCGTCGGTGTCGTAGAAGGTTGCATAGAGGCGGGATTTATCGAGCCCCCACACTTTGGTCAGAAGCTCCCACGCCCAGCCGATGGCTTCCTTCTTGTAGTAATCGCCGAAAGACCAATTTCCCAGCATCTCGAAGAAGGTGTGATGGTAGGTGTCATGCCCCACCTCTTCGAGATCATTGTGCTTGCCGGAAACGCGGATGACCTTCTGCGTGTCGGCGGCACGAGTATAGGCGCGCGAGCCTTCACCGAGGAAAACATCCTTGAACTGGTTCATTCCGGCATTCGTGAAGAGCAACGTCTTATCACCATGGGGAATTACTGGCGCGCTTGGCACGATCTCATGGCCGCGCGCACGGAAAAACTCGATAAAGCTCTGGCGGATTTCTTTGGAAGTCATAGGGTGCTAAGAACACCAAAGAGGTCATAATGTTCAATCATAGCTCTCTTGGTTGCGCATTCCCAATTCAGATTAGCACCATTCTTTAATATCTCCGCGTTTATCGCCCCATGAATGAATGGCGACCTTCCGGACTTTTCCTTCAATCAGAGTTCATCTTCTGGGAAGAATTCAGCAGAGTTGAGGACATCGGTGATGCTCATGTTATCACCACACCATCGAACCCAGCCTGGCGCTGGGGGCATGTGCTCGTGCTGCATGGACCACCACAAGCGGAGGGAGTTGCACACTGGCGAGAGATTCATGCAACGTGTATTGGTCCCCATCAATTGACGCCTCATCGAATGTTGCTCTGGGATGGCCCTGCTCTCGATCCCTCCACTCTTCAAGCGTATGAAGCCGACGGATGGAAGTTCCGATCAATGGATGTCCTCACCCTACGAGAATTGGAACAACCGAATTTCTACAACTCTGAGATCGAAGTGCTGCAACTCGACGATTCGGACTCAGATTGGGATGCAGTGCTCGCGCTCGACGTCGCGTGTTTTGGTGCCGAAGCCAACAATCCCAACTATCACATCTTTGCATCGCGCAGGAATAAGCAGTACAAAGAAATGGTCGCGAAAGGTGGCGGACATTGGTACGGCGCATTCCTCGCCGGAGAACTTGTAGGCAGCCTGGGAATATTCGAAGGCGATGGGCTTCTTCGCTATCAGGAAATCGCAGTCATCCCTGCTCATCAAAGGAAGGGAATTGCTTCGACGCTCATCTATGAATCGGCGCTTGTTGGTCTGGAAGAATTTCCAAATCACACGCAGGTGATTGTGACCGACAAGGACAATTCCTCCATTCGGGTCTATCGCTCGCTTGGATTCGAGACAGAATCCTACTCGTATTCTCTTTCGGGATCGGTCTGAGGCTGACTCAGGTCATCACCTGTGTATTCAGTGCGATCTCTTCCAGCACCGAACTCACGCTGAGGCAATCGATCAGCTCCCCTTCAAACACGAGTGCGTGTCCGCGTGTGTGAACTTCCCACGCAATTCCCTCGGCCTCATCGCGTGAGCAGCCGGTGGCTTTGCTTACCTGATGAATCACCTCATCAAAAGAATGATGATGGTCGTTATAGAGCACCACGCGAGAGAGAACTCCGAGCAGTGTATCGGTCTCGCCGAAGAAGTCTATTTCGGGAAGGGTTTCAACGGTTGACATTCTGCCCGTATCGAAGCGGGTAGAAGTGCGGGGCCATAACTGCGTTGCGAGATCGACGATCATGTTTGAACCTGGGTTCTAACGAATTGAAAGACTGACGATTCTTCTACGAGAACAGAGTTGAAGATTCGAAGCACAAATATAACACACCAACTGGCAAAAAAGCTCAAATTACCGCTTTAGTGGTGCCGATACTTAAGCTCATAAAGCTGCTCGATCTCCGGCCTGGAGACGGCCTCGACCCGGCGAATCTCCGGAGCATCATGCAAAATAGCTCGCTCTATACCCGCACGTAAGGTCATCGAAGCCATCGAACACGTCCTACATGCACCAACAAGACAGACCTCCACGACGTGCGACTCCATGTCGATCCGGACAAGTTCCACGCTGCCGCCATCGACATGCAGATAGGGCCGAACATGATCCAGCGCACGACGGACGCGCACCTCAATGTCCTCGATAACTGCGCTCTGCCCGTTGCGCGATATTTCTGCGATGATTGCCAAGACTTCAGCCGACTACTTAACTAAGAACGCGACAAAATTCCTCATCTTGTCATTCCCGCGGATGCGGGAATCCAGGTTCCAATTAGTGCTAGACCATCGGGGTCTGGATTCCCGTTTTCGCGGGAATGACAGCTAACAAAAATACTAAATATCGATCTGCACCATCTGATTATCCGGCGCGAATGACAGAATCGAAACCTGACGTGCCATCGCGGAAGCAATCTCCGAGAAGGCCTTGCCCGACGGAGAATCCGGTGCCGTTGCCACAATCGGGTGTCCCGTATCCGAACCAATGCGAATGGCGGTGTTGATCGGAAGCTCCCCTAAGAAGGGGACACCAAAACTGGCTGCGGCAGTACGTCCACCGCCGTGCGCAAATATTTCCTCGCGCTCGCCGCAATGTCCGCAGATGAAATAGCTCATGTTCTCAACAATGCCGAGCACCGGCACATGCACCTTCTCGAACATCCGGATACCCTTGGTTGCATCCGCCAGCGCGATGTCCTGCGGCGTCGTAACGATCAGCGCGCCGGTCAGGGAAATCGACTGCACGAGCGTAAGCTGAATATCACCAGTCCCGGGCGGAAGATCGAAAATCAGATAATCCAGCTCACCCCAATCGACATCGGTGATGAACTGCTTCAGCGCGCCGGAAGCCATCGGGCCACGCCAGACCACCGCCGTATCGGGATCGACCAGAAAGCCGATCGACATGATCTTAATGCCCTCGGCTTCGAGCGGCACCATCATCACCTTCGTCTCGGTGACTTGCTTGGCAGCGGGCTTGGCGTTCTGCAGTCCGAACATCAGCGGAATGCTCGGACCATAAATATCCGCGTCCAGCAGCCCGACTTTCGCGCCATCACGGGCAAGCTGCACCGCAAGATTCGCTGCCACCGTTGACTTACCCACGCCGCCCTTACCAGAGGCCACCGCAATCGTATTCTTCACCCCGCGCAAAATCTCACCGGACGAATTCTGCGGACCTTGCGGCACACGGGCGGTCATCTTCACATGCACATTCCCCGCACCGGCAACCGCCTCGACAGCCTGCGTAGCCTGCCGCTCCAACTCGCCCTTGATCGGACACGACGGCGTCGTAAGTTCGAATGTAAAATGCACGGTCTTCCCATCGATCATCACATCCTTGATCATGCCAAGGCTGACAACATCGCGGTGAATATCGGGGTCGATGACGGTGCGTAGCGCGTCCAGTACGTCGGACTGCGAAACAGAGGAAGATGACTTCGAAAACAGGCCCATAATTATCCTAACAATTCGGCCCTCATAAAAAGGGCTCCCAGGTTTAACGAGGCCGCGAAAACGAGTCACTCTGGGCATAAGTTCGATGGAATAATGATTAGCAAATGGCTCGGTCGGAAGCAGTCCCATTCAAAGCCATTCTGGGAGAAGCGCTCAGTCCGATGCAGTGAGGCTGCCACGGGTTTCATCCCACTTGCATTCGGGCGATGATAACTCAAACTGCGCTAAACTGACTGCTCTACCTGGCAGGATGGCACGTATCCCTACCCTCATGCCATCCTGCCAACTTCTTATACAGACCTGCAAAACGGAGTTACTTGCACGATGCCCATTCACATCGGTGGAGTACCGGATGAACCTGGCAGGATGGTATATATCCCTACCCACATGCCATCCTACCAGGGCGGAGCTTACCGTTCGAACTGTATACTCGTCAAATGGTTAATTTAATCGAAATACAATCTTCTTCTGTGGAGCCATTTCTGTGGAGCCATCTCTCGGGAGAGGGCTCACCAATATTCTTCACCATTGTTCAGACATAGCTTACGGTGATGGTAGTTGATTTGTCATAGTCGTTCCAATGTGAGCTCAAAAGTGAAGATAGTAGCATTGTCGACGATTTTCCCACTACTTGCACTTGTCCAATTGTATCAGCGACTTCAGTCCAACACCCATCGAAGCCATGAGACCTGGTAGGATGGCATGAGGGTAAAGATTCCTACCATCCTACCAGGTCAAGAGCGAGCGCAGTTGGACGTGGATGGTCAAGCTCGAATAGTAATCCTCCCCGCCACCCTCTCCCCATCCGTTGCGGCGGAGAAGAGGCCGCCGCCTTCGCCGCAGGGGTAGAGTCTGGCGATCTGTGGGTGCTCCAGTTTATTGGGGGTTCTGCAGTCGCGCCTGCCAGTGCTCGTCGGCGCGGCTGTCGTGTTTGACACTGAGTACAACTACCTCATCATCTTCGACCGCATAAATAATCGAGAAGGGAAATCCATCGACAAATCGCTGCCGAATGTCAGGTACAATTTGCTTTGCAAGAATCGGCGCTTCACAAATCAATCCCAGCGTGGCTTCAATCGCTTCGTCGAAATCGGATGCTATCTGGCTTCCGGCTTCCTCAAGGTAATACAGAATCGAATCTCGGTATTCTATTTTTGCAGGACCGATCAGCCGATACGTCATCTGCCAAGAAGCGAATCCATCTCCCTCCGAACCTCCTCGGCGCTAAAGCTCTCGACCCGTCCATTTCGGTAATCGTCAAGTCTTCGTTCGGCCTCGGCAATCCAGGGTTCACGCGTGCGATCGAGGCTCGCATACAAACGCTCGGCGACCAGTAAACGGCCGGAGGAATCCAGGTGCATGGCTTGCTCAATTACTTCTTCAACTGTGTGTGTCATGCTAAATAATACAACGTCGGAATCAAGAAAGTGCTACTGTCGAGGAGCTATCCTCCCCGCCACCCGCTCCCCATCCATTGCGGCGGAGACGATGCCGCCGGCGTAGCCGCCGCCTTCGCCGTAAGGGTAGAGTCCGGCGAATGTATCAGAAGTCTGGAAAATCCTTCGCCATGATCGCAATCACCTGATCTTCAATCTCATCAAGCATTCGGTGAGCAGAATTCCACACCTCCTGGTAATCAACGCCGAAGTATTGGTGGACCATGAAATTTCGGAAGCGTTTCATCTTGTCCCACGGCACCTCTGGGTGTGCGTCTTTAAACTCATCGTCGAGATGCGCACACGCTTCGCCAATAATTACAAGTTGATAGACAAGCGCGCTTCGATAGAGAACGGAGCGGTCGAAGTACTCAAAGGTTTCGACCTCCTCAACGAACTCCCGAATCGCATCCGCTGCTTCGAGAATATCTCGTAGGCGAAGTTCAGGCGCTCGCATAATAGACCGGTTTCGTCTCGGCCAACACACGCTCCCGCACCCACGATTTCAATCCGCGCTTGGAAACGAGATCGACTTTGCGCTTTAATAAATCTTCAAGGGCGTCCTGCAAATCGAAGTGATGGAAAAGATCACGCGTGGTGGGGTCGAGAAACTCAACGAGAAAATCGTAGTCGCTCGTCGCGGACTCAAAATCACCACGAGCAGCGGAGCCAAAGAGCGCGAGTTCGCGCACCTTGTGTTCTTCACAAAGCGCATGAATCGCGGAAATAGGTAAATTAGGGATCATCAAGTGTCAAAACCCGGAATTGCGGTCATTCATTTCCCACCTATCCTCCCCGCCACCCTTTCCCCATCCATTGCGGCGGAGACGATGCCGCCGGCGTAGCCACCGCCTTCGCCGCAGGGGTAGAGTCCGGCGATTTGCGGGTGCTCAAGCGTTTCGGCGTCGCGCGGGATGCGGACGGGCGAGGACGTGCGGCTTTCCGGCGCGACGAGCACCGCTTCGTTCGTGTAATAGCCGCGCATCTTTTGTCCGAAATCTTTGAAGGCCTCCTGCAAGCGCGTTGCGATGAACTTCGGCAGCACATCGCGGAGCGAGACGCTCGCGGTGCCGGGTTGGTAGGAGTTCTTCGGCAAATCTGTCGAGACTTTGTTCGTGACGAAGTCGATCATCCGCTGGGCCGGAGCAGTTTGGGTTTGACCTCCGACTTTCCAGGCAAGCTGTTCGATGTGCTGTTGGAAACGGAGGAATGCCAGCGGTCCCGCGCTGGAGAAGCCCTTCACATCATCCAACTCCACCTGACATACGATCCCCGAATTCGCGAACGGATTATTCCGCTTGCTTGGCGACCATCCGTTCGTCACGATCTCCCCCGGTTTCGTCGCGCACGGCGCGATGATCCCGCCGGGACACATGCAGAATGAATACACACCTTTCCCGCGCACTTGATCGACCAGTGCATACGATGCTGGCGGAAGCAATGGATCGCGCGGCGAGCACTTGTACTGTATCTCATCAATCAAGTCCTGCGGATGCTCGACGCGCACACCAAGTGCGAAGGGTTTTGCCTCGATGAGTATGCCTTTGCGGTGCAGGAGTTCGAAGATGTCGCGGGCGGAGTGACCCGTGGCGAGTATGACGGCGCTGGCTTCGATGCTATCGCCGTTGGCGGTGATTACTCCTTTGACTTTGCCGCTGGTGGCGGGGGCGCCACCAGCCACGCGGACTTCGTCCTCTAATGGAGCGAAGCCTTCGATGATGAGATCGGCAGCTCTCGTATTGAAGTGAATCTCCCCACCGGCGTCGAGGATGGTTTGTCGGATATTGGTGATGATGCGCGGCAGATTGTTCGTGCCGATATGCGGGTGGGCATCAACGAGAATATCCGGGCTGGCACCATGCGCGACCAGCGTTTCGAGCACGCGGCGGACATCCCCGCGCTTATCGCTACGCGTGTAGAGCTTACCGTCCGAGTACGTGCCCGCGCCACCTTCGCCGAAACAGTAGTTCGAGTCGGGATCGACGAGATGCTCCTTGTGTATCGCGGCAATATCGCGGCGGCGAGCGCGGACATCCTTGCCGCGTTCGAGCATGATCGGCTTGCGTCCACACGCGATGAGCTTCAATGCGGCGAAGAGTCCTGCTGGTCCAGCACCGATGATTATGACGGGTTCTTTGTCGGCAACAGACGGATACTCTCGCGGTGCAACTCCCTCCGCGAGGAGCGGCGGTGCGGACTCGCCATCTAAATAGACTTCGACCTTCAGTTGAACCTTGACTTGTCGCTTGCGCGCATCAATCGAACGGCGGAGGATGCGGAGCGAGGTGATCCGCTCTTCGGGCAGAGCAAGCTCCCCCGCTGCTGCCGCACGGATGCGTGACTCTTCGGTGGCCTCGGCGGGTGAGAGTGATATAGAACATTCTTTTGACATTAAGCAGCAGAACGCGCGCGGGGCGCTATCGGTGCTTGTGGCAGTCTCCTCAATTGCCCCGTGCGTGCTCCGTGTCTGCTGATTGGGGCTTTACTCCGACTTGCCGATCCGAAGTTAATTTATTCGCACCGCATTTTCCTTAAGGAGATATAATGGCTCGTGGAAAAGAGGGTGATGGACGAGGTAGAAGCCGGAGCGCTCTCCGAAGATATTGAGTTCGTCGCCAATCTGGGCGGTGCAGATAGCGCGGTCGAGGGTGGTATCCGGTGCCAGAATGGCGAGTTGTGTAACGAGGACGCGGCCCTTTAGCGGCGTAGCCAGTTTGTAGATAGAAGTGGCCTGTTCTGGTGCCGGCTGCTTCTGGACGAACGTGGTGTCTATACCGCTTCCGTGTATGTGTAGCCTGACGCTGAGAAGCTGGCGTGCCTCGGGAATGAAGACGCGGGCAGTGCCAGTCGGGTCGAATTGTACCGGAAGGGGCTCCTCGATGAGGTTGCAGGAGCGGCAGTCCACGGTGACGGTTGGCAAAGAGGGGTTGGCAGCCGTGGGCTCGGAGGTACGATAAAGCCGGAAGTAGATGGAGTCGTCGGATGACCGAGCATCCGCGAGCCAGCCGTGTTCCGCGAGATGGTACTTGTCCGGGTTTGGTGGCACGGAATAGGTGAACCAGGAGGCGCAACCGGCCGTACAGAAAGAGAGAAAGAGTGCGGCAAGACCGCCAAATGACGAGAAAAGCGGCTGGCGGTGGGAGTCACTGGCGAATGCGGAAGTGTTGGGGGTCATGCGAAACGGTGCATTAGGTTAAGGCGGCTGCTGGGATGCTAACGCAAAATTAGGCCAGAGTATCGCCAGGCTGAGATAGCCGCTTCGGAACTCACCAGAAAGAATTATTATGCTCTACTTGGTAGCGACCCCCATCGGGAATTTAGAGGACATCTCGCTCCGGGCGATCCGCCTGCTGCAGGAAACGGATATCGTGGCCTGCGAGGATACGCGTCATGCGCGGGTGCTCTTCGAGCGGCACGGGATCCGGCCGCGCCGTCTGGTGAGCTACCACTCCCATAATGAGCGGTCGCGTGCCGCCGAGCTAGCCGATGATCTGCGGGGCGGGGCGAGCGTCGCGGTGGTGACCGATGCGGGTACTCCGGGTATATCCGATCCGGCGTGGGCCTTGGTACGGGAGGCGTTGCAACTTGGAATTGATGTCGTCCCGGTGCCGGGAGCCTGCGCGGCCATTGCAGCACTGTCCGCAAGCGGGATGGATACCACCCGTTTTGCCTTCGAAGGCTTCCTTCCTCTGAAAAAAGGCCGGAAAAAGCGCATCGCGGGATTAGCCGCTGAAGACCGAACGGTTGTGATTTACGAATCGCCTCATCGCATCAAGCGGCTGCTGGGTGAGCTTCTGGAGGCCTGTGGCCCGGAGCGTCACATCGCGCTTGCGCGCGAGCTAACGAAGCACTTCGAAGAATTTTTGCGTGGCACGATACCGGAGGTCATCGCTCGATTAACAGAGAAATTTCCGGAGTCCGTTAAAGGGGAATGCGTCATTGTGCTGGAGGGGCGGTCAAAGAACGAGGAGCTGCGGGAGTACGACCTTGTCGACGCCGTGGATGAGGATGAAATGCTATAACACTTCGAATGCGGAACACACGGCTTTCCGTGCCTGTTGAAACCCCGCTAATGGCCCACCGTATTCCTTTCTTTGCACTTCTACAAACCAAAGATTACGGCCCGCGACACAGGCCCTCGGTCAATTTCAGCAATCTCCTGTCAAGCGGGGATTCGGCAACTAATTCTGGAGACGATTATCGACCCTTTGAGACAATGCAAGCCGTCAGTTCGGGCGGCAAATTAGTATGGTTACTGTTTCCCGGTTGGGGCCACCAGATGAGTGGCACAACTGGTGATGTCTTACTTCGAGTCGATCGTCTTTGAACCGACAGCGAGCGTTTTGTCATTTCGGTAACTGGAGCAAGCTGCGGCATGCCCCATCGGTTCTGGTCGTACTGCTTGCACTGTCATCGCTCACGCTCGACTCTTGCCGTCATGCCAAGCAAGCGCAGAAAAACGACGGCACCACCACTCCTCGGGACAGCTCGATTACTCTGGTCGACTCCGCGAAGGGTATCATCTCCAAAGAGTATGACTCGCTATCGAACAAGGTTTCGAAATTCTTCTCTTCGCTGCTGCCGCCGAAGCACGACACCATCGCGGCAGCGATCATCCAGACCTCTCCGCCATCCGGGCTTACTCCACCAACGGTTTCTGGCCCACCTCCTTCCGAGCCGGGATTTCTAAGTCCTGCGATTAAGCGCAAGATCGAGTTCGACAGCGGCGGTAAAGTGATCGAACATGATGTTTTCCTTGGCGCCGATATCAGAACTCCATCCAGCGTCTCCTTTGCCGATTACCTGAAGAGGCAGCAAGAAGATGCCTTGACACAGTCCTTCAAGGCGATGATCAAGAAGCAGCAGGATACGGGCAAGACCGTCGAAGCTACTACAGGGATTCTCGGTGACTACGGAAATATCCAGATACCTATACCGCCAAGCATCGTCCCTACGATATTCGGACGGCCTTCGATCAATCTCCGCGTATCCGGTGATGTCGCAGTGCACCTTGCCTATCGGGACAACCAGACATATGCAACAAGCGGAGCGAATTTTTACGGGTCTGAACAAGGTCTTGACTTTAAGCAAGAGATCAACGTCTCGACGAACGGCACCATCGGTGATAAACTGAAAATTGGTGCCGACTGGGGCTCGGATCGTATGTTCCAGTTCGACAATCTTCTGAAATTCAACTACGTCGGATTTCCTGATGAGATCCTGCAGAATTTCGATGCAGGTAATGTCACCTTTAATACACCTTCGCAGTATATTGGTGCGCAACAAGATCTGTTCGGACTCAAAGCCGTAACGCGGTTTGGCCCTGTTTACGTCACATTACTGGCGGCGCAGAAGAAGGGTGAACGTCAGAATCGGTCGTTCGGTGGGGGTTCAGGTGTCGCGACCGAGCATGTTATTAGACCAATTGAGTACCGTCGTAACCGCTTCTTCCTTGACACCGCATTCTCGCATTATTACGAATCCTACTACGCAACTATCCCACCGAATTCCGATGCGGTTACGAATAGCGGTCAGGAATACGTGGACGACCCCAAGTCCGTTGAAGTTTGGGTAGGAACCACGAACATCACCGCGGTGAACAAGCGCCACGCTGTCGCGTGGTACAACCTCGGTCCTCAGCCCCAAGGTGGGTATCCTGCCACGCTTCGCTATTTCACTGGCTCTGGCACGGATTCCAACCTTGTCGCGCAAGGATATTTCACAAAGATCACCGACACGAATCGGTACTACGTTGAGCCCTACACGGGCGTACTTGTACTTAATCAGGAGCCGGATGACGGACAACTATTGGCGGTCAGCTACAAAACAACTCGGGGAACAAAGCAATATGGGGATCCCGAAGTCACCACGGATAGCAATCTTGTTCTGAAGCTCTTGAAGCCGATCAAGGGCTTTCAATCCACGACTATTCCATCGTGGAAGAATATACTGAAGAACACGTATTATATCGGAGGTGCGAACTTCGATGAGAAGGACTTCTCCGTTCGAATCATCGCACAACAACCTGGAGGACATCAGGCGGAGTACTTTAGGCTCGCTAATAAACAGAGTCCACAGAAAGCGATTTCCGTTCTCGGTCTCGATCGATACCAAAACTCATCCGGATCCGGAGTAAAGACCCCCGATGGGCTTGTCGACTTCGGAAGCCAGTTCCAGACAAGCCCTGTCGTTGAGAAGAAGACCGGGACATTGGTATTCCCCTACCTTGAGCCGTTTGGTAAGCGCATTCGCGATTTCGACACGCTTCAGCACAACATTAGTTCGAAATACCAGGCTGACACCACATTCTACATGCCTGAGATTTACAACACGACTCAGGATGTGTTGCGATATCGCGAGACCAAGCAAGTCTCTATCAATGTGAAGTTCACTGGAGGTGTGTCAAGCACGCTCAACTTGAATGCCTTCAATCTTGTCGAAGGCAGTGTGAGAGTAACCATCAACGGAACGCCGCTTGTTGAGAATACGGACTTCCGAGTGGACTATAACAGCGGAACTGTCACAATTCTGAAGCCTGATCTTGTGCAAACCGGACAGATCAACGTGGAGTACGATGTGCATGACATCTTCACGAACGCGACAAAGAATGTTCTCGGGCTGCGAGCTGAGATGCCACTTGCGGATAAGGGTGTGATCGGGACAACCCTCATGAACTACTCTATGCACCTTCCGACGCTAAAGACGCGACAAGGTGAGGAGCCGCTTTCGAATTGGATCTGGGGTGTTGATGGAAGCTACAAGGTTGATGCGCCATTCTTGACAGACGCGTTGAATTTTCTGCCAATCTTCAACCTGAAAGACAAGTCTGAGTTGAGCATTCGCGGCGATGCGGCGTTGTCGTTGCCGAACCCGAATACGGAGAAATCGCCAATGGCAGTGGACAACAACGCCTCCATAGCATATCTGGACGATTTCGAGGGCGGGCTCAACCAGTTTCCATTGTACATGAACTACGGCCGCTGGGTCCCAGCTTCCCAGCCAGCCGATAGCGCCATGCAGGCGAAGTATGCACCATCACCAACGGCGGTAGATTCAGAGTATTGGTTGAATCCCGTCAACCAGATAAAGGGAAAGACGAAATGGTACTCGCCCAACCCCTTGCCGTCGATTCATGATATCAAGCCGAATAAGCAGACGGCCACGCCGAGTGATGTGGCACAAGTGATGGATTTCGTCTTCGACCCAACACGACCAGGTATCTACAATCCCCAACCAGCGAACGCACCCAACACCGATAAGTGGGGTGGTATGATGCAATACGCACCGGGGCTCAATGTTGCTTCGACGAATACGGATGCCGTCTCGGTTTGGCTCAAGATCAACGGAATGGATCCGGCTGACGCACCCAATGCGGTTCTCCGATTCGACCTTGGCCGAATTTCCGAAGACATTATTCCCAATAAGCGCCTTGACTTCGAAGATAAGAATGGTAACGGACGATACGATGACGGTGAGGACATTGGCCTTGACGGGATGACGGACGACCAGGAGCGGGCGGCCTTCCCCGGTGCGGTGGACCACAACGATCCGAGTAACGACAATTACCAGGACTACACGGCTGACCCATCCTTCGATCATCTGAATGGAGAGCAGGGTAACGAGACAGATGCACAATCCGGGCTTAAGCCTGGAACGGAGGATCTGGACGGAAACGGATCCTTGAATCTGGACAATGGATATTATGAATATGAGATACCACTGAACTTGCAATCAAACAAGTACGTCGTTGGCAATACGGCAGGGACAGGTTGGTACCAGCTTCGTATTCCCCTCGCGGACTACAACCGGATCGTCGGAACCCAAGATAGCTCCTTTAGCAACATTGCCTACTACCGCATTTGGATGGAAGGCGTAAACAAGCCGGTTGACGTGCAAATGTACGAACTGATGCTCGTCGGCAGCCAATGGACACGCGGCTCGGTTGGTTTGAGTCAAACAAACCCCGTTGGCGATCAATCGTTGAAGGTGGGATACGTTGACTTCGAAGACAACTCTGGCCCACCCACGAATTATTGCGGTCCTCCCGGTGTGCAGCGTGAACTTGTGCCTGGTCAGACAACGTACATTCAGGGAAATGAGCAATCTCTCAACATGGAGCTCAACAATGTTGAAGATACTGGTCGGCGCCAAGCCGAGCGATTGTTTCCCACGCCGAACGACATCTTTAATTATCGTTCAATGGCTATCTGGGTGCACGGTGATCCGACCAAGTATCCACAGACCTTCACGAATTCACCCGCGGACACTGCTGCATGCACGTGGGTGTACGTGCGGTTTGGTAGCGATCAATATAATTATTACGAATATCGCCGACCTCTTATCGCACCCACAGACAACGGGAATTGCGGATGGCAAAATATTCACATTGACTTCGCAACTCTGACCGCTTTGAAGGCGAGCAGGATTCGTCCGGACTCCATCATGACGAAGGTGGTCAACGACGGCACGGATGGTTCTCAGTATGCGACATACAGAGTTGTAGGCGGACCCACGCTCACAAACGCACCGTATTTCGTGCTTGGAGTTGAGAATCATGAGCACAAACCATTAACGACAAATGTGTGGTGGGATGAACTTCGCCTGCTCGACGCGAATAACAGTGTAGATTACGCCTACAACGCCTCGATGCAGATGAAGCTTGCCGAGTTCGGCCGTATTACCGCTGGCATGACGAACGAACGCCCGGATTTCCATCGTGTCGATGAGCGATTCAGCGCGACACGCGCGTTAAATTTGAATTGGAACGTCACGGGTGAATTTGCACTGGAGAAGCTTCTGCCGAAGTGGATGGAAGACAAACAGACGAAGCTGCCGCTGACTATCTCCCACGCTGAGTCGATTCTACGTCCGAAGTACATCGTTAACACGGACATTGATTTGAACCAGACCGTTGCAACATTGCAGGCCGATAAGGCAGCGAACCCCGCAAACGCCGCTGTGGATCAGTACCTGATCGACTCCTTACAACTCAACAACGAAACGCTGCAAGTCAAGAACTCTATCGGTGCTAGTGATATTGCGTTGCGCTTCCCCGGCTCCTTCTTCCTGATACCAGGTTTTGTGAACAGGCTCAGTTTTGGTGCCGGCTATGCCGAGACGTATCTCCGATCACCGCAGTACGAATACGACCGCAAGTGGTCGTGGACTGGCTCCATTCGCTATTCCTTACCTCCGCTTCCATCCTGGGGCTTCGCGCCCTTTACGTGGATCGGCAACACATTCCCATTCATCGGGCCCTATACGGGCTGGAAGATCACTCCCCTTCCATCGAATGTCAATTTCATATTGAGCGCAACCCGCGGGCGGGATAACTCCCTCAATCGGCTGTCAACTTTAACGCTTCCACCGGAGGGAAGTCAGCAAGAAGACACACTCGCAGTGCTGCGTAGCCGAGTACCCACGATCAATCGTATCTTCACGGCTACTCGCGGGATGTCCATGAATTGGAAGCCCTTCGAAGGTGGAATGCTCTCACCCAGCTTCGAATATGCGCTGGATGTTTCTTCCAACCTTGCACCATTCGAAACGTATTCGACCTTCAACAAACCGACCCGGTACGATGCGAATGGAAACCCAATTTATGATTATGATAGCGTCTATGTCTATCAGCGAAGCGTGAGCGATATTCTGCATGACATTTTTCCGAAGAACGGTTCACTTGTGAACCCGGGCCAGGATTTCAATGCGAGTCAGAAGCTGCACATGGGTACTTCGCCAAAGTTGCCAGGGCTCTTCGGTTTCGAGAAACTAGTACGGCCAGTCTTTGACTATCGCGTCGAGTATCGATGGCAAAACTCCCAGACCACGCAACAAAATGCGAAGCAGGGCGCATGGAATAACACCATAACGACAGGCCTTGAATTCAATATGCGCGATCTGGGTATTATTCTCTTCGGTAAACCCATAACTGAAGAAGCACCTGTGCAGCGCGGCCACGGACGAGACAGCCGAGATCGTGGCGAAATTGGGATGATCCCTGAAGAGTTGCCGGAGCATGGCGGCGAGGAACGTGCATCGCCATTTCCGAATCCCAGGGAGGAAGGAAGAAACCCCGTTGACCGTGGCGAAGATATGCGACTGACGTCGCGTGGTAACCCCCTTGGGCGCACCAAGTACATCACTGACACGATGCATCGCAACCCACAACCAGTGCCGCTTGACACGGTTGGTAAGATACACTCGCGCGGCGTCGGAACGGCGGGTGAGCCTGGTGGTGAATTTGCGGTTGATACCGTTCTGACGCCTGTGGCACCACCTATCGAGATTCCCGTACCGATCTTTGTTGAATCCACCCCTCCAATAACCATTCAAAAGATCGCCCAAGCGCTCATCCAGAAGCCGTTCTTCGATTGGAACGGAACGCGTTTTAATTTTACACAAACGAATTCGAGCCTTAACGGGGCGCTCATGGGTAACAACTCGGGTATTACCAACTTCCTGGCTCGCGGAATATTTGCGCCAGAGGACGACATGAACGGACCATCCCGCGCATATCAACTGGGGCTTATCACCGATCCCAGCGGAAGACTTCTGTTCCACTGGCAAAATCATTTCCCATTCTTGTATTACAGCGTGCGTCATGGATTGCGCGCAGCCGATCCACTTGGGGGCTCCATTGACATTACGGACGCCTTCACCCAGACGAACAACTTCGAACTTACCACAAGCAGACCACTTTGGAGCGGTGCTCAGATCAATCTTAATTGGAAGTTGTCGTTTGGATTTGATGAGCGCGATGCTCTGCACGTCAATTCGTTCGGCGCCGACTCCCTCATGTACGCAGTCAAGGCCGGCGATGTCTCGCGGACATTCTTGTCCATTCCACCACTGCCCTTCTTCAACGTGCTTCAGAGCGGCATTCTGCGCGTCGGTGAGAAGTATCGCGATGCTGTGCTCGCCGCGGGTGCACCAAATGTGGACACAGCGCGAGCGATGCTACCTCCGGACGTACACAATCGCATTGAGCGCGAGGCATTCATGCAGGGCTTCGAAACACTGCCGTTCTTCACGGGAATTCTGAGAGAGTATCTACCACGACTAAATTACTCATTTAGCCAAACAGGGCTAGAGAAATTCTTCCTGTTTAGCTTCTGCGATCACATGAGCTTCAGGAATGCTTACAATGGCACGTACAAGCGGTCCTTCCGTCAAAATGCCGGGGACTCACTGAACTTGACAGCTCTGCAAACGATCGTTTACGGATTCCGGCCCCTCATCGCGCTGGACATGTCTTGGGATAAGTTGATGAATGGCAAGATGACTGCCAGCCTCAATTATGATACTCAGACAGAGTGGGCAGCGGACTACTCCTCGGCGCGCATTACGAAACGACTCTCAACAACGATCGGCGTCACGGCGAACTATCAACGGCAGGGAATGTCCATCCCATTTCTTAAGCTAAATTTGAAAAATGAGTTTGGCGCATCCCTCACGTTCAGTGAGACGATCTCCGGAGACAGTTACTACAATTTCTGGTCGATCGACCCAGGAACACCGGACGGAATCAGTAATGGTGGTTTGACCAAGACAACTCTTGAGCCACGCGTCTCCTACACTGTAAACTCGCAACTGACGCTTGAAGGGTTCTATCGCTACGAGCGTACCACACCGGCGGCAAGTGGCCTTATCAGCCCACCCACCCGGCTTATCATGGCAGGCGTCGATGTGCGGTTGAAGATTCAATAACATGCACAGTTTCCCGATTACCGATCCACTGCTCTTTGCTATTGGTGCCGCTGCAGACGAAGCAGGCATTGAAGCGTATGTAGTTGGTGGCTTCGTTCGCGACCAACTCCTGAATCGGGGACTGAGGAAGGACATTGACATCACGGTCATTGGCGATGGGGTGGGATTTGCCACTCTTGTCGCGAGCCAGTTTGAGAATGCCCGGCTAGCGGTGTACGAGAACTTCCGAACCGCTGCGCTGCAGATCGGTGAACACACGGTCGAAATTGTCGGAGCACGGCGGGAGTCCTACCGAGCTCACACTAGAAAGCCGATCACCGAAGAGGGAACACTCGAAGACGATCTCCTCCGTCGAGATTTCACCGTGAATGCGCTTGCGGTCTCTATCAATCAGGCCTCGTTTGGCGAATTGGTCGATCGTTTCGGAGGCCTTGATGATCTGAAGGATCGTCTTCTCCGGACGCCGCTTGAGCCCGAACAAACATTTTCAGATGACCCACTTCGCATGATGCGTGCCGCGCGGTTCGCTTCTCAATTGGGCTTCATTGTGGATTGGCACTCGATCGAGGCAATGCAGCGTATGGCGGAGAGGATTCGCATTGTTAGTCAAGAGCGGATAACAGATGAATTCGTCAAGATCATGCAAAGTCCGAAGCCTTCCGTAGGGCTGAAGATACTCTACGAGGCCGGCCTAATGCAGCATGTCTTTCCCGAAGTGAATGATCTTGGTGGAGCCGAACTTCGAACGGTTGGAGTTCAGGAGTATGCTCATAAAGATGTCTTCAAGCATACCATGCAGGTGGTTGACAATGCAGCGGAGATGACAGATGACCTCTGGCTCCGCTTTGCCGCCCTGCTGCATGATGTTGCCAAACCGCGAACTAAGGAATTCCGCGAAGGCATCGGCTGGACGTTCTACGGCCATGATATGGTCGGCGCACGCTGGGTACACAAAATCTTTCGACGAATGAAACTGCCGCTCGATGCCGCCGAGAGGGTATCGAAGCTTGTCCGACTTCACATGCGCCCAATGGCGCTCGTTGACGAAGGGGTCACCGATTCTGCAGTTCGACGCGTACTCTTCGAAGCTGGAGAGGAAATTGATGACCTGCTAACACTCTGCCGAGCCGATATTACCTCGAAGAATCCGCGACTTGTCAATCGGTATCAGAGTAACTACGACATTGTCGCCCAAAAGATGGCGGAAGTGGAAGCCAAGGATCAAATGCGTTCGTTTCACTCTCCTGTCCGTGGTGAGGAGATTATGGAGATTTGCGGACTCCCCCCTTCGAAGACTGTCGGGATCCTCAAGTCTGCGATCGAAGAGGCGATCATCGAAGGGCATATTCCAAACGAATATGAAGCTGCCAGAGATTACCTGGTACAAATCAAGGACGAAATTCTAGCGGAGCACCCACTGACCGAACGTGAGCGGCTTCGAGGCAACTCAGCAGTTGAGACTTCGCGCTAAGAGATTTTCTCCAGTAGCTGCAATAGTTGTTGTGACATTTGTGTTGGCCATGCTACCATGGGAGAAATATTAAAGAAGCGACTGAAGATGTCAAAGTTCGAGTCACCTTACCAAGAGGCGATTCTCGGTCTAATGGTCTCCGCAAGCCAGTTGAGAGCCAATATGGATAGAACGCTCGCCTCCGCTGGCTTGACCGGGGAGCAATACAATATCCTTCGCATTTTGCGCGGTGCTACGGAGTGTGGGCACCCATGCGGCGAAATCGGGGAGAGAATGATGGATCGGGCCTCGGATGTCACACGCCGGATCGATGCCCTTGAGAAGCAGGGACTCGTGTCTCGCGAACGTTCCACCGATGATCGACGAGTTGTAAAGGTTCGGATCACCGAGCAAGGAATCTCTGTGCTTGACAGCATTGCACCAAAGATCCATCTATTCGAAGAGGAGCTTAGATCCAAATTGTCCGAGGATGAAGTTCGCAGCTTGTCTAACATTTGTGAGAAGATAATTGAGGTTAGCTAGATCCCTAGCTTTTCTTCAGGATTTAGATCGAGCCGGAGGTCGACCGAGCTTCAAATATTCGGTACTACTAGCAAAGTGGCATCGGGAACTCGCTGTTGTTACACAGCAGCAACCCCGCGTGCAGGATGTAAGCTTATCTAATGTTTAGCGCAATTGAAGCTAACCGACTATCTAAAGCCAGAATACATTTCCATCGGTCTCAAAGCGAATTCGAAAGAAGACTTGCTGGATGGGATGTTTGAATTAGCGGCGAAGAACCCGCATGTGCTCGACGCCAAGAAGCTGCGCGCCTCCGTCTTGGAGCGAGAGAAGATCATGTCCACTGGCGTAGGGAAAAGCCTTGCGATACCGCACGGCAAAACCGACGCGGTCGATGATATTATCCTTGCCTTTGCCGTCACCGAAGAGCCTGTGGATTACTCCTCAATGGACAACGAACCGGTAAGGCTAGTCCTCTTGCTTGTGAGTAAGGAAAGCCTCGTTGGGCAGCGACTCAAGCTGCTGAGTCGCGCATCAAAGGTCATGAACTCCGACACTGCGCGTGCGGCACTTATCAACGCAAAGTCGGCAGATGAGGTACTCGCAATCTTTCAGACCGAAGAGGATCGCATTGGAGAGTAATCAATCACATTCAATTCAGGCGATTCAAGCGCTCCGAGGTACAAAGGATTTACTTCCTGCCGACGCAAAGGCTTGGCTTGAAGTAGAAGATGCCGTTGCGACCGTTGCTGGCCGATACGGGTATGGTCAGATCAGAACCCCGATCATTGAAGCAGCACGCCTCTTCAAGCGATCCGTAGGTGAGGAAACAGACATTGTCTCGAAAGAGATGTATGTGTTCACCGACAAGGGAGGTGAGGAGATCGCCTTGCGTGCCGAACTCACTGCACCCGTTGTTCGAGCGGCACTGGAACACCATCTCATCACTGGCCAAGCGGACTGCCTGCGATTGTTCTACAACGGCGATCCGAACTTCCGCTATGAGAAGCCACAACTTGGACGGCTACGACAACACCACCAATTTGGCACAGAGCTACTTGGGCCATCGAGTGCATTCGCCGACGCAGAGACGATCTCGTTTGCAATTTCTGTATTTCGTGAGCTGGGACTCGATAATTTTAGGGTCCGTTTGAACTCCCTTGCTTCACCAGCTGCGCGTGAGGCCTGGAAACAGGTATTGGTGCCCTATTTAAGACAGAACATTGGCCAGCTATCAAAGGAGAGCCAACGCCGCACTGAAACAAACCCGATGCGTGTGCTTGATTCCAAATCTCCAGAAGATCAGCCGATCATCCGAAACGCGCCGATAATTCTTGAATATTTGAGCGAGGAAGATCGTGCTCACTTTGAGGAGCTGAAATCCGCTCTTACGACCAGTGGAATTGAGTTTACTGTAGATCCTCTGCTGGTTCGCGGAATCGATTACTACACTCGTACCGTGTTCGAGATCACTTCCAGCGATCTTGGTTCTCAGGACGCGTTGTGCGGAGGAGGACGCTACGACAATCTTGTCGAGCAGCTTGGGGGACCCGCCACACCGGCGGTAGGATTTGGTGCTGGAATCGAGCGACTCTTGATAGCACTTGAGAAGGTTCGTGGCAACAAGTCGGCAAGCTCGCGAACTTCTGTCTACGTGATTGCCCAGAGTCCTGTGGCGAGATTGAAGACGTATGAGGTATCACAATCCCTTCGGCGAGCGGGCATTGCTTCATTGTTTGATCTGAACGGCCGCTCGATGAAAGCGCAAATGCGTGAAGCCAATCGCGAGCAGGCGAAGTTTGTTTTTATTATCGGCGAGTCCGAACTTGCTGAAGGTGCCGGAATGCTAAAGACTATGGAGTCTGGTGAGCAAGAGAAGGTGGGTTTCGATTCCATCGCAGAGAGGCTGCTAGCCACCACCCGTTAATTTCTACTACCTAATTCTATATAGACATGGAGCCATTACCACCAGTAAAAGAAGTCGAATACCGTTGTATCATTGGAAAGATATTCGATGAACTCTCCGGTAGCGAATTTATCACATTCGCCTTCGAGACAGCAAAAGAATTCTCGAGCTTCCGATACGAGATCGCGGTTCGCTACCGCATCCAGCCTGGATCTTTGGAGTTCAAGGTATTGGGGATGACGGCAACTCGAACGATGATGCCCGCCTTCGGTACGGCACGCTCCGTCCTGAAGATACCCTTATTGCCGCTCGGTGTGTATACCGTGAAGCTTATAAAGAGTGATGGAACGGAGAATCTGTTTTCAATTGAGGTAACGAAACGCGGGCTGCAAATTCTTGCACCGGTACCAAGGAAGCGTTTTATTGACCTGGTAATTGAGCACAAGGCCGCTGTTCCTGGCGCACGCATGCTCTCCACTGTTACTAAGACGCCACCGGTTCCACTGGTACCGCGCACGATACAGAAACGACAACCTTTGCCGCCGACAGCCGAAGAACTGGCCATATTGGAATCGCTCAAATCAGAAACGCCAGAGGAGCGCGACATCCGCGAAGAAATGGAATTGTTTGGAGGCAAGAAGAAGGTCGACAAGAAAGACCTTGAAGCTGCGGAGAAAGACCTTAAGGATCTGGGTGATAGCTCTGGAACCGCGCATCCGCATAGGTCCGGCACTTCTGGGAAGAAGGAGAGTGCCAAGGAAGAGGTCGCGGCTGCTAAGAGTGATAAAGTCAAGGCCAAACCAGCAGTAAAGGCCGCACCTGCGACATCGCATAAACCTGCAAAGGCAATCTCAAAGAAGGCACCTGCGAAGCCAACCAAAACGAAAGCAGCCCCGAAACCAAAGGCGACCGCGAAATCAATCAAGCCACACTCCGCTGCGAAGCATACTCCTGTAAGGAAGAAAACTGCCGCGAAGCCGGTGCCAAAGGCGAAGGCAAAGGTCGTTGCCAAGAAGAGCGGCAAGAAGCGTTAACCCTTGTTGGCAAAGAACGTTTGTGCAGCCGGGCCAAAGTCTCGCAATCGTCACCCAGGATCCCACTAACTACGGTGGGGTTCTGCGACTCGTTGAGTACCTCTATCGGCGCGCTGTTGCTGGCGGTATTGAACCCACCCTGGTTCATTACGCGCGATTCTCAGTACACCCTGAACTGAATGCCTCCTCGCTGAATCTCCTTCGAGTTGAGTTGAACCTCTGGCCGCGCTTCGTGCGATACGATTTTCAAGACATGCGTGCAATTGCGATCGGCGCATGTCTGCCCGAATGGGAGCCAAATCGAATTCGCACAAACCATCTATGGAAGAGGGTTCTGAATCTCTTCGATGGATTTATCCTTGTCACGGGCTCCGCGCATACGGGACTACCACTCGTTCAATGCAACAGGCCTTTCGTTGCATGGGTCTCATCCACGGTGGAGAGCGATAGGCGCGAACGACTCAAACACCAAGCAGGGATTGCGGCCCTAAGTGAGCGCTTCGGATTGAGCCGGGTAAAGAAAGCGGAACAGTTGGTGCTCAACCACGCGTCCAGGGTACTTGCGGTGAGTAACAACGCACGAGATGAAGTCTCGCAACTTTCATCCAAACCAGTAGAAGTTGCGACCTTCCCGATTGACACAGATCTATTTGCTCCGCAACCTGGAGCGCTCTCCAACGAGATTCCTGTCCAGAGTACCTCGCACTCAAACGATACATCAGCTGCTACCTTCTTATTCGTCGGTCGCGCCAACGACCCTCGTAAACGGATCGATCTCTTTTTCGACTCCTGCGACAAACTCCGCACAGCACATCCCGCACTTTCTTTCCGCGCACAAGTGATTTCTCAGATTCGACCTTCGAGCCTCGGAAGGACGTTCGAAGTCGAGTATATCCCGCTCGTGTCGCGGGAGGAGTTAATCGGATTATACAGGCAGGCCACTGCACTCGTTCTGACGAGCGAACAAGAGGGCTTAGGCATTGCTGCGATGGAGGCGATGGCGTGCGGTCTACCGGTTATCTCAACACGGTGTGGCGGCCCAGAAACATTTATCGAAGACAATATTTCTGGCTTTCTTGTTACTGATGATGCGAATATGATCGCAAGAACGATGGCGACTGTGGCTACAGATAGCTTGCTGCGGGCGAGAATCAGCGAAGCCTCGCGAAAAGCGATTCTCAACAACTTTAGCGAGCACGTTTGGAACCCACGATTTGATGAGCTAATTCAAAACCTACCATGAATTACAAGACCATTGACGAAGTCGAAGTGCGCGGCTTGCGTGTCTTCCTGCGAGTTGATTTCAACGTTCCACTCACAAAGGAAGCACCCTACACTATTACGGATGATACGCGAATTCGCGCGGCAATGCCTACGATTGAATCGTTACTTCAACGCGGAGCTCGGCTAATCATAGCAAGCCATCTTGGGCGCCCAAAAGGCGGACCGGAAGCAAGATACTCGCTCCAACCCGTCTTCACCCACCTTAGCAATCTCCTTCACGGGCCGCTAACATTCGCTCATGATTGCATTGGGCAGAATGTAGAAACACTCGCAAATGGACTGAAGTCCGGCGAAGCTCTACTACTGGAAAACTTACGTTTTCATCCTGAGGAAGAAAAGAATGATGGGGCCTTTTCCCAATCCTTGGCTCGGCTCGCGGATGTGTACGTAGATGATGCATTTGGCGCGGCACACCGTGCTCACGCATCGATCGAAGGCATAACACACTTCGTTGCCAACAAAGCTGCAGGGTACTTAATGGACAAGGAGCTAAAGTACCTCGGCGGGGTCCTTACAAACCCAGCGCGACCTCTCGTTGCGATAATTGGTGGTGCCAAGATCAGCGGCAAGATCGATGTTATTGAAAGCCTACTGCAACGGGCGGATCGTGTTCTCATCGGCGGCGGAATGATGTTCACCTTCTTGAAAGCACAGGGCAAGGAAATTGGCTTGTCCCTCGTGGAAGAGGACAAGATAGTCCTCGCGAAATCCTTAATCGAGCGTGCAGGTGACAAACTTATGTTGCCAACCGATACTGTCATTGCATCGGAATTCAAGAACGAAGCTGAACATCGAACAGTGAGCACCGATCAGATTCCTACTGGGTGGCTCGGTCTTGATATTGGACCCGAGACTATTCTTCGATTCGGCAAAGAGATAGCTGGAGCTAAGACCGTTGTTTGGAACGGCCCGATGGGGGTCTTTGAGATGTCAAACTTCGCACATGGAACGCTCGGCATCGCCGAAGCTATGGCGACAGCTACCGCGAATGGTACCACGACAGTCGTTGGAGGCGGCGACAGCGTCGCCGCGCTGGAACAAGCAGGTCTCGCAGACAGGATGTCACACGTCTCGACTGGCGGTGGAGCAAGTCTTGAGTTTCTGGAGGGGAAGATTCTGCCCGGGGTAAGAGCTTTAGAAACGTAGCACCTTGCACTTATTAACAAATAGGAGTTCGCCACCGCAGGCACCGCCGTCCGTTATCAGACTAGAATGTTACTCGAGTACGCCGGGCGGTCTGATAATCGAAAGCACTTCAGTAAGGGAAAGCTCTACGATCCACGCTTCCCAATCGCGCACGCCGAAGGATACCAGAATTTGGTCGCCATGACAAGAGAGCCCGGCAGCGAACTCCACCGCGCGAGTCTCTCGAAACGAAAAGATTGGGGACCAACCGATGATTTTGAGTCCATCGTCGAGCAGGACGAATCGATGCTCATACATATACCCCGCGCCTTCCGAGCTTACCTCGTGAACAAGCCCAAGATATCCACGCTCAATCTTGATGTATTGCGTTCCACCTCGCCATGCGCTGGGAATGCGCCAATTGTGAGTATCCTGCGTTAGCCAGTGAGAGTGCCGGTCAATCACTTGAAGTGGTGAATGAATGTACACCCACCTGGGCAAACCTTCGATTGGCATCCAATTCTTCTCATGCCTTCCGCGAACTGGTGGCGGGATGACATGAAGCTCCTTGAAGGCGGCGATTCCAACATCTAATTGGGCCATGGCGATTTGGCAATGCCCCAGAGTGGGTGAATTATCCCAAATCGAAAATGAGCCGAAGACACGATCTTCTAACGAAAAAAGTCTCACATCCTCAAATCCCTCAATAGGTATGCCGGACTTCTCGTAAACCGGATTTGAGATGATTCTCCGGTTAGAGAATTCCATCTGCTTGGAAACGTGAACCAGAAGATTCTCCGTACGAATTAGGTCTTTGTCAACATCGACATAAAAAAATCGTCCATTGAATCCCCGATAGTTACTAGAGCGCACGAGCATGAGGTAGTTATCCTCATACGGAATGATCGTAGGATTAAAGAGGCTCCATCCTTCCCGAAACGGCGCGCCATCATACTTTACGTACTTCGTGTTCAGCAGTCTGTCCAGTGTAGGCGTGTACCATGTCCGATTGCGCCGAACGAGAGCTTCAACGCTCGGAGGTAACTCCGTCATCAGAGCTCTCTCCGCCGCGCGGCGGCCGAGCTCAAATTCGCCACCATGGAATGCGTGAACACAAAGAGCGAAGTCGTGCTCAGCCTTAAAACCCTTTTCAAGCGTATCGACAAAGCTATTCTGCCCTTCGAGGATTTCCATTCTATCCGGAGGGTGGCCCCACGGAACGGGCTGCTCCACGAGCCGCAGAATTTCGTCCAAGGATAATTCGACGACCCATGCTTCGACATCGCGAACACCAAAGCTCGCGATGAGCTGCGAGCCACGCCGGGCCAAGCCTGTCGCGAATTCTATCGCTCTATTCTCCTTGAAGGAGAACACTGGAGACCAACCGGCAAGTTGAAATTGCTCGTTAAGTAACACGAAGCGATGTTCGTAAACTCGACCCGTCGCAGGGTATGCGACCTCATGGATCAGACCAAGATATCCATCGTCCACCTTCACATACTGGCTTCCACCCCGCCAGGCACGCGTCAGTAGTGGTTCACCTCCTCCAACCGTTTGCAACCCCTGCGAATCGATTACGGAAAGGGGTGCGTGGCGGTAGATCCATTGCAGCCTCCCCTCGATCGGCATCCAGTTCCTCTCATACCGACCTGCCTCGGGCGAATCCAACACTTTCAAATCTGACAGCTCTGCTGCGGCCGTTTCCAACTTTGCGAGTGCCATCCGACAAACATGATCGTGAGGAGCAACATCCTGAACAGTCGCGGAGACGTAGTACTCTCCATCCTTACTTAAGAGTCGTGCATCTTCTAGGCCCTGTATCCTAAACCCTGTTTTTTCATAGGGCGGACTTACAATCTTCCTCGCATCGCTGAATGCCAAGTCGGTTGACATTTTAAGCAGAATGTTCTCGGTGCGGATCGATTTGTCTTCCTCCTGCGAAACATACGCGCCATCGACTATTCTATAGTTGCTTGAGCGAACAACCAGTAGATACCCTTCCTCGAATACCGCAATTGTCGGATTAAAAAGAGTCCAGTTTGGATAATACGGCTCAACTAATATCTGATTGAAGCGCGTGGAAACCATCGTTTCCAATCTGGGGGTGTACCACGTTCGATTGTATCGTACCAGCGATTCCTGCTTCGGGTTGAGAGGATGCATTAGTGCACGCTCACACGCCCTAAGTCCGGCCTCAAGTTCATCGGAGTAGAAGGCATGAATGGAAATCGCGATATCATGCTCTGGTGTACTGGTCATGTGCGACTCGAAACTACAGGATTTGTAAGGCAGAGATTACTTGCAACCCTTCAGGAGGCCCGGTCCTATTAAGATGAACGCGGTCAGGATTGCGAATAGAAGGCCGATCCAGTACTTCTTCCAATCTATTCGGAATGGTTTCTCCGGTTCTGGACAGTATCCAAGATTTGACAACGTACGCTCAATATCTTCGTCAGCCAGATCGTACTCAAGAACACGGTCGAAGTGAATTCGAGCTTCATCCTTCTTGCCCAGCCACAGTGAAGCAAGTGCATGCTCCTCGAGCAATCGCCATTGGGTTCTTGCTGCGGCCTTCGCAAAATCAACACTCGCGATCCCCTCCGAGGATAGAGCGTACGACTCTTCCCACTTTTCCTCCGAACGGAAGGCAACACACTTTTCTACGACTGCATCGATGGAGAGGGCAAAAGGCATATCTGGTGAACTGACCATTCGTAGCTTCGAAGATTGAAGTAGGGATTACTGAATCTGTGGTTTGGCTTGAATATGCTCACCGATGCGTGAGACTCAACGAACAATAGAATTGTCCTTCCGGAAGTTCCACCAGCCATTCACTATCCGCATCTATCGAAGGGCCAAGCTTTCCCAAAAACGAAGAACGTGGGAAACGATGGCTCTTGTCAGAATATGCATTCGTACAGAGTCACGCGTGCGCCATCTCGCGGGTATCGCAGAAGCTAAGATTCTTTTCCGTTCGTTCCCTATCGACAGGTGAGAGATTGTATCTGGCTACGCGTTGAAAGAACTGTCTGGCCTCTGCAATCTTACCGAGATAGTACGCCGCCAATGCGTGCTCTTCTAGAACACGCCATTCGGCCCGTGGGTCAATAAACAGTATATCGCTGGAGGGCTCTGGCTGTACCAGTGAAATTCTGTAACATTCGTCCCAATTCCTGTTCCGCGAGTGGATCTCACAGAGGTGCACCAATGCTTCATAGCGAGAAGGCCTGTAGGTATATGCCTTCCATAGCATCCGAGTCACCTCCTCCACGGGGCGTCCGCTCAGTTGCATTAACTCGCCCGCTTTCCACATGGAGTAGTAGATCTCCTCCTGCCACCCGCCCATCGCGGCACGATGAAGGTACTTCTCGATCGCCTCATCATTGCGGTTCAGAGCGGCTAAAGTCTGAGCATGATAGAATACGTTTCGCGGAGTAATTGGGGCTGATTCGTAGTGGGCCAGGTGCCCCAAGAACTTATTGCCTGAGATATTTTGGTGGGAATCGAAATAGGGCCTGATCTGAAGATTTTCAAGATGAGTACCCTTCGATTCTCCGTGAAACTCCAAATAGTTGTGAACCTTGTCCTTCCACTCCCAGCGTGGATCATTGCGAGTGATCCGGGTGATCCAGAAGATCATATCCGCGTGGACCTGCTTTAGCATAAAGAAGTCATACTCCGGAGAGAGCCGACTGGGACCCCCAAGATGCTCCAGCACTTCATCTGCGTCGATAGATAGGATGTAATCTCCGGTAGTTCGTGAGCGAGCGACATTCCTGCTCGGTCCAAACCCCCGCCAGGAATCACTCTTCAGCACCCCTGGTAACCCAGCGAGCTCCTCGCGGATGATCTCCATAGTGTTGTCGGTGGAACCAGTGTCACTTATCGAGTAACTATCAATAAAAGGACGCACCGAACGAAGGCATCGTCGAATAACGTGTGCCTCGTTCTTAACGATCATACTTAAACACAGAGACAAGGTATCCCCCTATGAAGTTGAACTTCCCGATTCCGCGACCTGATGCGCGGGGCATAACTGACCATTTTTGCCGCTTTCGTGACGAACGGGCCACCCGTAAATCACCTTAGTAGAAAGCGGAATGACGAACCTAATGGTACGGCCTGCCCTCGGCAAGCATGGATTATCCGCGGTGCTCGAGCACCGCATTTGCGCCCCGCAACGCTAGATCGGTTTGCTGACTATAAATATTGACGAACCTCACAGACGCTTTGATTGTGCGCCTGTTGACTCAGCTAGTAACTATGCGATAATCGTCATCAGTTCCATCGAGATGTACCCGATAGCGAGGACTACTAATTTCGCTTAGGTGTCAAAGAAGAATGTCTGAAAGAGTCTGCCGTTGAATTGATCATCCCCAAAACCAGCGAGCATGCTTCGATGGTAGTACTCACCCCGATACATAACCAAGCGGTTAAAGATATTTGAAACGGTCACGACGCGCTCCCACTTGTCCTCATCCGTTGTGTAGTCAGACTTGTTATTGTACTCCGTCGCGGGATCTTGGGGATCAAACCTCAGGATGCGGGACTCTTTGTTTCGATAGATGGCAGTGCCAGATTCCAATGGGGCGTCCGGTGTAAGGTATAAAACCGCCGCCCAGTTCGTGGGGTCATGATGGATCCAACTTTTCGAGTCCTTGGTAGTGTACTGATAAGAGGTGTTATATTCCGTGGGCCAATACGTGATCTTTTTCCCTAGCAATTCCTCGAAAAGGGCCTTTGTATTGCTGAAGTGTGGCTCTGGCAAAATTTCAGTGCGGGCTCCAGGGTAATTGCCCTTCACCGTGAACGGGAGTGATAGCGCGAACTCCCGAACGCCGAGAGCATTCGAGTAGAAATCATCAACGAGCAAAAGTGTAGGAGTCATTCAGTCTCTGAAGAAGCTAATCATCAACAATTTCCTGGATATTAACCCACCACCAGGCCAAGGACAAGCATATCGGGTCACAGATGTGGTACCTTACGCGGGTAAAGACAATTGACCACACCATCAATTAGAAAGTTCCATCATGGCTGATCGTCAAATCACTCTGCCACTATCTATCGAAAACGCACTCATTCCAAAACGTCGAGATCATCATCTTGCCACAAACAGGTCGGAGCAGATGCCGGACAGCGGGAACGCATTGCGGCATCATTCCGCTATGTATCTACTCTATTTCCTGTTCAGACATCCCATTAATTCGCAAATTTTCATGTCTCTTTGCCTTAGCATGATCGTCAAGAACGAAGCGCACATCATTCAGCGATGCCTGCGCTCGGTTAAACCGATCATCGACAGCTACTCCATCAGCGACACAGGTTCCACAGATAACACCATGGATCTGATCCGAGAGGAAATGGCTGGAATACCCGGGATCCTGACGAGTGACCCATGGGAGGATTTTGGGACGAATCGGAATCTTTCGTTGTCACGCTGCACTGGGGACTATGCCATTCGACTCGATGCAGATGAGACCATTCGGTGCACCACGGGAAGCCTTTCACTTCCGTTGGAATTTGATGGATTCCTGGTGCAGGTTGAGCAGTTCAATCTGTCTATGTGGCAGACAAGGATCGTCCGAAATGACTCGAAATGGACATGGAAAGAGCGCACACACGAGTACTTGACCTACGACGGCAACCCCAAGCTGCAGCAGCTGAACAACCTCTTCATTTCTTCGCTCGATGATTCCTCTCGCAGACAGACTGGCCAGAAGTTGGTCAACGACTTATATCTGCTTGAGACGGGCGAGATGACACCTCGCAATGTCTTTTACCTGGCGGGGACTCTCTGGGATTTACAGCGTATCGAGGAGGCCGAGGCTAAGTACTATGAGCGAGTCGCCCTTGGAGGCTGGGAAGAGGAAGTGTATTATTCACTGTGGAGAGCAGCCGAGTGCAAACGACGGCTTGCTAGACCATTTCACGAGACCGCCGGCGCTCTATTCGCCGCCTACATGTACAGGCCAACCAGGCATGAAGCGTTAGCGTCGCTTTGTAATCTGCTGGGGCAGAACCAGCGATGGGAGGAGAGTTATCGAATATCTCTTGTCGACCCCCGACCGCCAAAAGACACACTTTTCATCAACACGAATGCGGAGTGGCAAATCCTTGAGGAGCACGCAGTAGCCGCATACTACATCGGCAAAAAGGATGAAGCTCGTGACTACTTTCTTCGCGTGATGACCCAATATCAATTGAGCCCTACCGATATGGAACGGCTTAACCGTAATCTTAGCTTTTGCAAGTGAAATGGAGGCGATGAAACACGAGGGCAAACGGACTCTTTCCGACTGACTCCACCGCTCCTCACGGGTTACACACGGCATCCAGGACGCGTAAATTAACACACTACCTACGAACTTTCATACTCCTATGGCCGATCTAACCCCCACAGTTCGAGCAGCGAGCGAAGAACCTACCTCAACAGGTGCCGGTGGGCCGGAAATCAGCGAGCAGCCTTCAGGCACTGCGACCTTGGCGTCGAACCAGGAGACATGGAAGCATCTCCCTACACCAGAAGGTGGCGCTTCGCAGCGTGGCTTTGCGAGTAGAGCCGGCACGGATAGCGCGATCGCCGCTGCTGAGCACACGGTAAGTTTGCGACCATCTGCGGAGAATTTCCTTCAACTTTCTCTCGAGTATTACAACGCAGGACGCTTTAACGACTGTGTTAGCGCTGCACGGCACGCACTGAAGCTTCGACCGAATTATGCAGAGGCCTACAATAATATCGCAGCCGGCTATCAAGGACTACATGATTGGGACGCATCGATCGATGCTTTGCGCCAAGCACTTCGGATCAAGCCCAATTACCCTCTGGCAAAGAATAACCTCGCGCTGTCACAAGCCATGAAGCGCAAGTTACGGGGTAATTAGAACCACCCCGCCCGGTGGTATTTCGCTCCAATTCCCATTAGAACTAAAAAAACAAAAGCCCCGGCGAATCTCGCCGGGGCTTTTGTTTGAACTCTCTCTGACGCTCGACTCCCAGAAGGAGTACGAGGAAAAATAATTGTGCTATTCAGCAACTCGCAAGCTAGGGTTAGGCCCTGTTGAGCGCCTACCCGGCCCCGGGTACACCGGGGCCGGCCAAAGCGCTACAAAAACAACCTTCTCAAGCTTGCGCCATCATTAGTTAATGATAACGTAGTTGATGTATGCGTTAACGCCAGCGCCCCATGCCGATGCGGAGCGTGATCCTACTGTTACGGTGAACTGCCCGGAACTCGGCACGGTCGTTACTTGAGCCGTGAAGTTACCGAAGGAGTTCTGTGCGCCAGAAATGCTCACGACAATGATGCTATTGGCAGTGACGTTCGTATTGTAGATCACCTGCTGCTGAGTAGCAACGGCCGTCGTCGTGAAGGCAACCTTACCGGCGAAACCAGACTGCGAAGTACCGAGGGTCTTACCGTCGTTTCCATTCTGAGGAGACGCCAAAGAGCCTGCTGAAAATGCTGCAGTCGAGCCTGAACCGTAGGTGTTTGGACCCGTCGGACCTGTTGGGCCAGTCGCGCCAGCAGCTCCGGTTGGGCCTGTCGGGCCCGTTGCACCTGGATCACCGGCAGGACCTTGCGGGCCTGTTGAACCAGTGTTGCCGATCGGGCCTTGTGGGCCAGTCGCGCCGGCAGGGCCTTGAGGACCGGTTGCACCTGGGTCTCCAGCAGGACCTTGTGGGCCTGTCGCGCCAGTATTGCCGATCGTTCCCTGCGGTCCGGTGGCACCTGTGTTACCAATCGGGCCTTGCGGGCCGGTGGCACCGGTGTTACCGATTGGACCTTGTGGACCAGTCGCACCTGTGTTACCGATTGGACCCTGTGGGCCGGTGGCACCGGTGTTACCAATTGGACCTTGTGGGCCAGTCGCACCTGTGTTACCGATCGGACCCTGTGGGCCGGTTGCACCGGTGTTACCAATCGGGCCTTGAGGACCGGTGGCTCCAGTATTGCCAATTGTACCTTGTGGGCCGGTTGCACCCGTATTGCCGATCGGACCCTGAGGGCCAGTCGCACCAGTGTTACCGATCGGACCCTGAGGGCCAGTCGCACCAGTGTTACCGATCGGACCCTGAGGACCAGTCGCACCAGTGTTACCAATCGGACCCTGTGGGCCTGTCGCACCTGTGTTACCGATCGGACCCTGTGGGCCGGTCGCACCAGTGTTACCAATTGGACCCTGTGGGCCAGTAGCACCTGTGTTGCCGATCGGACCCTGTGGGCCGGTCGCACCAGTGTTACCGATCGTTCCCTGCGGACCCTGTGGGCCAGTCGCACCAGTGTTACCGATCGGACCCTGTGGGCCGGTCGCACCAGTGTTGCCTATTGGACCCTGTGGGCCTGTTGCACCAGTGTTACCAATCGGACCCTGTGGGCCTGTTGCACCCGTGTTGCCGATCGGACCCTGTGGGCCAGTCGCACCAGTGTTGCCGATCGGGCCCTGCGGGCCGGTCGCGCCGGTGTTACCGATGGTACCTTGCGGGCCTGTCGCACCTGTGTTACCGATCGGGCCTTGTGGGCCTGTCGCGCCTGTGTTACCGATCGGGCCTTGTGGGCCTGTCGCACCTGTGTTACCGATCGGGCCTTGTGGGCCTGTCGCACCGGTGTTACCGATCGGGCCTTGTGGGCCTGTCGCACCGGTGTTACCGATCGGGCCTTGTGGACCAGTCGCACCGGTGTTACCGATCGGGCCTTGTGGACCAGTCGGACCCGTTGGGCCATAAGGAGCATTGGTTGGGGTCCATGCACTACCGTTATAGGTCAAAACCTGACCGTTTGTGGGTGCTGTACCGGATACCGAATGTCCCTGTAGCTTAGCAGCGTCCGTACCAGTGATCCCGGATCCATCACCTGATCCAACACCGCTCCAGCTGAGGTCGCCGCCGACGGTAGCGTTGGAATTCATGTTTACATCTCCATCAACCTGGAGATTCTGGAACATGTGAACGTCCGTGCTGAAAGCAACGTCGGTGGCCGGAGGGAAGGTGTTGATATTCGCGACATTGATTCCTTCAACACTGATCGTACCATCGTCTGCCCACTTTCCCGTGTGCCCCGGGCTCGTGAAATGAAGGAAATTGGTTGC
>CAIUMP010000003.1 GCA_903900335.1 uncultured Ignavibacteriota bacterium | reverse complement strand
GCCTGATCGCCCTTCTCAAGAGCGAACCCAACAATGATTTGGCCCGGTCGTTTCCGCTTTGCGATTTCGGCGAGGATGTCGGTGGTGGGTTTGAGTCGGATGGTGACGGTGCCATCATCGGAATCCATCTCGCGCTTCTTCATCTTGGATTCGCTGACGGTCTCGGGGGTGAAGTCAGCGACAGCGGCGGACATGATGATGATGTCGGCATCGGCAAGTTCTTGCAGAACGGCCCTGTGCATCTCCTCAGCGGTTTCGATATTAAGCCTTGTAGTTCGGCCGGTTGTTGTAACCGATGAGGGCCCCATGATAAGAGTGACATTCGCTCCCATTGCGCTAGCCGTCTCCGCGAGTGCGGCCGCCATTTTGCCGCTGGAGCGATTGCCGATGAATCGGACGGCGTCGATCGGCTCGTAGGTTGGGCCGCCGGTGATGAGGATGCGCTTTCCTGCGAGCGCGGTTCTTGAGGCGAGAAGTTCTGCTACTTGTTGAACGATCTCGGTGGGCTCGGTCATTCGTCCCATTCCCGTAAGCCCACTTGCAAGCGGGCCACTGACCGGGCCAATGACTGCGACTCCGTGATCCTTCAGCCATGTAAGCGACTCTTGTAGCGCCGGTTGCAGCCACATCTCTTCGTCCATCGCTGGTGCGACGATCAGCGGCGTATCTCGCGGAAGCGATGCGGCGAGCAGGGTGACCGGGTTGTCATAGATGCCAGCGCGGAGCTTGCCGATCGTCGTCGCGGAGCACGGTGCGATGAGCATGACATCGGTGGTGCGGCCAAGATGGACATGCCAGGTGGCGTTGCCCTGACCCGTGGCGGTGCGGGAGACATGTTCCGGCCCGTAGTCGGCGGGGAAGATTTCCACGATCGCTGAAGCGGCAGTTCTTCCCGTGATGGTTTCCCGAGAAACGAATCGTGTCGCGTGATCGGTCATAGTCACGGTCACCTCGCACCCCGCATTGCAGAGTTCGTCCACTAATAGGGGTGACTTTATCGCCGCGATCGATCCGGTCACGGCGAGTGCGATCTTCTTTCCGTTGAGTATGCTCATTGACATTGTCGCAAATATACGCGCTGTGTTGCCGTCAGGTTTAGTAGTCAGGATTGTCGAACCGTCTAAAGTGTTGGGTTCTGGACGGATCCACTGTGGAGCGGGGCCGTGCTCGGGCATTATTTTGAAAGGCAGAACATTAGAAGAGGTCAACTAAATCTTTGTGTCTTTTCATGGTTCGGTCAATTCTCCTCCTTCTCTTTCTCGCGGTATTTACGTCGGCGGATTCTCGTGCACAGCTTCTTCAGCACCCAGATTCCTCCAGTGTCTTGCCGAGTTCGAGCCGCTATACCACAGCGTCGAACGTCCTCGAATTCATACCAAATCGTGGGCAGCTTGCCGACCAGTTCGGCAACGCTATGCCGGAAGTGCTGTACACCGCTCAGCACGGCGGCGTTATCTTCTACTTCACGAGGCGCGGGTTTCATTATGTCTTTACGAAGCATCCAATGGCGCATTCGTTGGCAACGCTTAGCGATTCGCATGTGATAGATTCTCTCGTCCGACGCGACTCCGTGAGTTTGTACCGCGTGGACATTCAATTCACGAATGCCAACCCGAATCTGGAGATCGAAGCGAGTGATTCGAGTGAAAGTTATACTAACTATTATCTCGCACAATGCGCCGATGGAATCACCCATGTGCCGGGGTTTGGAAGATTAGTGTATCGCGATGTTTATCCCCACATTGACATGGTGGTTTATGCGAACGCCGCATCGCAGACTCCGATGGAATATGATTTCATTGTGCATCCCGGTGGAAATCCAGATCAGATCAGGTTGGCGTATGACCATGCGGATTCCCTCGCGATCAACACGGCAGGGGCATTCCGTTTGACGACTCCATTCGGGGAAATGACGGAGTTGCAGCCGAATGCGTATCAGGGAGAGCGCAAGGTTGATTGCAGTTTCTCCCTCTCCGAATCCACGCTCGGTTTTGTGACAGGTTCGTTCGATGTTAACGCTGATCTGATCATTGATCCCCAACGGTTGTGGGGCACCTACTTCGGTGGACATGATACGATTACGACTGACCTGTTCGACCTTGCTGTTGACCGCTCAGGAAGTGTCGACGTGCTTGGGATCACCGACTGCACCTCGTACATTGCGACCACGGGTGCCTATCAAACGACATTCGGTGGTAACACTGATATCTTCCTGGCTCGCTTCTGGCCGGATGGACGAATCCGGTGGGCAACGTACTATGGTGGCAGCAGTGTGGATTGGGCGAAGGGCGTTGCGTGCGATAGCCTAAAGGGCATGGTCATCACTGGGTTCACGTCCAGTACCAATGGGATTGCTTCGTCAGGATCGTATCAACCATCATTCGGGTCGGCCTCGACAAATGGCTTTCTGGCATCGTTCGACAGCAGCGGTGCACGCCGTTGGGGAACATATATTCGAGGCACTGGTATCAATGGCTACGGCGGTGGTGCAGTAACGAACGGGACGGGCGTGGCGATCGACAGTGATCAAAATATTCTTAATGCGGGTATTACGAATGCTGTCTCAGGAATAGGAACCGCGGGGAGTACAAAGCTCTCGCTGACGGTCAGGATTATCAATGGGCATCCTGTCTGGGAAACGCAAGCGGCATACCTCACAAAGTTCTCGCCGGGAGGCGTGCAGCAGTGGGGAACGCTTTACGGGACGTTCTACGCTGAGGACCAGACGAAGGTCTGTGTTGGCAAGTACAACACAATCTATCTGGGTGGAACGACAACCGACTCGACAGGGATGACAACAACAGGCGCGTTCCGAACGGCCGTGGGGTCGAACTACCTGTCTCGGTGGTCTCCGACAGGTTCACTGGTGTGGTCCACCTTTTTGTTCGACTCCACAACATCGAACATGAGCCGGATCGTCGCGGGACGATATGGCAACCTGTATCTTGCCGGAAGCGTCGGTGAGGATGGCATCGCGACAACAGGAGCATTTCAAACAACCCGCGGTGGCAAACCCGACGGATTCCTATCCAAGTTTGATTCGCTTGGGCACCGGATATGGGCGACCTATTACGGCGGATCGCAATTGGATTATTTTCAGGGAGCGGTGCTCGATTCTGCCGAGAATTTATTTGCCGGTGGCTATACCGAGAGCCAGTCAGGGATCGCCACGGCGGGGGAATATCAAACAACGTTGCTTGGTCCTTGGAATGCGACGATAGTCAAATTCGATAGCGGCGGTCATCGCCAGTGGGGGACGTATTATGGCAGGAGAGGCTGGGCCTATGGGATAGGGCTTGACCAACAAGGGCACATCTATCTCGGCGGCGTTACCGGGACTCGAGGGTATGAGTACAACACTCCAGGTGCGTATGATTCGATTCCTTATGGGGAGTATAACTCGTTCATTGCGAAATTTTGTGATGAACCACCGCAGCTTCATGTCAGAAGTAACTCTCCTCGCAGCGTATGCCCGGGTGTGTGGGACACCCTCATTACTAACTCCGGTTTTGCGACGTATCAATGGGTCTTCAACGGCGATCCGGTTCAGGGCGCACCGAACTCCAATATCTTCTCTTTCCAAGCTCCAACGACTCCCGGTACATACAATTATTATGTGAATGTCGTCGGGCCGGATCTCTGCCTTGGCAGTTCCGATACCTTCCAACTTATCGTGAAGTTACCGCCTCAGCTAACGCTGCAATCGGCTATCAGCGTGTGCCCTGGTGGGGGCATCCGGTTGCCGGCTTCCGCGATCGGTGGTGCTCCACTCACGTATTCATGGAGTCCCGCATCCACATTGGACCATCCCGATTCCGCCCAGCCGATCGCAACGCCGAAAGGGCCCACCGTCTATACTCTAACAGTTACTAACGGTAGCGGATGCACGGCGAGCAAGCAGATCTCTGTTCTATGGTACACGCCACCGAAGGTGTCGGTTGGTGCTACGCGTTCAACCTGCTTGGGTTCACCGGTAGCGATCACCGCAACTCCATCAAGTGGGGCGGCGCCTTATAGTTATGCGTGGTCGCCATCAGCCGGGCTTGATCGAACCGATTCCAGCACGGCGTTCGCTTCACCTAAGGTGAACACGATGTACTATGTGTTGGCATCGGATCAGCATGGCTGCACAGCACAGGACTCGGTGTTCGTTACGGTTCTGCCTGCTCCCAAAGTTTCAGCAGGGCCGCAGCTTTCGATCTGCGCTGGTTCCTCGATAAAGATCTCTGCATCAGAAACGGGTACGTTACCATATACCGTCCAATGGACTCCGACGACCGGCCTGAGCAACCCGACAAATATTCAACCGGTGGCATCACCTTCGGTGACAACGCTTTACACGGTTACTGTGAAGAACTCCGCTGGATGCACTGCGCAGGATACCGTCCGCGTCGTCGTCTCGGATTCTCTGAATCCACCAATCACGGCGGCAGGGCCCCTGACTGTTTGTGCTGGCGATACGCTTCGGCTTTCAACTGCACCGGGATACACCACATACCAATGGTCTAGCGGAGAAAAGACTCCAACGATCCTCGTTACGAAGACGGGAGACTATTCTGTACGAGTAATGACAGGCGGTGGTTGCGCGGGAACATCGAAAGTACTCCATGCGACCATTCTGCCCGACAGCGCGCCGCACCCAATCTTGCAGGCAGCCCGAACATCGTTCTGTCAGGGTGACTCCGTGCAAGTTGCTCCAGTGGGCACGTTCGCAGGCTACCAATGGTCCACTGGTGCGACGTCACCAACCATCTTCGTAACGAAGAGTGGGACGTATTCCGTTATGGTAACGAACGCCGCGGGATGCAGCGGGACGAGCGAACCGCTGACGCTCTCGGTTCAACCGCGGCCACAGGTGCAGATCGCGGCAGCCGGGGCAACGACGATCTGCGACGGGGATTCTGTCAGCCTTGAGGCGACTGCCGGTTATCATTATAGATGGTGGAATGGCGCATCAATATTGCCGGACAGCACTTCGACGCTGTTCGCGAGAACCTCTGGCAGTTATTCCGTCACCGCCACGAATGAGAGCGGGTGCAGTGCGACATCCACACCAGTCGTCGTGACGGTCAATCCCTCGCCACACCCTGTCATTTTTGGTCCGAGCTCGCTGTGTGTCAATAGCACGGGCAGCTATTCGATCGCTAGCACATCGGGTACCATCGCATGGTCTATTAACCCTCCGTCGCTTGGTACGATCACGAGTGGGCAGGGTACGAACCAGATCAGTGTAACGTGGGGAGCGACCGCAACCGGCGCGTTGCAGGTGGACGTATCCAGCGATGGATGTAACGGAAGCGCGCGGATGCCGATCACCATTGACGCGCACCTCTCCCCCACAATCGCCTCCGGTGGCCCTGCTGCTTTTTGCGAGGGCGGCTCTGTCATGTTGGATGCCGGCGCAGGATACTCCAGCTACCAATGGTCGAAAGATGGTGGTACGATACCCGCAGCAACAAGTCAGAAGTATTCGACGAGTATTGCGGGCAACTACACGGTTCACGTGACGGACGCCAGCGGATGTGATGGCACATCACAGAATTTTGCCGTGACAGTCTATCCTCTTCCGGCCAAACCTGTTGTTACCCAGAGCAGCACGCAATTGACCTCATCGAGCGCGGCGCAGTACCAATGGTTGCTGGGTGGAGTGCCAATCACCGGAGCGATGGGGCAGACATTCACACCCTCGCAAAGCGGGGTGTACACTGTGAGTGTTTTCGACGCCAACGGTTGCTCTGCGACGAGCGACCCGGTGACGTTCTCCGTTGGTGGTACAGGTGGCGCGAGTGCGTCCGTCTCGATTCAATCGAGGGCCGCGGGCATGGCGGGGATTCCACTTGATATTCCACTGATGCTAATCAATTCTGCGAATCTGCCACTGAGTGGTGCGCTGAGTTATGTTGCGAACATTCGCTTTGTTGCTTCGCTGCTGTCACCACAGGCATCAACGCCAGCAGGTGTTGTCGTTGGCGCAGACCGCATCATCACACTGACAGGCCCAGTGACACAATCGAGCGGAGTGCTCGCGACGTTGCACTTCATGGCGCTCGCGAGTTCGGATTCCTGTAGCGATCTCACGATCGACACATTCTACTTCCCGAACGCGAGCATTCCGGTGACGACACGCAATGGCGAGTATTGTCGGATCGGGGAGTGCGGCGCGCCGTTTCTCTCGACGACAGGCAAAGCGTTCTGGATACGAGGTGTGCGCCCGAACCCATCGCTGGGCGAATTCCGAGTTGACTATGAGTTGACCGAAGAAGGAGAGACGGTGCTCGCGATGGAGGATGTGCTCGGCCGCACAGCGAAGCTGCTCAAACGCGAGTGGATGAAGCCGGGAGAATACTCGGAGAGTTATCGGACAGATGACATCTCCTCGGGTGCATATCGTTTGGTGTTGCGCTCTCCATCGAAGACGGTATTTCGGATGGTGCAGGTGATGCGGTAGCGACGCCGCCAAAATTCTCCATGAATTTTTGTAACCGGGAGAACTTTTTGCGTTTCTATACTGTGGGGTTAGATGATTGAACCCTAAAAAATGATTGACCCATGCGACACACACTTCGGTTTCTCGCGGTTGTTACGATTTTCATGGTTTTCGGGGGGGGCACCTATTAAGGCACAGCCGCTTGCGCGGTTTACAGAACCTGCCAGCACAGTAGGCACCTCCATTCAGCCCACCTTGAGGATTGTGACGAGGTGGAAGATTGATACCACTTCAGTATGGTTTCACCGCTACTGGACTGATAGCACGCACCTACATTTTCCGACCGTTTGTGTCATACCATATGAGATATACACTGGATTCGGTGACACTTCCTGGCAGGTATTTGCTGCGAACGGAACTGGGAATATTATCGATGACACAACCTTTGAGTTTCATCCAGAACCGTTGCCGAACGGACAAAAATTTGAAGCAATTCTAATTGGGCTTCGTGTCGATTCAATGGGAGATACGCTGCAGGTTTCGGACACAGTCGCGCGGCAGACCTTCACGACTGTAGCCCTTCCCCCAAAGCTGTTCGATTTGTCTTTCATTGATTCGGGAGGCTGGATTCACCTTCATGATACGTTGACGGCACGATTCACAAGTAAGCTTGATAGCACAAATACTTCGGCTGGTCCTCTGCTTTCCCTCACTAGACCCAGTGTTACTTACGACAGCGCCTACGATACGCTGGTCGCTACCGACAGTATCATTCCAACCGTAGCTTGGCTTGACGTGGCCGACAGTTCGGTACTGCATGCTTTGCCAGCTGTCACATTCGAACTTGGTAGGAAATATGACGCGAAGATAATTCTGAGTGGATTGACCGGTGATTCTTCTCAGGACCGAACCTTCGGCTTCTCCGTTCGCAAGAGCTATAGGCTCAACGTACTGGCCGCCGCTACTGATGGACTTGCAACACTTCCCACCATCCACTTCGATCCAAATATCAACGAAGAGCCACTTCTGATAAATGATAGCACTGTGATCATTGACACAAATGCCCTCGGAAAGATCATCAATGCATTCGACACGGCGGAGTTTCGCGCCCCGGGAAGGGTGGGTTGCGCGGTATTCAAGAGATGGAGTTGCCCAGGGATTGTGGCGATTAATAACTCGACAGACTCCAATATTTTTGTTTCATTGAGCCCAGATCAGTTGCGAGATGTTACAGCTACCGCTCTTTATGGCCCTGCGCCGTTTGATACGTTGAAGGTTGGGGTTACGGCAGTTGGGAGCTCACTGGGCGCATATCTACAAGTGGAAAGTGGTGCGATGGACTGTCACGCTCCTCTGCTTGACACCTGTGGCGATACTTGCCGCTATCTTGTGGAGCGAGACAAGTTCGTAACTTTACATGCGTTTTCATCGACGCTGACCTTTTCTAATTGGAGTTCCTCTGATCCGAACGTGGACGGCTCGGTGTGCCCTGATGCCGAACTTCAACTGTCAGGAAATCAGTGGGCATATGCGGTTTTCGGCCCCAAACCACCAATGCCACCCTACACTTCTGCAATTCCTGAGATGATAATTGATGGTGTGACATGGCCATGGAGCAACGCGGCAGAGTTGCTTCCTGATCCAACGGGCGTTATCAATATGAACCCGACGCCTGGTCCGGGTCTATACAGCGCTACTGTGCATATTCTCGACAGTAGATACGGGCTTGAATGGTACCAGATCGGAGAGCACAAATACTACCCCGCTACGAAAGGACATGTAAAAGATCTCTTTGCAGCCGGAGGCGATGGTACTTTCACCCCACCGGAATTGCCCCTTATGACAACATCCCCACCCTTGTATGTTACATTTAAGCTTGCTAAGCTTAAACGGACGTTGATCGTTGACCTCGTAATGGATCGGAATGAGATGCCTGCGGGTACTCTGCTTACAAGCACAACGGCGAGTGATCGGATGTGGTGCAGGTTGTCAACATTTGGGGCCAAGTGCGAGATTGCCAGTTCCAGCTGGTCTCCTCCGAATAAGGTTTCATACGTGATAACGTACGACTGCGATGCTGACGTCGCACTGACGTGCGGAGGAACAAACGGATACAGGTTCAACCACTGGGCCACGGGAAGCACGTACACAGCAAGCAGCACTCCTAGCTTAACGATGTCGATGACTGAGGATAAGCACGCGTGTGCAGTTTTTTCAAGTGGGCCTCGATTGGACGCTATTATGATGAAGCAGTGGAGGAACGGGACAGTGCAGGACGTGAGAATTCCTGTTAATTCATGGGGAGACAGACAGAATAATCTTTGTATGGGAGATGCGTGGGAGAAGACAACCCCGCTGAATCTGAGGCTGCACTTCGACAGACCCATCAAAACGATAGGAAACCATGCTATTTCATTCGAAGCGTCCCGGAATTTTGCAGGATCGTATTGCATTGGCCGCGAAGTGCCTTCAGTCGCTACCATCGACTCGCAAACCGTTAAGGTTACGTTGGGGGACACTTACATACCTCTTTGGAAGGGACAGGATGCTAACCTTTACGTCGGCTTGGATCAAACAATTAGGGGTGCTAATGGTGAAGAGTTAGCGAATCCGGCTGCTCTCAATTTCTCATCTGAAAACCCGGATGTCACTTGGACACTCGAATGGTTCTGGCCCTTCGGCATTTGTGATGACGGTCTATGGGATTGGTTAGGGATAAGTTCGCGGAATTTGAACGATTTTTGCATCAGTGGCACAATGTGCTATTCAACTCAAAATCGGGTAATATTTGATTCCGTCCATATCCCAACTTGGAATACTAATCCAATTGATGATCACGACAACTTCGAAGCCGCTGACTGTGATGCCAGCACCTCCACAAATACGACCCTTTTTTCACAGGCGAAGATTGCGGATGACGGCGTTATAGGTGGACATTTGGACGGGTGGGCGGGCGGTGGTGGAATCGGTAATTGGCATTCTTTTTTCACCTTTTTAACGGAAGTATACTCCCTTCTCACATTAGAGGGTTATGGCGATGCAAAATGGGGCTGGATTCGATTAGCAAATGGAAAAGTCTTTCAGATGCCGCAAATCACTGGTGCACGGTTATCATTGCAGGCAATCTTGCTTGCCGCAGGTGTTCTGAGCGACTACGATCTTCATCGGATTACTTGGGGTTATCTCCGTTATGTTGGCAACTTAGAATGGACTGGGGTTGGCAAACTTGACTTTTGGGGTTACCGCCATAATGACGATGGGATTGAAGGTCACATACAGGACCCAGACTGGGCTACCCCATATGGAGCAGGAGATTATGGTACCTTGAAAGGGCACCTGCGAGTAGATACGAACTGACGTGCGCTACATGCTCAAGAGACTAATTAACTTCTGCCTATTGTCGATATTGCTCACGTCTTGCGGTGTGCCAAATCATTTGGAGCGGAAATACCTAACTGGAGTTATTAACGCAGGCAACACGATATCAACACCCCTTGATCAATTTGATACGCTGTGGTCCCGTGCGCACTTATTCATCGCGCGCTACTCTCGGTACCCCGTGGTGATCGACAGCGATAGTCTAATTGCTACAGAGCAACCATGCTTCTTTTGTGGAGGCAATGGGTATGCGTTGACCGCCATTCATAGCAGAGATAGTATTCTCGTGACTGTCTTTTATGGGCCCGGATTTGAACTCCCATACGCACATCCTGGGCTTCGAAATGCTGCAATTTTTGCTGATTTTTTGAGAAGTGGGAGCATACCTTATCCTGGTCTGATTTCAAAATAATTTTTTCTAACTAAACTATGAACATTCTGCGTCAGACTGCCACCATAACAATTGTTTTAATTTTCGCGGCTTCAGCGAGTTCCCAAACAGTCATCACTTCACCAATCGGAGGTGAAGTGATTCAAGCCGGTACAAGAAAGGAAATATCTTGGGATACCCACCTCGCGAAAGGCATGCTTTCACTCTCCCTTTGGGACGGCGGTAAGGGCAAGTGGAGTACTATCTTCTCCAACGTGCCCGCAGAAGAGGGACACCTGTCATGGGTAGTACCTTCCTATCTTGAGGGGCAGAAATTCCGGGTCAAGCTGGTTTCAAGCGACCCGGCGCGTGGTACCGCTTTCTCGCGCACGTTCTTTACCATCCAGCAGCCCAGCTCCGCCGCTCCGCGTGTCACGTCCGCTGTGAACACTGCGCAGAAGGGTATTACCCTCACCGTCCACCCGAACCCCGTCACGGGAATCGCTCACATCTGCGTGGAGGAGTTGCCGGATGGCGTGCCGGTGGTCGTAGATGTTGTGAGCGCGAAGGGCGAGAAGATCACCACGCTCTACGATGCTACCCCATCCGGGGACATCGGCCTCTGCGCGTCGTTGGATTGCTCTAAGCTGCCTTGCGGCACCTACTATGCGCAGTTCCAGAATGCTGCACTTCGCCGTGTGGTGAAGTTCGAGGTGGTCAAGTAGGGGCAGGGCTGCCCGACCTACGATTTTCAGAATTCTGCTGTTGGCTTGGGAATTCGGGAACCGCAAAATATTTATGGAAAGTGCTTTCTGTCTTATAGACAAAAAGCTGTAAGTTGTTGATTTATATGAGAAGTTCATGAATCGCGAATTTACATCACACAACATAATGTGTTTGCGCGTGCCCGGAGTGGCGAACAGCTGGGTGTGAGACAGCTATTTCCGGCGTGAGGTGATGAGCCGGAATATTCTCCAACCCCAGAATCCGAGCCCGATCATCCAGAGGGTTGCTGCGTAAATCAGGTGGCGGGCTGTGCTTTCCGGAGAGAAAGGTGCCCCTACTCGGGCGAGCATTGCGATCGTGCCAGTGATGAGTCCCACTCGGAGTGGCCAGTTCTTGAGTTCGGCGGTAAGCCCGTGTCCTCCATGGGAAAGGGTGACCCTCATGCCAACGGCAAGAATAAGTAGGGAAAAGCCTCCGATGAAGGTAATATGCATCATGTCCACACGATAGATTGGCAGGAATGCTGCGAGCCATAGGCCAAAGATGAGGAGCCAGTTGGCGGTCCAGACACACCAGGAGAGGGTAGATCGGACGAGCGGGAATTTCCAGGGCTCCATCGTGGCGGCAATGACTACCGTGGCGACGATGGCTCGGAGAAATGGCATCCAGGTGACTCCGAGCCCGTATTCGAAGGCAATCGAAAACAGGAGAGTCACTCCGGCAATGATAAAGAGGTAGCGAGGCGACTCCGGTAGGAGCCTGCCTTTCGGCCCGGCCACACCCGCGATCTGGACTACGGGTAGTCGGTCGAAGCCGAGCAGTCGAGGTCCGAGGAAGCCGCCAACACCCAGGACGAGCATGAGGGTCATTCCTTCGGTTAGGGAGCGTTTGCCCGCGGTGATCCAGCCGGAGTGCAGCACTTCGAATGCGGCGAGCGCGTTGATGATGGTGCCAAGCATTCCAGTGAGGAGTGCAATTCCAACGAGGGAGAATGTCACGGGAAGCGCTCCGTGTCGTCGGAGGTAGCGCTGAAGCAGCAAGACGAAAAGCATTGTGTAAGAAACGAGGAAAGCGGTTTGGCCAACCGCGTAGGATTGAAGTTCGAAGGCGATAGCTCCTATCGTAATGAAGGTAGCCAGTGAGATCTGGGACGAAAGCGTTGGTGCCTCAGTGCCTGTGAATTTGGGTACAGCTGTCAGAAGAAACCCAGCAATGAAGCAGAACAAGAATCCGTTAGATTGGATAAAGGCATGGGACAGACCCCAAAATCCATCCGTGAATCCCAGGTAGAACAAGGGCCATACAATGACTCCAGCAAATCCTAACACGATGCCAAGGGGGAAAAAGATGAGATAGGGATCTGGTGGGGTGGCGGTGCGAGGTGCCGGCGTTTTCGGAATTGTCATCGTAGGTTTTGTGGTCTTGCGAGGGTTAACGTCTAATCAACGTAGCATGTTCATGTTCACGGACCCCTAGGCTAATGTTTGTCAACATCACCCACATTATCCGAGTTGGAACCTAAACATAGTAAGAATTTCTTACATGGCTGTTAAAGTATTTAACGGTACTGCAAAATGGAGTACAGATATTGAACGGAAGCGGGGGTTAGTGTAAAGGAATTGGGTTGGCATGATTGTCAAGGATAGTCTATTAATGGATTTGGGTGTCTTGCTAACGGACGAGTCCAACAACAACTAAGGAGAGATACCAATGATGAAAGTAACAGATGCACGGCTCCGAGAGCCCTTTATTTCGAAGAGTGATCTCGCATTCTTAATACTTCTCTGTGCGGTCACCAGCTTTGGATTCTTGCTGATACCGCAGAGCCAGAAAGCACCTGCAGCGGGGGCTTCGATAACAGGCAGCGTTCGCTTTTCGGGTGCTGCTCCGAAACTTGACCGCGCCAAGTGTATCTCCCCTGAAGTGTGTGGAAAGACGCATTCCTACGACAGACTGGTAGTTGGAAAAAATGGCGGAGTCGAATACACGTTGGTATATATTGCGAATCCACCCGCTGGCAAAGCAAATTTCCCCGCGCCGACTATTACTCAAGTGGATTGCGGCTACACCCCGCACATGGCGATCGCTTCTCGCGGAGCTTCGGTCACGTTCGTTAATAAGGATCCAGTCCTTCACAATGTGCATGGATACTACTTTATAGGCAACGACCGCTCCACGGCGTTCAACTTCGCACAGCCGACCAAGGACCAATCATCGGATCAGCAACTGCGGAAGGCCGGAATGGTTAATGTTGAGTGCGATGCTGGTCATACATGGATGTCTTCGTGGATCTGGGTAACAGACAATCCGTACGCGGCCGTCACGAAGGCGGATGGATCCTATTCAATCGATGGTCTCCCGCCCGGAACGTACACCGTTGTTATGTGGCATGAAGGATGGAAGACGGTAGATACACAGCCGGGCGGTCGTCCAGTCTTTTCTGGAGCAATCGTCGAACAACACCAGGTAACAGTCCCTGCAGGGGGAGGAGCAATAACAGACTTTGAATTGAAATGAAGAAACTAGCTGTCGCCTTTCTACTTGTCGTTGTCTTCCTTAGTTGTCTCGTCTCGGAATCACACGCGATTCCTCTGTTCGCGCGAAAGTACAACACGACGTGCTTTACGTGTCACACGACGGAACCGCTATTGAATGAGTTTGGTCGGCGTTTTCAAGCGAATGGATTCCAATTGCCAGGCACAAGTGAGAAATTTGCCCAGGCCGATCAGCCCACCGCTGCTCTGGGGATTCTTGCTACGCCGATGGTTCTGCATACGCAGACTCATGACAATATCCTCGACACCACATTCGGAATTCAGAATACCTTTTCTGGGATCGAAGTAGGGCTCTTCAGTTCAGCTTCGTTGGGTTCTCACTTTTCCTATTTCGCCGCGGTGCCGATCATCATTGCGAATGGCTCCACTTCGATCGAAGTAGAGGCAGCGCATTTGATCTACTCGGATGTGCTTAACGATGGCACGGGTTCACTGAATTTTCGGCTTGGCAAATTCAGGATCTTTTCAGGATTCTTGAAGAATGTTCTACTGACTGGCGCTGATCCGCTGGTTGACACGTATGATCCGTTAGCCGGGAAGACAGCCAACGACCTGTTTGCGGCAGCTGACCCTACCTTTGGAGTCTCAGCTTACGGTACCCTGTACGCTATCAGCGAAGGACTACGCTGGGAAGTGGGGGCGACTGGTGGGACGAAGAGCGATATCGATCTCAATACGGCACGAGCGGTTTTCGGCTCGCTCGATCAGACGGTTTATATTAATAACGCGCCGATGCGTTTCGGAGGATTCTATTACACCGGAGTACAGGACATCACTGACACAAGTATGTCTGCAACACCCTGGTCGAACCGAGTAACTAGAGCAGGAGTGGATGCGGAGATCTATGATCCATGGACAAAGCGATTTGATCTCTTCGGAGAGTACTCAATTGGCAAGGACGATAAAGTGGATACAGCTGGGGGTGCCTACACAATGGTCGGGGGCTTCGCTGGACTCAACGTCATCATTGTTCCCGAGAAGTTCTATCTATATGGACGTTACGACTGGATGAACCAGAAGGAGGTCAGCGACAATCAGCATCAGATCGACGTGGGGTTCCACTATCATCTACTGCCGAACGTCGTACTCACCGGTGTCTACACGACGCTAATGGAAACTCAGCCACCCGCTGGCGTTGATAAGACAACTACTACTTTTGGCGCAGGAATTCTGTTCGGATTTTAAGCTCAAGGAGAACACTATGTACTTACAATCACTAACAGTCGTCGCCGCGCTTGGTCTCGTGGGCTTTACTATTGCTTCAAGTAACGGAGCTGCAACTCTGGGCACTGATCCAGTCGCCATGACGAGCGCGCCGACTTCGAACGCAACGCTCGAACGTGGCAAGCTAATGTTCAACATTTCCTGCTCGCCGTGCCACGGTGCGGACGGCTCCGGCAATGGGCCGATCGAAGTCAACCTTCGAAATTCTCCACGCGACCTACGCCGTGGAATCTACCTGAACCGTTCGACGGCAAGCGGCCAGCTCCCGACAGATTACGACTTATATCGCACAATCACATCGGGCATCCACAACACCGCAATGCCTCCTTTCAAGGCGATGGCACCTGGGGATCGCTGGTCAATCGTACAGTATATCAAGATGTTCTCATCGCGATTCGCGGATTCCACGGAATACCCACTTGATGTCCTGAACGTGGGGGCGGAAGTACTGCCATCGCCGCAAAGCCTCGCGAAGGGAAGAACACTCTATTTGCAAATGCAGTGTGCGAATTGTCATGGCATTCGAGGCCAAGGCGATGGGCCTGCCGCGGGAACTCACGTTGACGATTTTGGGAATCAGATCATGCCTACCGATCTGACGAATCTATCAAACTTTAAATTCGGTCGAAGTGCGCTGGATATCTTTCGGATCTTTTCAACCGGTCTCAACGGTACGCCGATGCCATCCTACGCACAGACGCTGAGTGAAACGGATCGTTGGCACTTGGCAAATTATGTTTGGTCCCTGCAGAACACGGACCAGTACATGGATGGCGCGGGCGCGGATAGTATCCTGATGGCACACGGCTCGAAATGAGGATGATTCGAGCTGGAGCTAACCTGCGGAATGCAGCTTTTTCAGTAGCACTTCTGCATGGTCAACGTGCTTTCAGAGGTAACGGGGTAATGCGTTTATCCGATTCGCGCAATTTCCTATGACCCGACGTTTTTGCATTTATTTCGAAACTCAAAACAAAATGAACACACTTTTGCGTGTTATCCTCGGGCTCTTTCTGATTATCGCCGTTGCTTCATGCGGGAAAGATGAGAAGCTGAACAGCGACGATACCAACAAACCCGCAGCGGCCGAAACTCCGTTCGATGTTGCGATGACACCAGACAACATCGTCAAGGGTGACAGCTTGTACCAGCATACCTGTGCACCGTGTCACGGACCACGAGGCAAGGGTGATGGCCCAGCTTCCGTTGCGCTGAATCCAAAGCCGCGCGACCATTCTAACGGTGCCTATATGGATAAGCTCACCAACCGCCACATCCACGATGTTGTGAAGAATGGTGGTGCAGCATTTGGGTATCCTACAATGCCTGGACAACCACAACTCACTGAAGAACAGATCGCTCAGGCGATCGCATTTGTCCGTACCCTGAGTCCGACTTACAAGCCGTAGGAGTTAGCTCGGACAGTTCTGCCTATTATTGCCCCGGATTTGATTTCGAGCGGTTCAAGATCATTCTTGGCTGCTCGATTTTCATTGATGAGCTAGGTCCGAAGCTCTCCTGCTTTCTCGTTCCGAGTACTCTAACCAAGGTGTTCTCCCTGTGCATGTCGACTCCATTGCATAATTCTGTTCCAACAAAGCTGAGATAACAGTGAGTAGCCTGGTCGATAAGACGTCGAATGGATGGACTCTTCTGAGGCAAGCTCCCTGCCCCGAATTTTGAGTGGTTCGAAATCCAACATCGGTCGTTGGGGAGGTAGCTGTGCTCAACCGATCAGCGCGTCAGAATTCGCAGGACATCGGATGACAGTGCGTCGAATTGCAGCGGAAGTTTCTTCTTCGCCCGGAGATCCGCTTGTAGCGTATGCTGTGAACGCCCATACAATTCTATATAATTCAAATGCGGTCCCACAGTCGGCGTAAAGATATCTTAGTGCCTAAAAGGCGGGTGTTAAAAAATCTTACGCCTCCAGAACACGAAGTTGCTTGTTACAACAGCGGAATCACTCGATTTAGGCAGTTTTTATCTCAGGCATCTCATGGCACAGCATTGCAGAGCATTAAACCACGGATGAATACCATCCACGAGGGCTTTGTTGAATGACCGTCCTCCGTCGCTGTTCCGCAGATTTCGATGCAAGAAACTACCCTACAGTCACCTGGTAATATCACCGGCACTCCTGCCGTTCCCACCTGTGCCCACTGTGGTGAGCCCGTGGATCAGCGGGGAGATGCTTTGAGTGCGGGTGCCATTCGGAATGCCGACAACGTGTTTTGCTGCGTCGGGTGTCAGGCCGTGTTCGAAATCCTTTCGCAGCACGGGCTGTGTGAGTACTACGAGAGAGGCGAGAATCTCCAAACCGCTCCATTCGTGGGTGTGAACATGAGGCGGAAAGAGCTGCGAGAGGATGAGTTCAAAGTTCTGGATGATCCCGAGATAGGTCACACGTTGCTTGCGTTCTCAAGCGCCACATTGTCTCGAGTTGTTTGGACCATCCCCACTATGCATTGCGCCTCCTGCGTGTGGCTAATCGAACGTTTTGATCGATTGGAGAACGGCGTGTTGGCAGCGACAGTCGATATCATGCGGAAGACGGTCACACTCGATTTCGATTCGCGAATTACTTCCCTTCGAAAGATCGCGGAACGGCTCGCATCCATCGGGTATGCGCCGATGCTCCACTTGGAGGGTGATATGCCTGTGAAGCATGAGTCCACACGTGGGCTGTATGCGCGTATCGGAATTGCAGGCTTTGCTGCTGGCAACACGATGATGATGTACATTGCCCAGTACTTCGCTGGCAGTGGAGGGTTTGAGCGGCCCCTGATGATGGTCTTCAGGACGCTCTCCGTCGCATTGTCTGTCCCAGTTCTGTTCTATGGCGCGTCGCCATGGTTCGTTGGGGCGCGAGCAGCACTCCGAGGAAGGAGAATCAATCTTGACGTACCTGTCGCTTTGGGAATAGCAGTGCTCTTCTCACGGAGCGTTTTCGATATTGTTAGCGGACACGGTGAAGGTTATCTGGATTCCTTCAATGGACTCGTGTTCTTCCTTCTCATCGGAAGGCTCTTTCAGCAAAAGGCCTTCGACGCACTTTCGTTCGATCGTACCTACCGCTCGTTCTTCCCACTGTCTGTAAGGGTTCAACGAAGGTCGAATGAGCATCCCGATTCGGAAACGTTTGAAGTCATTCCGATCGAACGCGTGAAAATTGGGGATGTGCTCTCGGTTAGGCACGGTGAAGTAGTACCCTGCGATAGCGTATTCGATAGTGAGATAGGTTACATTGACTATAGTTTCGTGACAGGGGAGTCTCTCCCGGTGGAGTCTCTCAGGGGATCCATCGTCTACGCGGGTGGTAAGGTCATGGGAAGGGCAGTTAAGTTGATCGCAACAAAGGATGTCTCACACAGTGAACTAGCCGGAATGTGGGGGAGAAGCCAGAGCGCGGCGTCCACATCTGCATCTGACGAATCTTCCTCGATCTCGCATTACACTTCTGTCAGCGACCGATTTGGGCAATGGTTCACAGGTTTTGCCATTGCTGTCGCGGTTGCCGGAGCCGTTGTATGGCTGCCAGACTGGGGGAAGGCCTTCAATATTTTCACGGCGGTGCTCATCATCGCTTGTCCCTGTGCACTGACGCTTGCCGCTCCTATAACACTGGGAAGCGCGATGGGTCGTTTAGGAAGCGTGGGCATATACCTAAAGAATATGGGTATTCTGCTTGAGCTTAGTAGAATTGATACGATAGTTTTTGACAAGACCGGCACCTTGACCTCTCCCAAGAACACGATCTTCTTCCAAGCTCAACGAAATCTAACCTCGGAAGAGAGCGAGGCGATTCGGCTAGTTGCCTCCCATAGCACTCATCCGATCAGCAGGGCCATCGCTAGCGAACTATTTAAACATAGCACACTGATCCAGGCACCAGTGGCCGAGGTTGATTTTATTCGTGAAGAGGCAGGTCGGGGAATAGAGGGCCACGTATCGGGACATCGGATCCTTATTGGCTCATCATCCTTCATAAAGGAGCAAGTAGGCATCCCCGTGACGACTACGTCCTCAACGGCGGTCGCGATAGATGGCGAATATGTTGGAAACTTCGCATCCAAACCAGCCCTACGCAGTGGAATTGGGAATATGCTTTCAACACTGAAGCAAAAATTCTCTCTGGCACTCATCTCTGGTGATTCCGATCGAAGCGAAACCGATTCTATTTCAGCAGCGGTGCTTTTTGAGCCATATTTTGGTAGTGATCGGATGACCTTCGGTTGCTTGCCGGAGTCCAAGTCTCGTCACATTGCTGGGCAGCGAGCGGCGGGGCATGCCATCCTCATGGTTGGTGATGGACTCAACGATGCAGGAGCGATGGGGGAAGCGAATGTGGCAATCGCTATTACTGACGACACTGCAACGCTCGTTCCTGCATGTGATGTCATCATGCGTGCGGATTCTTTGCCCTCGCTTCCCGGGCTTTTACGATACGCTGCCGCGATGAAGCGAGTCATACTGGTGAGCCTCGGCTTCTCGGTTTTTTATAACGCCCTGGGGCTCACGCTTGCGATCATGGGATTACTGTCACCCATGATTGCAGCGATCTTAATGCCGATAAGCTCACTGACCGTCATTGCAATAAGTGTTGGCGGGGCGCGTAGGCTGATTCGCCTTCTTCCAACGGGCATCGCAAGTAGCAGAGGGAGGAGAGAACCGTGAGTATTGTGATCCTTCTAGTTCTTTCGAGTGTGATTGCCGCTGCTGCATTCCTCGTCGGATTCCTTTGGGCGACAGGTACAGGACAATACGACGACATTCACACGCCAGCAATTCGAATTCTTTTTGACGACCAAGCGGGTGAGCATCGGACTCTCTTCCAAGCGAAGCCGATATCATCCTTGATTGAAATCCATTCAACTACCAACCATGGCACTTGAAACGAACCAAGCATCGGAGATGACATCCGATATGGAAAATCGAGCATTCCCCTCGCCACGACCGGGGGGCAGTCCACCACATTCGCATGACTCCCTCACAAATGGGCTCGAAACCGTCGCATACGATAACAATATCGTGCGGTGGTTTTCGATGGCCACCGTTGTCTGGGGAATCGTCGGAATGCTGGTTGGGCTTATCATTGCAGTCAAACTCTACATCCCGAACTTACTGGGCGGTATCGGCTTCCTTTCCTATGGGCGTCTGCGACCGCTTCACACTAATGCCGTCATCTTCGCATTCGTCGGTAACGCGCTGTTCCTTGGTGTCTATTACTCTCTACAGCGATTGTGCAAGGCGCGCATGTTCAGTGATCTGCTAAGCAAGATCCACTTCTGGGGCTGGCAGCTTATCATTGTGAGCGCTGCAATCACCTTACCCCTAGGCATTACCACGAGTAAAGAATACGCAGAACTCGAATGGCCGATTGACATTGCGATCGCACTCGTCTGGGTTGTATTCGGATGGAATATGATTGGAACAGTGCTCCGTCGTAAGGACAAGCACATGTACGTTGCAATCTGGTTCTATCTGGCGACGTTCCTGACCGTTGCGGTGCTGCACATCGTCAACTCGCTCGAACTACCAGTAACCTTCCTCAAGAGCTATTCCATGTACGCGGGTGTGCAGGATGCGCTGGTTCAATGGTGGTACGGTCATAATGCGGTGGCCTTCTTCCTGACTACTCCATTTCTGGGCGTCATGTACTACTTCGTCCCAAAAGCAGCGAACCGACCGGTCTTCTCCTACCGACTTTCGATCGTTCATTTCTGGGCCTTGATTTTCATCTACATCTGGGCAGGACCACATCACCTGCTCTATACCGCGCTACCCGACTGGGCACAGTCGCTAGGTTCTGTATTCAGTATCATGCTTATTGCTCCATCGTGGGGCGGCATGATCAACGGACTCATGACTCTTCGAGGCGCGTGGGATAAGGTACGGACTGACCCCGTCTTGAAGTTCTTTGTCGTAGGAATTACTGCCTATGGCATGGCGACCTTCGAAGGGCCAATGATGTCGTTTAAGAACGTCAATGCGCTGACGCACTACACGGATTATGTTATTGGCCATGTACACCTTGCGGCGTTGCTATGGAATGGCGGGCTTGCGTTTGCGATGCTCTACTATATCCTCCCACGAATCTATCGGACGAAGCTCTTCTCGCTAAAAATGGCGAATTGGCACTTCTGGTTGATGACACTTGGAGCGCTCTTCTACGTGATACCGATGTATTGGGCAGGGATCACAGAATCCTTGATGTTCAAGCAATTCCGTGGTGACGGTACGCTCATGTACCCGAACTTTCTGGAAATCACCATGCAGATCATTCCGATGTACATAATCCGTTCGATCGGCGGAGTACTCTATCTGAGCGGGACATTGCTTGGTGCGCTCAACCTGTACAAGACTGCCAAATCAGGAACGCTACTGCGCGATGAGGTTGTGCAGGTCACCAATCATCGATTGGTAAGGGAGACGAAGGTCAAGGAGCACTGGCACCGCGTGCTTGAGGGCAAGCCAGTGCGCTTCAGCCTTTACGCTCTCGGAGCTATACTTGTTGGCGGAATCATAGAGTTCGTACCGACGGCCTTGATTCAGTCGAATGTTCCGACGATTGCGAGCGTGAAGCCATACACGCCGCTCGAGATCGAAGGTAGGGATATCTATATACGTGAGGGCTGCAATAATTGCCACTCGCAAATGATACGTCCATTCCGTAGTGAAGTGGAGCGCTATGGTGACTTCTCGAAACCAGGTGAGTTTGTTTACGATCATCCGTTCTTATGGGGCTCAAAGCGAACGGGTCCTGATCTTGCGCGAATCGGTGGCAAATACCCCGGTGCCTGGCATTGGCGCCACATGATGGATCCGCGCTCGACCTCTCCGAACTCGATCATGCCAGCCTATACATGGCTTTACGATGACGATCTCGACCTCTCCCACACAGAGGGCAAAATCATCACGCTCCGTAAGTTGGGAGTTCCCTATCCTTACGACTTCGAGTTCGATGCTGTTGATAATGCCAAAGCGCAGCAAAAGGAAATAGCAGCAGACCTCTCGGCGACGGGCATGAAGGGTATCGACGCCAACAAAGAGATCGTAGCGCTAATCGCCTATCTCCAGCGGCTCGGGACCGACATAAAGAAAGAACCAGCACCAACTAATTGACTTGGAGGAAGATAGCATGGAATCGAACGTACTCACATCAATACCAGGGATACAGTACTATCCCATCGTATCGTTACTCCTATTTTTCGGACTCTTTGCGACGCTGATCGTATGGTTTTTCCGTGCGGACAAGGCGCGGCTTAACGCATTGGCCTGGGCGGCCGTGGATGACGAGTTGCCCGCTAATCTTGAGAATTCTCCAACGGATCACCTTTCCGGTTTTTCCCACCAATCTGTAGCTTGAACAATGGCACAAGAACAAAAGGACGTATTGCTCGAAGGTCACGACGCTGACGGGATCCAAGAGTACGATAATGCGCTGCCGAAATGGTGGCTGTATGGTTTCTATATCACGATGCTTCTCGGGGTTCTGTACATGTTCTACTACCATGTATGGGATGGAGGAGATTGGAATGTGCTCTGGTTCGGCGCTCGCGGACAAGTTGCAGAGTATAGTTCTGAGATGTCACATGTCAAGACGCCACTTAAGCCAGGAGCACGTGATTTCTCATCCTGGCAGAAGAAGACGGATGAGGCATCTTTGAAGATCGGAGAGACGATCTTCCAGAACAAGAACCTCTGCTTTACCTGCCACCGCCCAGATCTCGGGGGACTGGTGGGGCCGAATCTGACCGATGATTACTGGATACATGGAGGCAAATTCCAAGATGTGCTCAAGAGCATTACGACGGGATATCCAGAAAAGGGAATGTTGCCATATGGCAACAACAACCATTTGACGGATGACGAACTGCTTGACGTGGCATCCTACGTGTTTTCCAAACACGGAACACATCCGCCCAATGCGAAACCAGTCGATCCAGCACGCGAGGTGTTGGTAGAAGCAGGAAGCTAAATCACGATCATGGCAATTCTCAACCTAGACGTCATCGATGAGCACGAACGATTTCGTGCACAACTAGCAAGCGTTGCTGCCGATGGCAAACGGAAGTGGGTCTATGCGAAGAAGCCGAGCGGCAGATTCTATCGCTGGCGTTCAGCGGTATCGGTTCTGCTGCTTGCCTTCCTCGCTGGTGCACCATTTCTAAAGGTAGGGGGCGAGCAGTTCCTATTGCTGAATATCCTTGAGCGGAAATTCGTCTTCTTTGGATACCCGATCTGGCCGGAAGACTTCTATCTGGTCGTCGTACTATTTCTCACCGGACTCGTATCCATCATCGTCTTCACGGCGGTCCTGGGGCGAATTTGGTGTGGTTGGCTTTGTCCGCAGACGGTCTTTCTTGAAATGGTCTTCAGAAAGATCGAATGGTTGATTGACGGGCCCCCCGGAACACAGCATGAACGGGATAGAGGTGGTTGGACCTTCGATCGCATCTGGAGAGTGATTCTGAAGCAATCCATCTTCTTCACGATCTCCTTTGCGATTGCAAATATCTTCTTGGCGTATGTCGTTTCGAGCGACGTGTTACGGGGTTACATTACGGATGGCCCCTCCGCACACTTCGAGTTATTCCTCGCACTCGTCGCATTCACTGTTGTATTCTATCTTGTTTTCGCACGCTTCCGAGAGCAAGCCTGCCTTGTGGTTTGTCCATACGGGCGTTTCATGTCCGCACTCGTCGATGATAACACGGTTACTGTAACCTACGATCAAAAGCGAGGAGAGCAGCGTTCGAAATGGAAGCGCGATGATGCTCGTGTCAATGAGCAGTCCGGACACTGCATAGACTGTCATCAATGCGTTGCCGTTTGCCCCACAGGGATCGACATTCGCAACGGCATTCAACTGGAATGTGTCGCATGCACAGCTTGTATTGATGCTTGCGACGATGTCATGGAAAGAGTAAACCTTCCGAAGGGTCTTATTCGATACACGAGTGCGAATGCGATTCTTGCCGGAGCAGCCCATTGGTTCACTCCTCGGGTTCGTGCGTACGGGTCTATTTGGATTGTGCTGCTGCTTACGACCACGGGACTCTTCGCATTTCGTTCGAATCTTGCTATCAACATACTTCGTTCGCCAGGCACTACGTGGACGGCAACGGCAGACGGCCCAGCAAACTTCTATAATGTGGCGATCATCAATAAGTCGACGAAGGATCTCCCATTTAAGTTGTCAGTACTGCAACCAGCCGGTGCCATCATTACGCCCCTTGGATTGCCGAGTGCGGTATTGGCCGGGCATCGAATCGAAGGGCGCTTCCTCATCACAATACCGGAGCGTATTGTTCACAGAACTCATGAAGAGGAGCACGAACACTCTTCACACGCTATGAACGAAGTGCATGTAGTCATTGGCGTGCAATCTGGAAATGAGACAGTCAAAAAAATCTCTACTGAACTGCTAACGCCTTAGCCATTTCGAAATAACCATGAAACACATCAACTGGGGGTGGAAAATCGTCATTGCGTACACCCTGTTCATCGCTGGAACGTTAAGTTGGGTCGGGTATGCCATGACGAAGGAGGTTGACTTGGTGCGACCGGACTACTATCAACACAGCTTGGATCAGGATCAGACATCGGCTGCTCTTGGTCGTGCGCATGCATTAAAGGCGGCTGCATCCATCTCTTTGGATAAAGCAGAGAACGTCTTCATTATTCAGATCCCTGCAGAGCATGCTGCTGAGGCGACGGGCACAGTCTCACTCTATCGTCCGAATTCTAACAGGGAGGACCGCACCGTCGCATTGAAAACATCTGCCAGCGGGCAAATGCTAATTTCTACGGTGCCACTTTCGAAGGGACTTTGGAGGGTCACATTAGACTGGTCTTACAATAAGAAGGCCTATCAACTGTTCACAGACGATACGCTCTAATCGGTTCAGCAACGATTGCACGTCTCAATGATCGAATTCCTCGCCGGTTTGGCACTTGGCCTTGGTGGTAGCCTTCACTGCGCAGGCATGTGTGGGCCGATCGCCATTTCACTGCCAAGCGCGAGGGGTGCCAATCGGGTGGCCGACCTGACGTGGCAAGAGACAAGCCAGAAACTGCTCTATCAGTTTGGCCGGGTCACGACCTATACCACACTCGGGGCTATGCTCGGATTCGGAGGGAGTTGGATCGCTATTGCAGGGTACGGCCGGACCCTTTCGATCGTGTCGGGATTGGCGATGATTGCCGCACTCTTGCTTCAACTTGTCTGGAATCGTCAGTTGATCTCCGGCAAGGTTGCTGAACGCTGGGTAGCACCCGTCAAGCGCAGTTTGTCGTCGCTGTTAGTTCAGCACGGCGCGCTTACGCACTACGGCATAGGAATTCTGAACGGATTGCTTCCGTGCGGACTAGTGTCCGCCGCTCTCCTTGGCTCACTTGGCACCGGTTCACTGTTCACCGGCACCATCTTTATGTTCGGATTTGGATTAGGGACAGTTCCACTCATGAGCGCTATTGCACTTGGCGGCTCCCGAATTTCTTGCCAGGTTCGTAAGAGGCTCCGATATGCTGCACCGGCCATCAGTCTTGTCATCGCATCCCTATTTCTCCTACGGGGCCTAGCTCTTGGCATACCGCACCTTAGCCCAGGAGCGCCCGGGCCGGAGGTAACAACAGTCGGGATCTGCCATTAAGCCTTGCCGCATGAACATGATTTTCCTTTCACTCCCATGAGATATTGAACGCGGCCCTGCAATGCGAGGACAATGGGTAGAAGCTATGAGTTCAGGGTCCCGTTCTTCGCTCCAACTCATCAGTTTACCGTGCTCCTTGAATTGCAATCGGCGAGGCAGAACTCTTGGTAAATTAGAGATCATCCCTTGAGAGTCCAAGCAAAACTGCTTTAATGTTCTCCTCCAAACAGTGAAGCGCTGCCGTACCAGGTATGGGACGATCCACGGTGGTTGGATACATCACGCCGGAAAGCCCCATCGGTGCAACAGTGGAATAACTTACGCTAGCGAGCCTGCGCTTGCAGACAATTTGCGATAGCCTTGTATTTCAACTCCCCTCGCAAGCTGTGCGAGCGCTTCTGGTGTTGGGATACCTTCGACTTAAATGAGGTAGGTACGCTCGTGCCCGCGTCCGGGTTCGAGCAGTTTTTTGATGAAGATGCCGTCGTTGGTTAGCAGGAGCAATCCTTCGGAATCGCCGTCGAGTCGTCCAGCGGCGTAGAGGTCATCTGGTATGTTGAATTCCGCGAGCGTGCGCTGACCGGGGAGCTCCGGCGTGAATTGGCTCAGGACGCCGAAGGGTTTGTGGAGGAGGATGTAGCTGCGATATAGTCTCATACTTCTTAAAAGGAAGCTCTCGCCTGTTAGTTCGCTCCCTTTTTCGGCAAGGAGCGCCCACGAAGATAGGTTGCATGTTCCACTAAGCAACCTCCGCGCCACATTAGGATACGCAGCCTCACCCTACGAGGCCCAATAAATCTCCAACCGTTCGATGCTTCTCTATTGCATGTCTGAGAGGATGCTTTTTGTTAACGTGATACCTATTACGTCGTCCTTCCTTCTCATGCGAGAGCACGTCCGCCTCTTCCAAATCAGCAATGATCCTCTGGACAGCACGCTCCGTAATTCCCACCATTTCGGCTACATCCCGAAGCCGTAGATCGGGTTGTCGCTCCAAGCAGATCAGGACGTGAGAGTGGTTCGTGAGGAATGTCCATTGATACTCCGGCCTTAACGAAGCGGCTTTCTCATCCTTTGCTTGTTTTCCAAGCGTCTGCTTACCCTGCGACCTTACTATCCCCATCATCCCCCCATAAATTGCGAACACGAAGGAAGCACGAAACTAATGTCGTGAATTAAATGTCTTATGATTAGAGAGTCTTTCAATAGCCTTGAAGGAGCGCTCGAAGACTCTCATTGAGATTCTGGTGCGAAACAGTTCGAATGCAGGGAAGAATTCAGAGTCATACCTTGCTGGGTCACACAGTAAATTGAAAACACATGGAAACACCAATTACGGTAGCAAAAGGAGATGGGATCGGGCCGGAGATCATGGATGCCACGCTGCGCATACTCAGTGAAGCGGGGGCACAGCTCGCGATCGAGACAATAGAGATAGGGGAAAAAGTCTATCTCTCAGGGAATACTTCTGGGATTGATTCCTCAGCATGGGACAGCCTGCGGAATACCCGCGTGTTCCTCAAGGCGCCAATCACTACACCACAAGGGAGTGGCGTCAAGAGTCTGAACGTGACCATTCGTAAGACGCTGGGGCTCTATGCCAATGTAAGGCCGTGCCGATCATACGCCCCGTATGCTAAAACCTTGTTTCCGGGAATGGACGTCGTTGTCATTCGTGAGAATGAGGAAGATCTTTATGCAGGGATTGAGCATCAACAGACACAGGAAGTCATCCAATGCTTGAAGCTTATCACGCGGCCGGGTTGTGAGCGAATAATTCACTACGCCTTCGAGTATGCTCGCACACGAGGCAGAAAAAAAGTGACCTGCCTCACGAAGGATAACATCATGAAATTGACGGACGGCCTATTTCACCAGGTGTTCGATGAAGTCGCTTTAGAATACCCTGAGATCGAAACAGAACATATGATCGTCGATATTGGAATGGCTCGCTTGGCAGCCGATCCTTACAGGTTTGATGTCATCGTGCTACCAAATCTCTACGGCGACATCATCTCCGACATCGCTGCAGAGATTTCGGGTTCTGTTGGACTTGCTGGCTCTGCAAATATTGGAGATCTTGGCGCGATGTTCGAAGCTGTCCATGGTTCCGCACCGGATATTGCCGGTAAGGATCTTGCAAACCCGTCAGGCTTAATTCTGAGTGCGGTCAAAATGCTCGCTCATATTGGTCAGGGGGATGTCGCCACCAGAGTGTATGATGCTTGGCTGAAGACAATCGAGGATGGCATACATACCGTGGACCTGTTTGTGGAAGGTATTAGTACCACCAAAGTTGGAACACAAGGCTTTACGCAGGCCGTGATTGACCGTCTGGGCCGGAAGCCAGAAAAACTAGCCGGGACTTCCTATAAAAACGAGCCCATGAAGCAGTTTAGCTACCAAAGAAAACCCCCGGCGAAAAAAGTCCTGAAGGGCATCGACATCTTCTTAGACTGGAGAGGGCACGACATATCGGACGTCGCGAAGACACTACAAGCGGCGAACACAGATAGCTTTACCTTGAAGATGATCACGAATCGCGGGGTGAAGGTTTGGCCGGAAGGATTTCCAGAAACATTTTGCACAGACCATTGGCGTTGCCGATTTCAGGGCGGTGGAAGTCTTGGCCATGCAGATGTTATCGAGCTATTGCAGAAAGTGGCCTCAACTGGACTCGACTTCATCAAAACGGAGCATCTGTATGAGTTCGATGGCGTAACGCGATTCTCGCTCGGACAGGGGCAGTAGTTGTTTTATTCTAACATGAAGAAGATGAAAGATCTAGAACCAGTTGTCGGGATCATCATGGGAAGTACATCTGACTGGCAGGCGATGCAGGAAGCGGATGCTATCCTCACGGAGTTCAAGGTACCACATGAATGCCGAGTCGTGAGCGCTCATAGGACGCCTGAACTTCTGAGAGAGTATTCTACAACTGCAGAACAGCGCGGACTGAAAGTTATCATTGCCGGCGCGGGTGGTGCAGCACACCTGCCCGGCATGGTATCTTCGCAAACACTCCTTCCAGTCTTCGGAGTACCCGTCGAATCTCAAGCTCTGAGCGGGCTTGATTCCTTGCTCTCGATCGTGCAAATGCCGGGAGGCATTCCGGTTGGGACGCTCGCAATAGGCAAAACAGGTGCGAAGAATGCAGCCCTCCTCGCGATCGCAGTCCTGGCAAACAACGACTTCGAGCTCCGAGAACGGCTAAGGGCATACCGCGTAGCGCAAACGGATTCCGTGTTGCAAGAACAACTTCCAAATGACTGAGAAATCCCAGGCTACCTCTCGTCTTTCTGCAATGAAGGAACCGCTTGCTGTCATTACGCCCGGAGGAACGATCGGAATTCTCGGGGGTGGGCAGCTCGGCCGCATGCTTGCCATCGAAGCCAGGAGGATGGGTTACAAGATCAAGACACTTTCTCCGGAGCGCAACTCACCGACTGCACAAATTGCGGACAAGGCGTATGTTTCAAACTATCATGACGCTGATGCTCTAACAACTTTCGCTAAGTCGGTTGACGTGATCACGTTCGAGTTCGAAAATGTCCCGAGCCGAACGCTTGACATCGTTTCCCAATATACCCCCGTGCGGCCCTTCGAAAATGCCTTACGAATAGCGCAGAACCGCCTGGCGGAAAAGCAATTCTTCCAAAGTATAGGGCTGCCAACGGTTCCCTACGTCCACGTTAATACGGCAATTGAGCTAATATCAGCACTCGATACTATTGGATTTGGGTCGATTCTTAAGACCGTTCGATCTGGCTATGACGGGAAAGGACAACTCAAAATTAAGGATCAAGAAGCACTCGCGGAAGCTTATGAATTGGTGAAAACCAATGAGTGCGTCCTAGAAGGATTTGCGAATTTCGCTCTCGAGATCTCCGTCATTGCCTGTCGCGGAATGGATGGGCAGATCGTTGACTATGGCACGGTCGAAAATATTCATAAGAATCACATACTCGACGGCACGATCGCGCCGGCCCGCGTAAGTCCGGAGATAACACAGCAAGCCACGCGACTGACACGAATACTTTTGGAGAAGTTGGAATACGTCGGCGTCCTTTGCGTGGAGCTTTTCGTCATGCCAGATGGCACCTTGCTCGTCAACGAGTTCGCACCGCGACCACATAATTCCGGCCACTACACCGTCGAAGCTTGTGCAACGAATCAGTTTGAGCAGCAATTGCGTGCCGTATGCGGACTTCCGCTAGGCTCGACGGCACAACTGAAGCCGGCCGCGATGGTGAACCTGCTCGGGGAAATGTGGGGAGCCACGGAACCCAATTGGGATGCCGCTCTAAAAATCCCGGGGGTCAAGATACATCTTTACGGAAAGCAAAGAAAACTTAAGGGAAGAAAAATGGGACACATCTCGGCACTGGCTTCGTCAACGGAGGAAGCGATGGAGAACGCTTGCGCAGCTCGAACCGCCCTGTTTGAGTAATATCTTCTGGGGGAAGGAGTGTTCGTTTGGCACAAGAAGACAAGGATTGGGAAGCAGTATCGCTGTTTCATTATTCAATGGTGCCAAGTAGTAGTGTGACTACTGGCAGGGCTAATCTAGAAAGATGGCAAACACCCCAGTCCGATCTCTTCAACTCTGATTGAAGTGTACACCGCGCTTAACAATTCCAGACTGCTGTTCCGTCAGCCATTTCTGACTTGCACACATAATTCTGCTTGACATCTCCCAGGGAACGGCCTGAAACCTCCTCCCTGTTTGCGCGTAGCACTCGACACCTGCGAGTGCTAACAGGTGAGGTGGAATAGCCGAAACTGGCCTTGAAGTCCAGAATGTGTCATTCCCGCGAACGCGGGAATCCAGGCTTTTGCCGCTCGTCTGCACATCCGGGGTCTGGATTCCCGCGTTCGCGGGAATGACAGAAACGGTGTACAATAGCTCGACTCACCATCAATTTTCAACTCAGTTTTAACCATTAATCATTCTACCAATGACTCTAAAACCATTACATGACCGCCTTATCGTTCGTCCGGCGAAGGCTGACGAAGTGACCAAGGGCGGAATTATCCTGCCGGATACGGCAAAAGAGAAGCCGGTCCAGGGCGAAGTCCTCGCATGCGGACCAGGCAAGTTCGATGACGCCGGAAAGCTCATGCCTATGGGCGTGAAGGTCGGCGACGTGGTGCTGTACGGAAAATACTCCGGCACAGAGATCACCGTTGATGGGGAAGACGTCCTCATTATGCGCGAAGCGGATGTGTTCGCGGTAGTCGGTAAGTAGGACGTGCTGCGCACGTCCTACCCCCGCGGTTAGGACATGCACAATTCGTTCTATGTAACCTGGCTGGGACGTGCGCAGCACGCCCCTACAAAGATAAAATTTAGAAACTACAAAGTATCATGGCATCAAAGACAATCGTATTTAACACAGACGCACGAGCAAAGCTCAAGAAGGGCGTCGATCAGTTGGCCGATGCGGTCAAGGTGACACTCGGACCCAAGGGCCGCAATGTCGTTATTGATAAGAAGTTCGGCGCGCCGACCATCACCAAGGACGGCGTAACAGTCGCCAAGGAGATCGAGCTCGAGGATCCGATCGAGAACATGGGCGCGCAGATGGTCCGCGAAGTTGCTTCGAAGACCAGCGACATCGCCGGTGACGGCACGACGACCGCGACCGTTCTGGCGCAGGCGATCTTCCGCGAGGGACTTCGCAATGTCACAGCCGGTGCGAACCCGATGGACCTCAAGCGCGGCATTGATCTCGCAGTCACGAACGTGATCGAAGAGCTGAAGAAGCTGTCGCGTCCGATCGAGGGCAAGAAGGAAATCGCGCAGGTCGGTTCGATCTCCGCCAACAACGACACCACCATCGGCGATCTCATTGCTGAGGCGATGGAGAAGGTCGGTAAGGACGGCGTTATCACCGTTGAAGAAGCGAAGGGCATCGAGACTGAGCTTACGGTCGTCGAGGGAATGCAGTTTGACCGCGGTTATCTCTCTCCGTACTTTGTGACCGATCCGGACACGATGGAAGCGGCTCTCGAGAACCCGTACATCCTCATCCACGATAAGAAGATCTCCTCGATGAAGGACTTGCTTCCGATCCTCGAGAAGGTTGCGCAGGCTGGTCGTCAGATGCTCATCATCGCCGAGGATTTGGAAGGCGAAGCGCTTGCGACACTCGTCGTGAACAAGCTGCGTGGCACGCTCAAGATCGCAGCCGTCAAGGCTCCGGGCTTCGGCGACCGCCGCAAGGCAATGCTCGAGGACATCGCAGTGCTCACCGGCGGAACGGTCATCTCGGAAGAGAAGGGCTTCAAGCTGGAGAACGCGACACTCGCATATCTCGGAACCGCATCGCGCATCACCATCGACAAGGATAACACCACCGTCGTTGAAGGTGCCGGTTCGAGCGACGACATCAAGCGCCGCATCAATGAGATCAAGGGACAGATCGAGAAGACGACATCCGATTACGATCGTGAGAAGCTCCAGGAGCGCCTTGCGAAGCTTTCCGGTGGCGTTGCCGTTCTGAAGATCGGTGCTTCGACGGAAGTCGAGCTGAAGGAGAAGAAGGCCCGCGTTGAAGACGCACTACACGCAACACGCGCGGCGGTCGAAGAAGGTATCGTGCCTGGTGGCGGCGTTGCGCTGCTCCGCGCGATGGCCGGACTCACGAAGGAGTTCTCCAAGAACTTGGTCAACGATGACATCAAGACGGGTGTCGAGATCGTCCGCCGCGCGCTCGAAGAGCCGCTGCGCCAGATCGTCAACAATGCCGGACTCGAAGGCTCCGTCATTGTCAAGGAAGTCAAGGACGGCGCCGCGAAGAAGGGCTCCGACTACGGCTTCAACGCCGCGACCGAGGTCTATGAGAACCTCTTCGCTTCTGGCGTTATTGATCCCACAAAGGTCACGCGCAGCGCGCTGCAAAACGCCGCGTCTGTCGCCGGTCTTCTCCTCTCGACCGAAGCGGTCATCGTCGAGAAGAAGGAAGACAAGCCCCCGATGCCGCCAATGGGTGGCGGTGGTGGGATGGGGGATATGTATTAATTGTCCAAAGGGAGGCGAGAAGCAAAACTTCTCGCCTCCCGCTTTTATATTGCATAGTGATTACGTCGTTTGAAGGCTATTAGCCTTGAGAATTACGGGAGTCTGGAAAAATGACCAGTAAGACGATCAAGCGTCCGAAACGTGGAAAATCCGTTCTCGAAATGAGTGCGAAGGAGGCAAGAGCGTTCTTCCTAAAGCCAGGGAGTTACTGCAACATTGAGTTCCCGCCTTATGTACGATTCAACAAGCTGTTAACGGCGGTCAGCAAGTCCATCGGGGATAAGAAATTGTCTGAGATGCGGAATAAGCAGGATCCATGCGATCTCGATGATGTTAACTATTCCTTGCTAACTAATAAGGATGGTCGTCATGCGTGGAGGCCATTTCAACTAATTCATCCCGCGCTCTATGTCTCGTTAGTAAGTTCGATTACACAACCGGACAATTGGCAGTTCATTCTTGAACGCTTCGCCAAATATCAAGCATTGCCAAATAGTCAATGCATAAGCATCCCGATTTCAGCGAGTACCGTAAGGAAAGACGGTGCCGAGCAAGTTCTTCAATGGTGGGAGTCAATTGAGCAAAAATCAATCGAGTTGGCGTTAGATTACAACTATGTTCTGCACGCTGATCTAACCGATTGTTACGGGGCAATCTACACCCACTCCATCGCATGGGCACTACACGGAAAGCCCGCGTCCAAGAAAGAAAAAAAGAATCGTTCGCTACTAGGAAACGTGATCGACGAACACATCCGGCAAATGCGATATGGGCAGACCAATGGAATCCCTCAGGGCTCGACCCTGATGGATTTTATCGCAGAGATGGTCCTCGGATATGTTGATGAACTTTTGGCTGAACAGGTAGAAAGCATCGATAACCTTGGAGTTTACAAAATTCTTCGCTATCGCGACGATTACCGAATTTTTGTCGATAGTCCTCTAACAGGCGAAATTATTCTGAAGTCACTCACTGAGGTACTCATTCCGTTGGGCCTGAGAATAAACACAACGAAGACAACCCGTAGTATACCAGTCATAAGTAATTCCTTGAAAAAGGATAAACTGGCTTGGATGCAGAGTCGCCAGACGGACCCAGATCTTCAGAAGCACCTACTTCTGATCCATGCGCATGCCGTAGAGTATCCAAATGCAGGGAGTCTTCTTAGACCGCTCTTACAGTATTATGATCTTTTATCGAAAAACAAATCCAAAATTTCAAACCCCGTTTCACTGGTAAGTATTGCTACGGACATCGCTCATGGTAGTCCGAGAACATTTCCGAAATGTGTGGCGATAATTAGCAGAATTCTCTATAAATTCAACAACGACTCTGACCGGATTGAATTAGTTGAAAAGATTCATAAAAAACTGTCGCAACTTCCCAATACTGGTCTCCTGGAGATTTGGCTGCAACGTATTAGTTACGGGTACGATGATGGGATTCAATTCGGGGAGCGAGTATGTCACTTAGTTGCCGGTGATAAAAAATCGCTCTGGAATAGTAGTTGGATTGACTCGAAACCATTGTTAGCGGCGCTAGGCGTTGATATTATCGACCGCCGAAAATTGAAATCGATTAAGCCCGTTGTGGCCAAGTCTGAGATCGATCTATTTTACTATTAGTAGCGCAGGGTTTTGGGGTGTTGGAGGTGTTTTGGTAAGGGAGTGTCTGAACTGTGATTTCTATGATTTGAATGATTGGCTTCATGATGGGTGTGGTTCAATCATGCGCCAATCACTTTAATCAGACGAATCAGAGTTCAGACGATGGATGGGATTTTTTGAGAGTGGGTGCGCTGTTGCGAATCGTATGGGATTAATGCAAGAACGTGGCTACAAGGGCTTCGAATATCCACCGGAAACGAAGTGCGATATATTTCAGCCGTACGTCGAGCAAATCCTGCGCGCGCTCGGTTGGGAGCCAGAAAATTATTGGGTGAGCGATGAGAGCATCATCGCTGATTTTTGCAGCTTCGGCAGAGTAACCGAGGGCGATTTAGCACCTGTCGAGGCGCTCGGAGTCGAAGTCAGCGGTGGTGATTTTATTTGGGAAGTCGCTGCTCGGCTCAAAAAGCATTTGGAAGGATTACCGTGATCGACTCACCTATACATACTATCAAGTCTATCATCGACACTCACGACCCAGTAGAATTGCTGGAGATCGGGGCACCTGACGATGAGTACGATGCCGAGATTAAGATGATCGAGAAAAGAAAAACCGAACTGATGATTAGCGAAGAATCCGCCCGTGAAGTTGTACGCGAAGTTTTCGAGTACATGTTTCGTAAGGGAGATGTGAGTGACTCCAAATTGAATCAGATCGCCGTTGATTTACATAAGTGCTTTGGGGCGTTCGCGACCGTGTAGCACAGGCTTTTAGCCTGTCGTAGGACGTTTAGTCCGAGTGTTGGGTGATGCAGACTAAAAGTCCGGGGACAGACTGGAAAGTCTGTTCTACATGTCGGTTTGTGTCGCCCCGCCCCATTCGTTGCCACTGTGTGCTTCGCGTGGGATTTGAGTGGGGTTGGTGTTGCGTGTGTAGCGCAGGGTTTTGGGGTGTTGGAGGGGTTTTGGTGCGGTGGTGGAGCCGGGATTTTTGGGATGGGGATTGCTGTTGCTTTTGAGAGAGGTACATTATGCACGGAATAGAAATAGCGGAGAGAGAGCATAGCGTAGTGGTCACGTTCGATACGGATGTCATCGAGCGGTGGCGCATCGATCAGGCGTTGAATTCGCTCGATAATGAGGATCTCCTCGATGAAGGGCTTGCGCTCGCTATGCATGAGAGCGCGAACGACGAGGAATTCGATCTTGAGGAAGCAAAACGAATTATTGGACGACGGTGAACGTCCGCTTCAAGAAATCCTTCTTCAAGGATCGCGAACGACTCACACCCGCAGTGCAATCTGAGGTGGATGAACTTGTCTTTGAAATCCTACCGAAGCTGAAGCGACTTATGGACCTGCCGTCCGCTAAGTCGCTTAAAGACCATAAAGGATATTTCCGCATTCGAATAGGAGCGCATCGTGTAGGCATCGAAAGCCGTGGAGATGATATTGTTGTGCATCGAGTGCTTGACCGCAGAGAGATGTATCGGTATTTCCCTTAAGGCAGGATGGATTATCCTAGACTATGAATTAGGGGCTCACCGTGTTCAAGTACGAAATTATCATCTACTGGAGCGAGCAGGACGACCGGTTTATTGCTGAAGCGCCGGAGCTCCCCGGATGTATGGCCGATGGTAAGACGTATCAGCAGTGCCTTCAGCAGGTCGAAAAAGTGATGCGCGAGTGGATCGATTATGCGAAAGAGTTGGGCCGCGAAGTTCCGGAACCGAAGGGTCGGCTGGTGTATGCGTAATTTGTGAACGTTTCAATGCCAACCAAACCCACAACCATCGACTCCTACCTCGCAGCACTCCCTCCCCCACAGCGCGAGATATTAGAAAAGCTCCGCCAAATCATCCGCAAAGCAGCGCCGGAGGCTGAGGAGGTGGTCTCCTATGCGATGCCAGCGTTTAAGCAAGCGGGGATCGTCGTGTGGTTTGCAGCGGCGAAGAATCATTATGCGGTCTATGTGTATCCTCGCGTGAAGGAGAGCCTCGCCAAAGAGCTGGAAGGGTCTGATGGGACGAAGTCGGCGGTGCATTTCTCTTACGACAAGCGGATGCCGGTTCGGTTGATAGAATCAATCGTGAAGGAATCGCTGAAGCAAAACTTAGCCAGGGCAAAGAAGACAAACGTCAGCAAAACGAGGTGAGGTCTTGACGATGAGTCTTACTTCGCAGCGCATCCCAATTCCCCGCCTTGTGAAGATCCTCCCACCCATATGAGGAGTGTTCTTCGTGCTCATTTGTCTTGGCATTAACGCACTCTATCCCTGGCGTGCGATGAACGGTCTGCGTGTCAAACCCTTCGCCTCAGTCCTCTTTGCTGTCGGTTTCACCAAAGTACTTTAGGCAGGCAGGATATTTCAAAAGCGCGGAACCGAGGTGCTGCGTGCTTCCCCAACCAACAGGCTCCTGCTTACCGATGGGGCAGTCAAGACAAATCGGAATCCGATGTGCTTCGGAATGTAGTGCGTTTTGATCGGCGTCTTCTTTCTGATTGGAACGCTCCCGATGCTCGTTTCACCCATCGCATTCTTCTTCATCCCCTTCGAAGATGACAGGATGCGACGTCAATTTGGTGAACAGTATGAGGAATACCGCCGCGGCGTGCGACGGTGGGGTGGGAGATTGAATGTCGGGGCCTGCGCGGGTTTCGTCGGCACTTATTCAAAGAGAGTTGCGCTTAGATAGGATGCCAAACCAATATGTTATTCTTCACAAGCCGTATGGCGTTCTCAGCCAATTCACACCCGAGCTCCCGGGGCAGCGGACGCTCGCAGACTTCTATCTTCCGAAAGATCTTTACGCCGCTGGCCGTCTCGATAGCGATTCCGAAGGTGTGCTTCTGCTGACAGACGACGGCATCTTCATCAAAAAGCTACTAGAGCCTGGCAGGGGACATGAGCGCACTTATCTCATACAAGTTGAAGGTATTCCAACGCCCGAAGCAATTACCGCTCTTGCGCGTGGCATAACGATACAAGGTTACCGCACATTACCGGCAAGTGCGAGGCTGTTGGAACACGAACCTACGCTGCCTCCACGTGATCCGCCGATTCGGGTACGACTTTCGATCCCAACCTCCTGGATAGAACTCAAACTCACGGAAGGGAAAAACCGTCAGGTACGTCGAATGACAGCGGCCGTCGGTTATCCAACGCTGCGCCTACTACGGACCGCGATCGGGAGTGTCAAACTTGGCGAGCTGGCCTCAGGGCAATGGCGAGAACTCACGAGCGTTGAGATCTCATCTCTCAAGTCTTCTGCGCCACCCACACCTGCATCTCTGACTCCTCGTCTAAAGGTGCATCGTTGAAATCCCCGAAGACCTTTGCGTTGGAAAATCCCGCCAGTTGTAGGAGCAGCTTCATCTCTTCTGGATAGGTCCACCGAAATTCAACTTCTGTTGCTTTGGTCGCCGTTCCGGATCTTCCTGACGTTACATATTCACGATGATAGACGCCGCGTTGTGTGATGAGATCTCGTTCAAACCATCGCCAGATAGCTATCTCGGCTTCGGACGCCATGTCATAGATAGTCGCTTCAAAGGTCCGCTTGAGAGCCTGTCGTGAGAAGACATCGAAGTTGGCGGGGTTGATGATATCGAGAATGATCGTGCCGCCGATCCTCAGTGCATCATGCAAGCGGCGCAATGCTCCAAGTTGTGAGTCTTGATCGAGCAGATGTACAAAGGTATTGAAGCCAGATATGATCAGGCTGTACTTACCTTGATCGAGTATCACATCCTCAAGTCTGGCCGCCCAAGCACGGGCATTGAGACTGCGCGCGCTTAAGTTGCGTGACAACTCCTCAAGCATGATCTGCGAGTAGTCGAATCCCTCAGCATCAAGCCCCGACTGAAGCAGGGGTAGAAGAATACGGCCTGATCCGCAACCGGCCTCTAGCACTGGGCCATTCGCCTCCTGAGCCTTGCCGAGGTAGAAAGGGATATCGGTAGTACGTCCGTTCTCATTCTGTTCGTAGTACGAAACAAATACAGGGTCGAGGAAGCCGGTAGGGGCCATAGTTGTTCGAATTGTCTGATACTGTATTTTCTTTGTGGTTGGACCATTGAAACCACTATCTTGCGTCGACCGTTGCCTTGGCCGCTAAACTCCATAACTGCGAATGGTATGAACTTCACGAATACAAAGGCGAACCCGCTACAACTAAAGACTCCTCCCGGAACCTCCGACTATACAATGCACGCTGACACGAAAGATGGTGTACCGATTCTTGTCTGCACTGTTGGTAAGACCGTCCTGCATTATGATGCTCGCTGCATTAACGATCTTCACGCAATGCTCAAGAGGCATGGAGACTGGATGGAACTTGGTGGTGCGGATGAGCAAAAACCTGCAAAGGAGGGAACGGTGGAAGCATGGGGACGCTCTGTGGAAAATCCCATCGGCGGATGGTACGGCTTGAAAAAGGGATTGCGTGGCCGCTTTGGAGTGTATGTACCACCACTCTTGGAAGCGCTTGGACTTTGCGAATTAGAGCACAATGCAAAAAACAACCGTATGAGGACGAAATGATCGGCTTGATTGCTTTTCGGCTCCTTTTTAAGGGACAAACCTCCTACGTGCGGTTCTTCAATTAATATCCGTCTCTCGTCGCCAATCCAGCAGATCAAATGAATTTCAGCAACAAGAACGTACTCATTACCGGTGGATCCCGTGGTATCGGTTTGGCTTCGGTACTCGCCTTTGCAAAGCAAGGGGCAAACATTGCCTTCACATACCACACCAACAAAGAAGCTGCCTTGAAGGCACGCACGCTGATCGAAGCACAGGGCGTGCACTCTTTGGCGCGAGCACTGGAGACCTCCGATGAGCTTGGCCTTGCGAGCTTCATGGACCAGATCAGCGACGAGTGGGGTACGCTCGATGTCGTCGTAGCAAACGCTGGAATTTGGCGCGCAGCACCCGTCGATTCGATGACCTTAGCAGACTTTCGAGATATGATGGAAGTGAATATGACGGGGACGTTCGTTCTAGCCAAACATGCCGCCCGCATTATGAAACTTCAAAGCAAGGGGTGCATCGTCGTTGTGTCCTCTACCGCAGGCCAGCGGGGTGAGTCAGGTCATTCGCATTATGCCGCGTCCAAAGGCGCGCAGATAAGCTTCGTGAAGTCGATTGCAGTCGAGTTGGCACCCCACGGTATTCGCGTAAATTGTGTTGCGCCGGGATGGGTTGAGACAGATATGACAAGGAGCGCGATGAGTACACCGGAAGACCTGCTAACCATTAAGCGGAGCATTCCGCTCGGTCGTCCTGCAAGTCCGGAAGAGATTGCTGAAGCCATCACCTTTCTTGCAAGCCCGCATGCTAGCGCGATAACCGGCGAGATATTGAATGTAAACGGAGGCAGTGTTTTGTGTGGCTAGCTATTGTGGAAGCGCGAGATTCAATTGGATCAGTGAAAATTCGAGTGCGACATAGCTCGCCTCATTTGAGAGTCTCCCGTATAGTCCGAGCCCCCCGACGCCGACGTTCTCAACCGGTAGGTACAGGTAGTTTGCACTGATCGCAAGTCCGATGGATGTTCCAGTGTTGTGATAATATGTGCCGGTCTCGAATCCCTCGCTGTTCTTAACTGGATCTCCTCGAAACGAGTATTCAGTATAACTAAGCCCGGCGGCAAGGCTCCACGAAAGAGGGACCTTGTTTCGAATGCGGCCAATCAAAATTGCGAAGTCATGCCTGTATTCGTCTGGTGGTTGCGCTCCCCAATCCGAAAGGAAATTACCAGTCGCGGGATGATAAATGACCGAGTATAGGATGCCGTCATTTGCCACACCCAGTTTACCACCGAAGAAGAAACCGAATGGCTCCTTCCCGAGCTTCGGTGTTCCAATATCGAGCGCTACTCCGGCAATGAGCCACAGAGGATCCTCGTAAATGTTGTCTTGCCGCACTTGGAGCAGCGTATCATACTTCTTAGAGTTTGTTGAAGCCCATGAGCTGAACGAGAGTGCTGTTGCGCGGAATTGGGAGTACGAACTTAAAGGCCGAAGGATTAGAACTGCCACTGCAAATGCAAACCTAAGAAGTGTTCTTCCAATCATCTATCGTCAAGCATTATGAGAACAGAATCCACGCCGAAATCTCGACCCCATCAATTACCCAATATCCCCCGTCTCATGGCCTGTGCAAGAGGTGGAGCATCGAGATCTACTTCCATTGGCCCCATCTTCTTGCGATGCGTGTCCTCCTTCTCAGAAAAGTCAACGGATACGTCCATAGTTCGCCCATCACGCTGAAGTGTAAGGGTGGCCACAGTTGAGTCCTTTAGCTTGGAGAATAGATCGACATTGTCGATCGTCAATTTTGTACCGTTGACCGAAAGCAGCAAGTCACCTTGATGGACACCCGCTTTACCGAGAGGAGAAACGGGATTAACAGAAGCCACTAACAGTTGGCCCTCTGGCGAAAGGCCAAGAGCGGAAGGGTTTGCCGGCCCTGCCGAGCTGACGCCCATAAGTGCTAGATATCGATCAACGGGGAGCGAATCATTGCCGTGGATGTATCGATTGTAAAAATCCGTGAGGTCGATCCCTGCGATTTTTTCAACTCGGTGGATCAAATCCTCGTCCTTGAACGTCTTCCCCTTTTTCGCGTCCTCATTTAGTGCAAGCATTACATCGTCGAGAGACCTCTTGTTCTCTGTTCGGCTACGTATTTCCAGATCCAACATCAAAGCGACCAGCGGACCCTTGATGTAGAAGAGCATCGCGTCGTTGATGTTAAAGTCGCTTTCGTCAATCGAGAGTTGCTCCAGCGTCTTGGCGCTCGAACTCGATTCACTGCTACCAAACATTTGCCTCCACTGATCGATCTGGCCATAAAATTCGCTCGGGGACTGGATTCCATCCCGCACGAGCAGAGTATGCGCATAATACTCGGTTACCCCTTCCGAAAGCCACAGACTGGTCGTTTTTACTCGTGAGGTATAGTCAAACGGCCCGAGCAGGGAGGAGTGAATGCGCTTGACGTTCCACAAATGAAAGAACTCGTGGGAGAACACACTTAGAAAGCCGCGGCGAAACATGCTCCAACCGACATTCATGACCAGGTAATCGCTAGAGTTGGCGTGCTCCAACGCTCCCTGCGCAACAGATGACATGTGGGACATCGTTGGGGCATTAACGAGGAAAAGATAATGGTTGAACGGCGTCTCGTGAAAGAATTCCGTTTCGGTTCGTACGATCCTTTGAAGGTAATACGTCAGCGAATCCATTTTAACGTCAGAAAAGGTGCCATTGCTCATCACCGCCAGATCGTACAGCGCCGTCCCAACTTGGAAGGTCTTAAGATGCAGAGCGGGGGAGGCTCCGACAGGGGCATCTGCAAGAACATCGTAGTTCTTCGCATAAAACGACGTGCGCTCCTGACCTGCTGGCAATCTTTCTTCTCTTCCAGACTTAGAATCATATAAGGGGCAGACCAACTTCCAATCACTCGGCTTGAGGTATTGCACCGTTGCTGAGGCATTCTTGTCGTCGTCGAAATACCCGAAGAGGCAGGTAGCATTAGCAAAGAAGATAGATGTGTCCATCTCGGCCATTGCAAAGTATAGACTGGTTGTGTCTGTATGTGAATCCAGCACATCGTACTCTATCTTCGCGACGGATTTGCCATTTGCAACCGTCCATCTATTCTCGTTCACCGGCGTGACGGGCAGCGGTTTACCAAACTTATCGAATGCCTGAAAACTCTTGACGTATCTTCCATACCCAGTGACGCTGTATGCCCCAGGAGCCCAGATCGGCATTTGGTAAGAGGCCACGTTTTGCGAAAACCCTGTGGCCGTCATCGTCACGTGCACTTTGTGGGTTTTTGTGTCGCGAATATCCACGGTAAAATGTAACTCGCGAGCAGGCAGGTTGTGGTTCACCAAACAAACAACGACCGTGAGAAATAGCGATGCGAACCGGGTCATATGAAAGGGCGGAAATAGGGTGACTAACTAAAAGGTGCTTCGATACTCTCAGACTAACCATGGCTCGGCCCGTTGTGTCCCCAGAAATCGGACGATGACATCTTCTGGATTGAAATGTTCTTTCGTCTTAAAGGTGTTACTGTTGGCATGAAGAAGGCTTCCATCCATCTGCTTGTGCTGTGCCTGTGTTGGCTGTTTGGCTGCAGCTCAACGAATAGCCCCACAACCAACTTGGGCGGTGTTTCTAATCTAAGTGGGTGGATTGTCCCCTCAAAGGAAAGCCGTTACGTCTATCGGATCATGAACCAGGCTCATGGCTCCTCCGCTATTCAAACCCTGTTCGATACAGTTGTTATTGTGGATGCCGGGCTTTCCCGCTTTGGAAAGAGTGGAGTAGTCGCATGTGCGGATGCCACTGGTCTTACCTACTACCACTATGAATCCAACGGCGACCTTTCGCAAATAGACTCGACGACTCCGAATGCATGGAAAGTGTTTCCTACATCCGGAGGACCGACCGTGACGGATGTCACCGTCGATTCGAATCTCAGTAGTATGACGCACTACCACTCTGCTGGCCAGCGCTTGTATGTTGGCAAAGAGTCGGTGGGCTTGCTGGCAACCTCCTATTCATCCTTGCATGTGCTTGAAACTCAAGCGCAAAGCTATATGGATAGCAGCCACACAAGCTATGATTCCACGCTTGCCTCAACAGACTATTGGTTTGTCCCGTCAGTGGGGACCTTTGGGAAGCAGATCTATGACTACTCGGTTCGCAATCGCACGGCGAACGGGATCTATAGCGAAAGTGGCTCACGATCAACGATCGAATTGATCGGTTATTACCCCAAGTAATTCTCTGCAAACAACACCGATGCCCCTGACCGCTGAACAACTTCACAAGTACCATCGCGATGGATTCCTCGTCCTTCCTGACCTCTTCTCGGAGAAGGAATTGCAACCACTCATCGATGCCATTGATGAAAAGGTAGATCAGCTGGCGCGCAGGCTGTATGCCGGCGGGCAGATAACTGAATTGTTCAGTGAAGCAGGCTTCCTAACACGGTTGGCAAAACTAGAGCGTGCTTTCCCGGGTGCTGCAACACTAATCCATACAGGCGGCATACTTCCCAAAGCCTTCGCAGAGATTTGGTCTTCTGATAAGTTGCTCGAAATAGTTGAGCAAATTATTGGACCGGAGATAGCGGGTCATCCGGTATGGAATCTTCGCTCCAAAACTCCACACAATCCTCTGGCCACTGTTCCGTGGCATCAAGACACAGCGTATCTCGCGGAAGGATCCGAGCGCACGTTTCAACCAACCGCATGGATCCCACTTGTGGATGCGAATGAAGTAAATGGCTGCATGCAGGTGATCCGCTTGGATCGTTCTGAGGACGATTCGAAAGCAAGGGTGCTCCCGCACCAACTTGAAAATACCCGCGGCAGCAAAGACTCTTGGTATTTGTACATCGATGAAAAGGATCTCCCCGCTGGAGAGATCGTCACCTGCGCGATGAAGAAGGGCTCCATATTGTTGCTGAACAACCTTGTGCCACATCGGTCAACAGAGAATCACTCGGACATTATTCGATGGTCCATTGACCTGCGCTGGCAGCGTCCGGGTGAGCAGTGCGGCATGGAGGGGATCAAGGAGCCGATTCTTATGCGCACCGCGAAGGATCCGCAGTATAAACCGAATTGGGAGCAGTGGGCAGCACGATCAAGACAAGTAGGATTGAAGGATGTGCTCGCCGATCCGGATCGACCAATTACGCCCAGCGATGCAACCGTTCGTGGGCCGTGGATGGATAGATGGGATAGGAAGAACAAAGAGCGATAAAACATGCATAGTATTCTCTTGATTGAAGACGACCCCTCCATCGCGAAGGCAGTCACGATCAGTCTTGAAGCCGAGCACTACGAAGTCGTGCATCATTCCGATGGTGACAAAGGTTACCATGCTGCCCAGACCCGGAAGTTCGACCTGATCCTCCTCGACTTAGTTCTTCCTGGGCGCGACGGTGAAAATATTTGCCGCGATCTGCGCTCGAAGGGAATCGCCACGCCGATCATCATGGTCACCAGCAAGAAGGAAGAGATCGAGCGGGTTACCGGTCTCGATATCGGGGCAGATGATTATGTAACTAAACCGTTTAGCTTATTAGAACTTCATGCGAGAATTCGTGCACTGCTTCGCCGGTCTCCTGAGTTGAAGTTAGAAGTCGAAACCTACGCATTCGGAGATGTTTTTGTTGATCTGAAAAGAATGGAGGTGCGACGGATTGAACAGCAAGTGAAGCTCTCAAAGAAGGAGTTCGACATCCTACACTTCTTCATCGTTCACGAGGGCGAGGTCGTTACTCGTGACATGCTGCTTGATCACGTTTGGGGCTACGAAACATATCCCGTAACGCGCACAGTCGATAACTTCATTCTCTCGCTGCGAAAGAAGTTAGAAGCCGATCCTTCGGATCCGCACCACATCATAACCGTCCCGACCGTTGGATACAAGTTCCAACGGTGATTTCGGTTGGGCTCCTTACTATGTTGGCCCAATTTTGGCTTGAGATTATTGTGTTTTTCGGCAACTGACTAAAATCCGCTGAGAATCTCTGTAAACAGGGATGTTAGGCGGCGGCTGTGCCAAAGTGGAACATCGTCAATAACAACTGTGTCAAATCTAGGAGTATTTGGCGCTGTATCTTTCCTCTTATTTCCCGATGCCTGGCCCCACACACAAAGCTGATACTAGAATGATGGGGTCCCGGCATGGGATCCAGGACGAACTCCTTGCGCGCGCAAAGCGGATGCTGCATGATATCGCTGGGCTCTTTATTTCGGATGCAGCTGGTGCATTGGAGATCGCGAAAGAGGTTCTGGAGATCGCCACCGCCGCAAATGACAAGAAGCTGATGGGGCGCAGCTTCATGGAGATCGGCAAAGCAGTGCGCCAAAAGGGAGATCTCGCCACGAGTCTTGAAGCATTTCAACAGGCAGCTGAGTTATTTGAAACTATCAAAGACAACGAAGATTACCCGAAGGCCCTCCAAGCCGTTGGTACAATTCATAGCGCAAAAGGTGAATTAGCATTGGCTTCCGGTTGTTTTGAGCGCGCGCTGCCTATTGCGCAGGCAAATGAAGATTATTCTACATTGCAACGGATTTGGAATAGCTGGGGTATTGTTTTCATTCGCGTTGGTGATTATGAGCAAGCTCTCCACGCTTATGAGAAGTGTTTGGAATTGCTCCAGAAGTTTCCGGATCCCTATCTTGAGTCAAGTGTGCTCACCAACCTTGGCGCGATCTTTCGACGAAGTGGAGAGCACCCTGTTGCAAAGGACTATTTTTTTCGCGCTCTCGCGATAGGGAGGGACCTAGCGGATAACCGCCAGATCGCAAGTACACTGATTTTCCTTGGCGAGACTTCACTCTTTGAGCGTAAGTACGATGAAGCCCGTTCCTTCCTTCGTGAATCTGTGGCGATCTGTGAGGCGGGTGGATTTACAGATAACCTTGTCCATTCACTCAAATCGCTCGCGGAACTGGCGTCTGCGACCGGGCAGGATGCCGAGGCATTGCATCATCTGAATCGTGCTCGTAATCTTCTCAACCCAGCAACCGATCGTATTCTGCTTCAGAAGGTGGAGCAGCAGATCGGAGCTGCGTATTTCAATCTTGGGCAACTCGACAAGGCCCACGCCGCATTGCAGCAAGCGCTTGAGCTTGCACAAGAGATCAACAGTCCGCAGTTGTTGTACGAGGTCAATGTGCTCTTTTCCGAACTCGCGGCCAAGCAGTTGGATTACAAACTATCGCATACTCTGCTTCGCGCTGCGCTTGAACAACAGCAACTCCTCTTCAGCCAGGGAAATCAAAAGGCTATTCGTGATATGGAAGTCCGGATTGCGATCGACGCTAGAAAGAATGCCTCCTAGGTTCCCAGAGCTGCCGTTGGCCTTCGACATCTAGTTGGCAAAGGCTAGAACTGACCTCGCTTCAATTTTGTAGTTATCTGTGAAGGCTCTTCGAGGAAGACACGAAGCGCGATTGGGCATCGGCAACGATCTCCGTCGCAAAGCCTCCGGAACGCAAACGATAAAAGAACCAACAGTGAGCCATAGGGAGCTTGACGCTTGATTCTGAATGCAGGCCTCACTCCGCTATCGTAAGCTCTTCGCATGTCGCTAATGGTCAGTCCAGTACGTAGTTTCTTAGTTTAGGCGTACGCGCTGGCACACAACGAATGCTTGAGAGTTTCCGGTAGCGGAGAACTCCGATACTGCTTCGCCGACGCTCAGTGCACCGCCTCTTCGGAAGCGACTGCATTGACTCCGCAAGATGAGGGACAGTGGAAGCACGAGGTATCTCAAGGCAAGTACCCATTGATACTTGGGAATAAACGGTTCTTTGATCCCTTGTAAGGGAGCAGCAATGCTCTTGAGGAGTAGCAATACTTCGCGGTGAGAAGTCACTGTCATTGTGGCCAAGATGAGAATCTTCGCAGCACGATGTTCATTCTTACCGTTATTCCGGAGGCCGTTGTCGTGTCTTTCTCGAAGAGCTTTGTTTTGCTGACAGCGCCGTAGGCGCGGCCTGTTTGTAGAATTGAAAGTGGAACAAGAACAATCAAGCTCCGTTAGGAGCGGCCCGTGACACGGTTGC
>CAIUMP010000002.1 GCA_903900335.1 uncultured Ignavibacteriota bacterium | reverse complement strand
GTTCGCGGGTCCATCCGTGTCATCATCGGAAAATCGAACCACGATTGAGGTGTGTAGCCGTTCATAATATTATGAGTTCATGTGTGTTACGTAAGTCATTTGGCGAGCTATTCTCGCCGCAATTGAACGATACAAACTTACCTGGAGAGAGGGGAAATTGTCATACTCGCTTTCTGATTGGTATATCACAGGTTTCTCACTGGCTTATCACATAAGCGCACAAAATCAACATGCGCGAACCCTATCCGTCCCCCCGCCGTTGTTCCATCGTGACTGAGAAAACCCTACACATCGAGTGGAACGGCGAGCCGCGTGAGATCGCCCTGACGGAGCGCGCCGTGACCGAACTTGCCCCAGGCCACTACCTCGTTTCCGACGGCGCTACCATCCATGAAGTCTTCGAGCACAACGGCACACTCAGCGATGGTAGATCGCTGGATGGAGTCGAGCTAACCGTGGAGTCCGAGCGCGAGCGAATTGTTCGCGAGCGCTTCAAGATGACGAGCGGTGCAAAGGGAGCGAAGAGCGGTGCGCACATGGTGAAAGCCCCAATGCCGGGACTGGTGCGGGCCATCATGGTCTCTGCCGGTGATATTGTCGAGCGTAATACCACGCTGCTTGTCCTGGAAGCCATGAAGATGGAGAACAACATTCTTGCCGGTGTCAAGGGCCGTGTGGAGCAAGTGCGCGCTGTTGCGGGAACCTCAGTTGAGAAAAATGCCATTCTAATAGAGATTGCCCATGAGTGAATTGTGATGCCCCTCGCAATTCATCATTCATAATTCATCATTTCCCGAATGCGCGTCACTGTCAGCGCTGCCGGACGCTTCCATGCGTTCAATCTTGTTGATGAGCTCTACCGTCGCGGTCACTTAGACCGCTTTATCACCACGACCCTCAACGACAAACTGCTCCCGAACCGCCGCTTGCCCGATGGGCTTCGCGGCAAGGCTGAGTTCCGAAAGCGGGTGCACCAGATCCCGCTCCCGGAATATCTCTGTTACGCTCTCCGCAAGTTGCCGACCGCCGAGGCTCAGTCGCTTGCCTATTTCGTCAAGGATAACAGCTATGATCGCGCCGCGGTCAAGCACATCCCGAACTCCGACCTTTTCGTTGGCTGGGCTAGCCAATCGCTCTTCCAACTTCGCGAGGCCAAAGCGCGTGGCGCGAAGACGATCATCGAGCGCGGCTCGACGCATATTTCCGAGCAGTACCGCCTTCTTGACGAAGAGCGAAGGCGTTTTGGATTCGGGTCAGGCCTTGAGCAGAGGGCATCCCAATGGGATAGGATGCTCGAAGAGAAGCAGCTAAAGGAGTACCATGAGGCAGATTATCTCATGGTCCCCAGCGAGTTCGTTCGGCAAAGCTTTCTCACTCGCGGATTGAGCAGTGCAAAGCTGTTGAAGGTTCGCTATGGCGTTGACCTAAGCAGGTTCACTGCGATCGAACGGAATGCGTGGCAAGATATTCCAACCATTCTCTTCGTCGGCGCTATCGGATTTCAGAAGGGTGTGCCGCACTTGCTCGAAGCAGTGAGAGCACTTCGAGCCAGCGGTAATAAGCTCCGCTTAAAACTTATTGGGCGCTTCGAAAGCGATTTTGAAGCCTGGCTGAAATCGAGCCCGCTCCGTTCGGAGATAGACCAACACATTCCCTTCGTTGCCAATCACGAATTGCCGAAGCACTTCCATGACGCACAGATCTTTTGTCTTCCATCTATCCAGGAAGGCCTTGCTCTCGTCATTGCAGAAGCAATGGCGAGTGGCTTGCCGGTTGTGGCGACAGAGAATACCGGCGGGAGGGAGTTCATCGAAGATGGCGTCAATGGCCGCATCGTCGAAGCAGGGAATGCCGCCGCGCTCGCCGTAGCACTGACCGAACTGATCGCTAACCCTATCGCTGCACTTCAGCTTGGAGCCAGCGCCGCCGAAGCATCCAAGTTTTTCGGTTGGGATTCCTATGGTGATGCGATACTGGAATCCTACAACCGGATTCTCGGGCCAACTCAAATCATTAGCAACGTGGAGCACGCGTCCTCGCCTGCTGTAGTGCAGACGTCCTCGTCCGCACACCCCTCAGAAGGAGCATCACAATCGAGCAGCGAGATCGCCAGCTTTTACGATTCCTACTGGAATCGCTCCGCCGGCTGGACGCCTATCCACAGCTTCACCGACGAGCAGCTTTCGACTCACTTCAAGGGTGCATTCAAGCCATCCGACACGGTGCTCGATGTTGGTTGCGGTGATGCGTCTAACTATCAATCCTGGCTGGTCGGTCAGGTCGCTCACCTGAAGGCAATAGACATCAGCGAAACCGGTATCGCTGTGGCGCGCCGAATGGGGATCGACGCCCAGGTTCACGATCTCTCACAGCGATTCCCATACGAAGGCAACTCCTTTGATGGTGCGATCTCGATCGAGGTGCTGGAACATCTCTACGACCCAAAGTTCACCGTGCAGGAGATCTTCCGTGTACTCAAGCCCGGTGGACTCTTTGTCGGTAGCGTCCCAAACAACGGCTATTTCCGAGAACGCTTGAAAGCTATTACGCGCGCCGAGATGTCCACCTCCATCACCGATTTCTCGAATGAATGGAAGGGTGCACACATCCGGTTTTACAGCCTGAAATCATTTACACGAATGTTTGAGGTCTCCGGATTCGTCGTTGAGTCCATTCGCTCCAACGGTGATGCTTCCATCTTTGATGGCCTTGATGCCTTTGGAGGCTACGGTACGCAGCACGTAACCTCCTTGCTTCGTCGAAAGCTGCCGCGCGTGGCACGATTGGCGTTTCTCGAAGAGCTCTGGCCCTCTGCATTTGCACCGCACATCATCATCCGCGCTCGGAAGCCGATTCAATGAAGGTACTCATCTCCGGCGCGTTTTGGCATGGCTCTCTCGAAGAGAGTTACGCGAGGGCGTTCGAGAGTGTCGGTTGGAGCGTTGTCCGGTTTGACTGGGAGCAGATCGCTCGCGCGCATCCGCTTGCTTCCGTTGCGTTCATCGATAAACTGCTTCGCTCAAAAATTGCAGACAGAGTAGGGAAGTGGCTTGTGAATGCAGTAGAGGAGTCACGTCCTGACTTCGTATTCGTTGTCAAGGGCCGCACGATCAACCCGGAGGATCTGCTGCAAATTCACAAACTACTCTCCGGAAGGCCGCTAATCAATCTTAATCCCGATAGCCCTTGGGAGAAGCAAAACTCTTCAATACGATTGAAGCAAAGCATCCCGGAGTATGATGTTCACTTCACGTGGAACAGTCACCTCGTGGATCAATTTCGATCTGCTGGTGCCAAAGCTGTACACTTCCTTCCATTTGCCCACGACCCATCGCTTCATTTCCCCGTCGAAGGAATAGCCACCGAAAGTCAATTCGATGCGGTCTTTGTTGGCACCTACTCTCCGGAGCGTGACAAACTGTTGGCTTCACTCCGCGGTTGTACGATCGGCATTTGGGGAAATGGCTGGACGAGATCGAGCAGGGTGCCTCGGGAGTGGATTCAGTCGAAAGCGATATACGGCGACCAGGCGACAAGGGTACTCGGCCTCGCGCCGTGCGCATTAAACATTCTTCGCCCACAAAACGAAGGAAGCCACAACATGCGCACCTTCGAAATTCCCGCCACGCGTACGGCCATGCTCACGACTCGCTCGAAGGAACAGTGCCAAATGCTTGCCGAAGGAAGTGAGATCGAGTGTTTTGCCAGTTCAAAAGAGCTATTGGAGAAGATACGATTTTTAAAGGAGGATCTCGATCACGCCCGATCCGTTGCAGTTCGTGGGTACGAACGCGTTCGCGAGGAGACGTATGCAAAACGTGTTCGCACAATGCTTGAAATCCTCGGATTAGCGCGGTAACCCCGATGAAGATCCTCTACGTTGGGCATACCTACACCGTGCGCGCGAATCACGCGAAGATCGCAGCGCTGGCTCGAGCTATGCCCAATGCGGAGATCACGCTGCTCACACCTCACGCCTGGAAGGGGCCATTGTATGAGAATCGCACAGACCTATTTGAGAAACAATCCTTGGATGCTCTACCTCCAGGGTTCTCATTCCAGAGAACGTGGGAATCCACTCCGATTTTGTCGGCAAGCAACTCTATGGATTCCCGCGCTCGCGGGAATGGCAATTCGTTTCGCGAGGGTGCAGAGCCTGCCTCTCCTGTAGGCATTGTTGATCACAGAATTCTAAGGGCCTACTTTATCGGCAAAGAAGGCGCCTATTTCTTCGGCCCCTCCATCATCTCGCTCCTCGCAGGTCTCAAGCCCGACATCGTCCATGTAGAGCAAGGCGCGTATGCAGTGGTGTATGCGCAAATCCTGTTTCTGCTTCGACTTTTTTCTCCTCGATCGAAGGCAGCGTTCTTCACCTGGTGGAATTTACCCTACACTCCGCGAGGCGTAAAGAAGCTGACCGAGCGCTTCAACTTATCGCATTCTGCAGCCGCTGTCGCCGGAAATGAAGCCGCAAAAGCGATCCTTCAACAGCACGGATTTCACCAACCGATATACGTACTGCCGCAACTCGGGATGGAGCTTCCAACTGTGGTGGAGCGCCCATTGCGCTCGACGGATGCCTTCGTCATCGGCTACGCCGGGAGGATCACGAAGGAAAAGGGAGTGCTTGACCTCGTTGATGCGGTGAGCAAAATGCAGACAAAGTCGAATGTGTCGCTCTATTTCGTCGGCGCTGGCGATGCACTGGAGGTTGTTCGGCGGCGCGCTGCACTGAATAACATTCCACTTACACATCAGCCCCCAGTGATGAACGATGCGCTGCCAGCGCACCTTCTCAAGATGGATGTCCTGGTGTTACCGAGCCTGAGCACACCAGAATGGGTGGAGCAATTTGGGCATATTCTGCTAGAGGCGATGGCCTACGGCATTCCGGTCATCGGCTCCTCCTCTGGAGAGATACCTAACGTCATAGGCGAGGCGGGACTCATTTTCACCGAAGGCGATTCGCTCGCGCTTGCTCGTCATTTGGATCAGCTTTTGTGCGAACCCCAGACGTGTAAGACGCTTGCCCAGACCGGGAGGAGGCGTGTGGATGAGCACTTCACGCAGGACATTATCGCCCGAAAGCAGGCGGCGATATATGATTGGATGCTACGAGAGGGTAGATCGATCGGAGGAGGGAAAGCCCGCACATGAATGATATCATCACACTCGTCCTGGTGCTCCTGCTCATTGGTCTTATTTCGAAGACGGCGCGACCCTATACGCTTCTGTGGTCTTTCGCCACCCCGGTGTTCTACATCGTCTTCGGCTTTAAGAGCATCTACCTGAACCTTGGATTCACTGAAGTGGAGCTCTTCAGTGGCGTACTTCCCATGATCGTCTGTATCATGACCTGGAACAAACTTAGCAGCACGGAAAAAAGCCGTGCATGGAAATACTCTCCGAAGCTTTGGTGGATTTTCCTCATTTACTACTTTGTCTCGCTGGGATGGTCCAATAACGTATCGACGGGCATTCGCACCGTGCTCGAATTGGCTTTCCCTTCATTCATGTACTTGGTCGCCTTCAATGCCATCCAGAATGACTTCCATTTAGAGCGCTACTACAAGTGGATGATGTGGATCAATATCACCGTAGCAATTTTCGACGTGTACAATGCGACGACCGGTTGGTCCGCCATTCAAGTTGCAGGCTCGATGACAGAGGGGGTGATCGGCTACCGAACGGTGACGGCCTATTTCTACGTAACGATGGCCACGATCCTCATGATGCGCATGATGGACAAGTTCGACATTCGACTGTTGTTGCTCTATATCGTGAATGTTTCCCTTTTGCTTATTGCTGGGAGTCGAACCCCAACGTTCGTCTTTATCGCAGGCTCGATCGTTGCGATGGTCTATCGCCGCAATCTCCGCTTTACGGCGATCGGTACCGTAGTCCTCGCGCTGTTGGTAGGGATACTCCTCATGTTACCTACAAAGTCGAAATTCTTCAATGCCGACGAATCCGTAAATATGCGTGACAGCGGGCGTGGTTTCTTCCAGAAGTACTTCGAAGATAAGGCAAACGAAGGACCACTTTGGGGTTATGGTGCTGGTGGCACAGAGGAATATGCCAAGTGGATCACGCAGCACATCACGCTCGTCGGTGCGCCGCATAACGAGTATCTCCGAATTCGCTTTGATGGTGGGCAGATCGGACTGATGCTGTTCTACCTCGGGCTGGCAGATATGCTCGTGCGAGGATTGCTCTGGGGCCGCGGGGTCAAGGCGTACTTTCCCTTCCGGGCGATCCTTGTGATGACACCGATCATGTTTGCTGTCAGTTGTACCAACGACAATACCTTCTTCTACTTTTATGTGTTTACCCAGTACCTCTTTGTGTTCATGGGCTTTGGCGCGCGTTTGTGCTATGAGGAACGCGTCATTCAGGGGCGAGAAGATCTGACGCTTGACCCCTCGGAAGTTCAAGCCATTCGTGAAGAGATGGGATCATTACAACCTGTTTAGTACACCATGCGCGTACCTTTCCTCGATCTTAAAGTTCAATACAATACCCTTCGTCCGGAGATCCTCGCTGTGGTTGAGCGCGTACTCGACTCCACCCATTACATCATGGGGCCGGAGATTCAGAAGTTCGAGCAGGCCTTCGCCGAGGCCCATGGCGCTCCGTTCGCGATAACGACCAACAACGGCACCTCTGCATTGCATCTCGCGCTGTGGGCAATGGGCGTGCAACGCGGAGACGAGGTGATCCTGCCAGTGAATACGTTCATTGCCACTGCCGAAGCGGTGTTGCTAACAGGAGCCACTCCCATTTTCGTGGATCACGATGAGTTCTTCCAGATCGACGTTGATCAGGTGGAAAGCCGCATCACGCGCCGCGCAAAAGCGATCATCCCCGTGCACCTGTATGGACAGATCGGTGCCATGGACGCGTTGAAAAAGCTGGCCGACCGGCACGGTCTGATGATTCTCGAAGACGCTGCGCAGGCCCATCTTTCCACGTATCATGACAAGCCCGTCGGATCGTGGGGGAGTGCCGCGGGTTTCAGCTTCTATCCAGGAAAGAATCTCGGTGCCTACGGTGAGGGCGGTGCTGTTATCACCCATGATGCCGCACTTGCCGCAAAGATGCGAATCCTTCGGGATCACGGCTCCGCCTCCAAATATAACCACGAGTTGGCGGGACATAACTACCGTCTTGAGGCGCTCCAGGGTGCGATTCTTGGAGTGAAATTGCCTCACCTCGCGAAGTGGACTACTGCTCGGCGCGCGCACGCGGCACACTACTGCGAGTTGCTTAGCAACTGCAAACAGATTTCGCTTCCCAAGGAGCGCACCGGCGCAAAGGGCGTCTACCATCTTTTTGTCATCCTTGCAAATGACCGTGACGGCCTCAAGGAGCACCTCGAACGCGCAGAGATCGGCACCGGACTGCACTATCCCGTGCCGCTCCATCGTCAGCCGTGTTTCCACAATCTCGGCTATAAAGAAGGAGCTTTTCCCCACGCAGAGCGCGCGGCACGTCGACTGCTTTCGCTGCCGATGTTCCCAGAGTTGCAGAATGACCAGATCGAGTTCGTTGCTCAGACTATCTTCGAATTCTATAACAAGGCCTGATGATCTTCGAAGCGACCGTTCGCCGACACGGCTGGCCCAAGGTGACGCTTGTCATCCTGGATTGGCTCGCCGTTACGCTCGCCGCGGTGGCTACGCTCGTATTGCATTACTTTACGGGTTACGACCAATATGACACGGAGCACTCGCTCGGTGAGTACGTGCTACGTATCGCGATCCTCTACGCGTCGTTTCCGTTACTGGTCCTCATCTTCCGGCAAAACCTGCTCTACAAGCTGAAAGTATATTCGACAGGAGTATCGCAATTTGCACAACTTGCTCGCGCGGTGCTGATCAATGCGTTACTGCTTATCGCAGTGTTGTTCTTTTTGAGAGAGGATTGGATACAGCACAGCCGTGTTAATCTTTTTCTCTTTACACTGAACTCGCTCATTCTCCTCTCCTTCTTTCGTATCGTTCTCTTCCGAAAGCTTCTCCTGCCCGCCATCACAGGGCTCGAAGTTCGCCGCATATTGCTCGTCGGCGCAGGGGAGCAGGCGCAAGAGCTCATCGCGGACTCCGCCAGTGGCAAGCTGCGTCCGTTCGAAGTCGTGGCCATCGTCGATCAAAGCGGTACCTACACAGCAGATGATTCTTCCGCTATTATTCTACATGCTGTCCCACTATTACGGGACTTTGTTCAAGCAAATAACATTCACGAGATCGTCGTTGCCGAGAACGACCTTCCTTACGAGAACGTCGTCCGCCTCATTTCCGAAGCACGCGACACCGGAGTGCCGATTCATCTTCTGAGTGATCACTTCAAGGTCATCCAAGAGCGCGTCACGAAGAGCACCTCGGAATTCCTAAATGTCACCGCCGCACCCATTTCCCACGGTTTGCGCGGATTCTATTCGAGCTTGCTCAAGCGCATCGTAGATCTCTTTGGAGCAGTGTTTGGGATCATCGTCCTATCACCTTTTCTGCTGGCGATATCACTGGGCATCAAGTTTGGCAGCAAAGGACCACTCTTCTATCATACTACCGTGATCGGCAAGCGTGGTAAGTCCTTCCGTTGGTACAAGTTTCGAACGATGTCACTCGGAACAGAAGACGCCCAGCACCGCGAGCATGTAGCTGAGCACATCCGCCTCGGCAGCCGACCAACGGGTAAACTGGAGAACGACCCACGAATAACAACCATCGGCACCTGGCTGCGAAAGCACTCTCTCGATGAACTTCCGCAGCTGTGGAATGTTCTTCGCGGCGACATGAGCCTCGTCGGCCCGCGCCCGTGCTTGCCATACGAGTTCGAACAATACTCCGAGTGGCACAAAGAGCGCTTCGTGGTGCGCCCTGGAATGACTGGCCTCTGGCAAGTCAGCGGACGCAGCAGCGTGTCATTCAACGACATGGTGATCCTCGATCTTTACTACATCCATAACATCTCGCTCTGGCTCGATGCAGCAATCGTGCTACGGACGATCGGTGTTGTTTTGACAGGTAAAGGGGGAGGGTAGTCAGTTAAAACTTTGGCAATAATGTCATTACGAAGAGGCCGAAGGCCTACGAAGCAATCCGTTGTCGAGGTGCAGGAGCGTCCCACGATAACGGATTGCTTCGTCACCCCTCCGGGGTCTCCTCGCAATGACAATTATTCGTAACGCGAAAAGCATTAATCAATGGTAAGAATCGGAATCGTCGGTGCAGGATATTGGGGTTCGAATCTGATACGCTCTTTCAACGACACAGAGGGCGCGCAGATCGTCGCCGTGTGTGACAAAAAGCAGGGGAGACTCGGCTTCGTGGAGAAGCGTTATCCGCATATCCGTGTCACGGATGATATGGATAGTCTCCTGAATGATCCGAACGTTGACGCGATGGTCATCGCCACACCGGTCCCTATGCACTACGCCCACGGCAAAGCGGTGCTCGAAGCGGGAAAGCACCTCATGATCGAGAAGCCGATGACCCACAACTTCGGCGAAGCGGCAGCGTTGCGCGATCTCGCTACCGAGAAAGGGCTGATCCTCACTGTTGGTCATGTCTATCAATTTTCGCCCGCAGTGCAGTGGCTCGCATCGCGAATTGCCAGTGGCAAGCTCGGCAAGCTCTTTCACGTTGACTCCATCCGCATCAATCTCGGACCGCCTTACTCCGAAGTGGATGTCGTGTGGGACTTAGCTCCGCACGATCTCTCCATTCTCATCTACATCATGTGGCAGTCGGGGCTATCCACAGAAGTCTCGAAGCTGCAGGTGATGGGCAACAATTTCGTCAAGGATTCGCTGACCGACCTCATTCACATCTTCATCGAGTTCACCTGCGGACTCAGCGCGCACATTCACGTAAGCTGGGTTACATCGAACAAAGTGCGGCTGCTGCAAATCAGTGCGGAGCACGGCACCGTGGTCTTCGACGACATGCAGCCGACCGAGAAGATCAAGGTCTTCAGTCAGGGCGTCGATACACGCGTCGGCGCGGACGACACCAAGTCCGTCGAACTATCCTATCGCCCCGGCGACATCTTCATACCCACGCTCCCGCGCCAGGAGCCGCTCTCAGCCGAGTGCCGCCACTTCATCGACTGCATCGAAACCGGCAACGAACCCATCAACGGCGGGCCGATCGGGGCGGAGGTGGTGAGGATATTGGAGATGATAACGAGGGAGATGGGGAAGAAGTGAAGAGCATCGATGAAATTCTCTTCGAAGTCTCAACACCGCTCGGCTTTTCAGTCCGAGTGATGAAGGAATACTGGCAAGTCATCACCACTCACAAGCATCCCGTGATGTCGGGGAAGGAGGATCTCGTTCGCGACACGATCCAAAATCCCGATGAGATTCGACTAAGCAAAAGCGATTCGAACGTGTATCTTTTTATCGAACTCTGCGTTCGAAAAGATGGGTCTGCGCGGTAGTGAAGGAAGTAACGGAAGAAGTGGGATTCCTGATTACAACGTACGTAACCGATGCGATCAAAGAAGGAGAGCAACTATGGAGCAGATAAAAGTCTATTACGATGAGACGGGCCGGACGCTCACGGTTTGGTTTGACGATCCACTAGAAGAGTCGTTCTCGGAAGCGATAGGGGATGATATTGTTGTGATGAAGAGCGTAACAGGTAAGGTTCTAGGTTTTGAGAAGCTGAACGTTCATTATCAGCATCCAAGCCAAGTGAGAGTTGCGTTCGAACACGCGCATTAGCAGCTTAACGACTGAATCGAAACCGGCAATGAACCCCTCAACGGCGGGCCGATAGGGGCGGAGGTGGTGAGGATTTTGGAGATGATTTCGAGGGAGATGGCAAAAGCATAGTCCCCTGCGGCGGGTTTCTGCGTGTACTCCTTACAAAAGGAACGAGAATAAGCGTCTTTGACTTTCCTTAGTATGTTTACAGAAGTCATTATTCCCCAGAAGACCTCGGTTGTCCTCGAAGTGCCACAGGAAATGGTCGGACATCGTGTGCGTGTAACATTCGACGACATTGGAGTCAACAGGCCGGGCAACCGTCCAAGAACCGTTGCGGAAGCACTTGAGCAATTTTCTCTTCCTCGGCTCGATACCCGCGGCTGGAGATTTAATCGAGATGAAGCAAACGAACGATGAAACGAGGATTCCTCGATACCAACATCGTCATCTATTATTACACACTTAGCGAACCTCGGAAGCGCGAGGTCGCGGGATCATTGATGGTTGCTAATGAGGAGTTAGTTGTCAGCACGCAAGTGCTGTCCGAGACATGTAACGTGCTGCGCAAGAAATTCGGCATGGAGTGGAGTGAAATTCGGGCCATCATCCAGGAATTGAGGCACCTGTTTGAAGTGATAAGAGTGCAGGAGAACACGATCGACCATGCAATCGAAATCGCCGAGAGAATGAAAGTCCCATACTTTGACAGCCTTATGCTCGCAGCGGCATCCGAGGCAAATTGCACCGTGTTGTATTCCGAAGATTTTCAGAATGGACAGATAATCGAAGGAGTGACCGTGATTAATCCATTCCTTGAAAAATCCTAAACCGGCAACGAACCCCTCTCGCGGCGGGCCGATTGGGGCGGAGGTGGTGAGGATTCTGGGGAGGATTACGAGGGAGTGGGGTGTTCGACCTGAGAGAGATCTACTCTTCAAACGAATGATTGTCGTGAATAGACGAATTTTCCTTTCGGTGGTTGTTGTGTGCTTCCTGACAGCGCCTTCCCCTTTGTGGGCGCAGTGGAGGCAAGTCAATGGGCAGGGCGGCAACGACGTCTATTCACTTGCCGTGAGAGGACAAAATATTTTTGCAGGGACTGAGGATGGCGTGCTCCTCTCAACTGATAATGGCACGAGCTGGACAGCGGTCGATACAGGCTTACCGAGCAATCGTTACACACCCCGTGTAGTAAGCGCGCTCACTGTGAGCGGCACGAATATCTTCGCTGGAACGCCACGGACGGGCGGCGTTTATCTCTCGACGAATGATGGCGCGACGTGGGTTGCGGCAAGCACCGGGATGCCGAGCAAAACAGGGGTCGACGCTCTCGCGGCGAGCGGCGCAAACGTATTTGCCGGTTCTTACAACAATGGCTTCTTCCGTTCGACAGATAATGGCACATCCTGGACACCAGCGCACACAGGAATATCGGGTACTGAATGTGTCTATTGCCTTTTGATGAGCGGTAACGATCTTTATGCCGGCGCTGCGTCTGAGAGCGTCTATCGTTCGACTGACAAAGGTCAAAGCTGGACAGTGGTAAATACCGGCTTCACAAGCAACACAGCGGTGAGGTCTCTGGCGGCAATAGGGACGAATCTCTTTGCCGGTACGATTGGCGACGGCGTCTATCTTTCCACGAACAAGGGCATCAACTGGAGTGCCGCAAGCACTGGATTGACTGCCACAACAATCTATGCCTTAACAGCAATCGGAACGAATCTATTGGCAGGAACCGACTCCGGGGTTTTTCTTTCTACTGACAGCGGCACGAGTTGGAATGCAGTAAACACCGGATTCGCCACGGGACGAGTTGCGGCATTTGCCTCGAATGGCGCGAATCTCTTTGCCGGGATAAGCGCATCTTCTTTCTCGGGTAGTGGGGGGATTTTCCGGACTACCGACGACGGTTCTCATTGGCTGGCTGTATGTTCCGGTCTAACCGCGAGTACTGTTGTTAACAGCTTTGCCGTGATTGGTAAGACCCTTATTGTTGGTTCGAACCGGGGCGTTTTCTTCACAACCGATGAGGGTACCAGTTGGACTCCTGCCAACACTGGGCTGACCTACACAGACGTGCGAACGCTTATGGTTCATGGCTCCGATCTCTATGCCGGCATTACCTATGCGGGAATAGTGCGCTCTACAGACAGTGGTCTTAGTTGGTCCCAACCGCTATCGGCGGTGCGATTCCCGAGTTCTTTTGCTCAGAGTGGAAAACTTCTTTTTGCTGGGACTGGCACAGAGGGTGCGTTTGCCTCGTCGGACAATGGGAATAATTGGATTGGATCAACTACTGCCGTGACTGGCACTACGATCAATACACTTGCGGTCTTTGGCGATACCCTTTTTGCTGGTACAAGCGGCAAAGGAATCTGTCGTTCGACGGACACCGGTTCGATCTGGTACGATTTCAATAATGCGTTGACACTACGGTCCTCGATACAAGCCTTGACAGCAATGGGTGAGAATCTCTTCGCTGCATCTTACAATACAGTCTTTTGCTCTACTGACCATGGTGCAAATTGGACTTCCAATTCTACCGGAGTGACTGGCTCCGCCTTCGCCGTAAGTGGCACGAATCTCTTTTTAGGTAGTAACGGCAACGGGGTTTATGTTTCAACGAACAATGGGTCAAGTTGGGAAACAGCGAATAGTGGTTTGACACGCCGTAATGTACTAGCTCTTTTCGTGAGGGGTTCCGACCTGTATGCTTCTACTGACACCTTTGGCGTCTGGCTTCGCCCGATAGCAGAGATACTCGCGGAAAGCTCCGTAGCTTTGGAACAATCCTCACCAAAGCAAGAACTCCACTCCTTCCCAACCCCCTCACCACGTCCACAACCATCACCCTCTCATCCCCCGGCGGGTATGCGGAGGTCTCGGTTGTGAACCTGCTTGGCGTGGAGGTCGCGCGGCTGTTTTCGGGTACGCTGGAGGCAGGGGAGCATAGCTTCGTGTGGAGCAAGCCCGCCGCCATGCCCGATGGGATGTACGAGTGCCTCGTTCGGATGAATGGGGGAGTGGAGCGGGTGGGGATGATGGTGTTGAGGTAGTTCTCGCGCGTGTTTGGAATGTTGCGGCGTGAGCGATGGTTCTCGCAAGCGAACCATCCAAAGACAGCATGAGTCGCATCCTATTTGTTGTTCAGCGTTACTACCCGTATCCCGGCGGTTCCGAGAATTTCGTCCGCTGGATGGCGGAGGAAGCGCTGCGCCAGGGGCATGAGGTTACTGCGCTGGCAAAGGATCACCGGGGAGATCAGAACGGCGTGCGTCTCACAGCAGACCCCTACGTGCTTTTGTCCGATTGGGATCTGATCGTCGTCCATGGTCCCAAAGAATGGCCGCAGCAAGTGGCCATGCTGAACGCGAAGAAGATCAAGTCTCCGATCTATCTCATGCTGGTCGAGCCGAAGGACTCCGCCCCGATGCTTGCCGGTCTGGCCGACGTGAAGTACCTCGGTTGGAGCACCAGCTTTGATCTTGCCTATATTCAAAAGCATAACCAATCCGCGAAGGCGCGGCAATACCATCATGCCATTTCCCCGGACTCCGTTGGTAACACCGGCTTTCGTAAGCGGTACGGAATCACCACTTCTAAAATGTATCTTTCCGTCGGCGGATATTGGACGCACAAGCGGATGAAAGAGTTGGTCACGGGCTTCAATAACGCCAAAGTCCCGGACACCACGCTCGTGCTGATGGGCTACGATAACCGTGAGAATCATCTTCCGAAGGAATCCCAGTACGTGCGCACACTGCTCGGCAGCCCGCAAGAGGATGTCTATTCCGCAATGCGCGAAGCCGACTTGTACATCATGCACTCTTCGTACGAGGGATTTGGCCTAGCCCTTTTGGAAGCGATGGCCAACCGCACGCCCTGGATCGCGAACGACATTGCTGCTGCATCCGATCTCCGCGAATTCGGCACAACCTATAACACCGACGATGAACTGTGTGCCTTGCTACAAAACCCACCGAACAAGAATACCGAGAAAGTTTTGGCCGGGCTTGTTCTCACGCTACGACATCATTCGATTCAGAATTGCGTGTCGGAGATTCTGTCCGTCTTGCAGGAGCCATCTCCGCTCGACGACTAAAGTGAATTAACCGATGTTTAGGCTTCATGGATACTACCGTTTTCGTACACGCGCATGCAATTGTTGAGTCTGAGGATATTGGCGCAGGCACCCGTGTCTGGGCTTTCGCGCATGTGATGAAAGGTGCGCGGATCGGGACGGGCTGCAATATTGGCGATCACGCGTTTGTCGAGTCCGGCGTTTCGCTTGGCAATGACGTAACGGTCAAGAACGGCGTCAGTATTTGGGATGGTGTCGAGATCGGCAACTCTGTCTTCATTGGTCCGAACGTCGCTTTCACGAACGATATTCGCCCCCGCAGCAAAGTCTATCACGCGGAAGTTGCTCGAACTCGGATAAACGATGGCGCTTCCTTCGGCGCGAACTCCACGATCCTCCCAGTAACAATTGGGAAGTATGCCATGATCGGCGCTGGTGCCGTAGTAACAAAAGCTGTGCGTGATTTCGAGTTGGTCGTTGGCAACCCGGCGCGTCACGCGGGCTGGGTGTCGCGCACAGGTGAGCGACTGTCATTCGTCAATGGCAAGGCCAGTTCGGAAGGGGAGGAGTACCTGCTTCGGGATGACGGCCACGTCGAACTTGCCTAATTGCCCGGAATTCGACGCTTCGATGTAACGTTGCGTTGACTTAGAGTGTCCTTACTGTTGGAGGCGCTTCCGGTCTTGCATTGGCGTATCCCACTAATCCGTAATTCCAATATTCACCTCGGCACTACATGCCTAAGCACGGGAGATCATTCCGACCGCTCACGTACCAAGCCACTCGTTGGGGTAAGGCCGTGTTCTGCGCGCTGGCCGTTATTTCCGTGGGATTTTCTGCGTGCCGGAACGATGGTCCCGTGCAGCCAAGTGTGGTTGCAGAGCCGCTAACTGTCCACATTACCCCTCGCTCATCCACGCTGGCAGCCGGTGCAACCTTACCACTTTCAGCGCAGGTGCTTCATTGGAAGCACGATAGCACGGTTACCTGGTCCATCGTGCAGGATCCATCGAATGAAGATCTGGATTGCGGCGCTATCACCGCTTCCGGATCCAACCCAACCTTCTCTGCTCCAAAGATCGTATCAGCGTCTGTCGAACTCGTCACGATCCGGGCACGCTCCAACGAGGACACGACACGCTACGCACTGTGCGTCGTGACAGTCCTTCCGACAATTGACACCACTTCGCAGGCACAGATCCGATTGGTGATCACACCTTCTTCTGCGACAATTCTAACGGGAAAGTCGCTGCAGCTTCAGGCAGCTGTGAGCGGCACTCAAAACACGGATGTTGCCTGGAAGCTTATGGCGGGACCGGGGACGCTGTCCGCTACTGGTCTCTACACGGCACCGATGGCGGTTGTTGGACCGCATGCCTTTGTAGCAGTCGAAGCCAGTTCACTTGCAGACCCTACGGTCAAGATGCAATGCTCTCTGACCGTCGAGCCTCCGGCGGCCCCATGCTTTCAGAGTATCATTCAACCCATGATCGTCAGCAATTGCGGTGTCTCAGGCTGCCACAATCCTGTCGATCGCACGGCCGGAATTGATTTTACCACCTACGACGGCCTGATGGTAAAAGTAGTGCCGGGTGATACGGCCCACAGCCCGCTGTATTTCCGAGTACTGCATGTATTGAATCCGTTGCGGAAAGATCAGATCGCGCAGATCGGTCAGTGGATCCTGGGCGGCGCGCCGAATAGTACATGCGGGCAGGGGATGAGTGGTTGTGATACCACCAACGTTCACTTCTCGACCTACATCAAACCCGAGATCGCGAATTACTGCGTGGGCTGCCATTCCGGGACCCATGTCTATACTTCGGCGGGTGTGGATCTTTCCACGTTTGCTGGGATCCAGTCCGTAGCGCTCAGCGGTCAACTTTCGGGGGCTATTTGTCATCTTCCGTCGCATCCGCAAATGCCGAAATACTGTGCACAGCTGGATTCCTGCACGGTTTCAAAAATTATTTCGTGGATCGATCGCGGCGCGCCGAATGACTGAGCGCTGTGTAACTACTCCCAAGAAACGCTGCCAATGCATTGCTCGTTAGTTCAAGACACATTTTCATTTTCAACTACTCAATTCTCATGAAGCTCCCATCGGTACTCTCCGTTCTCAAGCGAAAAGCTGTGTGGATCATCCCTGGCTTCCTTGCCCTTGCCGCCTACACCGTTCACCATGCCGAAGCCCAGAAGGCGGGTATAACAGGACGAACCACCATTGGTTGCCGTGGGCCGGCCTGCCATTCCCCGCAGCCATCCGCATCTACAGTGGTCACGTTTCTTCCGCCAACAACGCCGATCATTGCCGGGAAGACCTACACTTTCCAGCTTAGCGTCAAGAACCCGACGACGACGCAGAACAGCGCGGGATGTGACATCAGCACCGATTCTGGCACGCTTGCCGCAATTGCCGGATCAGGCCTCTGGCTCGACGACCAATTTACGGGCGATCTCACCCATTCGAGTCCGAAGTCATTCGGAACGACGGATTCCGCAGTCTGGAGCTTCAAATACACCGCCCCCGATCATGCCACCACCGATACCCTCCGCGCCGCTGGAAATGCGGCAAATGGGGACCTCCAGAACGACGGCGACATGTGGAATCTGACGCAATATACTGTCCACGTGCTGGCAGGTAACGGTGCGGTCGCTGAGTCTGCCGTCGCAGCACCTTTGATCCAACTCTATCCCAATCCGTCAAATGGGCACATCACCCTTGCTGGCAGCAACTTTCGGGGACATGCTGCACTAAAGGTCACCGATGCAGCAGGGAAGTGGATATCCTCTCAAAACATTGATCTTGACAAGGATGCACAGCTCGATCTTAGCGCATTTCCGAACGGATCCTATTTCGTTCGAATACTGGATGGGGTCCATTCGCCGTCTGTTCGCTCCATTGAGATCAAGAAGTAGCAACTCGAATGCGGGCCCACAGAGGCACGGATTGCCAGGAGTTCATGAAAGAATAGCGATACATTGAAAGTACTTATTACCGGAGGAGCCGGTTTCATCGGCTCCCATACCGCTGACGCTCTGATCGAGCGCGGCGATGACGTAGTCCTACTCGATAACCTATCTAAACCTGTTCATCTCAAGGGGATACCGACTTACCTTCATCCAAAGGCAAAGCTGATAATCGGGGACGTTCGCGACCCGAAAGTCTTCCTCGAAGCTCTGGAAGGAGTCGATGCCGTCTTTCATCTGGCAGCATATCAGGACTACCTGCCAGATTTTAGCACGTTTTTCAGCGTGAATGCCGTCGGTACGGCGCTCTTGTACGAGCTTATCGTTTCAAACAAACTGCCAGTAAAGCGGGTCGTCGTTGCGAGTTCGCAGGCAGTCGCAGGTGAAGGGCAATATCGGTGTGCCGAGCATGGACTTCAGGCACCTTCAGCCAGGCCGCTGGAGCAATTGGAGCGAGGCGATTGGGAGTACAAATGTCCCCAGTGCAACCGCAACATGAACTGGGCCTGGACCTCCGAAACATTCGCGCATCCCGAAAACCAGTACGCGCTCTCCAAACAGTCGCAGGAGAACATGACGCTCGCGTTTGGGCGCAGATATGACATTCCGAGCGCCGCCATGCGGTACTCGATAGTCCAGGGTCCAAGGCAGTCATTCTACAATGCCTACTCGGGCGCGTGCCGAATTTTCTCCCTGCACTATTTCTTTAAGAAGGCCCCAACCATTTATGAAGACGGCTTGATGAATCGGGACTTTGTGAATTATCAAGACGTCGTCCGAGCCAACTTGATCGCTCTCGACAATCCGGAGGCCGTCGGTCAAGTCCTAAATGTTGGCGGCGGCAAGGCGTACACTGTCCGGGAGTTCGATCGGATCGTAGCCGAGATCTCTGGCTGTCCCGAGATCGAGCCCAGCATCCCGGGCTTCTTCCGATACGGCGACACCCGCAATTCCTGCTCGGACACTGCAAAGCTGAAGGGGCTCGGGTGGAAGCCAATGCACACAATGCAAGACAGCGTCACGGCCTACGTTGACTGGCTCCGCAGCCAGAAAGATGTTGGGGATATTTTCGAATACGCGGAAAAGAACATGCGCTCGCTCAACGTATTACGCGAGACGAAGCGCTGATCCCGAAGTCAGCTCAGGCCCTTAGTAATCTGAAGACCATGAAGAAGCAAGCCGCCAACCAGCCAATGATATTCGGAATGTGGATTTCGTAAATGTCCATAAGATACATTATGTAAAGTCACATTTTCCCGGACTGCCGTGAATAAGCCTCTGAGCTATCCACCCCCTAGCGTATTCCCCTGGTGAGGTGTTTGCCTCTGGAGCTTCATCTGCTAGTGTTCTCAACTGCTTAGTGTTTTTCTCGCATGGAGCATTCAGTCGACCACACAACCAAACCGCTCTACAAAGTCGATTCTGTGGAGTCCCCAGAGATTGTTTCGCTTGAGTCCTTTGGCAAAATTCGGCTCTTGGGCATCCGAACGAATCCCTTTCAGTTCGACAAGGCCATGCGATTTCTAGAAAGAGCAACCGCGGAAACGTTGGTGTTCATGAACCAGGACAAACTCAAGTCTGACGAAACAGGGCTACCCCTCGCCTACCTTTACCGTGAGGATGGTACTTTTCTCAATGCATTGCTGGTGAAATACGATCTGGTGGATGTCGATGAACGTACTCCATTCAAGTACAAGGAGCGTTTTTTGAAGCGGCAGAGGGATAATCGCACCAATTTCTAATGGCGAGAGACAATTCGCGGTAGCAATGGCTGGACCTGCTAATTCGATCGGACCTGTGGGAAGGAGTAATGTACCTTCTGTGCAAATACTGGTAAGTATGGCCTCAGTAACGACTTATGTCGAGTTACTTCTTTGGCTTTGATTGGATCCAGAAAAGGTAGTCCCGGCTGAGTTTGTGCTGCGGGTCTAAGAGAAGGGCTTCACGAAATCGATGCTCTGCTGCCTTGGGCATGTTCGCAAGATGATCGAGGATGCCAAGAAAGGCCTGTGCATCCGGGTTATTTGCGTTCTTATCCACCGCCTCGTTCGCAAGGTCCAGGGCGCGTGGCATGTCCTGCTCAGCCAGCGCTTTTCTTGAGGCCTCGAGATTGGCGATTGCCTGTTCGCTTGGATGACCTAGATCAAGATGCTCCCTTTCCAAAACCCGCTTCACCGTCTCACGAATGTCATTCGGTGAGAATGGCTTACGGATATAATCGGAGACCCCAAGCGAAAATGCTTCAAGCAAGGTGTCGATGGTAAGATAGGCCGTTATGACAACTGCGGCGGTTTGGCTGTCGCTACGCCGGATCTCCCGGAGCATCTCGATACCATTCAACTGCGGCATTCGGAGATCCATTATCACAAGGTCGTAGGTACCCTCCTTAAACTTGTAGAGCCCTTCAAGTCCGTCGCTTGCGGTTTCTACTTCGTAATCCAGGGATAGCAACGCGTGCTGTACGGTCATCCGAATATTCTTCTCGTCATCAACGACCAGCACCCGTCGTTTCGGGTGGGAGCTGGTCCGACGCGATGCCTCGAATCCGGCGAGTTCGAGCTCTGCCGTGCGCGTAATCGTCATCTCATCTGTATCAAAGTCAGCCATGAGCACGTTTCCTAAAGTTGCTGAGTAATAAAACCCTTGTTTCCGCCCCACCTCCCGACTACGAGCGCACGTGGCCTCGGTTCACCAAAGGGATGGTAAACCAGAATTCGGTACCCTCTCCGGGTACGCTGGAAACCTCGATGGCCCCACCATGCGCCTGCACGATCTCCTTTGCGATCGCCAAACCAAGCCCTGTCCCAGATTTTGCATCCGAACTCTGGATAGCGAATCGCTGAAAGATCTTCGGAAGGAACTCCGGCTCTATCCCGCTGCCTGTGTCCCGAACGAAGAAGTGAACCAAACCATCGCTGACCACCGATGTTCGAACCCCGATCGTGATCTGTCCGCCGGCCGGGGTGTAGCGAAGCGCGTTAGAAATCAAGTTAACAAAGACCTGCTTGAGCCTATCCGAATCAGCAGATACGCTGGGCACTTCGTTGTCCAACTGTGTCACGATCGTAATGCCGGATTCGTGCGCCGATGCTCGGAATGGTATTAGGAGATGCTCGAAAAATGATGCCAATTCGATTGGTTGAGCGCGAATATCGAACTTTCCCGACTCCATTTTGGACAAATCCACGAGATCGTTAACAATACGAAGCAAGCGGTCGCTTTCTTCGTGAATTGCCTCCACGAATTGGTGCTGCGTTTCGCTCATCGGACCTAGTGCTGGCTCGCCTAAGAGATCCACGCTCATTCGTATTGCCGTCAGAGGTGTACGTAGCTCATGGGAGACCATCCCAACGAAGTCGGAGCGCATCCTTTCGAGTTGGTGAGAGGCGGTGACGTTGCGGAGAAGCAGCAGGTAACCGACTGTCTCCGACGATTCGCCAGAGCGTATCGGGATGACGTCTCGGGTGAGGTACAGCTTCTTGCCCAGCAGTTCGTACTCAACAGTTTCCAGCGCGTGTTCTTCACGCCAGCTTCCGGTTAGCGCCGCGCCGCAGAGAGTCTCCAGTACAGGCACGCCTCGTGCTGCCACCAGGCAATCCTTGCCGATCACGTCTCTGAGTCCCAGTAGCTCCTGCGCTCGCCGGTTTACCGATAGGATTTTCCCATTCCTATCAACCAGCACGAGCGCATCGTCCATGGATTGTACGATCGACTCCGAGATCGCCTTCTCCTCCAGAATCTTCTTCACATTGAGATCTTCGTACTCCCCAAGCTTCTGGGCCATGAGATTGAACTGCTGACCGAGTCTCCCCACCTCGTCATTAGATCGCGGTGTTACAACCTGACGCAACTCCCCTGCAGCGATCCGCTTGGTCATGGTGGTCAGTTCAATAATTGGCCGCACAAGGAGGCTCGAGAATCGGATCGAGAATAGGATGCAGAGTAGGAACATCGAGACAGAAAGAAGGGCAACGACGGCTCCGATCTTCCGTTGCTCCTCTTGAGACGAAAATGCCAGGCGGCCCAGGGAGCCAAGGTAATTGCTTTGGAATAGGCGTATATCGCTATTCAAATTGTCGAAGAGTGAATCCATTTGATGCGTCACCATGCCTCTCCGGCTTACAGCGAGTGCCGACGGTTGTTGTCTGGGCCTGTCCCCTCTTAGCTTCGACAAGTCCACCGTCGGGTCCAACTGGACCTGAGTGTGGATGCTCGAGGCCAAACGTAGGATCTCCTCGAAAGAGAGAAAGAGATCGGGCTTATTAGCGAGGTGAGTTTTGACCGCAGCAACTTTCTGCAGTGCTGCTGTGATGGAGGATTCGCAGGTGCGATACTGTGACACGACGTCCGGATCAGAACGGTTGTCGAGCAACTGGATCGAGGCACTTCGCATCCTTGCGGCAGAGGCGTCCAGTTGGTCGAGCGCGCTGAGTATCTCGAATCGATCCTGGATGGCGGCACTTGTTCGATCCTGGATCTCGGCCATATTCCTTACGGTCCACACCCCGAGGAGCCCCATCAGTGCTATGACCAGGAGAAAACCTGCAAGGATCTTGGTGTGAAGGCTCCTAAACATTCAGCAGGAAGGGGCGGATCGTTGCGCGATCCAACTTTACGAGCAGAACTGCTGCGTGGCTAATGGGGTGCATGCTCTTTTTGCTGTTGGATCGCACGCTGAATACGTTTGAGAGAATCGATCTTTCTGTCGATCGTCATTTCAAATTCCGGTGCATCCCAGAATCCGCGATCCTCAAAGTAGCCCTTGACCAGGAAATTGTGCTTGAAGGCCTCGGTGATCTCTGCCGCTCGGCCGGAGGCCAGCGCGATCTTTGCCAACGCGTCGTGCAGGTCGTCTGTGGAGGTGATCAGGTTCTCCGTGGTCTTCTTCACATTGTCGTATATATCCTCGCTGGTAAGCAGCTTCCCGATCGATCCCTCTCCCCGGTTCACTTTGCCAATGATGTCACTCATCTGATGTGTGAACGAGTCCACGCCACCAGAGATCTTCTCCATTGCTCCGTTGGCATGCTCCAGGGTACTGCGCACGGCGCTTGCTGCAGCGTTCGCGTTGTTATAGAGGCCGTCGTCATTGACAAGCTTTGCCAGGGTGCCGTTGCCAGAGTGCAATTTCTGGATCAACTGCGTTGCGGCGACCGCAACGGAATCGAGCTGAGAAACGACGTTTAGGAGTGTATCATAGATACGCGTATAGTCCGGTGACCCAAGCCCTCCGATCATACTTCCGGGTGCGACGGCAGCGGTTGAATCTCCTCCCATCGAAATGAAGATGACCTTGTCCCCGATGATCCCCTGCGTTGTGATGGATGCTTTGGAATCCGTATGGATCAGTTTCAGCGCGTCCGTGATGATCTTCATGGTGACCGTGACGGAGTCCCGGGCATTTTTCGGCAACTCGATCTCCTTTACGCTTCCCACGCTGATCCCAGCCATGTCCACTTCCGCCCCGCGTTTCAGGCTGCTGACCGTAGCGAAACGAGCCTTCACTTCCGATGTCGAAGAGAACATCTTCTCCTTGCTCCCCAAGTAGAAGATAAAGACGATCAGAAGTATAAAGCCCACGAGGACAAATATCCCGATTCTAAGTAATGGTACGGCTTTACGCTTCATGTTCTATGCCTGATCAAGTAATAGCTGGTGAATACTGTTGTTCGTAGGCGAACCCGGCTTCGTTCAAATGGGCGGCGCCACAGTTTTGTGCTGTAATCCTTGCGCCCACTGCTTCGTCGCCAATAATTTTTCCCTTCTGGCCCGATCCAAATGGGAGGCCCCGACGTACTCGCGAAGAAACTCGTCGCTGGAGTCGTGAAGATCCTCAAGCCTGCCTTCGAAAACAGCGTATCCTTCATTCAGTACGACTGCGCGGTCCGCCACAGTGAACGCTGTGGGCAGATCGTGCGTAACGACAATGGATGCGATTCCCAACCGGGATTGCATCTCCAAAATAAGCTCGGCGATGGAGGACGCCGTCAGTGGGTCCAGACCAGTCGTAGGCTCGTCATAGAGAATGAGTTCTGGCTCCAGCACAATGGAGCGGGCGAGCCCCGCTCGCTTCCTCATCCCACCTGAAAGCTCCGACGGAAGTTTGTCAATCGCGCGACCCAGTTGCACCATATCCAATGCTTCAACGATCTTCTTCTCTCGGGCATCCGGCTCAAGCTCGGTGTGTTTCGACAGAAAGAAATCCAGGTTCTGCCCGACGGTCATCGAGTCGAAAAGAGCCGAACCCTGGAACAGAAAGCCGATCTGTGTCCGAAGCTCCATGAGCGCTTCTTCCTTCAGATTTGTGACGTCCTTGTCCTTGTAGAAGATCTTGCCCTTGTCAGGATCAAGTAAACCGACGATCAGTTTTAACAGCACGCTCTTTCCAGTGCCGCTCTTCCCAAGGATCGCAAGCGTCTCCCCATGAGCAACATGAATGCTCACATCCCGAAGCACCGGATGGTCGAACGCCACCGATACGTGTTCGACACGCAGCAACATCCCCCCTTTCGGAGTTTCCTCCTTTGTCTCATGTTTGAAGAGGTGGATCACGGCGGCCAGATCATTAAAGTGAGCTTCACGAACAACACGTCCAGCAAAATGATGAGTAGCGAGCTTGTCACCGCCGCGTCCGTCGCGGACTTCCCTACTCCCTCTGTGCCGCCAGTCGAGTTGTATCCTTCATAGCAGCCAACTACCCCGATCGTGAATCCGAAAAAGATCGTCTTTGCTACGCCGGGGAGATAGTCCGAAAACTCCACGCTGCTTACGACACTATTGACAAAAAGGTTGACGCTCATTCCGGCCTCTACACGTTCGACGATCCAGGAGCCGATGAGCGCCAGGAAGTCCGCGTAGATACACAGGAGTGGCAGCGCGATCATACAAGCGACAACGCGCGTAAAGACAAGATACTTATAGGGGTCGAGCGCTGCAACATCCATTGCATCGATCTGCTCGCTGGCCCTCATGGAGCCCAATTCCGCGCCGATGCCTGCCCCTACGCGGCCACCGAGAATGACGGAGATCAGAACCGGAGAGAGCTCACGCATTACGCTGATCGCAACCATCGCCGGGATGAATGCTTCCGCGCCAAATTTGATCATGACCGGCCGGCTCTGCATCGTCAGAACTGCGCCAATGACCACACCAACGACGGAAACCAGTGACAACGACCGAAACCCGATGACATTCAGTTGCCGAATGATCTCCTTGAACTCATACGGTGGTCTGCTAAGCGCTCGAAAGAAACGCATCCCAAACTTCCATAGTCCACCAAGGTGGATCAGCGAAGTACCCCAGACACGGGGGCTTGACTCCGCTTCGGCAGGCGCAGGAGCTGTCGGCAAACCACGGGCACCGCCAAGCTCCGGAGCGGAGCTGGCGGACACAGTATTCGGCTGCCCAGTTGATTCGTTTTCCATTATTCCTACTGTTGCCTATTGCAAAGGCCGTTCCAACTTTAAAAAGTGAATTCCTCACTAACTATCTGTGGGAAGACCTACAACATTCCATTAGCGGAAGAGAGTGCTCCTCATGTAGCGGATCTTCTATTTCGAAACCTGTTCATGACAGAGAAGAGGATCGCAACGATCAAGAGAATATGCACCCAGTACGCCCCTGCTCCGAACGTAATGAACGCCGATAGCCAGAGTATCAGCAGTAGCGTTGTCAAAAACCACATCGGAATTTCCTTATGGAAAAGCTCAACATTCTATCCTAATTGCATTAACTCAAACGTCAGGACTCTGTCCCCTGATTTCCGATCTCGGTCAATTACTCTTCTTCGGAATTTGCCTCGTGCGTAAGTCCCCACTGCTTGAGCTTTCTCCAGAGCGTGGTGGTAGAAATGCCAAGGCGTTCAGACGTTACCAGCTTATTGCCGCGACATGCCTTCAGTATCGCCAATATATAGCGTTTCTCCAGCTCTTCCAGCGACGGCTGGCCATCGAACATCTTCTCCACGTTCACATGGCCTTCGAGCAGATCTTTGGGGAAATGCTCCGAACCTATAACCTCCGACTCAGCCAGGATCACAGAGCGCTCCATCACATTTTGCAATTCGCGAATGTTTCCGGGCCAATCATAGGCGACAAGCTCCTTCATGGCCTCCGGCGAAAGTCGGCTCTCAGGACGCCCGAACCGAACGCAGTAAAGATCCACAAAGTACTGTGCGAGCACCGGAATATCCGACTTTCGATCACGCAGCGGCGGAAGAGTCAGGGATATCACGTTTACACGGTAGTACAAATCTTCGCGGAATTTCTTCTCCGCGATGAGCTTCTTCAGATCTTTGTTCGTGGCGCAAATAATTCGGATATCCACGGGAATCGGCTTCGAGTCGCCGATCCGATAGACTTTGTGATCCTGGAGGAAGCGCAGAAGTTTCACTTGCAGCGGTGGCTCCATTTCGCCAAGTTCGTCGAGGAAGACCGTCCCACCGTTGGCCTCTTCGAAGAGTCCCTTCTTATTGGCCTGCGCTCCGGTGAAGGCACCTTTGACATAACCGAACAGCTCGCTTTCTTGAAGATCCTTGGGCAACGCGCCGCAATTGATCGGCACGAAGGGCTTGTTCTTTCGAGACGAGTTCAAATGAAGCGCTTCAGCTATAAGCTCTTTTCCCGTCCCGGAGTCCCCATTAATGAGTACAGTCGAGTCCGTTGGCGCAACCTTCTTCACGATCCGGAGCACTTCCATCAACGCCGGATCCTCCCCGATGATATTCTCAAATCCCTCACGAAGCCCAGCGATACGCGTGCTCAAGGCGATCGCCATTTGCAAGCTGCTCTTCTCGGCTGCTTTGTCAACGAGTAGCACCAGCTCCTCGGGATGGATATCTACCTTGCGGAGATAGTCGTACGCGCCCGCCTGCATTGCCTGGATGCCCGTACGTTCCGAGCCGGCGCCTGTCATCACGATCACTTCCGTACATGGAGATCGCTTGAGAATGATGCCGAGTAGCTCAATGCCGGACATTCCTGGCATATTCACATCGGTCACGACGACGTCGGCACCTTCGCTTTCGAACAGGAGTATTGCATCCTCGGCCGTACCCGCAGTCGATACCCGATGCCCCCCGCGCTCCAGTATTGCCTTATAGCCTACCAGAACACTCTGCTCGTCGTCAACTAAAATTACACTTGCCATTCGTACGCTGATCTCCTGCTATATCTGCCTCGTCAATTCCTGCCCTGCAACACGTGTGACCCAGTGAATCATGCCGTCGCCATTCCGGGAAGTCGAATCCTGACGATCAGGCCTGTTGGATCCGCGCTGCTCGCCTCGATGGAACCGCGATGCAAGCGCACGAGCTTGCCGACCAATGGAAGCTTCAGCCCAACCCCGCCGCCGTGCCGGGGCGCGAACCCCTCCACTTGTGTCGTCCACGCATCTGGACTAACGTCCTTCACGCGGTTGTCGCGAATCGTGATCTCTGGCCATTCTTCTGAGCCGAGTTCAATCGCGACGGTGGTTGCCCCTTCGCGAATCGCATCTTCAACGAGTATTCGAATCACCGACTGCACCGCTCCAGCATCTCCCTCAATTGTCCTGCGCCGCTCGGTCTCTACCATCGTAACCGGCAGGCCCCCGCGTTGCATCTCGTCAACTCTGTGCGCCAAGAACTCATTAAGTTCTATAGGTGATGTGAGGATCCCCGTCGTAGCAAAGAATTTGGAGAATTCTTGCACAAGCAGCTTCATTGATTCGCACTCTTCCCGAATGCTCGTGATAAAGGGACGCACGTCTTCGACGGAAAGCGTACCCGTGGTAGATGAGGCAATGAAATCCTCCAGCAAGTAGGCGCAACTTGAGATGGCGCCGATCGGATTGTTCAGCTGATGGGCCAGGTGGCGGCTGAATTTCGGTAGAAAATCAGGATCGGTTTCGAAGCCCTGTTGCTCGTTGAGCATAAGTGGATTCTATTAATGCCGCGCATTTGGTGAGTGGATTCGACGAAATACCAGTGGCCATCTCAGAAATGACCACCAGCGCAGGGACAACACCAAAAACTACTTCTTCGTCTTCTTTCCCGGTTTTTCCTCTTGGGAGGCCGGAGCTTGCTTCAGATACTCCAGACCCTTTTTCGCACCCTCGTTATTGGGGTCGAGTGCGAGCGTCTTGTCATAATACTCCTTCGCCTTGGCAAGCTCGTGAAGCTGATGATACGCGGAACCCAGCAAATACGTAAAGCTCACCAAGTATGGTGACTTCCCTGTCTCCAGGGTCTTTACAGCGATGGAGAGATGATCGATCGTAGCCTGCCACTCCTTGATGGAGGCGAAGTGGTAGCCCATGAAGCCTTCGGCCAGCGCGATCGTGTCTGCGCTGTTGTGCCCCTTGGCCGTCTCTTCTAGTTTGGTGAAGGCATCAAGGGCGGACTGGGATGCCGGTCCGGCGTAGAATTCATCCAACGCCATCTGGGTCCTAACCTTTAAGGAATTGGGATCGAGCGCTAACGCCTTTTCGTAATTGTCCTTTGCCAGCTCCGGCTTCTTCGCCGTGTTGTAGGCCATCGCCGCCTGCACAAACCAATCCACCGTAGGATGTGCCTTTGCCATGCTTACGAACATGTCACCCGCCGCCTCGAACTGCTTTAGCTTGTAGAGCAAATTCACGATCGCGATCTGCGTTTCCAATTTCTGCGCTGGGGTGCGTACGGTGTCGTCGACGAGCGATAACTTGTATTTCTCCACACCGCCTGCCGTGTCCCCGTTGACGATGAGAATAGAGCCGTAGTTGCTCAAATCCTTCGGACCAAGTTTTGCGGATGACTTATAGATGTCCAGTGCCTTCGCATAATCCTTGGAATAGAAATAACTTCGTGCGAGGAGCAACTGGGAAAGCCCCTTCAATGAGTCGTTCGAGGATACGGCCTCCAGCGCGGAAAGCGCCTCCTTATACTGACCATTCTCGGTCAGTGCGCGTGCGAGCAACCACTGACCTACGAGATCGGCTGGTTTCAACGCGGAGTACTTCGTCGCGAATTTCGCCGCGTTGGGGTATTGCTTCGCAAGGAAATAGAGGTTCGCGATCTGGTAGTAAGCGTCCGCATAGGTGGAGTCCAGCTCGATGATCTTCAACCACTGCGCCGCGGACTCATTGTATTTGCGTGTGCGGAAATAGAGTCCGGCAAGCTTTGCGTGAACAGTCAACTCTTTCGGGTCGATCTTCATGGCTTGCTCGTACTGCCCGATGGCGAGTTCCGGGATATGCTGGCGCTCATAGAGCTCTGCAAGACCGAGGAAAGAGCGAACATCCTTGGCATTCATCGCCTGCGCGCGATAGAGAGTGATCTCCGCAACTTTCAGAGAGTCTGCGGCAATGTAGAATCGGCTCAGCGCCAAGTAGCTTCCCATTTCCTTGTCGTTCAGCTTGATCGCCTGCTGAAATTCCGAGAGCGCGTCCTGCCGCTTTTGCTGTTTGGCGTAGACCATTCCACGCGCAACTCGTGCGAGCACATTGCGGCGGTCAATGTCGAAGGCGGTCTGTGCATGCGTGGCCGCCGTTGCGAGATCGCCTACTTCTACCTCTGTTATCGCCAAACCCGCGTGGGCTTCCGCGTTCTTTGGCTCAGCCGCGACGAGATCGCGAAGCGTTAGATCGGCTTCCCTGCTGTTTCCCAGGTCCAGCAGTCGGAGCGCGGCCTTTACGTGTTCATCCGTGGCTTGCGCACTGGCGTTCTGCGTCCCAGTAATGGACAGTAGAAAAGTGGCTGCCGCTAGCAGGAGGCCCTTCATTGTGCTGTTCCGAATTTTCACTCTAACTGTTCCTTCTCTGATAATCTACTTAAGCTCTACGAGAACCCGCAAGTATGGATACGCGATTCACAGTGAAAAACAACTCACGGCTTTTGCGCCACCAGGTGGATGATCTGGGTCTTCGGCAATACGTCGAAATTCTTAAAAACCACCTGACCGTGCGCAGTCATCGCGTAGGATAGAAAGCCGCGTGGCACGGTGTTCAGCCCCTCGGTGGAGTAGCCATTGACCGGAGTCACCAGCGGATAAAGTCCCTCATACACATACGCCATGTGTAGCAGGATCGGCTCCGTGACGCCGCGTGAACTGGAGTCGGCAGGGATGATCGGTAACACTTTTGTCCCAGAATCTCCGTGCGCTGAGAACCAGTGGATCCACGCCGAGCCGACAAATCCTATCGCGCCGGCATCCTGTGCAACCGCGCGGAATGTGCTGTCAGCGCTCGCGAACCGTGTGTCTTGCCCACCCGTCAATTTTGCTGGACCCATCAAGATCGAATCAAGTTGAAATTCGATACTCGATGGATACGCGGGAAAGATCTTTGTAATGGTGCCGTTGATCCTGTCGCCCGGCTCCACGATTGGCTTTGCCATCTCCGACCACGACTTCATCTCACCGCTGATGATCTTCCGCAGATCGCTCATTCGAATCGCCGCGAGCGGATTATTCTTCGAAACAATGCAGCCGATACCATCAGCGGCAATCGCGAGCGCCGGAAGCGAAACGGAGTCCAGCGCTGCTGCCGCACGTTCCTGTGGCGTTAGTGCTCGGTCAATGATGATGGCTCGCGCTTGCTTGTTCAGCAACTCGCGAACCGCCTCTCCGGCACTGACGTACTTCACCGTCACTTTCGCCAGAGGATTCTCGGACATGAAGCCCGTCACCAAACTATCAATAACTGGCTTCAAGACCTCGTCTGCGACCAGCTCGAAGCTTCCGGTCGTTGCATTCTCCGAAGGTCCACCCTTCTCGGATTTCCCGCAGCCGCCCACTGTGAGGGCGATCACGATCCATGCGAGATATAGCCGGGAGATCATTAGCTCTTTGGTGAGTGAGCCTGGTTGGCGGAGGATGTTCCTTCCAGCTTGACACGTTTTTCGGCCGCATTGGCCTGACGAATGATCCGGACGCCTGTGGTAATGCGGAAGATACCCCACAATGCCATCACGATGCCTATCCCGATCCTGAAATTGGTCGCACCCCAGAAGCTCTGAGGAATAACCAAAACGAATGCGGCAACGCCGAGCGAGAACAGTCCGAGGAATAGGTAAATGAATCCCGCCACCTTGCTCGGCGGCTCCTCGGGAAGCGATTTCATTAGGCTGCTGGGTAGCATTGTGATAATGTTTTAGAGAAAAATGGACGGCCATCCGTGGCCGTCCTCTGTGAAATCAACTCATCTGGTGACCAGCTTGAACGTAATTGTTCTCGTGATCCAGATGCGTAGCGGTGTTCCGTTCTGCCGGGCCGGGGTGAACTTCGCGCTCATCATCGCTTTTACGGCGGCATCCTTGAAGACGTCGTAATCCGCTTTCAGCACTTCGCATTTCTCCACATGCCCATCTTTCGCGATGAGCGCCTGTACGCTGACCTTCCCTTCGAGTCCGCTGCGTTTTGCTACCTCAGGATAGACAATGAGCTTTTCGATCGCAACGATCGGCGCAGGCTCTTCGGAAACATCAACGAATTCATCCGGCGAAGGCTCTGCCTCCGTTACCGGTGTCTCAATGTGTAGATCAACAGGTGCATTCGAGCTGACCGGTCCGTTATTCTGAACTGCCGCAGGTGGCGGTGGCTCATTCATATTCGGAAGTGTAAGCTGCGGCGCGATTGCGTCCGGCACTGGCACCGGAATGCCCAGATTGGGCTTGACCACGTCGCTCGGCGGCGGTGGCGTTACAGGCTGTGCTTCTTCTGGCTTGTCTTGTGTCGAAGGCGGAGGTGCGAGTTCAGCGATCGAATGGATACGGATATGTGGTACCCGCTTCTCATCGTTGGTGAACCAGGACCAACCGACATAGAGGAAGATCAACAGAAGATGCATCGCGATGGAGATCCCCATCGCGTTCGAAAAGTACTTTTGGGCATTCCTTTTCAGGTCAATGCCGCCGTACTGTTCGAGCTTCTCAACAACTAAATTACTTAGTGCCATAGTCTGTCTCCTTTTCTCTTACAGGCTGCCAATAAGTGCATAGTCCTTCTCGTCCATTGCGACGAGGCTGAACCGCTTCTCTGTTTGATGAAGCTGACCCTGCGTGACGTTCAGGTCATCCACCATATCCACGAGCGTCTGATACCGAGAGTCCTTGTCGATCTTGATCAGGGTCGAGATCTTCGGATTCTTCGTCAGCCACTCCTTCATCACGCGGGATACTTCCTTCTGCGCGATCTTCTGCGGAGGCTCATTACCAATATTCCAGAACACCGTCTGGTCCTTACGAACGCGAAGCGTCAGTAGGTTTGACTCGGCGATCTGCACCGGGATCTTGCTATCCGGCGGCAAGGATATTTCCATGACCTGCGGGGTCAGGAGCGTCGTCGCTAACATGAAGAATGTCAGCAGAAGAAACGCGACATCGACCATGGGTGTCATGTCCAAACGAACGCCAACGCGGTTCTTCCGGATTACACCTTTCTTTTTGTGGCCACCGCCACTTTGTACTACTTCAGCCATGTTAGCTCTTCTCCTTGTTCATCGTGATCAGATTGAAGCGCGTGGCGCCATACTTTTGCAGAGCGTGCATCACGTCATCAACCGTGCCATAACTCACGGAAGAATCTGCGTTGATCGCGTAGCGCATCGAGGGGTTCTGCAAGCGTGCCTGCTGAATGACCGTTTCGAGCGATGCCTTGGAAACCCGAACATCCCCCTTCATTGCAAGCTCCGCATCGGTCAGCGGCCTTCCCGTCTTGGGGTCTGTCAGGTTCAGAGGCTTGAATACTGGCGCACGGTCCTTCTCATTCGAAAGCCCGAACGTGATGACGGTGTCTGCCCCTCGCATCCCGACGCTAACAATAGCGATGTTCGCGTCCGGCAGCTTGGTAGTGTCCGCCATTGCGACTGGCAGCGAGATCGCCAACGGATCGTCCGACTGCGGCTTGAACTTTGCCGTCAGCATGAAGAACGTGAGCAGAAGGAATCCCACATCGACCATCGGCGTCATGTCGAGCCGGTAACCGTGCCGTTTCATTTTTACTTTTGACATACTTGGATAGTGTTAGAGTTGTTTGTGCAGCGCAGCTTCTGCCGCGCTTTCCCTCATTACCGGCGCGCATTCCGCGCCACTACCAATTACGCGGCGTAATCGCCCTTACCCAGGAAACGGGTGTTCAACGTTTCGACCAAGTTGAGCGATGCTTCGTCGATCATGTAGATGAACCCGTCAACCTTCGTCGTGAAGAAGTTATAGAACACAATGGCGATGATAGCGCCGAAGATACCAAATGCTGTGTTAACAAGCGCCTCGGAGATACCGATAGAAAGGCCTGTCGCGCTGGCTGCACCCTGCTCACCGAGAGCGCGGAACGACCGGATCATACCGAGAACTGTGCCGAGAAGACCGACCATCGTGCTAATAGAGGCGATCGTCGAAAGACCGACGAGATTGCGCTCCAGAAGTGGTGTCTCGATGCTCATCGCTTCCTCAATGGTGCGCTTGACTTCCGCCATCTTGCGCTCGGCATCCAGGCGATTTTCCGAACGAAGTTCCTTGAAACGCTCCAGGCCTGCACGAACGATGTTCGCCACCGTACCGCGCTGTTTGTTGCAAAGGTCAAGTGCGGCGTCAATGTTGCCAGCGTTCAGGCTTGTCTCGATCTCATGCAAGAACTTGCCGAGATCGCCAGAACCCTTTGCCTTGCCGAGTGAGAAGAAGCGCTCGATGATAAACGTGAAGACCATGATCGTCAGCATGAGCAGCAACGGCACGATGACACCGCCCGTATAGATAATGCCCATGATGTCCTTTGGATGCTCCTTGACTGCCGGGTCCGCGAAGTGGGCCGCTGCACCGAATACGAACATATAGAGGAGAACTGCCGCCACGAAAGCTGTAATGATCGTGACTGTTACAAAAAGTGAGTTGTTCTTCATGGATTCTTGAAGTTATGGTTTTTCAGAAAATCTTCTTTACGCAAGACACTGTAGATGACCGTTCTTCTTGACGATGATCGTCCATCCGCTTACTAATTCTATAAAAATCAATGCCAACGCCAAAAACAGCGATTTTTGGCGAATTAGCGCCTCTTAACACCCAGATCGTCGTGAACATTGCACGGCACGTGAACGAATTCGTGCATTCTTCACGGATTGGTCCGCTCCCCCATGATCACTGTCACGTCGCGCAATTTTCCTCCCCAGTGCCACACTCGGAAGTGGAGCGCCCGACCAGGTGGACCACGGACTTTCCGGAGGAAGTCGAAAGCGTCCACATTCTTCAGGCTTTGTCCGTCAAGCGAAAGCAGGTTGTCACCAGGTTTTAGCTCATGATGTTCGGCGGGTGATTTCGACACAACTGAGGTGACCACCGGCCAAAAGTTATGACCATCATAGCTGGATATGTTGAATATCAATCCCATCATGCCTGTGCCGAACAACCCTTTTCGGCCATCCGCCCGGGCAAACGGTAGCGAGACACCGAAGGACCAGATAAGGTATTGCGACGCAGTGCGGTAATTTTCGTCGGCAACCACGCCGCCGCCGGCGAAGCGCCGGATTACCCGATGTGTCTTCCCATCAAAGATAGTCTCCCGAAGCTTTGGGTGCATCCGCACAACACGATAATCCCAATTTTCAGGGATAGGAACGTCGAAGTAGGTACCAAAACCACTCGTCAGTAGCGAGAACGGCTTAACTGCTTGCCACACGAGTTGCGTATCAACGCTAGGATCCAGGTTCTCTCCTTTTACATAATCATTTGATACCTGCTGGCATATCACGAAATCAGCAGAATCCAAATTATCGACACAACGATAACCCCTTAATTCTAATTGATTTACAGTATAGAACATCAGGCCATTTTCTTCGTCTTGGGTCAGCGACCGGTCATTCGCGAGCGCTGAATTCGGGATCATCGCAAATGTCTGGAACGAGCGAAAGTTGACTGTGGTATCAACCCAGATCTTTTGCTGCGGAAGTCCTTCTGGAAAATACCAGGTGCTGCTGCACCCGACACTCCAGAGCGAGGATAGTAACACAAGCAGGAGCCGCAGTTTCCGTTTCGCCATTGCACAAAGATACAAAGAAAAAGCGCCGGAAGTCTCCCTCCGGCGCCATAAGCGCATTCTAACTATTCATAACTTACGGGAAGGTTACTGCAAACGGTGCGTTCACCGTCTTGTTACCAGCAATGGCAATCTTCATCGTCCCCGTGACGGTCTGGCCGCTCAAAGTGTAAGCGTTCGGCACCTTGACGTGCCACGTCGTCTTATAATACGATTCGCCGCCATGCACCTGCTTCGAGAGTGATCCAAAGTAGGAGCTAAGCTGTGAAGCATCATCAGCGTGCATAACGCTGCCACCTGTGCTCAATGCGGTAGAAATGAGAGGGAGATTGATGCCCGTCTTTAGCGCGATCGCGAAAACCTTCACGTTGTTATACTTCGCATAATTGATCGCATCCCAAAGCCCGAACTGTGACTCGTTGTCTTCCCCATCGGTGAAGACGATGAGTACTTTGTTCAGGTTGTGACTCTGCTGGACGAGCGAATCCACCATGTAATACATCGCATCATAGAGCGGTGTCCCTGGTCCAAGGTTGCCCGCGAGGTTATCCACGGCAGGATCAAAGGAGTCCCCGTTCGTCGTGAATGGCCCAAAGGTCTGCAAGCCCCCCTCATAGATATCATAGAACTGGGAAACCTGCACCTCGTCCTTACCGCCGCCCAACAGCGAGATTCCATCGAGGAAGATCTTCGCTGCCTTTAGGCGAAGATTCAAGGGATCATTCGTTGCCATGCTGTTGGATTGATCCAGCAACAACTCAGCAGAAAATGGTCCACAAACCGCTGACGTAGCCGCCACCAGATTACCTGGCGTAAAGAGGGTATCCAATCCGCCGAGCATGGAAAGCGCGCCCGGAGGAAGATTCAAAACCGGCTTGCCATCGGCATCGGCGACGAACAGGTCAACTTCGAAGTCCCCAGCATTGCCAAGCGAGGCGATCGCCTTGACGCCAAGCACACCTGCCGAAACCGGCGCAGCGCTAAGTGGGCCACCAGGATGGATAGTTGTGTCCGGAATATGGACGGTGGTATCCTTACCGTGAACCGTTGTATCTGGATGAACGACGACAGTATCCACCACAGGTGGAGCTGTTGGCTGCACAAGTTTGCGACAGCTCGAAACCGACATGACCGATAGCACAACAAGCCCAAGGGCCGCTGCGCTAATGATATTACTCGGACGAATAACCATCCGAATACGAGACGAGTTGAGTATCATGATGAAGTGAAGAATGAAAACGTGAATGACCGGGAACCGACACTCGCACTGTTTGACACAATAAGAACCCATCTCACGAACAAAAGTTACACCTTTTGCGGAAAATAGTTGGGGAAATCTTGGTAGGCAGCCCGGGCCAAGAGCTATCCCTTGTAGCTCTCTGGAATGAAAAGTACGTGAGGGTCGATCTTAAGCGCCCTAACAATCTTTTCCAACCGTCTGACACTTATAGTATCTTCTGCTCTTTCGAGGCATGCAACGTAGTTGGAGTGGACTTGCCCTAAATTCATGGACAGTGGATTTGGTTGGCTTTTGGAGCTATATCGAATACACTATGGGGAATATTAAATACGATGAAGATTTCAAGAGGAATGTGGTTCGGTTAATCGAATCGGGACAGCGAGCATCGAAGGTTGCTCGCGATCTCGGCCTTCATTCGAATCAGCTCTATGGTTCGCGTAAGCGGTATTGGGTGACACCGTCCGTTCATGGTAATACCGCCCACAACCAGGACGGAGTGACACAGCTTCGTGCGGAGTTGTAGCGGACAAAAATGGAGCTGGACATTTTTAAAAAAGCGGTCGCGTGCGATCTATGCCTCATACCATAAACTCTATGGGAGTCCACGGGTGACCCGCGTGCTGCGCGCAGAGGGCTTCACATGTTCCCGTAATCGCCTGGCGCGGATCATGCGAGAAGACCAGCTGGCAGCGTGGCAAAGGCGGAAGTATGTCATTACGACGAAGTCGGATCATCGCAAGGCGAGTCCGAATCTGTTGGATCGACACTTCCATGTCTTGAAGCCCAACGTTGCATGGACTGCGAACATTACCTACGTGGAGCCAAGTTAGGATTGGCTCTTTGTGGCAACGGTCATGGATCTCTGTACACGGAAGATCGTCGGGCTTTCGATGCGTGCCGATCTCTCACAGGAGTTGGTTTTGCACGCACTGCGTCAAGCCATCCAACGCGCCCAGCCACCCAAAGGGCTGTTGCTGCACTCGGATCGTGGCGTGCAATACCCATCAGACGCGTATCGTGCGCTCATCTAGAAACACGGCCTTCAACAGAGCAGGAGCCGTAAAGAAGGCTGCTGGGAGAATGCACCCATGGAGAGCTTCTTCAAAATGATGAAGGTCGAATTGGTCTATGAGAAGAAGTACGAAACACGCTCGGAGGTGGCTCGGAGCATCTTCGAATACATCGAAATCTTTTACAATCGGCAACGGATGCACTCGGCACTGAACTTTCAGTCGCCGGATGCGTTCGAAGCATCATTCAATCAATCAGCTACAACTAAGCTGAAGGCGGAATCCACTGTCTGATGTATTGGGGTAAGTCCAGACATCAGTTACATTGCATAATCTTTTTTTTGATTCGTTGGGCAACGGAATAGACAGAACACTTAGGTGTCATTGGAAACATGACTTTAACAGTCTTGGAGATACAGGTTGGCCGTTCCTGGATGATTCCATGGCGAGCAGGGATCTACACAGTAGTGTAGCGCACATCACCTATTCCGTTAGCGAAGGGTTCTCTCCGATCCCTCCCGTGGTGATGGACAGGGACACGGCTGGGCTGGACTCGGCGGGAATGGTAGCTTATGCAACCACTCCCTATAGATACCATACGTTTGGCATGGAGTGGTTGCCAAATGAAGTTCGAATCCTTTATGATAGCAATGTGGTACGTCGATTGCCGGATCGCCTCATCCCTCGTAATAGTCCATTATACGAATGGGCAAGTACCTACGCGCGTTCACCCGTGAACATTCACCCAGCCCAATTCGACATGGATGGCGGCCCGACGGGTGTTCTCGAAAAGGCATTCTTTGAAGTTTTTGGATCGACTTGCTCCGGTTGTTGGCCTATCGACGGCAAGCCGACGGCTCATCACTTAATCGACTATGTCAAGGTCTGGGACTTGACTAATGCATCTTCCATAAGCCCAATGCCACAGCACTAAGGAAGGGACTCCAATGAAGAAGAATCTCCTATTTTCATCTTTTATTATCGTTGCTTTCGTGATACTTCCAGCGAGAGCGCAGTGGAAAAATGCGGGTTATGATCCTAATCCGATCATCGCATTTGGTGTCCATGACTCCAGTTTGTTCTTAAGCGGAGGCGGCGGAGGAATTTGGCGTTACAACGGTGGCCGTGCCGATGCCGGGATAGACTTCACACAAGGGAACATCACGTCCTTTGCTTCCATAGGTAGGTACTTCTTTGCTGGACAGACTTTTTCGGACGGGAAACAGGCGGGAGAATATTCCTCAATGGATAACGGTACGCACTGGAGTGAACCTAAAGTTGCGAGCCCGGTCATTAGCAATGGTACATACTTGTTCGGTGGGTGGGGTAACATAGGAGTTGCGCGTTCTCTGGACAGTGGCAAATCATGGGATTCGCTCACAAATCTCTCTATCTCTGGCCTTGCCACTTTAGGTACAAACGTTTTCCTAAATACAGGCAGTTCGCTCTGGCGTTCCACGAATAACGGCTTAGCTTGGTTCCAACTTGCTCCGCCCTTCATCGGCAACATGACAGTGATGGGATCGCTGCTATTGATCTGTGCTGACCGTACCACCATCCTCCTATCCCGTGATAATGGTTCGCACTGGAGTACTCTCACGGTGGATACTGGAGGAGAACAGGAGTATGTTACTTGTCTCAGTACGGACGGTGAAACTCTGTTCGCTGGAACTAAGGGCAACGGTGTGCTAGTATCTTCGGATACAGGCGTCACTTGGAAGACAGTTAACGCAGGTTTGCCCCTCTTTGCGTACCCACTGAGTGTGGGTAGCATTGGAGTGTTCGATACACTTCTGTTTGCTGACTTGGTTATCAAATCGGTTGGCTATAACTTGTTCGTCTGCTCCATCCCCGCGATGGTTCCTAAGAGCGGGGTGAAGAGCGTGGCTGCTGTGCCGGTGCGGGATACGCTGGAAGTATTTCCCAATCCTGCCAGCGGCCTCGTTACCATTCGTGGCAGCTATTCCCTTGAGCGGGTGAGTGTGCTCAATGTGCTGGGTGCAGAGGTGCTTAATGTGCCAAGCATTCGCGCAAGCGAGCTCACGCTCGATCTTTCGCGCTTTGCCTCAGGCACCTACTTCCTTCGCATCCTATCCGCGAATGGAACGGTGATGCGGAAGGTTGTGAGGGAGTAACTACTCCTTCCCTGTCCCCGTCATGCGCTCCCTTGTGCGGTTGATCTCCTGGAGGAGTGTGTCAATGCGGCCAGCCATTTTGGGGTCGGTTTTTGCGGCAATGGCTTTGGCGCGTTCGAAGTACTTGCGGGAGCGAGCCAGCGCCGCCATGTGGTTGGTGTCGTTGATCGCTTGCGCGCTCAGTATGCCCGCGTTAATGAGGGCATTCAGATGGTCAGGCTTGAAAATGAGGGCGGTGTCTATCTCCGAGATCGCCAGTTGCAGATCCTGCTTACCCTGCGCGATCGCATAGGCATAGTCCACGCGTGCGTCGGGGTCCTTCGGCTTCAACCGCAGGTACGTTTGGAATTCACCCATGCTCTGATCCCAACGTCCGGCATCATAATAGGCGTCAGCAAGCGAAACGTGGAGATTCGTATCGTTCGGGTTACTCTTCAGCATGGTGCCGATCGAGTCAATGATATGCTGCAAGAAGATCCGCTTCTCTGCGATCGCATTCGAGTCTATTTCTTGCCCTGCAGCGAACTTGTCTGGCTTTGCGGTGTATTTGAAGATCGCGATACTCGCCGCGAGTATCGCGATAAGTATGACAGCCACCCCAGCTACCGGGATCGGCCGCTTCAGTGGTGGTTCATTCTGAAGGCGTTCGAGCAGCATGTCCTCGGTGGATTGCCTGCGCTTGCCTTCGGCCTGCGATAGTGGCTGGTCGGACTTTGCGATCTCGCTCTCGGCACTCTCGGCACTTGCACCCGAGATGAACTCCGTGCCGCATACCGGGCACTTGAGGCTTTGCCCTGCCGAGATATCCTCTCCAAAGCGCGCTGCGCAACTCGGACAGTACGTTATGCGAGAATCATTGGTTGCTGGTCCTGTAGCTTCGTTCACGTTGAGCAGATCGTTTCGTTCGGTAAATTCGGAAGGAATAGTTGAGGTTGCGCTCGCAGGGAGGAATACGAACGCAGCAGCTTCAAATGCTTAGCCGTTGGCCAATTTCTTTTGACGCTCGTCGATTACCTGTCGCAGTTCGCGTGATGGCTTGAATGTCGGCACATAGTGCTCATCGAGATGGACGGTCTCCCCTGTTCGCGGGTTGCGTGCATTCCGTGCCGGGCGCTTCTTCGTTCGGAATGTTCCAAATCCCCTAACCTCTAAGTGCTCACCATTGGCCAGCGCCTCAGCGACGGTCTTGAAAAATCCATCGACGAGAATCTCCGTTTCGAACTTGGTGATTCCGGTGGCATTTGCGAGACGGTTAACGATGTCGGCTTTTGTCATAATCGACGGAAGTCCTCTGTGATGGCTTGGATTAACGGAACAACGAACGGGGCTGGCGCTGCACAATAACAACTCTGGGCGTTCGACTCCAAGTAGCAAAGAATCAATAACTTAAGGGTGTTCACTGTGCTTTTCGTAAACACGTTCCAATAGTCGGAGCGTTCTCGAAACCGCCAGCTCCCAGGAAAAATCTTTCGCACGGCTACTACCTCTGCGTTTAAGCTCAGCAGCTAGTTCCTTGTCATTCAACAGCTTTAGGATCGCTTCGACCATTCCCTGCCGATCAAGCGGGTCGAACAATAAGGCTGCATCGGCAACGATCTCCGGGAAGGAATGAACATTTGCAGTGGCTACCGGGACACTCGAAGCCCAAGCCTCGAAAATTGGATTGCCAAAGCTTTCATAGCTGGATGGAAAAACAAACGCAGCAGCATTCGCATAGAGGCTCGCCAATGTTCGTTGATCCAGTCCACCCGTCATCACCACTAACGACTCCGTACCTACGGACTTGGGCAACTCCGTGATCTCTCGAATGTACTTTGGATCCGTTCCAGTCCCTTTGCCAGCCAATACCAGCTTTAACTCGGGAAATCCTTGCCGCACGACTTCGGCATGAGCGTGAATGAGTTTATCCTGATTCTTGTATCGCCACAATGCAGAGACAAAAAGAAGATAGGCACCAGAGGTAAGCCCACAGCGGTCGAGCACCTCCGTACTTTCCACGGTCCCACGGTTTCGGTCGCCATCAAACAGCGATAGATCAACGCCGTGCGGAATCACTTCGATCTTCGTGGCGCTTGCGCGGGTGAAGCGTACAACATCGCGCTTAATATCGTTGCTGGGGGTAATGATCGCATCTGCCTTGCGTGCCGATGCCGGCATCAGCCATGCCCGCACCAGCCGACGGATTCCGCTGATCCCATACTCCGCTCCATAGAAATGTGCCGCCGAACGTATGTTTACCACCGACGGCACTCGCGACAGAAGCGACACGAAATTGCCGGGGTAGTACATCAGGTCAATTCGTTCTTGACGTATGTACGCGGGTAGCTTCCACTGCTCGCCGATTACCTTATGGAGCGGAGTATTCTTCGAGTTCGGAACAGTTACCACAGTAACTCGCTCGCTAGTAGAAATACCAAGTCTCCCGGCCTCGCCTTCGCTCAGGAAGAGTACGAACTCATGCTTAGTCTTTGCGCGCTCGATCTCCCGCAAGAAATGAATGATGTAGTTCTTCCCGCCGGTGTCTTCCGAGACTCTTCCTATTGCCGCAATGCCAATTCTCATTCTGGCCCCCCGATCCCCATTTGCGCTCGGTACCACCACTCCATGGCAATGATGCTCCACGGTTTGAGATAATGCGAGCGGCCCTGCACAAAATCCCGATGTACGGCGCGAACCGACGAACTTTTCAAAAAGCCATCTCGTACCAGCAACATCTCATCGGACTGAAGGATAGCTAGGTAACGGCTTAACTCTCCGGTAATTAACCACTCCTTCATCGGCAATTCGAATCCGGTCTTTGGCTTATCTTTTAGCGCTTTGGGAAGAACATCTGCTACTGCATCGGCAAGCAGTTGTTTGGATCCGCCTTGTGATTTCAACCCCATCGGTAACTGCCATGCGAATTCCATTAGTGGCACATCCAACAGCGGTGCACGGGCTTCCAGACCAACCGACATTGTAAACTGATCCAGATCGCGCAAAAGCATGTCCGGCAGGTAGCCTTCGATATCCCCGCGAAGCAATTGCAGAAGTGCATCCTCCTCATGCGGGTCTTGTGCGGCTGTGGGTCTTGGTATGCCAGTCAAGTTGCTGACCTCGTCGGCATTGAAGAGTCTACGAATGTTGAACGGATCGAGCACGGTAGCGAGCGCAATCAATCGGCGGTGGGTAGATGCGCTGAGAAGACGCTCCGCGATCCAACTTCGCAACCCTGTTGGCAGAAGGTGGGCGGCCCGCAGGGTCATCCCGTGCTTCGCGAGCCAACGGTATTTGCGGTAACCCAGAAACAATTCATCCCCGCCAACACCACTAAGAACAACCCGTAATTCAGGACTAACTTCCTTTGCAAATGTCGATACGAGGAAGCTGTTCAAACCATCACCCGTTGGCGAGTCCATCGCTGCAAAGAACCTTGGCAAGGACCTCGCCACATCTCCGCCGGTGATGATACGCTCGTGGTGCCGAGCGCCAAAGGACTCCGCGCCGATTTGCCCCCACTTCGTTTCGCTCTGGGTGGATGAACTCTCAAACCCAATCGTAAACGTCTCAATTGGATTCGACACCTGCCGCGACATCAACCCAACAATGGCGTTCGAGTCCAACCCGCCAGAAAGGAACGCCCCAACAGGCACATCGCTAACCAATCGATAATTGACGGATACTTCCAGTAGTCGCCGCACCTCTGAGACAGCCTCCGGATATCCAATCTTGATCGGCTCATACTTCGGCAAGCGGTACCAGTGCCCTATCGACTGCGTGCCCTCTGCCGTGACACGCAATATACTTCCTGGCGGTAATGCGCGTACGCCTTCATAAATGGATGCGGGATGGGGTACGGAGTAGTATGCAAGATATTGTGCAAACGCCTCGTGCGAAATATCGCCGGACACCATTCCACTTGCCACAAGCGCCCGCTCCTCTGAAGCGAAGAGAAGCCGCTGGCCGCGCTCAGCATAATAGAGAGGTTTCTTCCCGAGAGCATCGCGAGCGATGAGGAGTGTCTGGGCGCCCTCATTCCAGTAGGCGAATGTAAAGAAGCCGCGTAGTTCCGGCAGTGCGCTCTCCCCCTTCGCTTGAAGCAATGCAAGCAGCACCGCCGTGTCGGACTCCGGCACGCGCAATCCATATCGCGCACGAAGCTCGCGAAAGTTGTAAATCTCTCCGTTGAAGATCAGCGCGTCGCCGTTCGAGGCCACCATGGGCTGGTGCGCTTCGGGCGTCGGATCGATGATCGCAAGCCGACGATGAACGAGGCCGCAGCGCCGGTCACTGTTTACGAAGCGGCCTTCGTCATCCGGCCCGCGGTGACGCAGCGCGGCGGACATACGAGCAAGCGCAGCCTCGGTGGCCGCGGGCGCTAATGGGCTTCCATCAAGAGAGAGTATTCCGGCAATTCCACACATCGCAAACTGTTATGCCGGAAATGGCGGAAGAGTTCGAACCCGCACCTTTTTGCTCTTGCACCGAATGCCCTCCGGTGATAAATCTAGCGCAATTGTGATAAACCATTGAGAAACCTGTGATATGCAAGTGAGAAAGCGAGTATGACAATTTCCCATCTCTCCATGTAAGTTTGTATCGTTCAATTGCGGCGAGAATAGCTCGCCAAATGACTTACGTAACACACATGAACTCATAATATTATGAACGGCTACACACCTCAATCGTGGTTCGATTTTCCGATGATGACACGGATGGACCCGCGAAC
>CAIUMP010000001.1 GCA_903900335.1 uncultured Ignavibacteriota bacterium | reverse complement strand
TCACGCCGACCATCCGATCAGCGTCGCGTATTACTCAACAGGTCCCAACTCCGGTGGTATGTATCTTGCCTTCCAAACCGGTGCGCTCGGCAAAACATACGTGATCGCAGCCGCACCGGCCAACCCTGCTCTTGGCGCGGCAAATAGCCACCACTTCTCCTGCCAGATCGACTCCGGCAGCTCCGAGTTCGCCATCATTGCGATCAAGGATAACACTTCGGTAACCATCATTCCCAATGGACTTACCCGAACAGGGCACGTCGGCGTGAATTCTGGAAATGGCTCCGATGGCACGCCGCATCCGTTCACGGCAAAGCTCATGCGTGGGCAGGTTTATTGGGTGAAATCAACCATCGATGAGGATTTCGGAAGCAATGATATGTCTGGCTCCATCGTCAAAGCCGATCAGCCAATTGCCGTGCTTGGTGCGAGTGAATCCATGTACAACGGTGAATCTCAGTACGCGGGTTATGGCGGGGATCAACGCGATCTTTCTGTCGAGGAAATGGTACCTGTGGACTATTGGACCAGCGACGGGTACGTCTCAATGCCCTTCATGGATAGCCCTGGGATTTCCTCCGACAACGCTTCGGCTGGCGACCAGTATAAGATATTTACGTACGACTCCACTGCCACCATGGTGACGGTCAATATAGATAAAGTTGGCACACGCAACATCCAGGTCAGCCAATTCCAGTCGCCGCCTGTCACCTATGACAATATTCAGGATGGCATTAACATCGGCTCGCAGAACGGTCAGAAGATCATGGTGGAAGAATACGACTACCGTGCGATGAATAACGAGCCGTTCCCAGCACCCAGCCAGATGAATATCATCCCGCTCGATCGTTTCCGTACGAGCTTCATGTGGGGCGTGCCGGACGATAAGTCGCAGGTGCACAAAAAGCGTTATATCAATGTCATTGCCCGCCGCGATCAGTTCGCAAAGATCAAGGTTCAGACCAATGGCAAGGCTCCGCTTCCGTTGACCAGCCTGCCGAGTGCAGGACAAACGGCAACCATACCAAATCACCCTGAGCTGCAAGGTAGACGCTACGAAATTCAGCCTGGTGGATACTATGCCGTTGGTGACTCTGCATTCGCGCTCTATCAATATGGCGATCTTGGTCTTGATCCTGACTTTGATCTCGGTGATAACGACGACGACGACTACTATTTCTCCTACGCCTCGACGTGCGGCCAATCCTTCGGTATCGAAGGCGCGCTAACACCGAAGCTGTCCGTTGATACCGTATGCAATGGATGGCGCATTCATGTGCACGATGACAATCCTCTCGATCATGGCATTGCCGAGATCGAGTTACTGAAGGATGGTATCGGCGTGCTCAAGCGCAAACCAGGATCGGACTCTGGATATGTCAGTATCAATTGCGTCTTTAATCCGACCAACTACACGGTGCTGCCAGGCACGACGGACACCATCGCAGACATCCAAGTCAACAATCCGCTGCAGGATGCCATCGCGTACGTGTGGGTACTAAACGTCGCTGGTAATGACACACTCATATCGCTGCATTATACTGCACCGAAATTGACGTTCCTGCCAGATAGCGCGGCCTTCTTCAACTCTTCTGTTGGCATTGATACGTGTACCCATTTCACCTTTAAGAATCTTGGAAAACCGGGAGAGTTGAGCTTTAACGTTTCCGGCTATAAGTGGCTGCAGGGCGGGCAGGGCGTTCGACTGACTTCCACCGTCCCGCCGTTACCATACAAACTCGGCCCTGGTGATTCGATACAGTTCTTTGTTTGCTTCAATGCAACGCAGCCTGCGCATATCTACTATGATACGCTGCTCGTACAAACCGACTGCCCGACGCCAATAGCAGGCATCATCGGCACCACAACCGTCCCTAAGATCAACACTGAAGATTATGACTTCGGAACCGTCGTCGTTGGCAAAAAGAAGTGCCATGCGATCCGCGTGTGGAATCCAGGCGCGGCACCATTCCAACTTACTCGTCAGTGGGTGCTCGATAACTTTATTGATTTCGAGTTCACCGATACCGCCATGCTTCCGCTCACCATCAAGCAGGGCGAGGGTGTCTATCTCAACTTCTGCTTCTCACCAACGGCCGAAGGAAGCGATACTACCTATCAGCATTGGTCATCTGACATCCCAGAGCCATTCACTCATGTCATCAAGGATGTCAGCCGTCTCAGCGGCCGCGGTATCAAGCCCCAGCTAACATGGGATCGCGACATTCAGCGCATCATCACCGAGTGTGATACGCCACGCAGTTTTACTGCGCACCTGCTGGATTCCGGCTCTGCGCTGATTCATGTTGATAGCGTTCGCATTCTCGGGCCGGACCAGGATGAGTGGCAGATCGTCGCAAATGAGACGGGCCACATGCCAATGGATAATTTCAATATTCAGCCGGAGCAGGGTGATTCTGTCTTGTTCACCTTCACACCTAATCGTGCTAAGGGCCCCGGCTCCCGCAAGGATACCGTCTGGGCGTTCGATGCCGTTGGGATCTACCCTGTCTTCATACTGGATGCGACTGTGGTTCAGGCGGATATGACTGTTTCCACGAACTCCATTGATTTCGGCACGATACTACCCAACGGGACGACCTCGCAACAGTCTGTTACCGTGAAGAACCCTGGTACCGCGCCACTCATCATCGAGTCGCTTTCGATAGACCCGCCGTTCTTCATTGTGCAGCCGGGTTCGATCAAGAAGTGGGATACCATTCAACCTGGAAAATCCGCAACAATAATTGTGCAGGCCACACTGACGGCGGAGGGACTCACGAAGGGTAATCTCACATTGAAAGGTATGACCAACTGCCCGCCGCAGGGGATCATCCAACTCATGGGCAACACCTCCAACGTGAGTGTCGAAGGTTTCGGACATAACTATCCGCCGACCTATATCTGCATGAACAATGTCAACAGCGTGCCACTGGTCTCTACCGGTACGCGTGATGTCGAGGTACTCTCCGTGCAGATCGTGGACGACCCGGCCTATCCCGGACGCAGCGATCAATTCCAATTTGCAGATGGTACGCGTCTGCTGAATCTGAATCGCGCGCTGCTCCGCAACGATACCAATCGTTTCGACATCGTCTACGTCCCGACACTCGCACATCCGATCAATCAGGCGGTTGGTGCGCAGGTCATCTTCACGGTGGACACCGTTGGCGATGTGCTCCCGAACCACGGAGGCAAGTGGACGATCACGAAGGTTATCACCGGAATGGGCCTGCGTGAGCACCAGACCGTCAGTGTGCAGAACCCCAGCACGGGGCCGTATATCGCTAAGACGGCGAATACATTCACGGTACCCATTCGCGCAACGGAGAATGTCACTCCATTGGCGGACGTGCATTCCATCTCGCTCGACTTGACCTACAAGCAGGATCTCTTTATGGCGGGCAACCCGAGTGCCCCGGCCGTCGCAGCACCCGGTACGCAGATTGTTAGCCAGTCCGTCACGGATGTTGGCGGTATCGAAACGCTTCACCTCACGGTGGCACCGCAAGGTAAGCAGAGTTTCGATGGGGCGACAACGCTGGCCAATATTACTTTCCAGCTTATGGTTGCTCGCGACACCTTAAGCGATTTCCTTCTGTCGAACGTCGTCTTGAAGAATTCCACCGGCGGGGACATTTGCTACGTCCTGCATGACTCCATTCCCGGTACGTTCGTGCCGCAGGAGCTGTGCAGCAACGAGATACTCCGCAACTTCCTGAAGACTGGCCACCTCATCTTCGGCATCGGCGGAATTCATCCGAACCCGGCAGCAGGCTCCGTGAAGGTTGATCTCGATTTCCAAAAGGATGGAGTCCCGATGACCATGGAGCTATTTAACATGCTTGGTCAATCGGTCCGCACCTACTCGCAGGCCATGCCGATGCCCGCCGGTTCGCGCACGATCGATCTCGATGTCTCCGGTCTCCCCGCCGGTACCTATAGCCTCCGCGTCACAACGCCGGAGCAAACCGAATCGAAGAAGCTGCTCATACAGAAGTAGCGCCTTCGTCGCAGTAACGAGTACCCAGTAACGGGTAACGAGTGGGATTCCACCACTCGTTACCCGTTTTTATTTGTGCCATCTGGTCTGACCAATTCCTGTACATAGTATTTCACTTACTCGTTACCCGTTACTCGTTACTCATTACTCATTACTCCCTCTGCGCGTTAGCGAACTGCGAGTGCCACTCTCTATGTTTAGCATTGGCTTTTGAACACCAACTCACATGGCCTCCACAAACCACGTTACCGAAGCCCGTCTTAAAGAAATAGACAGAGAACTTGCCGACCTGCAAGAGCGCCGCACACAACTGCGCTCGCACTGGGACCACGAGAAGCGGCTCATTAAAGATATTCGCGGGGAGCGAGAGGAAATTGAACACCTCCGTATCGAAGCCGAACAACTCGAACGGCAAGGAGACCTCGGTCAGGTCGCGGAACTGCGCTACGGCAAAATTCCAGGCATCGAAAACGATCTTCGACTGAAGCAGGAAGAGCTGGAGAAACTTCAGAAGGAGCACCAGATGCTCAAAGAAGTTGTCGGGCCAGAAGACATTGCAGAGATCGTCGCGCGCTGGACGGGAATTCCCGTCTCGCGAATGCTGGAGAGCGAACGCGAGAAACTCCTCAAGATGGAAGATCGCCTCCACGAGCGCCTCATCGGACAGGAAGATGCCGTAACCGCAGTCTCGAACGCCATTCGCCGCTCCCGCGCTGGTTTGCAGGATCGCAACCGCCCGATCGGTAGCTTCATCTTCTTAGGTTCTACGGGGGTCGGCAAAACTGAGCTCGCCCGCTCTCTTGCCGAATTTCTTTTCGATGACGACCACGCGATGGTCCGCATTGACATGTCGGAGTACATGGAGAAATTCTCCGTCTCGCGGCTGATTGGTGCCCCGCCAGGATATGTCGGCTATGAAGAGGGAGGCCAGCTTACCGAGGCCGTTCGCCGCAGGCCCTACAGCGTGCTCCTTCTCGATGAGATCGAGAAAGCCCACCAGGATGTATTCAACATCCTGCTTCAAGTTCTTGACGATGGCCGCCTCACCGATTCCCAGGGCCGTACGGTGGATTTCAAGAACACCATCATCATCATGACCTCTAATATCGGCTCGCAGCTCATCACCGAGCAGATAGAGAAGATGACGGATGCCAACCGTGAGCAGATTCTCACAAGCATCAAGACCAAGCTGCTCGCAGAACTGCGCAAGCAGATCCGCCCGGAGTTTCTCAATCGGATTGATGAGATCGTCATGTTCCAGCCGCTGACGATGAAGGATATTCGAAAGATCGTGGATATCCAACTTGCCCGTGTGATCGAGATGACAGGGAAGAGCGGAATCCATATTACGGTCGGTGATGATGCCCGTGACTGGCTTGCTAAGAGTGGCTTCGACCCGATGTACGGCGCGCGTCCGCTCAAGCGCGTCATTCAAAAAGCGATTGTCGATGCGCTCGCCATCAAAATGCTCGGCGGCGAATTCATCACGGGCGACACCGTTCGAATTGACCACAATGAACGTGGACAATATGTCTTCGAACTCACGGCACGAGAGCAGGTCGCTGCATGACGCACGAACGTTTCGAGATATACTCCAGCGAAGGGGAGCTACTTCGCGCCGATCTTCGATACATACCAACGGGCGAAGCCAAGCCCGCGATCGTCTTCCTCCACGGCTTTAAGGGCTTCAAGGATTGGGGGCCATTCCCGACGATGATGGAGGAGTTCGCGCGCGCGGGTTTCATTACGCTCGCATTCAACTTCTCCCACAACGGCGTCGGCGAAGATCTGATGAACTTCACCGAGCTTGATCGCTTTGCGAGGAATACCTTCTCACGCGAGCTAGACGAAGTTCAATCTGTGGTCCGCGCACTCGCGGCATGTGAAGGTATTCCATTGGAGCCGCGCGAACTCGATCCTAATAACGTTGGCATCCTGGGCCACTCTCGGGGAGCGGCGATGGCAATTCTCGCGGGTCGGCATTCAAAGCTTGTTCGAGCGGTGGCGGCGCTTTCTCCGGTCAGCACCTTCGAACGCTACTCTGAGCGCCACAAAGAGCGCTGGCGCCGCGAGGGCGCATTCGAAGTGCTCAATCAGCGGACGTTGCAGGTGATGAGGCTCGATGTTACTCTGCTCGACGACCTCGAAGCTAACGCCGAAAAACTTAGCATTCTGAAAGCCGCACAGGAGCTGCCCATTCTCGGTAAGCCGCTCATGCTTGTCTGTGGTTCGGAAGACCTCACAACCCCACTCAAGGAAACCGAGGCGATAGCTGAAGCAGCACGGGGGCCGCTGACAGAAATTCACGTCATCCCGCACGTGGGGCACACCTTCAATGCAGTGCATCCCTTCAAGGGGATGACACCTGCGCTGGAGATGGTGCTTGCTCATGCAAAGCAGTTCTTCAAGAAGTATCTGCAGTGATGTTTGACGGCTGTTTGCCCTGTCTGTGCAAAACCATTCGCGGGGTGCGAATCGTTAGTAGGCACTGAGAGTCGTGTGTTCCCCAGCATAACTCGCCACGTCGTTTCTCAGCGGATCAGCCAAAATGTCAGACTCCTTTACGGGTGAGAGATCATCCTATTCGGATGAGCGATCATCCTTTCCATGTGTATTCTGTGACATCGTTGCCCGAGCCAACGATCCGATCACGGACGATGACCAATCGTCCGCGCATCACATCGTCTATGAAGATGCGGAGTTCCTTGCATTTCTGGATAAGTACCCGCTCAATCCCGGCCACACGCAAGTGATTCCAAAAGCGCATCATCGCTGGGTATGGGACATGGCATCTTCTGAGGCCGGGTTCTTGTTTATGCGGGCGCGGCGCGTTGCGAAAGCACTCCAGAAAGTTTGTGCAACTGACTGGATCATTGCTGACACCGGAGGCATCGGTGTCGCTCATGCGCACATTCATCTCATTCCCCGTTTCGAGGACGACGGACACGGTGAGCTTGCCGACCCAAAGATCTTTCGCGAGATACCCGAAACCGATATGGAAGATCTGGCCCGAAAGATCAAAGCAGAGATCCGACGAATCAGCGACTAACCGGTACCGAGCGGATGGGTAATGGGTAACGAGTAACGAGTAACGGGTTGCCATTCAACATTAGCGTTCATCCTCCTCGAAGCAGTATTTTTGCACCTCAGCACTTTAGTACCTCAGCACCTCAGCACTTTAGTACCTCAGCACCTCAGCACTTTAGTACCTCAGCACCTCAGCACTTTAGTACCTCAGCACCTCAGCACTTTAGTACCTCAGCACTTTAGCACTTAATACCCAGCCTTTGCTCATTAGCCAAACTCCTCTTCGCATCAGTCTCGCCGGCGGCGGGACGGACCTGCGCGCCTTCTACAAGGACTCCGACGGATTCGTCGTCTCAACCTCCATCGACAAGTACCTCTATGTACTCATCAAGGAGCGATTCGATGATAAGATCTATCTGAATTACGCGGCTCGTAAGGAGATCGTTGACGACATCTCCGAGATCCAGCACGAGCTCGTCCGTGAGGCGGGCATCATCACTGGCCTGCGCAATGGCTTTGAGTTAGCCACCTTCGCTGATATTCCATCCGAAGGTTCAGGACTCGGTTCATCGAGCAGCCTCACGGTCGGGCTCCTCAACGGAATGCACACGTTCCTCGGCCGACAGGTCACGCATGATCAGCTTGCCGAAGAAGCCTGCATCATCGAGATCGAAGTGCTCAAGAAACCGATCGGCAAGCAGGATCAGTACATTGCTGCTCATGGTGGACTTTCTGCCATCACCTTTCACGGCTCCGAACGCGTAACTACGGAACGCCTGGAGCTCTCTGACAGTGACCGTCATTACCTCTCTGGTCACTTTATGCTGTTCTTCACCAATATCACGCGCCAGGCTTCATCCATCCTCACAGAGCAGCGCGAGAAGACCGGCGACAACCGCAGCAGCCTGCAAGCGATCCACGCGCTTGGCAAGCAGATCGAGATCGCCGTTCGCGCAAAACGCTTTGACGAGATCGGCGAAGTGTTACATGAAAATTGGATATTAAAGAAACAGCTTGCTTCCGGTATCACGAATCCACAGATCGATGATATGTACACCAAGGCAATGGCAGCTGGAGCTGTCGGTGGCAAAGTGGCTGGCGCTGGCGGTGGGGGATTCCTGCTGCTCTATGTGAAGCCCGAACATCAGGCCAAAGTGCGCGAAGCCCTAAAGGATTATCGTCAAATGCCCTTTATGCTGGATGACTTTGGTGCCACGATCACATTCAATCAACGCCGCTACCGCTGGTAAGACGGTATAGTCACTCGTTACAATTTTATCCCGAGCAAGTTGCGATGTCAGCCCGAGCAAATTGCGATGTCAGCCCGAGCAAGTTGCGATGTCAGCCCGAGCAAGTTGCGATGTCAGCCCGAGCAAGTTGCGATGTCAGCCCGAGCAAGTTGCGATGTCAGCCCGAGCAAGTTGCGATGTCAGCCCGAGCGCAGCGAGGGATCTCATGACGAGGGCCGACTCATTGCGACGGGATTCTTCGCTTCGCTCAGAATGACGAAGCCCCAAGCAATGCGATCGTCATCTTCGATACTGCAAACCGATCCTTGCACCGAACGAGGTCAGATGCCAGTTCAAATCATTGACGGCGTTGAAGAACGGAAAGTTCATATACAACCCAGCAAGCAATGAGAACTGCTGGTTGAGCTTGAACTGCATTCCCGGCGCCAACTCCAAAGCAATGTGAAATGCTGTTGGATGGGGGAGAGAGCCGCTGGCAAGTGTGAGCGAACGCGAACTGGTGCTGCGTCCTGTGGAGTCCGCAAGTGTGGAAGGGAAGATGATGTCGCTCGTTTCGATATAATTGCTGGAGATCAGAAAGCCCGCTGCAAGCCCAGCGTAGAGATAAAGCTTCTCCGGGATTGCATAATAATAAACACCACCATTGACAGTGAGATAACTTAGCGACGCCTCCGTGGTGAATTGCTCGATTAGTTTTGAGAGTCGAGCGTCAGGCCCGGTGCCATAGAGGATCGAGTCCTGAACGAAGGTGGAGTGCGTCCCCATTGCGGCACCAGTGAAATTCGAGTACCCAATACCCCCGGCAAATTGAATCCCTTTATCGAGTGGGAACACATAATCGCCCTGGAAACCACCGCTCAAACGTGTGCTGAACTGATCGAACTGATCGGGCCCCTTCAGGTAGTCCGGGCGCGGGAATAGCACGTTCGATTCGGTAAACGAGGGCGTCGTGATGAATTGCACCGTCCAGGATCGGCAGCTCGGGCAGATATTCTCTCGACCTTCCTTCATCGAGTAGAACCACGCACTGTTCTCACTCGAGCGTGTGCGGCAGATCACCCAGTAGGAAACATTCTTCGCAGCGTCTTCCAGACGTATGCTCATGAATCCGCACGCATTCGGATTACTAATACGGAACAGTAAAGGCACTTCAGGCGCACCCTTATCAAACTTTGGCACCTCTACGGGCGTGGCGAAATTATCGCTATCAATAACAGTGATCTTCGCAAGTCCTGCATCGAACAACCTGTCATCGCGAGCAATGAGAGCAAGTGATCGCGAAGCATCGTCAGACACCAGTTCCACAATAGGTCGTGCTGTGTCCGGCGTGATCGGCACAGTCTCGACCAACTGCCCACCATCATTGCCGTACGAATCAAAATTATCCGAGCCGACACCAAAGCCGTAGGAGTATAGGCCAAACGGCTTGTCGCACGACACTGCATGAGAGCCAAAACCAATCTCATACTGAGCAACGCCGAACTTCGAGATACCGATTCCGTGGAAATATCTCGGTGGCACTGAACGACCATCCACACGAAGCGATGCTTCTGCATCGAGCGGCACGACAAGATTGATATAGTGATGCCAATCCCCACTGACGGGAGTCACAAAGCGGTAGTAATTCAGAAATTGCTCCGTCGGCGTGATGAGCAGCATGAACGGATCCCCAACCCGGATGGAATCCGCCTCGGACGATTGGGCATATTCCGCGACAAGAACCGGTGCGCTCGCAGTAATAAGCGAGTTGTCGACCATGTGGTTGTCCTCGTAGAAGGCTCCTGCCTTGAGCTTTGCCACGAGTTTGTTATCGACGAAGACCTGCGTGCTGTCCTCGCTTGCGATCACACGCATGGCGTACTGCGTTTTGCTCGAAAATTTCCCGACGTAAAATTGCCTTCCCCAGCTCGGAATCGGCGGCTCCATTTCCAATAGCTGGTCACAATAGGAAACCTCCTGTGGGACTTGCGCACAGCTGTGTCCGATGAAGAATCCCACGGGCTTATTGGATGTAACGAGAGAACCTGTAAGGTCGCTCTTCTTCGAGTCTTCGGATGTGCCGTGTACCATGTAGGTCTCACCCTGCTGCAATTCAATGCTAAAGGTGTCCCCGGCTTTTCGTCCTCCGCGTGTATCTGCCGTTAGTGAGAGGTTGACAAGGGTGTGATCCTCAGTCGCGACAATGGCAAATTCCGATGCAAAGCCTTGCCCCGCGCTCGGCAGCGGATAATATCCAACGGCACGATAGGTTGTACCGAGCACATTCACAGGATAGGCAAGATACGTATCGGTGCTCGCTGGCCTGTGCGAAAGTCCGAATACCGCAACATCGTTGTCGGACTCCACATGCACCCCAAGCCTCTGCACCATCTCGCTTTGCAGAATTTGTGCCTGGCTGTCAAGAGTGATCTCCAGCACCTGCGAAGGATTCACGTGAAACGGTGTTCGTTGTCCGAGACCAGGAATCGTCACAACGCCATCGGTCGATTTATCGCTTGTGATGAATAACTTCAGCGTCAGCAGTTTGTTGCCTTCGATCAGCGCGTTCTTTGGAAAGGCCAACCAGAAGTTCTTGCCACGCGAGTCACCAACGACCGTCTTGCCCTGTGTTTGGGAATAGGCAAGCTCCCCGGAAGTGAGGAGAAGGAGTGTAACGGTAAAGAGATACAGGAAAAGTCGGCGCATTATTTGACGATCACAAAGCGGGCGTTATCGACAATGTTCTCCGCACCGGAGGCGGTGTAGGTCGTCAAACGTACGAAATAGCAGCCCGTGGAGAGGGCATTCGCGTGTATCGTGAACGTGTGGAGTCCCGCGCTGACCTGCTCCTTCGGTTGCAACACCAGTTTTGGTTCGAGGAGCATGTCGCGGCAGTTCATATCGAAGATCATGCAGGAGAGCGTCTCATCGGTATGATTGTAGAACTGAATGGTCACGTCCTCCGTAGATTTTGCTGGCGAAGGAAATGACTCGATGAGATACGATCCCCACCTCGGGCGCAAGTGTCCGGACGCAGCGGAGTCCTGCGATCCGGCCCCGGATTGGGCCAGCGCAGCGCTCTGGATCGTCAGTAATAAGAGTATGACCGAGAATAGGAATCGCATGAGCGACAGTTAACAATTACGAGTCACGCTTAGGCTCCAGCCATCCGCACTTTCTGATGCGGTCGATCGCCGTCCTACGAGATGGCGGGCGATTTGTTTTATTCTGGCTTTTCGACCGATTTGTCGAGCTTCACTTCAAGCCGGAGTTCCTTCAATTGCTTCTCCTCGACGGGAGATGGCGAGTTGTCCATAAGCCCTTGCATACTCGCAGTCTTCGGGAAGGCGATGACGTCACGTATATTATCCGTGCCCGAGCAAAGCATGACGATGCGATCGATGCCGAGTGCCATTCCACCGTGCGGAGGTGCGCCATACTTGAACGCATCCAGGATGAAGCCGAATTTCTCCAACTGCTCTTCCCGCGTTAGCCCCAGTAGATCGAAAACCTCCTCTTGCATCTTGCGGTCGTGGATACGGATCGAGCCAGACCCAAGCTCGTAGCCATTGATGACAATATCGTAGGCGCGGGCACGGACATCACCCAGGCCTTCGCTGCGGCGGTGCCAGTCCTGCGTATCGGGCGCCGTGAACGGATGATGCTTGAAGGTGAACGTGGCTGTGTCCTCGTCCTCCTCGAACATCGGCATGTTCGTGATCCAGGCCGGCGCGAATTCGAATTGCTTCCCTTCGAGAAGGCCCAGGCGCTTCGCTAGTTCACTTCGGAGTGCTCCGAGAATTGTGTAGGCACGCTCCCACTTCGGATGGGATGCCACAAGTATCAGATCTCCCTCGCGCGCACCGCAAACCGTTTTAATGTCGGAGAGCAGATCCTCGGAGAGATGCTTCTTTGCGCTCGATTCATAGCCTTCTGGCGTCACTTTGATCCACACCAACCCACCGGCGCCATATACTTTCGCCAGATCGGTCAACGTGTCGATCTGCTTCCGCGACCACTCTGCACCGCCGGGCGCAACGACTGCGCCAATAACGCCCTGCCGCTTTTCCAGCACATCGGTGAAGACCTTGAATTCCGTTTTGCCTCGGATCATCTCCGTCAGTGTCTGGATCTCCAGGCCATATCGCAGATCAGGCTTGTCGCTTCCAAAGCGGCTCATCGCTTCGTGGTAACTCAGTTGCAGAAAAGGAGAGGGGAGGGTCAGCCCAACGCTCTTCCATACTTCCGCAAGGCATCCTTCCATGACGTCATATACCATGGCCTCATTCGGAAAGCTCATCTCGACATCGAGCTGCGTGAACTCCGGTTGACGATCGGCACGCAGGTTCTCATCGCGGAAACAACGCGCGATCTGAAAGTAGCGGTCGAAGCCTGCGATCATCAACACTTGCTTGTAGATCTGCGGTGATTGCGGCAGCGCGTAGAACGAACCCGGATGCAACCGGCTTGGCACGAGGAAATCCCGTGCGCCTTCTGGCGTCGCCTTCATCAGTACCGGTGTTTCGATCTCGAAGAACCCACGGGTGTCATAATACCGGCGGATGGTCTGCATGATCCGGTGGCGCATCGCGAGGTTCTTCTGAAGGCTGGGCCGACGCAGATCAAGGTAGCGATATTTCAGTCGCAGATCCTCGCTCGCCGTCGTATCCTCCTTTACCTCGAACGGCGGCACCTCGGACTCATTGAGCACCATCAGCTCTTCGACGACCACCTCGATCTCTCCTGTTGGAATCTTCGGGTTCGGGTTCTCCCGCTTTCGCACAACGCCTTCCACGTTCACCACGAATTCACTTCGGAGCTTTCGGGCGATCTCATAAAGCAGCGCGGTCTCATCCGTTGGCTGCACGACGCACTGGCTCTTCCCGGTGCGGTCTCGCAGATCGAAGAACAGCAGCCCGCCAAGATCGCGATTGCTATCTACCCATCCGCTCAAAACCACCCGTTCACCAATATGCTGCGAGCTAAGCTCGCCCGCCATGATTGTTCGTTGCCGAAAGCCCATTATCTAGTTAATTGATCTGTACGTATTCTGATCGAAGCTCACTTAAGCACCCCATATCGCGCCTCGAATAGGATTCCAAACGGGATGAAACCTTACTGACACCCAATCTACTTTACCCGTTCCACAAATTCGCTTCTCTATGCTTGATTGTGACCTTTTTAGCGCAGGCCACAGTTCAAGTAGCTTCGAATCTTCTGCAACATTGTGCCCAGCCCCTACGACCAACGCTCGGAAGCGACAGCCGATCCGTCTTACCGATTCTGGCAGCGACTGACGCTTGTCTCCGGTCTCCTCATATATTCAATGATCCTCTTCTACCCGCTTTGTTCAGACACGGCGGGGATTCAGTGGGTCGCGCTGCGACTGCTGCGGCACGGATTGCTTCCCTACGTTGGGACCTGGGAGCCTAATTTCGTCGGTACGCTCGCGTTTCACCTACCAGCAGTGTTGCTCTTCGGCAATAGCGATGTCGGTTTTCGTGTGATCGAGCTCTGCTTTCAGCTTGGAACGCTCGGATGCCTCTTTAGGCTTTCCGCAAGGTGGCTTACGCCGCGCGCAGCCTTCTTTGCCTCGTACAGCTTTGTTATGTGCTCGATGTTTGGCGGCATCCTCTATTACGGTCAGAGGGATGTTTTCGCCACAGGCCTGATTGTGATTAGTTGTGAACTTTGGCTACGGTCTGAATCCCACCAACGCTGGCACGTGCTCCTTGCAGGTGTGTTTCTTGGTCTGGCAATGTTGATCCGCCCATTCTATGGACTGATCCCGCTGGTATTCGCCACTACTTATTGGGTCAGACTCTCCAAAGCAAAATGGATCCTGTTTACCGGTGGTGTAGGCTTGCCTACGCTTCTTTCGCTTGTTCCCTATCTCATCACCGGGACTCTTAATGTCTATTATCAGACTACTATTCGGTTTCTCTTACTGTACGCTTCGGTACCAGCACCATCCTACTTGCAATTCTTTGCGGGGCTTTGGCGATTGTCACCGATCTTTCTATTCGCCGCGTTCGGGGCACTCCCAACTGGGCTCATCCCCTGGGTTCGCGAGCGATCAAGCATTGTGCTGAAGCCCTTTGCCCCAATTGATCGACGCTTGTTCGTGGGATTGCTCGTGGCCGTTTTGTTCATAATCTTCGCGCAGCATCGCTTTCTTGGCTACCATTTTGCGCCGCTCTACGCGCTGATTGCTCCGCTGGCCGGGGCGGGAATAGAGCGGCTGGTGTGCTCCATACAAGCAACATTTCCTCGGAAGATCGTGGTCATCGGCCTTCCACTACTGCTTCTGATGGTCTATACACCGATCATTTCCGTTGCTTCCAGAGCGGCATCATTGCAATGGCTACACGAGGGATACGGTGGCTCATGCCTCACAAACTACGATAGAGCGTGGAGGCGAATGGATGACTCCGTTATTGCATATTTTGGCGAGCCACGAAACAAAAAGGGGGCTGTTGAGATCTGCTCGTACGATGCTCGACTCCGATGCCGACTTGAACGTGAGCCAGCATCCCGATTCCTTTACTTTCAGGCCTTTACGATTACCGATGTCCACGGAGGACACCCGGATTTCCAGATGACCTGGCGACGGGAGTTCCTCAATGCACTGGTCTCGACGCCAGCGCAGTTCGTTGTCTTGAATGGTTATATGAATTTCTGGTGGCGAGGCGCCCCTCGAACCTCGCTCCATACCGAATTTCCGGAACTCGATAGTCTTCTACGCGCCGACTTCACAAAGGACACCACCTGCGGCTCCTACGACATTTACCGCCGCAATTCCTCCGCACCAAGACTTGCCCGCCAGAACTAACTCTAACGAAGAAGGCCAGTCCGCATTGGACTGGCCTTCTCGATAAAACCCAATATCAGGATTTGCTTACGCGTGAGCCTTAATAGCCTCTTGCGGATCGATCTTCACGCTTGGTCCCATCGTCGAGCTAAGCGCGACAGACTTCACATACTGACCCTTCGCCGTTGCTGGCTTAGCGCGGATGATCGTGGCCAAGAACATGTTGACGTTATCGACCAACTTCGCCTGATCGAACGAGATCTTGCCGACAGAAGCGTGGATATTCCCACCCTTGTCAACGCGGAATTCGATCTTACCGGCCTTGACTTCCTTCACCGCCGTTGCAACGTCCGTTGTAACCGTACCCGACTTCGGATTCGGCATGAGGCCACGTGGTCCGAGGATACGACCGAGCTTACCAAGCTCACCCATAACTTCAGGAGTCGCGATGATAACATCGGTGTCCGTCCAGCCACCCTTGATCTTCTCAAGGATCGTCTCGAAGCCCGCTTCATCAGCACCAGCAGCGAGAGCTGCCGCTTCCGAGTTACGAGTCACGACCGTCACGCGAACCGTCTTACCGATTCCGTGGGGGAGGGAGACCGTTCCGCGAATAGCCTGATCGGCTTTACGTGGATCGACACCAAGATTGATCGCAATGTCAACGGACTCATCGAACTTCGCCGATGCCGTGCCTTTGACCTTCGTTACTGCCTCGGGGATCGGAACCGCTTTGCGGTCTGCGCCGAGCTTCTTTACAAGATTGTTGTAGCGTTTGCCGTATGTTGCCATGATCTTAGCCCTCCACGGTTATGCCCATCGAGCGGGCTGTACCTGATACCATGCTGATCGCAGCTTCGAGCGAAGCGGCGTTAAGATCAGGCATCTTCAGCTTTGCAATGGCAGTGATGTCCGCCAACTTGACCTTTGCGACCTTCGAGCGATTCGGCTCCTTTGAACCCTTCTCCACACCAGCTGCCTTGAGGATCAAGGACGCCGCCGGAGGAGTCTTGGTAACGAAGGTAAAGCTCTTGTCGGAATAGACGGTAATGACCACGGGGATGATCATATCGCCTTCCTTTTGAGTCCGCGAGTTGAACTGCTTGCAGAACTCCATGATATTGACGCCCTTCTGTCCAAGCGCCGGACCAATCGGCGGCGCCGGATTAGCCTTGCCTGCAGGTACCTGCAGCTTAATAAAACCAGTTATCTTTTTCGCCATGATGTAATATGGTTTAGTGGTCCGTCTTTCCATACCAACCCCCGCATTTTCAAGGCGGGGGCAGGGGGTGGTTGGACTCCCACGAATTTAAATTGCCGCAACGTAACGGATTTCGGCAGAAATAGTTCAGAAAAACCGCTCCATCCATATACCGTCATCCTGAGCGGAGCGAAGCATCCCTTCAACGAAGGCACATCCCAATCCCTAATTGAAAACAGGTGCCCCTATTCTCTCAATTGAATGTTCATTTAATGAACAGACTCTCCATTCTGTCATTCCCGCGGATGCGGGAACCCAGGTCCCCGGTGGATGTGTGCCAAATTGAAAAGGTGCCCATCTCATTACCTGTAACTTAACACATCCAAAACCCGAAGTCAAGAGCTTTTCCAATATTTTTGAGAAAACTTTCTCAACGTACACCGGGCATCCCTGCCCGACAAACAATTCAACGAATCGTGTACCGTCGGAGCTTTAGCTCCGGCGAAGCCTCCTCAACTTCTCACCGGAGCTAAAGCTCCGGTGAGACACTAGAACTTCACCCCGTGTAGTGTCGGAGCTTCAGCTCCGGCGAAATTTCTCCGGGACTTCACCGAACCTAAAGGTTCGGTACTACACAGTAAACGTTCCCGATCACCCCATCAAAAAACCGCGCTCATCAATACCGTCGAATTCCTCCGCGAGGTAGGTGCCCGACCAATCTTTCCATCCGTTGCACAACCCAGCGACCACGGGATTTCGAATAATATAGGAAGTGATGCGAGGTCGTTCACCTTCGCGTGGGATGTGATCGTAATTTTCCTCTTCCCAAAACGGCGGGGTAGTGTTCGTAAGAAGCAAACAGTGATACGCGGTAATCTGCTTTATGCGCTTCATCACACTGCGAAGGGTATCGGGAGGAATCGGAAGGAACAAGAGATGAACATGATTCGGCATGATCGTAAAGCAGTCAATCGATGCGCGGTCAGATTGATCGAGGATCGTTTGCTTGACCGTCTCCAGGCAATCTGGATTTTTGAGCCAATCGTTGCCCGTACTGGCGCTGTCGAGATAGTGGTCGAGAAGAGCGAATAGGCGTTTCCGTTCTCTGGCTGCTCGCTCTTGTTCGTCGGGCGGTTGCGTCGCGCTTTGCGCCCGCGCCTCCAATGATTGGGCCTTTAGTCGCATCGATTCCAACACTTCCTCAGGAATCGTACCATATAATCTCCAGGTAACAAAATACTCGGCGCCACGGCGTTCGAGATGCGGAAGATGACGACGTCGAAGCTCCGTGTCGCCATGAATGATTTTCATAACAAGTGGACGAATTGTGTAGCACCGGAGCTTTAGCTCCGGTGAAAGTTCAATAAACAACTGTGCTCAATATACAACTACACCGGAGCTAAAGCTCCGGTGCTACACAAGCCGGTTCATTCGTGTACCGCCGGAGCTTTAGCTCCGGCGAAGTCTCTACCGCGCTTTACCGGACCTGAAGGTCCGGCGCTACACAAAATAACAATTTCCGATGCTACACGGAAATATTAAAAAACATCGTCCCTCACCCCAATCGGGGCGACCTGTTCCTCTCCCCATAAATCCCACCCATCCCACCTATCACAGTTCACGTTCTCGCGTAGGTCGGGCATCCCTGCCTGGCACCTCCGGTTGATGAGACGACGTTGGGAAGGGGGTATCGGGCAAGGATGCCCGACCTATGAGCTTCGCAATTCCATGCCCTAAGCAGGACCGGAAGATTGGCGACCTCAAAAGTATCGAGCAGGTCGAAATGCGTGAGTTGCTTGCCGAGCGTCCCCCCCGCTTTGCACCCCTGAGGTACCTATGTAGGCTGTCCAAGAGCCGTCCCCCTGAGGAAGATTTTGACCAACATTGTTATATTCGTACCATTCTAGATCAGTTGAAGTCCAATACGCGTTAGGGTAGAGTTGGAAGTTGAATACTGAGTTGCTGGAAAGAATGGCCGCCATTTCATTGTAGCTGGGTAAAAACCAATCGTTGTAACCACCATCCCTCAAGGCTCGGCAAATAACCGCAGCGACGTTTGACTGATTAACGCTCCCAGCCGCAATTGATCCTGAAGAGCGCAGGCCCCATCCGAATTTATCTGAATACCCAGCGGGATGAAGGTAGTCAAAATTAAATTGCTGACTCGGCACGACTAAATCATTGACTGACCAAATTCCTGAATGATCTGTTATCGCTATAATTAAGCCATGCGGGGTACCAGCATCGTATCCTGGATATCCCGTAGTGGCATTACTGTGTGCCGGATCCCCTGGTTGGAGGAAATAGGCCAACCGCCCTCCCATACACGTATCGCCAACTGCATACGGGAATGTTGAAAACGATACTTGATTTCCGTACGCAGTGCCGGCGCTATTTGTTGCATAGGCCCGGACGTAATAGGTCGTGTTCTTTAACAATCCAGAAAAATTGTCTGCCTGAACCCCGGGGCTAGTTCGGCCGGTGTTGTTGCTGATGGATGTGGTTGGATTTGGGCTGGTACTCCAGCAAACTCCCGATGCCGTTACTGAGCAGGTTGCCTCAATGAGCTCGTACGTGGCAAACGCAGACGTACCAGTGATCCCGGTTATTCCTATCGTGGTAACGGTTGGAAGTACTGCTCGAACGAGGAAGGTATCCTCCGCACCATAACCAACGCCAGAGCTCGATGCACCGTACGCCCGCACGTAATACGTGTTTCCTACTACCAGCCCGGTAAGTGTGGCGCTGAAACTGCCTTGCCCCGTTCCATTTGAGGTATGACTATTGACGACAGTCGGATTTGGGCTTGTGTTCCAGCAGATGCCCCTGCCGAGAATGGAATCGCCTTGTGCATTCGCCGAGACGGTGCCTCCACTTAATGCGGAAATACAATTTATTGCTGTGACTGTATCCGTTGTGACTGCGGGTAGATTATTGGTAAAAGTCCATGTCGGTACATGGTTGTGGAAGACCAGTGTTTGATCGTTGCTACCAGGTGGGATGACGGTCCACGCGCTACCATTCCAATAGAGGATTTGTCCTGCGGCTGTTCCAGGAGCCAATCCACCACCGGACGAAGCATTCTGCCAAGTTGGTGCCGAGTGCCCATTCGAAGTAAGCACCTGCCCACTTGTGCCCGTATCCCCATTCGGCATGAGCGCGCCAGTGAACTGCACATTGCCAGCCACATCGAGGCTTTGTGCCGGGTTGTTCTTGCCAATACCAACATTTCCCGAAAAGGAGGAAGCCCCTGCGCCAGTCGAGAAGGCATTAGTTGAGGGACCCCCGCTCACCATATTCGACAGAAACTGGAATTCACCGACCGTGCCGTTTGCCTGGTTCTGCGCGTTGTTCGCCCGGCCTTCGAGCCGGATATTGGATTGATACCCATTTCCAGCAGCGAACCCCACGTCCGATAGGTGATTCGGCCCCGCCTGTTCAACGACCAGCCCATTCGAATTGCCTCGATTTTGTAACCGTATCCGGGTTGTGCCCATCGCATCTCCCGTCTGCTCGATCACCGCCTCATTCGCATTCGATGTGAGTTTGTTTGACGTGATCGTGCCCGCGCTAAAGTTACCGGATGCGTCACGCGCAACGAGTTTGCTCGGAGTATTTGCGCTCGTGCTGTCGGTCGGTGCAAATCCGCCTCCGCTTCCGCCTGTCCCATTCGCCGCCGCCGTAACACGCCCCTGTGCATCGACCGTTACATTCGCATTCGTATAAGAGCCGGGAGTTACAGCCGTGTTGACAAGCGAGATCGTTCTATCCGCACTTAGATCGCCGCCACCAGAGAGGCCGGTGCCGGTGGAGATGGTGCGGGAGTCCGTGAGCAGTCTGCCACTCGCGTTCGGAAGCGTCACCGTTGCATCTGAACTCATGCTGCCCGAAGGCGTTTGCAATGTCACCATGTGACCGCCGGATGTCCCTTGCTGGAGCGCGAGGATACCGGGGTTGGATGCGCTGTTGCTTCCGAGTGTCGTCGTCCCGTCATGCGTATTGAGATAGGCGGAAGAAGTGACGGTCAGCGTCCCCGTGATCGAAGAATTTCCCTGCGCCGTGCTACCCTTCGTCCCGGCTGGCGAATTAGCCGAGCCGCCTCGCAGAATGACCGAGTTCGACGCCGGATCGACCGTCGCATCAATGCCGTCCGTGACGATATTGATATCGCCACCCTTGTTCGAGACCTTCTGTCCATTGACTGAAACCGAACCCACGTAGTCCACTCCCATCTTCTCCGCCGTGACAGAGTTGTTCGCGAGCTTCGGTGAAGTTATCGCGCCGTTCGGAACGGTCAGCGCATACGGAGCGCCAGTGAACTGTGTGAGCGGAAGCTCTTCGTCGCCGTTAATGCGAATGCCAAGCCACATCGCCCCGGTCTGTGAAAAATCTGGCAGTGCGACCGCTCCAGACCCTAGCAGCAGATCAACCACGCCATTACGCGCCTGCGCATGATACGTATCACGCCAAATCGTGCGGTCACCCGCAGCGTTGTATAGCGCTGTCCCAATTGCATAAATGCCATCCGGCAGCGGGTTGCCGGAAGCGTCCGTAATAACAGCTTGATAGCTGATGAGGCGCGGAACATCCGCAGCAGCGGCAGGACTGCCTACCCTCGATTGTGCGATGGCGGTTATCGGAAAAGTAGAGACGAGCGCGAGCAGTCCCGCACACAGCGTGAGAAGCGTCTTCTTCATGATGTAGGTAAGCGATCGACCCGCGAGGAATTCCGCAGGTGGAGATAGAACAAGGTAGGGTAGAAACCGCAACGAACTTTTCGTTTCGATCCCTACAATGGCGAGGATGAGGGACTTCCTAAGTCAGGAATCATCCATTTGGCAACACCAGAGACTCACACTTGCTAGTGGGTACTCACACGATGACACACCCAATATAATGAAAGATATTGGAGGGAAGCTGGAAAGCAGGGTGAAATCAACGTGCGACTTTCCCACGCTCCTCCTATTTCATCTCTTCCCCAATATCCACTCAGCAAAATCCCGGAACGCTCCGTGCCCGCCGCCGACGCTGGCACGGTAGTGAACGATGGATGCGATCGCTGGCATCGCATCCGCCGGACATCCGATGAGGCCATGTGGCGCGATATCCGTCATGATCTCCAGATCGTTCACGTCGTCGCCGATGTAGGCGAGTTCGTCAATCGCGCAGCCGGTGATCTCCATTACGCGCTTTAGCTCGGCGCGTTTGTCGATGATGCCTGGGAAGTAATAGGGGAGTGCCAGTTTCCTCGAGCGCGAGGCCACGCGCGGTGAGTCCTCCCGCGTTATCATCGCCGTCTCGATGCCGTGCTCGCGCAGAATCTCCATTCCCATTCCATCGCGAATACTAAATCGCTTTAGCTCCTCACCGTTCGCGCCATAATAGACACCGGTGTCGGTCAGCACGCCATCGACATCAGTGAGGACGAGACGGATTCGCTTTGCGCGGCGTTGGATTTCCGATTCGGAGAGGGCAGCGGCTGTGGTCATTGGTTGTCTTAATAATTATCTCGTCATTGCGAAGAGTCCTGAAGGGACGACGAAGCAATCCTTTGTTGAGACGCAGTAGCGCGACATCAGGGGTGGTCTTCCTTCCACGAATTTCGCGCGGAAGCAGACAGCTAACAATCCAAGCACGCGAAGCAATTTCACTGTAAATTTGCCAAGTGTCGTTCATGTCCACTTTCCATGTCCATCCACTTTCCATGTCCATCAATAATACGGCTGCAATGAAATCGCTATTGTCTCTCGTCTTTCTCGCGGTCGTCATCCTCACCGGTTGTTCTGGTGCATCCAACACAATGCAGGGCACCTACATTGATCGGATCAAGATCGAACCACTCAAGGATACGGACTATGAGATAATCGGTGATGTGAAGGGGGAGGGGAGTGTCACTTACGTCATGGGTATCAAATTTGGCGGCTCCCATTCTGGCAATGCTCCTCTGCCTCACTCGTCTTCCTTCCCTTCCTTTGACGGAACGAGCGGTGTACTTCTGATCGCTGCCGGTGCAGTCGGTGTGTATGTCGATCCGATCGCGGGTGCGATACTCGCAGTCCCAGCTCTCATCAATCTGATTTTCTCCGGAGATGCCACCGCCGAAGACGAAGCGATGTACAATGCGATCAGCACGGTCCCTGGTGCGGACGCGCTCATCTCCCCACGCGTGGATCGTTCCTATTTCCGCGTGCTGCCGTTCTACTCCAAAGAGGAGGCAAAAGTAACTGCAAAGGCGATCCGGATCAAGATACGAAAGTGATCACCAGCCCGGGGCTGGCCGTTGTGGGTATAGGAGAAAGAATACGGCGATCATGCCCACTGCCACCCCGAGCCCACCAAGCACGACGATCCATGGGTTCGACCGGACCGTCTCCACGGAGGAAATATCGGAACATGGGATACTAACAATGCTATCGTAACGATTTCCAACGACACAATCGCACTGCGCCGAATACGCACCGTAGGGTGATTGGAACTTCACCACTTCAAGACCTGAGTGGGTTGTTACGGTAGAAATCCTGGATTCAGGGGCCGAACGGATGTCGGCCAGGTTCTTGTGCAAATAAATGTTGCACCCGCAGAGTTGAATAGCGAGCGGGAAGAGCAAAAACTTTTTCATGAGGAGGTGCCTTCAGGAAAAACGTTGGCAAATGGACCCGCTGCAAATATAAGGCTTTTGGGCCGGAATTGTTTGGATTCCGCATTGGTTTCGGTCTCGCGCGAAAAAGGGGGATGAAATAATATAAGATCCGCTCTGAAGAACGTGCAATACCCGCCGCGGCGGAGATAAACCGTTGTTTTGTCTGAATTTAGCCCCCGGCGACACCTTTCTCGCCGTAATGGAGAAGTTCAGCGGACAGCCACAATCGATACTACATTGATCCTACATACCATCTATAGGACCGGTGATTCCTGTTTCCCGCCAATTTTTTGCGAGGGAAGCATGCGGGTCGCTGGCGTTGCCGCGTCGAATTGCCTCTCGTTGAAGTCCGCTCACAGGATTTCCGCACCCACACTTTCCTTTTGCACATCCGTATCTACGGAGTAAACTACGTCGTCGCTACACACGGTGCACGCTGACGATAATATTCGCGCGTTTCCACCAGATCCAAAGTCGCGGTAATAAGTCGTAACGCCGCGCATTCAGATATTAGAGTATCATAGCTCGAAGAGATTTTTAGGAACCGAACACTCAACATGGCGAAAGCAACCAAGACATCCAACGGAACGAACCTGCTCAACGGCGCCCACGTAGTGGACAATGGCCGTATCTCGTTCTCGAAAATTCCTCGCGACTACGAACTGCCCGATCTTCTCGACGTGCAGCTCAAGAGCTTCTACGAATTCCTGCAAGAGGGCATCCCGCTGGCAGACCGCGCCGTGATGGGACTGGAATCCGTGTTCCAGCTTAATTTCCCCATCGTCGATTCCCGCGAGACATTCATTCTCGAGTATCTCGATTATCGTCTCGAAAAGCCGCGTTACAGCGTGCAGGAGTGTCAGGAGCGCGGGCTTACGTACAGCGTGCCGCTCAAGGCGCGTCTGCGTTTGGCCTCGAAGAATCAGGAAGAGGGTTCCGAGGATTTCGTCGAGACCGTCGAGCAGGAAGTGTTCTTGGGCAACTTGCCCCAGATGACCGAGCGTGGTACGTTCATCATCAATGGTGCTGAGCGCGTTGTCGTTTCGCAGTTGCACAGAAGCCCAGGCGTCTTCTTCGCCGAGAGCCTTCATCCGAACGGCACGACCATCTATTCCGGTCGCGTCATTCCATTCCGTGGAAGCTGGGTGGAGTTCACAACGGACATCAATAACGTCCTTTGGGCCTACATCGACCGCAAGAAGAAATTCCCGGTGACGATGCTCCTTCGCGCGCTCGGATATTCGAGCGACGAGGACATTCTCCAGTTGTTCGGTCTCATCACCGATATGGATGTGAAGACCGGCGATCTCGCCGCGCAGGTTGGCAAGCTCGTCGCTGCGGACGTCATCGACATGAACACGGGTGAGATCTTCCTTTCGAAGGATTCGACGTTCCTCGAAGAGCATATCGAACGCCTCAAGGGTGCCGGTATCAAGAAGCTCAAGTTCATGGATCTGGAGAACACGGGTGGCCGTGTTGTCCTGAACACGATTGCAAAGGATCCGTCGCGCTCCACCGACGACGCATTCGAGGCGATCTATCGCGTCATGCGCTCCTCCGAAGCGCCGGATATGGAAGCCGCGCGCGGCTTGCTCGAAAAGCTCTTCTTTAATCAGAAGCGCTACGATCTTGGCCTGGTCGGTCGTATCCGTTTGAATCAGAAGCTGCACAACGACGAAGGTGGTATCCCGAACGAGATCACCACGCTGACAAAGGAAGACATTGTAGAGATCCTCAAGTATATCATCCGCTTGCAGCTTGGTAAGGCCGCAGTCGATGACATCGATCACTTGGGTAATCGCCGCGTTCGCACGGTTGGCGAGCAGCTTGCACAGCAGTTCAATATTGGCTTGGCGCGTATGGCTCGCACCATTCGCGAGCGCATGTCGATCCATGATGAGAAGGTCGGCCCGGCCGATCTCGTCAATGCGCGTACCGTCACGAGCGTTATCAATACCTTCTTCGGTACGAACCAGCTTTCGCAGTTCATGGATCAGACCAATCCGCTTGCCGAGATGACGCACAAGCGTCGTATGTCGGCCCTCGGACCTGGTGGTCTTACCCGCGAACGCGCTGGCTTCGAAGTCCGCGACGTTCACTACACGCACTACGGTCGCCTCTGCCCGATCGAAACGCCGGAAGGCCCGAACATCGGTCTTATCTCGTCACTTGCCGTCTATGCTCGTATCAACGAGTTCGGCTTTGTCGAGACGCCATATCGCATCGTGAAGAACGGCAAGGTCTCCAGCGAGATCACGTATCTCTCTGCCGATGATGAAGAAGACAAGATCATCGCGCAGGCCAATCAGGAGCTTGACGAGAAGGGCCACTTCGTGGGCGACCGCATCAGCGCGCGCCAGTATGGTGACTTTATCGTGATCGCGCCGGATGTCGTGCAGTATATGGATGTCGCGCCGTCGCAGATCGTCTCTGCCGCCGCTGCGCTCGTTCCATTCCTTGAGCATGATGACGCCAACCGCGCACTCATGGGATCGAACATGCAACGCCAGGCGGTGCCACTTCTCCGTCCGGAAGCGCCTTTCGTCGGTACAGGCTTTGAAGGTAAGATCGCACGCGACAGCCGCACACTCATCCTCGCCGAGCGCGATGGTGTTGTCGATTTCGTTGACGGACGCCGTATCGTCATGGTCTATGATGATGAGGGTTCACGCGATGAGATCCTCGCGAGCTTTGATGACCGCCGCCGCAAGGAATACGAGCTCATCAAGTTCTTCCGTACGAACCAGGACACATCCATCACACAGCGCCCGATCGTTAAGCAGGGACAGCGTGTGAAGAAGGGTGATGTTCTCGCTGATTCGTCATCGACGGAAGATGGCGAACTCGCGCTTGGTCGTAACGTGCTCGTGGCGTTCATGCCATGGAGAGGTTACAACTTCGAAGATGCTATCGTCATCTCCGAGCGCGTAGTCTCCGAAGATATTTACACCTCGATCCATATCGAGGAGTTCGAGCTTCACGTCCGCGACACCAAGCGCGGCGAGGAAGAGCTCACTCGTGAAATTCCGAACGTCTCGGAAGAGGCGACGAAGGATTTGGACGACACCGGTGTCATTCGTACCGGTGCTGAAGTTAAAGAAGGCGACATCCTTATCGGTAAGATCACGCCGAAGGGCGAGACCGACCCGACGCCGGAAGAGAAGCTCCTCCGCGCCATCTTCGGCGACAAGGCCGGCGACGTGAAGGATGCTTCGATGAAGGCACCTCCTGGAATCAAGGGCGTCGTTGTCGATACCAAACTCTTTTCCCGCAAGGGCCTCAAGAAGGAAGGCGAAGAAAAGCGCGAGGAGAAGCGCCGTATCGATCTCATCGACAAGCATTACAAGGAGCAGCTTGACGACACGAATCGCAAGCTCGCAGAGAAGCTGCTGAAGGTTCTCGATGGCGAAGCATCTGTTGGTGTTCGTGATCTTGATGGCGGCGCGGTCATCCGCTCCGGCGTCACGTTCAAGGCCGACACTTTCAACTCGCGCCTGGATGAACTCGATCATCTCTCTATCGGTAACGATTGGGTAGAGGATCGCCGCAAGATGAACCAGATCCGGAAGATCTACGAAGGATACTGGATCAAGCGTGAAGACATTGATGCGGACGTTCGTCGCGAGCGTTCGAAGATCGGTTTGGGAGATGATCTCCAGCCCGGTATCATGCAGATGGCGAAGGTTTATGTTGCGAAGAAGCGCAAGCTTTCCGTCGGTGATAAGATGGCCGGACGCCACGGTAACAAGGGTGTCGTCGCCAAGATCGTACCTATTCAGGACATGCCGTTCCTCGCAGACGGAACTCCTGTGGACATCGTGCTTAACCCGCTCGGCGTGCCAAGCCGTATGAATATCGGGCAGCTTTATGAGACTGCTCTCGGATTCGCTGGTCGCCAGCTTGGCGTCCGCTTCGAGACACCGATCTTCGATGGCGCACATTGGAACGACGTGAAGGGCTATCTCGCAGAGGCCGGACTCGACACCGAAGCGCGTACGCCACTTTACGATGGCCGCTCTGGCGAGAAGTTCGATCAAAAGGTGACGGTCGGTATCATCTATATGATGAAGCTGTCGCATCTTGTTGATGATAAGATCCACGCCCGTTCGATCGGACCGTACTCCCTCATCACGCAGCAGCCGCTTGGTGGTAAGGCACAGTTCGGCGGACAGCGCTTCGGTGAAATGGAAGTGTGGGCGCTCGAAGCATACGGCGCGGCGCACGCTCTCCAGGAGATTCTCACGGTGAAGTCCGATGACGTTCCAGGCCGCTCGAAGGTCTATGAAGCGATCGTCAAGGGCGAGAACATGCCTGAGCCAAGCGTGCCGGAATCCTTCAGCGTACTCGTTCGCGAGTTGCAGGGATTGGCGCTGGAAGTGCGCATCGACTAAAAGGGTGTAATCCTCTCTCACCCCCCTTCTCCCAACGGGAGAAGGGGGGCAGGGGGGATGAGGCAGTTCTTTAAGCGGACTGCCTCTCCCTAAATCCCTCTCCCGCTGGGAGAGGGACTTGAAGAAAAAGATTTTGAAATAGGTTAGACTAAGAGAATACCATATGGCTTACATGCTGCCCCAGGAAGTACCGCTTCGTAATTTCGCCTCCATCTCGGTGGGCCTCTCGTCTCCGGACTCGATGCTCAACCGTAGCCATGGCGAAGTGACGAAGCCCGAGACGATCAACTACCGGTCGTATCGCCCGGAAAAAGACGGACTCTTTTGCGAGAAGATCTTCGGACCAACGCGCGATTGGGAATGCTATTGCGGAAAGTACAAGCGCATCCGTTACAAAGGCATTATCTGCGACCGCTGCGGCGTCGAGGTAACAACGAAGTCCGTGCGCCGCGAGCGTTTTGGACACATCATGCTCGCCGTGCCTGTCGTGCATATTTGGTATTTCCGTTCGCTGCCGAATAAGATCGGTCACTTGCTCGGAATGCCGACGAAGGATCTCGAAAAGATCGTCTATTATGAGTCGTATGTCGTCGTCAACGCTGGCGGCACAGGGCTTCCGATCAAGCATTTGTTGACGGAAGAAGAGTACTTCAAGGTGCTCGATTCGCTTCCTCCGGGCAACACCGAGATGTCCGACGAAGACCCGAACAAGTTCATTGCCCTCATCGGCGGTGAGGCTATCAAGGAGCTTCTGAAACGCACGGACATCGAAGCTTTATCGCTCGATCTTCGCCGTGCAGCGCGTGAAGAGACTTCGCAGTTGAAGCGTCAGGACGCGCTGAAGCGTCTCCGCACCATCGAGGCATTCCGTGAAGACGAGAACAAGCCGGAGAACCGTCCGTGGTGGATGGTCATGAATGTCATTCCAGTTATTCCGCCAGAGCTTCGTCCGCTTGTGCCGCTTGAAGGCGGTCGCTTCGCCACATCCGATCTCAACGATCTCTATCGCCGCGTTATCATCCGCAACAACCGCTTGAAGCGCCTGATGGACATCAAGGCGCCAGAGGTTATTTTGCGTAATGAGAAGCGCATGTTGCAAGAGGCCGTGGATTCGCTGCTCGATAACTCGCGCCGTGTTTCTGCTGTACGTTCGGACACAAGCCGCGCGCTCAAGTCACTCTCTGATACCCTCAAGGGTAAGCAGGGCCGCTTCCGCCAGAACTTGCTGGGTAAGCGCGTTGATTATTCCGGTCGTTCGGTTATCGTCGTCGGACCAGAACTCAAGCTACACGAGTGCGGACTTCCGAAGGAGATGGCTGTCGAACTCTTCAAGCCGTTCATCATCCGCAAGCTCATCGAGCGCGGAATTACGAAGACGGTAAAGAGTGCGAAGAAGGTCGTTGAAAAGAAGACAACCGAAGTGTGGGATATTTTGGAGTCCATCATCGATGGGCATCCGATCATGCTCAACCGCGCTCCCACTCTGCACAGACTCGGCATTCAGGCGTTCCAGCCACGCCTTGTCGAAGGACGCGCGTTGCAGCTTCATCCGCTCGTCTGTACCGCCTTTAACGCTGACTTTGACGGCGATCAGATGGCCGTTCACGTGCCGCTGAGCTACGAAGCACAGCTCGAGTGTGCGATCCTCATGCTCTCTTCGCACAACATCATCTCCCCGCAGAATGGTGAGCCGATCGCCGTTCCGTCGCAGGACATGGTTCTTGGAGCGTACTATCTCACGAAACACCGCGTGGGTGCGCTCGGCGAAGGTATGCGCTTCTCGGACTCGAAGGAAGCTGTCATCGCCTACAATCTCGGTCGCCTCGATCTTCACGCGAAGATTCACGTCCGCGTCAAGGGCAAGATGATCGAGACCACGACGGGTCGCGCGATCTTTAATGCAATCGTGCCAGAAGAACTCGGTTATCTGAATGAGCTTCTCACAAAGAAGCGTCTGCGTCAGATCATCGCGACCACGTTCCGCTCGGTCGGTACGCTCAAGACCGTTATCTTCCTTGATAAGCTCAAGGATCTCGGATTCGGATTTGCAACGAAGGGCGGACTCTCCGTAGCTCTCTCGGACATCATCGTGCCGAAGGAGAAGGACGAGATCATCGCGAAAGCGCAGAAGCAGGTTGATGACGTTCAGGACAAGTACCTCAACGGCTTCATGACCTCTGGCGAACGCTACAACAAGGTCATCGACATCTGGACGCGTGCGACAAACCGCACTGCGGACAAGCTCTTCGACGCGTTGCAGCACGACCGCGATGGATTCAATCCACTCTACATGATGGTCGATTCCGGCGCTCGTGGATCGAAAGAACAGGTTCGTCAGCTTGCCGGTATGCGCGGTCTTATGGCCAAGCCGCAGAAGTCCTTGTCAGGACAGACGGGCGAGCTTATCGAAAACCCGATCATCTCGAACTTCCACGAGGGTCTTTCGATCCTCGAGTACTTCATCTCGACGCACGGCGCTCGTAAGGGCCTTGCCGATACGGCTCTCAAAACAGCGGACGCCGGTTACCTCACGCGCCGCCTCATCGACGCCGCGCAGGATGCTATCATCTCCGGCTTCGACTGCGGTACGATCCGTGGTATTCCGGTCAGCGCATTGAAGGAAGGCGAAGACGTAAAGGAACCGCTCTCCGAGCGTATCCTCGGTCGTGTTACGCTCGATGTCGTCACCGATCCACTCAACGGCGAGGTGCTCGTTGAGGCTGGCGGCATGATCGACGAGATCGTCGCTGCGAAGATCGCTTCGACCTCCATCGAGACCGTGCTCATCCGCTCGGTGCTTACATGCGAAGCCCGCCGCGGTGTGTGCGCGCAGTGCTACGGTCGCAACCTCACGACGCACAAGATCGTCGAAATGGGAGAGGCTGTGGGTATCATCGCGGCACAGTCCATCGGCGAGCCCGGTACGCAGCTTACGCTTCGTACATTCCACACGGGTGGTGCCGCATCGCTCATCGCATCGCAGTCGCAGGTCACGTCGAAGTTCGATGGCACCGTGCAATACGAAGGCATGAAGGTCGTCATCAATCCGGAAGGCGAGCATATCGTCATGAGCCGCTCCGGTGTCGTGAACGTGCTCGACGAAGATAACCGCGTTGTCGGTAAGTTCGATGTGCCGTATGGCTCGCGTATCCTCGTCACAGATGGCAAGGTGGTCGTCAAGGGCGAGATGCTCTATGAGTGGGATCCGTACAATGCGGTCATTATTTCGGAACATGCTGGCGCGATCCGCTTCAAGGACTTCATCGAGAACATCACGTTCCGCGAAGAGGCCGACGAACTTACGGGTAATCTCCAGATCCGTACGATCGACTCACGCGATCGCACAAAGTCGCCGACGATCGACATCGTTGCCTCGGATGGTCATGTTATCATTAACTACATTATCCCGAGCAACGCCATTCTCCAGGTCCAGAATCATCAGGACATCGAGGCTGCAACGGTGCTCGTGAAGATCGCACGTGAGTCCGGCAAGCAGCGTGACATCACGGGAGGTCTTCCGCGCGTTACGGAGCTCTTCGAGGCGCGTTCGCCAAGCGATCCCGCGACGGTCTCCGAGATCGACGGAGCGGTTCACTTCGAGAAGCCGCGTCGTGGTTCACGCGTCGTCGTCGTCACATCGCACGATGCGACCGACCGCCGCGAGTACACGATTCCATTCGGTAAGCACATTCTTGTCCAGGAAGGCGACACCGTCCGTTCGGGAGAGCGTCTGTCCGATGGTGCGATCGACCCACATGATATTCTCGCGATCAAGGGCGTTGCAGAAGTGCAGCAGTACCTTGTGAATGAGATTCAGGAAGTCTATCGCATGCAGGGTGTGAAGATCTCCGATAAGCATATCGAAGTCATCGTGCGCCAGATGTTGGGCAAGGTCCGCATCACAGCCAGCGGCGATTCGCTGTTGCTCGTCAATGATGAGGTCGATAAGGCGAAGGTCGCGACCGAGAATGAGATGCTGATGAACTCGGTCTTCATCACCAAGCGTGGTGATTCGAAGTTCAAGGTCGCTCAGATGTTCGACAAGAAGCGATTCAAGGAGGTCGTCACCGATCTCAAGAAGAAGGAGAAGATCGTGCCCGAGGCACGTCCGGCAGAGCCAGTACATGGCGAACCCGTGCTGCTCGGCATCACACAGGCTGCTCTTACCACAGAGAGCTTCATCTCCGCCGCATCCTTCCAGGAGACGACAAAGGTGCTCACCGACGCCGCAATCCAGGCGAAGGTCGATACCCTGCTCGGACTCAAGGAGAATGTTATCGTCGGTCACCTTATCCCGGCCGGTACGGGCCTTCCGAAATTCCGCGATCTCATCGTATCGCCGAAGGAAGAGTTCAAAACCAACACCGACACCGGTGGCTGGATGGGCGCCGAAGAAGCTCCATCTGCGGATCGCGTGATGCGTCGGGAGCGTGTGGCAGCGTAAGTTATTCGCTGCGAGAATTCTGGAAAGACCCCGGCTTTGGCTGGGGTCTTTTCGTTTTGTCCGCATTAATCGTTCGTCCGTTCGCACCGCAGTTCGCGGCACGTCCTGAAACGATCTCCGGTTAGATTCATCCATGCCATTCCTCTCCACATCCCCAGCCCGAACAACCTTCAGCACACTTGCAGATGAAGCCAAGCGGCGCGTGCAGGCGGGGAGAGCCACACGTTTCTCTATCTCGTCCCCAATTGGATTGGCACCCTGAAACTGTATTGAATGTTTATCCAACAAGCTTTGCATCGCAGAATCCAATATTCTGCAGTGTTCGTGCTCTATCTCCAGCGGGTGGATCGGAGTCCATGATCCGAAGGAAATATTCACGCGCTTCATCAAACCTTCCCAGGTAATATGCGGCCAGCCCATGCTCTTCAAGAAGCCTCCATAACGAGTTGGGATCATCGGGGGTGGGGTTAGGCGAGGGGACAGGGGGGATAAGTGAGAGCTTGTAGGCTTCCTCGTACTGCTGGTTGTTTCTGAAGTAAGTGCATAGTGCGATCAGAGCCTTTATTGGTGCCGGTTGATAGATGTCTGACGAAAGTAGCAGACATTTTTGTAAGGTCCTCTCCAACCGCTGGTAATGGTCAGCCGCATTGGACATTCTACTGCCGTCATTCCAGGTTGCCAAATCAACTATCTCTCCGACGACTGTATTGCACGGCTGATTTAAGAACGTGAAGATCCTATCGGCCTCTCGAAGAAGATCCAGATCAAATCCATACCGACTCGTATAGCGCTCAAAGTTGATGCTTTCTTTACGGAAGAACGCGCCCCAGCCGAGAAGAGTGATGCCGGTACCATCGTACCACTCCAGATGACTTCTCTTAACATAATTTGTAATACGTCCGTCAAATCTCGCTAGCAGCGCGGGAATGTCACGAATAATACAATCGTCGTCTTGAACGTAGATCAACTCGTTTCTCGCCTCACTTGCTTTGTGAAAGCGGTGGAGTAGATCTGGGCAGTTTGGATAGACTAGGATTTCCTCGAACTCGGGCAAGGAGTCAAGTACTTCTTGCGGGTAGGAGGCTTCCTTCGTAATGAGGACTGCGGTGGCCTGAATCATATTTTCCAATACGCAAATGTTGCCAATGCCTAGACCGGGAGGTGGAAGGGGGGGGGGGCGGCACAAGAACGGAACATTCAAACCGATTGATACAAGCTTACAATCCGCACCGAACCCCACCATTTCGATTTGTTGACACCGCGCTGTTGTCAATGGCGATCAGTTAACTCCAGAGATGTGATGCCGCGCTCCTTCGACATGGGGAGATCCAAGTGGCTGTTGCTGGAGAATTCACATTGCGAGCGCAACTCGATATTGGGCGGGAATATGGAGAGCAATCAAAGATCGACCGTTGCTAATGTGCTCAACACGAAACGCAATCCAACCTGTTGCGGTAGGCCTGATGAGTGTCTCGCGTTGCGATGGCCATGAGAGCGCACGGCACGTCCTTCGTCAATCTCCGGTTACAATTACCGATGCCATTCCTCTCCACATCCCCAGCCCGAACCACCTTCAGCACGCTCGCCGATGAAGCCAAGCGGCGCGTGCAGACGGGGGAGAGCCACACGTTTCTCTACCTCGTTCCGAATCGCATTGCGCAGCGCAGGATGGAACGGGAGTTGGTCGAAGCCGCGAAAGGGCGAACAATCGCAGAGCCACACATTCTTACGCTCGCTGATTTTGCCGGCGTCTTGTGCGAAGAGGGATTTCCGAAGTTGAAACTGCTCTCTGATGCGGAGACTGGCGTGCTGGTCGAACAGGCCATCCGTTCACTGATTTCCGAGCACAGGCTCTCCTACTTTGAGCGTGCCACCGATGAGGAAAGCGGAGTTTCAGATACAGCATCGTTTCCGATCCCTCGGGGCACCTTCGAATTGGTCGTCAATACCATTCGGCAGTTGAAGGAGAGCGGTGTCACGACCGAGCATATTCGCCGTGACCTGAAGCGATCTCTTGAATTGCATGGTGAGTCCACGGAGGTTCGTCGCGCGACAGATATTCTGGAAATCTACGATGCGTATATGTCAAAACTCATTGACAATGGCTTCATGGATACGTATGGGCAGACACTTCTGCTCAACGAGCGTTACGGCGACACAAGGCAAGCAACTGCGCGGGCAACGAGTGACTTTCGCGCAAGATTTTCTGGCGTCACAGACATCTTCATCGATGGATTCTATCACCTCGAAGGCCCGTCGATGGATCTGCTGACGGTAGTCTCTGGTGTTACAGGCGTTCGGACCACGATCCATTTGGATTCGATGGACCAGAATCCCGCGCTCTTTTCCGAGGTGATCAAACTCATTGCCGAATTGGAGGAACACGGCTTCCATGCGGTCTCCGGCGCCAGCGCGACCGAGGGTGCTAATCAACAGGACGGGTACCGAGCGCTCCTTCGGAGACATTTATTTGCCGGCCGTGAGCCGGCATTCGAGCGACAGCCAGCTAGAGCAGTCAAGCTCTGGTCTGCTCGTAATCCAACAGAGGAAGTCGAAGAGATCGCGCGGAAGATCAAACTCGTCTGTGAAGAGGATCCTACTGTCTTGTCGGATCTGTCTCGTATCGTCGTTGCAACTCCGAACGCGGAGTCCTACACGCCGCTATTCGAAGAGGCATTTCGCCGCAATGAAATTCCCGTTCAGATCGCCGATCGCCATCACCTCGATCGCTCTCCACTTGTATTGTCGTTGCTGGCGTTGTTCGACATCGCTCGTTTTGGGCTTCGGCGCCGGGAGGTCATCCGCGTTCTCGGAAGCCCGTACTTCAATTTTACGCACCCAGACGGCGCCCAACTCGACGCTCCCAATTTGCTCGATATCTTTGCTCGTTATAAGCTCTCTGGCGATCTGCGGGGTTGGAAGCGGAGTTTGAATGCACACCTGAGCATCATTAAACTGCAACAGGAACAATCGCAGGATAATCTGCAACATGCACACTTTGGCCGTGAAGAGGAACGCATTGGAAAGGCAATTCTCGATCTCGATCACCTTAAGCAGTTGTTGCTTCCGCTACAGGAAGCGCTTACGCCCGCAACTTTCTGTAATGCCGTTCGGGAGTTACTCTCGGCGCTTGAGGTCCAGAAGTGTATTCTATCTCAAAATGCTCATACGATCCGTGCCGCCACCTTGGAGCTCGATGTTCGTGCCTATCGGGAGTTGCTGAAGCTGCTTCGTGACCTGGATTCGCTCCTAACCCTCATGGGGGACGCGCAGAAGGAACGCCCGCTTTCGTATTATATAGAGCGCTTCAAAGCTGCTGTTATCTTCGTTCGCTATAGCCCGCGACCTTGTTCTGGGGCGGTCCTGGTGACCTCGCTCGCGCAGTGCATTGCACAACCGGTGGATTACCTTTTCATCGCGGGTCTCACCGAAGGAGCGTTGCCTTCCGTCTATCAGCCACAAGTCTTCCTGATGGAAGGAATGCAGCGAGGAGAGCATCGGCAGTTGATGGAGGATCGCGTACTCTTCTATCAATCCGTCACGAATTTCCAACGTGGGCTTTACCTTAGTTACCCGAAGAAAACTTCGAGTAATGCGGAGTTCTCCCGGTCCATTTTCTTAGATAGCCTCGAGGAGATCGTCACGATCGATGAGGTCAAACCTGCAGAGGGCGTCTTTTCCTACCGTGATCTTTTTCAACGTGTTGGGGCGCTGGCCGCAAGCGAACCTCAGCGACTTGCGGAGGTCGTTGAGGCGGTTGAGGCGATTGCCCCAGGGTCACATTATGGCAAGACCTTGCGTGACCACGTCCCGCGCGCGCTGCGCGTTCAGGAGGTGCGCCGCCAGCCAGAGCTTTCCATTTATCGAGGGCTGGTGGATAGTGAGATGCTGTCCGAACGTGAGCGCGCAGCACTCGAGCGCAACCGCAGTCGGGTATGGTCGGTTACGCAACTGGAGCTCTATGCCGGTTGTCCCTTTAAGTATTTCTCCAAGTATATCCTCGGACTCCGTGAGGAAGGCGAAGTGGAGGATGGTCTGGATGCTCGCGAGCGTGGCAATGTACTTCACGAGGTATTGCGGGAGTTTCTCACCCATCGCCGAGAACGCAAGTTGCCCTCGCTGCAAAGCATTCCAGAGCAGGAGGTAATCGAAGCCTACGCGGAGGCGCGAAGTATCGCCGACCGCCACCTATCAGCCATCTCCAACGATCATCCGTTTTGGAGACTCGACGCAGAGAGCCTCATGGAGACGAAGCAAGAGCGTAATGTGCTGTGGAAGTTCATTCAGCGTGAACGGTCACTCGTCAAGAACGAACAACGGCCCCGATATTTCGAAGCCAGTTTTGGTGGAGCTGGAAGGGCTATGCATGGAGCTGCCCCAAAGACCAACGATAACGAGTTATCGCGCGATGAACCTGTCGTTGTTGGCGGTATCAAGCTTCGCGGGAAGATCGACCGAATTGACCTCTCGGACGATACCTTTACGATCATTGATTACAAGTCCGGCAAGCAAACGGCCAGTTATGCGGATATGGAGCGAGGGATCTCGCTCCAATTGCCACTCTATTTGCGCGTCGCCGAGGACCTGCTCCGAAGTCATTTTCCGGAGTTGAAGGGAGTCGCGGCGTTATACCACAAGGTGCTCGATAAGGACTCTGTCCGCGAACCGGGTCTCGCCGTTCGGACGTATATGGGAACGGCCTTTGAACAGATCGGCAATGGCAAGCGAAAGGGGATACTTAATTCCGAGGAGGAGCTTGAGCAGCTGATCGAAAGGACCGTCCAAATGGCGCAGTCCTACGTTGAAGGAATTTCCACGGGGGTGTTTCGGCTGACCGAACGGGACCTACTCAAGAACTGCCAATACTGTCCGTATAATCGAGTCTGCAGAGTGGCGGAAGCCGAGGAGTTTGACGTGCTGATCTGAGATCTAGACAGCGGAGGGTAGGGTGCTCAGCGGAAGTACACTTCGAGCAGACCGGAATTTTCTCCTTCCGTCCTTGTTGACTTCTCTACATGTGGCAAAGAATCCAGCAGAAATGCTAGCATCCGTTAGCATTTTTTCGGATCGATTACGAGTTAACAGTGCTGGACGGTTCCTGCAGATCGTCCAGTAGTCGCTAGTTGCATACGGTACGATCGCGTTCGTCGAACCCCAAAGAATGGCTTCCCCCAAAGATACTCGAATTCCAACGGAGGATTCCCAGCAAGCTGTGCGCGCAAGTAGAACCCAATCCACTTCTGCCGCGTCAGTGGCCTCACCGGCGCGGAGTGCTGCCCATGTGGCCACCTATCAGGCTCCTGCGCTTAAAGATCTTTCAGTCGCCGAGCAACTCGCCCGTGCCGAGGATCGACTGAAGACAGTTGTGAAGCATGTACCCACCGCCTTGATCGTTATCGATGATCACAGGCGCATCATCTGCTGGAATCGTGCGGCAGAAGTTGTGAGTGGGGGGATAAGCCAGGAGGAAGCCATCGGGAAGGATGCCGTCGAGCTACTCCCGTTCTTTGAGGAAACACTCGACACACTGCTGGCAAATGCTCGCCAAAATCCGAATCACTATCAGCGGCGCATTCCTTCGGAGGTCGAAGGCGCGGTTGGCATTTTCGAAATTCGGACGTTCGTGACCGGCACGGACGTTGGGCTCTTGTTCGAGGTTACGGGTACACTCCCTCCGGAAGGAAGTAAGTTGCAGAAGGTGCAAGCTCGGATCGAAGAGTCGCAACTTTTCACCGAGCTGTTTGACGAATTGGGTGAGGCGGTGCTGATCTCCGACTCACGCGGCCTGATCGTTCGGGCGAACAAGGCCGCGGAGAAGATACTTGGCATCCCAGCCGAGCGGCTGCTGACGCTCACCCATGATGATCCCATTTGGCAGGCCATTATGGAAGACGGCACGCCTGTGCCGATCTCCGAACTTCCTGCTACAAAAGCGCTCCGAACCAAGCAGCCGATAACGAATGTCGAGCTGGGTGTTGTGCGCCCCGACGGGATGCTGACATGGATACTCGAGAGTGCAGCCCCGATCCTCGATGAGTTTGGGGACGTGACGGGGGTCATCGTTACCTTTCCCGAGGTTACCGCGACGGTCAAGAGCAGACAAACGCTGCGCGATCTCAACGAGAAATACCAGTTAGAGCGCGATCGTGCCAATGAAGCCAACCGGCTGAAGTCTGCCTTCCTGGCAAATATGTCGCATGAGATCCGAACGCCCATGACAGCGATACTCGGTTTCTCCGATGTGCTTGCCTCCGAGTTGTCCGGCAAAGTATCCGAGCAGCACTACACGTTTCTTCGATCGATCAACGTTTCGGGCAAGCGACTGCTGAATCTTATCAATGACATTCTCGATCTCTCCAAGATCGAATCCGGCAGGATCGAAATGGCCGTTGATGAACTCGATGTCGGGATGGAGATCGAATCGGCCATCACGCCGCTCTCCTGGATCGCGAAACAGAAGTCGCTCACGGTCATTATCGAGGAGAACAAGGATAAGCTGATCATCGAAGGCGACCGCCATCGGTTCGGGCAGGTGCTAACGAATATCATTAGCAATGCCATTAAGTTTACCAGAAGCGGCTCTATTTCTGTCCGCTCGTTTGTCGATTCGGATCGGACAGGCAGCGGCACGGATCATGTCGTGGTGGAAGTTGAAGACACTGGAATCGGTATCAGCAAGGATTTCTTGCCACACCTGTTCGAAGAATTCCGTCAAGAGCATTCCGGCCAGACGAAAGAATTTGGAGGTACAGGTTTAGGCCTGGCGATCTCACGTCGGCTGGTCTCACTGATGGGTGGGACTATCCAGGTTCGATCGCAGCAGGGGGTTGGCACTGTCTTCAGCCTGGTATTCCCTCTCGTGGCGCAGGGCAGAAAGCCCAAGGCACCAGAAGTCTCCTCAACGGTCATTGCTGCTGTGCAGACTCCTCCGAAGGTCGTTGCACCAAGCACCGATGGAGCACTCGTACTGGTTGTTGAGGACAACGCCGAGACGCAGCGACTCATTGAGGCCTATCTCCGAGGACATTACCGCATCGCACAGGCGATCAACGCGCAAAGCTTGTATGCTGCGCTCAAGAAGGAGTGTCCTGATATTATCATCATGGATATCAATCTTCCAGGACGGGACGGGCTGACGCTTACAAAAGAAATTCGAGCTGGCTCACTTTGCCCAAACGTCCCGATCGTCGCACTCACCGCATTTGCCATGACCGGCGACCGCCAGAAGTGTCTCGATGCAGGATGCAACGATTATCTTTCGAAGCCCGCTACACGCCGCGAGGTGCTCGATGTCGTTGCGCGAGTGCTTGCCGGCGCTACAAAAAAAGTGCAGGCTGGGTAGGATCTACCGCAGCCTGCACCATTGGACGAACGATCATCTACTCCTGATGACCGCTCTGTCCTTGAGCTATCACCGTTCCTATCCCCACACTTGTTCTTAGCGGCGACGTCCTCCACGACGGCGGTCGCCTGGGCCTGGGCCGATCTGATGATCTTGTGACTCGAGTACCGCGAGCTGATTGCTCGTAAGGATGAACGATAACTTATAGCGGAATGCGTCGTGACGACCATCAGGTGTCAATGTGGTATCCGCAGCAAGGCTATCCTGCAAGGACTTCACTGCAACGACCTGCGAATCCGTCAAGCTTAGCAATTGCGTTAGCTTTGCAAGCACTGTGCTGTCGCTCGGGGGTACGGGTGGCGGCATCACTGTATCATGATCCGGGCCCCGACGGCCGTGGTCACCCCGACCCATGTCACCAGGACCAAACGGCGGTGCAAGAGTTTGCAGCGAGACGAGTTCCGTAGCGGTGAGCAGCGGAGAGATCGCGTTCTCTAGCGCAGTCTTGAACTGCAGTACCAATGCACGAACTGAATCCGGGTTCGGGCGTCCGTTCTTGCCGAGGGCAAGAACAGCAGTGCGGAATGCAAGTTTCATGGAGTCTTGCACACGTTCGATCGCCGTTGTCTGACTATCTGTTAATCCAAGTTGCTGTTGCAAATATCCAGCAGGATACAGAAATGGAGAAGGTGTACAAAGTCCGTTACCCAATGTTGGACGGAGCGAATCCGTCAGCGAAAGGGCGCCGGCGTAACTTGCAGTAGAAAGGGCCGAAGATGACGCGCTGGCGGGGGCAGACGTCGGACTGTTGCAGCCCGTGAGAAAGATCGGAGCTAATACTATGGCAAGCATTGCTGAAAAAAGTGCGAGCGGTGTTGTCCGGTTGGAGCGTTGTGATCTCATACGGTTAGTTCGATTAAGTGATGAATTGGTTAGATCAGTGCGCGTCCGCCCTGGCGGACCATTCCTTGCGAGTGCCTTCTCGACCCCGATGGGCTGGCGAATCTGATCTCGTTAGTAAAACTCCGCTCGAGCATCGGCATAACAGGCCGCGTGTGATTATTCGAATGAATAGGGGTTAACAATATGGGAGCGCACGCTACGAACAAGCGGCCCACGTCAATATCGTATTTTCACATTCACAGGCCGATTCAATTTCAGATCATGCCTGTTATTCTACCGATGATTTTCCGTCTCATCTCTCTTCGACATCAGTGCACCCGCGGCGTAGCCATGCTGCGTGTGTGGCTTTTGCTTATCGGAGTCTCTGCGCTTATGCCTGCTCCGGCCGCAGCACAAACGCTTGGTGATCATCCAATTAGAATGGACGCACAGGGTGCGATCCTGCCCTGGTACTCAGACGACCCAGCAACGACGTACGACTTTGATCTTCACAAGGTATGGGATTGGTGGCGCGAGTTACCGGTCTGCTGTGACGGACAGAAGAACTACATGGTCAGCAGAGTGTGGGATGAATCATATACTAATTACGGCGTTGGTGGAGATCAATTCGCTATGGCGATGTCATCATGGGCGAAGCTCTATGCTTACACAGGTGATCGCCGGATCGTCGAAAATATGCAGTACATTGCAGACACCTATCTGCAAAATAGTCTCAGTGACCAATCTTCACTCTGGCCTGGTATTCCGTACCCTTGCAACATGACGCCGCTCGCTATCTACGATGGTGATCTTGTTGCCGGCCCAGGCTTTACACAGCCGGATAAGGCGGGTTCGTTCGGAGCGGAGTTGATCACCTTATATAAGATAACCGGCAACTCGAAGTATCTTGACGCAGCAACCGCCATCGCCAACACACTCTCTGCGCACATAACACCCGGAGATTCGTTGAACTCTCCGTTGCCCTTTCGTGTGCGGGCCTCCGATGGGGAAGTCTTCGATAATTACACAACTAATTGGGCTGGGACCATGCGGCTCTTTAGTGGACTGATAGAGCTCGGGATCGGAAGCCACGAGAATTATTCTACCGCAAATGACTTGCTTATGCAATGGCTCCTCGATTATCCGGTACAGACCAACGACTGGGGACCGTTCTATGAAGACGTTGAAGGCTGGTCGAACACGCAGATCAACCCATGCGCATTTGTGCGATACATCCTGCAGCACCCGACAAGCGACTCCAATTGGCGGAGCCATGCGCGGATGATACTGGATCAGACGTATGAGCGCTTCGCTGATTCGTCCATAAGCGACCTCGGGGTCTTCCCGATCTTCGAGCAGACCGTCTATATGGTGCCAGGCAATAGCCACACTGCAGATTTTGCCAGCGCAGAGTTGCTCTATGCAGAGCGAACAGGGGACACCAGCCGAGTGGCAGCCGCCGTGCGACAACTCAACTGGGCAACCTATATGGTCGATAGCGACGGCAAGAATCGGTATCCGACCGATAGTGTGTGGTACACGGATGGATACGGAGACTACGTGCGGTATTATCTCGATGCAATGGCTTCCGATCCGATTCTCGCGCCGGTGGACATGCCGCACATTCTACGAAGCAGCTCCACCATCTCGAATGTCACGTATTCAACGGACTCTATCAATTACGCAACCTTCGATTCCAATTCGACAGAGTTACTGCGAATGCCGAAGCCACCCTCGCGCGTCGTTGCAGGGAATACCCCACTATCGCTCGTCGCGTGGCCGGATAGCGGTGAGCTGCGATTGGAAGGATGGGCTTGGAGAGCGTTGGCCTCTGGCGGCATAGTGCAGCTTCACAAATCGAAGAGCACGACGGTGGGGATCTCCTTCCAAACAATGGGAGTGCAAACTGCTTCCGACCGTGCGCTCCAACTGCGGACGACGTCGCACAACAGCATAATCGTCTCGGGACTTGTGGCCGGTCGGCCGTATCGCGTGCAGATAATGAACCTTCTTGGGGTTGCAATTGCAGAACGCGACGTTGAATCTTCCGGATCAACCTCCGAACTCGCGCTTCCTGCTTCGGCAGCCGGCATGTACGTTATTCGCATCTCACAAGCGGGTGTAAGCGTGACACAGCGCGTACTTTTGACAGCTCTACAATAGGATGCATTTGCCGCCCGCGACACCGTTCACACTCTTGTTCCTTGCAGGCGAGCTCATGCTCGACACTCAAGTGCTCGAACTTGCACGCGCGGCATCGAGCATTGTCTGTGCCGATAGTGGTGCCGAACATGCATACAGACTCAAACTTGAGATCGATTCTATCATCGGCGATCTCGATTCCATCTCACCGAAGACATTGGAATACTATCGGGGACGGTGTTGCACGATCCTCAACATCGCCGAGCAAGGGCACAATGACTTCGAGAAAGTTCTCTTGTCGCTAATGAATCCCGCAGGGACCGAGGTGGTGGTGCTCGGGATGACCGGGGGGCGGCTTGATCACACGCTCAGCAACCTTAGTGTGATGCTCCGTCATTCAGACCTGTTCAAAAGCATCGTCGCGTATGATCGCTATGCACGTCATCAATTTTTGACAAGCCACCACGGCACGATCAGTTTCGATTCCCCGCTTGGTACAACAATCTCCCTTACCCCATTCGGAGCGGCAGATGGCATCACTACTTCCAACCTATTGTACCCCTTGAACACAGAGTCCCTGCGCGCTGGCATGCGAGAGGGCCTCAGCAATGTCACGACTGGCGCACCAGCCACCGTGACGATCACTGGCGGTGCGCTCCTGGTATCGATCCACTCCGCGACAGAGCAAAACGGTGCTTAATGGGGCAGCGTGGAGTCGGGCGAAGCCAGTGTATCCGGTCGTGGAGAAGGAGGCGTTGGCATCGGCGGCAGCGGGGGAGTCTGAGGTGGTGGCTGTGGTTGGGTGTATTGGTTGGAGGAGTTAGAACTTGTGATCGTCGTGGTCGTGGAGTCGATAACCTGGTTGTCGGATTGCTTGGTGCAACCACTGATGATAGCACTGAGAGTAACGAGAAGTAAAAATGTTCGCATAAGTTCGCAATTGAGTTAGTAGAACCAGGTTGCTATGCAAATGCATGACCAACTCGAATTTACGAACGGCACGAACGTTGCAACTCCCTTGTTTTCGGCCTTCTACCGCAGAAATCGGTCACATTATCCAATATTTAGTGCATGTTTGAAAGTCTCAGTTCGCGTTTTGAGGACGTCTATAAGAAGATCCGCGGTCAGGCGCGCCTAACAGAAAGCAACGTAACAGACATCGTCCGCGATATTCGCCGCACCTTGCTGGATGCGGACGTTAACTATAAGGTCGCGAAGAAATTCGTGGACGACGTGCAGGCCAAGGCGCTCGGCGCGGATGTACTGAAGTCCATTCACCCTGAGCAGCAGTTCGTCAAGATCCTCTATGATGAGCTTGTAGAGATGATGGGTGGCGCATCCGCCGACATTGCGCACTCCAATGTCCTGCCCACGATCATTATGGTCTGCGGTCTGCAGGGTTCTGGAAAGACGACCTTCACTGCCAAGCTCGCCAATCTCCTCAAAGGCAAGAATCGCAAGCCGCTCCTCATCGCAGGTGATATTTATCGTCCGGCAGCTATCGAGCAATTACGTTTGCTCGGCCAACAGATAGATGTGCCGGTCTTCACTATCGAGGGTGAAAAGAACGCCGTAAAGATCGCGGAGCAGGGCGTGAAATATGCTCGCGAGCAAGCCTACGAAACGGTCATCATTGATACCGCCGGTCGCCTCACGATCGATGAGGTGATGATGCAAGAGGTCGCGAACATCAAGTCCAGCGTCAAGCCGCACGAGATCCTGTTCGTCTGCGATGCGATGACCGGACAGGATGCGGTCAATACTGCCAAGGCGTTCCATGACCGCCTTAAATTTGACGGTATCGTCCTGACAAAGCTCGATGGTGATGCTCGCGGCGGCGCGGCGCTCTCCATCCGCTCTATCGTTGCTGAGCCGATCAAGTTCGTCTCCACGGGTGAGAAGCTCGACGCCATCGAGCCATTCTACCCGGATCGCATGGCCTCGCGAATCCTCGGCATGGGCGACGTGATCTCGCTTGTCGAGCGCGCCGAAGCGCAGATGTCAGCAGAGGAGGCGCAGAAGGTCGAAGAGAAGATACGCAAGAACGAGTTCACCTTCGATGACTTCCTTGTGCAGCTCGGCCACATCAAAAAGATGGGCTCGCTCAAAGATTTGCTCGGCATGATACCCGGAGTGAATCAGTCCATGCTTGCCGAGGCGAATATCAACGAGAACTCCTTTACGCATATCGAAGCCATCGTGCACTCGATGACGAAGGAAGAACGTCACTATCCCCACATCCTAAGTGGCTCCCGCCGCGCACGCATTGCCATCGGATCCGGCACAAGTGTGCAAGAGGTCAATCGCCTCGTCAAGCAATTCGGCGAGATGCAGAAGATGATGAAGAAGCTCTCCCGTGGCAAAATGACGAAGGAAGTGAAGAATCTCATGAATGCGAAGCTGCCGGAAGTAGAGGAATAAGCCTCTTCCGGACCAGCATCCAAGACACCGATTCCGGGAGCCATTCCACCCCATTTTTGTTTACAGCGCCTCACTCGGAGACTCTGCGAAGGCCCTTCGTGGTATTGGCCCGGCAGACTTCCTCCGAAATACTTCCATTTTCGGTCGTATTGCCCAATTTTGGGATAGCGACCGCTATTACAAGCGATAAGAACCATGGTTAAGATACGCCTTGCACGCCAGGGACGCAAGAAAGTCCCCATTTATAAGATCATCGCCGCCGACAGCCGCTCCCGCCGCGACGGCCGCTTCATCGAAGCGCTCGGTCAGTACCGCCCATCGAACGAGCCGGGACAGAAGGTCACACTGAAGGAAGACCGCATCATGTATTGGTTGAAGACTGGCGCGCAGCCGTCGGATACCGTTCGTTCGCTGCTTTCTGGTGAGGGCGTACTCCTCAAGTGGCATCTCGAAAAGAAGAAGATCGAACCAGCGCGCGCTGCCGAGATCTTCTCAACATGGAAAACTCAGAAGGAGGCCCGTCAGGCCGGTGCCGCCGATGCCAAGACCCGCGCAAAGGAAGAGGCCAAGCGCAAGTTAGCCGCTGAAAAGAAGGCCGCTGATGATGCCGCCGCCGCTGCACTTCAGGCAGCCGCTGACGCCGCTGCTGCGGAAGTCGCCGCCAAGGCCGCTGCCGATGCAGCCGAGGCCGCCGCTGCGGATGCACCTGCCGCCGAGGCAGAAGCTCCTGCCGTCGAAGGCTAATACGAATCGCTCTACGTACAAGAGCGGATTTCAGTTCTTTTGAGACCCTGATGCCGCATGGCTTCAGGGTCTTTCATTTTTTTAGAAGTATGACCGAAGATTACGTCCTCATTGGTACCATCCTCAAGCCGCACGGAGTCGCCGGAGAAGTTGCCATCAAGACATTCACGCACGACGACGAGCGATTCCTGGATCTTGAACGGGTGCTCGTTCGAAACCGAAAGGGTGAAGTGGAGCCGCGTACCGTCGAATCCGCGCGGCTGACAGCGCGTGGAGTGCTCCTAAAGCTCGCTGGTTGCGACGACATGGATGCAGCCGACCTTCTGCGCAATCACGAGTTGGTGATTCCGGAAAGTGAGCGTCCGCCGCTACCCAATGGGCGCGCCTACTTCGATCAGGTCATTGGAATGACCGTCGTCGATGACGAGACAGGCGAGGCAATTGGATCTGTCCGAGATGTAATGGAGATGCCAGCAGGGGATGTGTTTGTGCTGGACTTAAAAGGGGCAGAGCACCTTGTAACAAACGCCGGTGGGGAAGTCCGGAAGATAGATACCACAACTCGTCAAATGAGGGTTACCCTCCTTGCAGAATACGGGGCGAGCTAACAGCGCACCCCGCTAAAACCAAAACGCTCAACTTGCAGCAGGCGGCTCCGTCGCAGGAGCGGTGCTGCGGAAGGTCTTGCTTCCTGCCATGATGCCCATTGGCACGACGATGCAATAACCAATAAGGAGAATGATCGGGCTTACGGTCAGTGCCATATCGCTCATCACCGGGCTAACGTACATCAAGAAGTACCCGAGCGCGATGATCACAACGCCAAGAAGGATGATGCGAATATTCTTCGCATCGAACGGCATGTTGAATGGCTTTACCGCTGAAGTTGCGGAGCTTCGTTCGCGTGCCGCGACGGGTGTCTGACGTGTAGGAGTCTGACGGGGAGCGGTGCGGACTGGACGAGTAGGTGCTGTGGTGGCCACGGTCGAAATAGTTGTTTTGGTTGATCCGTTCAAATTGACCCAAAGTTAACTTTGGGCTGAATCTTCTCGTTCCGCTCCGTCCAACTTCTGCCCACCGGATTCCTGAAGCACGCCACGCTCCAAATGTAGAATACGGTCGGATTCCTTGGCCAGATCAAGATTATGAGTGGCGATGAGGAAGGTCTGGGAATGCTTACGGGACAAGTTCAGAATGATCGTGAAGAGTATCTCACTATTCCTCGAATCCAGATTCCCGGTTGGTTCATCGGCAAGGATAAGCGCTGGCCGCATAAGGAATGCCCGCGCCACGGCCACGCGCTGGGCCTCGCCGCCGCTCAACATCGCTGGCCGATGGTCAAGGCGTTCGCCTAATCCCACATCGGTAAGCAATTCGGTCGCTCTGGCTTCCACGTCCTTGAACGTTTGCCCCGCGATCATCGCTGGCATTGCAACATTTTCGAGCGCGGTAAACTCCGGCAGCAGGTGATGGAATTGGAAGATGAAGCCGATGCGCCGATTTCGAAACGCGGAGACATCCTTGTCATTCATCTTGGCGACGTTCTGCCCTTCGATCAGGATCTCTCCAGAGGTTGGCTTATCGAGGGTCCCCAGCAGGTGGAGCAGCGTACTCTTTCCTGACCCACTGGGGCCGATAAGCGTAGCAAGCTCGCCCTCATTCAGCATGAGCGAGAGATTCGAAAAGACTTCGACGTCCGCTCGTCCCGCAACGGGGAAGCGTTTTGTAAGTCCGGTGGCTTTTAAAATTGTGCTCAAGTACTTTCGAATTTAATAAGTGTGACCGGCATTAGTGACCCGTTACATCACGATCTCATTCCCGCAAATGCGGGAATCCAGGCCGCAGACTGACAGGTACTACCGATTCTGGATTCCCGCGTTCGCGGGAATGACAATCCTGATAACTCTATTCCCATCTCAACGCCTGCGCTGGTTCTACAGCGGCGGCCTTTCGCGAAGGGAAGAGAGAACAGAACGTCGTCAGAGCAAATGACCCAAGCCCCACTGAAAGGAAATCGGTCCAGCGTAATTCCACTGGCAACGCAGGGATGATATAAACGCTCACGTCCAGCTTGAAGAAGCCGAATTTGAGCTGTAACAGGATCACAATTAGTCCGAGCAAGCAGCCGGAGAGTGTTCCGATCCCTCCAATAAGCATCCCCTCGAACAAATAGATATTGCGGATTCCCTTCACGGGCGTTCCGAGCGCTCGCAGCAGCCCAATATCGCGCTGTTTCTCGAAGACGGTCAGCGACAACGAACTGAAGATGTTGAAAGCCGCCACCGCTACGATCAGAAACAGGATGATGTAGGCAACCCACCGCTCGATCTCCATCACGGAGTACAATTCCGTATGCAGGTCATACCAGGATTGCACCGCATACTTTGAAACCGGTAGCATTGTAGCGATCTTCTCCTTAACATCATTGGCGCCATGAATGTCTGTTACCTTAATGTCGATCGTAGTAGCCGCCGCCGATGGCAGGTCGAATAGCTCTCGCGCTACTTCCGGACTCGTGTAGACGTTCGTGGCATCATAGTCGCGGTTGTTCGCTGCAAAGATGCCGCGAACGATCAGCCGCCGCTCACGAGGCGCGATGGGTTCGGTCAGGATGCGTTCGAGTCCCGTTGGGCTATAGACCGCGAGTGTGTCCCCAAGCTGGACTGCTAACTCATCGGCGAGGATCTGCCCCAGCACGATGTCATCGGAGTCCAAGGCGAGCTTACCGCTTTGCATACACTTCGCGAGCCCGCTAACCGCAAAGGCATCTGCGCTGGAGATACCTGTCAGATCCACCACTTTTGGCAGTGTGTAATGCACCAGCACTGCTTTGCCATGTATAGCCGCCGCCGCCGACCGAACGTCTGGTATGGATTTAACTGATCGGATAAGGCTGTCTGCGTTCGTGATAACGGCCCGGTCGGAGGTGTTAGAGCTATCAGCAACAGCACTGACGCGAACGTGCGGGTCAAAGCTAACGTAAATATCGGTGACCACGGAGGAGAATCCGTTGAATACCGAAAGCACGATGATCAGCGCTGCCGTCCCGACCGCCAGACCGGTGATCGAGATGATACTGATGATCGTGATGAAGTTTTCTCGCCGTTTCGAGAAGGCATAGCGGCGGGCCAGGAAGTATTCGTATCGCATCTGGCTGCAAATTTACGTCTTTTACATGAATCATTGCTCGATTGTTCGGATTTACAGCTAGCACGCTTTTTCGGTTAGGGGGTGATGGGCTTCGATTCTCCTCCTGTTTTCACGTTGTGACACAACACATTATGGTTACTCGGCGTATCGTCCTGCTATTAGCAATGCTCGCTGTTCTGGCCGTTGGCTCGGTATATGGACAGTCCGGGAAAGGTCTTGTGATTAACGAGATCTACATAGGTTCGGCCGCACCGGTTGGCGCCGCATCGAACGACGAGTTCATTGAGATCTACAATCCCCAGACCGTTACGCTTTATCTTGACGCGAACATGATCGTCCGCTTCGGTACGGGCGGCAAGGTCGTTGGTGCTGCATTGACCCAGGTTGCCGAAGCTTGGAGATTTCCGGGTAGGCCAGGCGGGAAGACATTGCCGGTTGCACCGGGTGCCTTTGTTGTTATTGCAGGAACAGCAAAAGCATATTCGGGCGGACTTGACCTGTCGGCAGCCCAGTTCGAGACCTACACCGCCACATCTGGAAAAGATCTGGATAATCCGAACAGTATCAATTTGCATAAGCTCTCCTCGGGACCTGCGAATTTAACAGACTTTCAACTCTCGCCGACAACGGATGCGGTGGTGCTAACGAATGGCACGGACAGCGTGATATCCGATGGTATCACTATTGCGAGTGTGATCGATGGCGTGAACTACAATGTCGCGTGGGTGGCAGGAACATTGCCCGCTTCGATCGACGCGGGCTATACCGGTGGTCCAAATCTTAAGTACGGATACGCTCTGGAGCGCAACAAGGTGGGCGTGACTACGCTCAACTCCTCGAATGATTTCGGTCTGCAATTCCCGACTCCCGGATCTCAGCATGGTACAACCCCGCCCCCGCCGCCACCTGCTGTGGTGAAGGTGACAGATCTGATGCCGTTGGATCTCAATCGTTATGTGGCCTATGATGAATACGATACCGCCACATCTGGTGCCGTACCGAGTCGCACCACCGCGTCCTACACCGTATTTGGAAGCAACATGACCTACAACGGAATTAACAGCGTGGCATGGGTCAGCGATTCAAGCCAGATCACCACACCCGGCTCTGGAGCTGTTGCTGATCTGCACTATCTACCGACGAGCGCGGGTGACATTCAAGTATATGCGGACCAATCCTTGCTCAATGCTGCAATTCCCACTGGGCTCGGGCTCACCCTGACGCTGCCAAACAAATTCGTTGACTATCTCAAAATGTCTGGCGGTGTGAATGTCTCCTATCCGGTCGCTGTCATCAATGGTTCGGCCACGCAGAGTGGCGTGGCGATCACCGTCAAGATCACTTCAACGGGTAAGTACCGGGGCATCGAAAAGAGCATTTCTGTGCCCGCGGGAAGATTTGACACCACGTACCGTTTTGACATTTCCAATCTCGTCGAGATTTCCGCCTATGGTGGTCTTGTTACTGGCAACTTCACGATGGTTCAATCCTTGTGGCTTGCAAAAGCGAACGGCGGGGGAAAAGGGATTGGGATCATCAAGAGCAACACGCCCATCGCAGGGACAACGATCGTGACTCAGAAGGTCTCCGGTGGCGGCACCGAGAAGGAAATGACGTCAGCAGGCATCCGAGCGGCACGCTCGGTCGCCTCGCTCACGGGTCCCGCGTCTCGCGTTAATTTCTACCCGGATCCAGCTCCGGACGCGATCAATGTCACACTGCCGAGACCGGGTCGCTCGATCATGCTTTACTCCGCCACGGGACGGCTGGCCCGCTCGTACACCGTAGATGGCGGCCGGACCGATGCCTTACTTGGCGTCAGCGACCTGCCAAACGGAGTGTATCATGCCCGTATCCAATTTGCAGATGGAACCCAATCCTCCGCGAATGTGGTAGTGCAGCACTGAGTCGATTCACGATATTCCGCTAATTGGCCCCGGCATTGCCGGGGCTTCTCGCTTTTGAACACCCTCATGAAGAGTACCTTTCTCCTGATTCTCTTGACCTTTTCCTCTGCCGCCTTTGCCCAAAAGGATGAGTCTGCTTCGCCCGGAAGAAAGAAAGTCCAGGTCGCATACGAGTACCAGGCTCAGCTCGCCGACAGCACCATCACGATCGACGAGGTCATTGCAAACTGGCGTGAGGTCGCAGCTGACCGTGATGTCAAAAAAGATGTGGATGCCTTAGCGATCGCCTTTGGCTCTGAAGGACTGCTCGAACTTCAAAAGGGCGCAAAACTGCGTGCGGACTCGTTGCTCGCAAGGGGAGTGCCACTGTTCCGATTGAAGCACTCCAAAGCCTATTTCCTTGTCGCTTTTGCCGAGCTTGATAGGGAGCTAAAGCATTACCCCAGGTCGATCAGAAGTTATGACGAGATCCTCAATTCCATGGACTCCATGCCCGAGCTATGGGACATCGAGTATTATCGCCTATCTGGGTATGCGCCTTATGCCTACGCGATCAACGCGGCTTTGGGGCTTGGTAGGATCGGGAAGGCAAGTGCAGAGCATCGGAAACAGGTCACTGATCTGCTAACGGTTTCATTGGAACATCACCCTTCGGATCCGGTTGGACTGATGGATCTGGTCGCACTCCATTACTATGGGGCGATCAAGAAGGAGGATTACAAATTCAAACTCGATCTGCTCTGCTCCCGTAAGCCAGAATTGCGGAAGATCGGTGAGAGATTTGAAAGTGAAATTGGTGGCGCAGCAGCCGGAAAGAAGCCGAAAGGGAAGTAGGTGCTTAGGCTAGATTCAGGCTTATCGAAAGTCTACTAATTCATTTGTGGATAACGAATTAGCGAATTTACATAACCCGAACATAGGTGGACTGGTTGAGTCTAACGACCGTCGATCGCTTAGTGGTAAGTAATTGACATTCTGCCAGCCCCGGCAGAGAGGCGAAGGGTCAGAATGGGTCCGGTTGCCTGATCAAAACCGACGCTAGTAACATAACCTTTGTGGCGCGTGGTGAGCCCGGAAAAGGTATAAGAGTTGAGCAAACCCTCATCGTAAAAGATCTGGACCCGGCCCGCTGTCGGGGGAATTGCGATAGAGCAGAGTCCTATTCCAAGTTCGACCTGGGCATCGAGATTCTGCAGAAGCTTCCCATCAAAGCCGAGATGGTAACTGCCAACCCCACCATGAAAATTGAAGTGCTTCGCATTTAAATTAGAGATCCCAGAGAAGATCACCTCTCCCAGACCTGCCCGAACGAGGCAATTGCCGAGAACCTGTGGGTTTGGCTCGGTAGTGAAAATATGTGCGCGTGATGCACCAGTCTCGATGGTCGCATTCGTGATTGGTAGTCCGCTGAGATTGAGCGACGATTCGCCGAACCCCAGCGCCGCCGAGAAGTCCATCGGCAGCTCTTTCGAAAGTCGGATCTTGGTGCTTACTGTGGAGCCATTGCTCTTTGCCTCGAACATTCCATCCTCACCTACCGCCAAAACAGGCATGGGTCGAAAACGAATGAATCCGCGTGCATAGCTTTGGGAATAGCTATAGATCGGAGGTAGAGTGTAGGAGATGAGCGTCCCAGGAGTGAGCCGCATTCCCATGTCGGATTGGGGGAGTCGAGTGCTGACCGGTGAGAATTGCGTATTGGCTTTCCACATCGCAAGCGGCGGGGTTTCCAACATTCCCTCCTCGCAAACCCCCATTCTTAGCACGCCAATATTGCCGTTTGCCACCTTGTGGGAAAACTGGAACCCGGAGGAAGTGCCATCGCCGGTGGGTAATTCCACCGTTGCAACATCGGTCGGATCGGAGCCGGGCCGCAGATCCACGGAGCAATAGGGTGATTCGAGCTTGAGCATCAGACGGGTCTCGCCTGGCATCTTTGGGATGTGGTTCGTGATGTAATGTTCGATCGCGGCCGCGAGTCCCGCAAGCCCGCCAATTCCAAGAAGTGCAAGCCCAGCCACGCGGAGCGGATGACCAGACATCCACACCCGCTTGCCCAAATGTGGCAGGCGCAGCGCGCGACGCACGGTGTTTCCTTGAAGTGGAGATGAGCTGCTTTCGACCGGCATTAATGGTGCACGAACAGTAAAGTTTTCCTTTGAGGTAGCGAATTCCGTAAGAGAATCGGGTAAACCACAGATATCTGGCTACGAGATGACATGAAGGATGTTTCACGATTTGGCTGCTACGCGCCCGCTCCGGCACGTGTCCGTGGATTCATTCGGGGTGGTGGCGTGTAGTGGATTACCCGGGAGTTACAGTTCTTCAATGAGCCCATACCTTAGGTCAGTCATAGTCGCAGTTATTTGCGCCGCAATCTCTGTGTTGCACACTGGATGTTCGCAGCCGGTTTCCACCATGAACCCTGGCAGCCCATTGCTTCACCTGCCAGATAGCGTCAAGCAATTCTTGGATGGTCAGGCTCCGATCATTGGGTTCTATGCCGCAGTTGCGCTAGACAGCAACCAACTCGACACAGTTCAACTTCCAGCTTGGGCTGCCGCCCGAGCTTATCAGGCAATTGGTACGCTTTGGCTTTCAAAAGGAATACCTGAGCGCGATACGGTTTTTGGAGTCTACTCCTTGAGCGTCTGGAGTCAAAACGATTTTCATAGCATAGGGATGTTCTGCGGAAATCCGGAGACCTATGCTGCCACGCTCAATCGGTACCAACTCAAACGCGACATGTCACTTCCAATTGTTGTGTATCGGACAGCGCTACTGCTGAACACGATCGCAGTGGCCAGAGAAATCAACGACTCGCTCGGATTTCATGATCCCAATTCATTTATTTGTGCAGAACCAGACTGGGCTGGGGGCGATGGGGATGACGTACAGGCCAACTTCGAGCAAGCCTCTGTTAAACTGACCTACACAGCGGGATATGGCGACTGCCAGGCCGGATGTGCACACTCGCGTTCCTGGAGTTTCCGTGTCTACGATAGCGGGGAGGTACGTTTCCTTGGGGCTTCTGGAGATCGACCACCCACGAAAGCAGAGCATCGGTAATCAAAGAAAGAATCAAGGGGACGAGCTTCTTCGGAGTCACTCCGCACCCACATGCGGCTTGACCTCGCCCGCCGGGCGTGTAGGGTTGTGCTTCAAATCCTCGTGGATCGCCAACATATCAGCGTTCAGCGCTCGCTCGCCAGGATGACGCGCTAAGGCGATGTCGGAAGCGGAAATCTCAGGTTCAGCTACTGTCTCATGTCGCTCCTGATATAGCCACCCAACCTCTGCTCCTATCAGGAAGGCAGTGCTCGCGTAGTACACCCAAAGCGAAATTCCAACGAGGAATGCGTATGCACCATAGAGTGTACCGATCGAGCTCAAGTGCTTCATGTAATAGACGAACAGGAGTTTCATGGCCTCCGTCAAAAGTACCGATGTCCCGGCCGCAACGAAGATCACCTTCCACGAGAGGCGCTGGTTTGGCAGCATCCGGAAGAGCAGCACATAGAGGAGGATGGAGATCGCGATCGACACAATGCGCGGCACCGTCGAATCCAGCACATACGCAAGCCAACCGGGTAGCACCTGCGTACCCAAATGTTGCAAGAGATCCACAACAGGGGAGAGGAATGTCGAAGCAAGTAGAAGGAGGAGAATAACGATCATCAGCACGAAATCCCGCAGTTTTTGCAGGATCACGTTCGATTTCGCTGGCATGTTCAGCACCGCGTTCAGCGATGTTCGGAGCGTTGAGAACAGCACGCTCGCCAGCCAAAAGAGCGCGATACCACCGATGAGGCCGGCCATGTTGCTCTGGTGGCCCATCTTTGTTAATTGGGTGGTCAACCACGAACGAACGTCCTCCTCATAGACTGGGACCGGAAAGGAGGTGGTGATGTAGGTGACAACCTGCGTGACTGCTCGCTCGCTCGTCAGCGTCGCTGAAAAGAAATAGAAGCCGACCAGGGAGAGCGGCAGGATGCAGTACAGCACATTGAAGGCGATCCCTGCCGCCAATAGGAAACAGTGGTCCTCATCTACATAATTGTAGAGGCCCTTTGCGTAGTAACTGATGGAATTCCATATCCGGGAGTCTTTCACGTGCTGCAAAATTACGATGTAATCTTTTCCATTCCTTGGTTTGTTTTTCCCGCTTCACGTTTTCGAGGCGAGTTGCCTCCATTCCCGTGAACCCTGTGTGACATTACAATTGATAAGAATCTGATGAATTGTCGTCCATTTCAAGTTTCTGTTCTTGCGGCTCTTTTAGCGCTCGCCACAGTCCATCCGCTCCGAGCGCAGGACACCGTCCTGGTGCAAACCCTGACATTCGACTCGGTGGGCCGTGCCGGGTATTATCACTTTCCCGATGCCGGACAATTCGAAAAGGTGATCATGCAGTACAGTATGCGCTGCAAACACGCACTGATCACAACACAGCATGCCCCCAATGATGTGGGATGCGGCGAGTGGGATTACAATTGCGAGACCTACATTACCGATTCCAGTCGCACCGACTCCGTCAAATCGACGACCACTCCCGGCACCTATGACAAATGGCCGCAAAAATATGAGCTGATGTCGTTCGTAACCCCTTACGGAATTGGGCTCGATCTCGGCAAGACAGGCAAGATGTGGGAGTTCGATGTGACGGACTATGTCACTGTTCTTAAGGGCTGGAAGCGCCTTTCCATGGAGCGTGGCTCCGGGCAGGAGGAGTTCGACCTGAAGTTTCTCTTCATCAAGGGCACCCCAGCGCGTCAGGTGCTGGACATGCAGCAGATCTGGCCGATGACCGAGGAGGGCTACGCCACCATTCAAGCCGACACACGCTACGAGCCACGCACGGTCCATCTCAACCCTAATGCTCAGGGTTTTAAGCTGCGCTCTTACATTACAGGGCACGGGCAGCAGGGTGAGTTCATTGCCCAAACACACTACATCTCCGTTGACAACACGAAGTATGAACGGCTTGTATGGAAGGAATGCGCAGCTGATCCCGTCGTCGCGCAGGGAGGCACGTGGGTATACAGCCGCGCTGGCTGGTGTCCAGGAATGGCTACCGATCTTGCCGAATACGAAATCACAGGCACCGTCTCACCGGGTGCGAACGCAAAGCTTGATTATGGTGTCGAGGGCGGCTCTGGTGACTCGCGGTACGATCCGTCCACGCAGCTTGTCAGCTACGGAGCGCCGAATTTTAAGAACGATGCGGGCATTGTGGATATTCAGCGCCCGTCGGATCACATCCAATACGGCAAGATCAACCCTGCCTGCGATCTGCCGATCGTTGTGCTTCGCAACAATGGCTCCAACGAGCTAACGAGCGTTCGATTCGAGTATTACGTGGATGGCGGTCCGCATCGGGTCTATAACTGGAGCGGTCACATGGCATTCCTCGATACGCTCGCCCTCGCGCTTCCGGTCGATTCCGTTTCTTTCTGGACAGCTGCGAAGAGCGGCAAATTCCATGTTGATCTCTCGCTGCCGAATGGTGTGCAGGACGAGTATGACCCGAACAACCACTACTCCTCGAACTACACGCAGCCACCCCAGTACACCGGGGCAGTGGTTGTAAGCTTCTTGTCGAACCACGCGCCTGGTGAGAACTACTACGAGATCCGCAATATGTTGGGAGCGACGGTCTTCTCAAACAACAGCTTTGATGACTCCACACAATACTATGACTCCCTCGCGTTGCCCGCCGGATGCTATTCGATGATCTTCCATGATGATGGTCTTGATGGAATATCTTTTTGGGCTAATCCGGGTCAGGGGAATGGTGTTCTTCGTTTACGCCAGGGATCGAGATCTGGCAAGGTGCTGAAGAATTTCTCCGGGGACTTTGGAAAGTTCATCCAGTACGATTTTACTATCGCGCAGTCTCCGGCTGGCGTTGGCACTGCCGAGGTACCGTTCCGCCGCGTCTCGCTCTATCCTAATCCTGCAGAGTCAGTTGTGCATGTTCAGCTCGATGGTTACCCATCCGAGGTCGTCATGCTGGAGATCGTGGATGAACGCGGAAACGTCCTCCGACGAGAGCAGCATCCCACCGGCACACCTGGCACGCTGAACGACACGCTAAAGCTCGATGGCTTTGCCAAAGGCAATTACTTCGTGCGAGTGACGACGAAGGATGGCTCTTCCGAGAATGGGTTTGTGATTCAGTAGTGCAATCAGCACCGCAAAGCGGAACGCTGCTGAAAAGTTAGTGGTACAAAATGAAAGCGCCGCCCAATCGGGCGGCGCTTCTTTTTGTTTTAGCTCTTAGTTTGACTACCGGATGATGCTCAATTTTCCGCGATAGCTTTGTTTTCCAGCGAGCAGCGTGTACTCGTATGTTCCAGCGGCAAGGTTCGAACCTTCGAAGCTCATCTCGTGCGATCCTTCGCTGAGTGCGCCGCCATTGACGCGGGCCACTTCTCGGCCAAGCAGGTCATGCACAATAAATGTGACTGTCGCAGGTGCCGAAAGATCATACGTTATGGTCGAGGCCGACGAAAGCGGATTCGGGGAGATCGTGATCCCGGTACCCGGAGCGCTTTGGGAAACACCAGCAGAACCTACGGAGAAATCCGACGAGTAGCCGGTTGCACCAGAAGCCGCCATGACTCGAATTGTAGCGACAACGTTCTTCATCGGCGCTGTCCAATTCTGCGAGGTTGTGCTCGATGGCAAGCCGTGGGCTATCTGTGCCCAGGACTGCTTGCCGTCATAGCTTGCATCCACGTCAACGGTCTCGCCAAGATACCCGGTTGAAATCCAGTGAATGACAGTCGAGGCACCCTGCGCGAGCGGCGTTCCATCCACGGTGACCGTGATCTTGCCCGAATCGACGATGGAGAACATTCCGGTGTAGCCGGTGGCGTTCACACCATCCGAAACTTTGAGGAATGCGGTGGTCGTCGCAGGACCCTTAACGGCCCATGGGTAGCTGGTTGCTGCGTTCACGCTGGCGAGCTTCGTCCATGTTGCCATGGAGTCTCTTGAAAGCGAAATGGTGATATTCTCGCCCGGATTGTTGATCGGCGTGAACGTCACCGCTTGCGTCGCTCCGATGTAGGCCACGTCGCCTCCCTTTGGTGTCATGACCTGGAAGTTCGGCTTCGGGCCGATCGAGAATGTTCCGGACGTTGCCTTGATCGTAGCGTCTGAACCATCAACGACCTGAATCATCACCTGCTGGCCATAGGCCGCAGTCGCGATCTTCCAGAAGTAGGTGGTGGTGGAAATGCTCGAGGCGATTGGCAGCCAGGTCTTGCCGTTATCGAGCGAATAATTGAGATTGACCTTCGCGCCGGCGCCGCCACCCTTGCTCCAGACGATGGTCAGGTTAGCGCTGTCGCCAGAAATACTGGAGTTGGTCTGAGGCAGAACAGTCCAAACTGCTGGGGCTGCAGAAGAGGGAAGGGTTGTGACGTAACCCGTTTGGCCTGCATCGAGGTACGCCTCGCCTGAGGTCTTCTTGGAGGCAAGGACCGCGAACGCTTTAATGCGAAGCGAGTCCTGCACCCAGTCAATGCCATTTGCGGTGCCGTTGGTCACCATATGATAATGCTTGCGAACCGGCCATTGAACTGCCGTCTTGGTGCCAAGTGTGAATACATCACCGAGCACCTTGCCACCGACAGCGCGTGCCACGTTGCGGTGCACGAAGTTGTCCACCTGGCCAACGCCATTCTTCGTTTGGGAAGAGACGATGCCATCTTCGGTGAGAGCCGTGATTATTAGATAGCCGCAGGTGTCCTCAGTTGGGGTGTTGCTCAGATCGAATGGGGTAACATCTACGTCGAAATCAACGCTGTTGGATTTATAGACAGCATTGACGACGCGGAAATCAATGACAGGGGCTTCGGAAGCCTGCTGAATAGCGGTGCTGTACCATGGGTTCGGGAATGTCTGGTAGGAGCCCGAACCGGTCCATGTGCGGCCAATGTAGGCCCAAGGATAGCCTGTCGCCTTCGCATAGCTGGCAACCGTGTCGCACTGTCCCTTCGGAATGTACAGCGGTTCGCCGTAATTCTTGGGGCCGTGCCACGAGATCGCAACGAGGTGCTCACCCATATAACGCTCCATGCTGTCAATGGTGTAGGCACCCCAGGGACAGTACTGGCACCAGGTCCCGGTGCCTTCCTCGATGAGGGCGTGCCGCTTGTATGCCTGACTAAACACACTAGAAAAACCAACGAGAGCGAGCAGCATGGATAGCGCCGCTATACGTACAACACGAGAAATTCTCATGACTATCGGTCGATTAAGTGAAAAAGTGGTACATTGAAAGAGGTTGTGGACTTTTATTCCTCATTTAAATATACGACAATTTTCAGGGAACAGGGTGAGTTTACGGCCCAACACCCTTTTTCCAGCCCAAAGGAACCGATTCCGGCCCGGTTTTGTCTATCAGCCCGCTGAGGATGGGAGATTTCGACGAAGAAATCGAGCGTCCCCGGCTTTTTTTTCATTGATTCGGAGTTAAGGCACCGCATATTCCCTCCGGAGGATGCGAGGCTGCCCGCACATTGCGGGAATTACGACAATGCGGGAGTAACTCAGTTGGTAGAGTCACAGCCTTCCAAGCTGTTGGTCGCGGGTTCGAGTCCCGTCTCCCGCTCTCTGAGCAAATATGAATGATTAATGATAAAGAAGAAGAGCGCTTGCTCATTATTCAACGTCTGACCATTCATAATTCATTATTCATAAAAGATCATTACTGACGAATGGCGTCACCGGCAAAATTGTGTGGAGACTGCGGCACGCAGATGGAGGTCAATCCTGAGCTCTTCGCATTGCCTGGGCTCGATGTCACCCCGCAGGGTGTGCAGTTCAACACATCTCGTGCGCTGCCAGTGACAACGTACATCTGCCCGAAGTGCGGCAGATTCAAGTTTTTATCGGCTGCCTTCCTGAATAACTTGCAGCCGAAGCCTCCGGAGGAGCAGCCTCCGGTCGTCAATTAAGAGTTTAGATAGACAATAGGAGATCACAGACAATGAGAGACATCATCACACTCGAGTGTACCGTATGCAAGATGCGCAACTACTCGACAACGAAGAACAAGCGCAAGCAGTCCGGCCGCGTCGAGTACACCAAGTTCTGCTCCCGCGATAACAAACGCACGCTCCACAAGGAGTCGAAGTAATTTGAGGTAACGAGTGGTGAGTAACGAGTAACGAGCGAGTGGCCATGAAACCATGGTGACCTCTTCCCGTTACTCGTTACTCATCCACTCGTTTCTGAAGAATACGTCAGTAGCTCAATTGGCAGAGCAGCGGTCTCCAAAACCGCAGGTTGGGGGTTCGATTCCCTCCTGACGTGCTTATGTACGTTACCGGTTGCGAGTAAGAAGTAACGAGCCCTGTTCGCAGGAAACCTGGTAGGTTTGAACTCGTTACCCATTACTCATCCACTCGTTACAATACGAACGATCATGGCAGAAACAACAGTCGTTACCCAACCCGGTGAGAAAGAGGGACTTAAATCAAAGTCGTTCTCCTTCTTCAACGATGTCGCACGCGAGATGCGCAAGGTCAGCTGGCCAAAGCGCACAGAGCTTCAGGACGCTACCGTCATCACGCTTGTGATGTGTGTCGCTATGGCTGTCTTCACCTTTGGCGTGGACAAAATTTTCGAGACCGTCATTCGCGGTTTGTATAGAATTCTATGAGCGAACTTCAAGGAATCTCCCTCAAGTGGTACGCCCTTCGGACTTTCACCGGTCACGAAGCAAAGGTCAAGGCGTACATCGAAGATGAGCTCAAGCGCCGCGGAGTTTCCGAGCGGGTGCCAGAAGTGGTCATCCCTAACGAAAAGGTGTATGAAGTTCGCGATGGCAAGAAGCGAACGAAGACCAAGAGTTTTTTGCCCGGCTATATCCTGATCGAGGCAGCACTCGATAAGAAGCTGATCGATCTTATTCTCTCCGTGCCCGGTGTCGTCGCCTTCGTCGGTGCGACCAAGAACCAGCCCGCAGCGCTTCAGCCAGACGAGATGCGCCGCATCCTCGGTAAGGTTGAAGAAAAGCGTGGTATGGAGTCGCCAGAAATTCGCTTCTTCCTCGGACAGCCTGTGAAGGTCATTGATGGACCATTCTCTGGTTTTGGCGCACAGATCAAGGAAGTCAACGAAGACAAGCAGAAGTTGAAGGTTGAAGTGTCCATCTTTGGACGCAAGACACCAGTCGAATTGGATTACGCGCAGGTAGAGGCGGAGTAAGTTGGGCCGGTCTCGTGTTTGCGTCATGGTTGATACTTAGCAAGACAAAACCATGAAGCGACCACTCCTCCCATTAGCTATTTTTGTAGGCTCTTTTCTCCTATTCTGCCGGATTGCGAGTGCGCAGGACGCTGCTCCCGCCCCCATTACCACTCCGATCGAGGGGATCAATGTGAGTCTTACGCCAGAGGGTGGATCACCGGACCAGACCACCACCGATAAGGATGGGGCGTATAAGTTCAGTTATCTTGCTCCAGGTAAGTACGCTCTGGAGTTGATACTTCCAAAGGCCGCAGCGACTTCAAAATCTACAGCGAAGGGGAAACCCACTTCGAGCTACGACAGCGTTGCACGCACCACGACACAGGAAAGGTCACCTTACGGCATTGACCAGATCACAGCAGAGTTCTTGCTAAAGCACCTCGCTGGAGTTTCACCTGCATCGCAAGCCACGACGACTTTCCACTTCGAAGTCAAGGCCAATCAGGGAAATGTTACGGGGCATGTCACACGGGTTTCCGAGCCAAAAGTTGTTCCGCCAACCAAGGGTAAAAAGAAGAAAGCGAGATGAAAGAGATCTACGCTTGCCTATTCCACCAAACCGGCACGGACGAAGAATTCCAGTCGCGCATCCCAAGATTGATGGTCTGGCTTCGCGAGTTATATGCTGGCGGTAATCTCGTTGCTTGTGGCGGTGGAGGATGGAATAACGACACCGGTGGGGGACTAACCCTCATCGCGGCCGATACTCCCGAAGCAGCCGAGCGCCTCTCGGCTGGCACACCGATGAATGAGATCGGCTACACGGAGATCCTGCAATGGGGTGTGTTCTATGGTAATCTTGATTTTAAGGAGCTTGAGGAGAGACTTTTGACCAGCTGATTGAAAAACAACAGCAAACTATCAGGGACGCTCCAAGCATATGATGTAATCCTGCGTATCTCTTGTCTGATAGTACAATCGGTTACCGCGCACGAGAATCTCGCCACCTGGAACATAATCACCCTTGCTATAATATCGAGGATCAACAAACAAATCACGATGACCGTCCGCAAGGCTTTGGCCAAAAATCTGGAAAGCGTCGCTGATTATATATGTCGAAATTGAATCAATTCCAGGTGAATTGAAGATTTCGGTGGCACCGTCAGGAGGGCTCAAAGCGATCTGTATCCAACTCATAGAGCCAGTGTGAGGATCCATGCAAAATGTAAAATAATTTCCATTGCCGTTATTATATCCATACAGTTTCCCATTTTGGAGGAATGGCTGCCAATCGTAGATCGAGAGATTTCCATTAATGTTAGGAGCCTTCATCCAAACGAAGCGTCCGGTATCGTCCATTAGTGTGATGCAGAAGCCCGCTGTAAGAATCAATCCATCCTGCGTAGGCAGCGGAGGAGCGTGGATAAGATTCTCATTCAATAGAGCAGGATTGTAATATCCTGAGGAGGAATCGGCATGGGGGAACATCTTCTTCCAAAGTACATTCCCTGTCTTTGCATCGAGGGCAACAACCCCACCATCGTTGTGGAAGCCATCGGGGGTATTGAATGATGAGCAAACATAGAGTATGCCGTTCTTATAGGTGGGTTCTCCTTGATAGATCTGAAAGTTCAACGGTTTGTACGCCCCATTCGGTGAATCCCATAAGACCGAACCATCCGATTTAGACAGAGCAACAACGTGGCTCGATTGTGTCGAGTAATAAATTGCATCAGGAGAAGAGGAATACTTACTAAATTGCCACGCGAAGGACTCTTCAGGTGCAATGTCATGCCTCCAATTCAGATGTCCGTCCGTAACAGATAGGCAAACTGCCGAGGCCTTTGAACCACGAACCGCATCGTTCGACGCTAACGTGTAGATTCTTCCATTTTCGATGATCATGTCAAGTGCGGCCCATACACTAATCCTCTGCCCGAGTGTTAGTCCAATTTGTGTCTGCCACTTGATCGCACCGGTATTCATATTCAGACACACGAAACCTTCGGAAAAACCGAATATGATTAGCGAATCATCAATAATTGCTGGCCTTAGTCGTGACTCGGTGAATTCGCTTGGATTGAAGGGTATTTGAGTTGCCCATCGAACCCGCATGCTATCGGCTCTCAGGGTATCCTTGGGATTCAAGATAACTGGTAAATGTGTATTCGGAGATTCACAGCCTGACGAAAGCATCCCAAGCAGAAGAAAAACCGATGATAAGTATGGTATTTGCACTATTGAGCTCCAGCCGTCTGAAGAGCGTGATAGATAGCAAGACGTTCAACATGAGCACCGCTAAAGACAATGTCTAATATGGCTTCACCATGGTTAATATACCTACCCGCAACGTTGTCTTGAATGATTGATGTAGCGTTTGGAATTGCCTTCTGTGATGACACAGAAATAAATCCATCAGAAGACTGCCCCTTACTGCCGATGGCGGTTTCCCAAGCGCTTTCTATGTCATCCATTGCTGAGGCCTTATTATTCCACATATCACTCACCATCCAATCAAGCATAGCTTCTGCCTTATGCCCATACGTCCAAGGTTTATACCATCGATACTGTGATTGATTGGCCTGTGCCGACTGATTCCACATAGCTCCGGTTCGCCGGTACAAGCCCTGCTGGTTCAGCCAGTTCGTCGGGCCATTAACGGCATCTTGAAAACTTGCCCATTGTTGATCCGCAACGCGTCCCCAAACAGCAACCCTTGGAATGTTTGGCTGAGTACCATTTATTGTGTTCAGGAACGAGCAACCAGGGATCATATCCTGTACGAGGCCATCGAACGTGCTCGATCCAAAAGTATTGGCTGTGAGCATAGCGGGCGTTATAAATACATTTAAGTCGACTGAACCCTTTGAATTAGCTGCCATTAATGCTACAATAAGCCAGTTACGCATTCCGACACTTGCCAGAGGGATTCCCGCGTTTGGAGTGTGTAACGTTACAATACCCTGGATAAATGTGCTTCCCGCTGACTGGGCCTCATATCGGGCGTGTAACCCACCCGCAGAATAACCCAAACCGACATAATTTCCGAACATGTGATCGGAGTGAAGCTGGCTATGGACACTCACTCCTGCCCCGCTGACTTCTGATGCAATTCCTCTCGAATTCGTCAATGAGGCATAGTAGGGAAGTGTCGGGCTTTCCCCCCAGCCTAAATACGTGGAAGATTTCATATCGTCCGCAAGTGGCTGCATGCTCGTATTCGACTGTGACCAGCCGTGTATGAAGAAGTGATGCTGTGTTGCTTGAGCTCGGAGATCGCCAAAAATGCTTAGCGAAACAAAAATGGCGAAAACTGTAATGGTAAAAGCGCGATTACTTCTTTGTGTCATGATCAGCCTCTTATGGTAATTGGATGTTCGAGATGGTGGTTGCCTTGACATGGGTCGATTGATAAAGGAACGAGATGTCGAATCCATTCGAAGTCTCTTCATAGGAAGTCCGAGTTTCGCTGGGTACCGAACAGTGTGTTATTGCAACAATTCCGGTCGCGATGCGAAAGCCTCCCACGGTCGTGTACGTCTGACGACTGCAATAATTTACATCTCCGTCAGTTACCACCTGCGAACTATCCTCCGTAAGATTCGTCTTATCCAGATAGATCGTCATGGTTGACGATGTGTTTGGTATTGGGCCGGAAGCAATTATCTCCGTGCCTGTTGTTGATGCGGACTGTCCTGCATAGGTTATTCCTGTTGTTACGATTGAGCGCATAGAATCATTCGCGGTTACCGTGTCCACGGCGAGCATCGGGAGTCCTTCAAGATCGGCGGTGTCGGCAGTGATCGAAAATGAATTTATCAAGTTATTATTCGCGTCATATTCGTAACAACTCGTCCCATACGTTTTCACTTTCCATACTTGCGTTGCCGCAGACTTCGAAGTATCCCTGATGGATGGTGTTGTGATAGTCCGTTCAGTTTGAAAATAAGGGACACTCAAATCTGGCACCGTAACCCTCACATGGTAAGTTGTTGTCTGAGCATTTGAAATAAGGCTTTTGAAGTCAGCAGAGCTATCGGCAAACTGGCTTGGAAGGACGGTGCTATCCGTCACGGTCTCATCATACTCCAGAGCACCTCCCTGCTTCATGGCAATGGTATAACGGGCATGGTTGGCCTGCGGAGCTAAAATCTGTTGCCGACACGACACAGCAAAAAATAAAACAACGAAAGGCAATGCCCGCCTAAGACTAAGCCTCAGCCGCGGTTCGCGGTTCGCGGTTCGCGGTTCGCGGTTCGCGGTTCGCGCGTTTTAATATGGGACTATTCATATGTTTCAACACTTTTTGGAAATACTGTGATGGTAAGTAATATTTATTTTCTCCAATAGATTCCGCTGTTCGGAACTTAATTGTCCACGCTGTCTGGCGCTTAACGATCTTTTCCTGAGTGCCTCGAACATTCTTCGTATTTTCGCACTCCCGGATTCCACCATTTCTCAAAACGTGCGAACACGAATACTCTCGATCCTCTCCGTTCTTGCATTCCTGATTTGCTCAGATCGTCTGTGTGCGCAAACAGTGCGGGAGCACGACATCAAGTGCGGCACTCCGCTTAATCACATTCACGCGAAAGGCGCTGTTCCGCAATTCGCACTACCAAAGAGTCTTCCAGATTCGCTCTTCTCGCCCTCGCATCGCTTCCTCATTCACTTTGATGCAACGACAAAAGATACGGACAGCGTAACCGCACCGGCCTACGCCCAGCGGGCAGCGATGGAGGCCGACAGCGCGTATGAATTCGAAGTTGGGGTGCTTGGCTACAGCGCGCCCGAGTTCACGATGAACGGACATTACGACATCTATCTCTCGCCCGTTCATCTCGATCCGAACGGGGCCTACTACGGAGCAACCTTTTGGCTTGATAATGGCTCATTGGCCAGTTCAGCGAGCGGTGTTTCCAGAACGCGCGCCTATTGTATTATTGACAACTCTTTCAAGAGCAACATATACTACACACATGGATACGATGCACTTCGTGTGACGGTCTTCCACGAGTTTTTTCATGTCGTTCAATTCTCCGGCTACGGTCAGCCCAACAGCGACGAGATATTCTTTCAGGAGATGTCAAGCGTATGGATGGAATGGCTTAGCTCTCCATACGTAAGGGATTACTTTAACTACGTAGGGGGCTAC